>CAVVOZ010000019.1:0-172588 GCA_963749975.1 uncultured Candidatus Rokubacteria bacterium | reverse complement strand
CTGAGCCAAGTCTGATCGGCGCTGATGTTTGCGCCCGTCCACGTCGGATTCCAGGTGTGCACGGAGATGCTCTTCACCGATCTGTCGTGGAAGATCGGGCACGCGGGCGCCCAGGTGCTTCGTGGCCTCGGCCAATCGCCGCTCGTACGAGCGCGAGGCCTTTCCCGGCGGGAGCTGGATCGTGTCGCCGGAGGGCGACGCCCTTGCCGAGACCACCGCCGATGCCCCGTTCGCGGCCGTGGACGTCGCCCTGGGCGAGGCCGACGCTGCGAAGCTCGGCTATCCGCAGAACCTGGCCCGCGCCTGAGCGGACCCGGCACCTCGTAGCGCCACCAAACTCGGCATTCCCCCGCCACTCCCACCTGGGCTATGCTGTTGTTTCACGCTGGATGGCGAGTGGCGACCTCGTTCGATCTCCATCTCGCGCTGGGCTCGGCGTTTGTTCACACGCCTTGACAGAAGGGGGACACAGCCATGCAACTCACGCGCAGAGAGATCCTGGTCCTCGGCGGCGCCGCCGGCGCCGTCGCCCTGCTCGGCGTCCCGGCCCAGGCCCAGAAGCGCGGCGGCGACGTGATCGTCGGCACCATCTCCGCCCCGCCGCTCACCGACGCGCAGGCCTCGTCTGCGGAGGTCTCCCGCAACATCAGCCTGCACTGGATCGAGACCCTGTACGCGCGCGACGAGAACGGGAACCCCATCCCCGACCTTGCCCAGAAGACCGACATCTCGCCGGACGGCAAGACCTACACTTTCACGCTGCGACAGGGCGTGCAGTTCCACAACGGCCAGGAGATGACGGCCCAGGACGTCAAGGCCTCGCTGGAACGCTACGGCAAGGTCGGCGGCAGCGCCGCCATGATGAAGCCGGTCGACTCGATCACTGCCGTCAGCAAGTACGTGGTCCGGGTCGCGCTCAAGCAGCCGGTCCCGGGCTTCATCGACCAGCTCAGCTCGCCGCGGGCGCCGGTCGGCATCATGCCGGCCAGCGAGGGCGACAAGGAGCGCAACAAGATCAACCACATCGGCACCGGCCCCTACCAGTTCGTGGAGTTCAAGCCGGACAGCCACGTTCTGCTGAAGCGCTTCGACGGCTACACGGCGAACGCCAGCTTCACGAAGCGCGACGGCTTCGGCGGCAAGAAGACCGCCTACTTCGACACCGTGACCTTCCGGCACATCCCGGAGGGCGGCGCCCGCGACGCCGCACTCGAGACCGGCGAGATCCAGGCCGTCGACATGCTGCCGCCGCCGACGGCCGATCGCCTGAAGGGCAACAGGAACGTCAAGATCTACCCGGTCATGCCGTGGGCGTTCCAGACCATCATCATCAACGCCGCCTAGGGGCGCGACCGCCAACATCAGAAGGTTCGGCAGGCGATCCAGGCGACGCTCGACTGCGAAGAGATCATGGCCATCGCCGGCGAAGGCCTCTATCGGCTGACGCACGGCTGGCAGCATCCGGGCACCACCTACTTCGCGGGCGACATCGGCAAGGAGTTCTACAACCAGAAGAACGCCGGCGAAGGCCAAGCAGCTCCTGCAAGAGGCGGGCTACAAGGGCGAGGAGATCGTCTTCCTGACCGACAGCACCTACAAGAACCACCAGGACACCGCGGTGGTGGCCAGCGAGCAGCTCAAGAAGGCCGGGATTCAACGTCCGCCTCAACGTCATCGACTGGCCGACGGCGTTCGAGATCCGGCTGAAGCCGGAGGGCTGGAACTTGTGGGCCCTCGGCTTCGGCATCGAGCCGTACGAGGGTCCGTACAAGGTGGCCGGCTTCTTCACGAGCGAGAACGGCGGCAAGGGCGTTCAGTACGCCCCCGATGCCGAGCTGACGCGGGCCGACGCCGCCCTCAATACCTCGCTGAAGGTCGAGGACCGGAACAAGGCCTTCGCCGACTTCCAGAAGCGATTCTTCGAATTCGTGCCGGGCATCAAGGTCGGCGATCTCGGGCGATATCAGGCCACCCGGGCCAACGTGGCCGGCTACGCCACCGGCCGGATTCCGCGCATGTGGGACTGCTGGTTCGAGTAGGCCGCTGCGACTGCTCCGGCGCGGAGGGGGGCCGCATCGGCCCTCCCTCCGTGCACGCTCTTTCTCGGTGGTTCCCGCGGAGTCCGGCATGGGCCGTTACCTGGTCTACCGGCTGCTCAGCGCCATCCCGATCCTGGCGGTCGTATCCCTGGTCTCGTTCCTGATCATCTTTCTCGTTCCTGGGGACCCCGCTTCGGAGATCGCCGGCCCGGGCGCGTCCGCCGACGAGGTGGCCCGCATCCGCAGCCAGCTCGGGCCTCGACCAGCCCGTCGACGTCCAGATGCTCGAGCCTAGTACCGGCGACTCCTCCAAGGAGATCTGGGGCAATCGATCCTGCTGCATCGCAGCGTGACCACCGCCATCCTCGAGCGCGCGCCCGTGACCCTGTCGCTCGACCGGCCTGGCCCTCGCGCTCTCGCTCGACCGTGGCCCTCGTCCTGGGCGTCGTGGCCGCCGTCAGCGCAACACCTGGGTCGATCAGTCCGCCATGACGATGGCGCTGCTCGGTCTCTCCCTGCCCGACTTCTGGGTGGGACTGGTGATGATCTACCTCTTCGCGGTCATGCTCGGATGGTTCCCGACCGGCGGCTACGTGGAGCTGAGCAAGGGGGTGTGGCCGTGGCTGCGCAGCCTGATCATGCCCGCGGCGGCGCTCGGCATGACCCAGCTCGGGCTCCTGGCCCGGATCACCCGGGCCACGATGCTGGAGGTCCTGCGGCAGGACTACGTCCGGACCGCGCGCGCCAAGGGGCTGCCCGAGCGGCTGGTGATCGGCCAGCACGCCCTGGCGAACGCCTTGATTCCGGTCGTCACGGTCATCGGCCTCATCGTCGGCATCCTGCTCGGCGGGGCCGTGGTCGTGGAGCAGGTCTTCTCCCTGCCCGGCGTCGGCCGCCTGATCATCGGCGCCATCCTGCGGCGCGACTATCCGGTCATCCAGGGCGGCCTCCTGCTGACGGCCTCGATCTACGTCTTCGTCAACATCATGGTGGACATCCTGTACGCCTGGCTCGACCCGCGGGTGCGCTATGAGTGAGCCGCGCTCGCCGCGGCGGGGCGGGTCAGGCGCGGCGCCGACCGGGTCCGACCGCTCCAAGGTGATCTGGCGTCGCCTCGTCACCACCGGCTCTTCATGACCGGGTTCGTCCTCTTCGCTCTCGTCGTCGTAATCGCGGCTGGCCGCCGGCTGCCTGGCTCCCCATCCTCCGAATCAGAACAATTTCCGCTATCGTCTGGGTGCGCCGACCGGGATCTACCTGCTCGGCACCGACGGTTTCGGCCGCGACGTCCTCAGCCGGGTCCTGCACGGGGCCCGGGTGTCGCTGCGGATCGGCCTGATGGTGGTGGTGCTGAACGGCGATCCTCGGCACGCTCATCGGCGCCACCGCCGGCTATTTCCGGCGGCTCGACAACGTGATCATGCGACTCATGGACGGCCTGATGGCGTTTCCCGCCATCCTGCTGGCCATTGCGCTGGTCGCCACGCTCGGCGCCTCGGAGATGAACGTGGTGCTGGCCCTCACCGTCGCCTACGCGCCGCGCACGGCACGGATCGTGCGCGCCTCGGTGCTGGTGGTGCGCGAGATGGAGTACGTCCAGGCCGCCCTGGCGGCCGGGGCCGGCTACCTCCGGATCCTCTTTCGCCACATCCTGGCGAACAGCATGGCGCCGCTGATCGTCCAGCTCACGTTCATTTTCGCGGTGTCGGTCCTGGCCGAGGCCGTGCTGAGCTTCATCGGCGTCGGACCGCCGCCGCCGACCCCCACCTGGGGCAACGTCATCGCCGATGGCCGCAACTACATCCGGGAGGCGCCCTGGATCTCCCTGCTCCCGGGATCGCCATCGCGATCACCGTGCTGGGCCTCAACCTGCTCGGCGACGGGCTGCGCGACGTGCTCGATCCGCGCATCAAGGTGGTGCCCTGAGCAGCGGTTCGATTCGGCGCGTATGCGAGAGGTGGTGCGACCGGGCGCGCTACGCGCGGAGGTCGGTCAGCAGCGCCAGGCTCGCGTCGACGAGCTGCTCGCCGGCGCCGGGGCGAAACGGAGAGGTGTCGACCTCGTAGCCCCGGTCCGGATAGGCCTCGGCCGTCGGCAGGTAGCCGAGGTAGTCGTTCGTGTAACCCGAGAAGAGAGTGTGCGGGAAGGGCGACCGTGCCTTGACCTGGACGCCCAGCTCGCTGAATGGCTCTCCCGCGAACCCGACCAGCGCCACGTCGCCGAGCCGGATCCCGTGCAGCGCCACGGTCCGGGTAGGCCTCGGCCGTCGGAAGATAGCCGAGGTAGTCGTTCGTGTACCCGGAGAAGAGCGTATGCGGGAAGGGCGAGCGTGCCTTGACCTGGACGCCCAGCTCGCTGAACGGCTCTCCCGAGAATCCGACCAGCGCCACGTCACCGAGACGGATGCCGTGGAGCTCCGTCTCCACCTCGAGGAGCCCCTGGAACTGCCGGGCCTTGTCGGCGAACATGCCGGCGCGCCGCGCCAGTCCGACGGCGACGCACAGGTTCTCCTCGCTGACCTTGCCCCGGCTCGCCGCGAGCTCTGCGGCCCGGCTCCGGGCGTCCGCGACGGCCTCGGCGACCGGCGGGTACTCCCTCACGGGGAGCCGCATGGCCCGCGTCGCCACGCGCAGGGTTCCGTCCGGCTCGCCCGCCGGCTCGTCCGCGTAGATCCCGAGCGGGGCGCCGGACTCCATGACCCGGAGGAGCCGCTCTCGCCGCGGCACGGTCTGGAGGCGCAGGGCGAGCCGGGCCGCCTCGTGCCCCAGGATCGCCCCAAGCCGGCGATAGACCGCGGCATCTCCCACGTAGTCGACGATCGCGTGGACGTTCCCGGCCGCGCCCTGGAGGAAGAGGCACGTGGCGCCGGTCGCATGCTCGACGACCTGGCGGACCATGCCCGGGTAGTCGGGCGTGATCAGGCGGTTCGGATGTCCCATGATCGTCGGGTGGCAGCCGTAGTGGACGATCACGGCGAGCGGGCGCTCGTCGAGGTCGTCGATCCGCACGACCTTCACCTCGCGGTCGGCGAAGCCGTCCCAGTTGCGGCCGGCGACGACCCGGCCGGTCGGGAGCTTGAGTCGCCGGTTGACGACGATGTCCGAGGAGCCGGAGCCCGCCGCCACCCGGACCGGCTGGAGGCGTCGCTTGGCCTCCCAGGCGGCGCCCGCGATCCGCCCGGCCAGGCTCGCGACGTAAGGGCCGATCAGCTCCTCCCCCTCGGTCATCCAGCTCGGGCCCAGCATCGGACCCGAGTGCGTGTGGGTGTACGAGAGCCGGACGTGCGCGAACGGAATCCCGCAGAGGTCGGCGACCGCCTGGCGGATGGGATCGGCGAGGTCGCGCCCGACGACGCAGAAGTCGACGTCGACGAGCGCCGCCTCGACGGGCCCGTTGGCGAGCACGAGAACGGTGGCCAGGAGGTCCATGTCGACCCCCTCGGCCCGCTGGTGCGTCTGGACGCCCCAGCCGGCGTGGGCGATGCCGACGGGCGGGGTGATGACCGCTCGGCCCACGCCGGCCCGGAGCGTCGGGGGCATCACGGCGCCGTCCTCCCGGAGAGGAGCGGCGGCGCTTCGTTGGACGGCCTTCGGCCTATGGCCGACGGTCTTCGGCCTGTGGCCCAGACCCCCCCACCACATTGAGCGACGCGGTGACGCGGTGGAGGTGCCATGGCGGCTACTTCTGGACCGTCATCTCGCGGAGGGCGACGAAGGGCCGCGACTGGTTGTTGATGTAGAACCCGCCGACCTTGCTCGTCGCGGCCCAGATGAACGGGTTCGGCTGGACGCGGATCCACGGGACCTCGTCCGCGACGATCTCTGCGATCCGCTTGTAGATCGCCTTCCGCTTCTCGACGTTGAGCTCTCCGCGACCCTGCGTCAGGAGGGCGTCCATGTCCTTGGTGCTGTAGCCGCCCGGGTTGTTCTGGCCGCCCGTGAAGAGAGCGCTGACCACCAGGCCGTCGGGATCGGCCTCCCGCAGGAACGTCGTCTGGCCGAGCTGGAACTGCTTGTCGCGGTAGACCTGCTGGATCCAGGTGGCGAACTCGAGCTGGACGAGCTTGACGTTCACGCCGCCCCGCTTGAACGTCTCCTTGCAGACCTCGGCGATCTTGATCGGCTGCGGGAAGTTCATGACCTTCCACTCGAGCTCGAGCCCCTGCGGGAACCCGGCCTCGGCCAGGAGCTTCGTCGCACCCTCGGGGTCGTACTTGGCGCAGTTGACGTCCGCGTGCGCCCAGTGCCCGACCGGGAAGGGGTTGCAGCCCTGTGCGGTCGTGCCGACGCCGAAGAAGACCGAGCGGTTGAGCGCCTCCCGGTCGACCAGCATGCCCAGCGCCTGCCGGACCTTCTTGTTGTCGAGCGGCGGGGCGTGCTTGAGCAGGATGACGGCGTAGGCCGACGAGGCCTTCGGGTCGTGGAGCGTGATGCCCGGCGTGCTGCGCAGCTCCGCCAGCGTCGAGTGAGGAACCTCGCTGATGATGTCGGCGGTCCCGGTCCTGAGATTGGCGACGCGCGTCGCCGGCTCGACCACGGGCACCCACCGGATCTCGTCCACCTTCGGCTGGCCGGGCACGTAGAACTTGTCCCAGCGGCGGACCAGCAGGTGCGAGTTCGGCACTCGCTCGACGAAGCGGAACGGCCCCGTCCCGATCGGCTCGAGGCCGATCTTCTCGACGTTCTCCTGGGCCACGATCGTCGCGAAGGCGAGGTTGGCCAGGAACGGCGCCGACGGCTGCTTGAGGAGGAGTCGCACCCGGTAGTCGTCGACCACCTCGACGCGGTCCAGATCGAGGATGAGCGTGAACCACTTGCTCCGTCCGCCGAGGCTCTGGATCCGCTCGAGCGAGAACTTGACGTCGGCGGCCTTCATCTCCCGCCCGCTGTGGAAGAGGACGCCCTTCCGCAGCTGGAACACGTAGGTCTTCGGGTCGGGCTGGGTCCAGGATTGCGCGAGGTCGGGCACCGGCTGGAAGTCGCGATCCAGCGCGGTCAGGCTGGAGAACATGGACTCCCACGGGCAGTAGTCGTTCCAGGCCGTGACCAGGTGGGGGTCCAGCTGCTGGATGTCCGTCGCCATGTGGATCCGCATCGTGCCGCCCCCCTGGGCGGCCGCGGGCTCCGGCTGGGCTCCGGCGAGGAGGCCGAGGCCGGCCAGGGCGATACCGCCCTCGCCCGCGAGGCGGAGCAGATCCCGACGGCTGAGCGGCGTGCCGTTGGACTCGAGGACGTCGAGGATGCGTCGTGTGTCGGTCATGGTGTGATCCTCCTGTGGGGGCGGTGTGACGGGTGGTGCCGAGGGGATTGCGGCGGCGCGGCTCATGCGCCGCGCTCCGCCATGCGGAGACGAGGGTCGAGCGCCTCGCGGAGCCCGTCGCCCAGAAAGTTGAGTCGCGAGCACCGTGACGAAGATCGAAAGCCCGGCGAACGTCGCGTACCAGGGCGCCTGGCTGAGCAGGTTCCGTCCGAAGGCGAGCATGGAGCCCCAGGAGGGATCCGGCGGCTGGACCCCGAGCCCGAGGAACGACAGCGCGGCCTCGACGAGGATCGCGTTGGCCACGGCGAGCGAGCCCTGGACGATCAGCGGCGAGAGGCAGTTGGGCAGGATGACACCGGCCGCGATGTAGACGCTGCCAGCCCCCAGCGCCCGCGCGGCCTCGACGAACTCCTTCTCGCGGATCGACAGGGCGTTGGCACGCGTGATGCGAGCGAAGGCCGGGACGAACACGATTCCGATCGCCACCATGGCGTTCTGGAGCGATGGTCCGAGGACGGCCATCAGCGCGATGGCCAGCAAGATCGCCGGGAAAGCCAGCAGCGCGTCCATGAGGCGCATGATGAGGCCGTCGAGCCGGCCGCCGACGTATCCGGCCAGGAGACCCAGCGGGATGCCCACGGAGGCTGCGATCCCCACCGCGATCGCGCCGACCATGAGCGAGGCGCGCGCCCCGTACACGATCCGGCTCAGGATATCGCGCCCCAGGTCGTCCGTGCCCAGCCAGTAGCGGGCGGACGGCGGGAGGAGGCTGTCGATGGGATGGATCTCGTCGGGCCGATACGGCGCGACCCAGGGGGCGAAGATGGCGAGCAGCGCGAGGAGGCCGGTCAGCCCAAGCCCGAACGCCGCCGTGCGGCTGCGAAGCAAGCCCCTGAGCACTGTCATCGGATGCCGCTCAGCCCGGAGACCCGTACCGGATCCGCGGATCGAGGTACAGGTACAGGAGGTCCACCGCGAAGTTGACCAGCACGAAGGCGGTGGCGACGAACAGCACCACGCCCTGGACCACGCCGTAGTCACGCTGCTGGATGGCGGCCAGCGAGAGGCGCCCCAGCCCGGGCCATCCGAAGACCTGCTCGATGACGATGCTGCCGCCGAGGAGGGCCCCGAGCTGGAGGCCCAGCACGGTGACGACCGACAGCAAGGCGTTCTTCAGCGCGTGCCGGGTGACGACCGCTCGCTCGGGCAGGCCCTTGGCGCGGGCGGTCCGGACGTAGTCGAGCGCCAGGACATCGAGCATGCCCGAGCGAAGGAAGCGCGTCAGGGGCGCCGCGAGCGCGACCCCGAGGGTGACCGCGGGCAGGATGCTCGTCCGGAGGGCGCCGACGGGATCGGTTCTGAGCGGCAGGTATCCCGACGGCGGCAGCCACCGGAGCTCGAGCGAGAAGAGAAGAACGAGCATGATGCCCAGCCAGAAGCTCGGGAGAGAGATACCGAGGAGGGCGAAGGTCGTCGACCCCTGGTCGACCCACGAGCGCGGGCGCAGCGCGGCGACGATGCCGGCCGGGAAGGCGATGAGGAGCGCGACGACGAACGCGCTCGCCACGAGCTGGAGCGTCACCGGCAGCGCGCCGAGGATCAGCGCCAGTGCCGGCTGCTTGGAGACCCAGGACGTTCCGAAGTTCCCGGCGGCCACGGCCCGGAGCCAGCGAACGTACTGGACGACGATGGGCTGGTCCAGTCCCATCTCGCGCCGGATCTGGGCCATCACCTGCGGCGTGGCCTCGGTGCCCAGCATGACCGCCGCGGGGTCTCCGGGAATGAGCCGCACGATCGTGAAGACCATGATCGAGAGGAAGAACAGGACGAGGACCAGCTGGACGGTTCGCTCGACGAGATAACGCTGCATCAGGCGCCCGAAAGCTCGGTCAGTATAGCCACCGGTCCTGGGCTGTCAAGGCAGCTGGCCGCCCACTGCCGATCGAGGGCGGCTACGGCAGGGTCCGGGGGATCGCACCTTGACACGCTCGCGCCGCGCGGCCACGATTCGGTTCGTGGATTCCCGGCGGCCTCCGGCTCGCCGTCACCTTCGACCGAGGAGCGTCCGATGACCTCGAGCTACGCCGCGCTCGACGAGCGCTATCTCCACCCCATGACCGATCCGGCGGACAAGGGGCGTCTCACCGTCCTCGTCCGCGGTCAGGGCATCCGGCTCGAGGACGCGGAGGGGCGCTCGTACATCGACGGGCTGGCCGGCCTCTGGAACGTCAACCTGGGGCACGGGCGTGAGGAGCTGGTCGAGGCCGCGGCCGACCAGATGCGGCGGCTCGCCTTCGCCAACACGTACAGCGGCTACGCGAACGCGCCGGCGCTCGAGCTGGCCGCGCGCCTCGAGACCCTCGCATATCCCGGGCTGCGGGCGAGCTTCCTCGCCACCAGCGGCGTCGACGCCAACGAGGCGGCGTTCAAGACGGCGCGCTACTTCTGGCGGCGCCGGGGCCGGCCGTCGAAGGTCAAGGTGATCTCGCTGGAGCACGGGTATCACGGCGCGACGATCGCGGGCATGAGCGCGACCGGGATTCCGGACTACGCGCGGATGTTCCAGCCCCGGCTCGCGGAGTTCCTCCACGTCCGCTCGCACTACCCGTACCGCTGTGACTTCGCCCGGCCGGGCGAGGGACCCGGGGCGGCCGCCGCCCGCGTGCTGGAGGAGGCGATCGTCCGCGAGGGGCCGGAGACCGTGGCGGCCTTCCTGGCCGAGCCGGTGCAGGGCGCGGGCGGGGTCATCGTCCCCCCGGACGACTACTTCCCGCGGGTTCGGGAGATCCTGGACCGGCACGACGTGCTCCTGATCGCCGACGAGATCATCACGGGGTTCGGCCGGACGGGGGAGTGGTTCGGGCTCACGCACTGGGGCGTGCAGCCGGACATCTTCACCTTCGCCAAGGGCGTCACCAGCGCGTACCTGCCGCTCGGCGGGATGATGGTGAGCGAGGCGATCGCGCGCGCGATCCACGAGGCGCCGGCGGCCGAGCGGTGGGCGCACTCCTCGACCTACGCCGGGCACCCGGTCTGCTGCGCGGTGGCGCTCCGAACGCTGGACATCCTGGAGCGCGAGCGGCTCGTCCCGCGCGTCGCCCGGCTCGGCCGCTACCTGCTGGACCGGCTGCGTACCCTCGAGGATCTCGAGTGCGTCGGCGAGGTGCGGGGGCTCGGCCTCATGGCGGCCGTCGAGCTGGTCGCCGACCGGCGGGACGAAGGCGGCCTTCGCCCCGGATCTCCGCGTGGGCATGCGGATCACGCGGCACGCGCAGGAGGCCGGGCTCATGCTCAGGACGCGCGGCGAGGTGGTGACGCTGGCGCCGCCCTTCGTGATCACGGAGGCGGAGATCGACGAGACGGTGGCGATTCTCCGTGCCGCCATCGAGAAGACCATGGGAGAGATTCGATGACGCGGCTGGCGGGAGCCGCTTGGCACCACGCCACGCCTGGGGTGCGACGGGAGTCGCCGCTCCCCCGGCGAGGGGAGGGGTCGGGGGATGGGGGAGGAGTCGATGACGTTCACGGGCAAGGTCGGCGTGATCACGGGCGCGGGGTCGGGCATCGGGCGGGCGACGGCGCGGCTCCTCGCCGAGCGGGGCGGGGCGGTCGTCGTCGCCGACGTCAACCGCGTGGCGGCCGAGGAGACCGCGGCCCTCGTCCGGGCGGGCGGCGGCCGGGCGGAGGCCTGCGCGTGTGACGTGACGCGCGCCGAGGACGTGGACGCGGCCGTCGCCCTGGCGCGCCGGACCTTCGGCCGCCTCGACGTGGTGATCAACTGCGCCGGCATCCTCCGCGTGGCGCCGCTCGAGGACACCTCCGAGAAGGAGTGGGAGGAGGTCATGGCGGTGAACCTGACCGGCGCCTTCCTCCTCACCCGGGCGGCGCTCCGCGCGCTGCGCGAGCAGGGCGGGGGAGCGATCGTCCACATCGCCTCCCGCGCGGCCATCCGGGCGAAGGAGGGGCACGGCGCCTACTCGGCGTCGAAGGCCGGCATCCTCCAGCTCACGCAGATGGCGGCGGTCGAGGGAGCGCGCCACGGCATCCGCGTGAACTGCGTCTGCCCGGGTTTCATCGACACGCCCATGACCCGCGGGATGTACGACATGGGAGCGACCATCGCCGCGTGGAAGGAGGTCTGCCCGCTCGGGCGGGCGGGCACGCCCGAGGACGTGGCCAGGGCGATGCTCTTCCTGGCCTCGGAGGACGCCGGCTTCATCACCGGCGTCGCGCTGCCGGTCGACGGCGGCCGCACGGTCGTGTAAGGGAGGAGCCGATGATCGTCCGGGACATTCCGATCGCGAAGCCAGGGATCCGCCGGAGTCGCCGCGCATCGGCCTGGTCGTGCCCGCGACCGACCAGGTGAGCGAGGTGGCGTTCGCCGAGATGCTCCACGGCCATCCGGTGTCGATGGTCGTGAGCCGGGTGGCGTTCGAGAACCCGGTGGTGATGGCGAACCTCTCCCGCATGGTCGACGATCTCTCCCGGGCCACGGCGCTCCTGCTGCCCGGGGGCCGGATCGACGTGGTGGCCTTCTCCTGCACGTCGGGCACGGTCGCCGCGGGTCTGGACAAGGTGGCGCGCGCCATCGAGGCCGCCAAGCCCGGCGTCCCGTTCACGACGCCGATCACCGCGGCGGTGGCGGCCTTCCGGCGCCTCGGCGTGCGGCGGATCGCCGTGCTGACCCCCTACGTCGACGAGGTGAACGAGGCGATCCACGGGTTCCTGGTCGCCTCCGGCCTCGAGGTCGTCGAGTTCGGCAGCTTCCACCTCCGGACCGAGCCGGAGATCGCCAGCGTCCCGCCGGAGGCGATCGTGGCCGCCGGGAGATCGATCACGGTCCCCGGCGCGGAGGCGCTGTTCATCTCCTGTACCGGGCTCCAGGGGCACGCCGCCATCGCCGCGCTCGAGGCCGCGACCGGCCGCCCCGTCGTCACGAGCAACCAGGCCCAGGTCTGGGAGGCGCTGTCGCTGGTCGGCTACGGGCGGCCGCTCCAGGGATACGGGCGCCTGCTGCAAGGCCTCGGGCCCGCACGGGCCGCGTAGATCCCGGGAGCCGCGGCGTGGCGCTCGCGCGCGCGCAGGTCGAGCAGTTCCGCGAGGAAGGGTTCCTCGCCGGCGTTCCGGTCTTCAGCGAGGCCGAGTGCGAGCGGTTCCGGGAGACCGCCGAGCGCTTCCGGACCGAGCACCCTGCCGATTCCGGCTGGGCCTTCGACATCAAGTGCAATCTCCTGTTCGACTGGGTCTACGCGAACGCGACGCATCCGCGGCTCCTCGACGCCGTGGCCGACCTCCTGGGCGAGGATGTCCTCCTGACGGACTCCGTGTTCCGGATCAAGGAGCCGGGGTCGGGCACGCACTACGGCTGGCACCAGGACTCGGCGCGCATCGTCGTCGAGCCCGCGCCGGCGATCGTCTACGTGGCCATCTCCGAGGCGACGGTGGAGAACGGCTGCCTCGCGGTGATCCCGCGGACCCACGACCGTGTCCGGGATTTCGACCTCGTCGAGAACCCGGGGCAGGCGCACCGGCGCGTGGCGCGGCTGCGCGAGGTCGACCCGAGCGAGGCCGTGTACATGGAGCTTCGAGCCGGCGAGGTCGCCATCTTCAGCGCCAACGTGGTCCACGGCTCGGCCCCGAACCGCGCGCGGGCCGCGCGCTTCGCGATCCTCCACGACTACACGCCGGCGTCGGGACGCCAGTCGGTCGGACGGGGCTCGGGGCAGCTCGTGCGGGGTCGCGACGTGTTCGGTCACTTCGCGCACGAGCCCGTCCCCTCGGCGGACTTCGAGGCGAACGTCCGCATGCGCCGGCGGATCCTCACCGAGTATCCGGAGAACATCCTGATGGGCCCGCTCGAGCCGGGCGCCCGGGCCGACTTCCCGGATCGCCGCGAGGTGCCTCTCTAGCTGGAGCTCCAGGCGAACGGTGCGAAGTGGCCGTTGTTCCGGCCTGACGTTTCGTCCCAGTCGATGCCGAAGGCGTGCATGTGGCTGCGCGAGGCCTTCGCCAGCGCAAGCCGGGTCGCGGCCGGGTGACCGACGTTGTCGAAGTAGATCGGCTCGCCCTGCTTGGCGCCCGCCACTCCCTCGATGGCGATGTCGAGCACACCCGGGATCGAGACTGACCGGCGCATCCCGGTGGTCTCGATCTTGATCGGCTTCGCCTCGGCGCCGCCGAACCGTCCGACCAGAGGGCCGAGTGCGCCGATCGGACCGCCGCCCTGGCCGCTCGCGATCGCCGTGAGCGCCTCGCGCTGGACAGGAGAGGCGCGGTCGTCCAGGATCACGCCGACGGTCCAGTTGCCGGCGATCATGGGACCCGGCGTGTGCAGCAAGATCGCGAAGTTCAGACCGTCGAGCCTCGTGCTGCCGTGTTCCCCACGATCGACGTGGAACACGAGGCCCGCATCGCAGTGACCCTTGGTGGGCGGGGCCGCCAGCCCGGACGTCGGGCACGGACACACGAAGTCGCAGCTGCAGGCCTCGAAGTACTCCCCGCTAACCCGCCACTGAGCGTTTGCCATGACGATCTCCCTCCGTTCCCGTGATTATCGACGGCCGATGACGCGACATCCTCACATCGAGTGGCCACCGGCCCGCAGCGCCGTGGCCAGATCGGGTCGAATGGCGACGGCCAGCCCCAGGAGCACGAGCGCCACACCGACGCCCCGCGCGATCCAGCTTCCGCCCGGCAGCAGCTTCTCGGCTGCCACCGCGGCCGCGATGAGCAGGACCCAGGCGAGACCCATCGCCCCGGCCACGACCAGGACGACCATCAGCGCCCAGCAGCACCCGACGCAATAGATCGCATGCGTCCATCCCATCGCGAGGCTGCCGCGCCAGCCCGCGCGCCAGTGGCCAAGGAAGAATCCGAGCGGACTGCGGCAGTGACGGAGGCACATTTGCTTGAGCGGCGAGATCTGGAAGATCCCGGCAACGACGAGCACCGCGGCGACACCGTACGCGAACGCGACGGTGTTGCTCGCAGCGAGCAGCGTGCTCGCGAAGTACATCGGGACACCCGTCGCCGCCCACACCCCGAGGTACACGAACGTGAACAGCGCCACCGACAGGATCTTCCGGGCCGGGCCCTCCCCGTTCCGCTGGGTCGCCGCGTAGAGTCCGATCATCGGCAGGGCGCTCGGCAGCATCATCGCTGCCATCATGACGGTCCAGCCCGCCACGTAGACGAGCCCGTCGAAGACCGTGGGCGCCATGATCATGCCCTGCATGGGGTCGGGCGTCATGGCCGATGACACGACCCGTACCCATGCGACTACCGTGATCACGACCAAGATGGCGCATGTCACGACCGTCGCGCCGTCGCGACCCCTGAGGACAACCTGGCCGGACGCTGACTCGGGGAGCCAGCCGCTGAGCATGGACGGACTGTAAGCCAGTGTCGCGTCCCATGTCTACCCGCCCGCAACCGGGCGGCGGGTAGACGTTGTACGCGGTTTTGAGATTCCGGGATGCGCCAGGGCGCCGGCGGGCCCGCGCCGCGTCGCGACTGAGCGCGACGGGAGATGTGGCCGCTCCGCGGTTGACTGGGTTCCCCACCGGGCATAGAGTCCAGACCACTTCACCTCCCTTGCTATCGACGCGGAGCCGGAGGTCTCCGCATCCGCCCCAGTTACCCTCTCCGACCGGTCCACAGTGCAGGTGAATCCGAAGCCACGCAGGAGGTGCCCCATGCACGGAGTTCTCAGGCAGTACACGCTGGACGTCAAGAACGTCGCCGAGATCGTTCGTCGGGTTGCCGCCGGGGGTGTTCCCATCATCAAGGCCATTCCGGGCTTCGTGGCGTACGCGATCACGGACGCCGGCCACGGCCAGCTCGTGACGTACAGCGTCTACGAGACCAAGGCGAGTGCGGAAGAATCGACCCGGAAGGCGGCGGCATGGGTGAAGGAGAACATCGCCTCGATGCTCCCGAATCCCCCGCGCGTGCTGGAAGGCGAGCTTCGGCTGCGTGAGATCAAGGAGCCCCCGAAGTACGCGGTCATGCGGCGCTACGAGATCGACCCGAAGAACGTCGACACGATCGTCTCCCGCGCGAAGAGCGGATTCCTGCCGCTGGTCACGCACCTGCCGGGCTTCGCGAGCTACTCCATCCTCGACGCGGGGAAGGGCACGCTCGTGACCCTGAGCGGGTTCACGACATTCTCGGGAGCGGCCGAGTCCACGACGGCCGCTGCGACCTTCGTGAAGGAGCATCTCGCATCGCTCGTACCGAAGCCGCCCGAAGTGACGTCTGGTGAAGTCAAGCTCGTGGAGCGGGCACGCTAGCGGCGACGACAGCTGGAGCCAAACACGACTCCTCGTCGCTACGCGCCAGGCAGCGAGGCGCCGGGATACTTCCTGGCGCCTCGTCGGCCGCGTGGGACAGGACGTCCGGACGCGCGCGGAACCGTCACTGAATGAGGCGATCCGCCCGCTGTAGCAGCGATTGCGGAATCGTCAGGCCGAGCATCTTCGCCGTCTTGAGGTTGATCAGCAGCTGGTATTTGCCCGGCTGCTCGATGGGGAGATTTCCCGGGTGTGCTCCCTTGAGAACCTTGTCGAGGTAGCTGGCCACCCGCCGGTATTGCTCGCCTTGATCAGCCCAATAGGACATCAGGCCTCCGGCCTCGACGTACCCCAGCGGACTGCCCATCAGGGGAAGGCGGTGCTTGACCGCAAGGTCGGCCAGCCGTTGTCGATGCGTGAACAGCATCGGGTCCGCCAGGGCAAGAACGGCCGTAGCGCGCTCCCGGCTCATGGTCTGGAACGCGCTGTCGAGCTCCGTGGGACCTCGCACCTCCAGGATCTGAAGCTGCACCCCAAGCGACCGGTGGCCGTCGCGCAGACCCTTCAGGGCGAGCGGGTGCCACGGGTTGTCCGGATTCGACAACACGGCGATCCGCGAGGCTCGGGGAACCACCTCCCGCAGGAGCTCGAGCTGCTTGATGCTCAGATCGATGCTCAGCGAGGTCACGCCGGTGATGTTCCCTCCGGGGCGAGCAAGGCTGGCAACGAGACCCAGCTGAACAGGATCCGGACTGTTCACCATGATGATCGGAATCGTGGACGTCGCCCGCTGGGCGGCAAGGACGGCGCCGGGATACGTCGCGACAATCGCGTCGACCTTGAGCCGCGCCAGCTCGACTGCGAGCTCGTCGGTCCGCTCAGGTTGCCCCTCGGTCTCTCGAAGATCCAGGATCAGATTCCGGCCTTCGACGTATCCAAGGTCGCGCAGGCTCGAACGCAAGGCCTCGGGAAACGCCCCGGCAAAGCTCCCCGTCAGAATCCCTATCCGGTACATCTTCACCGACGGTTGCGCGTCCGCCGTCCACGGGCTGGCGAGCAGACCTAGGATGATGGCTGCGGCCGAGGCAATGGCGATGACGCGCGGGACCTGCTGCACGATGCGGTTCTTCCCGACGTCCGTGTCTACCATCCCTCGCGATGAACGGCGGTCAACGGCGCGCCGCCGGCTCCGGGACCCCGTGGGCCAAGCGGCGAGCGTCGCCGTGGTGTCAATCGCTACGGAGTCGAAAGGACGACTCAGGAGCCCTTCTGGGACTCGAGCGTCTCCTTCTGGGCGTAGTACTTAGCCTGGGCCACGATGTCGACCCCCACGGTCTCGCTCCACGCCTGGAGAAGGCGGTGCACCGTCGGACCGGGCTTGCCGTCGCCGATCGGGCGGCGGTCGACGCGGGTCACCGGGAGGACGCACGGGCTCGTGCTCGTGAAGAACGCCTCGTCGGCCGTGTAGAGGTCGTAGGGCTGGAGGTCCTCCTCGGAGACGGGGATGCCGAGCTCCTTCGCGAGGTCGAACACGGTGCCGCGGGAGACGCCCTGGAGCACGCTCCGGTCGCCCGCTGTCTTGATGACGCCGTCCGTGACCAGGAAGAGGTTGTACCCCACGCCCTCCGTGAGGTTGCCCCGGCTGTCCAGCAGGATCGGCCAGCCCTCGGGGTCGACGTCGGAGGCCTCGAGCTCGGCCAGGTTGAAGTTCATCCGGCTGAAGTTCTTGACCTTCGGGTCGAGGGCGTCCGGATTGAAGCTCCGCGTCCGTACGACGACGCCGTGGGCGCCCGTGTCGTAGAGGTTCGCGTACCGGACGAAGCCCATCTGGCGGGTGCAGATGCCGACGGCCGGCGGGCCGGCCTTGTGCGCCCAGCGGCCCCGGCCCCGTGTGACGAACTGCCAGAGCTGGTAGTCGCCGACGTCGGCGCGGAGGTGCTCGTTGCGCGAGACGACCTCCTCGCTGATGCGCTCGAGCTCGTCCGGGGACAGGCCCGGGTCGATGCGCACGTACTTCAGCGACCGGTACAGGCGGTCGACGTGCTCGCGCATCCGGAAGCTCTTGCCGTTGAACGTGCGCGCGACGTCGAACACGCAGTCGCCCACCAGGAATCCTCGATCCATGGGATCGATCTTCACCTGGCTGAACGGTACGAACTCCCCGTTGAAGTACGCCACGTAGTCGGCCATGCTTCCTCCTCGCCGGCGCTTCGATCCGGCCTTGCGTGTATGAGTGCGTCCGACGCGGGGATTGTACCCGCCTTCTGCGGTCAGGGAAAGCGTGCTAGCCTCTCCCTCGCTCGCTCCTGCGGCGGGCGACGGGTCGCGGGAGAGCGAAGGGTGATACACCCGTTGGCAGGAGACCTGGCGGAATGACCGGGCGTCGGATCCGCGTGGGCCTGATCGGCACGGGCCGCATCGCCGGCTTCGTCCACGTTCCGAGCCTGCGCCTGCTCCCGGAGCTCTGCGAGGTGACGGCGGTCGCCTCCCGGGATGCGGTGAAAGGGAAGGCCTTCGCCGAGCAGTGGGGCATTCCCCGGGTGCACGACACCTGGGAGGCGCTCGTCGGCGATCCCGAGCTCGACGCCGTCGTCGTCTGCCCTCCGAGCGATCTCAACGGCTCCGTGGCCGGAGCGGCGCTCGCCGCCGGCAAGCACGTCCTCTGCGAGAAGCCGCTCGCGTTGACCGCTCCCGAGGCCCGATCGCTGGCGACCGCTGCCGACCGCAACCCCGGGCGGGTGTCCATGGTCGCGTTCACGTTCCGGTTCGCGGCGGCGCTGCGCTATCTGAAGCGACTCGTCGACGAGGGGCACTTCGGCGAGATCCGGCACTGGCGCATGTCCTACTTCAACGACGGCCAGCTCGACCCCTCGCTCCCCTTCGGCTGGCGCCATCTCCGGGCGCGCGGTGGCGCGGGCGTGATCGCCGACATGGGCTCCCACATGATCGACGCCGCGCGCTACCTCCTCGGCGAGATCGTCGCGGTCAGCGCCGTGAACCGCACCTACGTCGCCGAGCGCGCGATTCCCGGCGGGGGCCACGGCCGGGTGGAGACGCCCGAAGCGTCGGCGTGGGTCGCGGAGTTCGCCAGCGGCGTCATCGGGACGTTCGACGTCAGCCGCGGGGTGGCCGGGCGGGGCGGCACCGGCCGGCCCCAGTATCAGGGTGTCGAGATCCACGGCACCGGCGGCGCGGCGCTCTACGAGCTGATCCACCCCTTTCAGCTTCAGATGAGCCTCGGGCCGGCGATGGCGCGTCGGCAGCACTGGGCGACCGTCGAGGTGCCGCCCGAGTTCGCCGTCTACCCGGGCTCGCCGCGCAATCCGCGCGCCGACGATCCGCTTCTCGGCTACAAGTACGACCAGGGCGTCGCCTTCGTCCGCGCGGTCCTCGGCGAGACGACCGACTACCCGACCTTCCGTGACGGCGCCGCGGTTCAGAGCGTGGTCGACGCCGTCGATCTCTCGGCGCGGGAGCGGCGCTGGATCGGAATCGCCCCGTGACCGATACGTCCGGCTCATCGACCCACGCGCTCCACCATCCACTCCGCCTGCAGAGGAGATTCGCAATGAGGTGCTCGCCCTCGACCCTCCGTAGACTGGTCGCCACGCTGATCGTGGCGCTGGCCGCGCTCGGCGCGGGACCCTCGGGTCCGACGCCCGCCGCCGCCGCCGGCAAGACCACGCTCGTCCTCGGCGTCGACATCAGCGACACGCGGACCTTCGACCCTGCGCGTCAGTTCGAGTACTCGCCGCCCATCACCGTGCGGGCCGTGTACGAAACGCTCATCACGCTGACGCCGGGGGACTACGTCACCCTCAAGCCGCTCCTCGCCGAGAGCTGGAAGCTCGTGGACGGCGGTAAGGCGTGGGAGTTCAAGCTCCGCAAGGGCGTGAAGTTCGCGAGCGGGAACCCCCTGACCGCGGCGGACGTGAAGTTCTCGTTCGAGCGCCTGGCCAACCTGAAGGACCAGCCGGGCGACATGGCGGAGAACCTGGGCCCCATCGAGGTCGTGGACCCGCAGACGGTCAAGATCGCGATGGCGGACAAGGCCCAGCCGCTCCTCACGCTCTTCACCTCCGTGACGTACGCCGTGTACGACTCGAAGACGGTGATGGCGCAGGGCGGGACCAGCGCCAAGGATGCCGAGAAGGCGGACAAGGCGACGACCTGGCTCGACACCCACTCGGCCGGGACCGGCCCCTACGTGCTCACCGGCTGGACGCGGAACCAGGAGGTCGTTCTCGAGCGCAACAAGAGCTACTGGCGCGCCCCCGCCGCGTTCGAGAAGGTCGTGCTGCGCCACATCGCCGACGGCGCCGCGCAGGTGCTGGCCGTCCGCCGGGGTGACATCGACGCCGCGCTGAACCTGTCGCCGGACCAGCTCGACTCGCTCGCGAAGGACGCGAACCTGAAGATCGTCTCGGGATCGAGCCTCGACTACATGTACATGACGCTCACGAACAGCGCGGACATGAACGCGGCGCTGGGGAAGAAGGCGGCCCGTCAGGCGGTGGCGGCCGCGATCGACTACGACGGGATCATCAAGGGCCTCATGGGAGGCCACGCGATCCGGCCGGCGACGTTCATCCCGATCGGCCTGGGCGGCTCCACCGAGGCCCTCACGAAGGAGATTGGCTTCAAGCAGGATCTCGCCAAGGCCAAGAAGCTTCTCGCCGAGGCGGGCGTGCCAAACGGCTTCTCGTTCAAGATGTCGTACGGCAAGGCCTCGATCGCGGGCACGTCGTACGATCTGGTGGCCCAGAAGATCCAGTCGGACCTCGCGCGGGTGGGGATCACCGTCGAGCTCGACCCGATGGATCAGGCGACGCTCCGGACCGCGTACAAGGAGGGCAAGACCCAGTCGGTCCTGACCTTCTGGAACCCTGACGCCATGGAACCCTACCTCTGGGCCCAGCCGTCCATCGGACGCGTCTCCAAGCGCGTCCTCTGGACCCCTCCGAAGGACATCGTGGACCTGGTGAACCGGGCGGGTGGGGAACCCGACGCGAAGAAGGCGGCCGGGCTCTACCGCGAGTTCCAGAAGATGCTGATCGACCAGGCGAACTACATCCACCTGATCCAGCCCGTCTACCGCGTCGCGACGAGCAAGGCGATCGAGGGCTACCGGCTGACCGCGGCGGGGTGGCAGGTCGACCTGTACGACGTGAAGCCGGCGAAGTAGTCCGCGTGGCTCACATGACACCGCCGGATTGCCGGGAGGGTGGCGGGGAGCAACGACGCTCCCGTCGACACGACCCAGCCGCGTAGCGGATGGGCTTCCGGTACGTTCTCCTCAGGGTGGTCGCCTCGGCCGCGATGGCCGCGGCGGCCACCCTGGTCGTCTTCCTCGTCGCTCACAGCGTCCCGGCCGACCCCGTCCTCGCCCAGCTCGGGGACAAGCAGTCGTCCAACCCGGAGACCGTCGCCCGCTTCCGCGCGCGCTGGGGCCTGGACCGCCCGCTGTACGCGCAGTACGGGATCTTCCTCGCCCGGCTCGCCCGCGGCGACCTCGGCGAGTCGATCGCGTCTCGCCGCCCGGTGCTCGACGACATCCGGCAGTACGTCCCGGCGACGATCGAGCTGGCGACGGTCGCCGGCTTCCTCACCATCGCGATCGGCGTGCCGCTCGGCGTGGCCGCCGCCGTGCGGCGGGACGGGTGGGTCGACCACGTCGCCCGCATCCTCTGCCTGATCGGCGTGTCGGCGCCGACGTTCTGGCTGGCGTTCATCGTGCTGGCCCTCTTCTACGGCGGCCTCGAGATCGCCCCGTCGCCGGGCCGGCTCGACGTGGGGGCCGGCGCTCCGCCCCACGCGACCGGGATGTTCGTCGTCGACGGCATGCTGGCCGGAGACTGGGCGACGGTCCGGAACGCCCTCGCGCACCTGATCCTCCCGTCCGTGGTCCTGGCGGCCTCCACCCTCGGGATCGTCACCCGGACGACCCGCGCGGCCATGCTGGAAACGCTCGGCCAGGACTACGTGCGGACCGCCCGGGCCAAGGGCCTGGCGGAGCGCGGCATCGTCCGGCGCCACGCATTTCCGAACGCGCTCCTGCCGATCCTGACGCTGGCCGGCCTCGCCTACGCGGAGCTCCTGGCGGGCACCGTCCTCACGGAGACGATCTTCTCCTGGCCCGGTCTGGGCCGGTACACGTACCAGAGCGCGCTGGCGATCGACTTTCCCGCGATCATGGGCGTCACCTTCCTGGTCGCCCTGATGTATCTGGGGATCAACCTGCTCGTGGACATCGCGTACCTCTTCGTGGACCCGAGGGTCGCCCGGCGATGAGCACGCAGGCGCTCGCGGTGACGGTGCTGCCGGCGCGCCCTGCGCGCCGCTGGGGCGGGCCGCGGACGATCGGTCTGCTGGGCGCCGCGATCATTCTCGCGTGGGGCGTCGTCGCGCTGCTGGCGCCCCAGCTGGCCCCCCACTCGCCCCGCCAGGTCGACGTGCTCGCGCGGCTCAGGCCGCCCTCGGCGGAGCACCCCTTCGGGACGGACTCGCTCGGCCGCGACGTGCTCTCGCGGGTGCTCGTCGGCGCCCGCGTGTCGCTCCCGGCGGGGCTGGTCGTGGTGCTCCTCGCCTCGGCCTTCGGGACGGTCTACGGCGGCGTCGCCGCGTACGCCGGCACCAAGGTGGAAGAGGTCCAGATGCGCGTCACGGACCTCTTCCTGTCGTTCCCGCCGCTGCTCCTGGCCATGGCCATCGCGGCGGCCCTCGGCAAGGGCGTGCTCAACACCATCGTGGCGATGGCGGTGGTCTGGTGGCCGAAGTACGCGCGGCTCGCACGAAGCCTGGTCCTCCTGCAGCGCTCCCTCGAGTACGTCGAGGCCGCCCGCGCGCTCGGCCAGGGAGCCGGCCGGACGCTGCTTCGCCACATCGTGCCCAACGCGATCGGGCCGATCGTGGCGCTCCTCGCCCTGGACGTGGGCAACGCCATGATCACATTCGCGGGTCTCTCCTTTCTCGGGCTCGGCGTCGTCCCGCCGACGCCCGAGTGGGGGGCCATGGTGTCCGAGGGCCAGGTCCTCATCGAGCAGTGGTGGGTGTCGACCTTTCCGGGGCTCGCGATCTTCACGGTGGTCGTGGGGTTCAACTTTCTGGGCGACGCCATCCGGGACTGGCTCGACCCGCGCGACACGCGCGGCTGAGGGCGGATCAACCACTCACGTATGCCATCACACCAGAGGGAGAGCGTCGCCGCTCCCTCCACGGGGAGCAGGGGATGCGGGCGCAGATCGTTGTGATCGGCGGGGGCGCGTTCGGCGCGAGCTGCTTCTACCACCTGACCGGTCGGGGCGTGCGGGACGTGGTGCTCCTCGAGCAGGCGACGCTCGGCTCGGGGTCGACGGGGCGGTCCGCCGCGGTCGTCGAGACGCAGTACCTCGCCCCGGATCAGGTCGCCCTCTGCGCGTGGTCCATCCGGGTGTTCCAGTGGCTCGAGCGTGAGCACGCGCTCCCGTTCATCCACCACGGGTATCTCCGGCTCGGCCACTCGGCGGCGGACGTGGCCGGCTTTCACGAGAGCGTCGCCCTCCAGCGCGCGCATGGGCTCCACGACGCGCGCGTGATCGAGCCCGGCGAGGTCGCGCGGATCGTGCCGGCCCTCCGTGTGGACGATCTGGCGGGCGCTCTGTGGGGCTCGTCGGACGGCTACGTCGACGCCGTGCGCTACTGCGAGCTCCTCTCCGCTCTCGGGCGGGCCGCGGGCGGCCGCGTGCTCCAGGGCCGGCGCGCCACCGGCCTCCGGCTCCGGGGGGGCCGCGTCACGGCCGTGGAGTGCGACGGCGAGGCGATCGAGTGCGAGACGGTGGTCAATGCGAGCGGCGCGTGGGCCCGCCGGCTCGGCGGCGCGCTCGGGCTGACGCTGCCCGTCGACGGCTATCGGCGGCAGCTGGTCCAGTTCGAGCCGCCAGGGCCCCTCACGGCGCCCGTCCCGATGGTGATCGACTACGTGCCCGGTGTCGAGCGGGAGGGGCTCTACTTCCGGGACGACACCCCGGCCCGGATCGTCGCCGGTCTCCACTGGGAGGTGCACGGAGAGACGGAACGCCCGCAGGACCCGGACGCGTTCCGCCAGTCGGTCGACTGGGACTACGCGGAGCGCGTGGCCGAGGCGCTTGCCGCTCGCTACCGGGGCGCCGCGGACTTCCGCGTGACCGGCGGGTGGGCAGGACTGTATCCGCTCACGCCCGACACGCGGCCGATCGTGGGGCCGACGCCCGGGGTCGACGGGCTCTACCAGGCTCTCGGGGGTGGCGGCGTCGGGGTCCAGATCTCGCCCGCGGTCGGCGCGATGGTGGCGGAGCTCATCACGACGGGTGAGACCAGGGTCATGCCCGACTGGGCCCGCTACCGCCTCGACCGCTTCGCGCCGGGCGCGCCGCCCGCGGCGTCCCCGACGTCGTAAGAGCACGATCCGGACGGGCGGACTGCGGGTCGGGACGCGGCCCGCGTCCTGCCTCCTGCCTCGACAGGATTGCTGGATCGGCCTATGCTGGCGGCCGGTAACGCGGCTGCCGCCGCGGGAGGGGGGGAGTATGCTGCACCTTCTGGGTCAGGCGCTCTTCGGCCTCGTCGTGGGCGCGATCGCCAAGCTGATCTTCCCGGGTCAGGACCCGGGCGGGGTGATCGTCACGGCACTCCTCGGGCTGGTGGGGTCCATGATCGGGACCTTCGTCGGCCGCGTGCTGTGGGGGGGAGCGGACTACTCCGCAGGCTGGATCACGTCGATCCTCGGGACCCTCGTCGTCCTGGCCATCTACCGGGCAGTGAAGAAGCGCCAGGCGACGTAGGGCCGGGCCGCATCGGGCTCGGCCTGCGCCCGGGCGGGCGGGGCGCTGGCCGGGCTCAGCGGTTCACGTGGGGCAGGACCTCGCGGGTCACACGCTCGAGCTGGCCGACCTGGTCCCAGGCGGCCAGGCGCAGCGTGATCCGCTCCATGCCCGTGCCCCGGAACCGCCGCAGGCTCTCCACGCACTCCTCCGGGCTGCCGAGCGCGCTCCAGGCCTCGATGCGGGCGCGCGTGTAGTCGATCGAGTAGTAGCGGTCGAGGAAGCGCTTCGTCTCGGATAGCGCGGCCTCGCGGTCCTCGTTGACATTGATGTTGTGGTAGTAGCAGTTGCCCAGCCGGTCGGGATCCCGCCCCTCCTCCCGCGCGTAGCGTCGGATCGTGTCCCAGTACTCCGCGAAGACCTCCGGGCGGAGGCTGTGGGTCTGCCAGCCGTCGGCGAACCGCGCGACACGGCGGAGCGCGCGCTCGATCCGGGCGGGCTCGGGCTGGATGGTCCAGGGATTGTTGGCAAGCCAGATGGGGCAGGGTTGCTGGAGAGGCTTGGGCTCGAGCGTCACGTCCTCGAACTGGAAGAACTGGCCCCGGTGCGTCACCCGGTCCTCGCTCCAGAGCCGTCGGAGGATGGTGACGTGCTCCTCGAGCCGCCGCTGACGCTCTGTCACCTGCACGCCGACCGCCCGGGCCTCGGCGCCCCAGTCGCCGGCGCTCCCGCCTCCCGCGCAGACGATGAGGATCGTGCGTCCCTCGGCAATCCGGTCGAGGCTCGCCCACTCGTAGGCGAAGACGAGCGGGTTGCGGAGAGGAAAGCTCGCCAGGCAGGCGGGGCCCAGACGCAGGCGGCGTGTCCGGCCGGCGATGGCGGCGAGCAGGGTGAGCGCGTCGAGCCGGGGCTTGGCGAAGAGCGAGTCCCCCACCCAGACGGAGTCGAAGACGCCGGAGGCCTCGGCGCGGTCGGCCAGCTCGAGCAGCTGGGCCGGCGTCGTCAGGCCCAGCATGACGCCCCGGTTCGGGAGCGTCAGTCCGAAAGCGAGCGGTGGCATCACGCGACAGGATAGGGCAGCGGGCCCGCGGCCTCAACCGGTCGCGCGCCCGCGTGTCTCCGCGAAGGCGATGGACAGACCGCTCGCGACGATCAGCCCGGCCCCGAGCCAGAGCTCGGGGCCGGGCACGTCGCCGAAGATGAGGTACCCGGTCGACGCCGCCCCGAGGAGCTGGACGTAGTTGAAGGGCGAGACCACCGACGCCGGCGCCCACATGTACGCGCGCGCCACCAGGTAGTGGCCGAGGCCCCCCGTCAGGCCCATGCTGAGGAGGAGCCCCAGCTGGGTCGACGATCTGGGCGTGACCCAGTAGAAGGGCACCAGCAGCGTCGTCAGGACCGTGCCGACCAGCGCGCTGTAGCCTACCGTCGTCTCCGGGGGGTCGGTTCCCACGACCCGCCGGGTGAGAACCTGATAGCCCGCGTAGCACACGGCCGTGCCGAGCGACAGGAGGGAGGCCAGGTGAGCGACGTCGCTCCCGGGGCCGACCACGACCAGCACGCCCGCGAAGCCCACGCCGATGGCGAGCCAGCGCCGGACGCCCACCCGCTCGCCGAGCATGGGCACCGCCAGGAGCGCCACGATGCACGGAGCCGTGAAGTTGATCGTCGCCGCCGTGGCGAGACCGATGAAGCGAAGCGCCACGAAGTTGAAGGCGGTCGAGCCAAGGAGGAGCAGCGAGCGTGCGAGCTGGAAGGCGGGATGCCGCGTGTGGAAGAGCCGGCGTCCGTACCGCGGGCCGAAGGCGGTCACCACGAAGACGAGATGCCCCGCGGTCCTGGCCCAGAGGAGCTCGACCATGGGGAGCTCTCCGGTCAGGGACTTCGCGGCCGCGTTCAGGAGGGCAAAGAGGCCGGCGGCCCCGCACATGCACGCGAGCGCGCGGAGCGGACGATGGGGGCGCTCGCCGGACGACGTCACGCGAGCGGGCGGCCCGGGCCGTCGTCCCGCCGTTCGTGGCTCGCGTCGTCGGTCACCGGCCCATTCTACCCGGGGGCCCTCGCTCGGCCCCAGCGGCCCTTGGACGGCGGGTCTCGGCCCGGCGTGTGTCCGGTCGCCTCGCGCCTTGACGACTAGCCCTGCGCGAGGTGTCCCGGGGGGCCTCCAATTTGACACGTCGCGTTGCCGTTGCTAGCCTCCGTGACATGCCGAGACCGAGCGGGATCCCGGAGGCCCAGTGGCGCGACTGGGTGTGGCAGATGCAGGAGCGTGTCCGGAGCGCCAAGGACCTCGAGCGCTACATCAACCCGACCGAGGATGAGCGCCGGGCGATCGACGCGCTCGCCGAGCGCTTCCGGTTCGTCATCACGCCGTACTACGCCTCGCTCATGGACCCTGACGACCCCGCGTGCCCGATCCGGAAGCAAGTGGTGCCGCGGACCGTCGAGCTGGACGACCCCGCTGGGCTGGCCGATCCCCTCGACGAGGTCGCCCATTCGCCGGTGAAGAACGTGATCCGCGTTTATCCCGACCGGATCGCGTTCTGCGTCAACAACGAGTGCGCGCTCTACTGCCGGTTCTGCCTGCGGAAGCGCATGGTCGGGGACGAAGAGTGGATCATGAAGAAGCGTGAGCTCGAGGTCGGGCTCGACTGGATCCGCCGGACGCCCGCGATCCGCGACGTGCTCCTCACGGGCGGGGACCCCCTCGTCTTCTCCGACGACAAGCTCGAGTGGCTCATCGCCGAGCTCCGGCGTATCCCGCACGTGGAGATCGTCCGGCTCGGGACGCGGCTGCCCGTGACGCTCCCGTTCCGGGTCACCGACGCGCTCTGCCGGATGCTCGAGCGCTACCACCCGATCTGGGTGAACACGCACTTCAATCACCCGAGGGAGCTCACCCCCGAGGCGGCGGAGGGGTGCGATCGCCTGCTCCGGGCGGGCATCCCGGTCGGCAACCAGAGCGTGCTCCTCGGCGGGATCAACGACGACGCCACGACGATGAAAGCCCTCTGCGAGGGGCTGGTCCGGATGCGCGTCCGCCCCTACTACTGCTACCAGGCCCAGCTGCTCGAGGGCACCTCCCACTTCCGCGTGCCGGTCGAGCGCGGGATCGAGATCTTCCGGGAGCTCCGGGGCCGGACGAGCGGGTTCGCGATCCCGACCTACGTGCTGGACACCCCGTACGGCAAGGTCCCGCTCGGCTACCCGTACCTCCGGGGTCGCGACGGCGACCACGTCGTGGTCGAGGCGTGGGACGGGCGAATCTGGCGGGAGCTCAATCCGGCCTAGCCCCGGGAGAGGGTCGGCCCGGCCCCGCAGCGACGCGCTCAGCGGTCGGGCGGCGGGCGCTGACCCTCGCGCCGGTAGCGCCGGTAGTCGGCGAGGATCAGCGCGTGGTCGAACGCGAGCGGCTCGGGTAGCGCGTCGAGCGGGAAGATCCGGGCTTCCGCCGCGTCATCGGCGCCGGCCGGGATGCCCCGGGCTCGGCCGATGAAGACCACGCTGAGCGTCGGCCCGCGCGGGTCGCGGGTGGGGTTCGCGTAGACGTGGAAGAGCTCGGCGAGCTCGACGTCGAGCCCCGTCTCCTCTCGGAGCTCGCGCCGCGCGGCGGCCGCCACGCTCTCGCCGGCCTCGACGAAGCCGCCGGGCAGGGCCCACCCGGGCGGCGGGTGCTTCCGCCGCACGAGGACGATGCCGCCGTCCGCCATCTCCGCGATGACGTCCACCGTGGGGAGCGGTCCGCGCGGCGGGGGGCTCACGGTAGAGCCCGCGGGTCGGTTCGCGCGCCCGGCTCCCGAGCCGGGCGGCTCAGAGCAGTCGCTCGATCGCGTCCAGGACGGTCTGCTCCACCGAGGACTCCGGCGTCGCCAGGACCTTCCGTTCCTTCGTCCAGAAGATGCGCTGTTCCTCGAACACCTCGCGCTTCACCGAGATCGATGTCTCGCTGCCCGAGACGGCGCGGACCACGATGTCCAGTGTGTGCCGCGTGCCCTCGGCGTAGACGACGAAGTCCTTGAAGGTCACGTTGCGCGGCTCGGTTCGGATGACGCCCGTCGCCTCATCCGCGCGGTCGATGTCCCACCCGAGGCTGCGCAGGACCGACTGGGCGACCATCCAGCTCCGCGCCACGGGGACCGGGAACACCCGCACCATCTGGCCATCCGGTCCGCGGGAGGAAGTGGCCGGCGGAAGGGAGGCGGTGACGGGCGGGGGAGACGCGGAAGATGACTGCGTCTCGGTTCCCGGAGCGGGAGGACTGCCCGCCGTTCGCTCTGCGGGCAGGGCGGGCGGTGTCGTGGCCGCGGGCGGAGCGGCGGCGGTCATCTTGGAGAGCTCTCCGACGAGCACGAGATCGTCCGAGGGCTCACGCGCGCCGCCCTGGCGCTCCATCGTGATGCCGAAGATGTCGGGGGCCCACGTCGCCCGGGGCGCCGCGACACGGAGCGTGCCCGCGCCCTGCGAATCCACCGCGAGCAACCCGGCCGAGACTCGGTTCCCGAGGTTGATGCTGCCGAGCCAGAGCTGGTACGTGCGACCCGCCGGAGGCTGAGGGAGGCCCGACACGACGAGCGTGCCTCCCCCGATGGGTTCCCACAGGAGCTGTCCGCGCGCGCCCGTGGCCGGGCCGACGGGCACGAGCGAGATCACACGCGATCCTGCCGTGGGCAGGGAGGTGGCGGGATCCGTCCGGGCACTGAGCAGTCTCGGCGCGGTCGCGGACTGGCTCGAGGGAGCGCGGTCCGAGGCCGGCGGCGTCGGGTCTGGACGGCTCGCGACTCGGGGGGGCGCCGGTTCAGGGGTTCGCTTGGCCGGCGGCGAGGAGGTGGTCGTCGGGGCCGGCTCGGGCGCGCGCGCCACTGGCGGCACGGGAGCGGCCGCCGGGGCCGGCTC
Organism: uncultured Candidatus Rokubacteria bacterium; assembly: GCA_963749975.1. Lineage (GTDB taxonomy): Bacteria > Methylomirabilota > Methylomirabilia > Rokubacteriales > DASRDR01 > DASRDR01. The sequence goes on along the minus strand of CAVVOZ010000019.1, from coordinate 143,329 downwards.
GGGCGCGCGCGCCACTGGCGGCAGAGGAGCGACCGTCGGGGCCGGCTCGGGCGCGGGCGTTGATGACGGCGCCGACGCCGCCGACGTCGGTGCCCACTGGCGCGGCCGCCGGAGCCTGGGACGGATTGACTGCGTTCGGCGGAGGCTGTTCCTGCTGGCGAGACACGTTCACGGTGACGCGCGGGAGCGACGGCATCCACGCTTGACGCCACACCAGGGCCAGACCGGTGCCGGCGCCCAGCACGACGAGGGCCGCGAACAGAAGGGACTGGGATCGCGCAGGAGCCCGGCGCCTGGACCTGGCGCGCGCCCGGCCGAGAGTCGCCTGAGATCGCCCTCGCGCGATGGGTGTCGCCGCCGAGGCTTCTCGTGGCTGAAGGGGCTCCCCGCACTGGTGACAGAACCCCTGACGCTCCGGGTAGTCGCGGTCGCACTGAACGCATCGCATCATGGGAACAAAACCTCAAAGTTACGATAGGGGTCTCGCTCTGACGGTGTCAAGTTCGGCGAGTGCCGGAAAGGCTGGCAAAATTCCCGGTCGGAGAGCGCGACGCTACCGGGTCCGCCCGGCGATCGCCCGCTCGAAGGCGGTATAGGCGGCCGGGCCGAACAGGACGAATCGGACCTCGGCGACCCGTGTCCCGGCAGTCTGGACCGCCGCGATGGCGACGGGAGCTGCGAGATCCAGGGGATAGCCGTAGACCCCGGTCGAGATCGCCGGGAAGGCGACGGTCGCGCAGCCGAGCGCGTCGGCCACCCGGAGCGACTCGACGTGGCAGCTACGGAGGAGGGCCGAGCGATCCTCCCCTGGCGAGTAGACGGGGCCGACCGTGTGGATCACCCAGCGGGCGAGAAGCCGTCCGGCCGGCGTGGCCGCCGCCTGGCCCGTGGGGAGGCCATCGGGAAAGCGCTCGGCGCGGAGGCGTCGGCAGGCTTCGAGAATCGCCGGGCCGCCCCTCCGGTGGATCGCGCCGTCGACGCCGCCGCCGCCCATGAGGGTGGAGTTGGCGGCGTTGACGACGGCGTCCGCCGGCTGCTCCGTGATGTCGCCCCGGACGAGGACGATGCGCGGCACTGGCGCGCGGATCAGGCGAACGAGCCCCACTCGTACTCGTGCTCGCCCCGGATCACCTGGCCGCGCGCGTCCCGGTCGATCGCGAACGGGGCGAGCGGGCTCGCAGCGAAGTCCGCGCCGCGGACGACCTCGGCCAGGGCCCGCCCCATGGAGGGACCGAACTTGAACCCCTTGCCGTTGCCCCCGGTGAGGACGAACAGGCCGGGCACGCCAGGCACCGGCCCGGCGAGGGCGTGACCGTCCGGCGTCCGCGAATCGAGGCCCACCCACGTCCGGCCTGGCGACGCGCGCTCGAGCGCCGGGATCCGGGGGATGAGCCGCGTCGCTGCCGAGACGAGCTCGTCGAGCGTCGGCGGGGCGAACTCGGCCTTGCCGTGGAAGGGCTCCCCCCGGAAGCCGATCGAGTCCTCGTACCCGGCGCCGATCAGGAGCGCGTCGCCGATCTCGCCCCGGTACCATTGCTCGGCGGCGTGGTCGATGGTGCACGGCACCCGGTCGAGGCCGGGCAGGCCGTGGAGGAGGCCGGCGCCGATCGGCATCGGGAACACGGGCAGGTCGACGCCGACCTCGGCCGCGAGCTCGCGGGTGCCCGCCCCGGCCGCCAGGACGACCGCCGCGGCCGGGATCCGGTCCGCGCCGAGCCGGATACCGGCCGCGCGCCCGCCCTCGGTCAGGACGTGCGCCGCCCCAGCGTCCGTCAGGACGCGGCCGCCGCGATCGCGGACCCCTGCGAGGAGGCTCCCGACGCAGTCGGAGGGATCGGCGTGGCCGCTATCCGGCTCCCACGCGGCGGCGCCGATGCCGTCCGTCTCCACGAAGGGGAGGATCCGCTTCACCCCGGCGGCGTCCAGCACCTCCGTGGGCACGCCCATCGCCTGCATGAGCGCCACGTTCTTCTCGAGCGTCGGGACGAGGATCGGGGGCACGATGAAGAGGAAGCCGTTCCGGCGATACCCGTTCTCCCCGCCGACCTCCGCGCTCCAGCGCCGGTGCATCCGCCAGCTCTCGACCGCGAAGTGCGCCTCGGGCGGATTGGCGTAGTGGCACCGGATGTAGCCTGCCGTCCTGCCGGAGGCGCCGCCCGCCGGGAGTCCGCGGTCGACCACGACGACGCGGAGGCCCGCGCGCGCGGCGAAGCAGGCGGTGCTCGCGCCGGCGATGCCGGCGCCGACGACGACGAGGTCGACGGGCTGCGCCATGGCTCGTTCTCCTAGGGAAGCTGGATGCGTGTCGCGAACCGGATGCCGAAGCCGTCGGGGTCCGCGATCGTGAAGTCCCGGAGGCCGTAGTCCCGGTCCGCGATCGGCGCCAGGACACGGGCGCCCATCCCGGTCGCGCGGCACCACCAGGTGTCGACGTCCGGCACCATCACACGCACGTTGGCCTGGGCCGCCGGGAGGGGCTCGTGGTGGGGCCGCTCGTCGAGGAAGAGCCGGTGCCCCTCCCACGTGACCGTGGCGAAGCCGCCCTTCCGGTCCAGGATCTCGAACCCGAGACCCCGGTAGAAGTCGACGGCGCGGTCGAGATCTCGAACGTAGACCTCGACCACCAGCTGCTCGGTGGCGGGGACGTAGGGATCTGCCATCGACGAGCGCCGTGCCCGCCCGGTCAGCCGTCGGCGCGGTTGACTCGCATCAGGTAGCGGTAGGGGTCGCTCGTCATCACGGCGCCCCCGGACACGAGGAGGACGGCACCTGACACCCACGCGGCCTCGTCCGCCGCGAAGTAGACCGCCGCGGCCGCGACGTCCTCGGGCTGGCCGACGCGGCGCAGCGGATAGAACGCCGACCGCTTCCGGCGGTCCGCCTCCGTCGCGAGCCACGGGGCCGTCAGCGGGGTCTCCACCACCGCCGGGGCGATGGCGTTGACGCGGATCCGGTGCTGGCCGAGCTCGACCGCCATGGTCTGGACGATGTTGTTCAGCGCGGCCTTGCACGCGCCGTAGATGCCCTCGCCGCCGGGCGCCGCGTACAGGCTGTCGATCGACGAGAGGAAGATGATGGATCCGCCCGTTCCGCGGTCGCGCATCACCCGCGCGGCCGCCTGGGCGCCGAAGACCTGGGCGGTGAGGTTCAGGCGCACCATGGCCTCCCATCCCGCCTCGGTGACGTCGAGCCACTCGGCCGTGCTGCCCGGCTCCTCGGTGAAGCCGCCCGCGTTGTTGACCCAGACGTCGATCCGGCCGAACCGCGCCGACGCGGTGTCGGCGAGCGCCCGGATCTGACCGACATCGGTGACGTCCGTCGGCTGGACGACCGCCCGCCGCCCCTTGGCCTCGACCTCCCGGGCGACGGCCTCCAGGTCCGCGCGGCTCCGCGCCCCCAGCGCCACGTCGGCGCCTTGCTCGGCGAAGGCGAGCGCGATCGCCCGGCCGAGGCCGCGGCTCGCGCCGGTGACCACGCACGCCTTCCCCGCGAGCGAGAACATCATGTGCTCCCTCAGGCCCAGCTGTCCTGGATCGTTCGCCACGCGCGCTCGGGGCGGAGCCGCATGTCGAGGTGGCGAACGTTGAACGAGCGGAGTGCGTCGACGACGGTGTTCACCACGGCCTCATGATCTCGTGTTCGGCATCACCCGCGGCGGGAATCGGCAGCTGGGTGCCGAGATCAGGCGCTACGCTGCCGCCGCACGCCGCGGCGACCACGCCGGACCACTGGTGCCAACGCCCTGAGCGCCTCATTAACTGACGGACCATCCGGAAACACGTCGAGAACCTCCGGATCGATCACAACGACGTTCGCACCCTCGACGTACCGCGCCGCGGTCACGCCACGGATGGCACCGGAGAAGTCGTACTCAGGCCGCAACGTGTCGCGGTCGCGTGCTCGCGCCCGAGGTCTAACCCTCCGCTTCATATCGCCTCCGCTCTCGTGTGGTCGCCCGCCTGGCCGAGATCAGTCGGGTCCTCGGCGGCCGCTCTGCAAAGCCTACCACCAGAAGCCGCTGGCGGGTGGACATGCCGAGCAGCAGGTAACGCTCCTCGCCTTCTGAGTGATCAGGGTCGGGCATCAGCAGCGCCAGCGGATCGCCAAACACGGTGGACGCTTCATCGAAGGTGACGCCGTGCTTCCGAGCGTTTTCGGCTACCTTTCCCGAATCCCATTCGAAGATATAGGCCACGCGCCGCTCCTATCAACCCCTCCACTCGAACGAATGCGCGCTTCACGCACGGGCTAGATTGCAAGTCGCCTCATCTCTTTCAGATAACCGGCTGCGCGAGGTGCCCACGGATCGATCTTCAATTGACCAGTCTCGATGTGTTTGAGCACGGACCTCGTGGTCGCCTGCCGCGGCAGCTTCTTCAACACCGACCGTCCTTGACGCACAGCCCGGGACTTTTGCCCGAGCGCGTAGAGACAAGTTAGCCTCGAGTAGTAGTAGTTGTCCATCAGGTGGCCGTCGGAGGAGGAACGAATCAGAGGGGCAGCCTTGTCGAGAACAGCGAGACAGGACCGCCAGTCGCCATGTGCCGCGAAAAAGTCGGCCACTTCATTCCAGACCGCGGCGTCACGTGAGAAGCGGTGCGCGAGATCGGACAAGAGGCGCGCCAGTTCTCCCCATCGCTCGAGGCACGACAGTAAGCGAGCCTTCGACATCAAGAAGGCGTACTCGTAGTCTGTGATCGCGGCTAGCGAACGATTGACCTGGCGAAGCGCCGTGCCGTAGCGGCCCTGTACTCCGAACCGCGTTCGGACCCACTCGCGCGACGCTCTGAGATCGTCTGCTCTGGGTGGTGGTCGCGACACTGGTTCTCCCTACAACTTGACGCTCACGCTTCGGTGGCCGGGTGCGCGCGACGCGAGCCCTTGGGCGGTCCGTCCATCCCTGTCGGCCAGAAGGGGCGGTCCGCAGCACCCATACTCCCACGTGAAGGTGCTACGCGCGGCGCACCATCCAAGAGACGTGACTCGAATCGGGTGAACGCCTCGTTCAGGCCCGGCTGCCGTGCATGGCGTGCCACACGCGCTCGGGGCGGAGCGGCATGTCGATGTGCCGGACCTTGAACGACTGGAGCGCGTCGACCACGGCGTTCACCACCGCCGGCGTCGAGCCGATCGTCGCCGCCTCGCCGATGCCCTTGGCGCCGAGGGGGTTCACCGGCGTCGGCGTGACCGTCTGGTCGGTGACGAAGGACGGCAGGTCGTCCGCGCGCGGGACGCAGTAGTCCATGAGGGAGCCCGTCACGAGCTGGCCGTCGGGCCCGTAGACCATCTCCTCCAGGAGGGCCTGTGCGATCCCCTGGGCGAGCCCTCCGTGCACCTGGCCCGCGACCAGGACCGGGCTCACGCGGACGCCGCAGTCGTCGACCGACACGAAGTCCCGGACCGTGACCTGACCCGTCTCCCGGTCGACCTCGACGACCGCGATGTGGGCGCCGAACGGGTAGAGGAGCTGGGGCGGCCGGAAGAAGTCGGTCGCCTCGAGGCCCGACTCGATCGAATCGGGCAGCTTGTCGCCGTAGGCGTGTCCCGCGATCTGGGCGAGCGTGACGGCCCGCGCCGGCACGCCCTTCACCTGGTATCGCCCGTCGTCGAAGACGACGTCGTCCTTCGCCGCCTCCAGCACGTGCGCGGCGATCGCGCGCGCGTGCTCCTGCACCTTCAGGGTCGCCCGCAGGATGGACGTGCCGCCGACCGCCAGGCTCCGGCTCCCGCCGGTCCCGTTGCCCATGGGGGTGTTGGACGTGTCACCGTGCCGGACCACGATCTGGTCGAAGGAGACGCCCAGGTGGTCCGCGATGATCTGGGCGAAGGTCGTCTCGTGACCCTGCCCGTGGGCCGACGTGCCGGTGTAGGCCGTCACCGTCCCCGAGGGCTCCACCCGCACGACGGCGCTCTCGAAGGGGCCGAAGCCGCACATCTCGACGTAGCAGGCCATCCCGATGCCGAGGAGCTTCCGATCGCCGCTCGCGAGCCGGGCGGCCTGCTCCTTGCGGAGCGCGTCGTACTTGGAGACCTGGAGCGCCTTGGTCAGCGCGCGGTCGTACTCCCCGCTGTCGTAGCGCTGGCCCGTCGGCGTGGTGTAGGGGAAGGCGTCGGGGGCGATGAAGTTGCGCCGCCGCACCGTCTCGGGTGGCACGCCGAGCTCCTGGGCAGCGAGGTCGACGATGCGCTCGATGTAGTAGCAGCCCTCGGGTCGGCCGGCGCCGCGGTAGGCCGCCACCGGCGTCGTGTTGGTGAAGACGCAGGTCGAGCGGAGATCGACGTTGGGGATGCGGTAGACGCCGACGCCCATCATGAGCGCCAGGTCGGGGATGAACGTGAAGATCGGGTAGGCGCCGATGTCGGCGAGGACGTGCACCCGGAGGGCGGTGATGGTGCCGTCACGCTCGACCGCCGCCTCCACGTCGGTCACGTGGGCGCGACCGTGCGTCGTCGCCACCATGTGCTCGACCCGCGTTTCGACCCACCGGAGCGGCAGGCGGTGGAGCTTCGCCATCGCCGCCAGCGCGGCGTCCTCCGGGTAGACCCCGAACTTCACGCCGAACCCCCCGCCGACCTCGGGGGCGATCACGCGGATCTGGTTCTGCTCGAGCCCGAGAAGGGTCGCGAGCCCGTTCCGCATCATGTGGGGCGCCTGGGTCGTGGCCCAGACCACGAGGCCGCCGGTGGTCGAGTCGGGGGCGGCCACCGTCGCGCGACCCTCGAGCGGCACGCCGCACAGACGCTGGCTGACCATGCGCTGGCGCACGACCTTGAAGGCCCGGGCGAAGGCGGCGTCCGTGTCGCCGGCGGCGATGCGATTCTCGTGCTCCACGTTGCCTGGCGCATCGGCGTGGACCTGGGGGGCGCCGGGCTTTCGGGCCTCGAGCGGATCACTCACCGCGGGCAGCGGCTCCCAGTCGACGGCGACCTCGGCGGCGGCGTCGACCGCAAGCTCCTCGGTCGCGGCGATGACCGCGGCAACCGCTTCGCCGACGTGGCGGACGCGCTCGACGGCGAGGGGATAGTGTTTCCGGCCGATCGCCGCCTGGCCCTCGCCTCCCTCGGTCGACGCCTGGTCGACGGGCACGGGCCCGCAGTGGGGCTTGAGGTCGGCGCCGGTGACGACCGCGACGACCCCCGGACGCTTCAGCACGGCCGCGGCATCGATCCGGCGGATGCGCGCGTGCGCGTGCGGGCTCCGGACGAACGCCACGTGGTGGAGGCCCGACAGGGAAATGTCGCCCGTATACGTGGATGCGCCCGTGATTAGACGCGGGTCTTCCTTGCGCTTGACCTGGGCACCCATCATCTTCACGGCCATCGGGATTCTCCCCTCAGTGGTTTAGGGTGGGTGATGCGGTCATCGGATCAGACGAGCGGCCAGGGGTATCGCATGCCGGTCGCGTCCTCGGGGAACTGCTCGGCGGCGCCAAGCGCGCGTGCCCGCGCGAGGAGCGCGGCCCGCTCCTCCGGTCCGAGGAGCTCGGCGAGCGGCTCCGGCAGGCCCCGGGCGGCGAGCCGGCTCGCCGCCGCCCGGATCTCTCCGGGAATCGGCTCTCCCGAGAAGTCCCAGACGACGGTGCGGAGCTTCGGCTCGGCGTGGAAGCACAGGCCGTTGTCGATCGCGTACAGGCGGCCGTCCCGACCCAGGAGACAGTGCCCGCTCTTGCGGTCGGCGTTGTTCGCGACGAGATCGAAGGCGCAGAGGCGCGTGAGCGCCGCGCGATGCTCCGGACGCTCGCGCAGCGTGAAGTAGTGCTCCTCGAACTCGGCGTCGACGAACAGCTGGATCGAGCCTGGGCCGTACGGGCCCTCCCGCGCGAGCGTCGGCGGGACCAGGCCGAAGCCGAGGGTCTCGGACAGGAGGTAGGCGGCCACCTCGCGCCGGTGGAGCCCCCGCGGGAAGTCCCAGAGCGGCCGCTCGCCGCGCTGGGGCTTGTACACCCCGAGGGCGGTGGCGCGCCCGCGGGTCACCTCCACGAGGAAGGTGGCGTTCGAGGCCCAGGGGAGCCGTCCCTTGACGGCGATCTCCCCCCGGGCGAGGAGCTCGATGGGCGCGATGGCGGCGGCTCGCGGCATCGCGGGCACTAGTCGGAGCCGTGCCCGTTCGTGCGGGCGCAGCGGTGGCCACCCGGGTTCATCGGCCGGCCGCAGAGCCGGCACGTGGGTCGCCCGCTCTCGATGAGGCCGCGCGCCCGCTCCACGAAGGCCGCCACCTGGAGCCGGGTGAGGTGGACGCGCCCCGACGCCCGATCGCCCTCGTCGACCGCAGCCTCCTCCTCTTCATCCGGTTCGGGCGGTTCGGGCGGTTCGGGCTCGGCCTCCGACTGGACCTCCGGCTCCGTCTCCCGATCAGATTCCTCGGTCTCCGTCCCCTCCTGCTCCCGGGCCTCCTCGATGACGAGCACCACCCGGTCGCTTGCCTCGTCGTAGCCGACCCCGATCGAGCCCACGATCCAGGACGGCGTGACCGGCTCGACCAGTGCGAGGTCCGCGCCCGAGGCCGACGCCGGCGCGGACAGCCGCTCGAGGAGGCGGCCGAGGTACTCGCCCAGCACGCGGACCTGCTCCTTCTCGCACTTGAGCGTCACCAGCACGTCGCCCTCCCGGGCCTGGAGGTAGAAGACGCGCTGGCCCGGCGGGCCGATCGTGCCGGCGGTGAACAGGTCGGGGGTCGCGAAGTCGAACGACTGGCTCATCGGCCGGCGAGGGGCGCGAGGTCGCCCCGCGTGGCGTTGACGGCCAGAACCGTGGGACCCTCAGGCCCGTAGGCGATGGCCGTGACCGACGCGGTGAAGACCGCGATGCGCTGGAAGAGGTCCAGATGCGTGCCGAGCGCGTGGGCGACCGCGGTCTTGATCGGGTCCGCATGGGAGACCGCCACGACGGTCTGGCCCGGGTGCTCGGCAACCAGGCGCGCGAGCGTTCCGGTCATGCGGGCCTGCATCTCGGTGAACGATTCGCCGCCGGGGAACCGGAACCCGCTCGGGTAGCGCTGGACGACCTTCCACTCGGGCTTCCGGCGGAGGTCCTTCAGGGCCCGGCCCGTCCAGTCGCCGTAGTCGCACTCGAGAAGCCCGGGCTCGGTCGTGACGGGAAGCCCCGCCGCCGCCGCGATGGGCGCGGCCGTCTCCTGCGCCCGTTCGAGCGGAGAGGCGTAGACCGCGGCGAGCCGCGGGAGGCGCGCGATGCGCCCGGCCACGTCGGTCGCCTCCTCACGCCCCTTCTCCGCCAGGTGGAGACCCGGCGCCCGGCCGGGCAAGGTGACGCCGGTCGTCGACGTCTGCCCGTGGCGCACGAGCAGCACCAGGGTCGTCTTCGCGCCGCGTCCGTTCCGGATGGGTGGGCTCCTTGCCTGCTCTCCCGGTAAGAGTAAAGCATCGCGTGGCCGGGTCAATCGGCCGGCGCAAGCCGCGACCGGCTCGGGGCGATTCGCGCCAGGCCCGGCCGGCCGGTGCCCGGCGCCGCCGCGAGGGCGGAGGACGATGGGAGGCGACCCGTGGTACAACTCCGCTGGAACCCCATCACACGGAGGTCGCCATGCCCAACATCACGGTTCAGTGGTACGCGGGACGGACGGACCAGCAGCGGCGCGAGATCACGGCCGCCATCACGGACGCCATGGTCCGCATCGGCAAGACGACGGCCGATCAGGTCCACATCGTCTTCCAGGACGTCGAGAAGTCGCACTGGGGCTACAACGGCAAGCTGGCCAGCGACTGACGGTCACGCCTGGCCCCAGAGGAGCATCAGGGCGGCGAACGCCTTGATCGCGCGCCGCGCGTCCTCGAGCCGGATGTGCTCGTTGGGCGCGTGGATGAGGCTCCCGCTGTATCCCACCCCCGGCGGCAGCGCCGCCGGGGTGCCGCGGCTCGTGTAGAACCACGTCGACGACGAGCCGCCCATCCAGGGGAAGACGGCGGGTGGGCGTCCGTACACGTCCTGACAGGCCGCCAGCAGCGCCTGCCCGATGGGCGACGAGACCGGGGAGGCGCCGGGCTCGAAGGTGCTGTGCTGGATCACCTCGACGTCGGCGAACCCCTTCCGGCGGAGATGGGTCTTGAGCGCGGACAGGATCCGGAGCGGCCGCTGGCCGGGCACCAGGCGGAAGTCGAGCTTCACCGCGGCGTGCGCCGGGTTGATCGTCTTGCTCCCCGGTCCCGTGTAGCCGGACACGATGCCGTCGATGTTGCAGGTCGGGCTGTAGCAGTAGGCGATCAGCCGCCCCAGCCGCGTCTTGCCGCCGAACACCTCCGTGACCCCGTACGCCTTCTGCCACGCGCGCGGGTCGAAGGGGTTCTTCCGCAGGAGGCCGAGCGCCTCGCGCGTGGGCCGGGGCACCCCGTCGTAGAAGCCCGGGATCAGCACGCGTCCCCGTGGGTCCCGGATCACCCGGAGCGCCTCGAGGAGCCGCCAGGCGGGGTTGGGGAGCGACGCGGCGAGCGAGCTGTGCTGGTCCACGGCCGCCGTCCGGACCCGCAGCTCGACGTAGAGGATGCCCTTGCTCCCCATGTAGACCTCGGGGACTCCCTCCGGCGTGTGCCCGGCGCCCTCGATCGTCGCCCCGGCGCCCCGGAAGAGGGCAGGGTGCTGGCGCGCGAAGGCCGGCAGGTGGGGACTCCCGACCTCCTCCTCGCCCTCGACCATGAACCTGAGGTTCACCGGCACGGTCCCGACGACCTCCCGCACCGCGTGCAGGGCATATGCCTGCGCCGCGGTGTTTCCCTTCGTATCGGCCACTCCCCGGGCAAAGAGCTTGCCGTCCTCGACGACCGGGTCGAACGGCGGGCGCCGCCACTCTCCGATCGGGTCGACCGGCTGCACGTCGTAGTGGTTGTAGAGGATCAGCGTCGGCGCGCCCGGCGCGTCCGCGACCTCGCCGACCACCATCGGCGGCCCCCCGGGCACGTCCATCAGCCGGGACCCGATTCCGTGGCGCTCGAGGAGCGCCCGCGTGGCGTCGGCCCCCTCGGCTTCGGCCTCGCGGCGGGCGCTGATCGTCGGCACGCGGGCGTAGGCGCGGAGCTCCTCCACGAACTCGTCGAACCGGCGGTCGATCCGCGCGTACACGTCCTGGCGGGCCGCCTTGGTGATCCGGTCGCTCATGCAAAGACCTCCTTGCGAACGTGGGCCCGAATGGCCCGGGGTGAGCGGCTCGTCACATGAGCCCCATCAGCTGCCACGCGGGCACGCTCAGGAGCAAGGCCGCCGGCCGGAGCAGGGCCTCGAGCACGAGCGACCAGCGGGCCTGGGCGTGGGTGAAAAGCTCGCCTTCGCTTGCGAAGTAGACGATGGCGTAGCCGGAGTTCACGTAGGGCACGATCGTGTGGTCCCCGGCGATGAGCGCCACCAGCACCGGGATGAACGGATGGAAGCCGAGCCCCTCGGCAATGGGCATGGCGACGAGGGCGATGATGGTCGACGCCGTCATCCAGGGCACGAAGAAGTGGAGCACGAACGCGATGATCGAGATTGTCAGGACGAAGCCGTAGGGGTTCCGGACCATGGCGGGCATCCCGCTCTGCACCAGCGAGGTCAACCAGGTGTCGATGTGGAGGGTCGTGAACACGTTGCCGAGGCTCAGGATCACCCCGCAATAGACCAGGAGCCCGAGCGTCCCGCCACCCTGGAAGGCCGACTGATCGAGGGCGCCCAGAGTGAACAGGAACAGGAAGGCGATCAGCGCGAGCCACGCCGGCGCGATGCCGTGGTACGGGCGGCTCGCGAAGCCGACGATCAAGAGGACCAGCACCACCGCGCTCCAGATCTCGTTCCGGGTCAGCGGGCCGAGGAGTGCCTGCTGGAGCTGGACCGCCTCGAGGTTGACCCGACCGGTCCGGTGCGGCTTGAAGCGGAGCAGCAGGAAGAGGTACATGCCGACGCCGATGACAATGAATGGCGGCAGCGCGATGAAGAACCAACGCCACCAGGTGATCTGGCTCTTGGCGGCGACCGGGAGCAGGTCGTGGACGACGAGGCCGGTGAACGTCCCGGTCTGGAACAGTTCACCCATCTCGAGGAACGTGAAGAACGTCATGAGCCCCACGGCGGCCGCGCCCGGGCTTCGCGCCGCGAAGCCCATGGCGTCCGCGAGCCCGCGCGCGATGGGAACGCCGAGGGCGATCCGGGTGGAGCCGCTCGCGAGCCCGGCGGTCATCACGACACCCGTCAGGCACAGGACGACGCTCTGCGGGATGAACCGGGGCGGGAGGCGCTGGAGCGATAGCAGCACGAGCCGGAACATGAGGCCCGACCGGGCCACCGCGACGCCTATCGCGAGGAGCGTGAAGATCATGTTCCAGGCGGGGGTGGCGAAGCCCCCGAGGATGTCCGAGGCGGGGACGAGGCCCGGCAGGACCAGGGCCAGCGTCAGCAACAGCATGACGATGTAGTCGGGCAGCACGTCGGCCACGAGCAGCGGCACGGTCGCGACGATGGCTCCGAGCGTCACGAGGCCGCCGCGCCCCAGCCCCTCCGGCAACGGCAGGACCCATCCCAGCCCGAAGATCACGACCGCCGCGAAGGCGCTCAGCGCCCGCACGGTCGTGAGCTGGCGGGCGAGCCGCCCGAAGAGCGGCGCCGCGCGCTCGCGGCTGCCAGGCGCCGCCGCCTGTGCGGGGGCCACCATTCGCTCGATGAGCCGCGTCCGGAGGGCACTGAGCCGGGTCCCGAGGGCCGGCGATCGCTCGCCGACCGCCGCGAGCCAGCGATCGAGGTCTCCGGCGGACGCGGTCTGGAGCAAGTGGGCCTCGTGGGCGCCGAGCAGCCTCTCGGCGTCTTCGACCGCTCCCGCCGCGAGCGCGAGGTCCGTGGCCGCGACGACCTCGCCCGCTGCCGCCATCTCCTCGGCCGCGGCCCGCAGCCAGGCCGGATTCGGTTCGTGGACGTCCGTGCCAGCGATGGCGAGGAACGTGGAGTCGACGACCAGGTCCGATCCCTCGGCGTGCAGCAGGCCGGACTGCTCGACCAGTTCAGTCAGCGCGGCGTCGTCCCCGGTTCGGGCGCACGTCCGGCGAAGCACCTCGGCCCCCCACCGGGGCCGGGCGGCGACGCCCGCGACCAGGCGGGCGGCCGCCGGACTGAGGCGGCCGAGGGCCGCGGCCGTGAGCCGATGGCTGAACGCTCGCAGGGCGCCCGTCTCGTGGTTCATCGCGGCCAGCCGGTGACTCAGCGACCGCTCGATGCTGCGCGCGATGCCGCGCTCGTGGTCGAGAAGCGTCTCGAAGCGGGGCCGGGAGAGACGCCAAACCGTCAGGTCCGTCGCGGCCACCACCGTCGCGGTCCGTGGCGAGTCGGTGAGGAGTGCCATCTCCCCGAACAGCTCGCCGGGCCCGAGCGTCGTGAGGGGCTGCTCGTCACCTCCGTCGCCGGCGACGGGGGCCGCTGCGCCGCCGGCCAGTACCGCCGCCCGGCCCTGCTTGATCACATAGAAGCCGTCCGGCTGGTCACCCTCACGGACGATGGCCTGGCCCGGCGCGAAGTGCATCTCCTCCAGCTCCCCGGCCAGCCGGGCGAGGTCCAGGCGCCCCAGGTGGGAGAAGAGCGGGGATCGGGCAAGCGCGGTCGCGGAGTCGGGACGGTCGGAGTTTGACATGAGTGCTATCGGGACGGCGGCTATCTTCGACGACCATCCGGTCGGCTGTAAAGAGGGCCCTCGTTTCCCTGTCGTTCTCCACCTGCGCAACTGATCGCCGGTTGCGGCGCGGCGACGCCCTGGCGCATGCTTGAGGTGGCGCCGCCGGTCCCGTCCGGCAGCCCGGGAGGCTCCAATGCGCTGGAGAGACATGCGCCGCAGCGACAACGTCGAGGACCGTCGCGGCATGTCGATGGGCGGCGCGGGGCTCAAGCTCGGCGGCGGAGGGCTGCTCCTGATCGTCGTGCTGAGCCTCCTGACGGGCACGAACCCCCTCGATCTCCTCAGCGGCCTGGAAGAGGCCGGGTCCCCCCCGGCGATCGACACCGGACCCGAGCGGAAGCCGCCCGCGGACGATCCCCAGTCCGACTTCATCCGGGCGATCCTCGGGGACACCGAGGACACGTGGGGCCGGCTCTTCGGCCAGGGCGGCGGGACCTACGAGCCGCCCCGGCTGGTCCTGTTCAGCGGCGCCGTCCAGTCCGCGTGTGGCCAGGCGAGCGCCGCGGTCGGGCCCTTCTACTGCCCGCCCGACCGCCGCGTGTATCTGGACCTCCAGTTCTTCCAGGAGCTGAGCGAGCGCTTCGGCGCCCCGGGTGATTTCGCGCGCGCCTACGTCGTGGCCCACGAGATCGGGCACCACGTCCAGAACCTCCTGGGAGTCTCGGAGCGGGTGCAGCGGCAGCGCGCCCGGATGGACCAGGCGGGGGCCAACGCGCTCTCGGTGCGGCTCGAGCTCCAGGCGGACTGCTACGCCGGGGTCTGGGGCCACTCCGCCGCGCGGCGTAACATCCTCGAGCCGGGCGACGTCGAGGCCGCCCTGGCGGCGGCGACGGCGATCGGAGACGATCGCCTACAGAAGCAGTCGCGCGGGTACGTCGTGCCCGAGTCGTTCACCCACGGCTCATCCGCCCAGCGCGTCCGGTGGTTCCGGACCGGCCTCGAGACGGGGGACGTGCGGCGCTGCGACACGTTCGTGGCCCGGCAGTAGCGGGAGGCGCGGCGCGCTCCCGCTGCCTGGAGCTGGCTCCCGTCACCCTCTCGGCGGCGGGCGACCTCAGGACCCGGCGGCCAGCCGCACCCCTGTCTCCCGCACGGCCGCGATCAGGGCGTCGACGTCCGCCTCCGTCGTGCCGTAGTGGAGCACGCAGGCGCGCAGCGCGAACCGGCCTCGTAGCACGGTGCCGGTGAGGAAGGCCCGCCCCTCGGCCTGGACCCGCTCCACCAGGAGCTTGTTGAGCGAGTCGAGCTGCGTGGCATCCCCGGCCCATCCCGGCGGCGCGTAGCGAAAGCACACGACCGAGAGCTCCACGGGAGCCACGCGCTCGAGGTCGGGCGCCGCGTCGACGGCGGCGGCCAGGCGATGCGCCAGGGCGACGTGACGACGGACCAACGCGGCCACGCCGGTCCGGCCCAGGTGCTGGAGGACCATCCAGAGCTTGAGGGCCCGGAAGCCCCGGGTCTGCTGGAAACCGTACTCCGAGTACCAGGGGAGCCCCCCGAAGCCCTTGCCCTCCTCCGTCCGGAGGTAGGGGGGCACGAGGCTCCACGTGTCCCGCAGGAGGCGCCCGTCCCGGACGAGCGCGCACCCGCACTCCACCGGCACGGAGAGCCACTTGTGCGGGTCGAGCGCGAGCGAATCCGCGCGCTCGAGCCCGGCGTAGCGGGCGGCGAGGGCCGGCTCCGCGACGCCGATGGCGCCGTAGGCGCCGTCGACGTGGAACCAGAGCCCCTCCGCCTGGCAGAGGGTGGCTACCTCGTCGAGCGGATCGATCGCGCCGGTGTTGACGGTCCCCGCGCTCGCCGCCACGCAGAACGGACGGCGCCCGGCGGCGCGGTCCCGGGCGATGGCAGCGCGGAGCGCTCCCACGTCCATCCGGAGATCGCCGTCCACGGGAACCGTCCGCACCGCGTCCCCGCCGAGGCCCAGGACCTCCGCCGCCTTCCGCATGCAGCTGTGGCCCTCCTCCGAGAGGTAGAGGACGAGGGGCGCGGGGGTGCCCCGGAGTCCCTGGGCCCGGACGTCCCAGCCGTCAGCGGCCAAGGCGCGGTGCCGCGCGGCGGCGAGGCACGTGAGGGAGGCCGTGGAGCCTCCGCTCACCAGGAGGCCCATGCTGCCCTCGACCGGGAAGCCGACGAGCTCCATCAGCCACCGGACGGCCGCGCGCTCGACGTAGATGGCCGCGTGGTCTCCGCCGGCGCAGCTCGGATCGAGGGCCGCCGCGAGGAAGTCCGCCACGATGCCGACGGGCGCCGGCGGCGAGTTCACCCAGCCGAAGAACCGCGGATGCCCGTTCCCCATGGGGCGCGGGAAGACCTCGTGCCTGACGAGGGCGAGCAAGCTCTCGGGGGACGCCCCTCGGTCGGGCAGGGGGCGCGCGAGGAGCGCCGCGCGCTCGGCCGGGGTCATCGGCGTGAAGACCGGCCGGTCGCGGATCCCGTCGAGGTGGTCGGCGATCAGGTCCACCGCCGAGTGAGCGAGTCGCCGGAACGCCTCCGGGGTCATGGCTGGTGGTGACTGGACTGGCGGCACCTGGGTGGGCGCTGCCGGGTCAGGGGGTATCAGGGCCGGAGGCGTCGGGGTCACGGGCGTCTCCTCACGCCGGCCGGGAGCACCCGCCCCCGCCGGGCGTGCGGGCTGCTCTCCACCAGCGCCATGGCGAGGTAGTACACGCAGGGCTCGCGGCCCGGGTTGACGAACTGGTGGTGGCAGTCACCCGCGTAGTAGGCGCTGTCGCCCGCGCGGAGCGTGTGAGGGGCGCCGTCGACCGTCAGCTGGAGGGTGCCGCGCTCCACGGCGAGGTATTCGCGGGAGCCGCGCGCGTGAGGCGCGAAGACGCCGGCGTCCACCCCGGGTGCGATCGTCGTCCGCATCAGCTCGAACTCGACCCCGGGCAACACGGGGGAGAGGATCCGGCGCTCCCACCCCGAGGGATCCCGCGCGACGTCCTGGGCGGCGTGGCGCAGGACGACGACACGCGCGGCGCGCTCCTCGCCCAGGAGTCGCGCGATGCTCGTGTCGAGGGCAGTGGCGATGCGGTCGAGGACGAGGACGGTCGGCACCTTCCCGCCGCGCTCGACGGCCGAGAGCATGCTCCGGCTGACGCCGGCACGCCCGGCGACGGCGTCGAGCGACAGGCCCCGGCCCAGACGCGTCGCCCGGACCCGGGCGCCGAGCTCCGACACGTCGAGTCCCGTCGAGAACCGTGCGGTCACGTTGCGCGCCGGCACAATGGTGGATGATATTCCACTATGGTGGAGCCCGCAAGCGTCTTTCCCGCGTCCCACCGTGTAAGAACCATCGTGTAGCGGCTACCCGGCCGGGTGATCTCGGCCGGCCGGAGTGACGGCCCGGCGGCGCCGGTGTGCCCATCTTGCGCGGATTTCGGTACCGGGCGGGTCGATCGGAGGGTGTGGCACCCATCTTGCCCGCGTTCAGACCGATGCGGCCCTCGTCCGTCCGGCTAGCGCCCCTCCTGCTCACCGTTCCCGACACTGCCCGTCGCCTCCGGCGCCACGAGCAGACCATCCGCGCCATGATCCGGCGGGGAGACCTGGCGGCGATCCGCCTGGGCCGCCTGGTGCGGGTCCTCGCGGCCGCCGTCGATCGGGCCGGCGCGGTGATGGGGCAGGCCGCCGTCCGTCCACGGACGCCGCGTCGTGCGCTCCGGCGTCTTCCCGCGCGGGCCCGCGCCTAGCCCGGAGCCATCCGCGATGTCGCGAGACGTGGAGCGCGCTTCGGAGAACCTCCTTGGTCGAGCTCGACAGGAGCTTGCCGCGGCCGAGCGGGACGAGGCTGCGGAGCGTGGGGTGCTGATGGGCCTGATCGATCGGGATCGACATCTCCGCTACGCGATGGAGCAGGCGTCCACGACCATCCGGACGACCCGGGACGTCGAGGGCCTCCGTCAGATGCGTGCCCGGCTCGACACCCTCGAGCGGGAGCGCCACGCGCTGATGGCGAGCCGCCGCGAGCAGGAGATGACGGTCGACCAGCGGCGAGACCGTACCCGGGCCACGCGTCTCGCGGTGGAGGAGCTCGAGCAGCGGGCCCTGCGGCTCCGCGAGATGGTCCGCCACACCGAGCACCAGCTGATGATGCGCCAGCGCACCATCGCCGAGCTCGAGGGTCACGTCCTGCGCCTTCTCGACGAGCTGCCTCGCGTCCGGACGCTGCACGCGGAGGCCGAGGCGCGCCTGGCCGGGCTCCGGCGAGAGCTCGCCGACCTCGACGGCAGCTGACGCGCTGCCGGGAGTCCCGCCCGGGCGAGCTCAGTTGATCCGCTTCTCGCGGCCTCCCCACTCCTTGTTCCGCAGCACGAACTTCTGGATCTTTCCGGTCGACGTCTTCGGCAGGTCCCCGAACTCGATCGCCGCCGGGCACTTGAAGTGCGCGATGTGCTGGCGGCAGTGCTCGATGATCTCGGCCTCGGTCGCCTGCGCGCCCGGCTTGAGCGTCACGAACGCCTTGGGGCGCTCCCCCCACTTCTCGTCGGGGATCGCCACGACCGCGCACTCCATGACCGCCGGGTGCTTGGCCACCGCCTGCTCCACCTCGATGGTCGAGATGTTCTCGCCGCCCGAGATGATGATGTCCTTCTTCCGGTCGCGCAGCTCGATGTAGCCGTCGGGGTGCCACACGGCGAGGTCGCCCGAGTGGAACCACCCGCCCCGGAACGCCTCGGCCGTCGCCTGCGGGTTCTCGAAGTACCCCGTCATCACGTTGTTGCCGCGCATCACGACCTCGCCGAGCGTCTCCCCGTCCATCGGGACGTCCTGCATCCGGTCGTCGACCACGCGCACGAGGTCGGCGATGACGTACCCCTGGCCCTGCCTGGCGGCCAGGCGGGCCCGGTCCTCCTGGGGCTGAGCGTCCCACTCCGGGTGCCACGCGCAGACCGTGTGGGGGCCGTAGGTCTCGGTGAGCCCGTAGACGTGCACGGGACGGAAGCCGAGCCCCCGCATCTTGCCGAGGAGCGTCGGGGAGGGAGGCGCCCCCGCCACCGCGGCGGTCACCGGGCGGGCGAGCGGGTGGGCCTTCGGGTCGTTGACGATCCCGATCTGCACGGTGGGCGCGCCGCAGTAGTGGGTGATGCCCTCGGCGTCGATCAGGTCCCACACCCGGCCGGACTCGACCCGCCGGAGGCACACGTGGGTCGCGCCGAACGCGGTCACCCCCCACGTGAAGCACCAGCCGTTGCAGTGGAACATCGGCAGGGTCCAGAGGTACCGGGCGTCGAACGAGAGGCCGGTCTCCAGGGTCTCGCCGATGGCGTTCAGGTAGGCGCCCCGGTGATGGACCATGACGCCCTTCGGCCGGCCGGTCGTCCCCGAGGTGTAGTTGATCGAGATCGTCTCGTACTCGTCCTCGAGCCAGGGCTCGCACGGGTCAGGCGAGCCGGCAGCCAGGAAGTCCTCGTAGGGGTCGCCGGGGGCGCCGGTGTCGTCGATGCGCACGACACGGAGCCCGGCCGGAACCGATCGCAGCACGGGCTCGAATTCGCGGTCGACGAAGAGGACCTTCGCGCCCGAGTGCTCCAGGATGTAGCCGATCTCGTCCGCGTTGAGCCGGGTGTTGATGGGGACGAGGATCAGACCGGCCGCGGGGACGCCGAAGTGCGCCTCCAGCATCGCCGGCGTGTTCGGGGCGACGATGGCCACGCGGTCGAGGTGGCGAAGCCCGAGGGCGCGCAGGTGCGATGCCAGACGGTTCGCCCGCTCCTCGAACTGGCGGTAGCTGTACCGCCGCGCCCCGTGGATCACCGCGATCCGGTCCGGGAACACGTACGCGCTGCGGCGCAGGAACGAGACCGGCGTCAGCTCGGTGCGGTAGGGCTGCCGCTCCCGATCGACCCCCACGACCTTCTTCGCGTTGCCCGACATCCGGTCACCTCCGTGACAGGGATGGACGCTATCTTACCCGACGCGCCGGCGCGCGCGCGGGGTTCGGATCACTCTCACGAGCGCCGCAGTGGTCGGCCCTCCGTGGGGCGCCTCCGCGCATTCCCGGAGACTACGGATGACCGCTCGGCGCTCCTCTTGACCCCATCCCGTTGGCCACCTACAGTCCGGGCAGCGGAGTGGCCACTCGAGAGATTCACGAAGAGTGGCAGACGCTCGAGAGCCGGCCCAGCCGGTCGCCCGCGAGCAAAGGGGGACGGTGGCACAGAGCGATGAGTGGTTCGGGAGACATGTCTAGAGCGGAGCGACGACGAGTCAATCCATGGTTGGCCATGGTTGGGCGGATAGAGAGGACAGCATGATCAGACGTTGGGGTTCATGGCTCCGGTTCGTGGTTGTGATCGGTGCGCTCGGCCTGGCGGCAGTCGCGTCCGGCCAAGCGCCGAAGGCGCAGGGCACGGTCACCGTCGGCAATACTAAGGTGGCGATCAAGACCGGAATGGCCGTGGGCTACACGGCGCCGAATGGCCAGCTGGTGTCCGTGCTCCTGTCCGACAAGCCTGCCGACGCGAAAGCGTTTGCGGCCGACACGAAGATCGGCGCAGGCGAGCGTTACGTGGCAGGAACCTTCGAGGGCGCGTGGAAGAGCCAGCACGGCGAGAAGAAGCTCTCGGGCTTCATGTTCACGATCGGATCGAAGGGCAACTTGATGACCGAGGAATTCCTGATCGGCGGTCAGAACAACACGTTCAGCATCGGGAACGATGAGTACGTCGTCAACATCAAGTCCATGTCGCCACGCCTGGTCGGCACGATCAAGACCAAGACGCCCGTTGTCGATGTCGGAGGCGGGCGCAAGGTCGGGCTCGACGGAACGTTTGATGTGGCGGTGGAGGCTCGGAAGTAACCAGGGATGGTCGCCATCTTACCTGGGGCGAGAGGCCGCGAGTTCCTGCCCTACGGCTGCCAGAAGCGCGGGTAGAGCTCGAGCAGCTGTGGGAGGACGGACCGCACCTCGGGCCGGCGGCGGGCCTCGACGTAGCGCGCCCGGATGGCCGGGTCCCCGAGGTTCACCGCCCCGCGCTCGGCAGCACATGATGGACCCCGGGTCGTCGGTGTGGGGAAGGCCCAGCGCGTGGCCGATCTCGTGCGCCGCCACCTGGAACAGGACCGTCTCGCGCGAGGTCGCGCCCATCGCGGTCGGCTCCGCGAGGTCGATCCGGACCGGGAGGCGAATCACGCCGGCGTCGTCCACGTCCAGATGCGTGTAGCCCAGCGGCCGGCCGGTCGCCGCCGGGACGAATCGGATCACGACGTCGGCTCCCTCCTCGCGGTCCTGCCAGCGGAACAGCTCGACGCCGAGCCCTTCCCGGGCGACGGCGTTCCAGTCGTCCACCGCGCGGCGGAGCGGCGTCTCGAGTGCGGTGTCCCGCGGCGGGACGAGGTGGACGGCGAGCGGCAGGCGGTCCCGCGAGTGGCCGATCGGCCGGGCCGTGTCGACCGTCTCCGAGGCGCGGGCCCCCCCGGCCGCGGCGAGCGCGCCCGCGAGCAGGAGCGAGGTCAGGGCGCGGCCCGCGGCAGCGGCGGCCCGCGTGGCGAGGGCTCCGGAGCGGGTCGGGCGGGCTACGGCAGCGGTCCGGCGACGACGACCGTCGCCCGGTCCGGATGGAGGTGGGCGCGCGCCGCCTCGTTCACCTGCTGGACGGTGACGGCCCGGTAGTAGCCCGCGTAGCGGTCGATGTAGTCCGTGCCGAGGTTGAAGAACTCCATGGCCCACAGGATCTCGGCGACCCCCGCGCTGGTCTCGAGCCGGAGCGGAAAGCGACCCGTGAGGTAGGCGACTGCCTCGTCGACCTCGCGCGGCGTCACGCCGTCCCGGCGAATACGCTGGATCTCGGACTCGAGCGCGGCCACGGCCTTTCGGGCGTTCGCGGGGTTCGTTCCCAGGCCCACGCGGAAGGGGCCCGGGAAGAGGCTCGCGTCGAAGTAGCCGTAGACGGAGTAGGCCAGACCCTGGTCGTCGCGAATGGACGTGCTGAGCCGGCTCGTCAGCCCGCCGCCGCCGAGGACGAGCGCCATGACCTGCGTGGAGTAGAAGTCAGGGTCGTTCCGGCGGAGTCCGCCGGCGTGGCCCCAGAGGATCGCCGCCTGGCTCTTGTCCGGCACGGGGATCTCCAGCGCCCCGGGCGCCGCCTGGAGCGGCAGGTCGGGCGGGACGATGGGCCGGGTCTCGGGATTGCGCGGCCAGTCGCCGAGCCGCTTCTGGAGCGCCTCCCGGACCTGCTCGGGCGCCACGTCCCCTGCCACGACGACGATCATGTGGTCGGGGCCGTACTGCCGGCGGTGAAAGGCGGCGAGGTCGTCCCGCGTCGTCGCGGCGATCGTCTTCTCCGACTCCTCGAACGTCTCGGGGCGGAGGGGGTGGCCCGGCGGATAGACGGCCCGATCGAAGGCAAGGCCGGCGACCCGGTCCGGATTCGTCTTCGCCTGGGCGATTCCCGCCAGCGCCTCGCTCTTGAGCCGATCGAAGTCGGCGGCCGGGAACGCGGGCTGCCGGAGCATCTCGGTGAAGAGATCCAGGACCAGGTCGAGGTCCCGGGTGAGCGCCTGACCCGTGATCGACGTCACCAGCGTGTCGGCGCCGGCGCCGAGGCCCGCGCCCACGTCCTCGAGCGCCGTGGCGAAACCGAGCGCATTGCGTTTCTCGGTGCCGCGACTCAGCATGGCGGCGGTGAATCCTGCCACGCCGGGCCGGTCACGAGGCTCGGCGAGCGAGCCCGCCGGGACGCTCGCACGCAGCGCGACGGTCGGAGTCGCGTGGTTCTCCTGCACGATGACGGAGATGCCGTTGTCGAGCGCGAACCGCGTCACCTGGCGGTTCGGCGCCCGGGTTGCCGGCGCGCGGGGCAGGGCGATCGGCCGGTCGCCTCGCTTCGGCCGCTCGACGCGGGCCGACGCCTCCCGCGACGGCGGCGGGGCGGGCCCGCCGCCGTCGGACGGGACGAAGTGCCCGACCGTGCGGGTATCGACGACGAACGTGCGCCGGGCCACCGCCTGGACGTCGGCCGCCGTGAGAGCCCGGATGCGATCGAGGTAGGTCGTGAGGTAGCGCCAGTCGCCGATCATGGCCCAGTACCCGAGCTGACGGGCCTGCGCGGTCACGCTGTTCGTCTGGAACACGAAGTCGGCCTCGGCGCGCCGCTGGGCGCGGGCCAGCTCCTCGTCGGTGATCGGAGTCGCCGTCACGCGCTCCACCTCCTCGAGCAGGGCGGCCTCGAGCCGCTCCGCCGTGACACCGGGGCGAGCGGTGGCGCTCACGTAGAAGAGGAAGGGGTCCCGGAGACTTGGCGATCCGGCGTCGACGCGCGACGCCACGCCCTTCTCGACGAGCGCCTGGTAGAGCCGGCTCGTCCGCCCCTCGCCGAGCACTCCGGCGAGCACGTCGAGCGCATAGGTGTCCGGATGCAGGGCGGCCGGCGCCTTCCAGGCGATCAGCGCCATGGGCAGGGATCCCGAGCGCCGCACGGCGACGCGCCGCTCCCCGCGCTGCGGTGGCTCGACCGTGTAGACTTCGGCAGGCTTGGGAATCGGCTTGATCGGGCCGAAGTGCTGCCGGACCAGCCGGAGGGCGTCGGGGGCCGTGACGTCACCGACGATGACCGCGACCGCGTTGCCGGGGCCGTAGTGCGTCCGGTAGTACTGGTAGATGGCGTCCCGGGGTACGTTCTCGACGTCGCTCCGCCAGCCGATCACCGGCCAGTTGTAGGGATGGGCCTGGAAGGCCACCGACACCACGGCCTGCCACAGGAGCCGTCCGGGGCTGTTCTCGCCGCCCTCCAGCTCGCTCCGCACCACGGTCATCTCGGCGTCCAGGTCCGCCTTGTCGATCCGGCTGTTTACCATCCGGTCGGCTTCGATGCGCATCGCGAGATCGAGCCGGTCGGCGGCGATCGTCGCGTAGTAGTTCGTCCAGTCGTAGTAGGTGCTCGCGTTGAAGGCCGCGCCGTTGAGGAACAGGGTCCGGGCGATCTCGCCCAGCCGGTACTGCCGCGTGCCCTTGAAGAGCATGTGCTCGAGGAGGTGGGACACCCCGGTGATTCCCGTGTGCTCGTTGCGCGACCCGACCCGGTACCAGACGCTGAAGCTGACGACCGGCGCGCTCCGGACCTCCTTGACGAGCACGGTGAGGCCGTTCGGCAGCACGGTCTCCTGGACGCCCGTGGTCAGAGCCGACGCGGCGGAGGGGGCGGGCGGGGTGGCCCCGCGGGCGGCGCCGCCGACGGCCCCCAGCAGCGCGAACAGGGCCAGGAGGGCAGCCAGTCGCGGAGTCGGACGGCGGACTCGCAGGTGGCGGGGCGGGCTCACGCGTCCAGTATAGGGCCTCGCGCCCCGCGCGGGCCGGACGACGCCGCCGTCGAGGCCGGCCGGGGCCGCCAGAGCCGGCCAGAGCCGAGAGAAGCGTGGTATCTTGAGTCGGTCGGCGCGCCGCCCGGCCGGCATGTCTCCGACGACCCCCAAGCGACGAGGATCAGGAACGCATGAGCACCCAGGAGAACACGCGCCCGGCGCCGACGCTCGGCCTCACCCCGGATGAGATCGCGGTCCGCTACGCGGCGCTCCAGGCGAAGCTGGTCCCGCTCTGGAAGTCGATCGCCAGCCTGAACCGCGACCCCCAGACGATCGTCGTCGTCCCGTCGATCACGCTCGACCAGCTGAACATGCCCTCGTCCGTGCTCCAGGCGATGGAGGAGCGCTTCCTCTTCATGCTCTTCCTGCTCCGCCAGCCGGCCGCCCGGATGGTCTACGTGACCTCGCGGCCCATCCTCCCGGACGTGGTGGACTACTACCTCGGGCTCTTGCCGGGGGTCATCCCGGCCCACGCGCGCTCGCGCTTCTTCAATCCGGTCCCGCACGATAGCTCGGTGCGGCCCCTGTCGCTCAAGATCCTCGAGCGGCCGAGGCTTCTGGCCCAGATCCGGGATCTCATCCCGGACAAGGACCGCGCCCATCTCGTGCCCTACAACACCACCGAGCTCGAGCGGGACCTGGCGATCCGGCTCGGCATCCCCATGTACGGCGCCGATCCCCGGCACTTCGAGCTGGGGACCAAGAGCGGCTGCCGGAAGCTGTTCGGCCGCGCCGGCGTCTCGTATCCCTTCGGGGCCGAGGACCTCCGGACCGCCGACGACGTCATCGACGCCCTCCGCCGGCTCCGGGTCGCGCGGCCAGGGGTGCGGTCGGCGATGGTCAAGCACAACGAGGGCGTCTCCGGAGCTGGCAACGCGGTGGTGAAGCTCGAGGGTCTGCCCCCGCCCGGCGACGCGGCCGAGCGCGCCGCCCTCGTGGAACGGGTCAACGCGATGCAGTTCGAGAGCGCGCGCCAGCGGTACGACTCGTACATGGCCAAGCTCGGCGAGCTGGCCGGGATCGTCGAGGAGCGGGTCATCGGGGAGGAGATCCGGAGCCCGAGCGTCCAGCTTCGCATCACACCGCTCGGTCAGCTCGAGGTGCTCTCCACGCACGACCAGGTGCTCGGCGGGCCCAGCGGGCAGAGCTATCTCGGCTGCCGCTTCCCCGCGGATCCCGCCTACGCGGCGGTCATCACGCGGGACGCGGTGAAGGTGGGGCAGGAGCTGGTCGGGGAGGGCGTCCTCGGACGCTTCGCCTTCGACTTCGTGGTCGTCCGGAACGGCGGGGCCTGGACGCCCTACGCGATCGAGCTGAACCTCCGGAAGGGCGGGACGACCCACCCGTTCCTCACGCTCCAGTTCCTGACCGACGGGCGGTACGACCCCGAGGCGGCGACGTTCACGCCGCCGAGCGGCCGGCCGAAGTGCTTCGTCGCGACGGACCATCTCGAGTCGGAGCTGTACCGCGGCCTCCTGCCGCAGGACGTCTTCGACATCATGGTGCGGCACGGCCTCCACTTCAATCAGACGAGGCAGACCGGGGTCGTGCTCCACATGCTGACAGCGCTCTCGGAGCGGGGGCGCCTCGGACTCACCGCCGTCGGCGAGTCACAGGCGGAGGCCGACGAGATCTACCAGCGGGCCGTCGACGTCCTCGACCGTGAGGCGGAGGCGGCCATGCGGCAGGACCCGCTGCCGCCGCTGTGAGCCCGCCGGCCGCCACCGGCCGACGGCCGTGTGGCCAGAGCCGAGTGACCAAGACCCCGAGGCCCTCGGACCGGCGCCGCGGGATCAAGCCTCGGATCCGGCCCTGGTCTCCGCGTGAACCGAGCGTAGCCCGGTGAGCGAGAGCTGGTCGGACCCGGAGCTGCTCCGCGCCGTCTTCGAGGGCACCGAGGTCCTCCGGAAGCCGATCAGCGGGATCATCACCGGGCACCACGTGCTCCCGTACGTTCTGGTCGGGCCCCACTGGGACCAGCCCGGCCGGTCGGTGGAGGTGCGCGGCCGGATCCGCGTCTCTCCGCGCCTCGTGCTTCCCGTCCGCACGGACGGCCCGACCTACGGCGACGTGTTCTCGGACCGAGAAGTGATGCACCAGGCGCTCGTCGCCCGCGTCTTCAGCTTCAAGTACGCGCCGAAGGTGCTCGTCGAGAGCGAGGACCTCCGCATCCAGCGCCAGGACCGCGCGCCGCAGGCGCACCTCGAGCTGGTCCTCGACGAGCTGCTCCGCCAGGAGGTCATCAACACCGGCGTCATCCGCTCCCCGGACGTCCGCTACTATCCCGTGTCGATCGACCGGTTCATCCGGGAGATCCTCGACCAGGAGTTCCGCGACTAGGGAAGCGGCCGGCCCTGCGTGGCAATGCTTCAGAATGCCCGTGAGAACAGCCTGTGGAGCCTTCATGTCGCCTTCCCCGGATCACGAATGCTCAGCGCATCTGGGGCGGTACTCCCGTGGACCTGTGGGTGACTCGATCTGAGCGAGCCGTCCTCCTCGCCATCGGGCTGGTGCTCCGCGCCAGAGCACCGGACCTCGGACCCCGTCAGGGCGCGGGTCGGCCGGCCTCCTGACGCACCCACTCGTCGAACGGCCCGGAGACACGGATCACCTCGTTGAGCAGCCACAGGGAGCGCGAGACGAGGACGAGGAGGAGATCGCCCGCGATTCCTGCCTTGCGGGTCTCCGGCGTGACCGGGACGAACGCGAGGCCCCGGAGGAAGCTGCCGTTGCGGGTGGTGGCGAAGTCGAGGCGGCGCCCGTCGGGCGTGAGCGCGAAGACCTGTCCCGTCCGCCGCTGAACCACGAACAGCGTCCCGCCGGGGCTCTGCGAGAAGCCGGCCGGCAGAGGTCCCTGGAGCACGGACTGCACACGACCATCGGGCGTGACGCGCAATATCTCGCCGCTGCCCGCGCCGAACGGCGTCTCCGCCGTGCCGTCGCCACCCACCCAGAGGTTGCCGGCCTCGTCCATCGTCAGGATGCGCGGCCGGACGACCGTGGCGTGGCGACGGTTGACGAGGTTGCCGCGCGCGTCCAGGCGGACGATCGCGCCCTCCTCGCGGTCAGTGACGTAGAGGTCGCCCGTGGAATCGATCACCACTCCCTCGGGGTGACGCAGGACGGGCTCCGCCCCCGGCTCGGGCCGCCCGCCGGCGAAGAGCACCGGCTTCCCGTCGAGGAATCGGTAGAGCGCTCCCAGCCGTCGCTCTCGATCGTAGGTCGTCACCCACACCGGCCCTCGCGCCGCCACGGCGCCGATCTGCGGGTTCGGCAAGGGCGGTCCGTAGAGGTAGCGGTTCTGGTTGTCGGGAGTCAGCCGGGCTCCGCCCACGGGAATCCGGTAGATGGCCGAGAGATCCTCGACGTCGCCCACGCGGAAGCGAGCTCCCGTCCGGGACATGTAGAGAGTGCCCGCGGCGTCGAGGCCGAGCGTTCCCACGGACGGAATGCCGCTGACGCCGCGCTCGCCCGAGGTATCGAACCCCTGGCCTGTCACGTACACCTCGCTCGTGAAGCCTGGCGGGAATCCGATGTCGGCGCGTGCGGGGGTGGTGAGGAGGAGGAGTGCGAGGAAGCCGAGCCACGCCGTCATCCGGATCCTCCTGGGACGCCGGGCATCGGCGCGCGTCCGTCGGGAGCGCGGTGCGGCGACCCGGGCCGAGTATACGCCCGTCGACCGGCTGTCCAGCGGGGTACGATGGGACGGCGCGCGAGCGCGCGGGACGGCCCGCTCACCGAGGAGGACGATTCGTGACGACACCGACGAGGGGACCTGCGGTAGCCGGGGCTGCGAGTCCTGCCGGGACCCGGGCTCTCGCGGCGCGCCGGGGCACGGCCGGCGGAGACGCCTACGGGCCGCTCGGCCGGACCGGCCTGTCGGCGTGCCGCCTCGGCTTCGGGGGCTACCGCGTCAACGACGAGACCCCCGTGCACCGGAGCGCGCTCGAGCGGGCGCTGGCGGGCGGCGTGAACCTGGTCGATACCTCGACGAACTACACCGACGGCGGCAGCGAGCGGCTGGTGGGGCGCGTGGTCGGCGACGCGATCAGGAGGGGGCGCATCGCGCGCGAGGAGATCGTCGTCGTCTCGAAGATCGGCTACGTGCAAGGGGAGAACCTCGCACTCGCCCAGGAGCGCGAGACCGCCGGACGCCCGTTCCCCGAGATGGTGCACTACCAGCCCGGCTGCTGGCATTGCGTGCACCCGGAGTTCCTCGAGGACCAGCTGGGGCGGTCGCTCGACCGCCTGGGCCTCGAGACGCTCGACGTCTGCCTGCTCCACAATCCCGAGTACTTCCTCTCCGACGCGGCCCACCACGGCGGGGCGAAGCTCGAAGGGGTCCGGGACGAGTTCTATCGCCGCCTCGCCGTGGCATTCCGATTCTTCGAGGAGCGCGTGGCGGCGGGGACGCTCGGGTGGTACGGCGTGTCGTCGAACACGGTTGCGCACGCCGTGGACGACCCGGAGGCGACCAGTCTCACCCGGATGCTGGCCGCCGCGGAGGAAGCGGGTGGCTCCCGCCACCACTTCGGAGTCCTCCAGCTCCCGCTGAACCTCTTCGAGGCGGGCGGCGTCCTCGAGCCGAACAACCCGCCGGACGCGCCGGCCGCGGCGCGCCGCACCGTGCTCGAGCTCGCGTCGGCGGAAGGGATCGGCGTCCTGGTCAATCGCCCGCTCAACGCCGTCGTGGGGCGCGGGATGGTGCGGCTGGCGGACTTCGCCGCGGCGTCGGCCGGCGCGGTCGATCGCCTGCTGGACGCCGTCCGGAGGCTCGAGGCCGAGTACCGGAAGGAGATCGCCGCGCATCTTCGCGTGGGGCCGGACAGCGACAAGCCCGAGAACTTCCTTCGCTGGGCCGATCAGCTCGCCGGCGTCCGGGAGCGCGTCGCGAGCGTGACGTACTGGGAGCAGATCGAATGGCAGGTGCGGGGTCTCACGACGCGCGTGGTCGGCGCCCTCGACGCGGGGATCGCGGGAGAGCTCGCCGGCCGGTGGCGCGCGTGGCGCGATCGCTACCTGCCCGAGCTCGACCGGCTGCTCGATGGATTCCGGGCGGAGGCCGGCGGCCGGAGCCAGGGGCAGAGCCGGGCCATCGCCGCCGCCGTCGACCCGTTGCTCCCGCCGGAGCGACGAGGGGTGACGCTCTCGCAGAAGACCCTCTGGACGCTCGCCAGCACGCCCGGGGTCACCACGGTGCTCGTCGGGATGCGGCGGCCGGCGTACGTGGAGGACGCGACCGGTATCCTCGGCTGGCCGTCCCTCGCCGATTCGCGCCGGGTCTACGAAGCGCTCCGCGGCCTCCGCCTGCCCGGCGTCTGACGGCCGCAGCCGCGGGCGCGCGTCAGCGCGGGAGGGTACGCTCCAGGCGAGGGCGAACCTCCGTGGCGAAGCGTGTCATCGACTCCTCGTCGTAGGGGGCGGGGAAGCCGGCGAGCAGGTGGCGGTAGCCGGGTCCGATCTCGAGGTAGGGACGGATCGCCTCGGCGACATCGTCGGGCGTGCCGACGGGCTGGTTGGTCCAGAGCGGGGCTCGCCCGTTGGCCTCGAACAGCTTCTCGAACACGCGTTGCGCCTCGGCGCGCGAGTCGCGGATCACCACGGCTCCCACGATGGTCGTGCGCTCGATCTCGCGGTGATCGCGGCCGACCGTGCGGCAGTGCTCCTGGAGGATCGCCTCCTTCCGGCGCACCGTGTCGACGCCTCCGCCGATGTTGCACGCGTCCCCGTAGCGCGCGACCAGCTTGAGGGTCACCTTCTCGCCGCCGCCTCCGATCAGGAGGGGGAGCCGGGCTTGCACGGGCGCGGGCAGATTCCGGACCGACCTGGCGTGATAGCGGATGCCTGCGGCTGATGGTGTCTCGCCGCGGAGCATGGCGCGGATCACGGGCAGCGCCTCGCCGAGCCAGCGGAGCCGCTCGGGGGCGCCCGAGCCGAACGGCAGCCCGTAGGCGGCGTGCTCGTCCGCGTGCCACGCCGCCCCGATACCGAGGATCGCGCGGCCGCCCGAGATGTGGTCGAGGGTCGTCGCCATCTTGGCCGTCAGCGTCGGCTCACGGAACGTGTTGGCCGCGACCATGAGCCCGATCCGGATACGCGTGGTCGCCTGCGCCCACGCGGCGAGCGTCATCCACCCCTCGAGGATCGGCCCGTTCGAGTCGCCCACGATGGGGTAGAGATGATCCCACGTCCAGAGCGACTCGTAGCCGAGGCGGTCCGCCCGCTGCCCGGCCTCGAGGAGAGCCGGCCAGTGTGTGTACTGGTTCCAGCAGAGGGCGCCGATTCTGAGGGTCATGGAAGGCCTCCCGGGAGCCCGAATGCTTCGGCGAGGAGCTCGTAGGAGCGGAGCCGCGCCTTCGGGTCGTGGGTGATGGTGACGACGACCAGCTCGTCGACGCCGTAGTCGGCTGACAGGGCGAGCAGGCGGGCGCGCACCTGCTCGGGCGTGCCGGCCACCGTGCGCCGGCGCGCGTGCTCCACGATGGCCAGCTCACGCGGCGAGTACGGGTAACGCTCCGCTTCCTCGACGGACGGGTAGGGGCCGGCCCGTCCGGTGTACAGACGCACGATGAAGAGGTCCCGGCTCCGCGAGAGGCGCTCGGCCTCCGCCTCGGTGTCCGCGCACACGGCGAAGACCGCGGCGCTCGCCCGCGCCGCGCCGAGGCTCGGCGAGGGCCGGAACGCCCGCACGTACGCGCGCGTCACCGCCGCCCCGCCGTCCGCGTTGATGAAGTGGGCGAACGAGAATGCGGTGCCGAAGTGGGCGGCGCAGGCCGCGCTCGCGTCGGTCGAGCCGAGGAGCCAGATCTCGGGGGTGCCCTGGCCGGCCGGCATCGCGCGCACGCTGGCGAACCGGTGATCGGGCGGCAGCCTGTCCGTCAGGAAGCCGATGAGGTCGCCGACCTGCTCGGGAAAGCGGGAGACCTCGCTCTCCGCCCACGGGTCGGGGACGCCGGGGCCGGCGGGCGCCTCGGCGCCCCGGCGGAGGGCGAGCGCGGTGCGCGCGTCGCTCCCGGGCGCGCGCCCGATCCCGAGATCGATGCGTCCGGGGTGGAGCGTCTCGAGCATCCGGAACTGCTCGGCCACCTTGAGCGGGCTGTAGTGAGTGAGCATGACGCCGCCCGACCCCACGCGGATCCGGCGTGTCCCGGCCGCGACCGCGGCGATGAGGATCTCCGGGGCCGCGTCGGCGAGTCCGGGCGTGGAGTGATGCTCGGCGAGCCAGTAGCGGTGGTAGCCGAGCCGGTCGGCGGCCTGTGCGAGGTCGAGGGTCTCCCGGATCGCTTCGCCCGGGGTCTGTCCTTCCCGGACCGGTGACTGGTCCAGGACGCTCAGGCGGAGGGTGGTTGACTCGTCGCCGGCCACACGCAGAGTCTAGCGCGACCCCGCCCGATCGTCCTGGCCTGCGCGGAAGGAGCCCGCCAGGAGGGCCGGGCTCCGGGGAACGCGACGGGACTCGCTAGGGCTGGCGCGGGCGTTCGAACTCCAGATCGATGGCCTTCAGACGCTCGATCAGGCGATCGAGCTCGGCCGTGCGCGCGACGTACGCGCCGAGGGCGATCCGGAGGGCCCGGGCGTCCGCGGCATGCTGGCTGGTCGGATAGTCGCGCAGCAGCCGGTCGAGGTGCGCCGCGGCCTGACGGTACTCGCGCCCGCCGTTCGCGGTGAGCACGAGCGCGCGCGCCAGGTCGTAGAGA
Organism: uncultured Candidatus Rokubacteria bacterium; assembly: GCA_963749975.1. Taxonomy (GTDB): domain Bacteria; phylum Methylomirabilota; class Methylomirabilia; order Rokubacteriales; family DASRDR01; genus DASRDR01. The sequence continues at coordinate 111,691 of CAVVOZ010000019.1, read as the reverse complement.
GCCTGATCGTGAACGGGAGCGTCGGGGAACCGTCGGACCACGTCGTCGAGGGTCCGGACGGCCGCCGACGGGTTCCCCGCCCGGAGCTGGGCGTCGCCCTCCCGGACGAGCCGGTCGGCTTCCAGCGAGGATGTCAGACGCGTCCAGGGCGCCGCGCTGCAGGCCGAGAGCGTCATCAGCGCCACCAGCAGCATCAGGCGTCTCATGGCTCGGGCGCCTCCAGGGGAAGCGTGAAGGCGAAGCAGCTGCCGTGCCCCTCCCGGGACTCGACCCAGACCCGTCCTCCGTGCGCCAGGACGAAGCCCTTCACGATCGCGAGGCCCAGGCCCGTTCCGCCCCGCTCCGTGTGGGCCTGCTCGTAGCGCTCGAAGACCGTCGTCTGGAGGTGCGCCGGGATGCCGATCCCCTGTCGGAGACCTTCACCACGACGTCGCGATCGGCGACCTCGGCGGTGAGGGTGATGAGCCCGGCGGCCTTGCTGAACTTCACGGCGTTCGCCAGGAGGTTCACCAGCACCTGATGCATCCGTTTCGCGTCCAGGAGGAGCTTCGGGATCGAATCCGACACCGTGACCTCCAGGCGCAGGCTGCGGTCCTCGGCCCACGGCCGGATCTCGTCCACCGCGTCCTGGATCAGGGAGGCCACGTCGGTGGGATCGAGGTCGAGCTGGAGCTTGCCGGTCTTGAGCTTGCCCAGATCGAGGAGCTGGTTCACCAGGCTCGAGAGGCGGGCCGTGTTCATCCGGATGTTCTCGACGAGCGACGCCTGGCGCTCGCCCAGCATGCCCGGCGCTCCCTTCCCGAGCCGCTCGGCCGACCAGGCGATGACCGTGAGCGGCGTCCGGAGGTCGTGGGTGATCGCCGAGAAGAGGTGCTGCTTGAGGGTGTCGAGCTCCCGGAGACGGGTCGCCATGCGGTTGAAACCGCTCGTCAGCTCGGCGATCTCGTCACTCCCGCGGACGGGGATGGGCTCGGAGAGCTTCCGTCGCTCGACGTCCCACGCCGCGGCTCGGAGCTCCCGCAGGGGGCGGGCGATCCTCAGGCTCGCGAACGCGGCGATCGCGAGGGACACCGCCAGGCTGGTCACGATCGCGAGGAGCGCCACGAGACGGCTCTGCTCCTCGAGGCGTCCCGCCACGGCTCCGCGCCGGCGCAGCTCGGTGCTGGATTGCCCGTAGAGTCGCTGGACCAGCGTCTCGAGCTGTATCGCGGCCTGCTCGACACCCGCTTTCTCGGCCGGTGGACGCTCGCCGAGCATCCGGTAGCTGCGAAGCTGCTCGGCCGCTCCCGCGAGCGTCTGGCGCTCCTCCGGTGTCGACACCAGGTCGCCCAGCGTGGACAGGTCGCCCTCGATTGCGCGAGCGCGCTCGGCGAAGAGTCGCACGTAGGCGGCGTCGCGGAGGACCACATGGCGCGCCTCCAGGCGGCGAAGCGCCGCGACGCCCTCCAGGAGGCCGACCTCCAGGCGAACCGCGGGCAGCGCGCGCTCGATGATGGCGCGGTTCTCGGCCGTCAGCCGCCTCGTCGTGAGGAGGCTCCACCCGGCGAGGGACAGTACCACCCCCGTGAGCAGGGCGAAGGCCAGGAAGAGCTTGTGGCTCAAGCGGAGTGCTGGCACCGGACAGAATCCTCCCGCGACCCACTTACAAGCCGGATGCCAGACGACACCGAGATCCTGCGGGCCAGGAAGTCTCGGTCTATCGCGGGGTTCGGCGCCAGGTGCGCTCGACGCCGGGACCTGGCGCCCGCCGCCCGGGGGATATCTCCTGACGAAATACGGGAGCGGCTGGCCCGAATGCGACCGGCATCAGGGCCGAGGGGGCTCGGCGGGAGCCAGTCGCCACAGGGGAACTCGGCCCAGGCTCTCGGGGGGCGAGGTCCGGATGCTAGACTTCGTGGAGGGCCCGCGCCGTCGCGCGGTCCGGTACACCATGAGCAGCCGCGAGACCCAGACCGCACGGTCGTACCGCGCGTCAGGAGGCCTCCATGGGGCCCTCCGGGCCGATCCACGTGCGGGGACGTTCTGGATCTGGCAGGCGGCCCTTCTCCTCGGGCTGGCTCTGATCCTTTCGACGATTCCTGTCAGCTCCCTGGCCCAGGGAGGCGCGATCCTCCGGGTCCTCGACCGTCCGTCCCTCCTCGACGACGGCGATCCGGACTCGCTCCGCACGGCGGTGGCGCAGAGCCTCGCCTGGCTCGACCGGCAGCCGGCCGGACGCTGGCTCGCGTTCGGCCCGCGCCGCGTGACAGCCGGAGACTACGCGGCGGGCCTGCGCCGGCTGGTCATGCTGCTCGCCGGGAGTCCGCCCCCGGAGGTGCTCGAGGACCGTGTCCTCGCGGAGTTCGACGTGCTGTCGGCCGTGGGGCGGGCCGACGGCGCGGTGCTCCTGACCGGATACCACGAGCCCGTGGTCGACGCCTCGGACCGGCCGAGCCCCCAGTATCCCGTCCCGGTTCTCGGGCTGCCGGCGGGCTTCACCGGCGGCTGGCGATATCCCCGCTTCCTGAGCCGGGGAGAGATCGAGGCTGGCCGGCTCGGCGCGGCGGCCCGGCCTCTCGCGTGGGCCCGCGACCCGATCGACGTCTTCTTCATGGAGGTGGAGGGGAGCGGCACCCTCCGCTTCCCGGACGGGCGCGAGATGCGCATCGGCCCCGCGGCCACCAACGGCCACCCGTACCGGTCGATCGGGCGCCTCCTCATCGACGAGGGACGACTCACCGAGGAGACCGTCTCCATGGACGCGATCCGCTCGTGGCTCGTGGAGAATCCGTCGGAGCGCGCCCGCGTCCTCCGATACAACCAGTCCGTCGTCTTCTTCAGGCGGCTCGAGGGGCCGCCCCTCGGGAGCCTCGGCGTGCCACTGACCCCGGCCCGATCCATCGCCACCGACGCGCGGCTGTTCCCGGCCGGTGGGCTCGCCTTCGTCCGGACGGAGCGCCCGTTCCGGCTCCCCGACGGACGGGTGGTGTGGAGCCCGGTCAGCCGATTCGTCCTCAACCAGGACACGGGCGGTGCGATCCGCGGCCCGGGGCGCGTCGATCTGTTCTGGGGGCGCGGCGGCGATGCCGAGCTGGCGGCCAGCCAGATGAAGCAGCTCGGCGAGCTGTACTTCCTCGTGCCCAAGCCCACTCGTCGGGTCGTCGCGGCTCCCGCCCATTCCTGAGGAGTCGCCCGTCGTGAGACAGATGGCCCGCGGTACAATCGCGACGTGAGCCGCCGCGGGGACCTGGCCCGTGGTTGACGGCCCGCCTGAGGAGACCGCGTCCCATGACGACACGAAGTAACCTTGACGAGGCGGAGCAGGCGGCCGTCGCGGCGGCGGAGCGGTTCGGCGTGCCGCTCGAGGTGATCCCGTGCGATCCGGCGTACGCGGATACCGCCGCCTTCTGCGCGCACTACGGGTACCCGGTCGAGCGGGCTGCGAACACGCTCGTCGTCGCCTCGAAGAAGGAGCCCAAGCAGTACGCGGCGTGCGTGGTCCTCGCCACGACCCGGCTCGACGTCAACCACGCGGTCCGCGACCTGCTGGGGGCGGCGAAGTGCTCGTTCGCCTCGTCGGAGGAGATGAGCGCGCTGACGGGCATGAAGGTCGGCGGCGTGACCGCCTTCGGGCTCCCCGCGGGCCTGCCGCTCTACGTCGACGCGCGAGTGCTGGATCTCGACTGGGTCATCCTCGGCACCGGAGGCCGGAACGGCAAGATCCGCATCGCCCCCGAGGTGTTCCACCGGATCCCCGGGGCCAAGGTCGTGGAGGGGCTCGCGGTGTCCCCGCGGAGCTGAGGCCGTGCCGGGCGCGGCGGGCATCCTCATCGTCGTGGGCCGCGATCAGGGGGAGCTCTACGAGTACTTCCGGTGGGGCTTCGGCCAGACGGCCGGCGTGGAGGTCGTCCTCGACCGCCGGCTCGGTGAGCGCCGCGGCCGGCGGAACGGTCACGGGCCGCCGGACGACCGCCGAAAGTCCGATCGGCGGCGGACCGCTGCCACGCGAGCCGAGCTCCTCGCGCGCGGCTTCCTGATCGCCCGGCGCGATCCCCGCGCCGGGGCACGGGACTGGGGGACGCTCCGATGAGCCCGCGCCACAGGCCGCCACAGGCCGAAGGCCGTCTGATCGCCGTTCGATCAACTCCCGCGGACCCAGAGTAGCCCGAGCCCGATGAGCGACGTCGAGCTCGGGTTCCTCGGCATCGCGGAGCTCGGCCCCCGGCTGGCCGCCCGGTCGCTCTCGCCCGTCGAGCTGTGCCAGGCGCTGCTCCGGCGCTGTCAGCACCTCGAGCCCACGCTGAACGCGTTCATCACGCTCGACGCCGAGCGGATCCTGGCCGAGGCCCGCGTCGCCGAGCGAGAGCTCTCGGCCGGTCGCCCCAGGGGCCCGCTCCATGGCGTGCCGGTGGCCGTCAAGGATCTCTGCTGGACGCGGGGCGAGCGCACGACCGGGGGCTCCAAGGTGCTCTCGGACTTCGTGCCCGACGAGGACGCGACCGTCGTGGCCCGGCTCAGGGAGGCCGGCGCGATCGTCTTCGGAAAGACGAACACGCCCGAGTTCGCGTACGGTCCGCTGAACGCGTATCACTACGGGCCCTCCCGGAACCCCTGGGACCCGGCGCGGTTCACCGGCGGCTCCAGCATGGGCGCGGCGGCGGCGCTGGCCGGTGGCCTGGCTCCTGGTGCGCTCGGGAGCGACACGGGTGGGTCCATCCGCGGTCCGGCACACTGGTCGGGGGTCACGGGGCTCATGCCGACGTACGGGCGTGTCCCGCTCCGCGGAGTCGTCGCGCTGGCGACGACCCTCGATCACGTGGGTCCGATGACCCGCTCGGCGCTCGACGCGGCCCTCCTCCTGCAGGTTCTCGCCGGCCACGACCCGCTCGACCCGACGTCGGTGGACGTGCCCGTTCCGGACTACGCACGCGAGACCACGCGGCCGGTGCGCCGCCTCCGGGTGGGGGTTCCCCGCGGGTACCTCTGGGATCTGGTCGCGCCCGCGATCGGAACCGCGGTCGAGGTGGCGCTCGACGAGCTCCGGCGGCTCGGACTCTCGATCGAGGACGTGGAGATCCCGGAATGGGAGGCGGCGGCCGACGCAAGCCTCGTCCTCATCCGCTCGGAAGCCGCGACCGAGTACCGGCGGGTCCTGATGGAGCGTCCCCATGATCTGATTCCCGAGGTGCGGGAGCGCCTCGAGGCCGGCGTGCGGACGTCGGCGGTCGAGTACATCGAGGCGCGCCGCGCGGCGGACCGCTGCGCCCACGCCCTCCGCCGGCTCCTCGCCCGGGCCGATCTCCTGGCCCTCCCCGGGCGTGCCCAGACGGCGCCCAAGATGGACCCGAGCGGGCGTCTGCTGGAGCCGCTGTCCCCGCGAAACTACACCGCGCCGCTGAACTATCCGGGCGTGCCGGCCCTGACCGTCCCGTGCGGCTTCGACGCGGAGGGCCTCCCCATCGGCATCCAGCTCGTCGGGGGCCACTGGGCCGAGAGCACGCTCCTGAACGTGGCGCACGCCTATCAGCAGGCGACCGACTGGCACCGGCGCCGGCCGCCGCTCTGCGTGTGACGGGAGCCGCGATGGCGGACGCCGCGCCGACGTGCAGCGCGTGCGCCGGGCGCTGGCCGGATCCGGCGGACCGGATCGCAGAGCTCCGGGAGAGCGTCCTCTACCTCCACACGGACCAGTTCTTTCCCGGCTGGTCGGTCCTCGTGCTTCGCCGGCACGCGACCGAGCTCTTCGATCTCGAGCGGGAGGAGCGGGCGCGGGTCATGGACGAGGTGAGCGACGTCGCCCGGGCGCTCAAGCAGGCGTTCGATGCCCGCAAGGTCAACTACGCGCTGTTCGGCAACCTGGTCCCGCACATGCACTGGCACCTGATCCCGCGCCTTGCCACCGATCCGGCCGCCCGCGAGCCCGTGTTCGCTGTCTCGCACGACCCGGTCCGGCTCCCGAGGATGGAGCACGCCGACCGGATCGCCCGGATCCGCGGCCGGCTCGGCCGGTGAGCGTCCGGCCCCTCGTCGTGCGCTCCCCGCTGGCAGGGGCGGTCGCCCTGGCCGTGAGCGCGGCGCTCGGCGCCGGCTGTGCCGCGTGGCGGGCGCCGGCCGTCATCGAGCCCGCCACGGCCTTGCGGCCGGTCAGGAGCGCCCCCGCCCTCCGGGACGACGCCGATCCCGCCTCGCTCCGCGCGGCGGTCGCGGAGAGCCTCGCGTGGCTCGCGGCCCAGCCCGGCGACCACGTCTTCGTGGCGGGACCCCGCCGCGTCACGGTGGCGGAGCAGACACGGGCGCTCCAGGGCCTGCTCGGCGTCCTGGCGGAGGCGCCGGGACCCGAGCGTCTGGCCGCGTACGTCCGCGAGGCGTTCGAGCTGCTCGAGGCCGTGGGCGGACCGGAGGGACGGATGCTCGTGACCGGCTACTACGAGCCGGTGGTCGAGGCGTCCGAGCGCCCGAGCGCGGAGTACGGAGTGCCGGTTCTCGGCCTCCCTGACGATCTGGTCGAGGTCCGCCTCGAGGCGTTCGATCCCCGCTATCGCGGAGAGCGGCTATTCGGCCGCGTCGAGGGCCGGCGGCTGGTTCCGTACTGGCGGCGGGCCGACATCGACGCGGGCCGCCTCGCCGGCCGCGGCCTGGAGCTCGCATGGGCGCGTGACCCGGTCGACGTGTTCTTCATGGAGATCCAGGGGAGCGGGACGCTTCGCTTTCCCGATGGTCGCGAGCGTCGCGTGGGCTACGCCGGCGCCAACGGCCGGGCGTACCGCGCCATCGGGCGCCTCCTGATCGACGAGGGACACGTCCCCCGCGAGGCCATGTCGATGCAGGCGATCCGCGAATGGCTCCGTGTTCACCCGGGCGAGCGGCAGCGCGTGCTCCAGCACAACGAGTCCTACATCTTCTTCCGGCCGCTGTCGGGGCCGCCGGAGGGGAGCCTGGGCCGCCCTCTCACCCCCGGGCGCTCCGTCGCGACCGACGCGCGACTCTTCCCGCCCGGCACCCTGGCCTTCCTCGATACGGAGCAGCCGGAGAGGGCCCCGGACGGCACGGTCCGCTGGGTGCCCCTCGCGCGCTTCGTCCTCAACCAGGACACGGGCGGAGCGATCCGGGGCGCCGGGCGGGTCGACTTTTTCTGGGGACGCGGTGAGGCGGCGACCTTCGCCGCGGGCCTCATGCGGCAGCCCGGCCGGCTCTACTTCCTCGTGCCCAGGGCGGCGGCCGTCGCCGCGGCGGGACCGGTCCCCGGGAGCGCAGGGAGCCCGGCGCCCTAGGGGGCCGCCGGGCCGTCGATGCCGATGACGCGGACGGCGAAGTGGAGCGTCATGCCGGCGAGGGGATGGTTGAGGTCGAGGAGCACCGTGCTCTCTCGGACCTCCTTGACCCGCACGACTCGAGTCGAGCCGTCCGGGCTGCGCGCGACGAGCTCCTGCCCCGCGCTCTGGGCGTCGGCCGGGATGATCCCGCGCGGCACTTCGGCTAGCGCGTCCGGGTCCACGGCCCCGTAGGCTTCCTCCGGCGCGACCGTCATCCGCTTTTCCTCCCCGACACCCATTCCGACCACGGCGCGCTCGAGCCCCACGATGACCTGATGCTCGCCCTGCGTGAAGACGAGCGGCTCGGCCTCGGTGCTCGCGTCGAGGACCGCGCCCGCATCGTCGCGCATCGTGTACTCCAGGCGCACGATGGAGCCCTCCGTCACGACACGTCCACCGGGTGTGACGATTCCTGACGCCGGCTGGGCGGAACTGGGGAGAAGACGGGGCCCCACCAGTCCTGTGGCCAGCCCACAAACGGCCAGCGCGATCAACGCTTTCCGGAACATGCGTCCCCCGCGCCGTCCGCGTCCCGTGCCGATGAATTGCTCGGGCACATGCTTTGCAATCTACATCGGGCCGGCTGTGGTGCGCAAACGCGAGGTGCCGGATCCGCCAGCAGGGTGCCTTGGCGCACCCGTCGTGGCCAGCCCGCACCTCTGTGCGAAGCCCGGGGGCTTCACGAGTCACGGAGGACAGGTCGTGTCTGACAGCGAGCTGGGCGCCGCGAGCGATCATCCCGAGCCTCGCCCCTTGGCGATCGTCGCCGACGACGAGGCCGAGGTGCGCCGGCTGATCAGCGAGGTCCTCGCGGAGGTGGGCTTCGAGACCCTTTCGGCCCGGGACGGGTTCGAGCTCCTCGACCTCGCCGCGCGACACAGGCCGCAACTCATCGTCGCGGACGTGATGATGCCCAGCATGGACGGCTACACCGCGGTCGCCCGCCTGCGGGGGCAGCCGGCGACGGCCGGTATCCCCATCATCATGCTCACGGGCTGCACCGACCCCGCATACGGGCAGCTCAGCGAGGGCATGGGAGCTTCGGCTCACGTGACCAAGCCGTTCTCGCCCATCCTCCTCGGCGAGCTGGCTCAGGAGATGGTCCGGAGGTCGCGCGTGTGAGCTCGCGCCAGCGTCTGGGCGACGTGCTGCTGGAGCGCGAGCTCATCACGCGAGCGCAGCTCGACGAGGCGCTGGCGCGCCACCGATTGAATGGGCGCCGCCTGGGCGAGGTGCTGCTGTCGATGGGCGCCATCACCCAGGAGCAGCTCACCTGGGGTCTGTCCGAGGCCCTCCACATCCCCTTCGTCGAGCTGTCGGACGAGGTGGTCGACCTGGAGGTCGCGCGGTCGCTGCCCGAGGCCGTGCTCCGCCGGCACGAGGCGGTGCCGATTCTCCGGGTGGCCGACGAGATGACGGTGCTCGTGGCCGATCCGACGAACCGCCAGGCCGCGATCGAGCTCGAGGCCCTGAGCGGCTCCCGGGTCACCGTGGCACTGGCCGCCCGGGAGGCCGTGCTCCACTTCCTCGATCGCGCCTTCCCGGATTCGAAGGGGTCGGCAGGACAGCAGGGCGCGGGTCCGAACGGGCAGCCCGGGCAGGTCGTGGACCTCACCGGTGTCAGCCAGGTGTTCGCGCTCCTCCTCGGGGCCGCCCGGGACCGGGCGAGCGAGCTGCACCTCGAGCCGGCCCCGAACGGCGTCCTCGTCCGCGTCCGGGTCGACGGCCGGCTGCTCGACCGTGCCTGGTTCGACCGCGAGCTGCTCGCGCCGATCACGTTCCGGCTCCGCGTGCTTGCGGGGCTCCGGGGCGAGCCTGCGCCGAGGCTGGCTCGTGTCCGGACCCGGCTCGAGGGGCGCGATACCGAGCTCGAGCTCTTCTTCTTCCCGACGCTGTCCGGGGAGGCCGTCACCGTGCGCTTCCAGACCATGGTCGCGGAGGCCCCCACGCTTCTGACGCTCGGCGCGTCCGAGCCCGTCCACCGGCTGCTCGTGGAGCTCGTCGGAGACGTCCGGACACCCGACAGCCCGGGCGGGCTCGTCGTCGTGGCCGGCCCTGACGCGAGGGCCCGGGCCGAGGTCCTCTACGCTCTCGCCCGGGCCGCCGCGGCGCCCGGTCGGCGGGTGCTGACCCTCGAGCGGCGCGCCTCGTTCGTGGTGCCCGGGTTCCTCCAGGTCGAGCTTCCCGTCGACTTCGGGACGGAGGCCCCCACGGTGCTGAGCCAGCCGGCGGACGTGATCCTCGTCGAGGACATCACCCCGCCGCCCCTGGCTGCCGCGGCCCTGGCCACCGCCGAGCAGGGCACGCTCGTCCTGGCCGGCCTCGGTCTCGGCTCGGCGCGGAGCGCGCTGACCTATCTCGCGACGGTCGACTTGCGCGGCCCGCTGCTCGGGCTGACCCGAGGCGTCGTCGGCGTGCGGCGCCACGGAGGCGGTCTGACCGTCGACGCCCTCTCCCTCACCCCGGCCCTCCGCCGGGACCTGATCGAGCGAAAGGACCCATGGACGTCGCCGAGCTCTTGATTCTCACGAAGGAGCGAGGTGGATCCGACCTCCACCTGTCCGCCGGGGCGCTGCCGCTGATGCGGCTCCACGGCCAGCTCACGCCCATCGAGGACCGCCCGCTCAGCCGGGACGAGGTCCACAAGATGGTCTACGAGATCCTCAACGACGACCAGCGGCGGCTGTTCGAGGAGCAGCGCGACCTGGACTTCGCCATCGAGATCGGGGAGCACGCGCGGTTCCGCGTCAACGTGTTCAACCAGCGGAACGGCGAGGGTGCGGTGTTCCGGGTGATCCCCACGCAGATCCGGTCATTCCAGGAGCTCGGTCTGCCGGAGGTCATGCAGACGCTGGCCCTCCGGGAGAACGGCCTGGTGCTGGTCACCGGTCCGACGGGCTCGGGCAAGTCGACGACGCTGGCGGCCATGATCGACCTCGTGAACGCGACCCAGAAGAAGCACATCATCACGCTCGAGGACCCGATCGAGTTCGTCCACCGGTCCAAGGGTTGCCTCGTGAACCAGCGGGAGATGGGGACGCACACGAAGTCGTTCGCGGCGGCGCTCCGGGCGGCCCTCCGGGAGGACCCCGACGTCATCCTCGTGGGCGAGATGCGGGACCTCGAGACGATCAGTCTCGCGCTGACGGCTGCGGAGACGGGGCATCTCGTCTTCGCCACGCTTCACACCAAGAGCGCGCCGAAGACGATCGACCGCATCATCGACGCGTTCCCGCCCGCGCAGCAGCAGCAGGTGCGCGTGCAGCTGGCCGAGGCCCTCCAGGGCGTGGTCTCGCAGCTCCTGTTCCCGACGAAGGACAAGAAGGGACGGGTGGCCGCCTTCGAGATCATGGTGGCGACCGTGGCCATCCGCAACCTCATCCGGGAAGGGAAGACCCACCAGATGCCTTCCTCGATCCAGACGGGCACCCAGCTCGGCATGCAGAGCCTGGAGCAGGCCCTCCGGAACCTCGTGATGCAGGGTCGGATCGATCGGGCGCACGCCGAGGGGGTCCTGCAGTCGTCCTCGTCGGGCTCGAGCGGCACGCTCGGCTCGGCTCCGGCCCCTGCCGCGGGCGGACGGTAGGATCCCATGACGACGTTCGACGCGGTGCTCACCGAGGCGGTCTCGAGCGGGGCGTCGGACGTCTACTTCCTGGAGGGCGTTCCCCCCGCGATCAAGGTGGACGGCCTCGTGAGCCCCGTCGCCGGCGCGGACGCGCTCGACGCCGCCGCGATGCGCGGCATTCTCGAGCGGCTCCTGCCGGTGCGAGAGCGGACGGCCTTCGCGGAGGTCGGCGAGGCGAACCTGTCGCACATGCACCCCATCCTCGGCCGCTTCCGCGTGAACTGCTACCGGGCGATGGGGGTCTCGGGCGCGGTGCTCCGCCGGGTGAAGACGGAGGTGCCGACGCTCGAGTCGCTCGACCTGCCGTCGCTCCTGGGAACCCTGGCGCTGGAGCGCCAGGGACTGATCCTCCTGGTGGGCGCGACGGGCGCGGGGAAATCCACGACCGTCGCCGCCATGCTCCACCACCGCATCACGCGGTCCCGCGGCCACGTGGTCACGATCGAGGATCCGGTGGAGTTCCTGCACGACTCGGATCAGAGCATCGTGTCGCAGCGCGAGGTGGGGATCGACACCGAGTCCTACCTGGTGGGCCTGCGCAACGCGCTCCGGCAGGCCCCCGACGTCATCTTCGTCGGCGAGCTCCGGGATCCCGAGACGGTGGCGGTCGCGCTGCACTCCGCCGAGACCGGCCACCTCGTCGTGTCCACCCTTCACGCGACGAACGCGACGACGGCCATCGAGCGCCTGCTCAACTTCTTCCAGCCCGAGGTGCGGACCTCGACGCTCCTCCAGCTGTCGCTCACGCTACGGGCCGTGGTCGCGCAGCGGCTCGTTCCCCGCGTCGAGGGAAAGGGCCGGGCCGCCGCCACCGAGATCATGCTGGTCACGCCGCGCATCCAGGCGCTGATCCGGCGCGGCGAGCTCGAGACCGTGCGGCAGGCGATCGAGGAGGGCACGAACGAGGGGCTCCAGACCTTCGACCAGGCGCTGTTCGACCTTCTCCAGCGGAAGGCCATCGGGCAGGACGACGCCGTCCGCTTCGCCGACAGCCCGAACAACCTCCGGCTCCGCATGAAGGGGATCCGCTAGGCGGTGGGCGGCCGCGCCGTCGCGATCAACCGGGCGAGCCCGGGCTCGGAGCAGAATCCGGGCGCGCGGGCGATTGACGGCGCACGACCGTGACGACCACCTCGGACGGCTGGCTCTTCCGTCCGCGTGCATCGACGACCTCGAGCCGGAATCGGTGCCGGCCCGGCGGCAGTCCGGCATCGACGACCACCGTGGGCCTTCGGGTCTCGACGGACCGATTGGGCTCGAACCGCATGCCGGCCTATTGGATGAGGGTCCAGATGTACCGGACGATCGTGCCGCCGCCGACGTCGCGTGACTCCGTGCCGCTGAGCGTGAAATCCTGGCCGAAGGGCACGGTTCGCGGTGCGCTGATGATCGCCGACGGTGCTTGAGTATCCAGGACGACGACGCGTGCCTGCACGGGCTTGGAACGGTTGCCCGAATCATCGATGACCTCGAGCTGGAAGATGTAGGCGCCCACCGGCAGCGGATGGCCGGGATCGACGGCGACGACCAGGGTCGCGTCGGGCGCGGCGGCTTCGACCGGCTGGTTCACCTGCAGGTCGGCGGACGTGATGCGCGGCATGGGCGTGGCTCCTTTCTGCGGGCCGACGGCGACACGGCTTCGCCGCATACCCTGAGGACGTCGTCATCCGAAAGCCCCCGGTCCGGTGTCACGGGCGGCCGAGCGCCTGACGCACGACGGGCAGGAGGCGCTCGGCGAGGATCGCCTGACCCTGCTCGTCCGGGTGGAGCCCGTCGTAGGTGTGGCCGGGGACCACACCGTCGAGGAAGTCCTCGACCAGCGTCGCGCCCTCCGCGCGAGCGATCTCGCGGAGATGCCGTCGGTGGCCGTCGCCGCCCACGCTGGGCAGGCTGATGTGGACGAGGATCACGCCGGCCCCCTGCGACCGAATCCGCTGAGTGATCGTCCGGAGATTCGCGACGGTGCGCTCGCGCGGCCACTGTCCGAACGCGTCGTTCACGCCCAGCTCGACGACGACCAGTCGGGGGCGATGGGCCAGCACGTCCCGGTCGAGGCGCAGCAGGCCCCCCTCGGTCGTGTCGCCCGAGATGCCGGCGTTGACGACGGGGATGCCGAGCGCCTGCCCCAGCCGGTGCGGGAACGCCACGTCCGCGGAGAGCCGATGGCCATCGGTGATGCTGTCGCCGAGGAACACGACGGTCGGACCCACCGGCGGCGCACCAGCGTCCGGGGACCGGCGCGTCGCGCGGGGCCACAGGGCCCAGCCGACGCCGATCAGAAGCACCACGACCACCAGGAACAGCACGCCTCGACGCGAGCCCACGCCAGGATCTTGCGGCGATCCGGGATTTCGGGCAACCGGCTGCGGCGATGACGGCCACGGCGGCGGTTCGCGACGCCGCGTCTGGTACCATCGGGACATGGAGACCGGGCAACCCGGCGAGCGAGTCGGCGCGCGGACGGGGGACGGCCCTCCGTCGCTCGGCCGCCGGACCGTGCTCGGGATGGCGCTCGCGTGGGCGCTCGCCCGTCCCCGCCGGGCCGCCGCGGAGACCGAGGCCCGCAAGGGCGCCTTCAGCGCGCGGGCCGCCATCCTGTTCGGCGCCTTCCGATTCGAGGAGAGCGGCGTCATCGAGGAGACGATCGACCGCGGCGCCGGCCGCTACGAGGTGCGGATCACCGGCCGGGGCCAGGAGATGACCACCGAGATCGAGTCGACCGGGATCCTTCGCGAGGGACGCTGGGCGCCGCTCCGGTTCACGGACCGTTTCGTGGTCTACGGCCGGGAGTCGCGGCTCGAGATCACCTATGACCATGCGCGCCGCCTCGTCCAGTACCGGGGCCGGAGCGAGACGTTTCTCCTCCGGCGCCTCCGGATGACGGACGACACGCTGGCGGTGCCCGCGGGCGTGCACGTGGACGACGTCATCAGCGCGACCCTCAACTACGCGGAGGGGCGCTGGCCGGCGGAGGCCGACGGCAGGCTCGTCACCCAGGTCGTGCGCCGACAGCGAATCCCGGGCGAGCGCCCGGACGACGCGGAGCGTCGCTACCGGGCGGAGCTCGTGCCCTTCGAGCTCCGCGTGGGGTCGGACGCGAGCGGCCGGGGGACCGCGGTCCTGGACATGACGCGCTTCTCCTCGTGGGCGCGTGAGGAGGAGCCGGCGCGGATCGTCTTCGGCGCCGACCGGCGTCCCGAGTCGATCACCGCAACGCTCATCCTGGGAACCAGCCTGACGATCAGGATCGGGCCGGCGCCGGTCGCAGCCTCGTAGGGCGCCCGGCCGGCCCTACGCGGCCGGCAGGCGGATCGTGAACGTCGTGCCGCGCCCGAGCTCCGAGTCGACGTCGATGGTCCCGCCGTAGCTCGAGATGATGCCGGAGACGATGGAAAGCCCGAGCCCCGTTCCGCTCTCCTTGGTCGTGAAGAACGGCTCGAAGATCCGACGCCGCACGTCCGGGGGGATGCCGGTTCCGGTGTCGGTGATCGACAGCAGGACCCAGTCGCGCTCGTGGCGCGTCTCGAGGGTTATGGACCCTCCCCGTGGCATGGCGTCGACCGAGTTCAGCACGAGGTTGATCAGGGCCTCGCGGAGCTCCGCTCCGCGAGCCTGGATTCCGGGCACCGAACCCAGCTGCTGACGGACCACGATCGGCGTGCCCTTGAGGTCGCTCTGCGACCAGCGCGGCCGCACGATCTCGATCGCCTGGCGGACGACGTCTCTGAGATCCACGTGCTCCAGCCGGCGATCGACGTCCCGGCGGGCGAAGCGCCGGATGCGGCCGACCGTCTCCACGCCATCGCGGACGGCCTGCTCGATCGTCGACAGACCCCGCTGGAGGCGCTCGGGTGAGGGCTCGTGGGCGATGAGCTGCGTGTGCCCGAGGATCGCCTGGAGCAGGTTCGTGAAGTCGTGGGCCATGCCCATGGCCAGCTGACCGAGAGCGGATAGCTTCTCGGACCGGGCCAGCTGCTCCTCCCACCGGCGCTGCTCGGTGACGTCGCGCACGATCAGGAGAAGCCCCGCCTCCTCGCGCCCGCCCCAGGGGATGGGCGAGCAGGTCGCGGTGAGATCCTGGACGGCGCGCTCGCCCTCCGCCTGGAGGCGCAGCACCACCGTCCGGCTCGCCCGCGGGGCCGCCAGCACCGGCTCGAGCTGTACCATCACGCGCCGGCGGCATCGCGTCGCCGAGGAGCTTGCCGCGCGCCTCGTCGGCTCCGCGGCCGAACATGCGCTCGGCGGCGGGGTTCCACGTGACGACCCGGCCCGCCGGATCGACCGCCACGATGGACTCGGTCGCCGACTCGATGAGGTTCTCCAGGAACGACTTGGCCTCCGAGAGCTCGCGGTGCAGGTTCGCGTTCCGGACGATGAGGGCGACCGACTCCGAGAACATCCGCAACAGCTCCCGCTCGCTCGGGTCGAGCTCGCGGCTGGTCTCGACGACGAGCGCGCCGAGGTGCCGTCCCTGCGCGACCAGGGGGAAGACGGCCCGTTCGGCCGTCTCGCTTCCCGCCGGCTCTCCCGGGTCGAGGAGGACCTGGACGCGCTCGTAGCCTCCGCCCTGCTGGAGATGGTCGGTGATCGCGGCGAGCGTCCGGTCGAGCGCGGGGTCGACGAGCACGGCCGTGGAGATTCGCCGCAGGATCTCGCCCTGGACGGCTCTGAGCGACTGCTCCGCGGCCTGGCGGGCCGCGGCCGTGAGGAGGGCGGACGTGCGCACGGCCGTGACCATCAGGTCCGTCACGGGCCGGAGGGCGACGAGGTCCGTGCCGCCGGGCGCCGCCCGGCGATGGTAGAGCGCGAGGTGGGCCCACACGCGAGGCAGCCCCTCGTCCACCGCCGGCACGACCATGGCCGCCTCGAAGCCGAGGGCATCGAGCTCGGCCGGCCACGGCAGCGGCCAGGCGAGCCCCGGCCGGCTGCCGACGGGCTCCCGGACACCGTGCAGCGCCGTCCGCCAGGCGGCGGCCACGGCGTCGCCCACCCCCGGCGGCAGGTCGGAGTGCACGATCGCAGCCGGTTCCGTGCCCAGGAAGGACGCCGCGGCGGCGCCCGTCACGCGCTGGGCCTCGTGCAGCATGGCGCGCAGGAGCCCGGCGAGGTCGCCTTCCTGCGCGGGATCCCGCCGCTGCGCGAGATCACGCATCTTTCCGATCAATGGCGCGAGCGCGCCTCCCGGCCCTTCGGTGCGCTGCCGCCGCCGGGCGAGGGCCCGCTCTGCGGCCTCCTGGAGCTCCCGCGGCGCGAATGGCTTCACCAGGTAGTCCATCGCGCCGAATCGCATCGCCCGCTGGACCGTGTCGAGCGACGCGTAGGCCGTGATCATCACGACCTCCACGCCGGCATCGATCGCCTTGACGCGCTCGAGGAGCTGGACGCCGTCCATCCGCGGCATCTTCACGTCCATGAAGATCACGTCCGGGCGGAGCCCGGGCAGGACCGCCAGCACCTCCTCGCCGCTCCCGGCCGTGAAGACCTGGTAGCGCGGCTTGAGGATCATGCGGATGGCCTCGCGCGGGCCCTCCTCGTCGTCCACGACCAGTACGCGCGGTTCGGTCATGCGGGAGCCCCCCCTGGGTTTCGGCTCACTGATGGGTTCGCGGCAGCGTCAGGACGAAGCGGATCTCGCCCTCCTGGCCGCCGAGCGTCAAGGTCCCGCCGTGGGCTTCGACGATCTTCTGGGTCACGCCTGGGCCGACGTCGAGCAGCTTGTCCGAGGCGATCGCGAGCGGGCTGAACAGGTGCTCGCGCTCGAGAGTCGAGAGTTGAGCGGGGCGTCCCGTGAGTGACAGGCGCACTCGGCCGGGATCCTCCGGGGATGTCTGCAGGTGGATGGCCACGCGACCGTCCGCATCGACGCGGTTGGCGAGGAATCGGACGAGGTAGCCGATCGCCTTGGTCAGCTGCTCGCGATCGGCCTTGACGACGAGGCCCTCCTGCGGCGCATAGAGGATCGCCGTCAGCTGCTCGGTGCGCTCCGGGACCTGGAGCAGGAAGAGCGCGGCGTCGGTCGGCCCCTTCGACCGCTCCAGGCGGACCGAGAGCTCCTCCAGCGCGTCGTGCAGGAGCTGCCGGAAATCGCAGAAGTCCACCTTGTAGTCGCGGTCGCCGGCGAGCGTGATGAGCTTGTCGACGAGCGAGATCAGGCGCTGGGTGTCCTTGCCGACGACCGTGAGGAACGTTTCCCGGAACTCAGGGTCCTCGTACCGGTGCGGGAGCAGCTCGAGGAACGTGTAGATCGACACGAGAGGGTTCTTGATCTCGTCCGTCAGGCGGAGCAGCACCCGGTTGAGTAGATCGAGCGTCTGGCTCGCCTGGCGCTCCCGGTGAAGCTTGTGCCGCGGCGTCGGGTCGTCCAGCAGCATGACGGCGCCGCACGGGGCGCCCGCGGCGTCGAGGATCCGGGACGTGCTGAGCTCGAGCGTGGTCTGGCGGCGGGGCAGCTCCACCTCCACCAGCCGGAGCTCCCGCCCGCCCCGCATGGTCTCGTAGAGCAGGTCGCCGAGCGGTGAGGGCAGGACGCGGAGGTCCTGCCCGAGGACGTCGCCGAGAGACAGCTCGAGGATCTGCTCCGCCCGGCGGTTGAATCGGGTCACCCGTCCGGAGGCGTCGATGGTGATGGCGCCGCTCTGGAGGTGGGTGAGGACCTGCTCGATGAAGCTGTGCTGGGCCCGGACGGTGTTGAAGAGGGCGATGTCCTCGACCGCCATGGCGACCTGGCTGGCCAGCGTGAAGAGCCGCTCCAGATCCTCCGAGCCGTAGGGCTGCCCCGTGACCCGCGGCCCGAGCACGAGGATTCCGACCAGCTTGGCCTGGACCCACAGCGGTACCGCGACCTCGCCTCCCAGGAGCGCGAGCTCCCGGGCCGCCTCGAGCCAGTCGGGCTCCCGCTCGAGCTCGCCCCGCACGGCCAGCCGCACGTGCTGCCGAAACCAGTCGGCGAGCCCCTCGCCGCTCTCCAGGCGGAGCCGCTCGGCCAGATCGGGGTCGAGCCCCCGGAAGCCACGCGGCCGGTACCGGTGCTCGTCGTCGACCAGGAGGAGCGCCACTCGCCCCGGCCGCACGAGCTCGGTGATCGCGTCCAGGAAGAACTCGACGACTCGCTCGATGTCGAAGTGCGCGGAGAGGAGCTTGCCCAGCTCCTTCAGCACCGTTCCCAGCGCCGTCGAGCTTCCATGGCCGTTCGTCGCGACCGGGGCCGAGGCCGGCTCCCGCCGCGTCCGGTCCCGCCGAAGCGAGGCGACCTCGAGCTCGAGGCGCCGCATGCGGAGCCCCTGGTCGATCGCCAGCCGGAGCGGGGTGTCCGGCGTGTCGCGGGGCAGCGCGAGGTCGCAGCGGTCCGCCCCCGGGGGAACCGGATCGTCGGGAGCCAGGAGCCCGACCAGGAACGGCCGCGACGCGATGGCGGCCGCCGCCGTGAGCTCGTCCGGGTCCACGTTGGCCGACCCGAAGTCCAGGAGGAGCACGTCGGCCTGGCCGGCGGCGCCCGGCTCGAGAGCCCGGGCCAGCGATCCGCCGGCCCCGAAGTCGAGGCTGCCGTTCAGGAGCCGGCGCAGGCGGGCAGCCAGGCCGGCATCGCGCGAGAGAACGCGGACCGTTCTCATCGCGCCACCTCGGGCCGCACGGTCTCGGCCACGGAGCCCACGAGCGCGGGGAACTGCACCACGAAGGTGGTGCCGAGCCCGGCCGGACCGGGATCCGCCCAGAGCGCCGCGCGGTGCGCGTCCGCGATGCTGCGGCAGATCGCGAGCCCGAGGCCCGTTCCGCTGGACTTCGTCGTGAAGAACGGCTCGAAGACCCGGGCGAGATCCTCGCGCGGGATCCCGGGGCCGGTGTCCGTGACCCGCACCGTCACCAGGCCGCGGTCCGAGCGCTCGCGATCGGCCCGGACGGTCACCGTCAGGGTGCCGCCCGCGGTCATGGCTTCCAGGCCGTTCAGGAACAGGTTCAGGAAGAGCTGCTTGAGCTGGTCGAGCTCGCCCAGGATCGGCGGCAGGTCATGCTCGATCTCGACCACCGAGCGGACCCGCCGGCGATCGGCCTCGCCACGGAGCAGGTCGAGCGTCTCCGCCAGGGGCACCTGGAGGTCGAGCGGGCGCAGCGGGAACGCGGTGGGGACCGCGAGGGCCCGGAGCCGCCCCAGGAGCTGCTCGATGCGGTGGATCTCCTTGACGGCGACCTTCGCGAAGGTCGAGCGGAACTCGTGGTCGTCAGCTCGCTCGGGCAGGAGCTCCGCGAACGTCTTGATCGCCACGAGCGGGTTCCGGATCTCGTGGGCGATACCGGTTGCCATCGCGCCGAGGGCCGAGAGGCGATCGGTGCGCCGCTTGTCCTCCTCGAGCGCCTTGAGCCGCGAGTGATCGTTGAGCACGGCGATCGCCCCGCTGACCGCCCCCTTGTGGTCGTGAAGCGCCGACGTGTGGACCACCAGGGGCAGGATCCGCCCCTCGGGGTGGCTCACCGTCACCTCCGTCTCGGACTCCGACTGCTCGACGAGGCTCGACCGGAGGACGGCTCGAATGGCGGGGTCCAGCACATCGAGCGGCCGGCCCACCACGCGGGCCGCCTCGATCCCGAGGATCCGCTCCGCCGCCGGATTGAGCGTCATGACGACGCCGTCTTCCCGGGCCGCGATGACGCCCGAGTCCATGCGGCCGAGCAGGCGCTCGTTGTACTCCTTGATCGAGACGATCTCGTGGTAGAGCTGCGCGTTCTTGAGCCCGATGGCGAGCTCGCTCGCCAGGGTCTCCAGGAGGTCGAGCTCGTCGCCGAAGAACGAATCGCCGGAGAGCTTGGGGCCGACCAGGATGATCGCCATCAGCCGGCCGTCCCGCACCGGCACGGCCGCCTCGGCACCCCAGGCCCGGAGGTCCTGGAGCACGGCGCTCGGGTCCGCGCTGCCGGGCCGAGCCCCGACATGATCCCAGACGAGCGCGGCCGTCCCGTCCGACAGCTCCTGGACGAGCGGGCTCGTCCCTGACACCGGCTCCGCGGGCCACGCGACGGTCGGGTCGACGTGCCGGGCCACGAGAGGCGCAAAGGCGTCGCGGTCCCGGATCCGCACGAGGATGGCGAGGCTCTCGAGATGGAGGGCCCGGTCGATCAGGTCCGCCATGGCGGTCGCCACCCGCGCGGGGTCGGCGAAGGTGCCCATCGCCCGGCTTCCCTCGCGGACGAGGGCGCGGGTGTCGTAGGCGGGCCGGTACAGGTACCGGTCGGCGAGATGGCGCATGCGCGGCGCGAACCCGAGGAACAGGGCGGAGGCGGCGAGGCCCAGCACCACGGCGCCGGCCGGCGAGAGCGTCGGGTTCGCTTCGGGGAAGAACGCGTCCAGGAGGATCTCGCCGCCGATCAGCAGGGCCGCCGTCAGCAGCCAGCCCGCCGCGTAGGCCGCGGACCGGCTGATGACGACCCGCACGTCCATGAGCCGGTACCGCACGATGGAGTGGGCGGTGAAGCCGAGCCAGAGCAGCGTGAAGTAGGGCCCGTACACGCCGAGCCGCGAGGATCCGGTGACGAGCGGCACGACGACGCCGAGCGTGAGGGCGCCCGCCGCCGTGAGCCCGGCCCCGAGGAAGACGTAGTGGAGCTGGGCGCGGGCAAAGCCCGTGGTGTGCCGGAGCTTGCCCGCCAGGTGGGCGAGGGCCCAGGCGGAGCACAGGATCATGTACGCTCCGAGCAACCGGAAGGCCGGTCCGTACACCGGCTGCAGGTAGTTGGCCTCCTCGAGCCGCACGTCGGCCACGATCCAGGGCGAGAACGACAGGCCCGACATGAACAGGCCGAGGAAGGTCACCACCTGGGCGAGGGCCGGCCGCCGGGCCGCCGGCCGCGGGAACACCACCGCGAAGTGGGCGAACGTCACCGGGACGAGCGCCGCCGTCGCCCAGAGCACGCGTACCACGGCGAGGACCACCACGGGGTCGACCAGGCTCCGGCGGATGCCGACCAGGGTGCCCCACACGGCAAGGGTCGTCGCGAACGCCGCGAACCACCGGTTCACCGCGCGACCGGGGTTTCGCACCCAGACCACGACCGCCAGCGCCACCTCGATCAGCGCGACCAGGAAGAGGCCGACGATCGGCGTCATGGCGATGCGGGGCTAGTTGTCGTCCGGGCGGCCGAGGATGACCGCCGAGTGTGTGGGGCCGATGGCGCGCGAGGTGACCAGGACGCGGTTCACCCGGGCGGGCCGACCCCGGCCGGGCACGTAGTCGAGGTCGCACTCGGGCGCGGGGATGTCGTGGTTCATGGTCGGTGGGACGAACTGCTCCGCCAGCGAGAAGCAGGCGGCCACCACCTGGAGGGCCCCGCCTGCCGCGAACGGCTGGCCGATCATCGCCTTGATCGAGGTCACCGGGATGTTGTACGCGTGGCGGCCGAGCACCGCGCGGTACGCCGCGCTCTCCGCCCGATCGTGCCGCGGCACGCCACCCCCGTGCGCGTTGACGTGGTCGATCTCCCCCGGAGCCAGGCGCGCTTCCGTGAGCGCCGCGCGCATGGCGGTCTGGAGGGACGCGCCCTTGGGGTCCACCGTGCGGAGATCCAGCCCGTCGGTGCCGCTGCCGTACCCCAGCACCTCGGCGTAGACGTGGGCGCCCCGTGCCCGCGAGTGATCGAGATCCTCCAGCACGTACATCCCGGCGCCCTCGCCGAGCACGGAGCCGTCGCTGAGCGCGTCGTAGGGGCGCAGCGCCTGCGCCGGCGGGCCGCTCCAGCGCGAGAGCCAGCCCAGCTTGCCCCAGGCCGCGTGCACGGAGGTCGCCAGGGCGGCGTCCGCGGCGCCGGCCAGCGCGCCGACGATGCGACCCGCCCCGATCTGCGCGCACGCCCACTGGATCGCATCCACGCCCGAGGCGCAGCCGGAGCCGAGGGTCATGGTCTGCCCCCGCAGGCCCAGGTCCACGGCCGCGTAGTTCGTCAGGGCGTGCCCGATGCTCTCGACGACCGTCGAGGCGTCGCGCCGGCGCATCGGCCGGCCCTGCAGCCGCTCGAGGACCTCCTGGAACTCGGCCACCGCGCTGGCGCCGCTCGCGACGCAGACCGCGAACCCGCTGGCGGCCCGGAGGCCCGCCAGGCCCGCGTCCTCGTACGCCATGCGGGCGGCGGCCATGCCGAACTGGGCGAAGCGCCCCGCGGGCGTGAGCCGCTCACCGGCCGGCTCGAAGCCCTTGACCTCGGCCGCGACCCGGCAGGCGAACGGCGCCGGGTCGAAACGGGTGATCGGCCCCACCCCGAGCGCTCCTTCACGGAGCCCGTGCCAGAACGCCTTGACGCCAATCCCGATCGGCGTCACGGCGCCGAGGCCGGTGATGGCGACGCGACGTCTCACCCAGGCGCCTGCTTGAGGCGGCTCTGGACCAGAGCCACCATGTCCGCCACCGTCTTGAGCTTGGTCAGCTCCTCCTCGGGCACCTCGATGTCGAACTTGCGCTCGACCGAGATGGCGAGCTCGACCGCGTCGAGGGAATCGAGACCGAGATCCTCGACCAGCCTCGCCTCCGGCACCAGCTGCTCCGGCGGCAGTCCGAGCCGTGCTGACATGATCTCCCGGAGCCCATCCGCGACGTCTTGCGCCGCCACTCATGCCTCCCCGCGGCTCAGGACCAGGATCGAGTTGGTCCCGCCGAACGCGAACGAGTTCGACATCGCTACCCGGATCGGGACGCGGCGGGCCTGGTTTGGCACGTAGTCCAGGTCGCACGCGGGATCCGGCGTCGTGTAGTTGATCGTGGGCGGCAGGACTCCGTGGTGGAGAGCGAGCGCGGTCGCGATCGCCTCCACGCCTCCGGCGGCCCCCACGAGGTGGCCCGTCATCGACTTGATCGAGCTGACCGCCAGGCGCCGGGCATGCTCGCCGAAGACGGCCTTGATCGCCTCGGTCTCGTGCTGATCGTTCAGCGGGGTGGACGTCCCGTGCGCGTTGATGTAGTCCACCGCCTCCGGGGCGAGCTTCGCGTCCGCGAGGGCGAGCCGCATCGCCCGGGTGGGCCCGTTGGCCGACGAGGCCGTCGGGTGGTTGGCGTCGGCCGAGAGCCCGTACCCCAGCACCTCGGCGTAGATGCGGGCGCCCCGCGCCCGCGCCGCCTCCAGGATCTCGAGGACGAGGATTCCCGCGCCCTCCGCGAGGACGAACCCGTCGCGATCCTTGTCGAATGGGCGGCTGGCAAGGGTCGGCGCGTCGTTCCGTGTCGACAGCGCGTGGATCGACGAGAAGCCCGCGACGACCAGGGGATGGATGAGGGAGTCGGTCCCTCCGGCGAGCATGACGTCGGCGTCGCCGCGCTGGATCGTCCGGAAGGCGTCGCCGACGGCCTGGCTGCTCGCGGCGCAGGCCGTGGTGGGGCTGAAGATCGGCCCGCGCGCCCCCGTCCGCATGGACACCCACCCCGCCGCCATGTTGGGCAGGCTGCCGGGCAGCGCGTATGCGCTCACGCCCAACATGCCCTCGCGCTGGAGCGTGTCCCACGACGAGAGCAGGAGAGGCACCCCGCCCATGCCGGTCCCGATCGACACGCCGACCCGGTCGTTCTGGCCATCGATCTTGACGCCGGAGTCCGCGAGCGCCGCTTGTGCGGAGATGAGCGCGTAGTGGATGAACACATCGGTGCGCACGATGTCCCGCCGGGGCAGGTAAGTGGAGGCATCGAAGTCGGGAATCTCTCCCGCGATCTGGCTCGGGTACGGTGAGGGGTCGAACCGGGTGATCCGGCGGACCCCGCTCCGGCCGTGAGTCAGCCCGTCCCAGAAGGCGTCGATGCCGACGCCCAGGGGTGAAACCACGCCCATACCGGTGACCACGACGCGCCGCATGCGCCTCCTGGAGCGAGCTCAGAGTGCGTGAAAGTCCGACGTGACGCTAAGTTACACCTAGCATCTCGTGTAGGACCGCAAAGAAAATGGCGCCATCACGATCGTGTGGGACCGCCCGGAGAGGCGCCCCATGTGAGGGGCTCTCGCCACGTGTTGGGTCGGGTGGACCCCACCAATCCACAGTATGCCGCCGCCGAGTCGCCGGCGCGAGAGCGCGTCGCGATCAGGCTGGCCCGGGCGACCCGGCGGCGTCGGCGCGAGCGAGGATCTCGGCCGCGAGCTCCCGATGCTCGGCGCAGCCGATGACGTCCAGGTCGGGCCGGGGCCGCGTCCGCTCGACCCACCGCCGGAGAGCCGCCCGGCGCCCGCGCGCCGCCTGGGCGGCATCCGGTGTCAGCGCTCCGCTCGCGAGCGCTTGGCCAACGGCCGCGACCGCCTCGGCTCGTGTCTCGGACTCACGGCAGACGAGGGCGAGATCGCCGCCCACGGTGAGGAAGCGCGCGGCCGCGACGCCGACACCCCAGGCGCTCCTGACTGCCGCCATCTCGAGATCGTCGCTCAGGACGAGGCCCCCGAAGTCGAGCTCCCGGCGGAGGAGTCCCGCGACGACGCCGGCCGACAGCGAGGCGGGCCACTCCGGATCGAGGGCGGGGTACCGCACGTGGGCCACCATGACCGCGGGGCATCCGGCCGCGAGGGCCTGGCGGAACGGCACCAGCTCCGTCCGTTCGAGCTCGCTGGCCGGGGCGTCCACCTCGGGGAGGGCCACGTGGGAATCGAGGGGTGTCCGCCCATGACCCGGGAAGTGCTTGGCCACTGGTATGAGGCCTTCCGCCAGCGCTGCGCGGGTGAACGCCGTGCCGCAGGCCGCGACCGCCTCGGCGTCCTCCGCGTACGCTCGGTCGCCGACGACGACGCTTTCCGGGTCGGTCCGGCAGTCCAGGACCGGCGTGAGCCCGGAGTCGAACCCCGCGGCGCGCAGCTCGCGGGCCATCGCTCTGGCCACGCGCGCGGCGAGGGCGGGCTCGCCCGTCCGGCCGATCGCCGCGGCGGGAGGAAAGCGTGTGAATGGCGGCGGGAGGCGGTGGACGCGGCCGCCCTCGTGGTCCACGAGCACGAGCACGTCGGGGCCGAGCCCGCGCGCCGCCGAGGTCAGCGAGAGGACCGCATCGAGGGTCGGGCAGTTTCGCGCGAAGAGCACGACGCCGCCCAGCCCGGCCTCGGCGGCCAGGTCGGCGATGGCCTCCGGGAGCGCGGTGCCCTCGAACCCGAGCGCGAGGAGCTCTCCGGCGCCCGTGGTCACCGGGCTACCCTTGGACGACCTTCGGCCTGTGGAGACGGCCTTCGGCCTGTGGAGACGGCCTTCGGCCTGTGGGGGCTCCGCGAGAGTCGATCCGACGGCGATTGGACGGCCGTCGGCCTCTGGCGGCCTGCGGGTTCACCGGCCTGCCCTGTCGGACGGCTCGGGGGCTGCGGACTCGCCTCGCGTCCCGGCGCTCGGGCTTGCAGGCAGCCAGGATGCGATGAGCGGGACGAGGCAGAGGCCGGGGAGCGACGCGAGGAAGGTGAGCGCGAAGTACGGGCCGTAGCCCCATCGCTCGGCGCCGATGCCGCTCACCGCGCCGGCGAGGCGGCCCGTGAACGAGAAGAGCGAGGAGAGGAACGCGTACTGGAGCGTGGCTCGCTCGGGATCGCAGACGGCCAGGAAGAACCCGAGGAACGCGGCGGTCCCGAGCCCGCCCGCGAACGAATCGATCATGGACGCCGCGTACAGGGCCGGCCAGGGGAGCTCCCACAGGGCGACCGCGGCGTAGCCGAGGTTCGAGACCGCCTGAGGCAGGCCGAGCGCCCACAGGGCCGTCAGGGTGCCGTAGCGCTGCATGAAGGCGCCGCCCGCCAGGGCCCCGGCAATCGAGAGCCCGATGCCGAGAGCCGTCGGGACCAGCCCGATCTCGAACAGCGAGCGTCCACGGTCCACCCAGAAGGGCTTGACCATCGGGCCGATCGCGAACTCGCCCAGCTTGTAGGTGAGGACGAAGAGGATGAGCGGGACCGCGCGCCAGGTGCCGATCCAGCCCACGAAGGGCGCGAGCCAGTGCCGGCGCGCCTCGGCGGGGACGTCGACCCGCGGGATTCCTCGGACCGCCAGGCCGAGCCCGGCGAACACGACCGCGGCAGCTTCGAAGAGAACGCTCCAGGGGAGCCACTCGGCGAGGGTGACCATGCCGCTGCCGATCAGGACCAGCGCCACGCGGTACGCGGAGGCACGGACGCCGTTCGCCGCGCCCTGCTCCTCCGGGCTCACCAGCGCGACGGTGTAGGCGTCGATCGCCATGTCCTGGGTGGCCGCGGCGACCGTCAGGATGAGGATCAGGGCGATGAGGACGACGAGGCCGCGCGTGACGTCGGCCATGGGGAGAAGGGCGACGACGAGCGCGACCGCGAGCATGGCGCCGGTGACCCAGTCGCGGCGGTCGCCGAACCGCTGGACCAGCGGCGACCAGAGGAACTTCAGGGAGAACGGCAGCTCGAGGAGGCGGAGCCCGCCGATGGCGCGGAGCGACGTGCCCTGCCGGCGCAGGTAGACCGGCAGCACCTCCCACAGGACGCTCACCGGGCTGCCCTCGATGAAGTAGAGGAGCCCCACGATCCCGAGCTTGGATCGCGACGCCTCGGGCAGCCGGCTGGCGCCGAGCAGCGTCCACAGAAGGCGCATCGCGCGCATTGTACCCGAGCCGGTTCGCGGGCCGGCGTAGAAGCGCGGCCCCACGCCTGCCGGTGCGGCCGCTAGGCTCCCGGGCGCTCCCGCGGGATGTCGAGGACGAACGTCGCGCCGCCGCCCGGGGTGTCCTCGAGGCGCAAATTGCCCCCGTGCGCCTGCAGGATCTCGCGCGAGACGGCCAGACCCAGCCCGGTGCCCTCGCCGGGCGGCTTCGTGGTGAAGAACCAGTCGAAGATCTTCGCCTTCACCTCGGCCGGGATGCCGGGCCCATCGTCGATGACCTGGATGTCGACCATCTCCCCGCGCCGGCGGGTGCGCACGGTGAGGTTCCGGCCCTTGTCCGCGGACTCCATCGCCTGCCGCGCGTTCCCCAGGAGGTTCATCAGCACCTGACCGAGGCGGTGCGGGTCGGCCGTGACGCGGGGCAGGTCGGTCTGGAAGTCCCCGACGAGCTTGATCCCGGCCACGGAGCACTGGGGTCGCTCGAGGTCCATCGTCTGCTTGATCAGGGCATTGAGGTCGACGGCCTCGAACGTGGGCGGGCGCGGCTTGGTCATGGTCAGGAGCTCGCGCACGAGGCGCTGGGCGCGCTGGGCAGCGTGGATGATCTGGCTGGACCGTTCGCGGCTGGTCCCGTCGGCCCCCGGATCGGACTGGATCATCTGCGCGAGCGTCATCAGCGCCGTGAGCGGGGCATTGATGTCGTGGACCAGCCCGGCCATGCTCTGGCCGATCGTCGCGAGACGCTCGACCTCCACGAGGTGCGCGCGCGCCTGGCTGACCTGATCCTGGAGGGCGCCCGCCACCGCGGCCCGATCCTCGCGCGCCAGCGCCACCCCGATCTGGCCGGCCAGGCCCTCCAGGACCCGCAGCTCCTCGGGAGGCAGATCGAACCCGGGGTCATCCCACGACAGCGCCAGGAGGCAGCGCGGGCTGGCCTCGCCGGAGGGGATGGGGAGCACGAGCCATGGCGCGGTCGCGTGGCGGAGCCAGGCCGGCGCGCCCGTGAGCGGGATCCCCGCGATCCAGGCGGGCTGGCCGTGCTCGAGCAGGCGGGTCAGCTCGTCGGTCAGCGGGAGCGCGGTTCCTTCGAGCGCCCCCTGGTCGAGCGGACCGGTGTCCCATCCCGCGACCGCGGCGAGGGTGGCGCTGTCGGGCGCGGCCGCGAGGAACGCCAGCGCCTGGCTGGGGCGGAACGCCGTCGCCAGCCGCGGCATCACGGCTCTGAGCGCCCGCGCCGGCTCGGCGCCCGTCACGAACGCGTCGACGACAGCCAGCAGCGCCTCGACGGCGCGGGTGCGAGCCTGGGCGCGCTGGAGGAGACTCGCCTGGTCGATCGCGAGCGCCGCCGTGCCGGCGAACAGCCGGAGGACGGCGAGGTCGCTCGAGGTGAAGCGGGGCCTGTCCGCGAGGCGGTTGGCGTTGAGAACCCCCACCACCCGGCCGCCCACCTCGAGCGGGACCGACACGGCCGACTGGATGCGGCCTCCCTTGGGGACGAGATTCGGGAACCGCGAGAGGTCGTCGCCCTCGCTCAGCAGCACCGGGCTGCCGGTCTGGGCTACCCAGCCCGCCACGCCTTCGCCCAGGCGCGATCGCTGCTGCCACGTCTCGGCCTCGCCGGCCGGGGTGCGCGTGGAGGACGCCACGCGCAGGTCGTCCCCCTCCACGAGCATCAGCGAGGCCTCGTCGGCGCTCAGCGAGTCGGCGGCCCCGTCGACGACGTGGCGGAAGAGCTCGTCGGGGGTGACCTTGTTCGACAGGAGGCTGAGCGTGAGCTCCTGGACCCGGAGGATCTCGTCCCATCGCTCGCCACCCTGGCTCCCGGTCCCCGACCCTGAGCCCGCAGCCCCCTCGACGTCTGCCGCGGACGGCCGTCCGGCGCCCCGGCTGACCTTGGCGAGCCAGTCCCTCAGCCGGTCGAGCAACGGGTGATTCTGGAGCGCCACCCAGCCTCCATGGTCAGGAGTAACCGCATTTCCCAGGGTCCTGCCCAAGTCTACCAGGGGGGGGCCGATTTGTACATACTTGGACTCTGTATGAAATCACTTGGTGTGCACGACGGCTCGTGCTACGGTCCAGGCGCTGGCCGGGGTCTCGGTCCCGTCGACCGGAATGGCTGGCACAGGCACAGCCGGGGCGCCCGGCAGGGGGAGGAGCGATGCGCACGAGACATCTGATCATCCTGGTGGTGGCCGCGGCCGTCGGCATGGGCTGCTCGGCCAATGGTCTGAAGGCGCGGAAGGACGACGGGTGGGCGCGCGTGTCCCAGTCGATGCCCGACGGGGAGTACATCTACAACCCGTCCCTCCCCACTCTCTCGAAGCTTCCGGACCCGACGTGGGTAGGGTACTCCTCGAGCCCGAGCGCCTACGGGCACCCGTTCCGCCCGCTCGGGTTCGTCTTCTACCCGATCGGCGTGGCGCTCGACTGGGCGGTGGTGAAGCCCCTCTACATGCTCGGTGGACTGGCGCCCGAGTGGTTCGGTCTCAACGCGGACGACGCACAGGCTACCAGGGCCACATGCCGGAGCTGACGATCTCGAAGGACGCCCCGCGCTACCGCTTCGAGTAGGCGCCCCCCGCCCGCCGAGCGAGATTCCGGGAAGGACGGACGGGCGTGCCGCTCGCCTGCGAGGGGCACCCCCTATTCGCGGCGCTTGTGAGCCTGGAGGCCGCGTTCCCAAAGGTACTCCGGCTCTCCTAGCCGCCGAGCGACCCATCGTGAGAGCACGAACAGGAGATCGCTCAGCCGGTTGACGTAGCGGAGCGGCCACTCCGGGACCGGCTCGGCCCGCGAGAGCCGCAGGATCTCTCGCTCGGCGCGGCGGCACACCGTCCGGGCCTGGTGGAGAAACGCTCCCACCCGGCCGCCTCCCGGGAGCACGAACGACTTGAGCGGCTGCGAGCTCCTTCTGGCAGCGGTCGATCAGCTTCTCGAGCTCGGTCACGTCCGCCGCCCCGACCCGGTACATGCCCTCGTAGACGGCGTCCTCGGGCGTCGCCAGCTCCGACCCGAGGTCGAACAGCTGGTTCTGGAGCCGCCGGAGCGTCTCGTCGAGCCATCGGGGGCCTTCGCCTTCCGCGAGCCGCTCGGCGTTGAAGACCCGCGCCAGGCCGAGGATCGCGTTCAGCTCGTCGACCGTCCCGTAGGCCTCGATCCGGGGCGCGTCCTTGGGCACGCGGCGGCCGCCGACCAGCGCCGTCTCCCCGCGGTCGCCGGTGCGCGTGTAGACGCGCGTGATGCGGATCGCCATGGCTCCTGTCCTCCTCGCGTTGGCTCGCGTTGGCTCGCGTCGCCGCTCGGTGGCCTCCACGCATACCGCGTCGCCGGCGCGACGTCAACGCGCCCGGGTGCACCGGCGAGTGGATGAGCCCCGCCGCCGCGGCGGGGCCGGCATGCCCGGCTTGACGCCACCCCGGGGGGCTCTCGATACTGAACGGGCGCCGCGCCGAACCCCATGCAAGGAGACTCGCGAATGCCGAAGCCCGAGCTCGAGTTCTTCGCGCCCGATCACATTCCCTGGCAGCCCGTCGCCGGCTCGACCACCGGCGGGGCCGGGGGGCCGGGCGTCGAGCAGAAGATCCTGGCCCTCGACCCGGAGAGCGGAGACGTCACCCGCCTCCTCCGGTTCGCGGCGGGCGTCGAGACCCGGGAGACGATCACCCACGACTTCTGGGAGGAGGTCTGGATCCTCGCCGGCGAGCTGATCGACCTCGGGAAGAGGCAGACGTTCACGGCCGGGATGTACGCGTGCCGCCCACCGGGCATGGTCCACGGACCGTACCGGGTGCCGCGGGGATGCACCACCCTGGAGCTCCGTTACGGGAAGACGGCGGCGCGATGACGTCGCCATGCTCCGGCTCGGCCGGGTCAGGGGGATAAGGGAGACATGGCCAAGCTCAGATTCGGCGTGTGGATCCCGACCTACGCGTGGGCGGATGACCCCGGGACCCCGGACAGCGTCCGGGAGAACGCGGCCAAGGTCCGGGACTCGGTGCAGAAGTGCGAGGAGCACGGGATCGACGTCTGGGTGATCGACCACCTCCTCTCGGCGCCCGGGCTCTACGGCAACGCGTGGCTCGAGCCGCTCAGCGTCCTGTCGTACGCCGCCGCGCTCACCGCGCGCGTCAAGCTGGCGACCGGGATCCTGGTCCTGCCCGTCAGGCACCCCGTGATGCTCGCGAAGGAGATCTCGACGCTGTGCCACCTCTCGCAGGGCCGCTACCTGTTCGGCGTGGGGCCGGGCTGGTACGCGCGGGAATACGAGGTCACCGGCACCCGGATCGAGGAGCGCGGGAAGCGGACGGACGAGCTCATCGAGGCGGTGCTCCTTCTCCTCTCGCGGCCCAACGCGACCTTCCACGGCCGCTACTACCGCTTCGACGACGTGACGATCGACCCGAGACCGCCGACCTTGCCGGAGGTGTGGGTCTCGGGCGGGTCGAGGATCCCGGATCCCGGCGAGCACGACGTGCCGAAGCTCGCCACGACCGTGGCCGAGCGGATCGTGCGGGCGGGCAACTGGATCTCGCGGTGCTCGGGCAAGCAGGAATGGGTGAAGCGAGACTGGGAGGACCTGCAGCGCCACGCGGTTCGGATGGGACGTGACCCGAAGACCCTGGTGTTCGGGCACTGCAACTTCACGCACCTCGTGGAGACGGCGACGCACGCGCGGGCGGTCGAGGCGTCCAGGGCGCCGTTCCTGCGCGCGATGGGGACGCACCGGAGCTGGGAGCACCTGCAGGAGTGCTACATGGTGGGCTCCGTCGACCGGATCAACGCGCGCATCGCCGACCTCGTGTCCGCCGGGATGGAGTACATGGTCCTCGGCCCGGTCAGCGACGACCCGCGGCAGATCGACCTCATCGCCAAGCACGTCATGCCCGCGTTCGCGTGAGCATGCCGGCCGGCGCCCGCGTGCCCATCAAGGCGGTGATCTTCGACATCGGCGGGATCCTCGAGCCGCCGTTCGACGACGTCCTCTTCGCCGACCTGGCGGCGATGCTCGGCATGCCGGAGCCGCGGCTGCGGCAGCACCGCGCGGCGGAGGCCGTCGCTCTCACCGAGGGTCGGATGACGCTCCGGGAGTTCTACGCGCGGGTCGCTCGCGAGAGCGGGCGGCCCGTGGATCCGGACGCGGCCGTCGCGCGGCACCTCGCGGTCTACGGGGCGGCGACGGCCCGTCTCGACCCACGCGTGCTCGGACTGATCCAGGAGCTCAGGCGGCGCCACCTCGTCGCGTGCCTCACGAACACCGAGGTGGAGGTCGGGCGGTTCAACCGGGAGCGCGGTCTGTTCGCCTCCTTCGACCGGGCGTTCCTGTCCACCGAGCTCGGCCTTCACAAGCCGGGCCGCGCCATCTTCGAGCGCGTCCTGGCCGAGCTCGGCTGCGCGCCGCCGGAGGCCGTGTTCACCGACGACAAGCTGGAGAATGCGGCGGGGGCCCGCGCGGTCAGCATGCACGCGATCCACTACCGGGATTTCGAGGGCTTCTCGAGGGAGCTCGCGCGTCTCGTGGAGCCGGGAGCCTGAGCCGATGGGGGCCAAGTACGTCGGAGCCGAGGTCCGCCGCCGCGAGGACCCGCGCTTCCTGATCGGGCGGGGGCGCTACGTCGACGACCTCCGCCCGTCCGGCTGCCTCCATGCGGCGATCCTCCGGAGTCCGCACGCCCACGCCCGGATCCGGGGGATCGGCGTCGATCGCGCACGCACCCACCCCGCGGTGGTCGCCTGCTTCACGTACGCGGACCTGGTTCCCCCGCTCCGGCCGCTCCCCCTCGCGGGCGCTCCCCCGCCGCCGCTCCAGGCTCGCGTCGGCTTCCGCCTGAAGACGGCCGCGCAGCTCGTGCTCGCCCACGAGAGGGTCCGTTACGTGGGCGAGCCGGTGGCGGTGATCGTCGCCACCGATCCGTACGCGGCGGAGGACGCGCTCGACCTGATCGACGTCGACTACGAGCCTCTCCCGGCCGTCGTCGACGTCGAGGCGGGGCTCGCGCCCGGCGCGCCCCTCCTCCACCCGGACTGGGGCGACAACGTGGGCGTCGCCTTCAAGATGCGGATCGGGGATCCGGAGCGCGCGCTGGCGGACGCGCCGGTGCGCGTGGGCGCCCGGATCCGCGTGCCTCGCTACGCCGGGATGCCGATGGAGCCCCGCGGGATCCTCGCCGAGCCCGCCGCGCGCGGTGGCGGCCTCACCGTGTGGGCCTCGACCCAGGTGCCGCACTGGCTCCAGCGCACCCTCTGCGAGATCCTGGATCTTCCGGCGCACAGGCTGCGCGTCGTCGCGCCCGAGGTCGGCGGCGGCTTCGGGACGAAGGCCTCGATCTACCAGGAGGACGTCCTGATCCCCGTGATCGCGGCGCGCCTCGAGCGCCCCGTGAAGTGGATCGAGACCCGGCGGGAGCACCTTCAGAGCGCGACCCACTCGCGGGAGCAGCTCCACGACGCCGAGCTCGGCGCGACCCGAGACGGCCTGATCGTGGCGTTCCGGGACCGCTTCCTGCTGGACCTGGGCGCGTACAACCCCTGGGGCATCGTCCAGCCGTACAACACCGTTGGCCACATCCTGGGCCCGTACCGGATCCGCAACGCGGCGTTCGACGGGCAAGCGGTCGTGACCAACAAGACGCCCCACGCGCCGTACCGCGGGGCCGGGCGGCCCGAGGCCGTCTTCGTGATGGACCGGCTCCTCGACATGCTCGCCCGCGACGTGGGGCTCGATCCAGGGGAGCTTCGCCGGCGGAACCTGGTCCGGCCGGACGAGATGCCCTACGACGTGGGGATGCTGTACCGCGACGGGAACCCGCTCGTGTACGACGGGGGCGACTTCCCCGACGGGCTAGCGCGGGCGCTCCGGGCGGCCGACTACGAGGGCCTGCGCGCTGCGCAGGCGGGGCTCCGCGCGCGCGGGATCTACCGTGGGGTTGGCATCTCCTCGTACGTCGAGGGCACCGGGATCGGACCGTACGAGGGGGCGACCGTGCGCCTCGACGCCTCGGGCAAGGTGCTGGTCGCGACCGGCGCGTGCTCGCAGGGGCAGGGGCACGAGACGGCCTACGCCCAGATCGCCGCGGATGCGCTCGGCGTCGGCCTCGAGGACATCACGGTCATCGGCGGCGACACCGACGCGATCCCGTTCGGCATCGGGACGTTCGCGAGCCGCAGCACGGTCCTCGCGGGGAACGCCGTGGCGGCTTCGGGGGCCGCCGTCCGGGCCAAGCTCGTCCGGGCCGCGGCCCGGCTCCTCGAGGCCGCCGAGGCCGATCTCGAGGTGGAGGACGGCCGCGTGTTCGTCCGCGGCAGCCCGGGGCGCGCGCTCACCTTCGCGAGCATCGTGCGCGGGAGCCTGCCGACGTTTCAGGCCCCGGGCGCCGTCGACCCCGACTTCGAGGCGACCACGTACCAGGGCGTGCCCACCGTGACCTACGCGAGCGCGGTCCACGTGGCGGTGGTCGAGGTCGATCCCGAGACCGGCCGCATCAGCCTGCTCCGCTACGTGGTCGCCCACGACTGCGGCCGCGTGATCAACCCGATGCTCGTGGACGGGCAGATCCACGGCGGGGTCGCCCAGGGGGTCGGCGGTGGGCTCGGGGAGGAGATCGTCTACGACTCGGCGGGGCAGCTGCTCACCGGCTCGCTGATGGACTACGTCGTGCCGCGGGCCGACGAGCTGCCGTTCATCGAGACGGTCCACCTCGAGCATCTCTCGCCGCGCAACCCGCTCGAGGTCAAGGGCGTCGGGGAAGGGGGCGCCATCTCACCGCCGGCCGCCCTCGCCAACGCCATCGAGGACGCCCTGGCGCCGTTCGGCGTGCGCATCACCGAGGGTCCGGTCACGCCGGCCCGGATCGTCGCCCTCCTGAGCGCGGCGACGGCCCCGGGCGCTCCGGGGCGCGCCGGCTGACTCCCGTCAGGGCTTGATGCCCAGCAGTCGCGCGTCGCCGCTCAGCCTGAGCTCGATGCGGAGGCGCACGGTGCCCGGGGTTCGATCGTTCCCGAAGAGGTAGGAGTAGAAGCCGGGTGCGTCGGGCGCGCAGCGAACCGTCGCGCGGGCTGCCGCCCCCTGGGCGAGGACAACGAAGGTCGCCGGCGACTCCTCCACCGGATGGGAATGGAGGTTCCAGCTCACCTCGCCGCCCTCCGCCGTGACCTCGGCCACCGCCTCCGCGCCGGCGGCGAGCCGGAGATCGATCTCGGCCCACATCCTGGGATAGAGCGTCCACGAGAAGACCATGCTCCGCGGGGCGTCCGGCGTGCCCGCCGGGGTCTGGGCGAGCACCGGGCCGCCGCCGGGGCCCGCTACCACCGCTGGCACCGCGAGGCTGCCGGTCGCCGCCAGGGCGGCGAGGATCGACGCCAGGAAGGACGGCCGCACGGCGCCAGCTTGCCAGCAATCCCCGGGCGCCGCTACCATACGTTGGCGGCCCTCGGGAGCGTGGGCGGAGAGACCGGCCTTCCCGGTCGGACGGCTTCCGGCGGCTCGAAGGGAGCATCACGTCGTGCGTGTCGTCCGCGGCATCCTCGGGGCGATCCGGGGACACCCATGGGTGTTCCTGGCCATTGCCGTGAGCGTGGTGGGGCTCTCGATCCTGGGCCCGCCGGCGCTCCTCTCGGTCGTGCGCCGGCCCGTCGACTACTTCGCCTTCAATCCCTGGCTGAAGCGTCTCCCGGCGTACGTCCTCTCGCCGACGGTCCCGCTCGGTCAGAAGGTCGAGAAGCTTCCCGCTCTCGCCCTCTTCTGGTTCTCCGCGGACAGCCCTTACGGCGGCACCGAGTGGGGCTTTGCGGTGGACGTCACCGACGTGGCGCGCATCCTCCTCCTGGCGGGCCTGTTCGGCGCATACTTCGCCCTCCTCGCGCGTCGCCGCGAGGCGTTGCCGGCCCGGAGTGCGGGCTTGGCGGCCACCCGCCGGGGCGGCATCGCGGGGATGCTGACGAGCGTCGTGGGGCTGTCGACCGGGCCGTGCAGCGTCATGGGCTGCGGCGCGCCGGTGCTCCCCGTCGTCGGGCTCGCGTTCGCGGGGCTGTCCAGCGGGACGCTCGCCTTCCTGGCGGGCCTGTCGCGGGTCACGACGCTGCTGGTCTTCCTGGCGCTCGCGGCGGCCGTCGTCATCCTGGGCTGGCAGACCGGCCCGGCGCGGGGCGCTCCCGCTACGCCGGCGCGCACTCCCGTCCCGCGAACTTCTCCCTGACTCCGGGGAAGCGTCCCAGGAGGTCTCGGATCGCGTCGCAGCCCGTGACGCCGCCCGGCTGCGGCGGTCGGCCCGAGGCGGCGGCGGTGCGGTGAATGGCGAGGAGCCACGCGTACATCTGCTCCAGGGCCTCGCTCTCGGACAGCCCCTTGACCTGGACGAGGATGTCGACCGCCTGGGCGTTCCCGTCCAGAGCGATCTGCGCGCGCTCGCGCTCCCGATCCGCCAGCGAGGTGGCCTTGCTGGGCGCGCGGAGGATCTCGTAGCCGAGCGCCGTCGCGATCACGAGGTCCCGGTTCGTGGCCCGTAGCAGCCGGCGGTTCAGGTAAAGTCCCCCGCGCGTGTACACGGCCGGGCTCGACGCGTACTGCTGCACGGAGCTGCTCCCGACCCACGACGCGACCGAGACCTCGAGCGGCGCCACCATCCGGTAGCGCTGGGCCGTCGCCCGGACGAATTCGCGGATCTGCTGGAGGCTTGCCTCCTCGTCGGGGGCCAGCGGGCCGGCTCCCTGAGCGGACGCGGCAGGCGGCATCGCGGCAAGCCAGGCGAGGGCGAGCACGCGGAGGCAGGAGCGGGCGGATGGCGGCATGGGCGATCTCCCCGAGTCCGGGCGCGTTACCCGCGAAGCGTGCGCATGACCTCCTCGTTCGCCATCGCGGCGCCGGGATCGCCGTGGAAGATGATCTCGCCTCGGTCGATGGCGTAGAGCCGGTCGGCGATCCGGCTCGCGGTGGCGAGGTTCGACTCGGCGATCAGGAGCGAGACACCCATGTCCTTGATCCGCCGCGCCGCGTCGATGAACCGGCTCACGACGACGGGGGCGAGCCCCTCGAACGGCTCGTCCAGCAGGAGGATCGACGGCGACAGCGTCAGCGCCCGGGCGATGGCCACCATCTTCTTCTGGCCGCCGGAGAGGTTGAGGCCGCGGCGGCTCAGGAACTGCCGCACCTCGGGGAACAGGTCGAACACGCGCTGGTCGACGCTCGTTCCCGCCGCGATCGAGCCCCTCCGCGCGGCGGCGACGAGCGACTGGCTGATCTCGAAGTTCTCGGCGACCGTCAGGTCAGGGAAGATGCCGGCGTCCTCGGGCGCGTAGCCGATTCCGAGGCGGGCGCGCTCGTACGTGGGGAGCCGCGTGATGTCCCGGTCATTCAGGAGGACCCGGCCGCTCCGCATCGGGAGGATCCCCATCGTGCTCTCGATGGTCGTCGTCTTGCCGGCGCCGTTCCGCCCCACCAGGCAGACCGCCTCGCCCGCGCCGACGTGAAGGGAGACGCCCTGAAGGACGTGCGCGGCGCCCCGGTACGTGTGGATGTCGTGCAGGTCCAGCGCGTTCATTGTGCTCGCTTTGTCCGGCGGCGCGCCGCGGGCTGGGGCGCTCACGCTCTAGCCCTGAGGGTCCGCATGGGTGCCGAGGAGCGTCATGGCGACCTGCTCGTTTCGCCGGATCTCGTCCGGCGTGCCGGAGGCGAGGATCGCTCCCTGGTGCATGGCGACGATGCGGTCGGAGTAGCGGAAGACGATGTCCATGTCGTGCTCGATCACGACCGCCGTGATCCCCTCGGCGCGCACGACGGCCGTGATGATGTCCATGATCGGCGCCTTCTCCCGGGTGCTGACGCCGCTCGTCGGCTCGTCGAGGAACAGGAGCTTCGGGCGGAGGGCGTAGGCCACGGCGACGTCGAGGAGCTTCCGCTCGCCCTGCGAGATGGACCCGGCCAGCACGGGAGCGTGGGCATCCAGACCGAACTGGCGGAGCACGGCGACGGCCTCGTCCCGAACCGCGCCGTCCCGGTCGGCGAGCGTCCACAGCCAGCGCGTCTTGCCCTGGCGCGCGAAGATCGTCAGGGCGACGTTGTCGAGGACCGTCAGCTGGTCGAAGAGATTCACCAGCTGGAAGCTGCGCGCGATGCCGACGCGGATCCGCTCGTTGATCGACTGGCGCGTGATGTCGTGCCCGTCGAAGACGAGGGCGCCGCGGTCCGCCGGGAAGAAGCCGCTGATGAGGTTCACCAGCGTGGTCTTCCCGGCGCCGTTCGATCCGATGAGACCCAGGAACTCGCCCCGCTGGATCGTGAGCGTGACGTCGTCGACGGCCCGGTTGTCGCCGAACGACTTGGTGATGTTGCGGATCTCGAGCAGGCTCATGCCCGGCCGCTCCTTCGCAGCCGCGCCAGCAGCTGCCCGGCGGTTCCCACGAGACCCGTGGGCATCGTCAGGACGAGGGCGACGAGGATGACGCCCAGGACCAGCTGCCAGTAGACGGTGGCGCTGACGGCCCACACCTCGAGGTAGTTGTACACGAACGCGCCGACGATGGGACCCCAGAAGGTGCGGAAGCCCCCCAGCACCGCCATGAAGACGATGCGGCCGGAGAAGGGCCAGTAGAGGACCTCCGGGGTCGTCAGCCCGTTGAGGGGGACCCAGAGCACGCCCGCGAGGCCCGTGAATGCTCCCGAGACCAGGAAGGCGACGTACCGGTAGCGCCGGACCTGAACGCCGACGAACTCCGCCCGCACCTCGTTGTCGCGGATCGCCTGCAGCGCCTTCCCGAACGGCGAGTGCACGATCACCCACATGACCGCCGTCGCCACGACGAAGACCGCGAGGACGTAGTAGTAGTAGCGGTGCGCCAGGAACGCGGTCTTGTCCGTCTGGACGCCGAAGGCCTGCGTGAAGGCGCCGCCGAGCAGGGCCGGGGTGGGCACGCGGAGGCCGTCGGTCCCTCCCGTCACCCAGAAGAGCTTCATCGCGAGGCTCCAGAGCACCTGCGAGAGGGCGAGCGCGAGGATCCCGAAGAAGATCCGCGTGTAGCGGACGCATACCGCCCCGATCAGCGCGGCCACCAGCAGGGAGCCCAGCACGCCGGCGACGATGAAGGCCTCCATCGACCGGACCCCCCAGTACTTCACCAGGAACGCCGCGGCGTAGGCGCCGGTGCCGAAGAAGGCCGAGTGCCCGAACGACAGGAGCCCCGTGTACCCGAGCAGGAGGTTGAAGCCCAGCGCCGCGATCCCGAGGATCAGCCCGTACGACACCTGGAGGGTGTCGAACGGGGGCAGGATCAGGGGGAGCACGCCGAGGACGAGGAGGCCGAGGGCGACGACCGCCAGGCGACCGGGCGTCAGGAGCGCCTGGGTGGCGGCCGCGACCGATCCGCGGGCGCTCATGCGCGTCCGAAGAGGCCGGCCGGCCGAAAGAAGAGGACGACCGCCGCGATGAGATAGAGGAGGGCGAGCTCGACCTCCGCGAAGTACGTGATGCCGACCGTCCGGACCGCGCCCACGATCACCGCGCCCACCAGCGCCCCTTCCAGCGACCCGAGGCCGCCGATGACCACGACGACGAACGCGAGGATGAGGGCCTCGACGCCCATGCCCAGCACCGCCCCCGAGATGGGCATGACCACCGCGCCGCCCAGGCCCGCCATGAAGCACCCGATCGTGAACGCCTGCACGTAGACGCGCTTGACGTTGACCCCGAGGGCCGCCGCCATGCGCATGTCCTGGGAGGTCGCCCGGAGCATCACGCCGAATCGGGTCTTGTACACGAAGGCCCAGAGGGCCGCGGCGGCGACGGCGCCGATCACGATGACGAAGATGTTGTAGCCGGGATACGTGGCGCCCAGGATGGTGATGCTGCCGAGCGCGTCCGAGAGCGCGCTGGCCGTGAGGGGATACGGTCCCCAGACGAGGCGGAGCAGGTCCTCGAGGATCAGGAGGAGCCCGAACGTGACGAGGAGCTGGTACTCCTCGGGCCGCCGGTAGAGCGGCCGCAGCATCGTCGGCTCGAGGATCGCGCCGGCGAGCGCGGCGGCGCCCGCGCCGACCAGCAGGAGCAGGAAGAGGGCGGCCGGCGGGAACGTCGCCCGCCAGCGAGGCCGACGATCCACGCGGCGACGTAGGCGCCGAGCGCGTAGAGGTTGCCGTGGGCCATGTTCACGATGCGCATGACGCCGTAGACGAGGGTGAGCCCGCACGCGATGAGGAAGAGGATGGACGCGTAGAAGAGCGAGTTCAGGATGTGGATGACTAGCGTGTCCACGGGACCACCTTCACGGGCAGGTTGGTGCGGTTGTCGTCGACGGTGAGCGCGACGAGGGCCACGTAGTGGCCCGGTCGGTCCACCGCGCGGAGGTCGACGCGGTAGTCCCCGGGGTCGCTCGCCTCCACGGTTCCCGCGGCGGCCACCGCGCCGTCCGGCCCCACCACGACGTAGTGGCCGACCGGTAGGCTCCGGCGATCCTGCTCGAGGACGCGCTTGACGAACGGCTCTCGGACGATCTGGTACTCGCGGCCGAAGCGGTCCAGCCGCTCGACCTCGGCCTTCAGCACGAGCTCGTCGGTGCGAGCCTCGACCCCCGTGACGAAGGCGCGAAGCGGGAGCGCGTGGCTGTTGAAGGCGCCGAGGCCCCTCGGATAGGAGAGATCCCGGAACACCTGGAGAACGCTCGTGTCCTCGGTCCAGCTCGCGAGCCGGTACGGCCCGTTCGTGACGAGGAAGTGACCCGACGCGTCGTGAAATCTGCGGAGCGCCTTCCATCGCGCCTCCGCCTCGGCTCGGTGTGACCCGGCCGGCGAGGGCGGTCGGCACGTGACGACGGCCGGCCAGCTCGTCGAGGAGCGCGCGAAGACGTGGCCCGAGCGCGCGGTCACGCACGAGGTCGAGCCACGGGCACGCCGCGCGCCTGGGCGCTCTCGCGCGAGAAGGCCGCGAGGCCGCGGGCGACCGCCTCCTCCGCGAGGGCCAGCAGGGGCCAGGGCACCGTCGTCCAGGGCGGCGCGATCAGGGCCGTCTCGGCCGGGCTCGCTGGCGGCCGGTCGACGAACACCTCCACGATCGGCACCTCGTAGGTGAGCTTGTCCTCGCCGAACGCGAGCACGTCGGTCTCGGTCCGCAGGATCCGCAGCGCCACCAGGCGCTCGCGCATTCGTGCCGTGGCACGCATCACCGCCGGATCCTGGGTGCGCCAGGCGAGACCGAGCGCGTAGAGGAGGTCCGCGGCCTCGAGCTTCGTGCCGTCGTGGAAGCGGGAGGCGAGCACCCGGTAGACCACGCGCGCGCCGGCACGCCGGCCGGGACCGACTGCGCGGAGGGCGCCGGTGCCCGGCTCGAGCGCGAGCGCCTCCTCGGGCACCGCCACGTCCGGGGCGCCGAGCTCCACCGAGGTGACGGTCACGCGGTTCGGCACCCAGCCGGTCCCGTGGGGGGAGGGGAAGAAGGCGGGATCGCCGAGCGTGAGCCAGAGGAGCCGGCCGGCCGGATCGGTGAAGCCTGCCACCGGGTTCCAGGCGGCCGAGGGGCGCTCCGGCACGCCGACCGTCAGCCAGCCGTTCCACGGAAAGTCCTTGAGCTTGACCGTCCGCGGGAAGATCGCCGAGCCCAGGCCGGCCTGCGCGTCGTACGCGGCGTTCTCGATGCCGCCCGAGTAGTCCGCGTTCAACGGCTCCGCCCTGAGCGTGTAGCCGGCGATGGTGCGCTCGCACCCCGCGCGCAGCGTCGAGACCAGCTCGCGCTGGAGCGTCAATCGCTGGCGCTCCGGCACGTTCTCGCCGGCCGCGAGCCGCTCGTGGAGGGCATCGGCCCGCCGCCGGGTCTCCGGATCGCCCACGCCGTCGCGGAGGACGAGGTAGGCGTGGTGCCAGCCCATCTTGAGCCCCGGAGCGCCGGGGCTCCCGTTCGGCCCCACGGCGGTCTCCGCCCACAACGGCGCGACCTCCACGGTCTCGACCGCGGCGTCCCAGTCGGCCCCGGCGGACCGCTGCGCCGGCGGGACGAGCGCCGCGGCGCCGGGATCGCCCGCGCGGACGCGAAGCGGGGGACCATCCCACGCGACGCGGGCGCGCGCGCTCGCGTCGGCGGCGAGGTCGGCGTGCTGGAGGTAGTCGGGGTGATAGGGCGTCACCGGATACGGGTAGGGCCGGTACCCGGGGGTAGCGGCCAGGGCCTCGCCCACCGCGCGAGCTGCGGCGCACCGGCGCCCGGCATCGCCCGGGATCCGAGCCGCCGGGTTCAGCGCGATCACCACGTACGCGGCGAGCGATTCCGCCCGAGCGACGGTGGGGGGAGCGACGCTGCCGGCGTAGGGATCGCACGCCGAGGTAGGCATGGAGCGACCCGTCGGCGAACTTCGCGGGGACTCCCGCCCGGTCGAGCTACGCTGATCGTGATCTCTTGCGGATAGTAGGAGGGGTAGAAGGGGAACTCGTGCCCGGCGTCAGCGGGAAACGTGGGACAGAGCCACACGGCCAGCGCCGTGGCGAGGAACGCGACACGGCGCGGACTCGGTCTCATGACGGGGTGAATGGGCTCCTCGCTGGCTCGGTCAGGTCGGATCGGGTCCCGGCGGGACGCGGGTCCCGGCGGGCATCGCCCGCCGGGACCCGGAGGATCTCAGCTACGCAGTCGCCTGCGGCCAGGTCTCCTCGATCCACTTGTAGGTCGCCGTCGGCTCGCCCTTCGGGTAGCCGGGCGGCGCCGTGATGTTCCGGATCGGCACGGTGATGATCCGCTTCGGGTCGGGCACCGGGAACGGGTAGTCCTTCGTCTGCAGGCTGAACCCGGTGACGGCGTCCTTGTACCCCTGGTGGTTGTCGGCGCGGATGTGGATGTAGCCCGCCGGGGAGTCCCAGGAGAGCCCTTCCAGCATCGCGATGATCGCGTCCTCGTCCGGCCACCCGCCCAGGAGCCGGTTCGCCTTCTCGATGGCGACCTTCAGCATGTGGAGGGACGTGTACGCGCCCTCCGCCTCGAAGTTCGGGTACTCCTTCCAGCGGTCGTAGAACTTCTTGACGAACTGCACGTTCAGCGGCCAGCGGTTCCCCAGCGGATAGAGGAAGTGGTAGTTCGCGTGGACGCCGGCCACGATCCCCTCGGGATGGTCCGAACCGAGCGCGTGAGGCGCGACGCCGAAGGCGAGCGTGGTCGCCACCTTCATCTTCTTGAAGAGATCGTACCGGAGCGCCTGCTTGTAGAAGGCGACGTAGTCGCCGCCCCACACCGAGCAGAAGAGGAGGTCCGGCTTGGCCGAGATCGTCTTGGTGATGTGTGCCGTGAACTCGGTGGTTCCGAGCTTCGGCCACGCCTCCGAGACGACGTCGAGCTTGCCGGGCGTGAGCTTCTTCATCACGATGTTGAAGTGGTCGAAGGCGTTCCGCCCGTACGAGTAGTCCGGGTGGATGTGGGCGATCTTCCGCACCTCGGGCCACGCGCTGCGTCGCCGCGATGGCCGCCATCGCTCCGTCCGCCGACTGGATGTTCGTCAGCCGGAAGACGTAGTGCGGATCCGGCACCGCCTTCTCGAAGAGGAAGTCCGTGCAGCCGTCGGTCGAAGAGCGTCAGGCACTTCACCTCCTCGGCGACCGGGCCGAGGGCGGGCGTGTTGCCGCTCGAGATGACGCCGGTGAAGCAGTCGATCTTCTCCGAGAGCTTCAGGCGACGGAGCTCCTTCACGTTGGCGTCGGTCCCGGCCGCCTCGTCCGCCTTCAGGGTCTCGATCTGGCGCTTGCCGAGGAGCCCGCCCTGCGCGTTGATCTCCTCCGCGGCCAGGATGTGGCCCTTGTAGCTCTGCTCGCCGAGCACGGCGGCGGGGCCCGTGAAGAAGGTCATGTGGCCGGTCTTGTAGGGCGTGCTCGGGATGTTGCCCTTCGGGGTGAACTTCTGCTGCGCCTCCGCTGCCTTCGGCGTCACGATCGAGCCGGCGCTGGCCGCGGCGGCTCCGATCGTCACGCCCAGGCGCTTGAGGAGATCGCGTCGGGTGACCTGCTCTGCCATTGGGTGTCCTCCTTGCGTTGCGCTGCTATCGCGGACCTGGGGCGCGGACCTGGGCGGATGGGACCTCTTCGAGCCAGCTGGGGCTATCACGGAATGTTTGGCATTGCACCACGGCACCTTCCGGGGTGTCAAGGCCACGGGAAGGGGCCCCCGCCGAGCCCCGCCCGCTCCGCCCACGCCTTGCGCCCCCACCGCCGGGCGCGCTAAGGTCCCGTGGGGTTGCCGGGCTGCCGGGAATGGCCGGGACGATCCCGGACGGGAGGGCGTGGCTCATGAAGGCTGTCGTGCTGCCCGCGGTCGGGGCGCCGCTCGTGGTCGAGGACATCCCCGTCCCCGAGCCCAGGACCGGCGAGGTTCTCGTTCGGGTCCGGGCCTGCGGCGTGTGTCACACGGATCTTCACGTCGTGAAGGGCGAGGTGAAGTTTCCCGTCCCGGCGGTGCTCGGGCACGAGGTGTCGGGGACGGTGGAAACGGCCGGGCCGGGCGTAGCCGGGCTGGAGCGCGGCGCCCGGGTGGTCGCCTCCTTCATCATGCCGTGCAACCGCTGTCGCTTCTGCGCCGTCGGTCGCGACGACCTCTGCGAGACGTTCTTCGCGCTGAACCGCCTCAAGGGTGTTCTCTACGACGGCGAGAGCCGCCTCCGCCGCGCGGACGGCACCGTCCTGGCCATGTACAGCATGGGCGGCCTGGCCGAGTACTGCGTCGTGCCCGCCACCGACGTCTTCCGGGTCCCGGACGCGCTTCCGCTGGAGGACGCCTGCATCCTCGGGTGCGCGATCATGACCGCGTACGGCGCGGTGAAGCACCAGGCCGCGCTCCGGGCGTCCGAGACGGTGGCGGTCGTCGGCGCCGGGGGAGTGGGGTCGAACGTGATCCAGCTCGCGCGGCTCTTCGGCGCGCTGCGGGTCATCGCGGTCGACGTGCGGGCGGAGAAGCTCGAGGCCGCCCGGCAGCTGGGGGCGACGGACGGCGTCGACGCGAGCGCCGGGGATGCCGTCGCCGAGGTGCGGCGGCTCACCGGCGGCGAGGGCGTCGACGTCGCCTTCGAGGCGCTGGGGCGGCCCGAGACGGTGACGGCCGCCTTCAAGATGGCGCGGGACGGCGGCCGCGTCGTGGTGATCGGGATCGCGGCCGGCGCCACGCCGGCGCCCATCGAGATCACCCACCTCGTGCGCCGGGGGATCCGGCTCCAGGGATCCTACGGCGCGCGCGTGCGGGGCGACATGCCGGAGATCGTGAGCCTGGCGGCCGCCGGGCGGATCAGCGTGACCCAGCCCATCTCCCGTCGCTACCGCCTCGACCAGGCGGACGAGGCCTACCGGGCGCTCGATCGCGGGCAGATCACGGGGCGCGCGATCGTGGTGATGTAGTCTGGCTGGCAGGAGGCGGCGATGACCGGGTACGGGGGACGGACGCTTCACGTGGACCTCACCAGCGGGCGGAGCGAGGTGCGCCCGCTCGACGAGCGGACGGCGCGAGCCTTCCTCGGCGGGAACGGGCTGGC
The DNA here is from genome assembly GCA_963749975.1 of uncultured Candidatus Rokubacteria bacterium. GTDB lineage: Bacteria > Methylomirabilota > Methylomirabilia > Rokubacteriales > DASRDR01 > DASRDR01. Next base: position 66,756 of record CAVVOZ010000019.1, on the reverse strand, counting down.
CGTGCGCCTCCTGTGGGAGGCGGCCGTGCCGGGGACCGACGCCTTCGATCCCGGCAACCCCGTTGCTCTCGCGGTGGGCCCGATCACGGACACGCTCGTCCCCGGCAACAGCCGCGCGTGCGTCGCCACCAAGTCGCCCCAGACGGGCCTGTTCTTCGACTCGACGTTCGGCGGCCGGTTCCCGGCCACGCTCAAGCGCACCGGCTTCGACGCCGTCGTGGTGACCGGGCGCGCCGAGCATCCGGTCTACCTCGCGGTGGACGAGGAGGGGGCGACCGTCCGGGACGCGCGGGGTGTCTGGGGAAAGACGACGCGCGACACGGTGGAGGCGATCCAGGCCGCCGACGGCGCCGAGACCGACGTGCTGGCCATCGGCCCGGCCGGGGAGCATCGTGTGCGCTTCGCATGCCTCGCCCACTACTGGAAGAACCGCGAGGGCGTCGCCGGCCGCGGGGGCATCGGCGCCGTCTGGGGGGCGAAGCATCTGAAGGCCGTCACCGTCCGGGGGAGCCGGAAGACCGCCGTCGCCGATCCCGGGCGGCTCAAGCAGCTGGTGGACGAGACCCGCGAGCCCATGAAGAAGGGCACCGCGAACCTCTCGACGTACGGCACGCCGTTCCTCACCGGGCCCATCAACGCCATCGGCGCGCTCGGCGCCTACAACCTCAAGCAGGAGACCTACGCCGAGTGGGAGGCGATCGACGGGCGCTCGCTCAAGGAGCACTACCACGACCGGGACACGACGTGCCTCAAGTGCCCGGTCGCGTGCGGCAAGCAGTTCGCCGTCCCCGCCGACGTTCCCGTCTACGGCGGTGTCCGGGGGAAGATGCCCGAGTACGAGACCCTCTTCGCCTTCGGCTCGATGCTCGGCAACGCGAACGCCCCCAGCATCGTCCACGCGAACATCCTGTGCGATCTCCTCGGGCTCGACTCGATCTCCATGGGTGTGACGCTTGCCTTCGTGGCGGAGTGCCTCGAGAAGGGGCTCCTCGGGCCGGAGGACGTCGGCGGATCGTTCGGGTGGGCGGATCACGCGGGAATGATCCGCCTGCTCGAGCAGACCGCGCGCCGCGAGGGATTCGGTGACCGTCTGGCCGAGGGCTCCTGGCGGCTGGCCCGGGAGATCGGGCGCGGGGCCGAGCGCCTGCCCTACGCGGTCAAAGGGCTCGAGCTGCCCGCTCACTCGGCGCGCGCGCTGAAGGGCATGTCCATCGGGTACGCCACGGCGACCCGGGGCGGGAGCCACCACGACACCCGTCCCACGCCCCAGTACGCGCAGGGGTTCGACCGCCGCTCGACGGGGGACAAGCCGGCCTTCGCGGCGAAGAGCCAGCACTTCACCGCGGTGGACGACAGCCTCGTCATGTGCCGGTTCACGTCGGAGCGCGGTTTCGGGCTCTTCCTGAACGAGGCCTACGCGGGGCTCCTCTCCGCGGTGACCGGCTGGACGGTGGACGTCGCGGAGCTCGAGCGGATCGGCGAGCGCATCGTCAACCTCGAGCGGCTGTTCGGCGTCCGGGAGGGGGTCCGCCGGAAGGACGACGTCCTGCCGTGGAAGGCGATGCACGAGCCGATCCCGGACGGCCCGTCGGCGGGCATGCACTGCCCGCCCGAGGAGCTCAGCGAGATGCTCGACGCCTACTACGCGCTGCGCGGCTGGGATGCCGACGGCGTGCCCACGCGGGAGCGCCTCACCGACCTCGGTCTCGACGCCGTGCCGGGTGTCCTCGGCTAGAGCGCTCCGGCCGCGCGGTGCGGGTCGGCGCGGGCGACGCCTCTCGCGAGTCGAATCGACCCTAGCAGCGGTTCGCGTCGTCGATGACGAGGGTGACCAGACCGGTCGCCGGCTCGTACCGGTAGTCGTTCCCCTCGCACTGGAAAGAGGGCGGCGGGTTCAGGAGCGTCGCCACGACGTCCTTGCTGGGGGGGTACGCGCCATGCTGGCCGAAGTACAGCGTGAGCGACGTCCGGATCGAGGCCACGGTCGCCCGGTCGGCGGCGAGCCGCGCCGCGGACATGGGCTTCTGCTGCTGGATGGTCTCGACGGTCTTCGTCGTCGACACGAAGTACTGATAGAGGAACGCCCCGGCGACGGCGAGGATCACGGCCACGACGAGGATCTCCACCAGCCCGAATCCGGACTGGCCGCGCCCGGCCCGAGACGTGAGAGCGCTGCCCCGATGCACGCCGCCATCTTGAGTCGGCGCGTCCGGACGTGTCAAGAAAAGCGGGCCCGGCCTGGCGGACCCTCTCCGGGGAGGGCCCCCCAGGGCCGGGAACCGGCCGCGGCGGTCACTCCCCGACGATCTGGACCTGGAGCCTCCGGTCGCGCGGCCCGTCGAGCTCGGCCAGGATGACGCTCTGGTACTGGCCGAGCAGGACCTCCCCGTCGGCCATGGCCAGCGCGATCGGACGTCCGAGCAGCGTCGCCCGCAGGTGCGCATGGGCGTTGCCGCGGTCGCAGTCCGAGTAGCGCGGATCGTCGTGACGATATCCGTCCCGTCGCGGGATCAGCTTCTGCAGCACGGCGCCGAGGTCGTCGAGGAGCGCCGACTGGAACTCGTTGATGAAGACGGCGATCGTCGTGTGGAGCGAGTTGATCAGGAGCGTGCCGTTCTGGATGCCCGATCGGCTCACGGCGTCGCGGACCTGCTTCGTGACGTCGAGGAACTGCTGGTTCTCTTCCGTGCGGATCTCGATCGTGTCCCGGAACACCTTCATCTGCCGCCTCCCTTGCCTGCGTTCGAATGACACGCACGCGCGGCCCTGCCGCATCCGTGCGCATCGATGCCCGGTCTCGTGGAGCCCGGGCTCCGCCAGCTTCGGTGGAGCTCAGGCTGCGGGCGGTGCCCGCGGCAGCCGGCGAGGGAGGGGGGCCGGATCAGGCGGAGTCGCCCGGGAGCCGTGCTCCCCGAGGACCGCGCTCGAGTGACAGCCCGCGTCGAGCGGGATCGCGGGCGAAAGGACGGCGTCGAGCGCGGCGATGGCCTGCGAAGGACCGGTGAGAGTGACTCCCGCGGTCGGCGCAGGCGCGAAGGCAAGGACCTGACCCAGTCCGAGGTGCTGGACGACGAGGAGAATGATGACGATGCGGCTCGCCCGGGTCAGCCCCCATCCCCTGAGCTGCATGCTGACCAGTATACCGGAGGTGCGCTATACTGCCCGCGTCCAGGACGTCACGATCGGGAGCCGCCACCCCGGAGGGTCCCATGCCGCTCTACATCATGCTGTCGTCGCTGTCCGAGACGGGCCGACAGGTGCTCCGCAAGCTGCCCGGCTCCATCCGCAAGGTCAACGCGGAGGTCGGCCGGATGGGGGCGCGGGTCATCGCCCAGTACGCCGTCCTGGGGCCCTACGACTTCGTCACGGTGCTGGAGGCTCCGGACAACGAGACCGTCTCCCGGATCTCGGTCGAGCTCGGCGCGCGAGGCTCCGTTCAGATGATGACGATGCCGGCCATACCGGTGGACGACTTCATCAGCCGCCTGGCCAGCCCATCTCGCCGGGGCGGCGCCCGCCGGCGCCGCTGAGATCATCCGGCGGCCGGCGCGGCCGACCGCCCTGCGCCTGACCGAGTGGGCACGCGCCGGGTCGCCGTGACGAGCTGGGCCGGTCCTCGCGATTCCGGGAAGCGAAGCCTGGCCCGCCAGGGTCGGACCGAACGCGACTGACCCGTGCTCCTGCTTCCCGAGCGCTGCTACGCGGCGGGGGCCGTCCACGACGGCTGGGCCGTTCGCCTCCAGGACGGCCGCATCACTGCCGTGGGGCCGCAGGCGGCGCTCCCGCCGTCCTCGGCCGTCGAGGCCAACGCGCCGGAGGAGGTCTGCCCGCTCCCCGGGCGGCTTCTCCTCCCCGGTGGCGTCAACGCCCACAACCACTCGTTCCAGTCGCTTCTCCGCGGGCTCGGCGACGACCTCGACTTCATGGGGTGGCGCGACCGCGTTCTCTATCCCTTCTCGCGGCGGCTGGACGCCCGGGGAATCGAGATCGGGGCGGCCTTCGCCTTCGCCGAGATGCTGCGCCACGGCATCACGACGGTCGTGGACTTCTTCTACGTCCAGGGCGGCGGCAACGCGAACGCGGAGGCGGCCATCCGGGCGGCGAAGCGGGTCGGGATCCGCCTCGTCCTGGCCCGCGCCTTCTACGACTGGTCCGGGGCGCCGCCGGAGTATCGCGAGACGGTGGCGGAGGCGACCGCGCGCTGCCGGGAGCTGATGGCCCGGTACGCCGGCGATCCGACGGTGAGCGTCCAGCCGGCGCCGCACAGCCTGCACGCGGCCTCGCCCGAGATGATCCGCGCCGCGGCGGCGCTCGCGGACGAGGCTCGCGTGCCGTTCCACATCCACGTCGCCGAGTACCGCGCCGAGCGCGAGCAGGTCGAGGCCCGCCACGGAGTCACCCCGGTGCGATACCTCGACCAGCTCGGCGTCCTGGGTCCGCGGCTCATCGGCGTCCATTGCGTGTGGATCGACGGCGGCGAGGTGGAGCTCCTGGCCGAGCGGGGCGCGCGCGTGGCCTACTGCCCGTCCTCGAACATGATCCTGGGTGACGGGGTGACCAGGCTGCGGGAGATGCGCGCCATCGGCGTGCCCGTCGCGCTGGGCACGGATGGCGGCTGCACGAACAACCGGCTGTCCATCTTCGAGGAGATGCGGATGGCCGCTCTTCTCCAGAAGGTCACGCACCTCGACGGGACCGCCTTCAGCGCCGAGGAGGCATTCCGGCTCGGGACGGCCGGCGGCGGGGAGGTGCTCGGCCTTCCCGTCGGCGAGATCGCGCCGGGCCGCCTCGGGGACCTGGTCGCGCTCGATCTCGGGCATCCGTCGCTCCACCCGCCGAACGCGCTCATGAAGAACGTCGTCTACGCGCTCTCGCCCCAGGCGATCACGGACGTGTGGGTGCACGGCCGTCCGGTCGTGCGGGACGGGCGCATCGCGACCCTCGACGAGGCGGAGCTCCTCGGGGAAGTGCGGGCCCTCACGCGCGACTGGCGCGTCTGACCGCGGCCGTCAACCACCTCGGCCCGTGCGTCGCGGCGCGGTGACGGCCGTGCTATAAGAGCGCGATGCGATTCGGGTTCATTCCCACCGAGGGCGGGCACCTCGCGCGCGAGGCGCTGGCGGAGGTCGACCGCGCGGAGACGCTCGGCCTCGACTCCGTCTGGATGGAGGAGCACCACGGCGTTCGCGGCCACTACTGGCCGTCGCCGCTCGTGGTGCTCGCGGGCTTCGCCACCCGGACGTCGCGGCTGCTCCTCGGCACCGACGTGGTGGTCCTGCCGTTCTACGATCCGGTTCGCGCGGCCGAGGATGCGGCGATGGTCGACGTGCTCTCGGAGGGACGGCTCGTGTTCGGCGCCGCGATCGGGTACCGGCCGGACGAGTTCGCCCTCTACCGCACGCCGCTCGAGAAGCGGGGGGCGCGGTTCGAGGAGGCCCTCGCCGTGATCCGGGCGCTCTGGACGCAGGAGACGGTCACGCTTCCGGGGCCCCACTATCCGCTGGAGCACGCGCGCATCGAGCCGAAGCCCGTTCAGCGGCCGCACCCTCCGATCTGGATCGGCGGCTGGGGCGAGCTGATGATCCGGCGGGCGGCGCGCCTGGCCGACGCGTGGATCCCCGGCCCGACGGCGCACCTCCAGAAGCTGCTCGACGGCAAGGCGCGCTATCAGGCCGAGCTGCGGGCGGCGGGCCGGCCGGACCCGGCCGAGTGGCCGCTCACGCGCGACACCGTGATCGCCGACACCGACGCGGAGGCGCTCGAGCTCGCCGAGCGCCATCTCCTGGTGAACTACCGCGACGAGTACGGCGGCGGCCGCTGGAAGCACCCGCTCATCGGCGCGGAGGATGCCACGCCGGTCGACCAGCTCGACGCCCTCGGGCGCGACCGCTTCGTGATCGGCGGGCCCGAGCGGTGCCGGGCGCAGGTCCGGCGCTTCATCGAGGCGTTTGGCGCGACCCACATCATCTTCCGGCTGTACTTTCCCGGGATGCCCCACCGCCACATCCTCCGGGAGCTGGAGCTCCTGGCCCGCGAGGTCGCGCCCGCCTTCCGCTGACCCGCCGCGCGGGCACGCGCGGCGAAAGGGCCCGCGCGGCCAGGCGTACAATACCGGAGATGCGCAGGAACGCGCTCTTCTGGGGCATCCTCGGGCTCGCGCTCGCCGTCGGTGTCGTCGCCACCCTCGACCGGTACCAGCGCCAGGGCCGGACCTTTGCCGGCTTCTGGGTGATGGAGAACCTGCTCGTGGCGATCGGCGGACCCGAGCGTGGGCCGCTCGAGCCGTTCGACGTCGTCCGGGTCATGGACGGGCAGGTGCTCAAGAGCGGCCGGGACATCCAGGCGACGATCGAGAGCCAGGATCCGCAAACGACATTCCACTACATCGTCTACCGGCGCGGCCAGCTGGTCGAGGCGGACGTCAAGACTCGCCTCTTCGCGCGTCGGGACTTTCTGCGGTTCGTGGCCGAGGCCCTCCTGCCGGGCTTGTTCCAGCTTGCGGTGGGTGCGGTCGTGTTCCTGATCCGCCCCGGGCGGTCGCAGAGCTGGCTGTTTCTCACCTTCGCGCTGATTGCGTATCTGGTCAGCGTCACGTTTGCCGACGCGCACACGACGTACCGCTTCTCCGGGTTGTTCCTGACTGCCTGGGCCTTCTGGCCGGCGACGCTGCTTCACCTCGCCCTGACGTTCCCGCAGCGCCGCCGGATCCTCCGGCGCTTTCCGCGGGCGGTCTGGCTGCCCTACTTGATCTCGGGGGCCCTCGCCGCGCTCCTCCAGCTGCCGGGGGTCTATCAGCTGCCGGGACTCCAGGGTGACGTCCGGCTCCTCCTCGTCGTGCCCGCCGCCGGCGCCGCGTACTGGGGAGTGGCGCTGATCCTGCTGGTCCTTTCGCTCGCCCGCGCCAGCATGGTGGGCGGTACCCCCTTGATCCAGCAGCGGGCCCGAATCCTGTGCGCGGCGTTCGTCCTCGGCTACGTCCCGCCGATCCTCGGAACCGCGGCGGAGGCCATTTTCCACGTGTCCATCCCCTATCTCAACGCGATGTGGAAGCTGACGCTCCTGTTTCCCATCGTCATGGCCTACGCCATGGTTCGCTACGACCTGTTCGACGTGCGCGCCGCGCTCCGCGCCGGCGCCGTCTACTCGGCGGCCACCGGGCTCGTGGTGCTCGCCTACACGGGCGCCATCGCCGGCACGGACATCCTCCTGGCCAACTGGGAGGCCGCGCAGTCGCCCATCGTCGCCGCCGCCGTCATGGCGGTGCTGGTCGTGGTGCTGCTGAACCCGCTCTACCTCCGATCGCAGCGGCTGGTCGATCGCCTGTTCTTCCGGCAGCGGGTGGACGTGCAGCGGTCGATCGAGCACGTGTCGGAGGTCATGAGCGGGCTTCTCGACCTCCGGCGGATCGTCGAGCTGCTCACCCAGACCGTCGAGGAGCAGCTGCACCCCGTGCGGCAGGAGCTCTACCTCCTCGACGCGCGCCGCCAGGGCTACGCGCGCGCGGATCAGGAGGAGGCGGACGAGCAGGAGGGCCGGCCCCCGATCGACGGCGGCTCGCCGCTGGTGCGGTGCCTCGAGCTGCGCCGCCAGCCGCTGACGCGGGAGCGGGTCGAGGAGGATCCGGCGCTGGAGGACTACCGGGCGGGGTGTCTCACGGCGATGGACGGCCTCGGGGCGACCCTGGTTGTGCCGTTCCTGTTCCAGGGTCGCGTGACGGGCTTCCTCGCCCTGGGTCCGAAGCGGTCCGGTCTCGGCTACTCGAGCCAGGACCTCGGACTCCTCCGGCTCCTGGCGAACTCGAGCGCCCTCGCCCTCGAGCACGCGCAGGCGTACGCGGCCCTCCAGGACACGAACGCGGAGCTGCGGGCGGCGGTCCGGCGTGTGGAGATCCTCGAAAGCATCCGGACGAACCTCGCCAAGTTCGTCCCCCGCACCGTGCAGGACCTGATCGAGCGCGCGCCGGAGGCCCCGGAGCTGGACAAGCGCGAGGTGGACGTGACCGTGCTGTTCGTCGACCTGGTGGGCTACACGCGGCTCACCGAGCGACTCGACCCCGGCCGCGTCAACGAGCTGGTCGAGCGGTGCTTCGGCGCCTACCTCGACGAGATTCTCCGGCGAGGCGGGGACGTGAACGAGACGGCCGGCGACGGTCTCATGGCCATCTTCCGCGATGCGGATTCCCGGCGCCACTCCCGCCAGGCGGTGAGGTGCGCGCTCGCGATCCTGCGCCGGACACGTGAGCTGAACGAGACGCTGCACGGGCTGCCCGAGCCGCTCGCCGTCCACATCGGCGTGAACTCCGGCCTCGCCACCGTGGGCGCCACCAAGATCGAGGGCGCGAACGGCACGCGATGGACGTACACCGCCTCGGGGCAGGTCACCATCGTGGCGGCCCGTCTCGCCGCCCTCGCCCGGGGGGACGAGATCCTGGTGGGAGCCGGCACCAGGGAGCGGCTGGGCGACGAGTTCTCGTTCGAGGCCCTCGGCGAGCGGCCCTTGCGGAACGTCGAGATGCCGGTGAAGGTCTTCCGGCTGATGCTGGCCCAGCCCGTTCCCGCGACGGCCACGGCCTGAGCGGCCGAGGCGCCCCGCACCGACCCGCGCGGACGCGGGCCCGTCAGGCCGGTCGCGTCCTCATCCGCGTCCCATCGACCAGAACTCGGCGCCGAAGTGGTCCCACGGCAGGCGCCACTCGTCGGTCCGATCGCGGTCCGCGGTGAAGAACTGGTTGACCGCGTAGAGGATCGCCTGGGGCTCCGTCCCGAGGTTCGCCAGCCCGTGTGCCACGCCCCGGGGGATCAGCAGGCGGTGGCAGCGCCCGGCGCCCAGGACCAGGCGCTGCGGGGCCGGCCGCGTCTCCGAATGGACGTCGCGTCGAAGATCCGCAAGGCCGACGAGGAGCGTCGCGTCGGGCGGCACGACGAAGAGGTCTTCCTGGTCGAGGTGGAGGTGCCAGGCCTTGACCGCGCCGGGCTGGAGCAAGCTCCAGTTCCACTGGACGGGCCGGAAGGCCTCGAGGCCCTGGATGCCGCCGCTCCCTCCATCGATCCGCGCGATCTCCGCGAAGAGTCCGTCCGCGCTCCGCGAGACGGCTACCTCCGAGAGCACGACGCCGGCGATCGGCGGGCGCGGCGCGTAGGACTGACGGGTCAGACGCTGACGCGCCTCGTCGACGAGGTCATCCGGACCGAGGGGACGTGGCTCCATACCCGCGACATTCTATCATCGTGTCCGACGCGCGGCCCTGACGGCCGTCGTCCGGGTCACGAGGACGGATGTGGACTCGTCGCCTCCGCGAGGTAGAAGGCGTCGAGTGCGGCGACGGCGATCGGCTCCGCGAGGGTGGGCGCGTGGCCGACTCCCTCGACGTCGACGCGGTGGAGACGCGGCTGGCGCACCTGCATGGCCGCCGCCGTCTCCCGCGAGAGGATGTCGCTCTCGGCGCCGCGAACGACGAGGACGGGACATCGAAGGGCTTCGAGGGCCGCCCACCATGCCTGGCTTGCGGCGCGGGCGGCCTCCGGCGCCGGGCGGGGGGCGCGCCCGATCGCGGGGTCGAACTTGAGCCGCCATTCGCCGTCCGGCGCCCGCCGGACCGCCCAGCGGATCGCGTCGGTCACCGCCTCCGGCGGGAGCCCCGCGAGCCAGGGATACTGCGCGAGGGCCCACCCGGTGGCGGCGGCGAGGTCCCGGAAGCGCTCCGGGACGGCGGCCGCGTATGCCGCGACCCGCGCGGCGCCGCGCGGGTCGATCTCGGGCCCGATGTCATTGAGCGCGAGGGAGCGGAGCCGCCTCGGCGCCACCCGGGCGAGCGAGAGCCCGATGAGCCCGCCCAGCGACGTGCCGAGGATGTGGACGGCGTCCAGCCCGAGCGCGTCGAGCAGCGCGAGCACGTCGGCGACGTACTGCGGGATCGCATAGGTGCCCGCCGCCCACCCGCTCTCCCCCCGGCCCCGGAGATCGAGCGCCACGCAGCGGTGGCGCCGCGCCAGCCGCGCTGCGACGGCGTCGAATGCGTGGCTTTGCTGTGTGAGCCCGTGGAGGAGAAGGACGGTCTCCGCCCCGGCTGCCTCGCCGCCGGCTCCATCCCGCCGACCCTGCCAGTCCTGGAAATGGAGCCAGATCCCGTTGAGGTGGAGCCACTCGTCCGTGTACATGGGCGCTCGCCATGATGAGGAGGGCGTCGGGTCGTGTCAATTGCGTGGCCGGCCCCCGAGGTGCCCCGGGGTGGTGAGCCTCACCGGGATCCGCCCGCGGCCGCTCCTGCCGCGCCGCCCGCGCCTCGCGCGAGGGCCTTGACCTCGATCTTCTGGATGTAGGCGAGGCGAGCCGGAGCGGTGCGAGTGACCTCGGCGAGCTCGACGCGGATCGGCAGCCGCCCCCCCGGCCAGGCGATGTCGGCGACGTAGTCGCGCTCGAGCCACGCAGGGGGGGAGGCGGCGGCCATCGGAACGAGGTCCCTGGCACGACCGTCCAGCTCGAGCCGAATCGTCGGACCCTGCGGCGTACCCTGAGCTCCGGCCGTGACGACGATGCGATACTCCCCGGATCGGAGCCGCGGCGCGAGCTCGACCGCGCCGGCGCGGCGCATTGCCCACACCAGACGCTCCCGGGCCGCCACGCCCTCCCCGGTGTCGACCTGGATGACGCCGTGGAAGGGAAGCGCCGTCTCGGCCGCGCCCCGCGGCCGCAGGATAGTCCCCGGTAGGCCGGAGCCAGAGCGCGGCGGGCAGGGTCAGCGCCAGGATCGCGGCCCCGGCGGTTCCGAGGATCCACGCCCTCCGGGGCGGAGCCGCTCCCACCCGATGGGCGGCAACGAGGCCTGCGAGCGTGACGACCGCGAGGACCGCGAGCCCGGGCGCCACCCACGCGTTGCCCGGGCTCACGTACGAGGGGAGGAGACGCCCGGCATCCAGCCCCGTGTACGCGAAGAGCTCGGCCAGCGGTGTGGCGCGCCCGACGCCGCGGTGGAATCGCCAGTCCGGGCGGACCGAGGCGAGCAGCGCCTGGCCGAGGGTGATCGCGTACAGACCGGCGGTGACGCTCCAGGCGAGGCGACTCCGCAGCCGGTCGAGCATCGTCGCCCCGCACACCGCGAGCAGCGGAAGCGCGGCTACCACGAAGCGCCCGGGCGGGCTGAACCCGGCGTGCCAGTGCTGGTCGACCCTGGAGCGGCTCAGGGCGACGGCGCCGAGATAGTACCAGGCGAGCAGGAACGGTCCGGCCGTGAGCAGGACGTATCGCCAGCGTCGCTCGCGCGCGGCCGCCACCGCGCCCGCCAGCGAGAGCGCGAGGACCGGAGCGCAGAGGAGCACCCCGAACTCCTGGTCGAGAAGCAGGCCCAGATGGCCCCGGTACTCCGTCGGTGCCCGCACGGTCCAGGCCAGGAGCCACTCGAGGGTCTGCAGGAGGCCGACCTGCCGGACCCGGCGCACCACCTGGCCCATCTGGGCGAGCGCGTCGTACGTGGACGCCGCGGCGAAGGTCACTCCGACCAGCGCCCCGCAGCGCCGCGATCGCCCGCCATCCGGCCCGGCGCACGAAGCCCGCCATGATCGGGACGGCCAGCAGGAAGAGCCGGGTCTTGGTCGCGACCATGAGCGCGAGCAGGCCTCCGGCCGCCGCGATCGCCCGCCGTGTTCCCGGGTCACGGAGCAGCACGAAGACCGCGGCCGTCGCGAAGAAGGCGCCGGTCATCTCCGGCCACGGCGAGACGGCGAAGCTGACGACGGGAAGAGAGAAGGCCGCCCCCAGCCAGGCCAGGAACGCGGCGCGCGTGCTCGCGCCCGACAGGAGGGCCAGGCGAAACGTCAGGGCCAGCGCCAGGGCGCTGGCGAGATTGACGACGACCACGGCGCCCGCCCGTCCCGCCAGCCAGTAGCCCGGGAGGAGCCACACGGGCTGAAGCCCCTGAAAGGCCTCCGCGTAGATCCGGCCGTCCTCGGTCGTCCGGACGCCAGGCGTCCGCGTGGTCAGCCGGCCCCAGTAGAAGGGGAGGTAGTCCGCCCCGGCGAAGTTGTCGGCCAGGTCGAGATCCTGCTCGTGGAGCAGGCTGTGCGCGATCAGAAGGTAGTACGGCTCGTCGCTCGTGGCCGACATGGCCGTGACCACGTGGGCGCCGAGGAGAAGGTAGGGCAGGAGGGCGCCGAGGAAGAGGGCCACGGTGGCGTACCGGGCACCCGGAGACTCCGCGGCCATCCACCGCCAGATGGCGCGCAGCAGAACCGCCGTCTTCGCGCCGACGAACAGCACGTACCAGGTCCCCAGGATGTTGCGCAACGCGTCGTGGTCGCGCATCCCGATCAGCGTCGCCGCGATCAGGAGGGCCAGGGCGAGCGAGAGCGCCTGGTCCGCCAGGAAGCAGCGACGCAGCCGGCCCCGCGGATCCCAGCGTCCGAGCCAGGCGTGCACGCCGGCGAACAGGACGTGGCCGGCCGGCAGCCACAGCGCGAACAGGCGCGGCCAGGCCGCCGCGTCGGGCCCGTGCCCCGTGAGGCCCGGTACGAAGGCGCCGTCGGGGCCCACTCTCAGCCAGAGCGCCAAGAGCCCGGCGCCGATCGCCAGGGCCACGAGGACGCTGACGGCGATCTCCGCGAGGCCGACCGGCCGCCGCGAGATGGATCCGTCCTCGCGGGTGCTCTGCGCCGCGCCGGTGGGCAGGTCGGTGGACGCCAGCGTCACGAGGGGCGGACGAGGCCACCCCGCGCCCCGGAGCGTGCGGGGGGGGCCGACAGCGCGGGGCGGATCCATCTCGATCCGGGCGCGCCTCTGCCACAATGCGCCGCCAGCAGTGGCGGCGTGCTTCTTCGCCGACCGCATGGATCGCGCGGCGACCGCGGAGCGTGCATGGGCCATACTACCGCACCTCAGAGTGAGGACCGGGTCGGGGCCGCCCTCCTGGGGGCGCCGCTCGTCCGGCGCTGCGCCTCCTCGTCACCAACCCGTGGAATGGCCAGGCCTATTGCGTCCTTCGTGCCCTCCGGCCGTACGCGACGCGGGTGATCGCGACCGCCTACCGCGAGCACGGACTCCTGGGGCGGCTCGCGCCCGCGGCGGTGTCCCGCTTCGTGGATGGCGTGTACCCGGTTCCCTTCGCGGTCCACGACTGGCAGCGGGGTCGGATCCGCGACGAGAACTCGGAGTCCGAGGAGGCCTACGTCCAGGCCATCCTGGACATCTGCGCGCGGGAGGCCATCGACACCGTCTTCCCCTCGTGGGACCCCGAGGTCGGGATTCTCTCGAAGAACAAGTCGCGATTCGTCGCGCGGGGCATCACGGTGCCGGTGCCGGAGTGGCCCGTTCTGCGGCAGGCGATGGACAAGCATGCCCTGGCAGAGCTCGCCACGGAGATCGGGTGTCCGTGTCCCCGCACGTACCTTCCGCGGACCCTGGCGGACGCCGCCGAGCTGGCCGAGCTGGTCGGATTCCCGCTGCTCCTGAAGCCCCGCTGCTCGTCGGGCTCCCGGGGGGTTCGGCTCGTGCTGCGCCGGGAGCAGCTGGCGGACACGATCCAGGGGGTCGAGCGGACCTTCGGGATGCCCATCCTCCAGGAGTGGATTCCGGGGCGGCTGGACCGACGCATCAACGTGAACGCCACCATGGATCGCCAGGGCCGTCTCGTCACCGCGGCCGTTCGCCGCAACGCGCGGACGGCGTTCCCGTCGTTTGCGTCCGTGACCACGACGCAGGTCTCCATCGAGGAGCCCGCGCTGATCGAGCAGGTCGCTCACCTGCTCGCGCGCCTGGACTACGCCGGGCATGCCAGCGCCCAGTTCAAGGTGGATCCGCGAGACGCGTCGCCAAGCTGCTCGAGCTCAACTGCCGGCCGGGGTACCGGGTCTGGTGCAGCATCGCGGCGGGCCAGAACATCCCGTGGCTCTGCGTCCAGATCGAGCGGGGAGAGCTGGTCGAGGCGTTGCCGCCCCCCGCCGGACTGCCGGTGTTCCTGAGCCCTCTCGAGGACACGCTGGCCCTCGGCGCCTCCCTGGTGGACTGGGCCAGCCACCAGATCGGATCCCGGCGGGACCACCCGTTGCTCGGGCCGGCACCCACGCTCCGGGACATCCTGCGAGGGTACCGGGACACCTACTTCGCGCCGCGCCGGTTCTTCGACTGGTACTTCAAGGCTCTCGCCAACGATCCGCTGGCGGGCCTCACCTGGTACGCGTCACACCTGATCCGCATCCTGCAGGGTCCGAAACGCATGCCGCGGTGAGCGGCACCGTCCTGGCCACCGCGGTCGTGGCGGCGGTCGGGGGAAGTCGGGCGCCGGGCGCCTCAGCCCGGCGTGAGGGTCCGATCGGCCGCTCCGTAGATTGCGAGCCTCCGGGGCGGCGGGTAGGATGGGCTCGCGATGGGCGCGCTCCTCTCCTTCGATGCCCTCCTCGGCCTGTCGACGCTCACCCTCATGGAGATCGTGCTGGGCATCGACAACGTCGTGTTCATCGCGGTCCTCGTGGCGAAGCTGCCGGCCGCCCAGCAGAGACCTCGCGCGCCGGCTGGGCCTCACCCTGGCGCTCGGCATCCGCATCCTCCTGCTCCTGACGATCTCCTGGATCATGGGGCTCACGAGGCCGCTCGTGACCTTCGGGGAGAGCGAGATGTCGGGGCGCAGCCTCATCCTGCTGGCCGGTGGGCTCTTCCTCATGTTCAAGGCGACGCGGGAGGTGTACGAGAAGGTCGAGGGGCACGACCACGAAGCGGCGGGCGGCAAGTCGCGCGCGATGTTCGGCTGGGTGCTGTTCCAGATCCTCCTGCTCGACATCGTGTTCTCGCTGGATTCCGTGATCACCGCGGTGGGCATGGCGAACCAGGTCTCGGTCATGATCACGGCGATGGTCCTCGCCATGCTCGTGATGCTCGTGTCGGCGGGAGCCGTGAGCGGCTTCGTCGACCGGCACCCGAGCGTCAAGATCCTGGCGCTGTCGTTCCTCCTCCTCATCGGGGTGATGCTGGTGGCCGAGGGGATGGGCACCCACATGGCGAAGGGCTACGTCTACTTCGCGATGGCGTTCTCCCTCTTCGTCGAGATGCTGAACCTGCGCTACCGTCAGCGTGACGCGCGGCGTCGCGCGCGAGCCTGACCCGTGCGATCGGACGGCCGGACCGCCCTGGTCACCGGCGCCGCGCGCGGGATCGGCCTGGCCATCGCCCGGCGGCTCGCCGGCGACGGGTTCCGGGTCACCCTCCTCGATCTGGACCGCGACCGGGTCGAGGCGGCGGCGCGCGAGGTGGGCGCGGGCGCCGTCGCCGTGGTTGCCGACGTCACCCGGAGCGCGGAGGTGGACGCCGCCGTGCGGACCGCCGTGGAGCGCTGGGGCCGGCTCGACGTGCTCGTGAACAACGCCGGCATCACGGGGCGCTCGTTCCCGATCTGGGAGCTCGACGATTCGGACTGGGAGCGCGTCCTGTCGGTCGACCTCACGAGCGTCTTCTACTGCTGCCGGGCGGCGATCCGGGTCATGCTCCGGCAGGGATCGGGGCGCATCGTCAACATCGCCTCGATCGCCGGCAAGGAGGGGAACCCGACGCTGGTCCCGTACTCCAGCGCGAAGGCCGGGGTGATCGGACTCACGAAGGCCCTCGCGAAGGAGGTCGCCACGCGCGGGATCCTGGTGAACGCCGTCGCGCCGGCCGTGATCGGCACCGAGCTCCTCCAGCAGATGGAGCAGAGCACCGTGGACCTCCTGATCTCGAAGATTCCCATGGGGCGGGTGGGGCGGCCGGAGGAGGTCGCCGCGCTCGTGGCCTGGCTCGCGTCGGAGGAGTGCTCCTTCAGCACCGGCGCCGTGTACGACCTCTCCGGCGGCCGCGCGACCTACTGAGGCGCAAGCGCGTCACACCTGCTTGGGTCGTAGGTATCACGCCTAGGGAGCTCTGCCACCATGGAACTCAGCGGCCATGATCGCGACATCCCGGAGCGTCTCGAAGAGGAGCTATGGCGAGAGGAGACGCGTTTCGACATTCAACGAATGGAAGATGTCCTCGCGAAGGACTTCTTCGAGTTCGGACGGTACGACCCAAGGGTGTCGCAGACGTGAGGGTGAGCCTGGGGGCGCGGCGGAGCACTCGGCAGCGTGCGTGCCCGCTCGGGTCGTCTCACCGTGCGGCATGCACCCGGCTGGCGCCTGTCCCGCCGCGTGCAGTATCCTCGTGACGGGCCGGCACCACGATGCGACAGGCATGACCCCGACAGACGAGCAAGGAGGCTCATTCATGGGACCGCACGCAGACACGCTCTCTCGCCGACAGGTCCTGGGGATGGGCCTGGGGCTCGCCGCCGGCACGATCATCTCCGCCCGCGGCTCCGACGCGGCGGGCTTCGACTGGATGCAGCAGAAGGGCAAGTCCCTCGTCGTCCTCGCCCCGCTGTCGCCCTACTACACGGTGCTCCAGAAGATGATCCCCGACTTCACGAAGCTGACGGGCATCCAGGTCGAGTACCAGGTCGTCCCCGAGCAGCAGCTGCGTCAGAAGATGCCCATCGAGCTGAACGCCAAGTCTCCCGGCGTCGACGCGTTCTCGAGCTCGATGCACGTCGAGAAGCTCCTCTTCTCCCAGGTGGGCTGGTACGAGCCCCTGAACAAGTACCTCGACAACCCGAACCTGACCGCGCCCGACTACAACTGGAAGGACTTCGGACCGGCGGGCACCTACTGGGGCTTGAAGGGCGACGGGACGGTCGTCGCCATCCCGATGGGCGTCGGGCTCGGCGCCTACATGTACCGCAAGGACCTGTACACCGAGAAGGGCCTGAAGCCGACCACGACCGTGGACGAGCTGATGGCGGCGGTGAAGGCGCTCCACAAGCCGCCCGCGGTCTTCGGATATGCCGGGCGCGGCCTGAAGAACGCGAACATCCCGGTATGGGGCTGTCTCACGATTGCGCTGGGCGGCGACTACCTGGACAAGACCAAGACCCACCTCCTGACCACCACGCCCGAGGCGATCGAGGCGGCGCGGATCTACGCCGATCTCGTCCGCACCTACGCCCCGCCCGGATCCATCGGCTTCAACTGGATGGAGTGCCAGGGCGCGTTCACCCAGGGCCTCGTGGCCTGCTGGCCGGACAGCATCCAGTTCGCCGCTCCGTTCGAGGATCCGACCAAGTCCAAGGTCGTGGGCAAGGTCGGCTACGCGCCGCACCCCGGCAGCGCCAAGATGAAGCCCTTCGGCGGCACGGCGATGGACGCCTTCGCGCTGAACCCGTTCGGCAAGAACAAGGACGCGGCCTGGCTCTTCACCCAGTGGGCGAGCAGTCGTCCTGTTCAGTTCCACCTGATGGTCGAGGGCGCCATGATCGGGACGCGGACCTCGATCTACGCGGACCCCGAATTCGTCAAGGCGCACAAGATGCCGAAGACCTGGGTCGAGGCGGTGGCGGAGTCCCTGAAGATCACGCGACCGCAGCTGCCGGAGCTTCGCGACGTCACGCTCTTCCGGGACACGTTCGGCGTGGCCCTCAACAAGATGATCGAGGGCGGCGATCCGAAGACGCTCCTCGAGCAGGCGACGCGGGAGTTCGAGCCCGCGTTCCAGAAAGGGCTCAAGGGCTAGCGACCGAGACCCGGCACCGACCTCCCCCCGGGACGTACCCGCTCTCCGTGTCCACGGACGATCGGACCCTCGTCGCACCGGCCCGTCCGGCGATTCGTGCCGGACGGCACCGGCGCGATCTCGGCCGGCTCACGTACACCCTCATGATCCTGCCGGCCGGGGTCACGATCTTCCTGATCATCGCCTTCCCGCTCGCGTACACGCTCTGGATGGCGGTCCACGAGTACTCCATGGGCGCGAGCGGGCCGCCGCCCTTCGTCGGGCTCGACAACTACCTCCAGCTCTTCCGGCACCAGCGCTTCCTCGAGGCCGTCCCGCGCACGTTCGCGTTCACGTTCCTCGGCGTGGCCGGTCCGACCGTCCTGGGGACGGTCGCGGCGCTGGTGTTCGCCCGCACCTTCCCGGGACGCGGCTTCGTGCGCACGGTCTTTTCCCTGCCCATGATGGCGACCCCGGTGTCGATCGCGCTCATCTGGCAGATGATGTTTCACCCCCAGCTGGGCGTGCTGAACTATCTTCTGAGCCTGGTCGGGATCGGGCCCCAGCCGTGGATCTTCTCGCGGGCCTCGGTGATCCCGAGCCTCGCCCTGGTCGAGACGTGGCAGTGGACGCCCTTCGTCATGCTCATCGTCCTGGGCGGCCTGGCGTCCCTGCCCACCGAGCCCTACGAGGCGGCGCGCATCGACGGCGCGTCGTGGCTCCAGACGATCCGCTACGTCACGCTGCCCCTCGTGTGGCCCTACATCATGGTCGCCGTCATCCTGCGGGCGATCGACGCGCTGAAGAGCTTCGACATCATCTACGTCATGACGCAGGGCGGCCCTGGCACGGCCTCGGAGACGCTCAACATCTTCCTGTTCCTCCAGGCCTTCGCCTTCTACAACATCGGGTTCGCCTCGGCCGTCGTCGTCGTGTACTTCCTCATCCTCATGGTCATGAGCGTCGGCCTGCTGGTCGTGCGGCAAAGGACGTCCTGGCAGTGACGGTGCGCACCGCCGTCCGGCGCGTGGCCTTCGGTACCTTCCTGTTCGTGCTGATGGCGCCCACCGTGTTCTTCTTCTTCTGGATGATCTCGCTCTCGCTCAAGACCGACGTCGACAACCTATCTTTCCCGCCCGTCTTCATCCCGCGGAGCCTGACCCTCAAGAACTACGTCTACGTGTTCCAGAGCAGCCCGTTGCCCCGCTTCGCGGTGAACAGCATCGTCGTCGGCGTCGGCTCCACGATCCTCGCCCTCCTCCTCGGCGTGCCGGCCGGCTACGGCATCGCCCGGTCGCGCCGCTACGGCGCCGCGCTCCTCATCCTGATCGCCCGGATCACGCCGGCGCTGAGCTACCTCATCCCGTGGTTCCTCCTCTTCCAGCAGGTGGGGCTCGCCAACACGTACCACGCGCTCATCCTGACGCACCTCATCATCGGCCTTCCGCTGGTGATCTGGATCATGATGGGATTCTTCGAGGGCGTGCACCAGGATCTGGAGGACGCCGCGCTCATCGACGGCTGCTCGCGCTTCGGGAGCTTCCTCCGGGTGGCAGTGCCGCTCACCCGGCCCGGCATCGTGGTCTCCGGTATCCTCGCGTTCATCTTTTCCTGGAACAACCTGATCTTCGCCGTGGTGCTGGCCGGGCCGCGTCTGCAGACCCTGCCGGTCGCCGTGTTCAACGTCATGAGCTTCGAGCAGATCAACTGGGGGCCGCTGGCGGCCGCCGCGCTGCTGATCACGGCCCCCGTTCTCCTCTTGACCCTGACCGTCCAGCGGCACATCGTGGCCAGCCTGGCGGCCGGGGGGCTGAAGGGCTAACGCGCTCCAACCGATTCCGTGTCGAGGCGATCTGACCAGGAGGCGACGCGATGGCGGGTGTCCTGACGGTGGTGGCGAGGATCCATCCGAAGGCGGGCCGGGAGAACGAGGTCGAGGGCCTGCTCGTGAAGATGGCGGCGGCCGTGCGGCAGCACGAGCCCGACTGCCTGGTCTACCGGCCGCACCGGTCGGTAGCGGGTGGGGGTGAGCCGACGGTCTTCTACTTCTACGAGCAGTACCGCACGGACGCCGCGTTCGAGCTCCATCGGACCGCGCCGCATCTCGCCGGGTACCGGGCCGAGATGAAGGAGCTGGTCGCGCGGCCGTCGGAGATCGAGCTCTACCGCTCGCTCACGGCCTGACCGTCAGGCGGGGGCGGCCTCCGTCCGGGGGACGGGCGTCTCCGAGATCGCCCACGACATGAACGCTGCGGCGCCCGAGAGCGTCGCCCCGGCGACGAAGAACGCCGTGTAACTGCCGGTGAGGTCGTGGGCGAGGCCGCCCGCGTACGATCCGAGGGCAGATCCCAGCTGGTGGCTCAGCGCGACCAGGCCGAACACGGTTCCCGCCGAGCGGCGGCCGAAGAGGATCGTGGAGAGCGCCGTCGTCGGGGCGACCGTCGAGAAGTCCACGATGCCGAAGGCCACGGCAAAGACGAAGAGCGACACGGGGTCCCGGGCGAACACGAGGAACAGCAGGGCCACCGCGCGGCCCGCGTAGATCCAGCCGAGGAGCCTCGTGTAGCCGAGCCGGTCGGACGCGGCGCCCGAGAGCGTGGTGAAGACCATGTTCACGAGCGACAGGACGCCGAACGCGGCGGCCGCGGTCACGGCGGAGACGTGGTGATCCTGGGCGTGCGGGATGAAGTGCGTGTCGATGAGTCCCGACGTCGTCACGCCGCATACGAAGAAGGTGAGGGCGAGCCACCAGAAGTTGGCGTGACGCATGATCTGGGCCAGCGGCATCGGCGATCCCGCGAGGGCTGCGCCCGCGCCGGGGCGGCTGGCCGCCTGATCCGGGTCGTCGCGGAGCAGGAAGAGGACGACCGGGAGCGCCACCACGAGCACCCCGACGCCCAGCCAGAGGAACGCTGCCCGCCAGCCAATGGCGCCCACGAGCGCGGCCATGACGGGCACCAGCACGAGCTGCCCGGCCGCAGACCCGGCGGCGACGACGCCGAGCGCGAGACCGCGTCGCGCAGTGAACCAGCGCGCGACCGCGACGGCGGAGGTGGGACTGGACGCTCCGCCAATGCCGAGCATGATCAGGACGCCGAAGATCAGGTACGCCTGCCACAGGGTGACGATCGAGCTGACCGCCGCTGCGCCGACGCCGACCAGGGCGATGCTCGCCGCGAAGATGACGCGAGGGCCGACGCGGTCAGCCCAGCGCCCCGAGAGTGCCTGGGCGACCCCGTAGACCACGAAGCCGAGCGAGGCGGTGAGGCTCACCGCCGCCCGGTCCCACCCAAACTCGGTCTCCCAGGGGTTGACGAGGAGACCGATGGTCCCGCGCACGCCCAGAGCGACGGCTTGGGCGAAGAACAGGACGCCCACCACGACCCACGCGTACGATGGCTCTCGCTCGTGCCTCTCCGTCACCGCCGCCTCCTGTCGCGTACGAGTATCCCCAGTTGAGATGGGCAACGGGCACGACGCGGATTCCCGGCCAACCCCTCCCGCCTCCGGCCTCCGCCCGGCGCCGTGTACCCGGGCAGGCCTCTCCGTTATCATCGGAGCGCCATGGGGAGCGCCATGGATGGAGACGCCGGGCGCCGCGCCGGCGCCAGGACGACCGGGCCGACCGGCTCGCATTCGACGCCGCCCGCGCTCGCGGAGCGGATCGCGGCCGACCCGTACGGGCGCTGGCTCGGCATCGAGCTCCTGGAGCTCCGCCCGGGATACTGCCGCGCCGGCCTCACGCTCGCGCCCCACATGACCAACTTCCACGGCAGCCCGCACGGCGGGGCGATCTTCTCGCTGGCCGACTTCGCCTTCGGAGGCGCGTGCAACGGCCACGGCGAGCCGGCGGTCGCGCTGACGGTGACGATCCAGTTCCACGCGGCCGCGCGGGTCGGGCAGCGGCTCGTGGCGGAGGCCCGCGAGACGCGCCAGGGCAAGCGCGCCGGCTTCTACGCGATGACCGTGACCGACGAGGCGGACGGCACGGTCGTCGCCACGTGCCAGGCCGTGTCACTCCGGACGGACGCCCACCGGCCCCACAGGCCGAAGGCCGTCTGAACAATTCACCGCGGAGCCAGGGTAGCCCGGTGAGCCCGGGGGAGGGCTCAGGGCGGCCGCACGATCGGCCGGCCGCGAGGACGGGGCCCGTCCTGATGCGCGCGCTCGCCCGGGCGCTCGTGCGCCTCTTCTACCACCGTGTCGACGTGGTAGGGGTCGAGCGGGTGCCGCCCTCCGGTCCCCTGGTGATCGTCGCGAACCATCGGAACGCGCTCGTCGACCCGCTGATCCTCATCGCGACCTTGCCCCGCGTCCTGCGCCCCGTGGCCAAGGCGCCGCTCTTCCGCCATCCGCTCCTGGCGCCCTTCCTCCGCCTGGCCGGGGCGCTGCCGGTCCACCGGCGACGGGACCCGGGCAGCGACCCGACCCAGAACGCCGCCATGTTCCGCGCGGTGGCCGCGGCACTCAGGCAGGGCGGAGCCATCCTCATCTTCCCGGAGGGGGTGAGCCAGCCCGAGCCGGTGCTGATGCCGCTCCGGACGGGCGTCGCCAGGATGGTGCTGGGGACGGAGGGTGACCCGGGCACACCGGCGACGACGCTGCTCCCCGTCGGCCTCACGTTCCACGAGCCCGGAACCTTCCGGACCGGATGGGCGCTCGTGCTCGTCGGCGCGCCGGTGCCGGTCGACGACTGCCGTGCCCTGGCGGCGCGAGAGCCGGAGCGCGCCGTCCGCGAGCTCACCGCCCGGGTGGCGGAGGCGCTGCGCACCCTGATCGTCGAGATCGAGGATCGGGAGACGCTCCGCCTCACGGAGGGGCTGGAGGCGGTTCGCCGCGCCGAGGCGGAGGACGCGCCCGGGCCCATCGGGCGGGGGACGTCGCGGGCGGAGCGGGTCGCCTGGGTCCAGGTGGCCACGCGCGCGTACCGCTGGCTGGCGCCCCGCGCGCCCGCCCGGGTGGCCCGCCTCCGCGCCGAGGTCGAGCGCTATCTGGCCGACCTGGAGCGGCTCGGCCTGTCCCCTCACGCGGTCGGCCGCGCGTATCCGCCCGGTGTGGCTCGCCGCTACGCGCTCCGGGAAGGGCTGGCGCTCGTCGGCGGCCTTCCGCTCGCTCTGTGGGGTCTGGCCAGTCACGCGCTGCCGTACTGGCTGACGCGGCTCGCCGCCGGAAGTCTTGCGACGTCGGCCGACGTCACCGCCACCGTCAAGCTGGTCGCCGGGGCCGTGCTCTACCCGGCCTGCTGGACGCTCGAGGCCTGGGGCGCGTGGCGGATCCTGGGCGGGTGGGGGCTGGCAGCATTCCTCGTGGGGCTGATCCCGACGGGACTGTTCGCCCTGGGCTGGCAGGCCCGGCTCGCGCGAGTCCGCCGGGATGCCCGCGCCTTCGTCCGGTTCCTCTGGGACCGCGATCTCCTCGCGCGGCTCGCGGCCCGCCGCCGCTCGCTGGTCGAGGAGACGGAGATGCTGGCGCGGCTCCTGCCCGCGGAGGTGCTGGCGGGCAGCGCCGGCCCGGGGGTCGCCGGACGGCGAGAGGGCGGCGGTCAGTAGCCCCGCGCCCCGGCCACGACCGTCGACCTCCGGCGACCCGTGGCGACCTCGGGGGCCGGTCAGCGCCCGGAGAGCTTCAGCAGCTCCTCCAGGGGCTTCATGTCGAACGGCTGGGGGGCCCGCAGGATGAAGTGCTGCACGCCGGCGCGGAGCAGATCGTCGATCTGACCGAAGAGATCCGGGCTGATCGAGCAGGTGCGCTCGACGGCCTTCGGGTCGCGCCCGACCTTCTGGCACCAGTCGGTCAGGATCTCGTTCTTGCGCTGCCAGTTGTCCACCGGCGGGAACGTGTTCCACATGTCCGCGTGCTGCGCCGTGAGCTTGAGCGTCACCTTCTCGCCCCCGCCCCCGATCATGATGGGCACGCTGCCGATCGGCGGCGGCACCAGCTTCGCGAGCCGCGACTTGATCCGCGGCAGCGCCGCGCCGAGATCGCGCAGGCGGGACGGCGCGGTTCCGAACTCGAACCCGTACTCCTGGTAGTCGCGCTCGAACCAGCCGGCGCCGATGCCGAGGATGGCGCGGCCGCCGCTCATGTGGTCCATGGTGGCGACGTCGCACGCCAGCAGCTCGGGATTCCGGTAGCTGTTCGCGTGCACGAGCGAGCCGAACCGGGCGTGCCGCGTCTCGGCCGCGATCGCCGCCAGGAGCGGCATGCAGGCGAAGTGGTTGCCGTCCGGCGGCCCGTAGAGGGGGAACATGTGGTCCCAGACCCAGAGCGTGTCGACGCGGAGCGCGTCCGCCGCCCGGTAGGCCTCGCGAATCTGCTGGACCGTGCAGTGCTGGGGATGGATCTGGTAGCCGACCCGGAATCGCATGTGCCGACCTTGCCCTCTCTGACGCCGGCGCGGCGTGCCGAAGGTGAGACAGCTGGCGGTCAGTAGCCCCGCGCCCGGTCCACGAGGTTCAGGAGGGGCGCGCCCGCCAGGTAGCGACGGAGGTTCTCGGCGAACAGCTCGGCGCACCGGTCGTCGTAGCTCGGCAGGAACCCCGACACGTGCGGCGACAGGATGACGTTGTCGAGATCGTAGAAGGGGTGCCCCGCCGGCGGCGGCTCCGTGGCGAACACGTCGATGGCCGCGCCGGCGATCCGGCGCTCCCTGAGCGCCTGCGCGAGCGCGGCCTCGTCCACGCTGGCGCCGCGACCCACGTTGATGAAGTACGCCGTGGGCTTCATCGCGGAGATCGCCGCCCGGTCGACGAGGTGCCGCGTCTCGGCGGTGAGCGGCGCCGAGAGCACGACCACGTCACAGCGCGGCAGCATGCGCGGCAGGTCGGCCGGGCCGTACCACTCGGCGGGGAGCGTCCCGTCCGGATCCCCGGTGCCGGGCAAGCCGTACCCGGGATCGGCCCGCGTTCCCGGATCGCGCTTGCAGGCGAGCACGGTCATCCCGAACGCGGACGTCGCGATGCGCGCGAGCTCGCGGCCGATGCTCCCGTAGCCGATCACGCCGAGGGTCGCGCCGCGCACCTCGGTCGGCACGAACAGGCCCCAGCGCTCCGCGTCGGGCGGCCACGCCCTCCGGGCGTGCCACTCGAGCATCCGCGGGACGCGGTGCGCGAGGGCGAGGAGCACCGCGACCGCGTACTCGGCGATCGTGGCGGCGTGGACTCCGCTCGTCGTCGTGAGCAGAATCGCGGTGTCCCGATAGAGAGGATGGTCCTGGAGCGAGTTGACACCGGCCATGTGGAGCTGCACCCACCGGAGGTCCGGGGCGCGCGCGAGGTCCCGGGGCGGGCTCCCCGTGTACAGGACCTCGGTGCCCCGGTAGTCGGCCCTGGCGGGGTCATCGCGCGTCACGGTGAGGCGCGGCGAGGCCGCCCGGATGCGGTCGAGCTGCGCATCGCTGAACGGCATCGTGACGAGCACGCGGGTCACGGCGCGTCCCCGCGCCCCCCACGCCTGACGGCGGCTCCGGCCTCGTCACGGCCAGTAGGACTTCACCTCGAAGATCTGCCGCTTGATCTGTCCCCGGAACTCGGGGAAGCGCTTGACGTCGTCCGCCGACACCTTGCGCTCCGGCGACGCCAGCGCGGCGTCGAGGTCCGCCCGCGAGTCGAACCAGAGATCGGCGACCTGGTAGAACTCGTCGCCCGGTCCGCCCTTCGCCACGGTGATCCGGCGGATCCGGGGCCACTTCTGGACCGTGGGCAAGTGCGTCCCCCAGTAGTAGGCGTCGAAGGCGGCCGGATCGGCCGGCTGCCCCACGTACATCACCGAGACCTTCACCATGAAGAACCCCTTCGCGGCCATCCGGCCGCCGCTGGAGAGTGTCCGTTCCCCGGGCATCTTACGTCCGTTCCGTTCGCTCACGAAGAGGGGGCGGGCGTGCGGGCCGGCGCGCCGGCCCGAGCGTGGCGAGGATCCCTGGCTGCGGCATGATGGTGGTGTGTGGGAGGCGCGTTCGTGGTCCCACACGGAAGGGGAGCCCCGTGACGCCACAGGCCCAAGGCCGTCGGATGAAGGCCCTCTGAACGTCCCGGCGATCCGGATCCGCGCGATCGGCGCGGCACCCGTCCGCACGGAGGGAGCCTATGTCCTCTACTGGATGACCGCGGCCCGCCGGGCGGGATGGAGCTTCGCGCTCGACCGCGCGGTCGGCTGGGCGAGGGAGCTGGGGAAGCCGCTCGTGATCCTGGAGGCTCTCCGTGTCGGCTATCCGTGGGCGAGCGACCGCCTGCACCGGTTCGTGCTCGACGGCATGGCGGACAACGCCCGGCGCCTCGCGACGCGCCCCGTCCTCTATCACCCCTACGTCGAGCCGGCGGCTGGCGCGGGACACGGCCTCCTCGACGCCCTCGCCGCCCGCGCGGCGGTCGTGGTCACGGACGACTTCCCGTGCTTCTTCCTGCCCCGGATGCTCGAGGCGGCGGGGCGCCGCCTCCCGGTCCGGCTCGAGGCCGTCGACGGCAACGGGCTCCTCCCGATGCGGGCCGCGAGCGAGGTATTCACGACCGCCCATGCGTTCCGCCGCTTCCTCCAGCGGACCCTGCCGGCGCATCTCGGGATCGCGCCCACGCCGGATCCGCTCGGACGCGCGGCGCTCCCGCCGCCGCCCGCGTTGCCGGCGGCCGTGCGCCGCCGCTGGCCTCCGGCCTCGCCCGAGACCCTGGCCGGGACCCCGGCCGCTCTCGCGCGGCTGCCCGTGGACCACACCGTGAGCGAGGTCCCGACGCGAGGCGGGGCCCGCGCCGGCCGCGCGGCTCTCGCCCGCTTCGTGGCCGAGCGGCTTCCGCGGTACGCGGAGGAGCGCAACGAGCCCGAGAAGGACGCGACGAGCGGGCTCTCGCCCTATCTCCACTTCGGTCACGTGTCCGTTCACGAGGTTCTGGCCGCGCTCGCCCGGCGCGAGGACTGGGCGCCGGCGGACGTGGCGCCCCGCGCGACGGGCAGCCGGAGCGGATGGTGGCGGATGAGCCCGACGGCCGAGGCGTTCCTCGACGAGCTGGTCACGTGGCGCGAGATCGGCTTCAACATGTGCTGGCAGCAACCCGGCGACTACGACCGCTACGAGTCGCTGCCCGCCTGGGCCCGGCGGACGCTCGCCCGGCACGCGCGGGACCGCCGGCCGTGGGTGTACAGTCTTGCCGACCTCGAGGCCGGGCGGACGCACGATCCCCTCTGGAACGCGGCGCAGATGCAGCTCGTCCGCGAGGGGCGGCTCCACAACTACCTCCGGATGCTCTGGGGGAAGAAGATCCTGGAGTGGTCGGCGACCCCGCGGGATGCGCTCGCGGCGATGATCGAGCTGAACAACAAGTACGCGCTCGACGGGCGCGACCCGAGCTCGTACACGGGGATCTTCTGGGTGCTCGGCCGCTACGACCGCGGGTGGGGGCCGGAGCGGCCGATCTTCGGCACGGTGCGCTACATGAGCTCGGAGAACACGGCGAGGAAGGTACGCGTCCGCGACTACGTCAAGCGCTATGCGGTCAGACCTTGACCTCCATACAGGTGGGCGTCCCGGCGCAACACGGAGAACGGAATGCCTAGAAGGCAAGGCCTGACCCCGTGAGCGCGGCCGTCCCCCGGCCCGACAGCGCGCCGCGCCTTCGCGTCGCCGTCACCGGCGCCACCGGGCTCGTGGGGGGCGCACTCGTGTCTGTCTTGCGCGCGGCGGGGCACCGGGTCGACTGCCTGAGCCGCCGGCCACCGGAGGCGGGGTCGACGGACATCGAGTGGGATCCGGCGCGAGGCCGGCTCGACCCCCGGGCGCTCGAGGGCGTGGACGCGGTCGTGCACCTCGCGGGGGAGAGCATCGCGGCGCTCCGCTGGACCGGATCGGTCAAGGAGCGGATCCGGCGGAGCCGCGTGGATGGCACGCGGCTCCTGGCCGAGACGCTCGGGCGCCTCACGCGGCGGCCCCAGGTTCTCCTGTCGGCGTCCGCCGTCGGCTACTACGGTGACCGGGGCGAGGCGCCGCTCACCGAGGAGAGTCCTCCGGGCTCGGGCTTCCTCGCCGACGTCTGCCGCGAGTGGGAAGCGGCGGCCGACCCCGCGCGGGCGGCCGGCATCCGCGTCGTTCACCCCAGGCTCGGCGTCGTCCTCGCGGGGCAGGGGGGCGCCTTGCCGCGGATGGCCCTCCCGTTCCGGCTCGGCGTCGGGCGGTGTGATCGGAAGCGGGCGGCAGTACTGGAGCTGGATCGAGATCGGCGACCTCGTGCGGGTCATCGAGCTCTGCCTCGCGCTCGACACCCTCGCGGGGCCGGTGAACGCCGTCGCGCCGGCTCCGGTCACCAACCGCGAGTTCACACGGGTGCTGGGCCGCGTCCTGGGCCGCCCGACTCTCGTGCCCCTGCCGGCGCTCGCGGTCCGGCTCCTCCTCGGCGAGATGGGCCAGGCGCTGCTGCTCGACAGCGCGCGGGTCCTGCCGCAGCGCCTCGAGCGCGCCGGCTTCCGGTTCCGGCACCCCGGCCTGGAGACCGCGCTCCGCGCCGCGCTCGCGCGCGAGCCCACGGGAACCGGATGAGGCGGCTCGAGGCGCGGCTCGTCGAGGACGTGCGCGCGCTCCGCCAGCGGGACCCGCGCGGCGCGCTCCTCCTCGTGGTCCCGAGCCGGCTTCTCGGCGCGCGCCTGAGAGCCCGTCTCGCGCGCGCGCTCGACGGCGTCGCCGGGATCCACGTCGTGACGCTCCCCGAGCTGGCCGAGCGCGTCGCCTTGCTGCCGCTCGCGCTCGCGGGACGCCAGCCGCTCCCGGCGGTGGCCGACCGGCTCCTCGTCGACCGCGCGATCCGCGAGGCGGTGCCGGCGGCGGGCGGCTACTTCTCCGGGGTGCTCGCCGCGCGGAACTTCCCGGCGGCCGTGCTGCGGACCCTCCTCGACGTCAAGCGCGCCGGACTCGGGCCCGCGGAGCTCGAGGCGGCGTTCCCCGAGAGCGTGAAGGTCCGGGAGCTCGCGGCCTCCTACCGCGCGCTCGAGACGGCGATCGCGCGGCACGGCTACTACGACGCCTCGGACCTGCTCGCCGAGGCCGCGCGCCTCGTCTCGGCCGAGCCGGGGCGGCTCGGGGCGGCGGCGGTCCTTGCCTTCGGATTCGTGGAGCTGAACCCGCTGGAAGCGCGCCTCCTCGACGCGTGCGGCGGGGACGCGACGGTCCTTCGCTATCCCGCCGGCGCGGACGTGGCGGACCTGCCGGCGTCTTCCGCCATCGAGATCGTCGCCGCGCCGGGCGAGGAGCGTGAGGTCCGCGAGATCGCCCGGGTGATCCTCGGTCACGTCGAGGCCGGGGGCCGGCTCGACGAGGTCGGCATCCTGCTCCGCCAGCCGGCGACCTACCTGGCCGCGGTGCGCGACGTCTTCGGCGCGGCCGGCATCCCGTACACCCTGGGGACGGCGCCGGCCGTCGGCGAGACCCGCGCCGGCCGGAGCCTGCGTCTGCTGGCCGAGGTGCGGCGATCGGACTTCGCCCGCGCGGCGGTGATGGAGTTCCTGGCGTTCGCCGATCTCAGGGCCCGGCCCGGAACGAGCCCCGCGGAGTGGGAGCGGCTGTCGCGCCAGGCCGGGATCGTCGGCGGCGCTCGCGAGTGGCGGGAGCGGCTCGACCGGCTGGGCCGCCGGCTCGAGCCGGTGGCCGGAGCCGCGACGACGACGACGAGGAGCGCCGGGCGCGGCGGGCGGGGGATCGGGACGCGCTCGGCGCGCTCCGCCGGGCGGCGCGCGTTCTCCTGCGCGGCCTCTCGCGGCTCCCGGATCCCGCGCCGGTGGAGGCGCTCGTGGACGCCCTCACGCGGACGTTCCGCCGTCTGGTGGAGACGTCCCCGGAGGCCGAGCTGGCGCTCGGCGCGCTCGCGCGGCTCCGGGAGCTCGGCGCCGTGGACGCCGTCGTCCCGCTCGAGGAGTTCTGGACCCTCCTCGAGGCCGCGCTGGCCGCGCCGTCGGCGAGCGGGCCGGAGCCCGGGCCCGGGCGGGTGTTCGTCGGCGAGCTCGGCGTCGCTCTCGGGGTCGACTTCCCGCTCACCATCGTGCCGGGGCTGGTCGAGGGCGGGTTCCCGGCCGCTCCGCGCCAGGATCCCATCCTGCTCGACGCCGAGCGCCGCCAGCTGACGGGCCTCCCGCTCGCGGAGGAGGCGCGGGGGCTCGAGCGAGTGCGCTTCGCGCTGGCCGTCGGATCCGGGGCGCGCCGCGTCGTCCTGACGTACCCGCGGATCGACGCGGAGAGCGGGCGCCCGAGGGTCCCGTCGTTCCTCGTGCTGGACCTGCTGGAGTCGGTGACGGGCGAGCGCCACGACTTCGAGACCCTCGAGGCCTTCCCCGGCTGGCGCACGGTCCCGCTTCATCCGGCGCCGCCCTCCGCGCGCGAGCGGCCGCTCGACGAGCGGGAGTGGCTCGTGACCCGGGCGCTCGCGGCGCGCTCGGACCCGGAGCCGCTTCTGCGGCACCTGCCGGGCGCCCGGCGTGGCCTCGCGGCGATCCGGTCCCGGGAGGGGACGGACGTCCTCACGGCGTACGACGGGCTCCTCGGGCGGGGTGTCGATCTGGGCGCGACGCCGCTGGCCCCGACGGCGCTCGAGCGGTACGCGTCCTGCCCGTTCCGGTTCCTCCTCGAGCGCGTCTACCGGCTGGAGGCGGTCGAGGAGCCGGATCGGATCCTCATGATCGATCCGAGGGATCGGGGCGACCTGGTCCACGCGGTCCTCGAGGCGACGTTCCGGCAGCTCGCGGAGAGCGGGGCATTGCCGCTCACGCGCGAGCGCCTCCAGGCGGCGCGCGACGCGCTCGACGCCGCGTTCGCCGTCGCGTGCGCCGAGGCCGAGCGCCGGGGCCTGACGGGGCTGCCGGCTCTCTGGGCGGGCGAGCAGGCCCGCCTTCGCGAGGAGCTCCGGTCCGCCCTCGAGGCCGAGGCGGATGACCCGGCGGACTGGCGGCCGGCTCTCTTCGAGGTGGCCTTCGGCGTCGAGAGGCCCGGCGCGCCAGAGGGGACGACGGCCCCCCTCGTCTACCAGCTCCCGGACGGCAGCGCGCTCGTCCTTCGCGGTCAGATCGACCGGATCGACGTCTCATCCGACGGGCGGCGCGCGCGCGTCCTCGACTACAAGACCGGCAAGCTCCGGTCGCCCCGGACGCCGGACCGCCTCGCGAAGGGCCGGGCGCTCCAGCTTCCCGTCTACCGGCTGGCCGCCGAGGCCATGCTCGCGGCGGCCGGACCCACGGCCCCCGCGGCCGTCGACGAGGCGCAGTACTACCACGTCATCGGGCCCGACGCCGGGACGCGCGTGCGCTTCACCCGGGCCGGCTGGGACGCGCGCCGCGCCGACTTCGACCGGGTGCTCGCCACGATCGTCGGCGGCATCCGGGCGGGGCGGTTCTTCCAGCGCCCCGGTGCCTGCGCCCGGGGCCCCTGCGCCTTCGACCTCGCGTGCGGCGCCGAGCGCGGACGGTGGGCGGAGGCCAAGCGCGCCGACCCGGCGGTCCTGGCCCACGAGACGCTGGACGCGATCGAATGACCTTACCGGGCGCCCCAGGCCGGAGCCCGTCCGATCCCGGCGACCCGGCCGGTCCGCTCGCGGACCAGGACGAGCGCCGCCGCGCGCTCGAGGACCTCGACACCACGTTCCTCGTCGAGGCGGCGGCCGGCAGCGGGAAGACCACGCTGCTCCTCGGTCGCATCGTCAACCTCGTGCGGAGCGGGCGGGCGCGCCTCGCCGAGATCGCGGCCGTCACGTTCACCGAGAAGGCGGCCGCCGACCTCAGGGTGCGCCTCCGCGGCGAGCTGGCGCGCGCCGGCCTCCACGAGGCGCTCCGCGAGCTCGAGATCGCCCGGATCGGGACGATCCACGCGTTCGCGGCCGGGCTCCTGCGCGAGCGCCCCGTCGAGGCCGGCGTGGATCCGGGGTTCACGGTCGCCGACCCGCTCACCGCCCGCCTCCTCCTGGACCGCACCTGGGAGGCGTGGCTCCCGGAGGCGCTGTCGGACCCCTCGGCGGCCGAGACCGTGCGACAGGCGATCGAGCGAGGGCTCGGACTCGAGCGCCTGCGTGACCTGGCCTTCGCGCTCGTGGACGTGCGAGACCGCCTCGACGGGCTCCCGGATCCGGAGCCGCTACGCCGAGCCGCCGGCCGCCCTGAACGCGGACGCTCGCGCGACGATCGTGCGACTCGCCGAGCGCGCGCGCGGCGCCGTCAAGGACCCGGAGGATCGCGCGGCGCGGGCGCTCGAGGACCTGGCGCAATGGGTCCACCAGACGGCGGGCTTGCCGGAGGCTGACCAGGTGAGCGCGCTCCTGGGCCCGGCGCGGCTGCCGGACAAGCCCGAGAGGCTCGGCAACAAGGCGAAGTGGCGGGACAAGGGCGCCCTGGAGGAATGCCGGGCCGGCCTCATCGCGCTGCGCGAGCGGGTCGAGGCCGCGCGGGCGGTCGCCCGCCACAACCTGGTCGCCGGCCTTGCCCGCTGGGCGGCGGGCTTCGCCGCCGCCTACGATCTCGCCAAGGAGCGGGCGGGCCGCCTCGACTTCCTCGACCTGCTCCTGCGGGCGCGAAACCTCGTGCGCGACCGGGCGGACGTGCGGCGGGATCTCCAGCGCGGGATCCGGTACCTCCTGGTCGACGAGTTCCAGGACACCGACCCGCTCCAGCTCGAGATGGTCCTGAGCCTCGCGGAGGGCGCGCCGCCGGGGAGCCTCTTCGTCGTCGGCGACCCGAAGCAGAGCATCTACCGGTTCCGCCGGGCCGACATCGAGACCTACGAGGACGCGAAGCGGACGATCGCCGGGCGCGGCGAGGTCCTGACGATCCGCGCGAACTTCCGGAGCTCGCGCGCGATCCTGGACGCCGTCAACGACGTGTTCGAGGGCGTCATGGTCCCGCCGCCCGACGGCGCCTATCAGCCGGCGTACGTGGCGCTCGAGCCCTCGCCCCGGACCCGGCCCGGCGGGCCGCCGGCGGTCCTCGCGCTGCCGCCGGACCTGCCGACGGCCGGAAGCGTCAGCGAGGCCGCCGCGCAGGAGGCGCGCCTGGTCGCCGCCTATCTCCTCCGTGAGGTCGAGCACGCGCGCCGCTTCCGCTACGGCGACGTCGCGCTCCTGTTCCGCGCGATGACGAACGTGGTCTCGTACGAGGACGCGCTCCGGGCGGCGGGCATCCCGTTCCGCACGGTCGGGGGCCGCCACTACTACGACCGGTCCGAGGTGGGCTGGACGATCGCGGCGCTGGCGGCGATCGAGGACCCGCACGACCCGGTCGCGCTGGTGGGCGCGCTCCGCTCCCCGTTCTTCGGCGTCACGGACGAGATGCTCCTCGGTCTCCACACCTCGGGCGGCGAGTTCTGCTATCTCCGGCCGCTCCCGGCGGACGCCGACCCGTCGATCGCGCGGGCGTGGACGCTCCTCGGCGCGCTGCACCGCGAGCGGAACGCCGTGGCGCCG
This sequence comes from uncultured Candidatus Rokubacteria bacterium, assembly GCA_963749975.1. Lineage (GTDB taxonomy): Bacteria > Methylomirabilota > Methylomirabilia > Rokubacteriales > DASRDR01 > DASRDR01. Next base: position 33,811 of record CAVVOZ010000019.1, on the reverse strand, counting down.
GCCGCGGTCGTCGAGCGGCTCCTGGCCGGCACCGAGGCCCTCGCCGCCTACGCCCTCGAGCCTCAGGGCGAGGCGCGCGTCGCCAACCTCCTGAAGGTCCTCGACACCGCGCGGGCGCTGGAGGCGACGGGGGCGCTCACCTTTCGCGGGCTCGTCCGGTGGCTTCGCGATCGCGGGGCGGCCCGCTACGAGGAGGAGGAGTCGGCGGTCGACGCCGACGACGCGGTGCGCCTCATGACGATCCACAAGGCCAAGGGCCTCGAGTTTCCGGTCGTCGTCATCCCCGACCTCGGACGCGAGGGGCCGTGGCGGGCGCCGGTGATCCTGGCGGACCGCGCATCGGGGCGGCTCGCCGTGAACCTGGGGCGCCTGGGCGATGCGACGATGACCACGCTCGACTGGGCGGACGCCGAGGCCAGGGAGATCCAGCGGGTGGACGCCGAGGCGCTCCGCGTGCTCTACGTGGCCCTCACGCGCGCGGAGCGGGGGTTCGTCCTTCCCGTGCCGCCGCGGCCGGAAGGCAAGGGCTTCTACCAGCATCTCGCCGCCCTCCTCGGCACCCCGACGGACGTCCTCACCACCGACGATCTCGAGCGCCCGGGCCGCAGCCCCGAAGCGCCTGCCGCTCCCGCGGGGCCGGAGGAGGCCCTCGACGCCTGGCGCACGCGCCACCGGGCGCTCATCGCGCGCGGCGGTGCAGCCGAGGAAGGCCCGCCGGGCGGTGATGGCGCTCGCGTCGGCCCCCTCACGCGCGCCGCTCGCCAGCGCCTGGCGGCGGCCGCGCTGGCCCGCGCGGCGCTCCTCCTCGTGGAGCTCGACCGCCCCGACGACGCGCCGCCCGTCGTGACGGCGCTCGGAGCGCGTCGCGGCGCACGGCCGGAGGTCGTTGCCGAGGCGGCGCGGCTTCTCCGACAGGCGATGGCGGGCCCGGTGATCGATCGGGCGCGCCGCGCTTCGTGGCTGGCACGCGACGTGCCGGTGACGATCGCGGCGGACGGCGCGGTCGCGGAGGACCGCCTCGACCTTCTCTTCGAGGAGCCCGGGGGCCTGGTCGTCGTGCGGGTCGAGGCGGGCCGGGCCGACGCCGCCTCGCCCGGGCTTCCACCCGGGCTTCAGCCGGACGCGCTCGCCCGGGCGCTCGGCCGGCCGGTGCGGGAGGTGCTGACCTTGAGCCTCTCCTAGGCTGCGACGGTCGCCCGGCGCTCGGCCGGCCGGTCGGGAGGTGTTGACCCTCGTCTTCCTAGCCCCGCCGGGGGCGAGGACCCGACGCCTGTCGGCCGGCCGGTGCCGGGCTCCTGAGCCTGCCTAGGCTCCGGGAGTGAGGGACTGGGCCGCGCGGCGCCCGCGCTCGGCGGTCCACGCGGCGGCCGGCTTCCGACGCGGACACTCGGCTCGCGCGCGCGCCAGCGCGGTCCGGCAGCCGGCGATGCCGCTGCCCGAGGGCCGCCGGCGAAGCGCGAACCGCGGACTCAGACCACGCCGGCGGAGACCGCCTGGCGCGACACGGGCGCCTCGCCCAGCCGGGCGAGGGCCTGCTCCATCGCGCGCCCGAGCCGCCGGGCGCCCTCGACGATCCGGTCGGGCGGGAGCGCCGCGTAGCAGAGACGGATGTGGTCCGCGCCGCCCCCGTTCGGGCTGAACGCCGAGCCCGGCCGCACTCCGACGCCGTGCTCGAGCGCCACCGGCTGGAGCGCGTCCGCCGTGAGGGGCGCGGGTAGCGTGGCCCAGACGTAGTACGAGCCCCCCGGCACGCGGAAGCGGAGCCGCGGGCAGTGCTGGCGGAGGGCGCCGACGAGCGCGTCCCGCCGGACGCGGCACTCGACGCGAAGCCGGGCCAGGTGCCGCTCACCGTGGGGGCTGCCGATGAAGGCCGCGGCCAGGCGCTGGGTGAGCGCCGCCGTGTGGAGGTCCTCGAAGGTCTTGGCGACCGTGAGGGCGGCCATGGCGGGGGTGGGCGCGACGAGCCAGCCGACGCGGAGGCCGGGGAGCCCGAGCTTCGATCCGCCGCCCTGGTAGATGACGACGCCGGCCGCGTCCTGGGCCTTGAGCGCCGGCGGCGGCTCCTGCTCGAAGTAGAGATCCCCGTAGAGATCGCTCTCCACGACCGGCACCCGGTACTGGAGCGCGAGCTCCAGCACGCGGCGCCGTCGCTCGGCGGTCAGCACCGCTCCCGTGGGATTCTGGAACGCCGGGATGAGATAGACCAGCTTCGGCCGGTAGCGCGCCAGGGCCTCCTCCAGCGCATCGACACGCACGCCGTCGTGGTCGACCGGCAGGCCGACGACGTCGGCTCCGGCCCACCGGAACGTGAGGAACGCGCCCGGGTAGGTGGGGCTCTCCGTGAGGACCACGTCACCCGGGGTGAGGAAGGCCCGGGCGAGGACGTTCAGCCCCTGCTGGCCGCCGGTGGTCACGAGGATCTCCTCGGGCGTCGCGCGGATGCCGCGAGAGCGGAGCCAGCCGGAGAGGGTCTCCCGGAGCACGGGGTCGCCCCAGGCCGGCGCCGGATTGTAGAGGATGCCATCGCCGCGGGGCAGGGCGTCGAGGAGCGAGTCGAGCGTCTCGACCGGGTAGAGGTGAGGATCCGGGAGTCCCATCCCGAAGCCGATCACGTCCGGCCCGCCCGGCGCGGCGTACGCGACCTGCATGCCCTGGATCGCGACGGGCGCGATGCGCTGGGCCCAGGGGAGAGCGGCGTGACGGGCATCGGGCGGCGTCCCCACGACGATGGTGCCGCGGCCCACGTGCCCCCGCAGGATGCCGCGGGCCTGGAGCTCCTGGTAGGCCCCGGTCACGGTCGTTCGGCTGACTCCTAGATCTAAGGCCAATTCACGCTCGGCAGGGAGCCGATCGCCGACGTGGAGGCGTCCCGCCCGGAGCGCCTCCTCGACGGCCTGGGCGACCTGGAGGTAGAGGGCCTCGCCCGAGCTCGGGTCTGGACGCCCGATCAATGGCTCATTACCGGAGTGTTTCATTGGGTGGTCTCCCCCTGCCTCGAGGGCCTGGCTCCTGCCCATCGCCGAACGCACGATTCAGCGCTCCTCACGATGTAATGCCAAGTGGCTTGATTGGATATTGCCACATGGCCGAGGATACCATAACCTCCACGTCAAGGAGGATGGTGAAGATGATCGAGTCCAGTCTGATGGTCGACGTCCTGATTCGCGAGCGGGAGGCAGAGCTGCGGGCCCTTGCCCTTCGTCGCGCCGCGTACCGAGACTCCGATTCGGCGCGTGACCGCCGGCACTCGCTCCGCGAGCGGCTCGGCTTTTCCCTGATCCAGGCCGGACGGGCGCTGGTCCGGCACGGGCGGGCCTACGCGCCGGCTCCGCGCCGCCTGGCCTGAGGGAGGCTCCAATGACGGTCCTGACCAACGTGCTCTCGCTGATGGTGGCGTGCGTCGTGGGGGTCGGGCCGGTCGCGCTGGTGGCGGTCCTCCAGAATCGTCGGGACCGCCGCGCGCAGGCGCTCTTTCACGAGGTCGCGAGCCAGCTCCCGGCCGAGGCGCTCAGGAGCGACGTCGCGCTGGACGTGCGCTGCCGGCTGCTCTCCCGTGGCGCGACGGTGCGGCTCGACCTCGGGAGGGCGCCGTCCTCGCACATCTGGGAGACCGCGGCCCGGCTTCGCCGGGGGCTCCCGGCCTGGGTGCGGCTCGAGGTGGAGGGGCACGTGGACGGCCCCCTGGCCGCCCCGCGCCCGGTTCGCATCACCGTCGAGAGCCCGGAGCCCGAGCCGCTCCGCCAGGCCGCCTGACGAGTCGGGAGCTCGGGGCTCGGGCCGCGAGGTCGCGGTCGAGCCCCGGCTCCTGATGGTCCACACCATCCGGGCTCGGCTGAGCCGCCTCGTCGCGGCTCGGAGCTACTGATCCTGAGAGACGCCGGCAAGCTGCCAGTACGATGCCGGCAGATGACGGACGACGCCGGCGGGCTGCGGCACGCGCCGTAGCCCGCCGGTTCGTCCGTTCTGCAGGGTCGGGCCCTCCGCGGAAGCGGCCGGAGAGCTCAGAAGCGGCTGCAGACCTTGCCGAAGTGCTGGCCGGCCGGCAGCGCCTTGATGGCCTCGCCCACCTCCTCGAACGCGAAGCGCCGCTCGTCGATGGGCGGCTCCGTTCCGTGGAGCTCCATGGCGCGGGCCATGTCCTCGAAGAGCTCGCGGCTTCCCACGGTGACGCCCTGGAGGCGGATGTTCTGCGTCACCACCGCGCCCAGGCTGAGCTGGGCGACCGCCCCCGCCAGGACGCCGATGAGCGCCACCGTGCCGCTCGTGCGCACCGCGCGGACCGCGGCATCGAGCGTGCCCGCGACCTCGACCACGAGGTCGACCCCCACGCCGTTCGTGACCTCCCGCGCGACCTTGTGCCAGTCGGGATTGGTCTTGTAGTTGACGACGTGGTCCGCGCCCATCGCGCGGACGCGCTCGAGCTTCGCGTCGCTCGACGAGGTCGCGAGGACGCGGGCTCCGTGCATCTTGGCGAACAGGAGGGCGAAGAGCGACACCCCGCCCGTTCCCTGGACGAGCACGACGTCCCCGGCCTTGACCCCGCCCTGCGCGACGACGGCGTTCCAGGCGGTGACGGCGGCGCAGGGCAGGGTCGCCGCCTGCACCGCGTCCAGGTGGCGCGGCGCGCGGACCACCCCCTCCTGGCTGAGCGCCATGAACTCCTGCATCACGCCGGCCCGCGGGCCGCCGAGGGTCCCGGCCCAGTGAGCCTCGCGGAACGGACCGCTCCACCACGTCTGGTTGTAGATCGGGCAGGCGAGGTCGCCCACCGCCACGCGCGAGACGCCGGGGCCGACCGCGATCACGTGCCCGGCGCCGTCCGAGCAGGGGATGAGGGGCAGCGCGCCGCCCCGGCGGCCGTAGCCGCCGCGCGCCATCACGTAGTCGCGGTAGTTGAGGGACGCGGCTTCCATCCGCAGCAGCACCTCGCCCGGGCCCACCTCGGGCGTCGGCCGCTCCGCGAGCTTGATGTTGTCCGGGCTCCAGCTGTCCTGGATCTGCATGACCTTCATGCTCGGCATGCGTGCGCTCCTCCCACGGGCGAACGGGGGCTCGGGTGACGGCTCACGGGAAGGCATGCTAGCAGGCCGCCGGGGCGGGCTCCACCCCGGGGCGCCTGCTCGGCCTTCGTGAGCCGCCGCTCGGCGCCGGGCCGCCGTGTCCGGTCAGCGGCTCAGGATGGCGATACCGGCCACGGTGAGCGCGGCGCCCGTCGCCGCCCGCCACGTCACGCGCTCGCCGAAGGCCAGGAATCCGATCGGCAGCGCGAACAGCGGCGAGGCGGACGAGAGCACGGTGCCGAGCGTGACGCCCGCGTACTTGAGCCCCGCCAGGAAGCCGATGGCGCTCAGCGCCGTGAGGGCGCTGAGGGTGACGACGCGGCGGCCGACGACGCGGCGCTGGGCCCAGAGCCCGCGCGCCGTGCCCCGCGCCCACGGGGTCGCCCAGAGCAGGAGCGTGCTGAGCGGCAGGCGCACCGCCTGGATCGTCAGCGGGCTCGATCTCCCGGAGGGGCGGCTTCATCAGGGCGGCGCTCACCGCCCAGGCGACGGCCGCGACGAGCGGCCAGGCCGAGCCCCCATCGCCGCCCGTCGGCGGGGCCCGGGGCGCCGGATCCGTGCTCGCTCACGATCAGCACGAGGCCGCCGAGCGTCACCACCGCGCCCACCGCCAGGGTGACGGTGATCCGCTCGCCGAACCACCAGAGGGCCAGCACGCTCGCGAGCAGGGGATAGCCCGCCGTGGAGATCGTCATGGCGCGGGCGAGCCCGAGGAACCTGGTGCTCTCGAAGAACGCGGTGTCGCCGATCCCGAGCGCGGTCACCACGCTCAGCACGAGGCAGGCCCACGCGAGCGGGCTGACCTGGCCGAGCGCCCGGAGATCGCCGAGGGCGAGCGCGATCGGCACCAGGAGGACGCTGGCGCCGGCCGAGCGGATGATGTTCAGCGAGAAGCTCGGAAACTGGGTCGTGAGGTCGCGCGCGATGAGCGACACGAGGGTCCAGGCGAGGGCGGCCACGAGCGAGGCGGCCATTCCGAACCCAGGGCCCAGGCCGGATGGCTCCACGGCGCACGACTCTAGCACGCGGGGGTCCGCGACCCCGCAGAGCGTGTGCGCGGCGGGCGGCGGCTGGCGTCAGCGCGACGGGTCGGTCTGCGTCTCGCCGCAGCGCTTCGCCAGCTCGACGAACACCCGGGCGCCCGGGCTCAGCTGCCGCGATGTCCCGACGCGTGGGAGCCGAGTGGCCCGTCCTGAGCGCCTGACCCGGGCCGGCGCCCCCGGCGGTCAGTCCTTGCCCACCTCCGCCCGCGCGGCGCGGATGAGCTCGGGGAAGCTGTAGCTGGGGATCGCGCAGCCCGGGGCGATGAAGAGCTTCCGCGTCCCGGCCTCCGCGACGGCCGAGCGGACCTGCTCCCGGATCTTGGCGGCCGACGTGTACGGGAAGCTCGAGTGGTCGAGGCCGCCCATCAGGGCCCGCGGGGTGATCCGGCGCATCAGCGTGAGCGGCGGGCCGGACTCCCGGTCCGCCCAGGAGATCGCGTGGACCGGATAGTCCTGGAGCCGGTCCAGGTAGAGCTCCTTCCCGTGGGCGTGGAGCACGTGGAACTCCCCGAAGGGGCGGATGGCCTCGAGGAACGCGACGTCGAACGGGCGCATGAACCGCTCGTACTGCTCCGCCGTCAGGGACTCCGGCGTGGCGGGCACGGAGTAGAAGATGCCCGACGCCCCCCCGTGGAGGCTCGCGATCGCGTAGCGGATCAGGTTGTCGTTGACGACCGCCAGCGCGGCCTCGAGCTCCGCCGGGTGCTCCTGCATGAACGGCCCCATCGCTTCCTTGAGGACGTTGCGCTTCAGCGTGTTCCACGCGTTGAAGACCGTGTCCACGATGAGCGCCTTGCCCCGGAGCGACTGGCCGATCAGGCGGATCGCCTCCAGCTGCTCCCCGAGCGGGCCCTGCCGGACGTCGAAGGCGATGATCCGCTTGAGGTCGCGGGGGTCGGTGAGGCTCTCGATGCTCCGCGGCATCGGGTAGGAGTAGTCGTTCATGACCTTGAGCCAGTCGAGGTTGTAGGCCTCGAAGAACTCGACGTGGGTCTGGGCCGTGCGCTCCGCCGGCGCGTGCTGGAGCCCGAAGTGGTACCAGACGCTGAAGGGGGGCCGGTCGACCTCGGCTCCCGACAGGGCAGCCCGGACGCGCTCGATCTTCGTCATGGTCATGGCAGAGCTCCTCAGAGGGTCAGATGACGTAGAGCCAGGCACGGGTGGTGAGGTCGCCGGGCTTCCAGGATCCGGTCTCGGACAGCCAGCCGGTGGCCTCGTCGGCATCGGCCGTCCGGGCGACCGCCACCGTGCTCCCGTCCGGGAGGAAGCCCCCGAAGACGACGCGGCCCGCGCCGCGCAGCTCGACGAGCGCGAGCTGGGCCATGTCGCGGTCGGCCGTGGGCCCCTCGACGACGAGGGCCGGACGGGAGCCGTCGAGGACCACCGGCGGCTCGGGCTCCCACGGATCGACGAACGTCTCGAAGTCCCGCGGGACGTAGGCCGTCCACGCGCCCGCGCGGTGGTAGGGATCCTCCTCGACGATCGTCGCGGAGGCGCCTCGGTCCGGCACGCGGTAGAAGAGCTCGGCGATCCGGCCGCTCGGGTCGGGCCCGCCGGCCACGAGGGCGCCGGCCGCCCGGAGGCGCAGGAGTCGCTCGATGTGGGCCTGGCGGACCGGCGCCCGGCGGGCGAGGTAGTCCTCGGCGCAGGTGATCCGCACGTGAACGACGGTCATCAGTGCTCCTCGCGCCTTTGCGGGCCTGGCGACTGCGGAACGGGGCCGTCCCCTCCCGGGGCATGATACCCCCGGACGGCGGCGCGCGGGGGGCCGACCGGGAGCCGCCCGGCGCTACTCGCCCCGGAGGACGGGCAGGGGCTTCCGGCCCAGCAGGCGGAACGTGCCGAGGAAGCCCACGCCGACGGCGAGGGCCACGGTCGCCAGGAGCGCCACGCCGACGGGGGCCGCCTCGAGGGCCGGGGGCACGTCGAGAACGAAGCGCAGGACGAGCCACGCCGTGAGGGCGCCGGTCGTCGCCCCGCCGAGCCCGGCCACCAGCCCGAGACAGCCGTACTCGACGGCGAAGGCGCGCGCTACCCGGCCTCGCGTGGCGCCGAGGGTGCGAAGGAGCACCGACTCGTAGAGCCGCTGCGCCCGGCTCTGGGCGAGGGCCTCGGCCATCACGGTGAAGCCGGCGCCGAGGACGAAGAGCGCGACCAGCCGGACCGCGACCGCGATGCGGTCGACCACGCCCGTCACGCGCTCGAGGACGTCGCGGACCGGGATCGCCGTGACGTTCGGGAAGGCCGCCGCGACGCGCTCCTGGACGGCGCCGTCCGCGCCGGGGGGGACCCGAGCCGTCGCCAGGTAGGCGAGCGGCGCTCCGTCGAGCGGCCCCGGCGAGAAGATCACGAAGAAGTTCGCGCCGAGCGTCTGCCAGTCCACCTTCCGGAGGCTCAGCACCTGCGCCTCCACCGGTATCCCCTGGACGTCGAAGGTGAGGGTGCCGCCGAGGTCGACGCCGAGCGCGCGCGCCGCCTCCGCCTCGACCGAGATCCACGCACGGCCCCGGTCGCTCGCGGTCCACCAGCGGCCGCGCGTGACGACCGTGCCCGCCGGCGGCTCGTCGGCGAACGTCAGGACGTACTCGCGCGTGAAGCGCCACGCGTCCTCGCGGCCCGCCCAGCGCTCGCGCACGATCGGCACTCCGTTGATCCCGGTGAGCCGCGCGCGGACGACGGGCACGAGCGCCGCGGGGGACGCGCCGGGGATGGCTCGCGATCGTCTGGCGGAAGGCGTCCGCCTGATCCGGCTGCACGTCGACGAAGAAGAAGGAAGGCGCCTCGCGGCGCCGCTCGAGGTCGAGCTGGCGCGTGAGCCCCCGCTCGAGGAGCGCGACGGCGGTGAGGAGCGTCACGCCGATGCCGAGCGCCACCGTCACCCCGATCGTCTGGCTCCCGGGGCGGGTCAGCGCATGGAGCCCCTGGCGCCACGCGAGGGAGCGCGGGCGCGGGAGCCGCCCCGCGAGCCGCCGGGTGGCCCACGCGGCGAGGACGAGGAGGCCGAGCGCCCCCGCGGCCGCCCCGAGGAAGATGGCGCCGATCCGGAGCGGGCCCGCTTGCCAGAGCGCGAGCGCGGCCAGTCCGCCGGCCACGGCGGCGCCGGTCGCCCAGGGCCGGCGCGGCCGCACGCTCCCGGCGTTGACCGGGTGCCGGAGCAGGATCGCCGGCGGCACGGCACGCGCGGAGAGAAGCGGCCAGAGCGCGAACAGGAGCGTCGCCAGGCACCCGGCCAGGAGTCCGGTCGCCACCGCCCCGGGCGCGGCGCGCGCCTCGAGGTCGAAGGGGACGAACGGCTGGAGCAGCGGCCCGAGCGCGAGCTGGGCGGCGGTGCCGAGGGCCGCGCCCGCGAGGCTCCCGAGCGCGCCGAGGGCGAGCGCCTGGACGACGTACACCGCGGTCAGCGTCCGCGCGCTCGCCCCGAGGCAGCGGAGGATGGCGATCGTCCCCACCTTTCGCGCGAGGAACGCGCGCACGGCGGCCGCCACGCCGATGCCGCCGACGAGCAGGCTCGTGACGCCCACCAGCCGAAGGTAGGTGGTGAGCTGGTCGAAGAAGCGCCGGAGCCCGGGCTGAGCCTCGTCGAAGGTGGCGACGCGCACGGCGGGGTCCGCCATCGCCTCGATCAGGGCGGCCCGCGCCGCGCGGGGCTCGAGCCCGGCGGGGAGACGCACGAGCGTCCTGTGCCGCACGCGGCTGCCGAACCGGACGAGCCCCGTCGCGTCGAGGCTCGCGGCGTTCAGGAGCACGCGCGGCCCGAGCGTGAAGAGGGACGCCGCGCGATCGGGCTCCTTCCGGACCACGCCGGTCACGGTGAGGATCGCGTCGCCGATGGCGAGCGTGTCGCCGGCCGCGAGACCGAGCCGCCCGAGGACGGCTTCCTCGACCACGACGCCTCCGCCGGCGAGGAGCTGGTCGAGCGGCTGCGCGGGCACGGTGTCGAGCCGCCCGTAGAGGGGATAGCCGCCGTCGACCGCCTTCAGCTCGACGAGGAGCGTGCCGCCCCGGGCGGGGCTCCGTGCCATCGCCACCAGCTCCTTCACCCGGGCCACGGCCGCGCCGCGCCGCGCGAGGTCCCGGACCGGCGCCTCCGCCGCGGGATCGAGCGGGCGCCCCGAGCGCAGCTCGACGTCACCCCCGAGCAGGGCGCGCGCCTCGCGGCCGAGCGAGCGGTCGAGCGACGCGGCCACGCTCAGGACCGCCACGAGCGCGCCTACCCCGAGCGCGATGCACGCGAGGAAGCCGGCGAAGTGCCGCCACGCGCCGCGCGTCTCCCGCCAGGCGAGGCCCGCGACCAGACGCCAGGGGAGAGCGGGGGGCCCGGGCGCGGCAGCCAACGGCGGCGGCCTCACGCGGCGGCGCGGTCTCCCACCACGCGGCCGTCCCGGAGCTCCACGATCCGCTCGGCGTGAGCGGCGAGAGCGGGGTCGTGGGTCACCAGGATCAGCGTCGTCCCGTGGCGCCGGTGGAGGCCGACGAGGAGATCGACGATCTGGGCGCCCGTCGCGGAGTCGAGGTTGCCCGTCGGCTCGTCCGCGAGCAGGAGACCCGGGCGGTTCGCGACGGCCCGCGCGAGCGCGACCCGCTGCTGCTCGCCACCCGACAGCTCCGCGGGGTAGTGGCCGACGCGCATCTTGAGCCCCACCTCCTCGAGGAGCGCGCCCGCCTGCCGGGCGGGCTCCCGCACGCCCGCCAGCTCGAGCGGGATGGCGACGTTCTCGAGCGCGGTGAGCGTCGGGATCAAGTGGAAGGCCTGGAACACGTAGCCGATCTTCGCGAGCCGGAGCCGGGCGAGCGCGTCCTCGTCGAGGGAGGCGAGATCGACCCCGTCCACCCGGATGGAGCCGGCCGTCGGACGGTCGAGCCCGGCGACCAGCCCGAGGAGGGTGGACTTGCCGCTCCCGGACGGGCCCGTGATCGCCACGAACTGGCCCGGGGGGACCTCCAGCGTGACGCCGTCCAGGATGGTCACGACGCCGGCGGCGCTCCGGAGCCGCATGACAAGGTCGCGGACCTGGACCATCCGCACCTCATATTACACTGTACTCATGCGGGGACTCCGTGCGGGCGGGATCGCGCTGGTGCTCGGCCTCCTGGCCGGGCTCGCCTCGCCCGCTCGAGGGAGCGAGCGCGTCGTCGTCGCCTTCGGCGACAGCCTGACGGCGGGCCTCGGCGTGGCCGCCGACGAGGCGTGGCCCGCCCTGGTCGAGGCCCGGCTCAGACGCGAGGGCTACCCGTACCGCGTCGTGAACGCCGGCGTGAGCGGAGACACGACGGCCGGCGGTCTCCGTCGGGTGGACTGGGTGCTGCGGAACCGGCCCGAGGTGGCCGTGGTCGCGCTCGGCGCGAACGACGGGCTCCGGGGCCTCGCGACCGACGCCATGGAGCGGAATCTCGTCGCGATCGTCGAGCGCCTCCGGGCCGGCGGAGCGCGAGTCCTCCTCGCGGGGATGGAGGTGCCGCCCAACTACGGGGCGGCGTACACGCGCGCGTTCCGCGCGGTGTTTCCCGACGTCGCGCGGCGGACGGGGTCGGCGCTGATGCCGTTCCTTCTCGCCGGCGTCGCGGCCGACCCGCGGCTGAACCTGGCCGACGGCATTCATCCGAACGCCGCCGGCTACCGGGCCATCGCCGAGCGCGTCTGGCCCCACCTGATCGCGCTGCTGACGCGATGAGGCGATCCGGCCCCGTGGCGGCCCTGATGGGCGTTCGGCGAGTCCGGTGGGCGGCGCTCCTCGCGAGCGCCCTCGTCCTCGCGGGCTGCGCCGGCGCCGCGCCAGCGGCGGACAATCGAAAGCGGCTCACCTTCGGGCCCGACGCGGATCTCGAAGCCACGGCCCGGCTGATCGCGGCTCGCGCCGGGAGCGCCGAGGTGGTGTACCTCGGAGAGCTTCACGACAACCCTCAGCACCACGCCATCCAGGCCCGGATCCTCGCGGCCCTGCTCGCGTCCGGCGCCCGCCCCGCGCTCGCGTTCGAGATGGTCCCGGAGACCCGGCAGGCGGCGCTGGAGGCCGCGGTCCAGGGCGACGCGGGCCAGGCCGAGGTCAATCGGCTGCTCGGCTGGAGCGCCCAGGGCTGGCCCGACTTCACCATGTACTGGCCTCTCTTCGAGCTCGCGCGGAAGCACCAGCTCCCCGTCGTGGGAACGGACGTGGACCCCGCCATCATCCGCCGGATCGGCCGTGACGGCCTCGCCGCCGCGGGACCGGATGCCGCGCGGCTCCGCTCGGCTCTCCCGGACGATCCGGCGCGGGACCAGGCGATCGCGCGGCGGCTCCGGGCGGCCCACTGCGACCAGATCACCGAGGATCGCGCGACCCGGATGCTCGACGGCTGGTACGCGCGCAACGTGGTCATCGCGCGACGGGTGAGCGGCGGCCTGGAGCGGGCGTCCCAGGTCGTCGTGATCATCGGGCGCGGCCACCAGTCGCCGGGCGGCGTGCCGGAGCAGCTCGCCGCGCTCCGCCCCGGGACCCGTCAGCTCGCGGTCGGCCTCTTCGAGGGCGAGGCCGACGGGCCCACCGAGCCCCTGTCCGACGTCGTGTGGGTGACGCCGAGTCGCCCGCGTGACAACCCCTGCCTCTCCCTTCCCCAGCGTCTCGGGGGACTCACCCGAGAAGGAGCGACGCGATGACCGGCGGCGACGCGCTCGTCCAGACCCTGCTCTCGCACGGCGTCACCCAGGGGTTCGGCGTTCCGGGCGAGAGCTACCTCGCCGTCCTGGAGGGGCTCCGCCGGGAGCGGGCGCGCTTCCGCCTGGTCGTCACCCGTCACGAGTCGGGCGCGACCTTCGCGGCCGAGGCGTACGGGAAGCTGGCGCGGCGCCCGGCGGCCGCCTTCGTCACCCGCGGCCCGGGGGCGACCAACGCCGCGATCGGGATCCACACGGCGATGCAGGACTCGACGCCCGTCCTCCTCTTCGTCGGCCACGTGCCGACGCACGCCAAGGGGCGCGAGGCGTTCCAGGAGATCGACTACCACCGCATGTACGCGCCCGTCGCCAAGGCGGTGCTGGAGCCGGAGTCGGGCGCCGACGTGGCCGAGTGCACGGCGCGGGCGATCCGGCTGTCCGTGGCCGGCCGCCCCGGGCCCGTCGTGGTGGTCCTGCCGGAGGACGTCACCGAGGCGAGCGCGGGGGACGCCCCGATCCCGGTCTCGCCCCCGCGTCTCCGCGCGGTGCCGGCGCCGGAGGGAGTGCGGGAGGCGGCGCGTCTCGTCGCCAACGCGCGCCACCCGCTGGTGATCGCGGGCGAGATGGCGGCCTTCGAGGACGCCACCTCGGCGCTCGTCCGGTTCGCGGAGGCGAGCGGCGCCGGCGTCGTGACGGCGTGGCGGCGCCAGGACACCTTCCCGAACGACCATCCGGCGTATCTCGGCCACTTCGGGATCGGGCGGGCGCCGTTCCAGCGGGAGGCGTGGGCGGCGTGCGACGTGGTGATCGCGGCCGGCACGCGGCTCGACGACATCACGACCGAGGAGTTCACCCTCCTCCGGCCCGACCAGCGGCTCGTTCACATTCACACCGATCCGGGCATCCTCGCGCGATGGCGGGCCGACGTGCCGCTCTCGGCGGACACGGGCGTGACGCTCCTCGCGCTGGCCGGGGCCCTGGGTGGTGGATCGCCGCCGCCGGCCCGCCTCGCGTGGCGCGAGCGGCTCCACGCCGAGTTCCTCGCCTTCACGCGGCCGGGGCAGGTGCCCGTGCGCGGCGCCGTCGATCCGGCGCGCGTGGTGGAGGCCGTGACGGCGGCCCTCCCGGCCGAGGCGATCGTGGTCAACGACGCGGGCAACTTCGCGGGCTGGGTGCACCGCTACCACCGCTTTCGCCTGTCGGGCACCCAGGCCGCGCCCTCCTCGGGCGCGATGGGCTACGGCGTGCCCGCGTCGATCGGCGCGAAGCTGGCCCGCCCGGACCGCCCCGTCGTGGCCTTCGTGGGGGACGGCGGGTTCCTCATGACCGGGCAGGAGCTGGTGACGGCCGTCCAGGAGGGGCTGGCCGTCAAGGTGGTGCTGGGAGACAACGGCGCCTACGGCACCATCGCCATGCACCAGCACAAGCGCATCGGTCCGGACGGGCTCTTCGCGGTCCACCTCCGGAGCCCCGACTTCGCGGCCGTCGCGCGGGCGTACGGCGTCGCCGCGTTCGCCGTCGAGAAGACGGCGGAGTTCGCCGACGCGTTCGCGGCCGCGCTCGCGCATCCCGGCCCCGCGCTCGTCCACGTGAAGACGGACCTCCGGGACATCTCGACCGCGGGCCCGCTTCCGGCCTGAGCCGGCGGCGCGTCCTGGCGTGCGCCGGGCTCCGGCGCGCCGGCTAGCAGGGCGGGGGCTGGACGGGCCGCTCCGGGTCCGGGATCGCCAGCCCGGTGAGCTTCACCTCGGTCTGACCGTCGAACGCCCGGATCCGCGCCTGCGCGAGCAGCTCGGTGAAGGTCGCGGTCCCGCCGACGAAGGGGGTGACCGCCGACTTCGACAGGAAGACGACGAGGGTTTCGCCGATCGGCGGGTCGCTAGCCGGCGGCTTGACCCAGGTCAGGACGAGCCCGTAGCCCCCGACGCGAGGATCCGCGTGAATGACGTCCCGTGCGACGAGCTGGGGCAGGAGCTTCGGCGCGTAGCGACGGAAGGCCTCGGTTGCGCGCGCCCCGATGCCGTCACTGGGCAAGGCGGGTTCATTGGGGATCCAGACCCACGTCGCGAGGTAGGGCGGCAGCCCTTCGATTCCGAGCGGCCGCCGGAAGCCGAGGCCGTGCTGGTGGAAATCCACCTCGGGCGTGCAGCGCCGAACCGACTGATAGAGGGCCCGGAGCTCGCCGAGGTACGTCTGGGCCAACGCTCGACTGTCCTGAGTCTTGTACTCCGAGATCGGAAAGATCGCCTCTTCCGCCGACCGCTGAGGCCACCCGGCACGGGCCCCGAGGACCAGAACGAGGATCGTGGCCCCCGACACCCACCAACGGGTCCGCCCTCTCATCGCAATCCGGGCCATCTGGTCGTCGCGTCCGCGCTGGCTAGTTCTGGAAGATCTGGTCGGCGCGCACCACCACGGGACTCCCCCACCACGACTGGGCGGCGGCCTCCCGAGTGTCCGTGCTGCTCACCCTCGGCGTCGAGCCCTGGTTCTTGAGGGAGAACGCCATGTGGTCGCCTGACGCGAAGTGGCTCGAGTGCGACTTCCACTCCGACCAGTCCTGGGACGAGCAGCCGGTGCCGGCGACGACACCCGCGAGAGACAACAGTGCGATCGAGATTCCGAGGCGCATGGGGGACCCTCCATGACTGAGGGAGGCGGACATCGAAAGTGGGGAACTGTGTCGCTCAGCATATCCGACACCCGGGACTACGGCAATTACCGACCGCGGGCCCGCTTCCGGCCCGAGCCGGCCTCGCGGCGCGTGGGCGCGTCAGCGCCCCGCGGCGCCGCGCTGCACACCCGCCGCCCGAGCGAGCGGAGCTTGCCCTCCGCGCGGCCCAGCCAGTGGAGCAGCCTCAGCCGCGGGCGGGGGAGGTCCGTGCTGAAGAGATATCGCGTTCCCTCCCGGATCGTGTTCGACCGACGCAGGTCGCCGTCGAGGTGACTGAGCTGGTTCTCCGCATGGGTTGGGTCCCGCACGGGCTCGCCGCGGGGCAGCGTGTGCTGGAGGCTCTCGATGGAGACGCCCTTGTTCTGGAGGAAGAGGGAGACCCAGACGTCGTCCGCCACGAAGAGATGGCGGCTCTGGAGAGCCACCTCCGCGAATGCCTCGATCCCGGCCAGATACGGAGTCCAGAAGCTGAAGCCGTCCGCTCCCTGTCCGAACCGGAGCCGACCCACCTGGAAGACGAAGAAGCTGAACGCCGCGTCCGGGCGGCTGACCTGGGCCCGATACAGGCGCTCCACCAGCTCGGGCTTGTACGCCATGTCGTCGTCGACGACGATCAGGCAGGCGTCGGTCCCGATGTGCGGCAGGCAGCCGAGGAGCTTCGTGGCGGGACCGAAATCCGTCGGACAGCGAACGAGATCCACGCCGGGCGGGGGAGCGAGCAGCCAGTCCGGCACGACGTACTCGCGGCCCTCGCGCACGGACCGGCGCGGGACGCTGACGAAGATCCGGTCGGGCGGGAGGGTCTGCGCCAGCAGGGAGTCGATGGTCGGCCTGAGCCTCCCGATGCGGCTCGGCAGCGTGGTCACTCCCACGAACACGGGCGGTCGGCTCATGAGCTACGGCACCTCCGGTCTCGGCCCGACGGCCGTCCGGCGCGGCGATTCCCCGGGAGCGGCCGAGGCGCGGCCGCCGGCCCCATGGTACTCGCGCCGCCGCCGCTCACGCTCCGTCAGGCGATGACGCGCCGCCGTCCCTGGCGCGGCGTCCCTGGCGCGGTGTTGACGCCGCCGGGGCACTCTGGGAACATCGACCGCCGGGTCCGCGGCAGACCCCTCTCGACCCCGAACGCGACCGTTCGCCAGACGAGGAGGCGCACGATGACGATGGGCAAGTGGCTCCTGGTAGCCCTCGGCTTGACGCTCGGGATCGCGGGCACCGCCGGGGCCCAGACCGTCGAGATCGAGTACTGGCAGTACACCTTCGCCCAGCGCGTGCAGGCGATCGACGAGCTCATCAAGCGCTTCGAGGCGGAGAATCCCGCCATCAAGGTCAAGCACACCCACGTGCCGTACGACGACTTCCGGCTGAAGATCGCCGCCGCGATCCCGGCGGGCCAGGGGCCCGACGTGGTCCAGCTCTTCTACGGCTGGCTCCAGGACTACCTGAAGGCGAAGCTCCTCCAGCCCCTGCCGACCGAGCTGTTCGATGCCGCCGAGATCGAGCGTGACTTCTTCCCGCTGGTGAAGCAGATGAAGGTGGACGGGCGGTACTACGCCGTGCCCACCGCCGTGCGCTCGCTCTCCCTGTTCTGGAACAAGAAGCTGTTCGCGGAGGCGGGCCTCGACCCCGCGAAGCCGCCCCAGACCCTCGACGAGCTGCTCGACATGGCCCGGAAGCTGACCAAGCGCGACGCCGGCGGCAACCTCCTCCAGGCCGGCATCGCGCTCGACATGGGGCTCCAGGACCATCACTGGCTGCGCGAGGTGCTGATCCGCCAGATGGGCGGCCAGCCCTACTCGGCCGACGGCCGGAGCGTCGCCTACAACACGCCGGCCGGCCAGCGCGCCGTCGCCTGGTACACCGACCTCGCGACGAAGCAGAAGGTCGGCGAGTTCGGCTTCATGACCGACGGGGTCACGGCGTTCAAGGCCGGCAAGGCCGGCCTCATGATCGACGGCTCGTTCCGCCTGGCCGCCTTCGACGCCCAGGCGGGCCTCGACTACGGGGTGGCCGAGCTGCCGACCCACCAGGGCAAGCGCTCGAACTTCGCGTCCTACTGGGTCAACGGCATCACGCCGAAGGCGACCGGCGCCAAGCGGGACGCGGCCGCGAAGTTCCTCAAGTTCATCACCACGCCGGCGGCGATGGAGCTCTGGCTCGAGAAGGTGGGCGAGCTCCCGGCGCGGAAGGCGGTGGCCGAGCGCGACCCGATCCGCAACAATCCGAAGTACGGCGCCTTCATCCGCGGCCTCGGCTACGCCGAGGCGACCTTCTTCGTCAACGAGACGGCCCAGCGCAAGCTCTTCATGGACATGGTCGACCGCGTCGTCCTCAAGGCCCAGCCGGTGCCGGAGTCGGTCGCGCAGGCGGCCGCCGAGGAGCAGAAGCTGCTGGACGCGTTCTTCAAGTAGGGCCTGACGGGGCCCCGGGGCTCGGCCCGGGGCCCCGGGCCCTCGTCGCCCGCGATGCTGGACCGGCTCTCCCTCCGTGCGCGGCGGACCCTTTCCGCGTGGGCGTTCCTCGCGGTGCCCCTCCTCTTCTACACCGCCATTCGCTTCTACCCCACGGCCGACGCGCTCCTCACGTCCCTGACCGACTGGAACATCGTCGGCCCGCGCCGGTTCGTCGGCCTCGACAACTACCGGCGTCTCCTGGCGGACCCGACCTTCTGGAAGGTCATGGGGAACACCTTCCAGTACCTGGTCGTGGGCGTCGCGGTCAGCCTCGCGCTCTCCTTCCTCATCGCCTACCACCTCGACCGCGTCCGTGTCGGCCACGCGCTCCTGCGCGCGCTCTACTTCGTGCCCCATCTGACGACCGCCGTCGCGATGGCCTGGGTCTGGCGGTGGCTCTACCAGCCGGTGCCGATCGGCGTGTTCAACGGCCTCCTGGTGTGGGCGGGGCTCCCCCAGCAGCCCTTCCTGCGCTCGACGGAGCAGGCGCTCTACGCGGTCCTGGCGCCCGCCGTCTGGGCGGGGCTCGGGTTCCAGGTCGTGATCTTCCTGGCCGGCCTGAAGGCCATCCCGCAGGAGTACTACGAGGCCGCGGCCATCGACGGCGCCGGAAGCTGGCGGACGCTCGTGGACGTGACGCTCCCGCTCCTCCGGCCGACCGTCGTCTTCCTGGTCGTCGTCAGCTCGATCGCCTTCCTCCGCATCTTCGACTACGTGTACAGCATGACGAACGGCCAGGGCGGACCGCTCGACTCGACCAAGCCGCTCGTCCTCAAGATCTACGAGACCGCCTTCGGCCACTTCCAGATGGGCTACGCCACCGCCCAGACGGTCGTCCTGTTCGTGATCCTCCTCGCCATCTCGCTCCTCCAGCTCCGGCTGCTCCGGTCCGCATGAGCCTCGCGGGAGGGCGGGGGAGGCCGGGGCGACCGAGGCGCACGATCGTCTGGGCGCTCCTGTTCCTCGGCGGCGTGCTGATGGTGATGCCGTTCGTCTACATGCTGTCGACCTCGCTCAAGCAGAGCGCCGAGGTGTACCAGCTGTCGCTCCTGCCCCGGTCGCCGACGCTCGGCAACTACCGCCGGCTGGCCGCCGCCTCGGGGTTCCCGCGCTGGTTCCTCAACTCCCTCGTGATCGCCGTCCTCACGACGCTCTCCGTGCTGATCTTCGACAGCCTGGTGGGCTACACGCTGGCGAAGTTCCGGTTCCGCGGCCGCCGGGTCGTGTTCCTGGCCATCCTGAGCACGCTGATGATCCCGACCGAGATGCTCGTCCTGCCCTGGTACGTCATGAGCAAGAATCTCGGCTGGCTCGACACCTACTGGGGCATCATGTTTCCGGGCATGATGACGGGGTTCGGGACCTTCCTCATGAAGCAGTTCTTCGAGAGCGTGCCGGACGAGCTGCTCGAGGCCGCCCGGGTCGACGGGCTGGGCGAGTTCCGGATCTGGTGGCGCATCGCCATGCCCCTCGTGGCTCCGGCGCTGTCGGCGCTCGCGATCTTCACCTTCCTCGGGAACTGGACGGCCTTCCTCTGGCCCCTCATCTCCACGACGAAGCGCGAGCTCTACACGCTGCCGGTGGGGCTCGCCTCGTTCTCGGGCGAGTTCCAGACCGAGTGGGAGATGGTGATGACCGGCGCCAGCGTCGCCACGCTCCCGATGCTCCTGGTCTTCATCGTGCTCCAGAAGTACATCGTGCGCGGCGTGATGCTGACCGGCCTCAAGGGCTAGCGGGGCGCGGCCGATGACCGTCGCATCCCGGCGTCCTCGGCCCGAGCCCATCCTCGGCGTACGGGAGTACGCCTGCGGGGGGCTCGGGCCTGCGTCCTTGGGCTGCTCGGTCCTCGGCCGCGCCCCGCGGGCGGCTTCGTGCCGGCAACCTTCGCGGTTCAAGGCGCGGTTCAAGGATTGTAGGGGTAGGGGCGCATGAGCGGGTCGTCGGGGGAGGAGCGGTTTCCGGCGCCGGTGTACCGGGAGACGGTGCTCGCGCCGCTCTTCGAGGGCGTGAAGCAGCATTACTGGCGGCAGCAGATGCGGGTCAACCGGGCGAGCGCGATCATGCTGGCCGCGCAGGGCCTCCTCACCCGGGCGGAGGCGGGGGCGATCCTCCAGGCGCTCGACGACATCGAGCGGGTCACCGACGTCCCGGCGCTCGCCTACACGGGGGAGCACGAGGACTTCTTCTTCCTCGTCCAGACGGAGCTCGAGCGGCGGCTCGGCGTCGAGACGGCGGGGAAGCTCCACACCGGGCGGAGCCGGAACGACATCGACCACACGGTGTTCAAGATGGCGCTCAAGGAGCGCCTGGGGGTGCTGCTCGACGAGCTCCTCGGGGCGATCGCGGCCCTGCTCGAGGTCGCGGAGGTCAACCGCGGCACGCTGGTCGTGGCGTACACCCACGGCCAGCCGGCCCAGCCGACGACCTACGGGCACTACCTCGGCGCCCTCGTCGAGCTCCTGCTCCGCGACGTGGAGCGCCTGCGCCTGGCGAGCCGCTACCCGGATCTCTCCAGCATGGGGGCGGCGGCGATCACGACCTCGGGCTTCCCGCTGGACCGCGGCGCGATGGCCGAGCTCCTGGGCTTCGCCGGCGTGCAGGACAACGCCTACGGCTGCATCGCCGCCAACGACTACGTCACCAGCGTGTACGGCGCGCTCCAGCTCCTCTTCATCCATCTCGGGCGGTTCGCCCAGGATCTCAACGCCTGGACCGCGTTCGAGGTGGGGCACCTCCACGTCCCCGGCGCGTACGTGCAGGTGAGCTCGATCATGCCGCAGAAGCGGAACCCCGTCGCGGTCGAGCATCTCAGGCTCCTCTGCTCGCTCGCCGCGGGCCGGGCCGAGGCGACGCTCGCCGTGCTCCACAACACGCCGTTCACCGACGTGAACGACGCCGAGGGCGAGGTGCAGGTGGCCGGCTACGCGGCCTTCGACGCGGGCGGCCGGGCGCTCCGGCTCCTCGCGGGATTCATCCGCGCCGCGCGCGTCGACGAGGCGCGCGTCCGCCGTCACATCGACGAGAGCTGCATCACGGCGACCGAGCTGGCCGACTCGCTGGTGCGCGTGGAGGACATCTCCTTCCGCCAGGCGCACGAGGTCGTCTCGCGGCTCGTGCAGGGGATGCTCGGCCGCGGCGAGCGCTTCCCCACCGTCCCCCACGCGGCGTTCGCCGAGGCGTTCACCCAGGTGGTGGGCCGCCCGCCCCGGCTCGGGGAGGCGGATCTTCGCCGGTACACGACGCCCGAGCACTTCGTCGCCGTGCGCACGCTCCCGGGCGGCCCGGCGCCGGGCCCGCTGGGGGCGAGCCTCGGCCGCTACCGGAGCGAGCTCGACCTGGCTCGGGCCTGGCTCGGCGACTACCGGGCGCGGCTCGAGGGCGTCGACCGCCGCCTGGCCGAGCGCGCGCGCCCCCTGACGGGGGGCTGAGAGGCGCGGTCGGCTCCGGGCCCCCCCGGGCGAGACCGGCGCGCCTGGCGGGCCGAGCGCGTCGAGCCGGCGCGCGGCGTTACAGGCGCCTGTTCGCCCTGACGTCCCAGCCGGTCACCACGGGCTGCCCCAGGCTGCCGTCGGGCATCTGTGGCCGGTACTCGATGGTGATTCGGCCGTAGACCAGCGTCACCTCGGCGGACGGCTGCCCCTCGGCCGAGTCGGAGAGGCGCACGCCCGAGATCATCACGTCCTGGAGCGTGACCTTGAGGTGCTCGCCGGCGTCGCGCCCTGCGCGGCGGCAGGCGAGGATGGCGGACTGAACGTGCTGACCGGCCGCCCCGAGCTGGACGAGCGCGGGGACGGCGCGATCCACGCGCTGGGTGATCTTGAGGGGCTGGAAGTCGGCCCGCCCCGAGGCGGCGCCCCCGGCGGTCATCGCCGTCCCGGCGTTCACCATGGCCAGCGACCAGCCGACCAGCTCGATCTCGCCGCGATGCCGGGCGTCGACACTATCCCCCATGACGCCATCGACACGGAGGAAGCAGTCCTCCGTGGCCGCCCGCGCCGGTGCGCTCCATGTCACACCGGCCAGGATCGCGATTCCGGCGACGACGTGCTTGGCCCTCGGACCACTCCTCCGTTGCATTCTCTCCTCCACCGCCGGGTCGAGTCGATCCCGGCTCCACCCACACCCGTCATGTGCGAGGTGTATGTGCGCGGGCGCGAACCGCGCGCGGTCGAGATTCTGAGCGTGGCACCGGGGGCACCGCATGCGCGGAGTCTCTCCCAGGTCCGCCAAGGCTAGCCCGCAAGGTGCGAGGCGTCAATTGCGGCCGTCCCGGGCCCGGGCTCCCGTCCGGCTCCGCACCGTGGTAGTCACGGCCGGATCGGTGGGCTAGGCTAGTAGGCGGCCGCTGAACCTCCAGACGGGAGACCCGATGACGACGACGGCGACCCTGACCGAGCAGTGGCCCAAGCAGTGGCCCAAGCAGTGGACGGAGCGCGGCTTCCTGCCGGTGGTCGACGTGCTGACGCCGGAGGAAGCGACCCGGTGCCGCGCCTCGTTCGACACGCTCGAGCGCGAGGTTGGGCTGGAGACCGCGGAGGTCCGGATCCTCGACCGGCACCTCGACGTGGAGTTCGTCTGGCGGCTCGCCACGCATCCGCGGGTGCTCGACGCCGTGGAGGCGGTGCTGGGCCCGGACGTTCTGCTGCTCGCGTCCAACTTCTTCTGCAAGTACCCCGCGGAGGAGCGTGGCGAGCGGTTCGTGGCGTGGCACCAGGACGTGACCTACTGGGGCCTCGAGCCGGCGCGCGCCATCACCGCGTGGATCGCGATCGACGACGCCGACGTGGAGAACGGATGCATGAGCGTGATCCCGGGCTCTCACCGCCTGGGCATCCTCGAGCACGGCAAGTCCGGCCGCGAGGGCAACCTCCTCAGCATCAACCAGGCGGTGCCGGACGGGCTCGTCGACGAGGGGCGGGCGGTCTCGATGCCGCTCCGCGCGGGGCAGATGTCGCTCCACGACGGGATGCTGCTCCACGGGAGCCATCCCAACCGCTCGAGCCGCCGCCGCTGCGGGCTCGCGGTGCGATTCACCACGCCCGACGTCCGCCAGGTGTCCCCGAACTCGCTCCGCGGCTACTATCGCCCGATCCTCGTGCGCGGCACCGATCGCCACCGCCACTTCCCCCCGGTCGAGGTGCCCTGGCGCGCCTGACCGGCATGACGGCGGACCGGCCGAGCGACCGAGTGGCGCGGTGACCACGCGACCGTCGATCCGCGCGGGGCGGCCGCGTGGCCGGCCTGCCGTCCTCCGAGGCGGCATCGGGATGCTCGGAGCGGTCGTGACGGGGGCGCTGCTCGGCGCGCTCCCTGCGGGCGCCGCCCCGGTCCCAGCGCCGCCCCCGGTCCAGGCGCGGCTCGACCTCGACGCCGCGTCGGCGAGCCCGTTCCCCGCCGACTGGCTCACCGTTCCCGACCGCACCCAGCGGACCGGGCGCCGGCTGGCGAATTCGCTCGCGTCCTGCGTTCCGGCTCGCTCGGTCTGCGACGACCTGCGTCTCATCGCCGAGCTGGACGGCTTCGACCTCGACCCCCGCGTCGCGCTCCGCTTCACGGGCGCGATCGACGTGACGAGCGTCAGCCCGCGCAGCGTGTTCCTGGTCCGTCTCGCCGCGGGGCCGCCCGAGGTCACGGGGGTGGACCGCCTCGTCTGGGATCCGGACACCCTCACCCTCCACGCGCGTCCCGAGAGCCTCCTCGAGCCGGAGACCCTCTACGGGCTCGTGGTGACGCGCGATCTCCGCGATTCGGCCGGCCGGCCCGTCGAGCCGTCGGCGGGCTTCGCGGCGGTCCTTCAGTCGGGCGGTGGGCGGTCGGGCGGCGGGCCTCCCCTGGCGCCGGAGCATCGCGCGGCCTTCGGTCTGCTCCGGCGCGCGCTCGATCGCCGCGGCATCCGCGCCGATCGGGTCGCGGTCGCCTCCGTCTTCACCACGGGCAGCGTCTCGGCGTTCCTCGAGCAGGCCCGCGACGCCCTCGACCGGCAACTCCCCGCCCCGGCGCTCATGACGGCGCCCGAGGCAGGGGGGCGCGCGTGGTTCCCGCGGGCGAGCCTGGCGCGCCTCGTCCTCCGCCGCCAGGTCGGTCCGGCGGCGGACCCGTCGGCGGCAGGCGCGGCGTCGGGCGCCGACAGGGCGCCCACCGGCTTCCGGGACGAGGTCCTTCCCCTCGAGGCGCTGCCGCGGGACGCGGTCGGCGGCGTCGGAATCGGGTGGTACTGGTCACCCTGGTACCTGACGCCCGAACGCCGGATCCTCGAGGCGGCGACTCTCGCCCCCCACCGGACGGCTGGTGTCGACCGCCCCGTCCCCTTCGTCGTGGTGACGCCGGTGGGTCGGCCGCCGCCCGGGGGCTGGCCGCTGGCGGTGTTCGGGCACGGCTACGGCGGAGAGATGTTCTCGAGCGCATTTCTCGTCGCGGGCGGTCTCGCGCGCCAGGGGATCGCGACGGTGGCGATCTCGGTGGTGGGCCACGGCGGCGGGCCGGAGGGCCGGCTCCGCGTCAGCCTCGGCGACGGGCGGACCCACGTCGTCCGGGTGCCGGGCCGTGGCGTCGACCTGGACGCGGACGGCCGCATCGAGCTGACCGAGGGCCTGGCCCCGCTCCCCGGGGGGCCTCTGGCGGTGCTCGGTCTCCGGGACGGCCTCCGCCAGCAGGTGGTCGACCTCATGGCGCTCGTCCGGGCCGTCGGGCGGGGGCTCGACGTGGACGGTGACGGCCGCCCGGACACGGGGCAGGGGCCCATCTCGTACGCGGGGCACTCGCTCGGCGGGATCTACGGCACGCTGTTCCTCGCGGTCGAGTCCCGCGTGCGTGTCGGCGTCCTGGTGGTGCCGGGGGGGCCCGTGCCCGAGATCGCGCGGCTCTCCCCCGTCTTTCGACCGCGCGTCAAGGACGCGCTCGGACGCCGGAGCCCGCCGCTCCTGAACCTGCCCGAAGACTTCCGGGAGGATCTCCCGCTCCGCGGGGCAGGGCCGGTCGTGGCACCCGCACCGGGGGCGCTCGCGATCCAGGAGTACCTCGCCCGGGCCGAGTGGCTCGGTCGCCGCGCGGACCCGGTGGCCTACGCGCGCCACCTCCGGCGGTCGCCGCTTCCCGGGCTCGAGCCCGCCCGCGTGCTCGTCCAGTACGCGCTGGGGGATCGCGTCGTGCCGAATGCGACGACGGCGACCCTCGTCCGCGCGGGGGAGCTGGGGGACCGCACGGTGCTCGTCCGTACCGATCGGGTCGCTCGCGTGATCGGCGCCGAGTGGCCGGATCCGCACGGGTTCCTGCTCGCCGTCCGCACCCCGGGTCTGGTCGGTCGCGTCGCCATGCTGGCGCAGGAGCAGCTGGCCCGCTTCCTGCGGGACGAGGGCGAGGTCCTGTGGGTCCCGGGCGGCCTGTCGTTCTCCGGCCCCGACGACCGCTACCTCGAGAGCCCGAGCGCCAGGCGATGAGCGCCCCGCGGGCGCCGGCATCCGGCACGATGTTGAAGGCCCGTGGGGGAGTGTGGTTACAATGTCGGCGTCCGCCGAGCCCCGTGCGCGGCTTCCCCGGCGCATCCAGTGATCCCGAACCTGCGAGGGCCCTATGAAGGTACTGAGGATCGTCCCGGAGCGGTGCACGGGCTGCCTCCGGTGCGAGCTGGCGTGCTCGTACGTGCAGACGGGCACGTTCCAGCCCGCCAAGTCGGTGATCCGCGTGGCGCCGTTCGAGGGCCACACGAGCTACGCGCCGTACACGTGCTTCCAGTGCGCCGAGGGCTGGTGCATGACCGCGTGCCCGGTCGGCGCGATCGTCATCTCCCCGGTGGGCGCCAAGGCCGTGATCGACGACCAGTGCGTCGGCTGCAAGCTCTGCACGATCGCCTGTCCGTACGGGACCATGTTCTACAACCCCGACACGCAGAAGGCGTTCAAGTGCAACCTCTGCGGCGGCGACCCCGCGTGCGCTCACGCGTGTCCGACGCAGGCCATTCTCTACGAGGACGTCGAGACCGCCGACTGGCTCGGTGACTTCGCGGCGACGCGATCCGCCGGCTCGCTCGTCCCGGCCGGCGGGAACGGGAGGCACTGATGGCGGCGCGCCACGTCATCGTCGGGGGCGGCACCGCCGGCCACAACGCGATCAACACGATCCGGCAGGAGGAGAGCGAGCGCTCGGAGATCGTGCTGGTCTCGGCCGAGCGGCCCTACTCGCGCATGGTCCTTCCGTACTACCTCGGCCGCACCATCGCCGAGTCCCACGTCTTCACGGCCACCCCGGCGAAGCTCGGCCGGCTCGGCGTGACGACGCACATCGGGCGCCGGGCGACGGCCCTCGACCCGAAGGCCGGGAAGCTCACGCTCGACGACGGCACCGCGCTCGAGTACGACGACCTCCTGGTCGCGACCGGGTCGTCCGCCGTCCGGGCTCCGGTTCCGGGCGCGGACGGCCCCGGGGTGCACAGCTTCTGGACGCTCGAGCAGGCCCGGGGGGTGGTCGCGGAGATCCGGCCGGGCGGCCACGTGGTCATGGTGGGCGCCGGCTTCATCGCCTTCACCATTCTCAACTCGATCCTCGCGCTCGGGGCGCGTCTGACGATCGTCGAGATCGCGCCCCAGATCCTGCCCCGCATGATCGACCGGCAGGGAGCGTCGCTCGTCGACGCGTGGCTCCGGAAGCACGGCGTCGAGATCCGCACCGGCGCCACGCTGACGGCGGTGGAGCAGCACGCCGGCCGGCGCCGCCTCCGGTTCAAGGACGGCGCGGACCTCGACGCCGACGTCGTGATCATGGCGACGGGCATCCGCACGAACCTCGGGTGGCTCGAGGGCTCGGGGATCCGCGTCAACCGGGGCGTCGTCGTGGACGACCACCTCCGCTCGAGCGCGCCGAACGTCTACGCCGCCGGCGACGTGGCCGAGGGGCGGGACCTGGTGACCGGGCAGCCCGACGTCCACGCGATCGAGCCGACGGCGATGGAGCACGGCCGGGTGGTCGGGGCCAACATGGCGGGCAGGGACGTCCCGTACCGCGGCAGCCTCCTCATGAACATCGTGGAGGTCTGCCACCTCGACGTGGCGAGCTTCGGGCGCTGGGACGATCCCGCGGCCGAGCTCATGCTGGCGGTCGACCCCGACCGGCCGGCGTACCGGAAGCTCCTCTGGCACGGCGACCGGCTGACGGGGGCGATGATCCTCGGCCCCTCCGCCGACATCTGGACGACGAACGACGTGGGGATGCTGAAGGGGCTGGTCCAGTCCGGCGTGCCGCTCGGGCCGTGGAAGGAGCAGCTTCGCCGGAACCCCTTCGACGTCAAGCGCGCCTACGTCGCCTCGCACGTGACGCGGCATCTCCTCCCGCAGACGGTGCTCGGCCGGCCGGCGCCCGCGCCCGCAGTGCTGTGGAGCTAGGGGGCGGTCGTTGACTGCCATGCGATCCGGCCGGGATGGGGCTCTCCTTCCGTGGGATGGCCGCGGGATGGCGAACTGTTGCGAAGTCCGAGTCTGACCCCAGGAGAATGCGAATGACGCAGGCAGGGACGGCGGCGGCGACGAAGGAGGCGGCGGCCACGAGGGCGGGCCTCCCCGGCGGATACGCAGGGCAGCTTCTCCGGGTGGACCTCTCGGCCGGTCGCGCGTGGGGCGAGCCCTGGTCCCCCGCCGACATGCGGACGTACCTCGGCGGCGCCGGGCTCGGCGCGAAGATCCTCTGGGACGAAGTGCCGGCCGGGGTCAACTGGGACGACCCGGAGAACCGCCTGGTGCTCGGCACCGGCCCGCTGGCGGGCCTGCCGGTCTGGGGGACGGGCGGCCTCACGGTCGTCACGCGCGGCGCGATGACGAACGGCGGCACCTCGACCCAGGCCAACGGCTTCTTCGGCGCGAATCTGAAGTACTGCGGCTACGACGCCATCGTGGTCCAGGGGCAGGCGCCGGAGTGGACCTACCTCCTGATCCGCGGCGACCGGGTCGAGCTCCGCGACGCCCGGCACCTCGTCGGCAAGGACACCTGGGAGACGCAGGACGCCTTGAACGGGGAGCTCGGGTACGCCGGCCACATGCTGAGCGTGTACTCGATCGGGCCCGCCGGCGAGAACCTGGTGCGCTTCGCCGCGATCCAGGGCGACTACGGCCACGTCGCCTCCAAGAACGGCGTCGGCGCCGTCATGGGGAAGAAGCGGCTGAAGGCGGTGGCGATCGTGCGAGGGGGTCATGCCCTCCGGGCGGCCGATCCGCGCGGGCTCATCGCGGCCGCCGACGACATCGCCAACGACCTCCGCACGAACCCCGCGGCCAAGACGCTCTACGAGTACGGCACGCTTCCGGGCGTCGTGAACCTGCTCGGTCTCGGCGCGCTCCCGATCAAGAACTACACGACGAACGTGGCTCTGCCCGGCGTCGACATGAAGCAGTGGGAGGCGCCGGCGCTCCGGCAGGGTTTCGACCACCGCGGGCACCAGTGCAACGCCTGCGGGATGCACCACTGCCACATGCAGGTGCTGCCCCGCGGCAAGCACAAGGGCGAGATCGTCGACGAGCCCGAGTACGAGGGCTGGTCCGGGGCCGGCTGGGCGATCGGGTGCACCGATCCCGTGGCCGTCTCCTGGCTCAACACGCAGATCGACCGGGCCTGCGTCGACGTCAACGAGTTCGGCTGGCTCTGCGGCTGGGTGATGGAGTGCCAGGAGAAGGGCTACATCACCGAGAAGCAGCTCGGCTTCCGGCTCGCCTGGGGCGACGCCGAGGGCGCGGCGCGGCTCCTATGGATGCTGAGCCGCCGCGAGGGGCTGGGCGACCTCCTGGCCGAGGGCACCAAGCTCGCCGCCGAGCGGCTCGGCGGCGGCGCGGCGGAGTGCGCGATCTACACCGGCAAGAACGCCTCGCCCCGCGGCCACGACCATCGCGGGCGGTGGGAGGAGATGCTCGACACCTGCACCGGCTCGACGGGCACCCTCGAGACCGGCCCGGCGGTGTTCCCGGCCGAGCTGGGCCTGCCCGCCCGCATCAACCCGTTCGACCCCGAGCAGGTCGCCCGGCAGGTCGCGGGACTCAACGGCCGGCGGAACTTCGAGGACTCGCTCGGCGCGTGCATCTTCACCACGCGAACGTATATGGAGAACCTCACCCGCACCCTGTCGGCGGCGACCGGCTGGGACTACTCCCGCGACGAGGCGATGCGCTTCGGCCGGCGGATCGGCGCGATCTTCCGCGCCTTCAACGTCCGGTGCGGCATCGGCGGCGAGCTCGAGCGGCCGTCCCGGCGCTACGGGTCGACGCCGATCGACGGGCCCGCCAAGGGACAGTCGATCGAGAAGCACTGGGAGCGGATGCTCGACGTCTGGTACGAGGGCATGGGGTACGACCGCGCGACCGGGCGGCCGACGCCCGAGACGCTCCGGGCCGTCGGCCTCGAGTGGATGGTGCCGGCCGTGTGGGGCGGCGACCGGTCCCGCCGGTGAAGGCGGCGCCCGCCCAGCCGCTCACGGTCCCCGTCGAGGTCCTGTCCTGGGTGAACCGGCTCGTCGGCGGGCCGGGCACGGGCCAGGTGACGGTGGACACGGTCGTGCCCCGGGGATCGAAGGTGCGTGACGTGCTCCGGGCGATGTCGGACCGCTTCCCGGAGCTCGGGAGCGCCCTCTGGGACCCGACGCGGCCCCGCGAGCTCGGCGACAACATCGAGGTGCTCGTGAACAACGCCGTGCTCGGCCTGACCCACGACCTCGACAGCGAGGTGCTGGACGGGGAGCGCCTCATGCTCCTCGGCCAGTACATGGGCGGATAGATCGAGCTCAGCCGGCGGCCTCCGGGCCGCCCGACTCACGGAGGGACCGCGTGATCATGCCAGAGGCGTCGCTGCTGGGTCTGTTCGTCGTGGCGGCCGTGGTGCTCCTCCTCACCCCGGGGCCGGCGGTGCTCTACATCGTCACCCGGAGCGTGGAGCAGGGGCGGCTCGCGGGGCTCGTCTCGGCGCTCGGCGTCCACGTGGGCACGCTCGTCCACGTGGCGGCGGCCGCCCTCGGCGTGTCCGCGCTCCTGGTCTCGTCGGCGCTCGCGTTCGACATCGTGAAGTACCTGGGCGCGCTCTACCTCGTCTACCTCGGCGTCCGGAAGCTCGCGGGATGGGACCAGCCCGCCGGAGGGCGCGCGCTCGCGCCCAAGAGCCTCCGCCGGCTCTTCGGCCAGGGTGTGGTGGTGAACGTCCTGAACCCGAAGACCGCGCTCTTCTTCCTGGCGTTCCTCCCGCAGTTCGTGGACGTCTCGAAGGGGGCCGTGGGCTTGCAGATCCTGGTCCTCGGGCTGATCTTCGTGGCGCTCGGCGTGGTGAGCGACGGCCTCTACGCGGTGGCGGCCGGCACCGCCGGCGCCTGGCTCAAGCGGGAAGGGCGGCTCCTCCGCGCCGAGCGGTACGTCAGCGGGAGCGTGTTCGTCGGGCTCGGCGTGACCGCGGCCCTCGCCGGCAACGGCCGGAAGTGATCCGTGACGACACGTGGGATCCCTCCCAGGCGCGTCAAGGCCGGTCGAACGCTCGAAGTCAGGGAGCGCGGCACCCGGGCTGCCGTGATTGCGCCGAAGGGGCGATCGACGGTGCTGGATCGACTCGTCGAGGCAGGGCGGGCCACGGCGCCCAGGGGCGATCTCCTCGAGCTCGGTCGACCGCTGGGCCGGTGGCCGTCTCGAAGAGCGAGCCGAGCTCTCGCTGAGCTCCGTCACAGGGACTGATGGCCACGATCGTCGAAAGGGTGCACCTCGGCGCCGTGACGGCGGCGTGAGCGAGAGGAGAGGACGCGCATGGAGCTGATCCGGGGTATCGTCGCGGCGCCGGTCCTGCCGATGACCGAGGAGTTCGAGGTCGACTGGAAGGGGCTTCGCGACTACCTCCGCTGGCTCGTGCCCCAGGGGCCGACCGCGATCGCCATGAACATGGACGCCGCCGAGGGGCCCGCGCTCTCCGTCGAGGAGCGCCTCCGCGTGGTCGAGCTGTCGCGGGAGGCGGCCGAGGGGCGCTGCCCGGTGTGGAGCGGCCTCATCGCCGGCTCGACGAAGGAGGCCGTCCAGCAGGCGCAGGCCCTCGCCCGGGCCGGCGCCGAGGGGCTCGCGGTCTTCCCGCCCGTGCCCACCTTCATGGGGGAGCCGCTCCCGTGGCGGCTCCCGTTCGAGTACCACCGGGCGATCGCCGAGGCGACGGGGCTGCCCCTCTGCCTCTTCCAGTTCGCGCGGGGGCTCGGCCCGTCCTACTCGAACGAGGCGCTCTGCCGCCTGGCCGAGATCCCCGAGGTGGTCGCGATGAAGGAGGCCACCTTCGACGCCGCGCGGCTCGTCGACACGCTCCAGGCTCTCCGGGACGCGCCGAAGCCGCTCGCCGTCCTGACCGGCAGCGACACCTTCCTCTGCGAGGCGTACATCCTCGGCGCGCACGGGGCGCTCATCGGCTTCGGCGCGATCGCGCTCGATCTCCAGGTCAAGATGTTCGAGGCCGTGCAGCAGCGGGACTACCAGCAGGCGCTCGCCATCTGGGACCGGATCGGCCCCATGGCGCGGATGATGTGGAGCCCGCCGCTCCGCGACTACCGCCCGCGGCTCAAGGAGGCGCTGGTCATGCTGGGCGTCCTCCGCTCGGCGGCGGTCCGGCCGCCGCTCATGCCGATCTCCGACGACGAGCGGCGCACGATCCGCCGGCTCCTGGTCCACGCCGGCCTGCTGCCGGCGTAGCCGCCACGCCGGGCGTGGGCGAGCCGGCCGCGGCACAGCGTCCCGCCCGCCGCGGGCTGTGGCTGGCGCGCCTCCAGACGGCGGCCGCCTTCGCCCTCATCCTGATCGTCTGGCAGCTCGTGGGGCTCAAGGTCCCGCGCTACATCCTGCCCACCCCGCTCGCCACGGCGGGCGAGCTGTTCGTCCGCGCGCCCCTCCTCGGCCAGCACGCCCTGGTCACGGTCCGCGAGATCGCGCTCGGCTTCCTCCTGGCCGTGGCGGTCAGCGTGCCCTGCGGGCTCGCGGTCGCCTTCTCGCGCTCGGTGGAGCGGGTGGTGATGCCGGTGCTCGTCTTCACCCAGCTCGTCCCGAAGATCGCGCTCGCGCCGCTGTTCATCATCTGGTTCGGCTTCGGCCTGTTTCCGAAGGTGTTCATGACGTTCCTCCTGTCCTTCTTCCCGATCGTCATCGACTCGATCGCGGGGTTCCGCTCGCTCGATCGCGAGATCGAGCACCTCATCCGGTCCATGGGGCTCCGGGCGTGGCCGGCCTTCGTGAAGGTGCGGCTCCCGCACGCCTTGCCTCACGTCTTCACCGGGTTGAAGGTCGCCATCACCCTCGCCACGGTCGGGGCGATCATCGGGGAGTTCGTCGGCTCGGACCGCGGTCTCGGATACCTCCTCCTGGTCGCGGGCGGGGATCTCCGGACCGAGCTCCTGTTCGCCACGCTCATCGTGCTGACGGCGATCGGCCTGGTGCTCTACTACGTGGTGACGCTGCTCGAGCGCCTGGCGATCCCCTGGCACGTCTCGCGCCGGGGGCCGCTCGGCGCCGAGGGCGGGCTCTGACCGCCTTCCGACGCTCCGACCGGTGCAGTATGATCGTTGCGCGTCGCGGGCCATGAGGCCCGGAGGGGGGAGACGGTCATGGTCACGAGAGCGAGCAGCGGATCGACGTACCTCGACCTGGCGAAGATCGACTGGCAGCCGAGCCGGTTCCCGGGAGTCTGGAACAAGGTCCTCTACGAGGAGCCGTCCGGCCGTCAGACGATCCTGACGCGCTTCGAGCCCGGTGCGAAGCTTCCGCGCCACCGCCACGTCGGGCTCGAGCAGACCTTCATTCTCGAGGGCTCGCTGGTCGACGACGACGGCGAGTGCACGGCGGGCAACTACGTCTGGCGGCGGGCCGGCTCGGTTCACCGGGCGTGGTCGCCGAACGGCTGCATCGGCATCGGGATCTTCGAGCGTCCCAACGAGTTCCTGGAGGAGCCGGGACCGGCCTAGGGGCCGGGCCGGCAGGGGAGGGGATATGCGGCGGAGCTGGCGTCTTCTGGTCGCGGGAGCGGGGCTCGGGCTGGCGGCGGTCGCGGCGTGGTCGGCGGCGACGCCGGGCGCCGTCGCCCAGGACAAGGTCACGTTCCGCATGAACTGGTACTGGGGCGGCATTCACGCGCCGTTCGCGCTCGCCAAGGAGCGCGGCTACTTCGAGAAGGCGGGCGTGAACGTCGAGATCCTCGAGGGCCGGGGCTCGGCCACGACGATCCAGCTGATCGGCAACAAGTCCGACACCTTCGGCTGGGCGGATGGCGTCAGCCTCACCCAGAACGCCGTGAAGGGCGTGCCGGTCAAGGCGGTGGCGACGATCCTCAACGTCCTCCCGTACGCGGTGGTGTCGCTCGAGGAGACCAACATCCGGACGGCCAAGGACCTCGAGGGCAAGACGCTGGCGATCACCCCCGGCGACGGCCTCACCCAGACGTGGCCGGCCGTCGTCGCGGCCAACAAGCTCAACGCCGACTCGATCAAGCTCATCCACATGGACCCCAAGGCGAAGATCCCGGCGGTGACGGAGAAGCAGGCGCACGCCCTCCTCGGGGGCGCGGACGACCAGGCCATCGCCATGGAGGTCAAGGGGTTCAAGACCCGCGTCCTCAAGTTCAGCGACCTCGGCGTGCCCACGGTCGGATTCACGGTGCTCGTCCACCAGGACACGCTCAAGGAGCGGCCGGACCTGGTCCGCAAGGTGGTGGCGGCGAGCGTCAAGGGGTTCGAGGACGCGGTGAGGGACCCGGAGGCCGCGGTGGCGGCCCTGATGAAGCTCGCGCCGCTGGCGGACCGGGAGACCGTGCGCCGGCAGCTCGCCGTCGACCTCGGCCTCCTGTTCAGCCCGGCGAACAAGCAGAAGCGCGTCGGCTTCGGGCCGCCGGAGGACTGGGAGTCGACGCTCGAGGTGCTCAAGAAGTACCGGGGTCTCGAGACCAACCTCCCGGCGACCGCGTTCTACACGAACGAGTTCCTG
>CAVVOZ010000018.1:0-315471 GCA_963749975.1 uncultured Candidatus Rokubacteria bacterium | reverse complement strand
ATCCTTTGATCAGTCGACGGTATTCGGCCTCCGGGAACGCCTTGAGGGTCGTGGTTCTCACGTAGCCCTGGGCAGCGAGGGCCAGAGCGTACTTGGCCGCCGTCTCGTCGTCCTTGACCTCCATCACGGCGACGAAATCGTACGTCCCCATCGTGAGGTAGAAGCCGGTCATCTTCCCGCCGATCTTGGTCAGTGCCGCCTGGGCGGCGTCGAGACGCCGCGGTGACTCCTGGATCGTTCGCCGGCCCTGATCGGTGAAGGTCCCCAGGACGACATAGGTGAGCATGGGATCCTCCTCTCGGAATCGAGACCGTCGGATCGCCGGCAGGGCGAGCGCCGACTCCGTGCGGTTCTACACGACAACGCGCGACGCGAGCAGCACGCGACCGGTCGCCGAAAACGACTGCATCTCGACCACGTGCCGCGTGCGATTCGGCGCGATGGCCTCATGCACCACGGTGAGCTCCAGGCGAGCAGGCGGCTCGGTGAACCGAGGTATCTCCACGCGCAACGTCGTGCCGCACTGGGAGCATCGGCCCGACACCGGGCCAATGACCTCGTAGACCTCGAAGCCGTCCCCTCGATGGGCCAGACGAAAGTCGGGCACTTGCGTCGGGAGCCTGTCCGCACTCCGGCGTCCGACGCCGCGGCGCTCGGTCCCCGGTGCGCTGCCGCCGCTCCGGCGCCGCTGCCCGCGACGGCGGTCCGCCACCACCTGGACCCAGGCAGACCCCACGAAGCTTCGCCGGAGCGCCGCGAACACCTCCGGCCGGTCCGCTCGCGCAACGATCGTCCATCGCGGACGCTCGGGAGTGACGTTCCGGTCCGCCGAGGCGATCCGACGCGCGCCGCTCCCGCACGGACTCGCTCCGACCCTGCCAGAAGAGGACACAGAGAGAGTGCCAGGGATTCTCGCCGACGAGCGAGTCCGCCTCCGGCTCGTCGCACCCGTGGCATCTATCCTCACCGCCCGACCTCGGGTGCGGGATGTCAGTCGGGGTCGCCGGACTGAGCATGCCGGCTCTCAGCTTCTCGACGATGCGCTTCTCGCGGGCGCGCTGCGAGATCACAGGAAGCCATCCGTCTCGCAATCGAAACCTTCCGCCATGGCCCGGCTCCCGCGGGGATCGCAGGATCTCACGATGTCGCACGGATCGAACTCTAACCCAGCCTCGTGACTCCCCTGGGCCACGCGGGCATCGAGCGCCGTGGTGCGCCGGACGTCGTATCGTCAGCAAGCGTGCCATCTATCTTCCCATTCTGCCCCGAGGCTTCTGCCCTGAGGCGAGAACTAGCTTGAGAAATCACCTTCCGTCGAGCATGGGACCCGCAATCCGGACGGGTATCCCGGGCCACGTCAACCCCGCGCATCGCGGAGGTCCGGCTCGAGCCGCGCAGGATGCCCGTGCCATGCGTCCCCGCCCGAGAGACACGGCCGCTGCGGGCACACGTGCGGACCTCGAGCCATGTCACGAGCGACGACGACGCGCCCTGCACGAGGAGGCCCGCTTCCCGCGCCCGCCGGACGAGGGCGGCATCCCGTGTGAGAAGCCGCCGGCATTCGGCGAGCGGGACCTCGCGCAGCCGCCCACCAGTCGCGGCCCGAAAGCGAAGCGTGTCGCATTCAGGGGCGCGGCGCTCGCGGGCGAGACGCCCGAGCATCATGTCGGCGACGAATCGCAGATCGTCCATTCAGGGCTCCAGGTACGGCGCCGCCGTTGCGGCGCCGACGATGCCATTGTATCCTTCGTCGGGCCCGATGCTCCTCCCGCTCGCCGATCGGCTCTATCGCGCCGTCTACGGTAGCCTGCTCTCCCGGGTTCCCGAGGCCACGGCGGTGCGCGTCGGCCAGGCGCTGTTCCGGGCGCTCCCGGTGACGCCGCTCTGGGCCCTCGCCGTCGACGACTCGAGGCTCGCCGTGGACATCGCGGGCGTCCGCCTGCCCGGCCCCCTCATCCTGTCCTCGATGTACTACGACCTCCGCATCCTCCGGCGGGCGATGGCCCTCGGTTTCGGTGCCGTGACGGCCAAGAGCATCACGGTCCGCCCGCGCCCCGGCCACCCGGAGCCAAACCTGGTTCGCGTGACGACGCCGGCGGGGCCGGGATTCGTGAACTGCAACGGGTTCCAGAACCCGGGCCTCGAGGCCTTCCGATCGGCGCTGCCCCGGCTCCGTCACGACCGCCCGGTCATCGTGAGCGTCGCCGGCGAGTCCCCGGAGGAGTACCGGCAGCTCGTCGAGGCCCTCGAGCCGCATGCCGACCTCGTCGAGGCCAACATCTCCTCGCCGAACACGCGACTCGTCTACGAGCTGTCAGGCTCGCCGTCCCGCGTCCGCGCGCTCCTTCGCCTGGTCCGCGAGGCCACGCGGAAGCCGCTCATCCTGAAGCTCTCGCCCGACTTTCCCGACGAGAACCGGAGCGCGATCGTCCCGGCAGCCCTCGACGCGGGCGTCGACGCGATCAACTTCGGAAACACCCGCCGCGTCGACGAGCCGCGGCTCTCGCAGCGCTCGGGCGGCCTCTCGGGGCCCGAGCTCTTCCCGACCGTCCTCGAGACGGTGCGGGAGCTCCGCCGCACCGTGGGGCCTCACGTCGGAGTGATCGCGACGGGCGGCATCGACACCCCCGCCAAGGCCCTGGCCGCTCTCGAGGCGGGCGCCGACGCCGTCAGCTGCTTCACCGCGTTCATCACGCAAGGTCCCACGTTTCCCCGCCGGGTGAACCGGGCGCTGCTCGAGGTCATCGAGCAGCGCGGTCTCCGGCGTCTCGGCGACCTCCGCGCGCCAGCCTGACCGGCCGCGAAGCATCGGCGGGCCGGCATGCCGGGGCCCGAGGGCCACATCACCCCGCGGAGATCGCGGCGCGGGCACGGGCCGGCCGGGGGGCGGGCGGCATGTCCGAGCGGCGGACCGTGACCTCGGCGTAGGGAGCGAGCGGCAGCGAGGCCGCCAGCGCGCGGGCGTCGGCCTCGGACCCAACGTCGACGAGGAGGGTGCCGCCGGGCACCGAGACAGGACGGCCATAGGCGAGGGCGACGCCCGACGAGAGCCAGCCCAGGACCATCTCCCATTCCCGCACCGCGAGGTCGAAGTAGTCGGCGGGCGTGAGCCCGCAGGACGGCCGGAGACGACCCTCGATCAGGAACCGCATCCCGCTCTCCTCTCCCGGCGGCGATCAGATGAGCCCGCGCTGCGCCAGGCTCACGTGACTGCCGCGGCCGATGATGACGTGGTCGTGTATGCGCAGCCCCAGGAGGCGGGCGCCCTCCACGAGCTGCCGCGTGAGATGGACGTCCTCCTTGGACGGCGTCGGGTCTCCGGATGGGTGGTTGTGGACGAGGATGAGGTGGGCGGTGGCTTCGAGGATCGCCGTCCGGAACACCTCGCGCGGATGCACGATCGAGGCCGACAAGCTGCCCTCCGACACCTGGACGTCGCGCAGCAGCCCGTTCTGGCTGTCGAGCAGCGCCACGCGGAAGACCTCCTTCTTCTTTCCCTCGAGCCCCGGGCCGAAGTAGCCGGCAACCTCCTCTGGGCTCGACAGGCGCACCCGCCCGCCGTTTGGCCGCGCGCGGAGACGCCGGGACAGCTCGATCGCCGCGCCCAGCCGAACCGCCTTCGCGATACCGAGCCCGCCCACCCACGCGAGCTCCTGCACCTCGCGATCGGCCACCGCCGCGATGGAACCGAAGGTGGCGAGCAGGGCTTGCGCCTGGTCGAGCGCCGTCTGCCCGGGAACGCCGCCCCCGAGCAGGAGCGCGAGACACTCGGCGTCACTGAGGGCGTCGGCCCCCTTCGTGAGAAACCGCTCGCGCGGTCGGTCCTCGGCTGGCCACTCGCGAATCGGGGGACGCTGGCCGTTCACACCTCACGGTGCGGAGCAACGTCGATGCCAGGGCGAGCGGGGCAAGCACGAGGCCTATCGGCGCGAGGTTACGCGCGCGGCGACGCGCTGGCGCGCCACACACGCGTATCGGCCGGTGGACGGGACTGACTCCGCGGCGTCACGGCCGTCGGCCCGCCGCGCGGAGATCGGTCAGGCGGGATCGATCAAGTCCGGTGGCGAGCCCGGTGGCCAGCCCGGAGGCGCCCCGGCGATCTCGACGATCCGCGGCTCGTCGCCGGCGCCCCGGATGCGGACGTGCACCGTCCGGGGCGGCAGCAGGAGCTCGGCCTTCTCCGCCCACTCGATCGCGGTGACGCCGGCGCCGTCCAGCAGCTCCTCGAGGCCCAGCCTGCGGATCTCCTCGAGGCTCTCGGTGCGGTAGAGGTCCACGTGGTAGAGGGGGAGACGCCCCGCGTGCTCGGCGATCATGATGAAGGTGGGGCTCGTCACGGGGCCCTCGACGCCGAGCCCGGCGGCGAGACCCTGGATGAAGCAGGTCTTGCCGGCCCCGAGGTCACCGCTGAGCGCGATCACGGTGCCGGGCGTCGCGAACCGGGCGAGCCCGGCGGCAAGCGCCTGGGTCGACTCGGCGCTCGGGCAGGAGACCGTGACCGGGCGCCGAGCAGCCGCGCGGCCGGGGGCGGGCCGGGGCCCGCTCACGCCCCGTCCGCGTGGAGGATGCGGCGGATCGCCGCCGGGATCGCATCGGCGACGTCCCCCGCGAGGAGGCCGGCCTCGCCGCGCGCTTCCGCCGCCAGGTCCCCGGCCAGGCCGTGGAGGTAGACCGCGGCGCTCAGCACCGTGGCCGGCGCGACGCCCTGGGCGAGAAGCCCCCCCGCGATCCCCGTGAGCACGTCGCCGGTGCCGCCCGTCGCCATCCCGGGATTGCCCGTCGGGTTCACCGTCACCCGGCCGTCCGGGCTCGCCACCACGGTCCGCGCGCCCTTGAGCGCGACGAGGGCGCCGCTCTCGGCCGCCAGACGCCGGGCGCTCGCGATCCGGTCCGTCTGCACGTCGGCGATCCCGCAGCCGAGAAGCCGCGCCGCCTCGCCCGGGTGCGGCGTCAGGAGCCGCGGCGCCGGAGCCTCGCGGCAGAGCCCGAGGCGGCCGGCGAGTGCCGTCAGGGCGTCGGCGTCCACGACCATGGGGCGCTCGACGTCCCGCACCAGGGTCTGGACGGCGGCCTGCGTCTCCGGATCGAGGCCAACCCCGGGGCCGAGGGCCACCGCATCCATGCGCGACAGGAGCTGGACGATCCGCTCCACCGCCTTCGCAGAGAACGTCCGCGCGGCGGTCTCCGGGAGAGGCTCCGTCATGGGCTCCGGCAGGTGGCCCGCCACCACGGGCTGCTGCGAGGCGGGCGTCGCGCACGTGACGAGGCCGGTGCCCGCGCGCAGGGCACCGAGGCAGGCCAGCACCGCCGCGCCGGTCCTCCCGACGGAGCCGGCCACGACGAGGAGATGCCCGTAGCTTCCCTTGTGGGCGTCGACCGGTCGCCGTGGGAGAGCCGCCCGGATGTCGGCGGCCTCGACCAGGGCCGTCGGGATCCCCTCCCCGAGCCACGCGCGAGGGATGCCCAGGTCGGCGATCTCCACGCGGCCGGCGTACGCCGCGCCCCCCGGCAGGACGAGCCCGAGCTTCGGCAGCCCGAAGGTCACGGTGACACGCGCCCGCACGACGGGACCCGCCGCATCTTCGCCGTCGGACGGGAGCCCCGAGGGCAGATCGAGCGCACAGACGGGCCGCCCCGCGG
Source organism: uncultured Candidatus Rokubacteria bacterium (assembly GCA_963749975.1). GTDB lineage: Bacteria > Methylomirabilota > Methylomirabilia > Rokubacteriales > DASRDR01 > DASRDR01. Next base: position 309,831 of record CAVVOZ010000018.1, on the reverse strand, counting down.
CCCCCGCCGCATTGATGGCCTCGATCGCCGCCGCGATCGCGCCCGTCGCCGGGCCGCGCACGCCCGTCCCGAGCAGCGCGTCGACGATGATGTCGGCGTCCCCGAGCTCGGCGCGGAGGCGATCGGCGGCGCTCCCGGCCGCGTCAGGCGCCTCGGTCACGCTCTCGCCGGCCCGCCGGAGTGCCTCCAGGTTCACGCGCGCGTCCCCCTGCACGTCGCCAGCCCGCCCGACGAGCCACGCGGACACCCGGGCGCCCCGGCCAAGCAGGTGGCGCGCCACCACGAAGCCGTCGCCGCCGTTGTTACCCTTCCCGCAGACGACCGCGATGCGCCGGCCTCCGACCGGACCCAGCACGCGCTCGAGCGCGTCAACGGCCCCGCGGCCCGCATTCTCCATCAGCAGGAGGCTCGGCACGCCGTACTGCTCCGTCGCGCGCCGATCGGCGCGACGCATCTCCTCGGCCGTCGCGAGCGGGATCACGCGCCCCGTCTCCCGCGCCCGACGCCGGCCGACCTCACGATGCGCCCTCGCCCTCGGCGAGAACCTGCGCCACCGCCAGGCCCGCGTCGTGGCTCAGCGAGACGTGGAGGCGCCGGACGCCGCGAGCTTCCCCGAGCTCGGCCGTCCGTCCCGAGAGAGCGAGTCGCGGCGGCTGCCCCGGCCCCCGGCGCACCTCCATCTCGCGCCACCGCACCCCCATCGAGAGGCCGGTGCCGAGCGCCTTCAGCGTCGCCTCCTTCGCGGCGAAGCGGGCAGCCAGGTGCTGGGCGGGATCGTGGCGGCGGAGCGCGTACGCGAGCTCCGCCTCGGTGAAGACGCGCTGGAGGAACCGATCCTGCCAGCGCTCCATCAGGCGCCGAATCCGCGCGATCTCCACGACGTCGATGCCGATCCCGACGACCAACCGCGCTCCTCCTCCGGCTCTCGACCCGGGCGTGAGCGCGTCAGCCGATGCTGGCGCGGATCCGGTCGAGAACCGTCCGCACCGTGGCCGGCGACGCGTCGACAGCCCGCCAGCTACCGCCGCTCAACGCCTCCGTCTCGACCGTCACCGTGACGCGCGTGACCTTCTCGGCCACGGCCTCAACCCGGACCGTGACGCGCTCGGCGACCCGCTCGACCTCCGCCTCGTCCGGCCGCGGAGCGCGCTCCACGCGCGCGGTCTCGATGACACCGTCGGAGGCTCGAGCGAGCGCGGGCCCACCGAGTGCCCGGACCGCCCCCTCCCAGACCCGCGCATACGGCAGGTCCATCACGAGCAGCCTCGGAGTCGCCGGTTGAGCCATCGCGCCCATCGCGGGCAGGAGCCAGGCCGCCACCACCGCCAGCGCCGCGAGCCCCGTGCTCACCCGCGGTCTCGCCTGCCCGCTCACCGGCGCACCGGGGAGACGAACGTCATGACGTTCTTGCCTCCCGGGCGCCGCAAGCCGAAGCGCTTGGTCTCCGCGCTGACCCTGGTGCCGGGAGGGAAATGATAGAGGTCCCGCAAGACCCCGGCCACGAGCGGCGTGATCACGCCGTTGCCCCCATCGGGGTCCATGAGCCCACCGTCCGCGGTGTGGCCGAGGAAGCCGATCGAATGTGCGGTCTCGTGCGTCACCGTGCGCTGGCACTGGGGGCCTCGGTAGATGGACTGGCTGACCTCTACGTCCGCCGAAGTGAGGTCTCCATCGTCGGTGAATTCGAGGAAGGTCACCCCGCAGATGTCCGTTCCGCTTCGGAACCCGAATCTGACGTTCGCCGCCCCCGCGCTACCCACGAACGTGAAGGTCACGGCGCCGTCCGTCGCCGCCGTCCAGACGAGCACCTCGTCGGGTCGGGCCGCGCTGCCGAGGAACACCCGGACAGGAAGGCTTGGCCACCGAACGGTCCGGCCGCCATTCTGCTGGGCGTTGAACTCGAAGAGCGGGGCGTTCTTCGTCGAACCCGTCCCGCTGTCGTTGCCGCACCCCAGGAGCCACAGGGCGCTCAGTGCGAGAACTGCGGCCACTGCCCAGCTGGGTCGTCGGGTCACGATGTCGCTCCGATCTCGTCGTGAATCGCGGTGGCAATCTCTCGGGCGGCGGCGTCGATCGTCGCCTGGTCGTCTCCCTCCACCATCACCCGGGCGAGGGGCTCGGTCCCCGAGTAGCGGAGGAGGAACCGCGCGCGCCCGTCGAGCTTCGCCTCCCAGCGCGCCATGGCCTCCGCCACCCCGCGAAGATCGCCGAGCGGCGGCCTGGCTCGAACGCGGACGTTCAGCAGCACCTGGGGAAGCTTCTCGACCCGGGCTGCCAGCACCGAGAGCCGCTCCCCCGCCTCGCGCACGGCTCGAAGAAGCTGGAGGGCGGTCAGGATCCCGTCTCCCGTCCGCGCGTGGTCGAGGAAGATGACGTGGCCCGACTGCTCGCCGCCGAGGTTCGCCCCGAGCCGCCGCATCTCCTCCAGCACGTAGCGGTCGCCGACGGCGGTCCGGGCCATCTCGACCCCGAGCGCCGCCAGGGCGCGCTCGAGCCCGAGGTTCGCCATCACTGTCGAGACCACGACCCCGCCCTTGAGGGCGCCGCGCGCGCTGAGCGCCTGGGCGCAGATCGCGAGCACGTGGTCCCCATCCCGGACGGCGCCTGACTCGTCGACGACGATGAGACGGTCGCCGTCGCCGTCGAACGCGAGACCGATGGCCCCGGGCGTCGCGCGGACGCGCGCCTGGAGCGCCTCCGGGTGAAGGGCCCCGACGTCGCGGTTGATGTTCGTCCCGCTCGGTCGCGTTCCGAGCGTCGTCACGTCCGCCCCGAGCGAGCGAAAGAGGCGCGGCGCGACGCGGTACGTGGCCCCGTGAGCGCAGTCGAGCACGAGCCTCACGCCCGTCAGATCGAAGCCCGCCGGCAGACTCGCCCGGAGCCCGTCGAGATAGCGGCCCTCGGCGCCCCGGACGGAGCGCACGCGCCCGATCCGGGTGCCGGTGGGTCTCGGCCCGTCCGGGTCGGCCTCGAGTCGCGCCTCGATCTCGTCCTCCCAGGCATCCGGCAGCTTGTCGCCCTCACCCGAGAAGAGCTTGACCCCGTTGTCCTCGAACGGGTTGTGGGACGCCGACAGCACTGCTCCGCCCGCCGCCCCGAGGGCGGGAATGAGAAAGGCGATGGCCGGCGTCGGCAGGACGCCCGCAACGAGCGCGTCCACGCCTGCCGAGAGGATGCCCGCGACGAGCGCGTGCTCGAGGAGCGGCCCGGACACCCGGGTATCCCGGGCAATGAGGAGAGCGGGCCGGCGCCGGCTCGGCCCGACGCGCTCGGCGAGGTAGGTCGCCGCCACCCGGCCCAGGCGGCACGTTTGCTCCGGGGTCAGCGGGCCTGCGTTCGCCACCCCGCGAACCCCGTCGGTCCCGAAGAGCCGCCCCATGGCTACTGCCGAGTCTCCAGGGTGGCGCGTACCTCGCTGGGCGTGACCTGCACGACCCGGACTCCCGAGGGAGCCGACACGTTGTCCGTGTCGATGCGGGCGACGAAGCGACCCGGCCGGGCGCTCTTGAGACTCACCTCCGCCCGGAAGTCCGCCTCGTGGAGACGCCGGAGCACACTGTCGCGGCCTTCGACCCGGACGACGACCCTCTCGACGCCGACCGAGGCCACCTCCACGTCGGTGGGGCGGTCGACCAGGTCGAGCGGCACGGTGAACACGGCGTCCGTCCGCTCTTCGGTCACCACGAAGGCCCAGAGGCCAAGCGCGAACACCACCGCCACGAGCTTGAGCGGCCAGTTCCCGAGGAGGAGCGCCCGCAATCCGGTCACGCCTTGCTCCGGGCCGTGAAGCGGCGGACTCCGGCGAGCAGGGATCGGCTCCGGCTCGGCGCCTCGCCCGCGTTGAGCAGCGCGGTCAGGCGCTCCTGCAGACGCTCCGGGTCGAGCCCGCGCTCGATGACGCCGTCCACCGCGAGCGAGATCACCCCGGTCTCCTCGGAGACCACGACGACGGCGGCGTCCGTCTCCTCGGAGAGGCCGACCGCGGCGCGGTGGCGCGTGCCGAGCGTGCGGGAGAGTCCGAGATTGCGGGAGAGCGGCAGGAAGCAGCCCGCCGCCGTGATCCGGTCTCCCTGGATGAGGGCGGCGCCGTCGTGGAGCGGCGACCCGGGCTGGAAGAGGCTCCCCAGGAGCTCGGCCGACACGACCGCCTCCATCGGCACCCCCAGCTCCGCGTAGGCCCGCAGCCCTACCTGCCGCTCGACGGCGATCAGGGCGCCGATGCGCTTGACGGCCAGCGCGTCCACCGCCCGCACCACCTCCTCGAGGAGCTGGCGCCGCGCGGCCGATGCCTGGCCCGCCACGCGCTGGAGCAGCGGGCTCCGCCCCGCCTGGGCCAGCGCCCTTCGCAGCTCCGGCTGGAAGAGGACGATGAGGGCCAGAACCCAGAACGCCCAGAAGTTCTCGAGCACGAACGACAGGCTCCGGAGGTCCGCTTGCCGCGCGGCAAGACGGGCGGCCATCAGGAGCCCGAGGCCGGCCAGCATCTGGATCGCGACCGTGCCCCGGAACACGAGGAGGACGCGGTAGAGCACGAAGGCCACGATGGCCACGTCCACCAGGTCGCGCACGCGGAGCCCGGCCCACAGGTGGGACATGACCCGGCTAGCCCTCGGCTCTCATGAACCGCTCATCCCGGCACGGCGTCGCGGATGGCTTCGGCCACCCGGACCGCCCGCCGCACGGCGGCGACGTCGTGGACCCGCACGATGTGCGCACCCGCCATCACGGCCATGACGCAGGCCGCCAGCGTCCCTTCGAGACGCTCCTCCGGCGGCAGGTGGTCGAGGAGCGCACCGATGAAGCTCTTCCGTGACGGTCCGACCAGGATCGGTTTCCCGATCGGACTGAACGCGTCGAGCCGCTTGAGCAGGGTGAGATTGTGCGCCACCGTCTTGCCGAATCCGATGCCGGGATCCACGCAGAGCGACTCGGGCGCCACGCCGGCCTTCTCCGCGGTGGCCACCGCGGTCTCGAGCCCGGCCCGCACCTCCCCCAGGAGATCGTCGTACCGCGGGTCGGCCTGCATGGTGCGAGGCGTCCCCCGCATGTGCATGACCGTGAGGCCGGCGCCGTGCGCGGCGCACACGCGCGCGAGCTCGGGTCCGCCGGCCAGGCCCGTGACGTCGTTCACCATGTGGGCCCCGAGGGCGAGCGCGGCCTCGGCGACCTCCGGCTTCGACGTGTCCACCGACACCGGGCACTGCGAGTCGCGGAGGAGCTGCTCCAGCACGGGCAGGAGACGCGCGCGCTCCTCCTCGGCCGGCACTCCCGCCGACCCCGGCCGCGTCGACTCCGCCCCCACGTCGAGGAGGTCGGCCCCCTCGGCGGCGAGAGCCCGCGCCTGGCGCACGGCCGCGGCCGGGTCGAGGTACCGGCCCCCGTCGGCAAACGAATCGGGCGTCACGTTCACGATCCCCATGATCAGGGCTCGGGGCCGCTTCGCGTCCCACGCGAACTCGACCCCACGCATGCGGAGTCTCACGGCCGAGACCGCGGCGAAGACAGGCCAGCCGGAGCCGGCGTGGCGAGGGCCACGCGATCCGGCCGGACGCTACGCCGGGGCGCCTTCCAGCGCGCCGTGCGGCTCGACGGCGAGGACACGTGTGATCTCCTCGGCGTCGAGCGACTCGTGCTCCAGCAGCGCCTTGGCCAGGCGGTGGAGCCTTGCGATCTGCTCCTCGAGGATGGAGCGCGCCCGGGCCGCGCTGTCGAGGACGATCTGCTTGACCTCGGCGTCGATGAGGACCGCCGTCTCCTCGCTGTAGTCCTGGTGGCGGGCGAACTCCCGGCCCAGGAAGATGTGCTCCTCCCGCTTGCCGAAGGTCAGCGGGCCGAGCTTCTCGGACATGCCCCACTCGCAGACCATCTTGCGGGCCATCTCGGTCGCCTTCTCGAGGTCGTCCCCGGCGCCGGTGGTCTGCTGCCGGAACACCATCTCCTCGGCCGCCCGGCCACCGAGCAGGATCGTGATGCGGTTCATGAGGTAGTCGCGCGAGTAGTTGTACTTGTCGTCGGCCGGCAGCTGCTGCGTCAGCCCCAGCGCGCGGCCGCGCGGGATGATCGTGACCTTGTGGACGGGATCGGCCCCGGGCAGCGTGTGGGCGACCAGCGTGTGCCCCGCCTCGTGGTAGGCGATCGTCCGCTTCTCCTCCTCGCTGATGATCATGCTCCGGCGCTCGACGCCCATCAGGACCTTGTCCTTCGCGCTCTCGAAGTCGAACATCTCCACGACCTTCTTGGAGTGGCGCGCGGCGAGGAGCGCGGCCTCGTTGACGAGGTTCGCGAGGTCGGCGCCGGAGAAGCCGGGGGTGCCGCGAGCGAGGACCTTGAGGTCCACGTCCGGTCCGAGCGGGATGCGGCGGGCGTGGACGCGCAGGATCTCTTCCCGCCCCTTGACGTCGGGGCGCGGCACCACTACCTGACGGTCGAAGCGGCCGGGCCGGAGAAGCGCCGGATCGAGCACGTCGGGGCGGTTGGTCGCCGCGATCAGGATCACGCCCTCGTTCGTCTCGAAGCCGTCCATCTCGACGAGGAGCTGGTTGAGCGTCTGCTCGCGCTCGTCGTGACCGCCGCCGAGCCCCGCCCCGCGGTGACGTCCGACCGCGTCGATCTCGTCCATGAAGATGATGCAGGGGGCGTGCTTCTTGCCCTGCTCGAAGAGGTCCCGCACGCGCGAGGCCCCGACGCCCACGAACATCTCGACGAAGTCGGAGCCCGAGATGGAGAAGAACGGGACGTTCGCTTCGCCGGCGATCGCCTTCGCGAGGAGGGTCTTGCCCGTCCCCGGGGGACCGACCAGCAACACGCCCTTGGGGATCTTCCCGCCGAGCTTCTGGAACCTCTGCGGGTCCTTGAGGAACTCGATGATCTCGCGGAGCTCCTCCTTGGCCTCGTCCACTCCCGCCACGTCGGCGAACGTGATCTTGTTGTGCTTCTCCGAGATCAGCCGCGCGCGCGCCTTGCCGAAGGAGAGGGCCTTCGCGCCGCCGCCCTGCATCTGGCGCATGAAGAAGATCCACACGCCGATGAACAGGATCATGGGGAACCACGAGATCAGGAGCGACATGTACCAGGGGTTCTGGTCCACCGGCCGAACGCTGATCTTGACGTTCTTGTCCCGGAGCAGCTTGAGGAAGTCCTGGGACTCGACGACGTAGGTGCGGAATTCGCCCCCGTCCTTCAGCTTCCCCGTCACGAGGTTGCCCCGGATCGTGACGGACTGGACGAGCCCGGCGTCGACGTTCCTGAGGAAGTCCGAGTAGTTGGGCTCGAACGTGGCCTTCTCGGACAGGCCGCCGAACACGTTGAAGAGCAGGACGACGACGAGGCCGATGACCATCCACAGAGCAAGGTTCTTGTAGAACGGATTCATCCCCGGTCCGCCGCCCTCCTCCCGGTCACGCCGAGTTCCGCTCGATAGGACGCAAACCTGCGCAACGTAAGCGCAGTATAGCACACGGCCGAAGCCCGACTCGGGGTCAGGCCTCGGCTTCCACGCGATCGGGGCGTCGGGCCGTCAGGGCTCAGGCCGGGCGGAGATCGGAAGCGTCCAGGACGCCCAGGTACGGCAGGTTCCGGTAGAGCCCGGCGAAGTCGAGCCCGTAGCCGACGACGAACTCGTCGGGAATCGCGAACCCGACGTAGTCGAGCGAGACCGGCACTTCCCGGCGGGACACCTTGTCGAGGAGCGTGCAGACGCGAAGGGTCCCGGGCTGCCGGGTCTCGAGGTTCCGGAGGAGGTAGGCCAGGGTCCGGCCCGTGTCCACGATGTCCTCGACGATGAGGACGTCGCGGCCCTCGATCGGCACCGAGAGATCCTTGGTCAGCTCGACGATCCCGGACGAGCGGGTCGAGGCGCCGTACGACGATAGCGCGATGAAGTCACACTCGCAGGGCGCGTCGATCGCCCGCATCAGATCGGCCAGGAAGACCACCGCGCCCTTCAGCACCCCCACCAGCATCGGCGTCCGCCCAGCGTAGTCGCCCCGGATCTGCCGACCCAGCTCACTGACGCGCGCAGTCAGGTCCTCGGCGGGAATGAGAACGCGCTGGATTCCCGGGGGCACGCGGCGCTACCGGGTGCGCGGCGTCACCAGGGGGTTGAGCCCGCGCTCGCTGCGGAGCTCGACGGCGACCCGCTCGGCGTCGCTCCGGGTCGGGTACGTGCCGACCCGGACCCGGTACCGGGGCCGGCCGTCCTCGGTGATCGAGGGAAAGACGTACGCGTCGAAGCCCCGGGCCGCCAGCCGCGCCCGGAGCTCCTCGGCGAGGGGCCGGCTCCGGAAGGCGCTCACCTGGACCGTCCACGCCTCCGGCTCCGCGGTCGTGGTCGCCGCCGCGACCTGGGTCGGCGCCGGCCGCACCGGAGCCGGCGCGGGGCGCGCGCGCGGGACGCGCGGGGCGCGGAGCCGGCGCCGCCTCCGCGGCCTTCGGCGTGCGGCGCTCCGGCGCGGCTCGCGGAGCCTCCGGTGCGGCCCGGGGAGGCTCCGGCACAGCCCGGGCGGGCTCCGGCGCGACCTCGGCCGCGGGGGCCGCGGGGGCCGCGGCGGAGATCGTCGGCTCCTCCTTGGGAACCAGCCGCTCCTCGATCGTCGGCTTCCCGACCTGGGGCAGATCCTGCGTCGGCGCGGTCAGCGTCCGGTAGAAGGTGACCTTCTCCTCCGCCCGCGTGGCCGCGGTCTTGACCGGCGCCTCGCCTCCGCGCAGTCCTCCTTCCGGCTCCGAAAGCCGATGCTCGCGCGTCGCGTCCGCGCGGGCCGTCCCCTTGCCCCGGGCCATCTCGCGCCCCACCACGATGCCGGCGGCGAAGACGAGGCTCGCGATCAGGCAGAAGACGGCCCCGAGGACGACGAGCTCGCGCCGCCCGAAGCGGAACTCGTGATGCGTACGGCCCAGCCGGCGGGTCGCCATCATGCGGGGGGCCTCACATCGACTCCGGGGCCGAGATTCCGAGGAGCCCGAGCCCGTTCCGCAGAACCTGGGCGACCGCCCGCGCGAGCCCGAGTCGGGCGCGCGTCACCGCGGGCTCCTCGGGTCGAACGATCCGGAACGCGGGCGTGTGGGTGCCGAGGTGGTGGTAGGCGTGGAGCTGCGCCGCCAGGTCGTAGAGGTACACGGCGATGCGGTGTGGCTCGAAGGCGCGGGCGGCGCCGGCGACCGCGTGCGGGTAGCGCAGCAGCGTCTTCACGAGGGCCAGCTCCTCGGGCGCCCCGAGCGGCGCGAGATCGGCCTCGGCCCAGGCTGCCGGCGCGACGATGCCGCGCTCCCGGGCGTGGTTGAAGACGCTCGCGACCCGCGCGTGGGCGTACTGGACGTAGAACACCGGGTTCTTCTGCCAGTCCTGCTCGGTGGCGGCGTCGAGATCGAAGTTGAGGTGGCTCTCCGGGCTCCGCGTCACCATGAACCAGCGGAAGACGTCGATGCTCCCGACCTGGTCGAGGAGATCGTCGATGGTCACGTACGTCGCCCGGCGCGTCGACATCTTCACCTCGACGCCGCCGCGCGTGATCGTCACGAACTGGTGGATCAGGTAGCGGATCCGGTCGGCCGGCAGCCCGAGGGCGCCGATGGCCGCCACGACGTCCTTGGCTTCCTCGATGTGGTCGGCGCCCTGGACGTTGAGGATCCGGTCGAACCCGCGGACGAGCTTCTCCCGGTGATAGGCGATGTCGGGGAGCCGGTACGTCGGTTCGCCCGTGGACTTCACCAGCACGCGATCCTGCGGCCGGTCGATGGCGGAGAACCGGAGCCAGACCGCGCCGTCCTTCTCGTAGACGAGCCCGGCCGCTCGGAGCGCCTCGAGGGTGGCCTCGACCTTCCCCTCGGTGTAGAGCAGCGCCTCGTTCGAGTAGACGTCGAAGCGAATGCCGAGGCGCTCGAGGGTCCGCCGGATGTCGGCGAAGATGCCGTCCTCCGCGGCCTGCCGGAAAACTGCCTCGTGGCCCTCGCCCGCGAGCGACTCCCCGTACCGGCCGCGAAGCTCGGCCGCGATCTCCCGGATGTAGTCGCCCTGGTAACCGTCCTCGGGCAGCGCCGCCGGCCGGCCGAGGAGCTCGAGGTACCGGGCGCGGACCGATTCTCCGAGCACGCGCATCTGGCGACCCGCGTTGTTGAAGTAATACTCGCGGGTCGTCTCGTAACCCATTGCCGCGAAAAGCCTGGCCACGCAGTCGCCGAGAATCCCTTGCCGGCCGTGACCCAGCGTCAGCGGCCCCGTGGGGTTGGCGCTGACGAACTCCACCATGGCGCGCTGCCCGCGCCCCTCGTCGTCGGTGCCGAAGCGAGCGCCCTCGGCCAGGATCCGCGCCAGCCCCGCGCGGCAGTACGCGGGCGAGAGGAACACGTTGAGGAATCCCGGTCCCGCGACCTCGGCGCGCTCGATCTCGTCCACGCCGGGCAGATGCGCGAGGATCGCCTCCGCCACCTGGCGGGGCGGGCGTCGGTGGGACTTTGCGAGGAGCATCGCGACGTTGGTCGCGTAGTCCCCGTGGGTGGGATCCCTCGGAACCTCCCACGCGACGTCCGACGCCGGCACGGTCGGGAGCCCGGCCCGGCCGAGAGCGTCCAGCAGGGCGCCCGACAAGACCGTCGTCACATCCAGAGCCATGGCGCCGTCCACTATAGCCCACGACCACAGAGGGTCGAAGAAAAAGCGGGAGTTATGGCCTCTCAGCGCAGCCGGAACTCGACGGGGAGGCGGATGACGAGCGGCCGGGCCGCGAGTCCCGGCGGGAACGGGAACGGCGCTGAGCCACGCACGGCCGCCACCGCCGCGACGCGGAGCGTGTCCGCGCTCGCCCCCGCGACGACCTCGACGGCGACGAGCCGGCCATCGGGACCGAGACGCAGCTCGAGCTCGACGACGCCCTGCTGACCACGGCGCACGGCCGTCCACGGGTAGACGAGCCGATCCTGGATGCGCTGTCGGAGCGCCTGCACGTAGGACTCGTACTCGGGCGGGATGCCGCCGTCCGGGGCACTCCCTCCGTGGCCCTCGCCCGGCGGGAGCCGCGCGAGATTGACCCCACCGGCCGGCGCCGGCTGGCCTCCCGCACCCGCCGCGCCTCCCTCCGGTGGTCCCCCGCCCGACCCTGTCTCCGCCCCCACTCCGGGCCCCGGATCGTGGGACGCACGTGAGCCGCTCATCGCGAATGCCAGCGGCGCCCGACGACCGTCAACGAGGTCCCGCGGCGGAATCAGTGTGGCCGGCTCCGGCGCCGTCGTCGGAGGCGCGCTCACTCCGGTGTCGCTCGTCGGACCGCGGGGCACGGTTTCCGTCGGCGGCAAGACCATCGGCAAGGAGACCACCGCCGGGGCGTCGAGGCGGGCTGGGGCGGCGGCGCCGGTCCCTGGGGCGCCGGCGCGAGCGCTGGGGTCGACTCCGGTCCGGCGTCGATCGACCCGGGCGAGACCGGCGCGGTCGGCGGCCGCGGCACCTCGGGCGCCGCACTCCCCGTCCCGGGTGGCGTCATTCCCGGGGCGCCAGGCGCGGCCACCGGCGTGTGCGGCGGCAGCACCGCATCGGACGGTGCCCGTGCCCCACGGCCGACGGAAGTCCCGGGCCGCCCGATCCGGGAGCGCACCGTGGAGCTGTCGGCGGGCTCGTGCCGATCGCTGGTCGCAACGACAGGGTGGACCAGGTCGACGTAGAGGGCAGCCGGCGGCGGAGACCGGGGGCGGGCCGGCCAGCCACGCGACACCTACCACGCCGATCGTGGCGACGGCGCCGCCGTGCGCCAGGATCGAGAGAGTGAGCGCGCCCCCGAGCCCGCGGCTCATCCGGGCTCCCCTCGCTTCACCGGCGGCTTCTCCCGAAGAGCGCGGCCCCCGCCAGCAGGACGACGGTGACGCCGGCCGCGGCGCCCAGCACGCGGCGCGCCCGGCGGATCGCGTCGGGCGAGGATGGCAGCGCGCTCTCGCCGAGCCGGTACGCGCCGCGCTTCGCGAGCCCGACGTCGAGGGCGCCGGCCATCGCCGCCATCGGCCAGCCGGCGTTCGGGCTCGCCGTGCGGCGATGCTGCGCCCACGCGACGCGGGCGGCGCCGGCGCCATTCTCGCCGACCAGGGCGGCGCCGGCCGCGAGGGCGGTGGCGCCGAGACGGGCGGGCACGAGATTCGCCAGGTCGTCGAGCCGCGCAGCGGCCTTGCCGAATCGCTCGTAGCGCGCGTCGCGGTAGCCCCACATCGCGTCGGCCGTGTTGGCGGCGCGATACGCCCACGCGACCGGTAGCCCGCCCACCGCGTACGCGAGCATCGGCGCCGCGATGCTGTCCACGAGGTTCTCCGCCGCGGACTCGATCGCCGCGGAAGCTACCTCGTCCGCCCCGAGAGCCTCAGTCGGGCGGCTCACCAGGTCCCGTCCCACGCGGGTCCGCGCGGTCCCGAGGTCGCCGGCCCGGAGCGCGTCCTCGACGCCCTCCGTGGCGTCGGCAAGCCGGCGCAGCGCGAAGGCAGGCTTGAGCAGGAGCGCTTCCAGCACGATTCCCGCCCAGCCGAGCCCGCGCGTCGCGATGGCGAGGACGCGCGCGACAGCCCACGCGCTGGCGACCACCACCGTCACGGCTGCCGCGCCGTCGGCGACGCTCCGGCCAGGCGCGCGCCGCTCCGCCCAGTCGAGCGCGCGCCCCAGCCAGGCCACGGGATGCCAGCGCGCGGGCGGCTCGCCCAGGCCGAGATCGAGGACAACGGCCAGCAGGATGGCAGCGGGCCGCCGGAGCGTCATCGGCGCGGGATCCCGAGAAGCACCGCCTCGCGCACGGCGCGCGCGAGGCACCAGCCGGCCACGGTCCCCGGCCCGAGGTACGGCACGCGCGGGCCGCAGCCGGTCCACGCGAGGACGACCGCGTCGGTGACCGTCCCGGTCGCCGGCGCCCCTTCCGCTGTCACGATGCCGGCCTCGGCCAGCGCCCCGACCTTCGCCTCGGTGGCCGTGATGACGCCGTTGACGGCAGCGGCGCGCTCGAGCTCGGCGTCGAGCACGACGACCACGTTGATCGTCGACGGCTGCCACGCCACCGGCGGCGTGACGCCCGCGGCTACCGGCACCCCGAGCCCGACGGTCGCGACGGCGCCGGCGCGGACGCCATCGGCCTCCTCCCACACGATGCGGGCCTCGTGGGTCCAGGCCGCCGTCATGAGCCCGACGAACGGCTCGGCGATGCCCAGACTCCGCGCGAAGGCGCGGAGATCCGCGCCGGGGTCGGCGGAGTCGTAGCCTCGCCGGACGTGCATGTTCACCACGTGGCGCGTGACGTCGAGATCCCCGCCCACCACGGCCGAGGCCAGGACGCGGAGCGGCGCCGCGCTTCTGAGCCACACCGCGGCCCGGCCGACGTCGATCTCGACGCCCTCGATCACCCGCGCCTCCTGCGCCGTGCGACGCCCCACCACGGCGCGCAGCAGCCCGCCTCAACCGGGCACTCGGCGCGGCATCAGTCCCCCATCGGTCGCGGGTCAGTCAAAGGTGGCGCGGATTCCGGCCACGACGTGCGTCCCGAGCGCCGGGAAGCCCGCCACCTCGGAGTAGTTCTCGTTGAAGAGGTTGGTCGCGCGCAGGTGGAGCGTGACGTTCGACAGGAACCCCCAGCGCTTGATCGGCAGGCGGTACGCCGCCGCCGCGTTGACGACCGTGTAGCCGGGGTTCCGCGGCAGTTCCGGCGCCTCGAACTGGCTCGACATCACCAGCACCTCCCCGGAGAGCGTGAGACCCGGCAACGGCTCCCAGGTGGCCGTCGCCGAGAGGGCGTTGGGGGCGACGCGCCGAAGCGGATCCCCCGTCGTCCGGTCCTCGGAGTCGGTGTACGTGTAGACGAGCGCCAGGACGAGGCCGTCGACCGGCATCACGCTGGCCTCCACCTCGACGCCGTCGGAGCGGGCCTTGCCGACGTTCTGGGCCTCGAAGCAGAAGTTCACGGGATCGGTCAGCGTGGACTGGATGAGATTCGTGTAGTCGTTGTGGAAGTACGTCGCGGCGAGCCGTATCCGCCGCTCCCAGAGGTGCTGCTCCACGCCCGCGTCCCAGCTGTTGCTCTCCTCCGGCTTGAGATTGGGGTTGCCGAACGGCGGACACGGGGCGAAGGCCGGGAAGAACAGCTCGTTGAACGTCGGCGCGCGGAAGCCCTGTCCCCAGCTGGCCTTGAGCCGCGTGTCGGTGGCCTTGAGAAGATAGGACAGCGCCACGCGCGCCGTCGCCTTGTCCTCGAACGCGCTGTTCCCGTCGTAGCGGACGCCCGCCGTGAGGTACAGGCGGTCGAACAGCGTCAGCTGATCCTGGAGGACGAGGGCCCAGGAGTCGATGGTCTCCTTGTAGCTGCCCTTGACCTCGCCCACCTCGTTCCGGTACTCGCCGCCGAGCGTGATCGTGTTCCACGGAACGGGCTTGATGAAGTGGTACCACTCGGCCTCGAGCCGCCTCGAGGAGATGTCCGAGGTGAAGCCGAACGGATGCGCGGGATCGGCCTCGTCCTTGAACGTGAGCGTCTCGTCCACGGCCGAGACCCGGACCTTGTGCTCCCAGATCGACGTCCAGGGCTGGCGCCACTCGAGGGAGAGGAGCCCGAGCTGCTGGTCCTGCTCGCGGTTCGGGTCGAAGTCGGGGAACACCGTGGCGAACGGAACCCCGAGATGCCCGTCCTGGAACCGCCCGGTGAGCGACACCTCGCCCTTGTTCGGCAGCGCGTAGCCGACTCGCGCGTTCACGCTGGTGACGTTGTGCTCGTCGTTGTCGAACTGGCCCTGGAAGTCGAGCCGGCTCACACCGAGGGAATAGCTCCAGGGCCCGGTGCTCCCCGACACGCCGGCGCGCTCCCGGAAGGTCTCGTAGTTGCCCGCCTCGAAGTCCACGAATGCGGACGGCGGTCCCTGCCCGCGCTTGGTGATGATGTTGACCACGCCGCCGATCGCGTCCGCGCCGTAGAGGGTCGACTGCGGACCGCGCAGGACCTCGATCCGCTCGACGTCGTCGAGGGTGAGGTCGGCGAAGTCGAAGTCACCGGAGGTGAGGCTCTTCACTCTCACGCCGTCGATCAGCACCTGCACCTGGGTCGGGTTGGCTCCGCGGATGCGAATGGTCGAGAGCTTCCCGGGGCTGCCCGATGACTGGACCTGGACGCCCGGGATCGTCCGGAGAACCTCGTCCACCGCCCGGTACTCCTGGACTCGCATCGCCTCCTCGGGGACGACGGTCACCGACGCGCCGACCTCCTCGAGCGGCTGCTCGCTCCGCGTGGCCGTCACGACCACCGGATCGGCCCGCCGGACGTCGCCCGCCGGGGCCGCCGGCGCGGCGCCCGGGGTCGTCTGGGCCGTCTCCTCGGCTGCGGCGGATCCCGATCCGAGCCACAGCAACATCGCGAGCACGCCCCACATGCCTCTACGCTTCATCGCGCACTCCTCCTCCGCGAAGGGGTGTCGGTCTCACGCGCCCCGACCGGTCTCCTGACTCGTGGCTCGTCGCGCCCACCGCGCCTTCCCAGGGCGAATGGCCCCAGTGACGTCGCCCCGCCGCGGACACGCGGCGGAGGTGGGGGCGCTCCCCACTTACAGTTGCGGGACAGTGCCGGAATCAGCGTCCGGAAGGACGCCTCACCGGCTTCCCGGCATCGGGACGCACATCAGCCGCTCGAGCGCTCACCTCCTCTCAATGGGGTCAGGCCCTGGCTTCCATGCGTCTCTCGACGCAAGGCGTGAGGAAGTGTCTGGAAGTCAAAGCCTGACCCCGAGGACGACGGGGCGGCCAGAGGCGAGGCGCTCCACCCAGACGGGGCAGCCATACGCTTCCTCGAGCGCCGCCTCGTCCAGCACCTCGCGCGGCGGGCCGAGCCGGATCACGCGCCCGCCCGAAAGGAGGAGCAGCCGGTCGGCCAGCTCCCCCGCCAGGTTCAGGTCATGGCTCACGAAGATCACCGTCATGCCCCGCTCCCGGTTGAGCCGCCGGAGCAGCCCGACCAGATGCCGCTGGTGCACGAGGTCGAGGTGGCTCGTCGGCTCGTCCAGCAGGAGCGCTCGCGGCTCCTGGGCGAGCGCCCGCGCGAGGAGCGCTCGCTGGCGCTCGCCGCCGGCAAGCGTGTCGACCGGGTGGTCGCCGAGCTCGAGGACCCCCGCGAGGGCCATCGCCTCGCGCGCCCGGGCGAGGTCTGCCGGACCCTCGAAGAGGCGCCCCTCGCTCCGGGGGAAGCGCCCCATGAGGACGAGCTCCTCCACGCTCACCGAGAACGCGAGCTGGTCCTCCTGCGGGACGACCGCCACGTCACGGGCGAGGGCGAGACGCCCCACCGTGCCGAGCGGCTGACCCCGGTACCGGATCTCGCCGCGGTCGGGGACGTGCACCTTCGAGAGGAGACGCAGCAGGGTGGTCTTCCCCGAGCTGTTGGGGCCGACCAGGCCCAGGATCTCGCCGTCCGCCACCTCGAACGACGCGCCGGCGAGACGGAACACGCCGCCGTAGCCGAACTCCACCTCTTTCGCCTCGAACACCGGTGGACCGGCCGCGGCCATGCGCGAGCTCACGCGCCGCGCCGGCGAAGCCGGGTCCGCAGGAGGTAGACGAAGAACGGCGCGCCGCAGAAGGCGGTCACCACCCCGACCGGCAGCTCCGCGGGCTGCACCACCAGGCGCGCCAGCGTGTCCGCCAGCACGAGGAACGTCGCGCCCGCGCCGGCGGCCACCGGCAGCAGGAGCCGGTTGTCCGACCCGACGGTCAGGCGCACGGCGTGCGGCACGATGAGCCCGACGAATCCGATCGGCCCCGTCTGCGCGACGATCACGCCCGTGAGAAGCGACGCCGCCACGAAGACGATGCGCTTGACCCGCTCGGCCTCGACCCCCAGCTGGAGGGCCGACTCCTCGCCGAGCGCGAGCAAATTCAGCGCGCGCGCCTGCGCGTAGATCATCGCCGTCCCGGCCGCCGTGCCGACCGCGATCACGCCGACCGCGCGGTACCCCACGATCCCGAGGCTCCCCATGAGCCAGTGGAGGATCCCGCCCAGCTGGGCGAAGTCCACGAGCGAGACGACCAGCGTGATCACGGCCGAGAAGAAGAGTCCCGTGATCACCCCGGCCAGGAGCAGCGTCTGGACGGGAAGCCACCCGCCCGACGTGGCGATGAGGTACACGATGATCGCCGCGATCAGCGCGCCCGCGAAGGCGAAGGCCGACAGCCCCACCGTCGCGGCCAGCGAGCCCTCGAGTCCCCAGAGGTGCCCGAGCACCGCGCCCAGCGCCGCGCCGCCGGCCACGCCCAGCACCGCGGGATCCGCGAGCGGATTCCGCGTCAGGGCCTGGAACGCCGCCCCCGCGACGGCCAGGCCTCCGCCCGCCAGCGCGGCGAGGATGACCCGCGGCAGCCGGAGCTCCAGCACGACCGTGGCGGCGAGGTCCGAGCGCGCCCGTCCCACCAGCGCGGCGGCGACGTCGCCGAGACCGATCGGCGCGGGTCCGGTGGCGAGCCCGATGAGACCCGCGAGAGCCAGTCCACCGGCGACGACGACGGAGGCCACCCCCACGCGGCGGCGGGAGATCACGGCACGCGCTCCGGGTGGATCACGCGGGCCAGCGCGCGGAGCGCCTCGACCATCCGGGGGCCCGGCCGGTGGACGAGGTCGCCGTCGACGCCGAACACACGACCGTCGCGCACCGCGCTGACCGAGCCGAGACGCTCCCAGCCGCGGAGGAGCTCCTCGACCGTCCCCTGCCCGTGGCGCCCGACGATGATCCGGTCCGGACGCCGCTCGACGACCGTCTCCAGCGAGAGGCGCGGGTACGGGAGCGGCTCGGCGCCCGTGACGCTCTCGCCGCCGGCCCGCTCGATGAGCTCGCTGATGAGCGTGCCCCGGCCCGGCGCGATGAGCGGGTTCGGCCACACCACGTAGAGGACGCGCGGCCGGGGCGAGCCCGCGACCGCGCGCGCGATGGCGTCCGCATCCCGCCGCATCGAGGCCACCCGCGCGCGGGCGGCAACGTCACGCCCGAGCACGCCGCCGATGCGCTCGATCGACTCGAGGACGGTCTCGAAATCGACCGGCCGGATCACGTAGACGGCCAGCCCGAGCGACACGAGCCGCTCCACGTGCTCCGCGTAGTTGCTCTCCGCCGTGGCGAGGACCAGGTCGGGCCGGAGCGCCAGGATCGCCTCGAAGCTCGGCGTGGAGATCCCGCCGACGCGGGGCTTCCGGGTCGCCTCCGGCGGGTAGTCGCAGTAGTCGGTGACCCCGACCAGCCGATCGCCCTCGCCGAGGACGAAGACGGTCTCGGTGATGCTCGGCGCCAGCGACACGATCCGTGCCGCGTGATCCGGAACCCGGACACGCCGGCCGAGCATGTCCGTCACCTCGCCGGCCGCGCCGGCGCGCGGCCCGCCCGCGAGTCCCGCCAGCGCCACGACGAGGAAGAGCAGGGCCCGTGACGCCCGCCGGCCCGCGCGACGGGCGTCGCATGCCGCCGACGGCATCCTCACCGCAGGCGCTCCGACACGCCGGCTTCCTTGAACGTCGCCATCTCCCGGTAGCAGGCGAGCGCCGCGCGGAGGAGGCCGATCCCGAGCGCGGCGCCGGTGCCCTCGCCAAGCCGCATGCCGAGCTCGAGGTACGGGGTGAGGCCGAGGGCCTCGAGCAGCCGCACGTGCCCGGGCTCGGCACTCCGGTGCGCGGCGATCAGGTAGCTCCGCGCGGCGGGAGCGAGGCGGGCGGCGACCAGCCCGGCGGCGGTGGCGATGAAGCCGTCGAGCACGACGGGGACGCGGCGGGCCGCTCCCGCCAGGACGACGCCGACGAGCCCCGCGATCTCGAAGCCGCCGACCGCCGCGAGGACACCGAGGGCATCGCCCGCATCCGGGCGGTTGACGGCCAGCGCCAGCCGGACCGCCTCGACCTTCCTCACCCAGACGTCGTCGGGCACCCCCGTGCCGCGGCCCGTGACCATCGCGGGATCGCCGCCGGTGAGCGCGGCCGTGAGCGCGCTCGCCGCGGTCGTGTTGCCGATCCCCATCTCCCCGGTGCCGACACAGTCCGGGGCCGCCGCCTCGACGAGCGCCGCTCCTTCGGCGATCGCCCGGACGGCCTCCTCGCGGGTCATCGCCGGTCCCTTCGTGATGCTGCGAGTGCCCGGCGCGATGCGACGCTCGACGATGCCGGCGTGACCGGCCAGCGGCGCCGCGACGCCGAGATTCGCGACGACGACCCGGGCACCGACGTGGCGAGCGAGGACGTTCACCCCGGCGCCGCCTCGCGCGAAGTTCTCGACCATCTGCGCGGTCACGGCCTGTGGGTAGGCGCTCACGCCCTCGGTCGCGACGCCGTGGTCGCCGGCGAGCGTGAAGATCACCGGCGCATCCACGCGCGGCAGGGGATTCCCGGTGATCACGACCACCCGGACGGCGAGCTCCTCCAGCCGCCCCAGGCTCCCCCGCGGCTTCGTCAGGCTGTCGAGCCGGCGACGAGCCGTCTCGGCCAGCCGCTCGTCCGGCACGACGACGGAGGCGATGAGGCGCTCGAGGGCGATCACTGGAGCCGGCCTCCTTCGGGGGACGCCTGGGCATCGGCAGGCTTCACCACGAGCGGGCAGCCGGCGACCATCAGCACCACCTCGTCCGCGGCCCGCGCCGCAGCCTGGTTGACCAGGCCGAGCGCGTCGCGAAAGCGCCGGCCGAGCTCCGTCTCGGGGTGGACCCCCCAGCCGACCTCGTTGGAGACGAGGATGAGCGCGAAGCGCGGGCGCCTGGCGGCGGCCTCCAGCTGCGCCGCCTCCGCCAGGAGGTCGGAGTCGGTCAGCTCAGGTCTTTTGTGGAGCAGGTTTGCGACCCACAGGTTGAGACAGTCCACGACCACGACGTCGGCCTCGCCCTCGAGCGCGGTGAGGGCCGACGGGAGCGCGAGCGGAACCTCGACGGTGCGCCAGGCTGGGGGTCGCTCCGCCCGGTGGCGGGCGATCCGGGCCGCCATCTCCGCGTCCCCGGCCTCGGCGGTCGCGACGAACGCGACCCGCCCGCCGTGCGCTCGGGCGCGAGCGACGGCGAACGCGCTCTTCCCCGCGCGGACGCCCCCCAGGACGAGGACGGTCCGCGGGCTCACGGCGAGCTGGTGCGGGGTCTCCGGCTGGGCGAGATCGCGTGCGGCAACCCGGGCCTCCCTCGAAGACCGGTTCGGAGTGCGCGGGTTCCAGGCAGGTCTCCTGACTCTCGGATCGTCCTACTCCCCGCACCCTTCCCGGCGCGCCGCGCCAGTGGGCTTTGTCTGCGGGTTTCGTCCCCGATCACAGTGACGGGGTCGTGGCGGTCTCGCACCGCCTTCCCTCTTGGCCCCCCGAGGGGGCACACCTGGAACCCCGTGAACGTCGCTAACGCTAGCAGCCGGAGAAAAGCCCGTCAAGAACGGGCCGGGACGGAGCGACGCGAGGTTCGCCGGAGTCGGGAGCCAGACCCCCGCGAGCGGTCCTGCTATCGGGCGAGCCGGGACTTCACGAGATCGGAGAGCGCCTTGCCGTCGACGGTCTGGCCCTGGAGCCGGAGGCGGGCGGCCTTCATGACGGCCCCCATGTCCTTCGGTGAGGTGGCGCCCGTCTCCGCGACGGCCGCCTCGACGGCCCGCGCCATGTCGTCGGCCGAGGCGGCGGCCGGGAGGTACTCCTGGATGACCTTGGCCTCGCGCTCTTCCTTCTGGGCCAGGTCCTCGCGGCCGGCCGCCCGGAACTGCTCGGCGGCGTCCCGCCGCTGCTTGATGAGGGTGTTGAGGACGCGCAGGGCGTCCTCGTCCCCGAGGCTCCCGGGCACCTCGGTCTCGCGAAGCTTCAGCGCCGTCTTGACCATCCGGAGCGCGCCGAGACGCTCGGCCTCGCGCGCCTTGAGCGCCTCGATCAGATCCTTGTCGATCCGCTGCACGATCGTCATGGGAACCTCGGGGCACTATAGCATCGCGGCCGTCCCCGGCAGGACACTCCGGCCCACTGCGGCCACTCCGCGATGGGACCAATCGAGGGCTCGTACTACAATCACGGCCAGGCTCGCGCGCAAAGGAGAGAGACCCGATGGCCCCACTGGCTGTGGACCGCACGTACATCGCCGAGAACGCGGTGGAGCTCCGCCGCCTCCGCGCCATGGTCGAACGTCTGAGCGACGCGGACCTGGCGCGTCCCACGCCCGGCGGCTGGACCGTCGCCTCCTCGCTCGCCCACGTCGCCTTCTGGGACCAGCGGATCCTCTTCTGGCTGGACCGCTGGGAGCGCGGCGAGTCGCCGCGCCGGCTCGAAGAGGCCGACGTCGACTGGATCAACGACGCCGGGAAGCCCCTCTGCCTCGCGCTCCCGCCACGGGTCGCGGCCCGGCTGACCGTCGAGATCGCCGAGGAGGTCGACCGGCGGCTGGCCGCGCTCAGCGACGAGCGGATCTCCTCGAACCGGGCGGCCGGCGAGCCGCTCTTCCTCACCCGCGCGCACCACCGCAAGACGCACCTCGACGAGATCGAGCGCGTGCTCCGGTAGCGCCGCCGTCGCCGGACCACGCGGCAACGGAGACGTCGCGCGTGAAGCTCTCGTGCGGGCGCGCGGGAGGCACCGGGCGGGAGGTGTCGTCTAGCCGTGCGCCGCCGTCGGGTGCCCTCCCGTGAGCCGAGCAAGATCCTCCAAGCGTGAGGCCGCGCGGCCGCGCTAGCCTCGAGCGTGAAGGCGCCTCGGCTCGCTGATCCGCCCCCTCACCCTCATCTGTCGCGCCCAGACCCTTTCGGGGCTCGCGCTCTTGCCCGTGGCCGCGGCGCCGGCGGTCGCCACGGGGGTCCTCGGGCTCGCCCTCTACGGCGCGGCGAGCGCCCCGCTCACGATCTGGGCGCAGACCCTTCGGATGCGGATCCTCCCGGAGGACGTGCGAGGCCGGGCCTTCGCGATCCTCCGGACGATCATGCAAGGGCGGCGCCCCGGTGGGTGGCCTCGCCGCCGGCTGGCTCCTGCCTCAGGTCGACGTGCGCCTCGTCATCCTTCTCTCGGCGGCGCTCGCCGGCCTGCCGGGTCTCCTCGGTGCGCGTGTGCGGGATCTTCGCGAAGCGGGCCCTCCCGACGAGGCCTCGCGGCAAGCCTGAGGGCAGGTGCGGGAGCCCTTCCCCGCCTGGACGTCCCTCCCCGTCCGCGGTCGAGAAGCGCGGTAGACTGAGGGCACATGGCGCGAGGAGGCACCCGATGAGCGAGCCAAAGTGCCAGCCGATGGGCCAGCCAACGGCCAGAAGGACGCGGTGCGGGGCCACGCGGTCGTCGTCCAGCCCGGCGGCGGGCCGTCCTACTGGCAGCCGGTCCCGGCCAACGGGCACGCGGATCCGGCGCTCCATCCCGCGGTCACCCGCTTCGAAGGCCTGTCGATGGGCTACCAGACCATCGCGCCGGGCGGGCGCATCCGCGAGCACTCGCACGGCGACCAGGTCGAGCTCCAGATCTGCTTTCGCGGCCGGGGGCGCGTCGTCGTCGACGGGGTGAGCCATCCGCTCGCGCCCGGGACGGCCTGCTTCCTCGGCTACGACGTCCGGCACGAGATCCTGAACGAGAGCGACGAGGAGCTGGTCCTGCTCTGGGTGGTCTCGCCCCCGGGGCTCGAGCACTTCTTCGAGGCGATCGGGCGCCCGCGCCGAGCGGGCGAGCCGACGCCCGCGCCCTTCGCCCGCCCCGCCGACGTCGTCGCCATCGAGCGCTCCCTCGGCCTCAACGACACCTGAGCCGGGACGGGCGAGGCGATCCGGCGGCTCCAGGTGACCTCGCGCTGAGAGACCGATGCTCCGCGTCTACGCGCTCTGCGGCGGCTATCTCGAGCTCGAGCTCGCGCTGATGGTGCCGGACCGCGAGCCCGGGACGCGCTGGACGGTGCCCGTCCCCGCGTTCCTCGTCGTCCATCAGGCGGGACGGCTCCTCTTCGACACCGGCGTCCACTGCGCCACCATCACGGATCCGGTGGGACGGCTCGGCGAGAGTCGCGCCCGGCGATTCGGTGTCCGCTCCCAGCCCGGTGACGACGTGGTGAGCCAGCTCGCGCTCCTCGGTCTCCGGCCCGACGACGTCACGTACGTCGCGAACTCCCATTTCCACTTCGATCACTGCGGCGGCAACGAGTTCTTCCCGCGGTCGACGTTCCTCGTCCAGCGGCGGGAGCTGGAGGCCGCACGCGATCCCGCGATCCTGGCCGAGAAGCGCTACGCACCGAGCGCGCCCGATTTCGATCATCCGCTCGCGTACCAGCCGGTTGACGGCGAGCACGACGTCTTCGGCGACGGGACGGTCGTGCTCATCCCGACCCACGGCCATACCCCCGGCCACCAGTCCCTCCGGGTGCGCGCGGGCAAGGGGACGGACCTGGTGCTGGCCGCCGACGCCTGCTACACGCGGGAGAACATGGACCGGGACCTCCTCCCGGGAGTGCTCTGGGACCCGGACGAGATGGCCCGCTCCCTGGCACGCCTGCGCGAGCTCCGCGACCGCCAGGGCGCCACGGTCATCTACGGCCACGACCCGGCTCAGTGGCAGGACCTGCCTCGCGCGCCGGCGCCGCTCGCGGTCGGCTGACGTGACTGGCGCGATCGGTCGACGGAACGGTGATGCTCTTCCTCTGGTCCCTCGGATTCGCGGTCGTGGGCCTGGTCGTCAGCCGCGTCGGGCGCGAGGGCTCTCGCTCGGCGGGCCCCGGCCCCAACGCCCCGTGTCCTGTGGGTCGCCGGCCTGCCGGCGCTCCTGCTCGCCTGGCTCGTCCCGTTCGTGTCGCTCCTGAACGCCTCGGGAACGGCCGAGGGGCCGCCGCGCAAGGCGTTCATGGTCGCCTCGGCGGCGGCGATCCTGGGCGTGCTGGGGAGCGACTGGCTGATCAACCGCGAGGAGAAGCAAGGCTCGGCGGCACGGCCACTCGTGAGCTGGCTCCTCGGCGCCGCCGCCCTCGCGCCGGCGTGGCTAGTGGCCCTGTTCCTCGCCGCCCGCCTGGGCCACTGATCCGGCGGCGGCGGGACGGCTACCGCGTCACGGGCCGTGCGGCGCCCGACGCGCAGCAGTCCGGGGCGCAGACGTCGGCGCGCGGCCCGCGGGCCCCGAGGGCGCGCCGCTCACCGCCCGCCACGCGCTCCTCGACCAGCTCGCGGATCATCCGCACGAAGGCCGGGTGGGTTCCCGCCGTCCCGGCCCGCACGAAGCCGAGGCCGAGCGCGGCGGCCCGCTCGCGCGCCTCGACATCGAGGTCGTAGACGACCTCCATGTGGTCGGACACGAAGCCAACGGGCGCCACGACCACGTCCGCGACACCCTCGGCCTTGAGGGCGGCGAGGTGGTCGAGGATGTCCGGCTCGAGCCACGGCTGCTGAGGCGAGCCGCTCCGGCTCTGATACACGAGCGCCCAGGGCTCGTGCGGCACCGCCTCCGCCACCAGGGCGCACGTCTCCCGGAGCTGCGAGACGTAGTCGGAGCCGGCCGCCATCGCCGCCGGGATGCTGTGCGCGGTGAACGCGATCCGCGCCGCCGCGCGGCGAGCCGGCGGCAGCGTGGCGAGCGCCTCGCGCACCCGGGCGGCGTTGGCCTCGACGAACCCCGGATGGTCGTGGAAGACGCGCAGCTTGTCGACGACGGGCGCGCTCGGCCCCACCTCGGCCCGCGCCCGGGCGATGTCCTCGAGGTACTGGCGGCACCCCGAATACGAGCTGTACGCCGAGGTGACGAACGCGAGCGCGCGCTTCACGCCGTCCCCCGCCATCGCCCGGAGCGCCTCGGCGAGGAACGGGTGCCAGTTCCGGTTGCCCCAGTAGAGCGGCAGGCGCAAGCCGTGGGCGCCGAGCTCCACCCGGAGCGCCTCGAGGAGCGCCCGGTTCTGGGCGTTGATCGGGCTCACGCCCTCGAAGCGCTCGTAGTGGTGGGCCACCTCGCGCTTGCGCTCCGGGGGCACGTTCCGCCCGCGCAGCACGTGGTCGAGAAACGGCATGACGTCCGCCATCCCCTCCGGCCCCCCGAAGGAGACGAGCAGGAAGGCGTCGTAGGGCGCGGTGCCACTCACGCGGCCGTCGGGCCTCCGTTGCCGTTCATTGTGCGTCGGCCGCGTGCGGCCTCGGTCGAAGCGTAACATGGGGTCCGCGACGCGGGTAAACTAGCCCGGGTCGCGTGAGCTCGCAGCACGGCTCCCGATCTGAGCAGAGGCCGCCGCGTCACGAGCGCCGAGGCCGGCGCGCCGGCCGGACTGAAAGGAGACCAGCTCGATGACCGTCCCTGCCCGCCCCCTGGTCGTGATCGCCGGCAAGATCAATCCCGCCGGTGTGGCACAGCTCGAGTCCGAGGCGCGTGTCGTCATCACGCCGGACCAGGAGCCGAAGACCGTGATCGAGCTGGCGCGTGACGCCGAGGCCATCCTCTTCCGGGCGGGCCCGCGCTGCGACGACGTGATCCTCGGGGCGTGCCCGCACGTCCGGGTGGTGGGGCGCCACGGCGTGGGGCTCGACACGGTCGATCTCGAGTCGGCGACGCGGCACGGCGTCGCGGTGGTCCACGCGCCCGGCTCCAACTCGCAGGCCGTCGCCGAGCACGCGCTCATGCTCATGCTCGCCTGCGTCAAGCGCACGGTGGAGATCGACCGGCTGACGCGCAAGGGCGACTGGCGCCCGCGCCACGAGGTCGGCAACACCGAGCTCGCCGGGAAGACCCTCGGCATCGTGGGGGTCGGCAACGTCGGCCGGCGGGTCGCCCGGTTCGCCGGCGCCATCGGGATGCGCGTCCTCGGCTACGACAAGTACGTCCCCGCCGAAGAGGTCCGCCGGCGCGGCGCCGAGCCCGTCGGGAGCCTGGAGGAGCTCCTGCCCCAGGTCGACGTGCTCACCTGCCACACGCCCCTGACCCCGGAGACGCGCCACATGATCGACGAGCGGGCGCTCGCCCGGCTGCGTCCCGGCGCGATCTTCATCAACACGTCGCGCGGTCCCGTCCACAGCGAGCGGGCGGTCTTCGAGGCCCTCGTCCAGAAGCGCCTCAGCGCCGCGGGCCTCGACGTGTTCGAGCAGGAGCCGAGCCCGGTCGACAACCCGATCTTCAACCTCGACAACGTCGTGTGCTCGGGCCACGTCGCCGGGGTGACGCTCGAGGCGAACCGCGAGGCCTCCCTCCAGGTGACGGCGGAGATCCTGCGCGTGCTGCGCGGGGAGCGGCCTCGCGACCTCGCGAACCCCGAGGTCTGGCCCCGGCCCGCCCACCGGCGCTGAACCACCTGATGGAGATCCGACCCTTCGCCGTCGACGTCCCGCAGGCGACGCTCGACGACCTGCGTGCCCGTCTCGGCCGCACGCGCTGGCCCGACGAGGTCGAGGACGCCGGCTGGGACTACGGCGCGAGCCTCGCCTATCTCCAGACGCGTCGTCGAGTACTGGGGCACGCGCTTCGACTGGCGGGCGCAGGAGCGCGCGATGAACGCGCTCCCGCACTTCCGCGCGGACGTCGACGGCCATCGGCATCCACTTCATCCATGTGCGTGGGGCGCGCGGCCGAGGGCCCGCCCCGCTGCCGCTCATCATCACGCACGGCTGGCCGAGCTCGTTCGTCGAGATGCTCCCCCTGATCCCGCTCCTGGCCGATCCGGCGGCCCACGGCGGAGACCCCGCGGATGCCTTCGACGTGGTGGTGCCCTCGGTGCCCGGCTTCGGGTTCTCGGATCGGCCCACGAAGCGCGGCATGACCCGGAGCCGCGTGGCCACCCTCTGGGCGCGGCTGATGGACGGCCTCGGCTACGCGCGCTTCGCCGCCCACGGCAACGACATCGGCGCCGTCATCACCGGCTGGATGGCCGCCGACTTCCCGGACCGCCTGATCGCCATCCACACGATGATGCCGGGCTTCCCGTCTCCGGTCATCGGTCCCGACGTCCAGCCGCTGAGCGACGCGGAGCGGGCCCACGCGGAGATCCAGGCGCGCTGGGAGCGAGAGGAGGGCGGCTACAACCTGATCCAGGAGACCCGGCCCCAGACCCTCGCCTACGGGCTCCACGACTCCCCGGCCGGGCTGGCCGCCTGGATCCTCGAGAAGTGGCGGGCCTGGACGGATCCGGCGGGCGACGTGGAGCGGTACTTCACGCGCGACCTTCTCCTCACCAACGTCACCCTCTACTGGGTGACGGGAACCATCAACGCCGCGAACCGCTCCTACTACGAGCGCGCCCGGGAGCCGCGGCGCATCACCTCCCGCATCGCGGTCCCGACCGGCGTGGCGCTGTCGACGGAAGCCGTCCAGCGGGTTCCCCGCGAGCGGGCCGAGCGAAGCTACGCCGACATCCGGAGATGGACCGAGTTCCCCCGCGGCGGCCACTTCTTCGCGGCGGAGGAGCCGCGCCTCCTGGCGGAGGAGCTCCGCGCCTTCTTCCGTCCGCTCCGGCAGACTGCCTAGGCGGTCCGCTCTCCGGCGTCGAGCGCGGTCAGGAGCGCGGCGGCCCGCTCTCGCTTCGCCGCGTCGGTGTCGCGCTGGACGATTCGCAGGAGGGAGGCCCGCGCCGTGCGGTCCCCGCGCTCGGCCATCTCGAAGGCGATGACGTCGCGCCGCTCGTAGTACCGCCGGTCGAACTCGCCGATCGTGATCGGCAGGCGCCGCCAGTAGTACTGGAAGGCCGTGGACTTCCAGCCGGCGTAGACCTCGTCCCAGGTGAAGAGGTTCGCGTAGGGGCTCAGGCTCAGCTCCGAGACCGGCTCGCTCACCCGCTGGTAGCGCGCGTCCATCGACTGGCGAAGCCGGTTGGTCAGGTTCGGCAGCCCCTTGTGCACCGTGAGGCTGTGGAAGATCAGGACGTCGCCCGCGGCAAAGGGGCTCGCGCGCCACCGGTCGGCCAGGGGCTCGACGACCTCGAGACCGCCCGAGCCGTTCGTCACGCGGAACTCCCGCACGCCGTCCCGGTGCGAGCCGGCCGCCACGGTCAGACTCCCCTGCTCGAGCGGACAGTCGCCCAGCGGCATCCACACCGTGTACGTCGCGGGGGTGCCCTGGATGTGCACGTAGTCCTGGTGGGCGGGCGTGGTCGACTCGGGCCGCTGCGGGAAGATGTTCCTCATCACGAACAGCGGGTGCACGAGGACCGGCTCGCCGAACAGCCGCTCGAAGAATCCCATGATCGCCGGGTGGTGCTTGAGGGCATGCAGCGCCTCGAGCACGTAGAGGCGCCGGAACACCTCGACGTAGCGCGGCTCCGGATCCGTGCAGGCCGCGGCGGCGTTGGCGACGCCGTCGTCCACGGGGTGAGCGGGGTCGAGCCAGCCGCCGGCCGCCGCGACGGCGCGGCACTGGCGGCGCACGTCGAGGACGGCCGGGCGCGGGAGGAGCCCCCGGACGAACAGGTATCCCTCGGCGGCGAGCCGCTCGTTCAGCGCATCGGGATCCGCGACCAGGCTCGTCGAGTCCAGGAAGGGCTGCATCGCACGCCTCCGTCCAGCGAATCGTCTCGTCGCCGCCGCCGGCGCGGGCCGCTCCTCGCGGCTCTCGATGCGCGCCGGCGGTTGACAGCGTACGTCGTTCAGAATGTAATAGCGCGAATTCCAGGCCATGTCACCTCAAGTCGCCCAGGATCGTGTCGAGAGCTACTTCAAGGAGCTGAACAACTGGGGCCGCTGGGGTCACGACGACCAGCGGGGCACGCTCAACCTGATCACGCCCGCCCGGCGCGCCGACGCGATCCGGCTGATCCGCACGGGCCGCACGGTGTCCCTGGCCCGCGACGTGGTGCCGCGCCCCGTGTACATGTACCACGTCACGTTCCCGACCAGGCGCGAGCGGGTCGACGCGGTGCTCGACCGCTTCGACATGGTCTACCACGGCTACTGGATCACGCACGTGGACGCCCTCTGCCACGTCGGCTGGGACGGCGAGCTGTACAACGGCCGGCCGTTCGCCGCGAGCCTCTCCGTCGAGGGCGCGAGCTGGTGTCCGATCGACCCCATCGCGGCGGACGGGATCACGACGCGCGGCGTCCTGCTCGACGTCGCGGCCGGGCGCGCGGAAGGGTTCGTGACGGTCGGCCGCCCGGTCACCCCGCGGGAGCTGGACGAGACGGCGGCGCGCGCCGGTGTCCGGGTCCAGCCCGGCGACGCGGTGGTGATCCGGAGCGGCGACGAGGCGTTCCGCCAGGCGCATCCGGACTGGGTGCCGCGGGTGTCACCCCACCCCGGGCTCCACGTCTCGTGCCTCGAGTGGCTCCGCCAGAAGGACGTCGCCGCCGTGGCGTGGGACATGATGGACGAGCGTCCCAGCGGCTATCCCGGATTCGGGATGGGCGCCCACCTGGCGATCCCGTTCCTGGGCCTCGTCCTCGTCGACAACGTCAGCCCGGAGGCCCTCGCCCAGGCCTGCCGCGAGGAGAGCCGCTACGAGTTCCTCTTCACCGCGACGCCGCTCCGGCTCCGCGGCGCCACGGGCGCTCCCGCCCACCCGATCGCGATCTTCTGACCGCAACCGGCCGCTCCCGGAGGAGCGCCCGAGAATGGCGTTTGTGCCGCCTCCGCACACCGCCTAACATCGGGTGCCATGCACCTCGGTACCCTGCTCTCCAGGCACGCCCGCTCTCGCCCCGCCCATCTCGCGGTCGTGGTCGGTCACGAGCGCCTCACGTTCCGGGAGCTCAACGCGCGGGTAAACCGCCTCGCCAATGCGCTGCTGGCCGCAGGACTCGGAAAGGGCGACAAGCTCGCCACCATCCTGCCGAACGGCCTCGAGCAGCTCGAGGTCTATCTCGCCGCCACGAAGACGGGCATCGTGGTGGTGCCGCTGAGCCCGCTCCTCCAGGAGAGCGGCCTCACCTCCCTGCTCGAGAACTCCGACGCGCTGATGGTGATCTCGGCCCGGGCCCTCGCCCCGGCGCTCGATCGCGTGCGCACGAAGCTCGCCGCCATCCGTGGTGACCGGTGGGTGCTCGTCGACGGCGAGCCGCCGGGCTTCCGCTCGTACGCGTCGCTGGTGGCGGGCGTGCCGGAGAGCGAGCCGCCCGATGCGGGGCTGACGGGTCGCGATCCGTACAACATCATCTACTCGAGCGGGACGACCGGGGAGCCCAAAGGCATCGTGCACACGCACGAGGTCCGTGCCGGCTACTGCACGCTGATGGCGACGGCCTGCCGCATGACTCCGGAGAGCGTGGTTCTCCACGCCGGCTCGCTGGTCTTCAACGGGGCCTTCATCGACCTCATGCCCTGGCTGCTCCTCGGCGGGACCTACATCCTCCACCGGGCCTTCGACGCAGACGCGGTGATCGCGGAGATCGAGGCGAGCCGTGTCACCCACATCGTGATGGTGCCTTCTCAGATCGTGGCCGTCCTGAACAGCCCGCACTTCTCGCCGGCGCGCCTGGCCTCGCTGGAGATGCTGCTGACCGTCGGCGCGCCGCTGCACGTCGAGCACAAGCAGCGGCTGATCGAGGCCCTCCCCGGGCGCTTCTACGAGCTCTACGGTCTCACCGAGGGCTTCGTGACCGTCCTCGACAAGACCGACGCCGTGCGGAAGATGGGCTCGGTAGGGGTCCCCGTCGCGTTCTACGAGATGCGCATCCTCGACGAGCAGGGCCGGGACGTGCCGCCCGGACAGGTGGGCGAGATCTGCGGCCGGGGTCCGCTCATGATGCCCGGGTACTACAAGCGGCCGGACCTCACCCGGCAGGTCATCGTCGACGGCTGGCTGCACTCGGGCGATCTCGGCTACGTGGACGAGGACGGCTATCTCTACCTGGTCGACCGAAAGAAGGACATGATCATCTCGGGCGGGGTCAACGTCTATCCGCGCGACATCGAGGAGGTGGTCGTCCAGCACCCCGGCGTGCGCGAGGTGGCCGTCTTCGGGGTGCCGGACGCGAAGTGGGGGGAGACCCCCATCGCCGCCGTCGTGCTTCGCTCACCCGGCGCCGCCACCGCGGAGGAGCTGACGGAGTGGGTCAACGCGCGGGTGGGCGCGAAGTTCCAGCGGGTCAGCGACGTCTGGATCGTCGACGACTTCCCCCGCAACGTGGCGGGCAAGACGCTCAAGCGCGTGCTGCAGGAGCAGTACAGGCGACGGTGAAGGCCGAGAGGGCAACTCCGTACCGGTCCTCCGACAGCCGGATGGCTCCGTCGAGCGTGGGGATCAGTTCCGGGCGCACTCGGCCTCTGCCATGCGGACCGCGCCCATGAGCGCGCGACGCAGTCTGCCTCCGATTCGAAAGGTCACCGTAACGACGGTCGATCAGAAGCATCTCGTGCAAGCATCCGTGTACATCGGTCGGCCCGGTAGGCGGCGCCCTCAGGCGCCCTGCTTGGGCCCCTCGTCGAAGAGGGTTTCCGTGTCCCAGCCCCTCGTCCTGAACACGCGCCGCCCGGCCACCCACAGCCCTGCGAGGCCCGCGACCGGCACGGCGGCCATCCAGGCGAGAAGGCGCCCGGCGCCCGGGATCTGGGGAAGGGCCGAGACCGGCATCATCTTCGTCGAACGGCCCTTTCCGAATCCCACCACCGGCGCGGCGTCGCTCCACCACACGCGCACCCGCCGGCCCGGCGCGAAGGCGACGGTCGGGTCGCTTTCCAGCACGTAGCCCGACGGGGTCCTCCGCAGCCCGATCACCCACTCCTCGCCCCCTGGGTCGAGCGGTCCCCGAGCGATCGGCCAGCCGTCGTTCTCCTGCGCCCGGTCCATCACGAAGTCGACCTGCCGGTACGTCGGACCGTAGTACCAGAAGATGAACGACGGGATCGCCTCCCGCAGAAGGTAGAAGACCACCAGGCTGGTCGCCAGGAAGACGAACACCCGCGGGTTGAAGCGGAAGCGGGTCCACAGGCCGAATCGCCCCGGTGTGCCGAGAGACCGCCGGCGCATTCTCATCGCCCCGGGCTCAATGCATCACCCGGCCGCCGTCCACGTTGATCGCCTCGCCCGTGATGTAGCTCGCCTCGGCCGAGGCGAGAAAGGCCACCACCGCCGCGACGTCCGCCGCCGACGCCGAACGGCCGAGCGGGATCGGTTCGGCCCACGGCGGCACCTCGGGGCGCCCGTACGTGACCCGATCCGCCCGGACCTGGTCGATCATGTCCGTCTCCACCGTCCCCGGGCACACCGCGTTGACCGTGATGCCGAGGTGCGCCACCTCGGCGGCGAGCGTCTGAGTCAGCCCGATGATGCCGAACTTGGCGAAGGTGTAGGCGCCGAAGTAGGGGTTCCCGCGCTTCCCGCTGATCGACGAGATGTTGACGATCCGGCCGCCGGCGCCCTGACCGCTCATGACGCTCACGGCGCGCTTGGAGCAAAGGAACGTCCCGAGACCCATCACGTCGACACAGCGCTGCCATTCGGCCGCGGTCGTGTCGGTCACGAGCTTCGTGACGATGACCCCGGCGTTGTTCACCAGCACGTCCAGCCGTCCGACTTCGTCGAGCGCCTTCGCGAAGAGCGCGTCCACCTCCGGCTCCGAGGTGATGTCCGCGCACACGGCCACGGCCTTCCCGCCGCGCGCGACGGAGCTCCGCCGCGCCGGCCCCGAGCTCGGCGGCCATCGCGCCCAGGTCCGACAGCACGACCTGCGCGCCCTCCGCCGCCAGCCGTGAGGCGATGGCGAAACCGAGCCCTCGCCGTCGCGCGGCGCCCGTCACGAGCGCGGTCTTGCCCCGAAGCCGGGAATGCATCTCGAACGCGGCGACACGATCCTCCATGGTTGCTCCGTGGGGCGTCGTCGATCAGTACCCGGTGAGCTCGGCTTCCACCCTGCGGACCGCCGGCGTCGCGATGTCAGCGCCTCCCTCTCGGAACGCGCGCGGCAGTCCTACACCGCTGCTGAGGTCGCCACCTGGAATCCGACGAGCATTATCTCCGCGCTGCCGAAACTGGCTCCAACGTGAAGGTCGACTTCCAGCTTGATTCCGCCCGTCTCGTCATCGTAGTGGGCGTCGACTGCTTGAACGTACCAGCTATTGGAGGCGCCGGAGCCAATGGCCACGATCGTGGCCGAGCCATTGATTCCCGCGAGCGAGGCCGTGGCAATCGCCCTGCGGAATTGGCCCGGGGCGAGCCGCGGCTGATCCAGCAAGACCGAGAACGTCTCTTCGAGGGCGGTCCCACCGCCGCTCTGGTTCTGTTGTGACAGGCTGCACGCCATGAGCCCGGCGGCGAGAAAGAGCGTGTTCGCCCCGTCGGGCCCGTTGACCAGTACGGACATGTATTGTGAGGATCGCAGGATTCCTTGCTGGGGCATGGTCTACCCTCCCCAGAACTCGCAGTCCACCGGCGAGCTCACTCGGGTCCGTCAGTTCCGGGCGAGCTCGGCCTCCGCCTTGCGGACCGCTCCCGTCACGATGTCGGCGACGTGGTCGATCTCCGATTCCGAGATCACGAGGGGCGGCGACATCGCGATGGTGTCGCTGATGGCGCGCACGATGAGGCCCTGCTCGAGGCAGTGACGGCGCACGAGGGCGCTGCCGCGCCCGTCGGGGAACGGGGCCCGCGTCTTCCGGTCGGCGACGATCTCCACCCCCGTCAGGAGACCGAGCCCCCGCACCTCGCCGACGATCGGCGAGCTCTCGATCGGGCGGAGCCGGTCGAGCAGGCGCCGGCCCATGCGCTGGGCGTGCTCGACCAGGTTCTCCTTCTCCAGGATCTCGATCGTCTGGAGGGCCGCCGCGCAGCAGCCCGGGTGCGCGTTGTAGGTGAAGCCCTGCCAGAACGTGAACTCCTCGGGGCGCGTCGTCAGGACCTCGTAGATGCCGCCGCCGACGGCGACGCCCGAGAGCGGCATGTACCCGCTCGTCAGCCCCTTGCCGATCGTCAGCATGTCGGGGACCACGCTCCAGTTGTCGACTCCGAACCACCGCCCGGTCCGCCCGAACCCGCAGATGACCTCGTCGGCGACGAGGAGGACGTCGTGCGCGCGGCAGATCTCCCGGAGGCTCGGGAGGTACGTGGGCGGCGGGACGATGATGCCCCCCGCCGCCTGGACCGGCTCCGCGATGACCATGGCCACCGTGTCCGGCCCCTCGCGCCGGATGAGGGCGTCCACGGCCTCGGCGCACGCCCCGGTGCAGGCCGGCAGGGTCCCGCACGCCTCGCAGCGATAGCGGTACGGCGCCGGGGCCTCGACGAAGCCTTCCATCAGCGGGCTGACGTGCTCGTGGTACTGGCGCAGGCGGGTCGCCGAGAGCGTGCCGTAGGTGGCGCCATGGTAGGCGCGCGCCCGCGAGATGACCTTCACCTTCCGCGCGTTGCCCCGCGCCTTGTGGTAGGAGCGGGCGAGCTTGATGGCCGTCTCGTTCGCCGCGGAGCCGCTGTCGACGAAGAAGAAGCGGTCGAGCCCGGGAGGCGTGACGCGGGCGAGTCGCGCGGCCAGCTCGATTCCGGCCGGATGGGCGAAGCCGAAGAACGACGTGCTGAACGCGAGCTGGCGCATCTGGCCCGTGATGGCGTCCACGATGTCCTGGCGCCCGTGCCCGCAGTTGACGTTCCACAGGGAGGCGAGGCCGTCGATGAACGCCCGCCCCTTGGCGTCGAACAGGTAGATGCCCTCACCGCCGACGAAGATGCGCGGGCCGTCCTTCGCGTGCTGCTGGAGGGGCGTCGCCGCGTGAAAGAAGTGGGCGCGGTCGAGCGCGGTGAGCCGGTCGATCTCCTCGTCGCTGAGCGTCAGGCGTGTCGTCATGCGGCCTCCTCGAGGCGGTACCATAGCACACGGAGGTTCCATCGATGACGACCCCATCATTTCCGAGCGGGGGGCCGCGCGCCGGCCGCGCACAGACGGTGCTCGGTCTCGTGGCGCCGGAGTCCCTCGGCCTCACGCTGCCGCACGAGCACCTCTTCGTCGACCTCGGCTTCCTCTACCGCGAGCCGCCGGCCGGTGGCGCCCGCGGGCACGGGCGCGAGGCGATCGAGCTCTCGAACCTCTACGAGATCAACTACGACTGGTTCTCGAGCCGCGAGAACCTGCGCCTGACCGACGAGGCCACGGCCATCGAGGAGGCGGGCATCTTCCGGCGGGACGGCGGCCAGACCCTGGTCGACCCCACGACCGCGGGGATCGGCCGCAACCCCCCGGCCCTCCAGCGCGTCGCCCGGGCGACCGGGCTCCACGTCATCATGGGCTCGGGCTACTACACGGAGCCGGCCCACCCGCCCGGGCTGGCGGCGGCGACCGAGGACGCCCTGGTGCGCGAGATCGTCCGCGACGTCGTCGACGGCGCCGGGGACACCGGCGTGCGGGCGGGGCTGATCGGCGAGATCGGATGCTCGTGGCCCTGGACGCCCGCCGAACGGAAGTCCCTGCGGGCGGCGGCCATCGCCGCGCGGGAGACCGGCGCGCCGCTCATGATCCACCCCGGCCGCGATCCGCGGGCTCCCGAGGCGCACCTGGACGAGGTCCGCCGGGCGGGGCTCGACCTCCGCCGGGTCGTCATCGCCCACATCGAGCGCACGATCGTCGCCGACCCCGCGCGGCTCCGCGCCGTCGTCGACACCGGCTGCTACGTGGAGTACGACCTCTTCGGCGTGGAGATCTCCCACTTCCCCTGGGGCGGGCCGGACATGCCGAACGACACCGAGCGCATCCGGCAAGTCCTCTGGCTGGTGGAGCAGGGCTTCGGGCAGCAGGTCCTGCTGTCGCACGACGTGTGCTTCAAGATCCGGCTCACGCGGTACGGGGGAACGGGGCTCGGGCACATCCCTCGCCGGATCGTGCCGCGCCTTCGACAGCGAGGCCTCTCCGAGGCCGACGTCCGGGCGCTGATCGTCGAGAATCCCGCCCGGGCGCTGACGTTCGCCTAGGCTCGGGACCCCACCGCCTGGACGTCCACCCGGGCGGGCGCTCCGGCGCACTTCGGGCAGGTCGTCGCCCACGAGTAGAGGCAGGTCTGCCCGGTGTGAGGCCACTCCTCGTCGCACTCCGCGCAGTAGTGCGGATGCGTCGCCGCCTCGGCCGCCGCCGCCTGCTCGCGCCTCCGGGCCCTTCGCCCGGCCACGAGCATTCCGCTCAACCCCGCCACCGCCGCCAGCCCCGCTCCGACCACGAGAATGACCATGTAGGCGAGATTCGCACGGCCCCTCCCCGCGCGCCAAAAAATTCCGGCGCGCCGGACGATCGGAGAGCCGGGCCGAGAGGCGGGAGGGTGGCGCCCGGCCTCAGCGCCGCCCAGCGCGGTAGTGGTCGGCGAGGATCTCGGCAACGCAGGCCGTCACGCGGACGCCCGTGGGGACGTGGAGGAACTCGTTCGGGCCGTGGGCGTTCGACCCGGGGCCGAGCACGCCCGTGATCACGAACTGCGCGTCGGGGAACCGCTCGCCGAGCATGCTCATGAACGGGATCGACCCTCCCACCCCCGCGGACATCGGCGGCCGGCCGAAGTGCGTCGTGGAGGCGCGCTCGAGAGACTGCGCGAGCCAGTCGACCAGCGCGCGGAGCCTCCCACCCGGGACTGGGCGTCGACGGCGTGAAGCGCACGCGCGCGCCGTACGGAGGATCCGCCTCGAAGAGCTCCTGGAGACGGCGCGCCGCGCTCCGGGCGTCGAGGGTGGGCGGGATGCGGAGAGAGACCTTCACGGCCGTCCGGGGGCGGAGGACGTTCCCGGCGTCCGCGATGGGCGGGAGTCCGTCGGCGCCGGTGATCGCGAGCGCCGGGCGCCAGGTGTGGGCCAGGACCTGCTCGCCGGGATCGGCGTGCGCGGCGCGCATGCCGGGAACGAAGGGCATGCGGGCGCCCAGATCCCCGAGGGTCGCCGCCACGTCCCGCGCCTGTCGCTCGCGCTCGGGCGGAATCTCGACGTGGAGGTCGCGCGGCCGGACCTCGCCGGTCCGCTCGTCCTCCAGGCGCGAGAGGAGCTGGCGCAGGATCCGGAAGCTCGAGGGCACGATCCCGCTCGCCCCCGAGTGGATGCCCTCCCCCAGCACCTCCACCGAGAGCTCGCCGCCGACCAGGCCCCGGAGCGAGGTCGCCGTCCAGAGCTGGTCGTAGTTCCCGCAGGAGGCGTCCAGGCAGATCACGAGGCCCGGCGTGCCGATGCGAGCCTTCAGCGCGTCCATGTAGGCGGGCAGGTCGGCGCTCCCGCTCTCCTCGCAGGTCTCGACGACGATGACGCACCGGGCGTGCGGCACTCCCTGGGCCTGGAGCGACTCCACGGCGGTGAGCGCCGCGAACGCCGCGTAGCCGTCGTCGGCCGCGCCCCGGCCGTAGAGGCGGTCGCCGCGGCGGACGGGCGTCCACGGCCCCAGGCCCTCGCTCCAGCCCACCATCTCGGGCTGCTTGTCGAGGTGGCCGTACAGGAGGACGGTCTCGTCCGCCGTCCCCGGGATCTCCATCAGGAGGATCGGCGTCCGGCCCGGCAGACGGACGACCTCCACCTGGAGGCCCTCGACCGGACGCTCGCGCGCCCAGCGCGCCGCGAGCTCGACCGCCCGGTCCAGGTGGCCGTGGGCCTGCCACTCGCGATCGAACCCCGGCGACTTCGCGGGGATGCGAACGTATTCCTCGAGCGTGGGGACGATCCGCGAGTCCCACGCATCCTGGACGAAAGCACGGAGCCGGTCGGGAGCGATCGCGCGAGCGGTGGTCGGCGTCATGACGCCGAGCGTATCACGCAGCAAGCCCGGCGTGCTCGCCACGGGGGTCGGAGACACCGGCAACGGCAGCGACCGCGCTTGACGCTCTTCGTCCCGTCGTGCTACCGAGGAGTCGATCGCGACGCTCCGGTCCTGGAATGACGCGCGCTCCCCAAGAGACCTCGCGCCGGATGAAGCGGCAATGGCTGGCGATCGTCGCCGACGCCGCCCTGCTCGTCGCCGGCATCTTCGTCCTGTACACCCTCTTCGGGGGCGAGGTCCGGTGGAAGACCGCCTTCTTTCGGATCACCCTGACGGAGCCCAACCGCCCGATTCAGATCTGTGTCCTGGTCCTCCTCATCAAGGTCGTCGGCGGCCTCGACCGAGGTCTTTTCGCTTCCCTGGCAACCACCCACCTCCCCGTCGTCGGTCCCGCCGCGGCCCTCGTCCATGCCCTCGAGCTCCGCCTGCGCGCTCTGTTCCTCGCCTACCGCGTGCCGCTCCTCCTCAGCGCGGCGAGCCTCGTCCTGTCGCTCGGACTCCTCGAGCTGTACCTCCGATACTTCCCCCTCACCCTGCCCCGCGCCCTCGCCAATCACGTTGCCACCGGGTATCACGCCGGCCCCTCCGGGATCTACCGATATGCTCCGGAGCTCCGGACACGCCTGATGCGCCCGAATCACGAGCGGACGATGTACTTCAACGGGTACCGATGGCACCACAGGACGGATTCGCGCGGGTTCCGCAATCCCATCGAGCGCACGCACGCGTCCGTCGTCCTCCTGGGGGACTCGATCGTCTACGGGCACGGCGTCGAGGAGACCTCGACGGTCCGACACCATCTCGAGACCATCCTCGGCCAGCCGGTGGTCAACCTGGGCATCCAGGGCAGCTCGATCCATGACGAGTACCAGGTGCTGAAAGCCTTTGGCGTGAGCCTGCGCCCCCGTTTCGTCTTTCTGTTCTTCTTGGCCAACGACATCGATGACCTCGGACTCCTGACGGAGCGCGAGATGTCAGCCTTCCTGAGCACGCCCGTCGCCGATCACTCCACTCCATACTTCCACGTCAGGACTCCGAGGAAGCAACCATGGCACGTCGCGTGGTCTCGGGCCTTCGAATCCCACCTGGAGGACCTGTACGTCGTGAAGGCGTGGGACTTTCTCCGAGGATACGTGCGGGCTCACTCCGACAATCCGGCCGAGGCCTCCGAGGACGCCCTGTCATCGCTGCCTCCGATCCCCGGCGGGCCGAAGGCCATCCTGGCGATGCGATTCCACCTTCATGCCCTGCAGAAGATCCAGAACCTCGCCGACCAGAATCACTTCCAGGTCGTCAACGTCTTCACCTACACGGGCGTGATTCCGGCCGAGGCCACCTACGAGGAGATCCTGGAGACATACTGCCGGACCCACGCCATCGCTTTCCTGAGCCTCAGATCCGCGTTCGAGCGTGCCCTCTCGAACCGCGAGGACGTGTTCCTGAAAGGAGACGGACACCTCTCGGACGCCGGCGCGCACCTCGCGGCAGAGGTGCTCGCCCGGTACATTGACCAGCACCCGACGCCCGGCCCCGGGCGCTGAGAGATTCTCAGCCTTCCGTCCTTTCTCGCTCGTGTGTACGCCGAGACGCGCAGGGGTCGGCCGCGCCCGTCGCCCGCGAACGGTACAATCGAGCGCGTGACCCCGACGGGACGCCGGGCGTGAGCGGGTCGCGCGCGCCCGCGGTCCATCGGGCGGCGCCGCTGCCGTGGGGCATGCTCGCGACGCTCTCGGTCGTGACGTTCCTCGTCACGGGATCGGCGGTCGCCCTTGCGCCGTTCCTCCTCGACATCGCCCGCGACCTCGGCGCGACCCTGGCGGCCGTGGCCAACCTGGTCGCCGTGATGAGCGTCAGCTGGGGCGTGGTGTCGGTCACGGCCGGGGCGGCCTCCGACCGGATCGGCCGGCGGCCGGTGCTCTTCGCCGCCGTGCTCACGCTCGGGGCGGCCCGGCTCGGCCTCGCCCTCTCCCACGGCTACGGCGCCGCCGTGATGTGGCAGCTTCTCGCCGGAGTCGGCGGCGGCGGTTTCATGGGAACGGTGTTCGCGACCGTCTCCGACCAGGTGGCCCTCGCCCAGCGAGGCCGCGCGCTCGGCTGGGTCATCACCGGGCAATCGCTCTCGCTCGTGGTCGGCGTGCCCCTCGTCACGCTCCTCGGCGCCTTCGGGGGCTGGCGCGTGGCGATCGCCGCGCACGCGGGCACGGCGCTCATCGCCGCGGCCGCCGTCTGGCTCTCCGTGCCGGGCGGGCCCAGCGTTCCGGCGGCACAGGACCGCTCCCGCGGACG
Organism: uncultured Candidatus Rokubacteria bacterium; assembly: GCA_963749975.1. Lineage (GTDB taxonomy): Bacteria > Methylomirabilota > Methylomirabilia > Rokubacteriales > DASRDR01 > DASRDR01. Next base: position 270,026 of record CAVVOZ010000018.1, on the reverse strand, counting down.
CCTGCGCGACGTGGTCGGCACCCGGATCTTCGCGCTCCTGCTGGCGAACACCATGGAGCGGACCTGCTTCGCGGCGATGGCCGTCTACCTGGCGACGTTCCTTCTCATGACCTACGGAGTCGGGATGCACGCGCTCGCGCTGGCCCTCGCCCTGGTGGCCCTGGGGAATCTCGCGGGCAACCTCCTCGGCGGCTGGCTCGCCGATCGCGTGGTGGCGCGGCCGCTCGTGTTCACGGTGACCTCGGCCGTGACCGGGGCTCTCGGGCTGCCCCTGATGCTGTGGCACCCCGGCGTGACGCTCTCCGTGGCGCTCGGGTTCGCCTACTCGCTGGCGAACGCGGCCGGGCGGCCCGCTCTCATGGCCACGCTCTCCGAGGTGCCGGCCGACGTCCGCGGCGCGATCCTCGGGCTCAACGTCACGATGTCGAGCGTCGGCTGGCTCGGAGCCGCGGCGCTCGGAGGCTGGCTCGTGGGCAGCCACGGCTTCGAGAGCCTCGGCGTGCTGACGGCCGCGGCCGCCGGCGCGGGCGCCCTCTTCGCGGTGATCGCCTGGCGCGCGCGGCGCACGTAGCGGTCAGAGGCGCGCCGCTCAGGCTCCCTTGCGCGCGTGGCCCCCGGCTCCCTCCCACGCCGTGATCTCCTCCTGCGCGATGCGGAGCGCCTTCAGCGCGACCGGCATCCCGCCGTAGAAGGCCATCTGCATCAGGATCTCCTTGATCTCCGCGGGCGTGACGCCGACGTGGAGCGCCCCCTGGAGGTGGCGCCGGAGGTAGTCCTCCCGGCCGAGCACGGTGAGCGCCGCCACCGTCAGCATGCTCCGCGTCTTGAGGTCGAGCCCCGGCCGCGTGTACACGCGGCCGAACACGAGCTCGTCGGAGAGCCGCAGGAGGTCGTCCGCCAGATTCCCGTGGGAGACCGGGCGCTCCTTCCCCGCCCCGAAGAGCCGGCGCTTCACCTCGAGGCCGTCCTGGTACGCTTGCTCGCTCATCCTATCCTCCATGTCCCGTGCCCTCTGCCCCGCCAGGCACGGTCCTACGGTCCAGACAGCGTGAACCGGCCGCTCACCAGAGCGGCGCGTCGTTCATCGTGGAGACGTGAGCGTTGACCACCTTCCAGCCCAGGCTGGGGAAACGCACCCACGTCTGGCTCTGGCGGCCGATCAGCTCGCGGCCGCGCACCTTGAACTCGAGGTTGACGAGGGCGAGGTCGCGACCGAGCGTCAGGATCTCCAGGCGGATGCGCTTGTCCTTGATCCCCGGCCCGGGCGGCCGCGCGATGCGATGGGCGTGGATCTCGGTGAAGCCGTAGCCGTTCTCTCCGAGCGCGTAGCGGATCGTGTGCGGGCTGTCCCAGAAGGTGGCGTCGAGCACCGCGACGTCCTTGTCGATCAGCGCTTGCTCGTAGCGCTCGAAGCGCGCGCGCACTTCCTCCACCACCTCGGGAATGTTCGGGGTCACGTCGTTCATCGGCTGAGCTCCATGGCCCGGGCCGTCGCGACCAGGGCGGCGTCAGTGCCGCGCCCGCCCACGATGGACAGGCCGATCGGCCGCCCGTCGACGGTCGCGCCCGGCAGGCTCACCTGCGGCACGCCGGTCAGGCCGCCGTGCGCGGCCAGGCTGGCGATGCGCCCGCGGACCGGCTCGAGCGTCGCCAGCGACAGCCCCTTCCGGGGCGCCGGGAACGGCGTCGTCGGCATGCACACGATGGTCCCGGGCGGCGTCAGCCAGGCCAGGCGGGCGCGCGCCTCGGCGCGCATCAGCGCGGCCCACTGGCGCTCGCTGTCGGAGACCGCGCTCGCGGTGACGAGGCCGCGCGCCACGCTGAAGGCCAGGCGCGGATTGTCCCGATCGAGCCAGTCCCTGAACGTCAGCCATGCCTCGCTGGACTGCAGCGTGCGCTGCGCCCGTGCCCAGACCGACAGCCCCGGCGGCGCCAGGAGATCCTCGCGCACGTGCCCCACCAGCGTCGCCAGCGACCGGACCATGGGCTCTAGTGCTGCGGCGGTCTCGGCGTCGGCCAGGCCGAATGCGTCGACCGCCACGACGACCGTGGTCGGGAGGCTGGCCGGAACGATCGGCTCGTCGAGCAGCACCGCGGCGACGCGGGCGAAGGTCTCGGCGTCGCGTGCGAACCAGCCCGCCGTGTCGGAGCTGGGCGCCTGCGCCATCATGCCGGTGAGGTCGAGACGGCCGTGGGTCGGCCGGATGCCGTAGAGTCCGCAGAAGCTCGCCGGCACGCGCACCGAACCGCCACTGTCGGTGCCGAGCGCGGTGTCGCACAGACCCTGCGCGACGGCCGAGGCCGAGCCCGAGGAGGACCCCCCGGGCACGTGCTCGGGCGCGGCGGGGTTGAGCGGCGTGCCGTCGAAAGGGTTCTCGCCGAGAATTCCGAGCGAGACCTCGTCGGTGATCGTCTTGCCGATCAGCGTCGCGCCCGCGTCGAGCAGGCGCTGGACCACCCAGGCGTGGCGTGTCGGGATCGGACGCTGTCGCGCCCAGTCCGGGTTGCCCCCGCCGGTCGGGTGGCCGGCCACGTCGAAGAGATCCTTGGCGACGAACGTCAGCCCGGCGAGCGGGCCGCGAGGGGCGCCGGCGATTCGCACCGGCGGCCCGGGGACAAAGGGAGTGGTCACGAAGGGTGGGGTACAACGCCGACCGGAGAGGCGTCAAGTGGTACGGTGATCTCCGCCCCGCGCGAAGAGCGCCGGGCGGTGCGGACCTCTTCCGGTATCACCGTCAGGCTGGCGGCGCGAGACCGAGGCGCGTGAGCGCCTCTCCCAGGATCTCGGCCAGGAGCTCGTCGAGCGGTCGCCCGAGGACCTCCGCGAGGATGCCGAAGGAGCCGTCGGGCGCGAACGTCGGGAGCGGGTTCATCTCGAGGAAGTGGGGCCGGCCGCCGCGGTCGAGGCGGAAGTCGGCGCGGGCGAAGTCGCGGCACTCGAGGGCCTCGAACGCCCGCCGGGCGAGTGCCACCAGCTCGGCCTCGAGTGCCGTGTCGAGCACGCCGGGCGTGACGTGACGCCAGCCTCCCGGCGGCGGCGGGTGCCGCTCGAGGGCGTGAGCCCCGATGCCGGTCGAGACCTCGAGCGCCCGCTGGAGCGTGGGCAAGGCCCGGGGCGGCCCGTGGCCCACCAGCGTGACCGTGTACTCGGGCCCCTCGAGGAACGCCTCGACGAGGGCCGGCTGCGCGTAGGTCGTGACGACGCGGGCGACCTCGCGCACGAGGGCGTCGCGGCTCTCGACCCGCGAGCTCGGGCCGATGCCCTTGGCGGTTCCTTCCCAGCGCGGCTTGACGAAGAGCGGGAACGGCGCCGGCAAGGGCGAGTTCGCCGCTGCCTCCGGCGAGGCCAGGCTCGTGTGCGCCGGCACCGGCACGCCCGCCGCCGCGACGACGCGATGCGCCCAGAGCTTGTCGAGGGTCGTCGACAGGGTCAGGGCGTCGGATCCGAGAGCCGGGATGCCCGTCATCTCGCAGAGGGCAGGCACCCACGCCTCGCGATTCCTGGGACCGTAGCCCTCGGCGATGGTGAGGACCGCGTCGAGACGCGGCAGCCGTTCCTGCCCGGCCGCCCGGAGGACGTCGTGCGGGTTGCCGAGGCGTACGGGCTCGTGCCCCAGCCGTCGCAAAGCGGCTTCCAGCACGAGAACGGTCGCCTCCGGCTCGTACTCCACCTCGGCGTCGGGCGGGTCGCCCGGACGCAAGGGGTAGCTGCCGAAGAGATCGTAGGCGAGGCCGATCCTGAGCGCCGGCACGGAGGGTACGATACGGGACCCCCCGGCGGCCCGCAAACCGCCGGGCACCGGCTCACCCCTCGGGGAGACCGTCCTCCACGCGCGCGAAGCCCCAGAAGACGGGCTCGGGATGAAGGCGCACCCCGAAGCGGGCCAGGACGCCGTCGCGCACGCGCCGCGCGACCCGCACGACGTCGGCCGCGCGCGCGCCCTCGCGAGCCACGATCGCCAGCGTGTGGCGCGTCGAGATCCCCGCGGCGCCGTCCGCGTGGCCGCGCGCGAAGCCGGCTCGCTCGACGAGCCAGGCGGCGGCGAGCTTCACCCGCTCCCCTCCCGGCTCGGGCCACCGCGGCATGCCGGGATCGCCCGCGACGGACGCGATGCGCTCGGCCTCCGCCGCCGGGACCACCGGGTTCACGAAGAAGGAGCCGCAGCTTCGCCGGTTCGGGTCCGCGGCATCGAGGACCATCGATTTCTCGCGGCGCACGGCGAGCACGCTCTCCCGCACGTCCATGAGCGCCGGCGTCGCGATCCCGCGCGCGGCCAGGTGCCGCTCGAGCTCCGCATAGCGGACCGACGGCGCCCCGCCCGGGCGGAGCCGGTAGGTCACGCCCAGGATGACGTGGCGGTCCGGCGTGCGACTCTTGAACGCGCTGTCGCGGTAGCCGAACCCGCACGCTGCCGGCGCGAGCGTCACGATCGTCCGGGTGGCGCGATCCAGCGCGCGCACGGCCGCGACGGTGTCGCTCACCTCCTGCCCGTAGGCCCCGACGTTCTGGATGGGCGTCGCGCCGACGAGGCCGGGAATGCCGCTCAGGCACTCGAGACCCGCCCACCCTCGCTCGACGGCGAACCGGACGACGTCGTCCCACGGCTCCCCGGCCGCCGCCGTGAGCTCGACCGCGGACCCCGTCTCTCGCGCGGTGAGACCCCGGAGGGCGACCCGGAGGACGAGCGCGTCGACGCCCGCGTCGGCGACCACCAGGTTGGAGCCGCCGCCGAGGACGCGGAGCGGGAGCCCGCGCCCCTCCGCCCACCGGAGCGCCGCGAGGACCGCCGGCTCGTCGTGCGCCTCGACGTACCAGCGCGCCGGCCCGCCGACGCCCATCGTGGTGAGCGGGGCGAGCGGCGTGCCCTCGCGCGGCCGGACCCGAGCGTCCCGTGCCCCCTCGACCCGGTCCCGAGCCTCGGGCGTCACGTAGACGTCGTCGAGATCCAGGTCCGACAGCGCCGACGCCAGCGCGCTGACCCGATCCCCGAGCGGAGCGCGCGCGTCCAGGAGGATGAACTCGCGGCCCTCGACGAGGCAGCGGCCTCCGCCGCGCGCGGGCGGCGTCTCGAACGGCTCGATCCGGACCTGGACGCCGAGACGTGTCGCGACACGCACCAGCTCGTCGAGGAGGTCCCGGTCGTCCACACTCGCCCTCTCGCGGCGCCGCACGACATGCGCCGTGCCTGTTCTATAGCATGCCCGCCCGCCGCCGGCCGCCAACGAAGCCGGCCGGGTCTTGTCGCGGGGCTTGCCGTCAGTCGAGGGAGACGACCCCCTCGGCGGCGGCCGCCTCCCACGCGAGCCGGGGGATCTGGGTCGCGAGCTTCCCGCCGCTCACGTCGATCATGGTCCCGGTGATGTAGCCGGCCAGGTCGGAGGCCAGGAAGCAGATGAGATTCGCCACCTCCCGCGTCTCGCCCCAGCGCCGGAACGTCAGCGTGTCGAGGAGTCGGCGCTGGCGCTCGGCAGGCAGCTCCCTGAACCGGTTGATCTCCGTCGGGATCATCCCGGGGGCATAGCAGTTCACCGTGACGTTCCAGGGGCCGAGCTCCCCCGCGAGCGCGCGGGTGAAGTAGTGCACTCCCGCCTTGGACGCCGCGTACGCCGCGCTGCCCGTGATCGGGAGGATCGCCGCGAAGGACGCCGCGTTGATGATCCGGCCCGAGCGCTGCCGCTTCATCACCGGCATTACCGCCTGGCACATGAGGAACGTGCCCTTCAGGTTCACGTCGAGGTTGAGGTCCCACGCCTCCTCGGACAGGGTCTCGACCGGGCCGCCCGGCGCGACGCCGGCGTTGTTCACGAGCACGTCGATCCGGCCGCAGGTCCGCGCCACGTCGTCCACCACCGCGCGGGTCCGGGCGGCGTCCCGGACGTCGCAGATGTACTGACGCCCGGTCCAGCCCTGCCGTCCGAACTCGGCGGCCACGTCGTCGAGGAGATCCTGGCGGATGTCCGTGACCACGGTGGTCGCCCCTTCACGCGCGAGCGTCTCCGCGATCTCGCGGCCGATGCCGCGGCCGGCGCCGGTGACGATCGCGACCTTGCCCCTGAGAACGATCTCCATCTACGGGTCCTCCGTCGGTTCGAGGCGAAGCTTCGAGTAGGTCCGTGACTCGGTCACCACGAGGTCGACCCGGCGGTCCGTGGCGAGAACGGGCACCGCCGGGACGACCTGGAGCTCGAACGCCACCGCCACCAGCGGCGGCATCGGCGCCGGCCATGTCCCCAGGAGCCGGTCGTAGTAGCCGGCTCCGTAGCCGATCCGGCCGCCGTCCGGGTCGAAGACGAGGCCGGGCACGAGGACGAAGTCGATCTCGGCGGGCCCTACCACGCGGCAGCGCGCCGGAGCGGGCTCGGGAATGCCCCACGTCCCGGGTCGGAGCTCCGTGTCGAGGTCCCGGACCTCGTGGAGCACGAGGCGCCTGGCCTCGCGATCGACGCGCGGCAGGACGAGCGTCCGGCCGCTGGCCAGCACTTGTTGCAGGAAAGGCCGCGTGTCCACCTCGCCGCCGAACGAGGCGTAGCCGAGGATCGTGCGAGCCCGCCGGAAGGCATCCAGCGCCTGCGTCCGCTCGAGCGCCGCGGCGGACAGCCGCGCCCGCGCGGAAGGCTGGACCGCGTCGCGGCGCGCCAGGATCTCCCGGCGAAGCGCGGCCTTGGCCGCGGCATGATGAGGATCGAGCTCAGGCCTGGCGCCGACCACGGGCGCAAGCGTACGCCACCCTGGCGCGCGGTGCCATCGGCCGCGGCCGGGTCCGCTCGGCGCCCCGCCATCACGATCCGGAGAGCGCGGGCCCACGCGCGAGGACAGCACGGCACGCTGCCCTGAGCGCCCGCAGGGCACGCGGAGCGCGCACGCCCTGCGGGACGTCCAGGGAGGGCTACCGTAATCCTCAGCCCGCGGCCTACTCCACGAACTCCAGCCCCTTGCGGGGCGCGGTGCCGGGGTCGCGAGGCAGAAGCGGGAGGCCTGGGTTCGCCACCGTTGTGGTCAGCACGTTGGATGCCTTCCCGGAAGCATCGGTGACCATGACCTCTTGCGTGAAGCTCGAATTGTCGCCGAAGTGGAGGCACGACGTGAGCGTGATGGTACCCGAGGTCGTCCCCGTGATCCCTACGCCTCGAGACGGAATTGGCCCCGTCAGGGTGGAGGAGCCCCCGAAGGGGAAGGTCGCCCTGAAATGCGCGACGCCACCGCGAAGGTTGCCGTCAGAGTCTGTGTAGTCGAGGGTAAGCGTCTTGACGGTTCCGGGCACCCCCTGACCCGTGCACGGCTGGCCCAGCCCCACCCGAAGATTCGCGATCACCGGCACGGTGGGATCCGCCGCGGTGGGCGACGACCCACCCCCGCCGTCCTTGCCGCAGGCCGCGCCGAGGAGAAGCAGCGGAAGCACGCCCAGGCTCGTCAGAGTCCTCGTCCGTCTCATCGCCCCGTCCTTTCGCGTTGGCGGGATGCCGGCCAGCCGGCGCCCCACCGGTTTCCAGGCTCCGCGGCGCGCATCCGCGCCATCTGGAGGCCTAAGGGCGAGAACGGTGCCATCGAGCGAGGACAGCGGAATCAGCGGTTTGGGAGCGCCCGAGGTCGTTGCCGATGGTGAGGCTCCGCCGCTGGGTGGGGCAAGTCTCGGCGATCCGGGGGTCGGGGTTGGCGCTCGTGCGGTTTGCGTGTACCGTTCATCGGCGTGCGCCGATGGAGCGCGATTCCTAGCCTTCCGCGACGTCAAAGGACAGGCCGATGAGCTCCGGACTCGAGGACCGCTTCCAGACGCTTCACGAGATCGTGCGCGCCGCCCGACGCGAGCTGCCACCGGGTCCCTGGGACTACCTGGTCGGCGGGACGGAGACCGAGACGACGCTCCGTCGAAACCGCCAGGCGCTCGACTCGATCGCCTTCCGCCCGCGGGTTCTCCGGGACGTGTCGGCCATCGACACCACGGGAACGTGGTTCGGCGAGCCGGTGCGCCTCCCCGTCATGCTGGCTCCCATCGGCTCGGTGGAGTCGTTCACGCCGGGCGGGGCCGCCACGGCGGCGAAGGCCGCCGCGCGCTTCGGCGTCCCGCAGATGCTGAGCTCCGCGTGCAACCCCGGGCTCGAGGCCACGGCCCAGGCGGCCGACACCCTCCGTATCTTCCAGCTCTACGTCCGCGGCGACGACGCCGTGGTGGACGACTGGGTGCGCCGCGCGCGGGATCACGGCTACCGGGGCTTCTGCCTCACCGTGGACAGCGCCTACTACAGCCGCCGCGAGCGCGACCTGGCCCGCCGGTTCGTGAAGCCGTGGCGGGCCTCGGCGACCGGCCTCGAGTATCAGCGGGGTCTGTCGTGGGACCAGGTCAAGCGCTTCAAGGACGCCCACCCGGATGTGCCGCTCGTCCTCAAGGGCATCGCCACCGCGGAGGACGCGGAGATCGCCTGCCGCCACGGGGTCGAGGTCGTGTACGTCTCGAACCACGGGGGCCGCCAGCTCGATCACGGTCGTGGAAGCCTCGCGGTCCTGCCCGAGGTGGTCAAGGCCGTCGGGGGCCGCGCGAAGGTGTGGGTCGACGGGGGCTTCGTCCGCGGCACGGACATCGTGAAGGCGATCGCGCTCGGCGCCGATGTCGTCGGGCTCGGGCGGATCGCCTGCATGGGGCTGGCCGCAGCCGGTGACGCGGGGCTCGTCCGCGTGCTGGAGCTGCTCGAGGAGGAGGTGCGGCTCTGCCTCGGGCTCCTGGGCGTCACGCGCTTCGGGGAGCTCGACGCGAGCTACCTCCACGCCGAGACGCCGGTCACCATACCCTCCGTCGTGAGCGCCTTCCCGCTCCTGGACCTCGACACCGACCGGTACTGAGCGATGCGCGAGCGAATCGATCGCCCCGCCTGGAGCGTGCCGGCCTGAAGGGCGCCCGGCGCGCCCGCCGGACAGAGGATATGGCCTACCGCGTCGGCTCCGACATCGGCGGGACGTTCACCGACCTCATCCTCACGAGCGAGGACGGCCAGACCTTCCAGGTCGGCAAGGTGCTCACCACCCCCGACCGGCCCGACGACGCCGTCGTCACGGGGATCGAGGCGGTGCTCGGCGCGGCGCGCGTGCCTGCCGCCCGGGTGTCGCACGTCCTCCACGGCACCACCCTCTTCACCAACGCGATCATCGAGCGGAAGGGCGCCCGGACCGCGCTCGTCACGACCAAGGGCTTTCGCGACGCGGTCGAGATCGCCCGCGAGCACCGCTACGACATGTACGACCTCTACATGCAGCGGCCGCGGCCGATCGCGCCGCGCCACCTCCGCTTCGAGGTGGACGAACGGATGCTGGTCGACGGCACCGTGCGGCGACCGGTCGACCCCGGCGAGGTGCGGCGCCTGGCGGACCGGCTACGAGCGGCGGGAATCGAGGCGGTCGGCGTGTGCCTGCTCCACGCGTACGCGAACCCCGCTCACGAGCGTCTGGTGGGGACGATCCTGCGGGAGGCGCTCCCCGAGGTCGCGGTCACGCTCTCGAGCGAGCTGGTGCCGGAGATCCGGGAGTACGAGCGCACGTCGACGACGCTCGCCAACGTGTACGTCCAGCGTCTGGCCCAGCGCTATCTCGGGCGGCTGGGGGACCGGCTGCGCGAGGCGGGCGTCGGCGGGGGGCTCTTCATCATGCAGTCCAACGGCGGGCTCTGCGAGGCCGAGACGGGCGGCCGGTACCCCGTCCGCCTGATCGAGTCGGGCCCCGCGGCCGGCGCGCTCGCCGCCGCGCACTACGGCGCGCTCCTCGGCCACAAGGACCTCCTGTCGTTCGACATGGGCGGCACCACCGCCAAGGCGTGCGTCATCGCCGACGGCGAGCCGCTCGTCTCCCCCGAGTTCGAGATCGACCGCCGCTATCACTTCAAGAAGGGCAGCGGCCTCCCGATCAAGGTCCCGGTGATCGAGATGATCGAGATCGGCACCGGCGGGGGCTCGATCGCCCGGGTCGACGCGCTCCGCCGGCTCCTCGTCGGGCCGGAGAGCGCGGGGGCGCGCCCCGGGCCGGTGGCCTACGGCCTCGGCGGCACGGAGCCGACCGTGACCGACGCCGACCTGGTGCTGGGCTATCTCGACCCCGACTTCTTTCTCGGCGGTCAGATGCGGCTCGACCGGGACGCCGCCCGCCACGCGATCGCCGAGCGGGTCGGGCGTCCGCTCGGCCTCGGTCCCGTGGAAGCCGCCTGGGGCATCCACCAGCTCGCCAACGAGAGCATGGCGAGCGCCGCGCGCATCCACGCGATCGAGCGCGGCAAGGACGTGGAGCGTTTCCCCATCTTCGCCTTCGGGGGCGCCGGGCCCGTGCACGCCTTCGGCGTGGCCCGCATCCTCCGGAGCCCGAGCGTGATCTATCCGCTGGGCGCCGGCGTCATGTCAGCGGTGGGCTTCCTCGTGGCGCCCCTGTCGTTCGACTTCGTCCGGACGCTCCCCGGCGCCCTGGACACGCTCGACTGGAGCGCCGTCGCGCGGGCGGTCGCGGAGATGGAGGCCGAGGGCCGCGCAGTCCTCGGCCAGACCATACCCGCCGACCAGGTCCGCTTCCGCCGGTTCGCCGACATGCGCTACCGGAAGCAGGGCTACGAGATCCGCGTGCCCCTCCCCGACGGGCCGCTCGACGCCGCCCGGCGCGACGAGATCCACCGGAGCTTCGAGGCCGCGTACCGCGCGATCTACGGCCACACCGTTCGGGACGCACCGATCGAGGCGGTCTCCTGGCGGGTGGTCGCCCAGGGCCCCCGGCCGACGCTCCGGCTCCCGACGAGCGCCGGTGCGAGCCATGATCCGCGGACCGCCCGAAAGGGCATGCGCCGCGTCTACCTCCCCGACGTGCGGGGATACGGGGACGTCCCGGTCTACGATCGCTACGCGCTGGGCGCCGGCGCCACGCTCGAGGGACCGGCGGTCATCGAGGAGCGCGAGTCCACCGTCGTGGTCAGCGCGGCCGCCCGGATCCGGGTCGACGACGCCTCGAACGTGATCGTGGAGGTCCCGCCGGTCGGCCTAGGCCCCCTGGAGAGCAGCCCCATGGAACAGATCACTCTCGACATCCTGTGGAGCCGGCTCGTCGCCACCGTCAACGAGCAGGCCGCCGCGCTCATGCGCTCGTCGTTCACGTCCATCGTGCGCGAGTCGGGAGACCTCTCCGCGGGCGTGTTCGACCGCCGGGGGCGCATGGTCGCCCAGGCCGTCACCGGGACGCCGGGCCACATCAACTCGATGGCGACCGGGATGATCCACTTCCTCGAGCGCTTCCCGGTCGACACGCTCAAGCCGGGGGACGTCCTCGTCACCAACGACCCCTGGAAGACCGCTTCCCAGCTGAACGACATCACGGTGGCCACGCCGGTCTTCCGCAGCGGCCGCGTTGTCGCGCTCTTCGCCAACACCTGCCACGCCCTCGACATCGGCGGGCGCGGCCTGTCGGCCGACGCCCGCTCCGTGTTCGAGGAAGGCCTCGCGATCCCGATGATGAAGCTCCACGACGCCGGGCGCCCCGTCGAGCCGCTCTACGAGCTGATCGCCGCCAACGTCCGCACGCCCGAGGAGGTGCTGGGCGACCTCCACTCCCAGGTCGTCGGCAACGAGGTCGGCGCGCGGCAGCTCACGCGCTTCCTGGACGAGTTCGGGCTCGACGACATCGAGGCCCTGGCCGACGAGATCATCGCGCGCTCGGAGCGGGCGATGCGGGAGCGGATCTCGGCCCTCCCCGACGGCGAGTACCGCTACGGGCTCACCATCGACGGCTTCGAGCAGCCGATCGAGATCCGCGCGGCCGTCCGGATCCAGGGCGACGAGCTGACGGTCGACTTCGCGGGCAGCTCGGGCCCGGTCCCGCTCGGCGTCAACGTGGCGCTGAACTACACGCGGGCCTACACCACCTACGGCATCAAGTGCGTCATCTCGCCCGACGTGCCGAACAACGAGGGGAGCTTCCGCCCGGTCCGCGTGACGGCGCCGGAGGGCTCGATCCTGAACGCGCGCTTCCCGGCCGCCGTGGCGGGCCGCCACCTCGTCGGCCACTTCCTGCCCTCGGCGGTCATGGGCGCGCTCGCCCAGGCGCTGCCGAACCGGGTGATGGCGCCGGGCTTCGACGGGCTCTGGGACACGCAGATCACGGGCGTCGAGCGCGGGACGGGCCGCCACTTCTCGTTCACCTGGTTCTCGGCGGGAGGCACGGGCGCCCTCCGCGGCCAGGACGGGCTCTCGGCCACGGCCTATCCGAGCGGCGTCGCCGGCGTGGCGGCCGAGGTGATCGAGACGCTGGCGCCGGTCGTCCTCCGGCGGCGGGAGCTCCGGCCCGACTCGGGCGGCGCCGGGACCTTCCGCGGCGGCCTCGGCCAGGTGATGGAGATCGAGGTGCTGACCGACGAGCCCTACGTCTTCTCCGGGCTCTACGAGCGCACGCGCCACGCGGCGCCGGGTCTCCAGGGCGGCGGCCCGGGCGCCTGCGGCCACATCGCGACGAGCAACGGCGTCCCGCTACCGCCGAAGATCAGCACGCTCGTCCCTCCCGACACCGTCGTGACCGTCGAGCTGCCGGGGGGCGGAGGCTACGGCCCGCCGACGGCGCGCGATCCCGAGCGCGTGCTGGAAGACGTCCGCGAGGGTTACGTGTCGATCCAGCAGGCGCGCGAGCAATACGGTGTCGCCATCGACCCGGTCACCGGGGCGGTGCTGCCGGACGAGACCGCGAAGCTCCGCGCCGCGATGCCGGGCGGCTAGCGCCGCCGCCGATCAGCGGCCGGCGAGGCGCGCCACCAGGGGCGCGGCTCGATCGAGCTGCCGGTCCGAGACGACGTAGTAGGAGAAGCCGTAGTGCGCACGGCGCTCCGCCATCTGATCGGCGATCTCGCTCACCGAGCCGATGAAGACGGACGGCATGGCGAGCACGTCGGGCGGGGTGACGCCGCTCCAGCCACGGTTGGCGATGAGATCGGACGCCGCGCGCTGACGGTCCTCGTCGAACAAGAGGGTCGGGACGAGGCTGAGCTCGATGTCGGGGAAGCGCGCGCCGGCGCCCTCCCGGACCCACGCGAGCTTCTGGGCGACCGTGTCGGCGAGCCGCTCGGACGCGTCGTCCACCACGGTGCCGGTGGCGACGGAGGTCGTCAGGATGCCGACGACGTCGGCCAGGCGCCCGGCCAGCGTCAGCACGCGGCGCCGGCCGCCGCCGATGAGGATGGGCGGACGCGGACGCTGGGCCGGCTTGGGATGGCCGTCCAGCGAGGCGACCGTGTAGTGCTTGCCGGTGAACGAGAACGGACCCGCGCCGAACAGGCCGTCGAGGATCCGGACCGTCTCCTCCAGCCGATCGATCCGGGTGCCGGCCGAGTCGAAGGTGAAGCCGGCCGTGTCGTATTCACGGCGGAGCCAGCCGGCGCCGAGCCCGAGCTCGAGGCGGCCGCCGGACAGGAGGTCCAGCGTGGCGGCCTCCTTCGCGAGCATCACCGGATGGCGATAGTCGACCGCGAGCACCATGGTCCCGAGCCGGAGGCGCGTGGTCAGGGCCGCCGCATTGGCCAGGGCAACCAGAGGCGCCGGCTGGTCCCCGAAGAAGTCCGGCACGAAGTGGTCGCGGATCAGGAACGTCGAGAAGCCCAGATCCTCGACTCGCCGGAGGTGGCTCGCCCACGTCGTGGGTGACTGAGGCTCCTCGTGGATGACCCCGAAGCGGAAAGGCCGGGGACTCGGCATCGGGCGCAGCCTCCCTCCGTGTCAAGATCGAGAACGACCTTCACCCACAATATCAAACGGTTACAACCCACGCCCTCGGAGCATGGGTGAATCACGCTCCTCCAGCTGGCTCCCCCCGGCCGGGAAGCCGTGGCGCGGCCGGTCCCCTCTATCTTTCCGACCGCGGAACGAAGACGATCCGCACCCCGGTACCCTGTTGCCCCAGTGCTTGCTGCGCGATCTCGGTCAGGCGCCCGGCGATGGCGAGGTTTCGTGGTGCCAGGCCGATCGTGACGGTCCAGGGCTGGCCGCGATGTCGCGCAACCGTCGGCGCAACGATCGCCCCCAGGACACCGTGCACGGCCTCCGTGACCTTGATCTCCGCGACCACCCGGTCGAGCCGGCGCCGATCGAGCCTGTCGACCAGGTGCCCCAGGGTGGCGGCGAGCAGCATGGCCCACCCGAGCAGCGAGACCAGCGCGACCGCGGTCAGCATCGGAGCCGCCACCAGGCCTGCCGGACGACCAGCGCGTGATCCGCTGGCCGATCGACGCCGAGGCTCCTCCCGGCGGCCGTCGACACGGTGGCCGTCGCCACGTCCCTCCCGGCCCCCGCGGCGCGAGACCGGAGGCTGCCCAGCCACCCGGCAACCCTGAGGCCGGCCTCCACCGCTCCGGCTACCAGCAGCGAGGCGGCGACGGCGCCGACGGTCGTCACCACTCCGACGAGGACGAACCCGAGGACACCGACCATCCGAAGCTCCGTCAGGCTCATGCCATCACCCTCCTCCGCCCTGTGACACCGGAGGAGAGCGTTCGTGAAAGAGGGAGACGGTCGCGGGCGTCGCTCGGGTTGCGGCAGGGTCGGGGCCGACCGAGGCGCCGGTCGGCCCCCGGCAAGTCCTCCCGGGGCCACCACGCCCGGTCCCGGGGGGAGCCGTCAGACGCGCCCGGGCGCCTTCTCGATCTTGGCCCAGGTATCCCGGAGGCCGACCGTGCGGTTCACGACGAGCCGCTCGGCCGTCGTGTCGGGATCGACGGAGAAGTAGCCGAGCCGCTCGAACTGGAACCGGGCGCCGGGCGCGGCGCCGCGGAGGCTCGGCTCGACGCGGGCGCCGGGCACGACCTCCATCGACGCGGGGTTGAGGAGCGCCGTGAAGTCCCGGCCCTCCCCCTCGTCGCCCGGATTCGGATGCGTGAACAGTCGATCGTAGAGGCGCGCCTCCGCGGTCTCCGCGTGAGGCGCCGAGACCCAGTGGATGGTCCCCTTGACGCGCCGGCCCGCGCCGGCGCTCCCGCCGCGGCTTGCAGGGTCGTAGGTGCACCGCACCTCGACGATCTCGCCGGTGCGCTCGTCCTTCACCACCCCCGTGCAGCGGACGATGTACGCGTAGCGGAGCCGCACCTCGTTGCCCGGGAACAGCCGGAAGTACTTGGGCGGCGGCACCTCGCGCACGTCGTCCCGCTCGATCCAGAGGACGCGCGAGAACGGCACCTTGCGGACGCCCATCGCCGGGTCTTCCGGGTTGTTGACGGCCTCGAGCTCCTCCACCTGCCCCTCGGGGTAGTTCTCGATCACGAGCCGGACCGGCCGGAGCACCGCCATGACCCGCGCCGCGCGACGGTTCAGATCCTCCCGGACGCAGTGCTCGAGGAGCGCCATGTCGACCATGCTGTTGGCCTTGGCGACGCCGATGCGCTCGGAGAAGTCGCGGATCGCCTCCGGCGTGTAGCCCCGGCGGCGGAGGCCGGCGAGGGTGGGCATCCGAGGGTCATCCCAGCCCCGGACGTGCCCCTCCTGGACCAGTCGGAGCAGCCGGCGCTTGCTCATCACCGTGTAGCCGAGGCTGAGGCGCGCGAACTCGATCTGCTGCGGATGGTAGATCTCGAGCGCCTCGCACAGCCAGTCGTAGAGCGGCCGGTGGTCCTCGTACTCGAGGCTGCAGAGGGAGTGCGTGATCCGCTCGATCGAGTCCGACAGGGGGTGCGCGTAGTCGTACATGGGATAGACGCACCAGCGCTCGCCGGTCCGGTGATGGGCCACGTGCCGGATCCGGTAGAGGGTGGGATCGCGCAGGTTCATGTTGGGCGAGGCCATGTCGATCTTGGCCCGGAGGACCCGGGCCCCATCCGGGAACTCGCCCGCGCGCATCCGGCGGAACAGGTCGAGGTTCTCCTCCACCGACCGGTCCCGGTAGGGGCTGTTCCGGCCGGGCTCGGTCAAGGTGCCGCGGTGCCGCCGGATCTCCTCGGCCGAGAGGTCATCGACGTATGCGAGGCCGCGGCGGATCAGCTCCTCCGCCCACTGGTAGAGCTGCTCGAAATAGTCGGACGCGAAGTAGAGATGCGGCCCCCAGTCGTAGCCGAGCCAGCGCACGTCCTCCTGGATCGCGTCGACGTACTCGACCTCCTCCTTGGCGGGATTGGTGTCGTCGAACCGGAGATGGCACGTTCCGCCGAACTCCCGGGCGAGGCCGAAGTCGATCGAGATCGCCTTGGCGTGCCCGATGTGGAGGTAGCCGTTGGGCTCGGGCGGAAATCGCGTGACGACGCGCCCGCCCCAGCGCCCCGCCCGCATGTCTTCCTGGATGGCGGTGCGGATGAAGTTGGGCGGTGGTCCCGTCTCGGGTATCGACATGGTGTTGGCGCTCGTCCGCTCGGGATTCGAGACTCCCATCACGGGCGCGCGCCTCCCATGATACCGCGACTCACGAAAAGCTTGGGCCCCTGGCCGCCCCTGAGGCAGCATGACACTTGGAAGGTCCGGCGCGCCCTTCGGCGACGGCCGGGCCTCGATTCTCTCTGGAGGGAAAGCCATGCGAAGCAAGAGTTGGCACTGTCTCTGTCTCGCCATCCTGGCCGCGCTCGTCATCGGCGCGGTGCGCGCGGACGCCCAGAGCCCGGAGTTCGCCGCGAGCTTCGCGCGGGCGACGACGGCGCTCTACGAGATGATCAACGTCCCCGACGGCAACGGTATCTCGCGCGAGGTCCTGGCCAAGGCGCACGCCGTGGCCGTGTTCCCCGGAGGTCGTGAAGGGTGCGCTCCTGATCGGGGGCACCGCCGGTGACGGCGTCGTGACGGTGCGCCGGCCGGACGGCTCCTGGAGCCCGCCCGCGATCATCCGGATGGCCGGCGGGAGCCTCGGCTTCCAGATCGGCGCCGAGATCACGGACGTCGTGCTCCTGATCATGACCCCGAAGGGTCTCCACGGGCTCCTCTCGAGCGAGTTCACGATCGGCGCCGACATGTCCGCGACGGCCGGACCCACCGGGGCTCGCGAGAGGAGCTGTCGACGGACCTCAAGTTCACGACCGACCTGCTGACGTACTCGCGAACCCAGGGGCCTCTTCGCCGGCCTCTCGCTGGCAGGAGCGAGCGTGCGCGCCCGGGACGACTGGAACCAGTCGCTCTACGGACGAGGCTACACGATCCAGGAGATCCTGCTCGGCACCCAGCTAGCGATGCCGCAGGTCGCGCAGGGATTCATCCAGACGGTCGCCGCGTCCACCGGCCCCGTCATCAGCAAGCAGTAGCGGCCCCGTCCCTCGCGTCTTGGCGCGCTCCGGCGCGCTCCGGCGCGCTCGGGCGGCCCCGGGTTCCGGGGCCGCCCGCTCGATCTCACCCGGCTTCACCCGATTCGGCCGCGAGACGCGGTGTATCCTGCTTCACGTGATCGGCGCCGATGACTTCCTCGAGCCGGCGCGCGCCCGGGGCTTCGGCTTCTACGCGGGCGTCCCCTGCTCGTTCCTGACCCCGATCATCAACCGGGTCATCAGCGACCCCGCGCTCGAGTACGTGGGCGCGACGAGCGAGGGCGAGGCCGTCGCCATCGCGGCGGGCGCCTGGCTGGCCGGCAAGAAGACCGTGGTGATGTGCCAGAACTCGGGCCTGGGGAATGCGGTCAACCCGCTCACCTCGCTCAGCTTCCCGTTCCGCATCCCGACGCTCCTCGTGGTCACGTGGCGGGGCCAGCCGGCAATCCACGACGAGCCGCAGCACGAGCTGATGGGCCAGATCACCGGCCGCCTGCTGGACGCCATGCGGATCCCCCATCGCCCGTTCCCGGCGACGCCCGAGGACGTGGAGCCGTCCCTCGCAGAGGCCGAGGCAGAGATGGACCGGTCGGAGCTGCCGTTCGGGCTCGTGATGGCGAAGGACACCGTCCGCGACGGCGGCCTCGACGAGAAGCCGCCCGACCCCAGGCTCCCCGGAGCCCGCCGGGATCTCCGGGAGCATGGACCCCGCCCTGCCCGCGTCGAGATGCTGCAGCGCTTTCTGGCCGTCGTCGCCGACACGGCCGCCGTCATCGCCACCACCGGGAAGTGCGGCCGCGAGCTCTTCACCCTGGCCGACCGGCCGCAGCACCTCTACCAGGTCGGCTCGATGGGTGGCGCCAGCGCGATGGGTCTCGGCGTCGCGCTCCACACGCCGCGCCCGGTGGTCGTCCTCGACGGCGACGGCGCCGCGCTCATGAAGCTCGGCAACCTCGCCACCATCGGAAGCCGCGCTCCGGCCAACCTCGTCCACGTCGTGCTCGACAACGGCGTCCACGACTCGACGGGCGGCCAGGCCACCGTGTCGGCCAACGTGGACTTCGCGGCCGTCGCCCTCGCGTGCGGCTACGCGAGCGGCGCGAGCTGTGACAGCCTGCGCGGGTTCGAGCAGGCCCTGGGGGCGAGCCGCGACATCCCGGGACCCCACCTGATTCACGCGCGGATCGCGCCCGGGTCTCTCGCGAAGCTGGGGCGCCCGACGATCACGCCTCCAGACGTCGCGCGGCGCTTCCGGGCGTTCCTCGCGGCGCCCTGACCGGATCGGGAAGCGGACGATGGAGGCCTGGGAGGCGAACCTGGTGACGAGCGCCGTCGAGATCGCGCGGATCCTGGCGGAGTGCCGGCGCATCGCGGTGCTGGGAATCAAGCCCGAGTCGCGCGCGGGCGCGCCCGCCTTCTACGTGCCCGAGTACATGCTCCGCCAGGGCTACGACGTCGTTCCCGTCCCCGTGTACTACCCGGAGATCGTCGAGATCCTGGGGCGCCGCGTCCACCGGTCTCTCCGCGACGTGCCGGGTCCGATCGACATGGTGAACGTCTTCCGGCGACCCCCGGGACATCCCGCCCCACGTCGCGGACATCCTGGCGGTGAAGCCGCGCGTCGCGTGGTTCCAGCTCGGGATCAGGCACGACGCGGCGGCCGAGACCCTGGCGCGGGCGGGAATCCGGGTCGTCCAGGACCGGTGCCTCCTCGTGGAGCATCGGCGGCTCGCGTCGAGGGTGATGGCGGGTCTCGCGGCGCGGCTCGCCCCCATCGTCCTGCCGGACGCCGACGGCCGGCCGGTGAGGCTGGGCTCTCTCTGGGCTGACGCGCCCGCGGCCCTCGTCTTCCTCCGCCACTACGGCTGAATGTTCTGCCGGGAGCACGTCGCGCAGTTGCGCGACCACGAGGCCGAGTTCCGGGCGCGCGGCGCGCGCGTGGCCGCGGTCGGCCTCGGGGATCCCGCCTACGCCCGGGCCTTTCGCGACGAATCCGGAATCGCCTTCCCGCTCCTGGTCGACACGGAGCGGGAAGCCTACCGCGCGGCGGAGCTCAGGTCCGCCACGTTCCGTCACCTGCTCCGCCGCGACAACTTCGCCGCCCGCCGCCGTGCCCGGTCGGCCGGCCACCGCCAAGGGCGGACCGGCCAGAACGTGTTCCAGCTCGGGGGGAGCTTCGTCTTCGGACCGGGCGACGTGGACCGCTACGCCCACGTGAGCGAGACCTTCGGCGACACCGCCCCGGTGTCCCTGCTCCTGGCCGCGCTCGACCGCTGACCGCCAGCCGCCCGGCTCCCGGGCCGGAGCAGCGGCCATGCCGTCGGATCCGGAACAGGGCTCGCGCCGGCGGTCAGCCGGACTGGTCGAGGAATCGCGCGCGGTGCCGCGGGTCGGGGAGCGGGCAGCTGTCGTAGCGGCCGAACAGGCGGTAGCGGGTGCGGGCCACGAGGTCATACCCCAGATCGCGCACCCGCCTCGGCACGACGCGTAGCGCCCCGGCGGCCCGCCACGGACCCTCCAGCTCGCGCAGGATCCACAGCGCGGCGTCGGACTTCTGGAGCAGGCGCTCCTCCGGCCGGCCGTGGTCGAGGACGAGGTAGAGGGTGTCGAGGTCCCGGGGATCCCGACCGTGGCGGGCCAGGATCTCACCCGCGAGGGCGCTCTGCAGCGCCGCGAAACGAAACCGCCCGGGGCGATCCCGCGCCAGCACGAACCGGTTGAGGCGGTTACAGAGACCGCAGACGCCGTCGTAGAGGATGATCGGCCCGTCCGCCGGGGCGCGGGAGGCCTCACTCACGCCGTTCCTCCCTGAGCGGGCGGACGTGCGGCGGGACCGCATCGCGAGGGCAGGACGGCCACTCCGCGGTGAACCAGCCGCGGTAGCCGAACAGGCGCCCCCACGTCCGGTTCGTCACCACGACCTCGATCCCGAAACGCTGGGTGGCGTCGTCGAACCACTCGTGCACGTCCGCGACCCCGGAGAACAGGAGCGGGAAGCGAAACGCGATGGGCCCCTCGTAGAAGCGCTGCTCGCCCGAGCGGAGACGGAGCCCCCCGCGCTCGTCCACGCTCAGGTGAATGTCCACCGCGAGGTGCTGGTGGGTGCCGAGGTAGTCGACGATGCAGCCCCGGCCCTCGGAATAGATCATGGTGGCGTCGAAGCGCCGAGTCCGGCCCGGCATCTCGAAGGTCCGCACCCAGGTCACGGTCTCGCGCCCCAGCCCGTCGAGGTACGCGTAGTTCTCGATGCGGAACGGCACGTCGCGGCCGGTCGCCGGGAACATGATGTGCCGCCACGCGCCGACAGCGAGGAACGGCAGTGTGTAGGCGGGTCCGCGCCACACCTCCTCCATCCGGCCGGTCCCGATCGAGGCGACACCGTCGGCGCTGCCGAAACCGAACCGCCGCTGCACCTGCGGGTGCAGGCGGCCGAAGTCGGCGCCGAGCGCCCGCTGGTAGATCGAGCTCATGCGACACCCGCGCCCGGATGGCGCCGGCAGTGCCGCGCCGATACCACGTCCTTCGACGCCCACCAGGCGACCAGCGCGAGCGCCGCCATCGCCAGGATGAGGGTCGGGGGATTGAACGGCGCCAGGAAGCTCGCCGGCACGGCGTAGAGCGCCGCCAGCAGGAAGCCGGGCAGCACGAGCAGGGTCGTGCCCAGCGGCCAGCGCGACGCGGGTCGCGCCAGCATCGCGAGCCCGAGACCAACCTCCGCCAGACCCAGGAACACGAGGAGGGAGCCTTCGTGCCCGGGAAGGAGCCCGGTCGCGCGCAGGATGGCCTGCTCGCCCCGCTCCGGCGCCAGAAGCTTCGGCACCAGACCCTGATAGATCCACACCGCCGCCAGGGCCCCGCGGGCCACCGCGTGGACCAGGGCCTGGCGCAGCGCGGCCTCGGGCTCGAGGCCCTGCTCGAGCCAGCGACGCAGCCGGTCGAAGCTCCACGCGGTGGCCCACCCGAGCAGCGGGCGGAACAGGAGCGTGTCGAGCCAGCGGCCCGGGGCGCCGAAGCGAGGCGCGTAGTCGTACCGCGTGAGAAACCGCACGGCGGCCCCGGCCGGTACGTACTTCCAGTAGCCCGAGCCCTCGCGGATCAGCGACTTCGCGTCGGCGGACCAGAATCGGAGCGCGGAGCTCCGCGTGCCGTCGGCGAGATCCCGCTCGCCGGCCGTCTCGCCCTCGCCGGACACCGCCAGCCCGAAGCCGATGCGGGTCTCGTACCGGAAGCGCTGGGGCTCCCCGGGGTCGGGTCGCGGCAGGTACGCGATGCGGGTGAACCGGAGGTCCCACCGCTGGTGGAGATCCGGCGACTGGGTGAGGCGCCAGAGCTCCTCGAGCGGAGCCTGGATCGCGATCTCCACGTAGATGGGCTTCCCCATCGGGGCCCAGTCTATCCCACGCGCCTCCGGGATCGTCGTGTTGCTCGCGGGATGCCCGGCAGGACGCGCTGGTCGTTCGACGGCAGACCCTGGCCCGCTACCAGCGCATGGCGCGCTTCGTGTGACGGCGACCGATCTCGGCGGCCTCGCGGGCCTGCCCGCCGGCCCCGATGCGGACTCCCTCGGCAATGCGCTCGATCACGTTCACCGGAGTCACCTGGTCCAGGAACGCGATGCCGGCCGCCTGGCAGGCCGCCAGCACGCGGGCCCGGGCCGCGAGCATGTCGGGCGGGTACGGCGGGTCGTGCTGGGTCGGGTGTCCCATGGACAGCCCCATGTCCCCGGGCCCCCACTCGGCGAACGAGATGCCGGGCACCGTCAGGCTCGTCTCGACGTTGGCGAGGGCGCGGACGTTCTCGATCTTGAGTCCGAGCAGGAGCTCTCCGTCGGGATTCAACGGCCAGGCGTCCGCCCGGGCCATGTACTCCGCCACCGTCAGGCCCCACATCGTCGCCGCGTAGCCCTGTCCTCCGCTCCCCCGGCGCCCGACCCCGAGCCCCTCGCCGACTCCCAGGGTCTGGTGGGGATATCGGGCCGCTTCGACGAACGCCTGCACCGCCTCCGGCGTCTCGGCGTGGCAGAGGAGGAGGCCGTGGACACCGGCCGCCAGCGCCTGACGGATCATCCAGGCGTTGGCGCGCACGACCGCCTCGCTGCGGCCGTCGACCGGAAGACTGACGATGACCGCCGGCGTGCGATGGCCGCTTCGCGTGACACCCGCCTCGACCAGGCCGCGCACGAACTCCCGGAGCTCGCCGGCATCGAACGGCGCGTGCTCGGCGTCGTAGCTGAGGTAGTCCGCCCATGTCCCGGCGGCGGCCCGCCCCGCCTCGTACCCCCCACGGCCGACCGCGTCCAGATGCTCGTAGTAGATCGGCTGGTCGAGAGCGAGAAGCTCGAGGGCCCGGTTGACTCGCGCCATGGCTCAGCCTTCCCGGAGACCCCGGGCGCGCGCATGCGCCTTGACCTCCGGATTGACGAGCGACGTCGGCCACCGGCCGTCGAGGAAGCGCAGGACCTGGTCGACGGACTGGCGACGGTTGTCGGCCATGGAGCCATCGCCGTGGCCGGCGGTGTGCGACGTGAGCAGAACGTTGGGCAGCGTCAGGAGCGGGTTGTCGGGATGCGGGGGCTCCTGCTCCAGAACGTCGAGGGCGGCCCCCGCAATCCGCCCCTCACGGAGGGCCTGGGTCATCGCGGGCTCGTCGACGGTTCCACCCCTCGAGGTGTTGACGAAGTATGCCGTCGGCTTCATGGCCTGGAACTGGGCCGCTCCGAACATGTGCCGGGTCCCCGCGTTGAGGAGCGCGTGCATGGAGATGAAGTCCGATCGGCGGCACAGCTCGTCGAGCGAGACGAGCTCGACGCCCCAGGGCCGGACGGCCTCGGCCGTGAGATACGGATCGTGGGCGAGGTAGTGCATCCGGAAGCCCGCCAGCTTCTCGGCGGTCAGACGCGCAATCTTCCCGAAGCCGACGAAGCCGAGCGTCTGCCCCCTCATGCGCTGCACGGACCCCATCGCCTCCACCGCGGGTGGACGGCTCCATCCGTGATGACGGGCGGCGTGGACCTGCTGCGGGAGCTTGCGGGCGCAGGCCATGAGGAGCATCACGGCATGGTCGGAGACCTCCTCGATGCAGAAGAGGGGGCTGTTCGCGACGAGGACGCCGCGCCGGGTCGCGGCACCGACGTCCACCCGGTCGTAGCCGACCGTGCACTGCATGAGGAACTCGAGGCGCGGCAGGCTCTCGAAGACACGCTCCGTGAACGGGAACTGCCCGAGCCCCATCACGACCTCGGCCTCGGCGCACGAGGCGACGAGATCGTCCTCGGTGGCGCCGCGGCCCTCCACGATCGCTGCGCCGGCGGCGGCGAGCCGCTCGCGCTCGGCCGCCGGGCCGTCCAGCAACGAGCCGATGTTAGCGATCAGCCGACGTCCGTCTCTCATCAGCGTGCGTGCCTCCAGATTCGTGGAATGCCCGGGCTCGCGCGTCATCCGCGCCGGCGACCGCGACCATAGACGAACTCGGGTCAGCCCCGCAAGAGGGCGCGGGCATTCCCCGACGCATCGAGGCGCTTGCCGCGAAGCTGACGCGTGTGCCACCATCCAAGCCGACGGCCAAGCCGACGGCCAAGCCGACGGCCAGCGACGGACGCTGCTGGGCGAACGGATCTCCGCCGACTTCCAGCACCGTCGCAGGGGGAAGCGCCACATGGCGAGCAAGCGGCACCTCCACACGTCCCACTGGGGCGCCTTCGAGGCGGAAGTCGAGGGCGGCGCCGTCGTCGCCGTCCATCCCTACCGGGACGATCCGGACCCCTCGCCGCTCCTGGGTAACATCACCGGGAGCCTCCGACACCGGGCGCGCATCGGCCAGCCCATGGTCCGGGCTGGCTGGCTCGACCGCGGTCCGGGGCCGGGCGGGCGTCGCGGCGCGGAGCCGTTCGTCCCGGTGAGCTGGCCGACGGCGATCGACCTCCTGTCGCGCGAGCTCCGCCGCGTCTACGACGCCCACGGCGGCGAGGCCGTCTACGGGGGCTCCTACGGCTGGGCGAGCGCGGGCCGCTTCCACCACGCGCAGAGCCAGCTCCATCGCTTCCTCAACTGCCTCGGGGGCTTCGTCCGCGGCGAGCACAGCTACAGCAACGGCGCGCTGACCGTGATCATGCCCCACGTGCTGGGCGACATGCGTGGATACCTCGACCGGGCGATGGCCTGGTCGGTGATCGAGCGCCACACGGAGCTCCTCGTCTGCTTCGGCGGTATCCCGCTCAAGAACACGATGGTGAGCCCCGGTGGAGCGAGCCGCCATCCCCTCCGAGACCATCTCCGCGCGATGAAGGCCCGCGGGGCAGAATTCGTGCTGCTGAGCCCGATGCGCGACGACCTGCCCGAGTTCGTCGGGGCCGAGTGGCTCCCGGTCGTGCCCGGCACCGACGTCGCCGTGATGCTCGGGCTCGCGCACACCCTGGTCGACGAGCAGCGCTGCGATCGCGAGTTCCTCGCGCGGTACTGCGCGGGCTTCGAGCGCTTCGAGGGCTACCTCCGCGGCGCGGAGGACGGCTGCGCGAAGTCCCCCGAATGGGCGGCGCGGCTCTCCGGGATCCCGGCCGAGACGATCCGGGCGCTCGCGCGCCGGATGGCCGCGAGGCGGACCCTCATCAACGCGAACTGGTCGCTCCAGCGGGTCGAGCACGGCGAGCAGGCGCCATGGATGGTCGTGACGCTCGCGGCGATGCTGGGCCAGATCGGGCTCCCCGGCGGGGGCTTCGGCAGCGGGTACGGCTCGCTCGGGTACGTCGGCCGGCCGCCCCTCCGGAGCCACCCCCCCGCCCTGCCGCAGCGGCCCAATCCGGTGCGCGCCGCCATCCCGTTCGCCCGTCTGGCGGACATGCTGCTGCAGCCGGGAGAGCCCTTCGACTTCGATGGCCAGCGGCTCGTCTACCCCCACATCCGTCTCGTCTACTGGTGCGGCGGGAACCCCTTCCACCACCACCAGGACCTCGCCCGCCTCCGCCGTGCCCTCGCCACCCCGGACACGATCGTCGTCCACGACCCGTTCTGGACGCCGATGGCGCGCCACGCGGACATCGTGCTGCCGGCGACCGTGACGCTCGAGCGGAACGACATCGGCGGCTCCCCGAACGACCCCTGCCTGATCGCGATGCGCCAGGTGATCGAGCCCTACGCGGAGGCCCGGAGCGAGTACGCGATCTTCGGCGATCTCGCCGAGGCGCTCGGGGTCGGGGCCCGCTTCACGGAAGAGCGGAACGAGATGGCGTGGCTCCGGCATCTCTACGAGGGCTGGCGCGAGAAGGTCGCCCACCGCGGCGGGCCGGCGTGCCCGGGCTTCGACGAGTTCTGGGCGGCCGGATCCCTCGAGGTGACGGACGCCGACGCCGACCTGGTCCTGCTGAAGGGCTTCCGGGACGATCCGGAGGGGGCGCGGCTCGCAACCCCGAGCGGACGGATCGAGATCTTCTCGGCGACCATCGACGGCTTCGGCTACAAGGACTGCCCCGGCCACCCATCCTGGCTGGAGCCCGTGGAATGGCTCGGCTCGCCCCTGGCCGACCGCTATCCGCTCCACCTCGTCGCGAACAACCCGACGACGCGCCTCCACAGCCAGCTCGACGTCGGGGCGTTCAGCCAGGCCTCGAAGGTACAGGGCCGGGAGCCGATCCGCATGCACCCGGCCGACGCCGCGCACCGCGGGGTCCGGGACGGCGACGTGGTGCGAGTCTTCAACGAGCGCGGGAGCTGCCTGGCCGGCGCCGTCGTCACCGACGCCGTGCGTCCCCGCGTGGTCCAGCTCGCGACCGGGGCGTGGTACGACCCGCTCGACCCCGCGGATCCCGACGCGATGTGCGTCCACGGGAATCCAAACGTGCTCACGTTCGACCGCGGCACCTCGAAGCTCGCGCAGGGCTGCTCCGGCCAGCACGCGCTCGTCCAGGTCGAGCGGTGGACGGGCCCCCTGCCCCCGATCCGCGCCTACGACCCGCCGCCGATGGAGCGCCGGCCGGGGTTGTAGAGCGGTCGTCTGACCGACGGGTTGCGGACAGGCCGGCCAGCCCACTTCATCTTCGTGTACGGCCGGAACCCGTTGCAGTGGTCGTACTCCCGGAAGTGCTCGAATCGTAGCAGGGATCCGCCGCGCACGGCCGAGGCGACAGCCGGCGGCCCCCCCGGTGGACACCGTGCCCCGCAGGATCCGGACCGACGACGTCGTGTGGGTCGGCCGCGACTCTAGCTGGAGCCGCACCCACGGGCGCCCGGGCCATCGTGAGCCGAAGCTCAGAAAGCGCCAGAAATCTTGGTCCCGGGCGTGCCGTGCCCTATGCTGCAGGCGAGAGAACGGCGATCAGGAGGACCGAGCGTGATGCTGCGACTCGGTGGCAGCTTGGCTCTCGTGCTCGTGTTGCTCGGCGCGTGCGCCAAGCGACCCTTGACGACGCCCCAGGCAGGGGGTCCGGCTCCCCTGACAGCCGAGTCTCGTGACACGTCCACATCACCCCGATCAACCGATCGTGAGCTGGCGGACGAGCTCCGCCTGCCGGACGTGGACCGGCCGCTTGCCGCACCGACAGGTCCCCCTGATTCCGGCCTCGCCCTCGCGGCGACACCGCCCCCGGTGGAGGCCCCTCCCCGCATCCGAGAGACTCCCCGGGGTATCGTCCTGACGTTTCCTGAGGCCTACTTTGCCTACCGGAGCGCGGAGCTTGAGCCCCAGGCGCGCCTCGCAGTGGAGCGCATTGCGCGGGTGCTGAGCCACCCGGGGGCGCGCACGCGTCGAATCATCCTCGAGGGCCACGCCGACGACATCGGCACCACCAGCTACAATCTCACACTGTCCCGGCGGCGCGCCGAGACCGTGGCGCGTGAGCTGATCGCGCGGGGCATCCGCCGCGACCGGGTCACCGTCGCGGCGTTCGGGGAGACCCGACCGGCGGCACCCAACCGTCATGCCGATGGCTCGGACAATCCGGACGGCCGCGCGCGGAACCGGCGGGTCGAGGCCGTCATCCGCAGCTAGAGGTGGCACCGATGTACGACCCCGATCTCGGGCTTCGCCACGCCCCGTTCCACGACGCCGTTGATCCGGATCTCTTCTACCCTTGCCCTTCGCACAGGACCGCCGCGCGACGACTCCTCGGCGCGGCCCTCCGGACGCCCGGAGGAGTGATCGCGCTCACGGGCGAGCCAGGCACGGGGAAGACGACCATCCTCAAGCGCGTCGTCCGGGACGTGGAGAAGGCGGGCGGGCGCGTGGTCTGGGGCCACGCCCTCCAATCCTTCGACGAGATGGTCGCCGCGCTCGGTCGATTCCTAGGCTGGGCGGGCAGTCAGGTGGAGCCTGCGCACTCCGAGGCGTTCCGCGCAACCCTCGTCGCGGAGACGCGACGCCACGGCCCGCTCGTCCTGGCCATCGACGAGGCCCAGCATCTGGAGCCCACGACGCTGGCCGGTCTGAGTGACATGGTGAACGAGGCCGCCGCAGCGGGCGCGCGGTTCTCCATGATTCTGGCGGGGCACTCCGAGTTCGCCGGCAAGCTGGCCGCAACCGCAGCCAGCGGAGATCGGCCGAGAGCCTTCACGGAGGTCGGCTTGCCGAGCCTCCCGCCCACCGAGGTCGGGCCGTATGTCGAGCATCGCCTGTGGTATGCCGGGTGCCGGCAGCCACACGTCTTTCCCCCGGACGCGATCGCCGTCGTGGTCGCGCGGACCCAGGGCGTTCCGAGACTCGTCAATCAGCTCTGCGACGCCGCCCTCCGGCTTGCCCGCAGGGCGGACCGGACGACGGTGTCAGCCGCTCTGGTCGCCCTCGCCGCACGGCAACTCCAGTCCGATCACTTCGGAGGAGCCGTCGACCGGAAGCCGCCGCCCGGGCCAGAGGGCCGCGGATCCCGGGCGCGGTCCAGCCGTGCCGACCGGCGTCGGTCACGGGACCGGTCCGCTCGACGGCTCGCCAACTGGTCAGAGGTCGGTTTCACGTGCGTGGCCTTCGGGTTCCTCGCGTACGTGTCGCATCCACGGCTGATCGAGGTCGTGGTGGGTGGCTCGGGCGCCCCCCGGCAGTCGCTCTCCCTAGCAGAGCCGACACGGCCGGAGGCCACCGCCACCACTCTCGCACGCCCGGAACGGACGGACCCTGGACCGGCGCCGATCCTGACGGACCCCTCGGAGACCCAACCCATCGGACCTCCCACACCCCCGCAAGGCGTGGCCCATTCCCTGGGGGAGTCCGAGCCCGTGCCGACCACTCCGGGGACGACGCGTGTCGAACGAGCGACCGTCGAGCGGTCGCGACCGCGCAGCCTGTCGGCCGACGAGCAACGTCTCCTCGATGGCGCGGAAGACGGCGATCTCGGGCAGGTGACGGCGCTCCTAGGTCGGGGCGTCTCGCCCAACCCGCGCGACGACCACGGCCTGACGCCGCTCATGCTCGCCGTCATCCAGGGCCACGGAGCAGTGACACGTGCCCTCCTCGAGCGCGGGGCCAGCACCCGCGTCCGCGACCAGGGCGGCCTCACTCCGCTCATGTTCGCCGCCATCAACGACCGTCTCGACCTCCTCCAGTCGCTGCTGGCGCACCGCGCCACCGTCGACGCGCGAAGCGTTGCCGGATGGACCGCCCTGACCTACGCGGCGTGGCAGGGGCACACCGGCACCGCCCGCCGGCTACTCGGGGCCGGCGCGGATCCCGGAGCAACCGATCGACGGGGATGGACGGCGGCGCGCTACGCGGCGTGGCGGATCGAGGCAGAGCGTGCCGTCCCGGCGAGGACGCGGGCGACGTACGCCGCTACACGGAGATCCTCGCCCTCCTTGACGAGGCGTACCGGCTGCGCGGACCCAAGCCGTGCCCGCAGTGGTCAAGAGGACGCCTGAACCCTCACCCCGGCAGGGTCGCGGCCGCGACCGCCGCCGAGGGAGCGCCGACCGGGCCTGTACGCTCAGTCGCGAGCCGGGTGATCTCCTCGGCCATCCGGATCACCTCGGCCGAGTAGGCCGGGTCATGGGCGGCGGCGTCCTCGAGGACGCTGAAGAAGACGACGACCACCCCGGTGTCGGGGTTGGCCAGCATGTACTGGCCGCCGTATCCGCCGTGGCCCAGGCACTGCCCGTCGGTCACGGTGTGGTTGCTGTAGCGCTGCCAGTCGCGCGGGGCGGCGTACGGCACGCCCTTCCGGGTCCGGGTCGTCTCGATGAAGGCACGGCTTCCCACCTGCTGCCCGCCGACCCCCCGGCCCCCGCGGACGAAGAGGAGCGCGTAGCGGGCGAGGTCCCGGGCGGTGAGGCACGCCCCGCCGTTGATGATGGGCGTGCCGGCGCGGTCGGTCCCGATGTGGAAGGTGCCCTCGAGGCCGCCGCCTCGACGATGTCGATCAGCATGTCCCGGAGCGGTCTGCCGCTGACCCGCTCGGCGATCTCCCCGATCACGTCGGTGTTGGCCGACTTGTACTGCACGAGGCCTAGCCGGTTGGCCACGTCCGCGCTCCTGATCCCGCGCACGAACTCACGGTTCGGGATCTCAGGACGCCCGGGCCCGGCAGCCGCCAGCCCATCGCGACCTCCTGGAGGAACACGCTCGCGAGCGGATCGCTGTAGTCCTCCGAGTAGTCGTTGATCACGTTCATGTCGAGCACGTCCTGCACGGCGGCAGCGTAGCCGGAGCCGATGTCGGGCAGGTAGTGGCGCACCTCCCTGGCGAGATCGATCTTGCCCCGCTCGACCAGGAGGCCGACCACGAGATTCATGGTGGTCTTCGTGATCGACTGGACGCTGTGCGGCTGGTGCGGCCCGAAGTCGGGGGCATAGCGCTCGAAGAGGACGTCGCCGCCGCGCACGGCCACCATGCCGGAGAAGTACGTTGTCCCGGTGAGCCGGCGAACGCTCGCCAGGTCGCCGATCCGGCGATCGACGACCTTCCCGAGCCGCAGCACCTCGGGCGCCCGGATGCCGAGGCTGTAGCGGAACACCGTGTGCATGTTGTGGAAGGCGCGGCGCCGCCCGTCGGGCTGATTCCATCCGGGACGGTCGCCCTCTCCCACGAGGAGATCGGGGCTGGGGTCGGTGGTGGTGACGTTCACGCTCACGGTGGTCTCCTCGTGTCTGGATCGCCGCGCGGCGCGATGGCGCGGCGGCCGCGCCGCACGATCCCGTCAGGCCTTGACCGCGCGATAGTCTCGGAGCAAGCCCCTGAACTGCTCCCGCAGGCCGCACTCGGCGAAGCCCACGTCACCGAGGGCCGAGAGGATGGTCTCGGTGCGACGCAGTGCTCGGTCGTGTCCCACCAGTAGCGCATCAGGGTGCGCATGTCCTGGTTGCCCGTCGCCGTTGCGAAGACCACGCCCATGACGGTCTTGATGTAGAAGCGTGACACCGCCAGGAGGGCAGCCGAGCGAGGGCGGGAGATCTCGAGCAGGAGGACGATGCCTCCCGGCTTGAGGACCCGCCGGTACTCGCGGAAGGCCACCCGCAGGTCGGACAGGTGGCGGAAGGCGTATCCCATGCTCAGGAAATCAAAGCTGGCGTCCGGGAACGGCAGCTGCTCCCCGACTCCCTGGATCAGGTTGCGGCACGGCCCCTTCCGCGCCTCGTGGAGCATGCCGGAGCTGGGATCGAGCCCGACGACGTAGCCGGTCGAGCCTACCAGGCCCAGGGCGCACTGGGTGGTCAATCCGGGGCCGCACGCGACGTCCAGCACCTTCATGCCCGGCACGAGACCCGCGTCGCGGAGAGCCCTCCGGCGATACCAGAGGCCCGACCCGAACCCGACGGCCTTGTCGATCGCCCGGTACCGGTAGGCCGTGCGGTTGAACAGCTCGTTCAGGAACCCCTGCCGCGACTCGTTCGCGTCGTAGTACTCGCGCAGCGTGGGATGCGGGGGGGTGTGCAAGGCTGGCGCTCTGTCGTCTGGTCTCTGTTCCACGCGAGCGACCATTGGCCGCCTCTTGATATCAGGACGCGGTGAAGCGGGCAAGAGGGGCCAGGACCAGACAGTACTGATAGGGCAGGAACGTCGCCTCGCGGACGAGGCGGAAGCCCGCCCGGCGCGCGTCCCGGAGGAAGGTCTCGCGAGCGACGCGGCGCTCGACCGGCGGGCCGACCGGCGTCTCCCGGCGGTGGAAGTCGACGTTGACCAGCCGGCCTCCCGGCCGGAGCAGCCGGCGCAGCCGCCGGAGGTAGCGTGAACCGCCCGGGAAGTGGTGGTACGTGTTCACGACCAGGACCAGGTCGCACGAGCGCGCGGGCAAGAGCGGGTCGTCGTCCTGGCCGAGGACGGGCGTGACGTTCCTGATCCCCCGACGGCGAAGCCGCTCGATCAGGATCGGCAGCATCCGCGGCTCCACGTCGACCGCATAGACGCGTCCCCGCGGTCCCACGATTCGCGCGAGCCGTCGGACGAAGTACCCGGAGCCCGCGCCGATCTCGGCGACCGTCTGGCCGGAGCGGAGACCGAGCGCCCGCACGAGCCGCGCGGGGCGCTGCCATCGCCGGCGACCCGGATCCTCGAGCCGACCGAGCATGAGCTGGAAGTCCCGCGGGTTCCCGTGCGCGCCGAAGCCGCCCGGCACGCCGTGACCGCCACCGTGGTGCCGCGAGCCGACCTGTCGGTGTCGACCCGGAGTCCCCGTCGCGCTCATGCCGCGCCCGGAACCGGGAGGCGCACCTCGCGCCGGACTCCGCGGAGGTCCATCTCGTAGGCCAGGCCCGCGATCGGCGGGTGGGACAGGTGCCAGTGGACGCCGTGGATCGCCGCCGGGCCCATCGCCGCGAGCACCTCCGTCGCGAGGAAGCTCTCCAGCGGATGCACGGTGTAGACACCCACCGCCGTCACGTCCGCCCACGTGGCGCCGAGCCCGCTGAGCCGCGCCTGCATGACGCCCATCACGTACGCGGCCTTCTCCCTCAGCGCCTCGGGCGACGTCTCGTCGGGGCGGACGACGCTCGCCCGCGAGGCCGGACCGGGCCTGAGCTCTCCCGACCCCGCCGCGACGAACGTCGGCGGCCCGGCCGCCTCGACCGCAACGGTATGCGAGAACGCATAGAGCACGGGCTCCGACGGCGGCCGCACCACGGGCGCCACGTTGGTCCGCGCCACGGGGTTCCGCCCGTCCACGACGAGCCCCCACTCCCCGAGCAGCGCGCGGTAGCCCCGGTTGAACTCGGCGAAGCCGGAGAAGGTCAGCGGGGTCGGGACGCGCAGCTCGATCGCGCAGAGCGCGGTCCGGGGCCGGCCGAGCCCTCGGAGATGCCGCTCGATCGCCGCGAAGCCCTCGCGCCACGGCACCGGCGCCTGGAGAGTCGCGTGAATCACTTCCCAGCCCGGCGTGGCGACGACACCGGACGAGTAAGGCTCGCCGCCGGGCAGGAATCGGTAGCTCGGGTCGGGGCCGGGAAGCAAGGACGCCGGCGCGGCGGCCATGTCAGCCCTCCGCCGGCAGGCCGAACGCCTGCTTCAGCTGGCGGAGCCCCTCTTGCTGGGGCGTCCAGAGCCGGCCGCTGATCTGGCCGCCGTCGACGACGATGTCCTGGCCCGTCACGAACGACGACTCGTCGCTCGCGAGAAAGACGGCCATGTGGGCGATGTCGTCGACCGAGCCCGCCCGCGGGATGGGCTGCTGGGCCGCGAACCGCTCCGTGAGCGCCGAGGCCACGTCATCGGCGCGCTCGGGAGGAAGCCCGAGCGCCTTCAGCAGGATGCCGGTGACGATCGCGCCGGGGGAGATGCAGTTCACGCGCACGTTGTGCTCTCCGAGCTCCATCGCGACGCACCGGGAGAGCTGCACGACGGCGGCCTTGGCCGCGCTGTAGATCATGGACGACGAGTAGCCCGCGCGGCTGGCGGCCACGCTCGCGTTGTTGATGATGCTGCCGGAGCGCTGGCGCATCATGATCGGGGCCGCGTGCTTCATGCCGAGGAGCACGCCACCGAAGTTCACCGCCATCGACCGCTCGGCCGCGTCCAGCGGGATCGTCTCGACCCCGCCGCGCGGGCCGGGGCCGCCGGCGTTGTTGAAGAGGCAGTCGAGCCGCCCGTGACGATCGACCGCGGCGCCGACCAGCCGCCGGACGTCGTCCTCGCGCGCGACGTCGGTCCGGACGAACTGCGCGCGGGGTCCGAGCGAGCGGGCGGCCGCCTCGCCCTCCGCCTCCCGGCGGCCCGCGAGAATCACGGTCGCGCCCTCCTCGACGAACAGCTCCGCCGTGCGCTTCCCCATGCCGCTCGTCGCGCCGGTGACGATCGCGACCTTGCCCTCGAGCCTGCCCATGCGCCTCTCCTAGCGATTCAGGTGGGGGTGATTCAGTCGAGCGAGTTCCAGTGGATCTCCAGCACGTGGGACATCATACCCTCGCGCGGCCTTTCCGACGCCGCGGCCGATCGCGTATCATGCGCCGCGTGGCGTCCTCGATGAAGCTCGGCTTCTCTCTTCCCGTGGCCGGCGCGTGGGCCACGCCTGCCAACCAGGTTCGCGTCGCGCAGGAAGCCGAGCGCCTCGGGTACCACTCGCTCTGGGTGCTGCAGCGCCTCCTCTTCCCGGTCGCGCCGCAGAACGACTACCCGCCGATGCCCGGGCGCCCGTGGCCGGACTGCTTCGAGTCCGTGGCCGATCCGGTGGTCTCGCTCGCGTTCGTGGCGGGCGTGACGTCGCGCATCCGGCTCGGCACGAGCGTCCTCGTCATGCCCTACTACACGCCGGTCGTGCTCGCGAAGCAGCTCGCCACGCTGGACCAGGTCTCGGGTGGTCGCCTCGACGTCGGGCTCGGCGTCGGCTGGTCGCGGGACGAGTACGAGGCGGTGGGAGTGCCCTACGACAAGCGCGGGCGGCGCGCCGACGAGTTCCTCGCCTGTCTCAAGGCGATCTGGACGGAGGACCCGGTCGAGTTCCGGGGCGAGTTCTACCGGGTGCCGCGCGCCCACGTCCGGCCGCGGCCGCTCCAGGTCCCCCACCCGCCGATCACCATCGGGGGCTACGGGGCGGCCGCCGTCCGGCGCGCGGTGGCCTTCGGCGACGGCTTCAGCGGCGGGAACACGCCGCTCGACCGCGTCGCACCGCTCGTGAAGGAGCTGCGGACGGCCGCGGAGCAGGCCGGGCGCGATCCCGCGCGGCTCCAGGTGGTCTGTCGCGGGACGTTCCACCCCTCCGACACCTCGCAGGGCCCGAATCGCCGGCCCCTCTTCGGCTCGCTCGACGAGATCCGCGACGACATCCGGCGCTACGCCGAGCTCGGGCTGACCGAGCTCTTCCTGGAGGCGAACGTCCTGCTCCACGCCTGGCCGGTGGAACGGACGCTCGAGATCATGGCGGCGCTCGCCCCGGCTCGGAGCCTCGACGCGCCGTGAGCGCTCTCGTCCCCGGAGCGGCGATCGTGACGGGCGGCGGGTCGGGCATCGGCCGCGCGATCGCCGAGGCTCTCGCCGCCGGGGGCGCGCCGGTCGCGCTGGTCGATCTCCTCGCCGACGGGGGCCGGGAGACCGCGGCGGGCATCCAGGCCGGCGGCGGCCGCGCGGTGTTCCTCGAGGCCGACGTCAGTCAGTGGGCCGATGTCGACCGCGCCGTGGCGGAAGCGGTGCGGATGCTCGGCCCGCTCGGGATCATGGTGAACGCGGCCGGGGTCCTCGACGGCTACACGCCGGCCGACCGGATGTCCCCCGCGCTCTGGGAGCGAGTCGTCGCGATCGACCTCACCGGCACGTTCTGGGGGTGCAAGCGCGCCCTGGCCGAGATCCTGCCCGCCGGACGGGGCCGGATCGTGAACGTCGCCTCGGTCGCCGGGCTGGTGGGGTCGGGCGGCGGGCCGGCCTACACGGCGGCCAAGCACGGCGTCGTCGGCCTCACCCGTCAGCTCGCCATCACGTACGCCGGCCGCGGCGTCACGGTCAACGCGATCTGCCCCGGAGCGATCCAGACCGGCCTCCGGGCCAACTCCGCCCGGATCCTGGGCGCCGACGCGCCGCCCATGACGGGCGGCGTGGGCGCGAGCGAGGACGCCATCCGCGCCGTCACGCCGGCGGGCCGGCGGGGCACTCTCGCCGAGGTCGCCGTCCGCCGCGGTCTACCTCGCGAGCGAGGGGGCTGCCTACGTCACGGGCCAGACGCTCGTGATCGACGGGGGCTGGACCGCGGCCTGACCGAGGCCGGGCCGGACGACGCCGCGATTGAACCGTTGAGCCGGGGATCCCAGGTGGAGTAGTATCGGCTTGGCGTAAGAAGGCGGGAGCGGGTTGCGCGACGCGGTGCCCACAACCCCTCGAGCCGGGGAGATGAGGATGACCAGAGAGAGCGAGACGTCCCCCGACAGCCCCGTCCGGAAGCCTCGGCCCGCCCAGGGCAAGGCGCCCTGGAAGACCCCTCGGCTGGTCGAGCACGGCACGATCACCGTGAGAACCCTGGGCAGCGGCGCAGTTCCGGCCCCGGCACCGCCGCCCTAGTAGCCGGCGACTGCTCCCCTCGTACCTCTTCCCGAAGCTCGGGCTTCACGTCGTCGAACGCTTCCTGGATGTCGCCTTGTGCGCGCGGCTGCGCGCCGCGGCGCGTGACGCGGACGCAGAGCGCGGCCACAGTCCTCAGGGCCGGCATCCCGACGCTCGACGAAGAGGCTCGCCGGACCGTCCGGGTCAAGATGCCTGTCGAGGAGACCTCGCTCGTGTCGTCCCGCCTCGAGGCCGTCCGGCCAGTCGCTTCAGCAACGCTTCGCGGAAGGAACCTTGGCGTGGGAAGGCCCTCAGTTCCTCGTCTACCGTCCCGGCGACTTCTTCCGGCCGCACCGCGACCGGGCGGTCGAGCCCGAGGATGACGTCACGAAACGCCGGCGCATCTCCATCGTCGTCTTCCTGAACGGCACTGGCGAGACGATCCTCCCGGAGACGTTCGACGGCGGGGCGCTGACCTTCTACGGGCTGCTCGACGACCCCCGGCTCCGGGCCGTCGGCTACCCCCTGCGCGCCGAGACCGGCCTCCTGGTCGCCTTCCGCTCGGACATCCTCCACGAGGTCACGCCCGTGAGCCGGGGGGAGCGCCACTCGGTCGTCGCCTGGCTGACCGAAACGTAGCGCGGCCGCCCGCGGCCGCGCTGCTAAGATGGGATCGGACGACGGCCATGCTCATCACCTGCGTCGCCTACCAGGACGGCAAGCGGCTCGCGGAGATCACCCCTCACGAGATCCACGACTACGTGAGCCGACCCGATTGCTTCGTCTGGGTGGCGCTCCGCGACGCGACCGACACCGAGCTGGCGGAGATGCAGGAGGAGTTCGACCTCCACCCCCTCGCCGTGGAGGATGCTCGCCACGGGCACCAGCGGCCGAAGGTCGAGGAGTATGGGACCTCGCTCTTCACGGTGATCCAGACGATCGAGCCGGACGGCGACGACCTCCGCGTGGGCGAGGTGGCTGTTTTCGTCGGTCGGAACTACGTCCTCACTGTCCGTCACCGCAGCGAGCGCGGGTTCGCCGAGGTTCGGGCGCGATGTGAGCGGGAGCCCGAGCTCCTCCGCCACGGCTCCGGGTACGTCCTCTATGCCCTCATGGACGCGGTCGTGGACCGCTACTTCCCGGTGATCGACGCCCTCGAGGTCGAGCTCGAGCAGATCGAGGAGCGGATCTTCGCCGGCGGCGCCGCGCGTACCCAGGTCGAGGCGCTCTACGGCATCAAGCAGAAGCTCGTCACGCTGAAGCACGCGGTGGGGCCACTCCTCGAGGGGACCAGCAAGCTCCACGGCGGCCGCGTGCCGCAGGTGTGCGCGGGCATGGGCGAGTACTTCCGGGACGTGTACGACCACCTGACGCGGCTCAACCAGTCGATCGACGCGATCCGCGACATGGTCACGATGGCCATGTCGGTGCACCTGTCCCTCAGCACCATGCAGGAGAACGAGACGACGAAGCGGCTGGCCGCCTACGCGGCGCTGATCGCCGTCCCGACGATGATCGCCGGCCTCTACGGCATGAACTTCGAGAACATGCCGGAGCTGCGCTGGAGCCTGGGGTACCCGGTGGCGCTGCTGACCATGGTGGTCATCGACGTCTACCTCTTCTTCCGCTTCCGCAAGACCGGCTGGCTGTAGTCCGAGGTCAGCCCGCTGCCGCCGAGCGGCCTGACAACGCCGCGGCGGACGCCGCCAGTCGACGAGACACGCTCGATTGATCCCGCGGTAGACGGCGCGCGAGCTCTCATGCGCTCGCCTCGGGCTGCGCGTCGTGAGATGGCGCACGGTGTGTCAGTACGAGGACCGCCGCCACCCCGGCAAAGGCTGCGCCGGCCAGGAACGTGGCCCCCGCGCCAAGGGCGCTCCACAGCGTGCCCGCGATGACACTCGCCGACAGGAGCGCGCCGCCACTCACGAGATTGAAGAGGCCGAAGGCCGTGCCGCGCAGCTCCGCCGGCGCGGCGTCCGCCACGAGCTTCGACAGCAAGCCTTGCGTGAATGCCATGTGAACCCCCCACAGCGCGGCGCCGACGAGAGCAACCAGGGGTGAGCCGGCAAAGGCCAGCACGAGGTCCGCGGCGATGAGCACGGCGAGCCCGACCAGCAACAGCATGCGCTGGCTCGCGCGGTCGGCGACGGCGCCCGCTGGGTAGGCGATTCCCGCGAAGAAGACGTTCATCACCATCATGACGAGCGGCACGTAGCCGAGGGCGAGCCCGACGTCCCGCGCCCGAAGCACCAGAAAGGCTTCGCTGAAGCGCGCCAGCGTGAAGACGGCCCCCAGCAGGACGACCAGCCAGTAGTGGGGCGGAAGCCGCTTGGCATCCGCAGCGCTCAGCGACACGCGGGCGCTCGAGTCGCGTCGTTCAGGCTCGCGCACACAGATCGCCAGCAGCGCCACCGTGACGACCGCCGGCACGACGGCGATCCACATCGCCATCCTGATGTCATTGGCGAACCAGACCATGGAGGCGACTGCCAGCAGCGGTCCGAGGAAACCGCCCACCGCATCGAGCGCCTGCCGAAGGCCGTAGGCCGCGCCGCGCAGCTCAGGTGGCGTGATGTCGGCCACCAGCGCGTCGCGTGGCGCGCCGCGGATGCCCTTGCCGATGCGGTCGACGAAACGCGCAGTGAACACCCAGCCGATCGACGTGGCCAGCGGGAACACCGGCTTGGTGATCGCGGCGAGGGCGTACCCGAGAACCAGGAGCGACTTGCGTCTGCCCAGGTAGTCGCTGAGCGCCCCCGAGAAGATCTTCGCGATGGCGGCGGTGGCCTCGGCCACGCCCTCGATGATGCCGATCGTCACCATGGGCGTACCGAGGACGGCGGCCATGAACACCGGCAGCAAGCTGTGGATCAGCTCCGAGGACACGTCCATGAACAGCGACCCGAACCCCAGGGCCCAGATGCCCCCCGGCAGGGCGCTCAACGGCGCTCGGGCGGCGCAGGAAGACGGCGGGCTATCGGAGTTCATGCGCGACGGAACTGCCGGCACAACCACGCGGACACGGCCGGCTGTCGAGCCCTGTCATCCCCCGGGCTGCGCCCGCTCGGGCGTGAGATCGACTGAGTCAGTGGACGCTTGGCGCCAATGAAGTCCATGAACTCAGGGTACGTTGGGCGGCGACGTGCGGCAGACTGACAGGGGCGAGGCAGACACCTCTCGCCCAGGGCCGGGCGCCGGTTATTGCCGCAGGTACACGACGCTCTCGATGACCAGCTGGTCTCCCTCGGGCATCGCGGTGACGATCGCCGCTTGCGACCGGGTGGAGCTTCAGCTCGTGGAAGCGCGGAGCGCCGCGGAGCTCGACGCCGCGTTCCAGGCCATGGCCAGACGGGGCGCGGGCGCGCTGACCGTGCTGGCTGACCCGGTGTTCACCGTCAACCGCGCACGAATCGTCGACCTGGCGGCAAGGCCCGCCTGCCGGCGATTCCGATCGGAGCAAGAGCGACTGCCGGATCGTCATACCGAGCGCCCGGGCGGTCCCGAGCTCCATGACGAGCTCGAGGGGGTCGCGCGAGCAGGATCATCGAGCGACCCCGTCCGTGTCCGGTCGCTCGACTCGATCAGCGCGACCACGGCGACGGCGGGGATCACCAGGATCCGCGTCCTCGGGTGGATGAGGTTCTGCCAGAGCCAGTTGTGGTGCCGGATGACGGATACCGCGTCCACGTGCGGCCGGTCCGCCGTGGTGTGCCCGTCCTCCACCACGACGATCTCGTAGTCCCGGCTGGCCGCCGCCCGCACCGTCGTGTCCACGCAGAAGTCCGTCGCGCAGCCCGTGACGAGCAGCCGCGTCACGCGGTGCTTGCCCGAGCACCTCGGCCAGGTCCGTCTCGTAGAACGCGTCGCAGGCGCGCTTGTGCACCACCGGTCGTCTTCCTCCCGCTCCAGCGACGGGAGGATCTTCCACCCCTCACTCCCGGGCTCGAACATGTCACCCGGAGGTCCGTCGTGCTGGATGAAGATGACGGCCCCCCCTTCCCGGCGGACCGCCCTCGCGAGGGCGTTGATCCGCTCGACGACGCCCGCAGCGTCGTGCCGGGGCGTGTCCGCCCCGAAGAGGCCGACCTGCATGTCGATCACGAGAAGTGCCGCTCCGGTGGGCGGCGAGGGCAGAGCACCCGGCTCGATCATGGCGCGCTCACTCCCCGATCAGCTGATCCGCCCGGGCCAGCACGGACGGCGGAATCGCCAGCCCGAGGGCCTTCGCGGTCTTGAGGTTGATCACCAGCTCGAACCGTGTCGCTTGCTGGATGGGCAGGTCCGCCGGCTTCGCGCCCTTGAAGATCTTGTCGACCAGCACGGCCCCCTGGCGCCAGATGTACGGAAAGTCCACTCCGTACGCCAGCAGGCCTCCGGCTTCGCAATACTCCCGGAAGCCGATGCTCGGCAGCCGGCTCTTGACCGCGAGCTCGGCGATGCGTCCGCCGTTGGGCAGGAACAGGCCATCCTCGACCACCGCCACCGCCTCGGTCTGCTTCCGGGCGAGCTGGAACGTGGCGTCCAGCTCGTCGAGACGCCGCACCTTCAGGGGTTGCAGGCTGACCTTGAGCGCCTGGGCCCTCTGCTCCATCTCGCCCAGGAGCGACACCATCGCTGGATTGTCAGGATTGATCAGGACCCCCGCTCGGGTGAGACCCGGAGCGAGCGTCTTGAGGAACTCGAGCCGCTTCGCGTTGAGCTCACCCCAGAAGAACGACGAGCCCGTGACGTTCCCGCCGGGTCGCGCGTAGCTCGCGACGATTCCGCTCTCGACGGGATTGCCGACGATGGCCATCACGATGGGGATGGTCGGCGTCGCCCGCTTCGCCGCGAAGGCCGCGGGGGTCCCCTGCGTGACGATGATGTTGACCTTCAGACGGACCAACTCCGCCGCGAGGGCGGGCAGCCGATCGTACTCGCCGTCGGCCCAGCGGTACTCGATCGTGATGTTCTTGCCTGGGACGTATCCGTGATCTCGAAGGCCGAGGACGAACGCCTCCACGAGCGGCGCGTATCCGGGTGCCGAAGCGCCGCCCAGGAAACCGATCCGGTGGGCCGCCCCCGCCGGCTGCGCCTCGGTGTCGAGCGGGGCGGCGAGGAGCGGCCAGACCGACTGTGCCGAGAAACCGACGACGCTCGATCATGCGATCGTGTCCTCGTTTCAGAGGTAGACGCCGCGGAGCTGCGCGTCGGGGTAGCGACCACCCTTCGCCGCGCCCGAGGGCATGGCCTCGTCGATCCGCCCGCGGTCGTCGGCGGACAGCCGGACACCGAGCGCGCCCAGGTTCTCCTCGAGATACGCGATCCGCTTGGTGCCGGGGATCGGGACGACGTCGGCCCCCTGGGCGAGAAGCCACGCCAGGACCAGCTGGGACGGCGTGACGCCCTTCTCGCGCGCGATCGCCTCGACCCGCCCGACGAGCCGGCGGTTGTGGTCGAAGTTCTCCCCCTGGAAGCGCGGGTGCTGGCGCTTCCGGTCGTCCTCGGGAATCTCGGCGGCGGTCTGGATCCGCCCCGAGAGGAATCCTCGCCCGAGCGGTGAGTACGCCACGAGCGTGATCCCGAGCTCACGGCACGTCAGGAGCGCCTCCTCGGCCGGCTGCCGGTAGAGCAGCGAGTACTCCAGCTGGACGGCGCTGATCGGATGGACCGCGTGCGCGCGCCGGATCGTCGCGGGCGCGGCCTCGGACAGGCCGAGGCACCGCACCTTCCCCCGCTCGACCAGACGGGCCATGGCGCCCACCGTGTCCTCGATCGGCACCTTGGGATCGACCCGATGCTGGTAGTAGAGGTCGATCTCGTCGACCCCCAGGCGCCGAAGGCTCGCATCGCATGCCCGGAGGACGTGATCGGGCCGGCCGTCGATCAGATTGGCCCCGTCGGGGCTCCGGACCTGGCCGAACTTGGTTGCCAGCACCACTCCCGCTCGGTGTCCCCGGAGGGCGCGCCCGACCAGCTCCTCGTTCTGTCCCCACCCGTACATGTCGGCGGAGTCGAGCAGGGTCACCCCGAGATCGAGCGCGCGGTGGATCACGGCGATCGACTGCGCGTCGTCGCTCTTCCCGTAGGTGCCGGACATCGACATGCAGCCGAGGCCCAGGGCCGACACCGTCAGCGTGCTGTGGCCGAGCTTCCGATGCTCCATCACCTGCTCCGTCCCGCCGGCACCGCGTGCCGGCTGACCGGACGGCTGATCGGACGGCCTTCGGCCTGTGGGTGCCGCAAGCTCACCCCTTGTCCGGCTGCGAGCCGCGATCGAGCCGGAGCGCCGCCGAGTTGATGCAGTAGCGGAGCCCGGTCGGCTTGGGCCCGTCGTCGAAGACGTGCCCCAGATGCCCCTCGCACCGGGAGCAGCGCACCTCCGTCCGCGTCATGAAGAAGCTGCGGTCGGTGTGGGTCTCCACGGCGGCGCCGGCCACGGGCTCCCAGAAGCTCGGCCACCCCGTCCCGGAGTCGAACTTGGTGCCCGACGCGAAGAGGGGCGCGCCGCACCCCGCGCACGTGTAGACGCCCTCGTCCTTCGCGTCGTGATACTCGCCGGTGAAGGCCCGCTCCGTTCCGTGTTTCCGGAGGACCCGGTACTGCTCGGGCGTCAGCTGCTTGCGCCACTCCTCGTCGCTTCGGACGACCTTGTCACTCATCGAAGAGCCTCCTTGTGCGCGGCTCACAGCTCCGGTGTGCGCGTGTCGACCCGGAAGGCGGTGCCAAGCGGCTCGACGGGCCCCGCGGGCAGTCCCGGGTCCCGGCCGGGCCCGAGGTCGATCGCCAGCGGCCCTTCCTCCAGGTCCGGCGCGATCTCCGCCACGATCCGCATCGGAGAGCCCGGCCACCGGAACACCAGCTCGCCCTCCGTCGCGTGGGCCAGGGTCCCGCCGAGCGCGCGCTCCCACTGGAGACGCGCCCGCTCCACCGACCGCGCCCGCGTCCTGAGTCCGAGGACCCGAGCCTGAGGCGGCGGCGCCGCCGGGCCGGGCGGCACCTCCCGGGGCCGCCGGCCGTAGCGGCCGGCAGACTGACCCAGCTGGACGACGACGCCGAGGGCCTCCTTGGGATGGAGGTACGCGACCAGCCAGTCGGGGTCCGTCTCGTCGCGCCCGACCAGCCGGTAGCCCTGGGCCTCGGCGCGGGCGGCGGCATCGGCGAGACTCGACACCTTGAAGGTCACGTGATGGAGCCCCGGCCCGCGCGCCGCGAGGAACCGATGGAGGAAGCCGTCGACACCCGCCGGCTCGATCACCTCGATGCAGCCCCCGCCCTCGAAGCTCCATGCCGCCCACCGGAAGCCGCCGCCCGGCCCGCCCGAATACGGAAGGCCGCCCAGCCGGCCGACGAGGACCTCGGTGGCGTCGACCATCCGCTCCATCCCGATGGCGATGTGATCGAACTTCGTCCCCGACCCAATGTTCATTCGACCGTGTAGTGTACGCCATGCCACGTCGGCTATAGTGTTCGACGTGGCTCGCACCCGCGCCGATCTCCGAGAGACCATCGAGCGCGCCATCGCCGAGACCGAGGAGCCGGTCACCCGGACCGAGCCGGTCCCGACCGAGTCCGTGAGGCTCGTCGCGGAGCCGGTGATCCTGGTCACCGGGTATGAGCCGTTCGGGTCCCACGCGGTCAATCCATCGCAGGAGCTGGCGAAGATCCTGGATGGCCGGCGGATCGGAAATTGCGCCGTCGCGAGCGCGGTCCTGCCGGTCCATCACCGCGAGGCCTCGCGCCACGTGGCCGTCCTCCTCGGGGAGATGGCGCCCGTGGCCGTCGTCCACCTGGGCCTGGCCGAGGGCCGGGCACGGCTGGCCCTCGAGCGGGCCGCCCTCAACGTGATGGACTACCGCATCGCCGACAACGCCGGATACCGGGCCGAGGGCGAGCCCTGCGTCCCCCAGGGACCCGCCGCGTACTTCGCCACGCTCCCGTTGCCCGAGATCCTTGCCGCCCTGACCGCGGACGGCATCCCCGCCTACGTGTCGAACACCGCCGGCACCTTCCTCTGCAACCAGACCCTCTACGGAACGCTCCACGAGATCGCGATGCGCGAGCTGACCGCCCGGGCGGGGTTCATCCACCTCCCGCTCCTCCCCGCCATGGTCGCCGCCGGCGGGACCGATCAGCCGAGCATGGACCTCCCGCTCATGCTCCGCGGCGTCGAGACGGCGCTGCGGATCGTCGCCGAGACCGTCGCCCCGTGACGGTGACCGCGAGAGGAGCTCGCCCGTGACGACCGGGCTCCGGAAGGGCCGGGCGCTGGCGATCCTCTGGGCCGAGGTGCCGGCGGCTCGCCGCGCGGATCTCGAGGCCTGGGCGGCGAGCGAGCCCCTCGCGCCCACGGATCCCGCGGTGGGGGTGCTGGCCGTCGGACGCTACGCCGGCATCTCGGGCGCGCCGGCCTTCCTGGAGATCCACGAGCTCCTGAGCGACGACGCGACGGTGGTGGCCGCCAGCGGGGGCCTCATGTCGGCGACGCTTCGCGCGCTCGAGCGCCTCGGCGCGGCGATCTTCCCGGGCGGCGCCCCCGCCGAGCCCGGCGGGTCGCGCCCGGGCTCCGTCGGTCCCGCCGGTGTCTACGGCCAGATCTTCCCGCCCGGGATCGACGAGCGGGCAGCCGTCCACGGGCTGCCGCCGGCGCTCCAGATCGGGCGGATCGACATCCCGCCCGCGCACGAGGACGAGTTCAACGAGTGGTACAACACCGAGTACCTGATCGGCAACATGACGGTGAACGGGGTCTACTCGGCGCGCCGCTATCTGAACCGCGGGATCGGGCCCCGCTACCTCACCGTCTACGAGTTCGCCCACTCCGAGGTGAGCCGGCAGCCGGCGTGGGACCGCGCGCGCGCCCAGTCGGTCTGGCGGCGCCGGATCGAGCGCCTCTGGGCCCACGCCCCCGGCTCGCCCGGCATCTACCGCCGTCTGGCCGCGCGCTGACGGG
This sequence comes from uncultured Candidatus Rokubacteria bacterium, assembly GCA_963749975.1. Classification (GTDB taxonomy): domain Bacteria; phylum Methylomirabilota; class Methylomirabilia; order Rokubacteriales; family DASRDR01; genus DASRDR01. The sequence continues at coordinate 225,518 of CAVVOZ010000018.1, read as the reverse complement.
CCGGACCGCGCGGCTGGAGCCCACGTGACGATCGCGGCCGTCGAGGTGGGTCACTACCGCGTCCCGCTTCCGGTCGTGCTCTCCGACTCGACGCACGGGGAGATCGCGCACTTCGACCTGGTGACGGCGCGCGTCCGCACGGCCGACGGCGGGGAGGGTCTCGGCTACACCTACACGGTCGGCGCCGGGGCCGCGGCGATCCGGGCGCTCCTCGGCGACCTCGCGCCGCTCCTTCTCAGCCAGGACGCCGAGCGGATCGAGGCCCTCTGGCAGCGGATGTGGTGGGGCTGCCACTACGTGGGCCGCGGCGGCCTCGCCGCCTTCGCGATCTCGGCGGTCGACATCGCGCTCTGGGATCTTCGCGCGCGCCGCCGCGGACTCCCGCTCTGGAAGCTCCTCGGCGGCCACCATCCGCGAGTCAAGGCCTATGCCGGCGGGATCGATCTCCAGTTCCCGCTCGATCGGCTCCTCCGTCAGACCGACGAGAAGCTCGGCCAGGGCTTCCGCGCGATCAAGATGAAGGTTGGCCGTCCTCGCCTCCGCGAGGACGTCCAGCGCGTGGGCGCGATGCGGGAGCATCTGGGTCCTGACGTCCCGCTCATGGTCGACGCGAACATGCGCTGGACGGCGGACGAGGCGATCCGCGCCGCTCGCGCATTCGGCACGCACGACGTCTTCTGGCTGGAGGAGCCGACGATCCCGGACGACGTTCCCGGGCACGTGCGAATCGTGCGCGAGGGTGGGCTCCCCGTCGCCGCGGGCGAGAACCTCCGGACGATCCACGAGTTCAAGCACCTGATCGACGCCGGCGGCGTCACGTTCCCCGAGCCCGACGTCTCGAACGTGGGCGGCGTCACGGCCTGGATCAAGGTGGCGCACGTCGCCGAGGCTCACAACCTCCCGGTCACCTCCCACGGCGTTCACGATCTCCACGTCCATCTTCTGGCCGCGGTGCCGAACGCCTCGTACCTCGAGGTCCACGGCTTCGGGCTCGAGCGGTTCATCGCGCATCCCCTCGAGATCCGGGACGGCGAGGCGATCGCGCCCGACCGCCCGGGCCACGGGGTGGAATTCGACTGGAAGGGTCTCGAAGGCCTCCGGGCCGCCTGATCGAATCGCGCTCCGCTCCAAGACCAAGCCGAGCTGACGGTTCCTGCGGCATGTATGATCGAGTCATAAGGTGAGACCCCACAGTCACTTAGACGTCATACCGTGCGAGGTGCCTGGAACGTGTTGACCGACTCGGACGACCTGCCCATCGTCGACGCTCACCAGCACTTCTGGGATCTGTCGCTCCGGAGGCATCCCTGGCTCCGGGACGAGCCGCCTCCGCCCTTCCGCTACGGCGACACGCGGCCGCTCCGGCGCGACTACCTGCCCGCCGACTACCGGGCGGACGCGCGAGACCACCGGGTCGTCGGCACGGTCTACGTGGAAACCGAGTGGGATCCGGCGGACCCCGTCGGCGAGACGCGCTGGGTGGAGAAACTGGCCGCCAAGGAGGGGCTCCCGAGCGCCGTGGTCGCCCAGGCGCGGCTCGACGGGGACGACGTCGAGGCGATCCTCGCCCGCCAGGCCGCCTGCCCGCTCGTCCGCGGTATCCGTCACAAGCCTCAGGCCGCGCCGTCTCCCGACGCGGTCGTCCAGGGTGCCGCGGGCTCGATGGGCGATCCACGCTGGCGCGCGGGGTACGCGCGACTCGCGCGCCACGGTCTCTCCTTCGATCTCCAGACCCCCTGGTGGCACCTGCGTGAGGCCGCGGCTCTCGCGAGCGCATTCCCCGACACCCTGATGATCCTCAACCACACGGGCCTGCCGGCCGACCGCGGCCCGGAGGGTCTCCGCGGCTGGCGGGACGCGATGGCGACGCTCGCCGCCGAGCCGAACGTCGCCGTCAAGATCTCCGGGCTCGGCGTGCCCGGGCAGGCCCTGGACCGCGGAGTCGAACCGCGAGGTGGTCCTGCGAACCATCGATCTCTTCGGCGTCGGCCGCGCGATGTTCGCGTCGAACTTCCCCGTGGATCGCCTCGTCGCGAGCTTCGACACGATCTACGCGGGCTTCAAGGCGATCGTCCGCGACTTTCCCCTCACCGACCGGCGCCGCCTCTTCCACGACAACGCCGTACGGCTCTACCGGTTGCTGCCCCCGCGCCCCTCGGCGCCAGCCGGCGATGCGCGTCAGGGCTCGGGAGCGTAGACGCGAACGGGCGTCCATCGCCAGCGCTCGACGAAGGTCCAGCCGCGCCAGGCGAGCGGGCCGTCAGGATCGCGCCCGACGACGAGCACCGCGCACGGGCGGTCCTCGAACGACCGCGCGAGCCGCCCGGAAGCATTCTCCACCAGCACGTGCTCCAGCCGTACCGCCTCGCCGATCCGCGTCCGGAGCAGCGGCCAGAACGGGTACTCGAAACCGTCCCAGTCGAGGACCAGGCCCACTCGCGCGCATCGCATGTCACGCACGACATCCACCGCGGCTCCGTAGACGGGGTAGAGCTTGGGGTGGTTTCGGAACCGCTGAGCCTCTCGCGGCAGCGTGAGCACGCTACCGGGACCGACGAGAGCGCGGGGCCACGTCACGCCGAGGCTCGGCAGGGCGACCAGGCAGAAGACCGTGGCCCACGTTGCGGCGAGACGGCGGCGGCCCTCGAACGCAATGCCGATCAGAGGGCTCGCCAGAACGAACAGGGGAAGGTGCAGCCGGCTGTTCCACGGTTGCCACTTCAGGGCGACCGCGAACGCGATCGTGCTCGCCACGCTCAGAAAGGCCCAGCCGCGCACCGGTGTGGGGAACGTCTCGCGACGGCGCCAGATGATCACGACGGCTACGAGAGCCGCCAGGAACTGGAGCGGGTTGCCAACGAAGTCCTCGTGGAGGATGACGGGCCCGACCTGGAACCTCGGGAATGGGCCGCCGAGGGTGGTCCGGCTGTCGTTCGGGTCGAAGCCCATCACCCGATGGACGCCGACGATGGCGTACTCGACCCAACCGTTCACACGCTCTGAGGGCCCAGCCCAATGAAGCGTCGCGTTGCGCAGGACATTCGACACAACCGCGCGAGGGTCAAGCGTCGTGTTGACGTACGTGGTCCAGATGGGCGGCAGCTGGTCGGGACTGCCCGCTACACGGGCGGGCACGGCCGACGCGTCACCCACCAACGGCAATGTCCGGCTGACGTGCCCCGCGTTCAGCGTCACGACGCTCAGGACCACCGCCAGGACGGAGTGCAAGGCCCGTCGGCGTCCGAGTGGGAGGGCGATCGCCACGAAGGCGATGAGCCACGGGACCGCAAGAAACGACGCCGGAAGCTTCGTCAGCGCTGCGAGCCCAGCGCTGCTACCGACCAGGATCGCCGTGTCCACCCCTGGCGCCGCGCGGAACCGCAGCACCCAGTAGCCGAGGGAGAGGAGCCAGAAGCTCGCGACGAGGTCGTTCTGGGTGCTGCTCGCCTGGGCGATGGCCATCGGAAGAGTCGCGCAGGCCATCGCCGCCAGCCCGCGCGCCCGTCGGGCGCCGCCGAGCTCGCCGGCGACGATGGCGGAGCCCACTACGCAGCCGGCGAACGCCAGCCACTGCACGAGGTTCGCCAAGCGGTCGCCGCCGGTCAGGAGATACAGGTGCATGATCGCGAATTCGGCCCAGGGTCCCAACCAGAGCTGACGCAGGATGTGCGTCGGGTAGTGAGCGACCGATCCGTTCTGGCTCCAGTGTGCGACCCGGGGCATGTGGTACGTCATCGAGTCCCAGTTGTTCGGCGGCGCCAGCATCGCGATGACTCCGGTCACCACGAGGATCGCTCCGACCGCCCACGTCGCCCCTCGAGGCATCGGCCGCGCGCGCGCAGCCGGCTCGCGGGGACGGAGCCCGCGGAAGGCCCATACGCCGATCCCGACCGCGAGGGCCCAGCTCGCGGCGAGCCATGCCGGCGTGAGGTGATGCCAGAGGCTCAGACCTTCGGTGATCAGCGTCAACGCCACGCCGAACGCCGCGGCGCCGAGGAAAAGCCCGTGGCCGGCCATCGTCTTGTGACCCATGCGTGCCCTGCCCGAGGGCTCCGGGAGGTCCCAATCTAGCGCATGCGCGACCCGAGATCGCCGCGCCCGGAGGTCCGGAGAGCCGGCCGACCATTGCCGCCGACCGCGCGTCAGCCATTGGACCCTCGCGTCGGCGAGAGCCCATTGACACCCGGGGCGGCGCCGGGAAACGATTGGGCGACCAGTCCATGTGCGGCGGCGGCCGCGCGGGCAGGGTCACGGACGAGACGTCCACCTGAGGAGACCGAGCCATGAGCGCTCCGAACTGGTCTGGCTTCGGCCGGAACGTTCCAGGCACATCCCGCCGCAGCTTCCTGCGCTGGTGCGCGGCCGCGTCCGGGGCACTGACGACCGTCGCGACGCGAGGGCTCCGAGGGACGCCCGAAGCGCTCGCCCAGGCCGCCCCCAAGCGGGGCGGGACGCTCCGGGTCGGCTTCTACATCGAGGCCGCCACCATGGATCCCCACCTGTCCGGCAGCAAGATCGACCGGCAGGTCTACCACAACCTCTACGACCCGTTCCTGGTCCTGGACGAGAAGCTCGGACTCCGGCCCGGCCTGGCGGAGTCCTGGACCCAGCCAGATTCGAAGACGCTCGTCTTCAAGCTCCAGCGGGGCGTGAAGTTCCACGACGGCACCGACTTCAACGCCGAGGCCGCCAAGTTCAACTTCAACCGGATGAAGACGGATCCGAAGTCGGTCCGGAAGGGCGAGACGGCCAACATCGACTCGGTCGACGTGGTGGACTCCCACACCATCCGGCTGAATCTCCGCCGGCCCGACGCCTCCATCGCTGGCGGCCCTCACGGACCGCGCGGGGATGATGGTCTCCCCGAAGGTCGTCCAGGAGCGGGGCCCGGACCTCGAGCGGAACGCGCGGGGGGCCGGCACGGGGCCCTTCGAGTTCGTCGAGTGGGTGAAGGACGATCACATCACGCTGAAGCGGAACGACAGCTACTGGAACAAGCAGGCGGGCCCGTACCTCGACCAGATCCGCTTACCGCCCGATCCCGGACGACACCGTCAAGCTGGCGAGCCTCCAGTCGGGCGAGATCGAGGTGATGGACTACGTCCAGCCGCGCGACGTGGCGGCGGTCAAGGCCGACAAGAACGTGGCCGTCGTGGACGTGCCGTCGCTGGCGTCGTTCGGCTACATGCTGAACCACACGAAGCCGCCGTTCAACAACAAGGCCCTGCGCCAGGCGGTGGCCTACGGGCTGGACATCGACCAGATCGTCAAGGCGGTCTGGCTCGGCGTCGGCGTGCCGTCGAACGGGCCGATCCCGCCCTCGAGCTGGGCGTACGACAGCAGCATTCCCGCGACGAAGCGCGACCTGGCGAAGGCGAAGGCCAAGCTCGCCGAGGGCGGCCAGCCGAGCGGGTTCGCGTTCAGCGTCACCACGAACAACATCCCGATCAACGTGCAGGAAGCCGAGGTGATGCAGGCGCAGCTCGCCGAGGCGGGCATCACCATGAAGATCAAGCTCGTCGATTCCGCCGCGCTCCTGTCGGACGGCAACAACAAGAACTTCGACATGATCAACTACCAGTGGAGCGGCCGGCCGGATCCCGACGGCAACACGTTCCAGTTCTTCAAGACGGCGCAGGGCATCTCGCTCAACTGGTCCGGGATCTCCAATCCGCGGATCGACGCGCTGCTCGACCGGAGCCGCGAGGTGTCGGATCGGGCCGAGCGGAAGAAGATCTTCAGCGAGCTGACGCGGCTCCTGCACGAGGAGCTCCCGATGGTGTTCATCGTGCACCCGATCGAGCCGAAGGCCTTCAGCCCGCGGGTCCAGGGCTACGAGCCCATCCCCGACGGGATGATGCGGTTCAAGAGCGTCTGGCTGAAGTAGAGACCGGATCGGTGACCGCCACCGGGTGAGCCCGGGCATGCCGGGCGCCTGAGGCTCCACGCCCATGGGCCGGTTCCTCCTGGGCCGCCTGATCGCCGTGATCCCGGTCCTCGTGCTCGTCACCGCCGGGGTGTTCCTCCTGATCCACCTCACGCCCGGCGATCCGATCGACGCCATGATGGCCGAGTCGGTGGACGCCGGCGTGAAGGCGGAGCTCAGCCGGCAGCTCGGTCTCGATCAGCCGATCCACGTGCAGTACCTGAGATGGATGGGGCGGCTCCTCCGGGGCGACCTCGGGCGCTCGATCCGGAACGGTCAGCCGGTCGTCGAGGACGTCGCGCGCCGCCTCCGGCCCAGCCTGGAGCTGGCGCTCCTGGCGATGCTGATCGCGCTCCTGGTGGCCTTCCCGCTCGGCATGCTGTCCGCGGCGCGCCGGAACACCCCGGCGGACGGCGCGGGCACGGCGTTCGCCCTGCTCGGGATCTGCATGCCGAACTTCCTCGTCGCCCTGCTCCTGATCTTCCTGTTCGGCGTGACGCTCCGCTGGCTGCCCGTCTCCGGCTACACCGATCCGCTCGAGGACCCGGTGAACGGCCTCCGCTCGCTGGCCCTGCCGGCGATCACCCTCGGACTCGCGCTGGCAGCCGTGCTCACGCGGACGCTGCGCTCGAGCCTCATCGAGGCGCTCTCCGAGGACTACGTGCGCACCGCGCGGGCCAAGGGGCTGTCCGAGCGCGTGATCCTCGGCCGGCACGCGCTCAAGAACGGCCTCATCCCGGTCGCCACCGTGCTGGGGCTCCAGCTCGGCGGGCTCATCGGGGGGGCGGTGATCACGGAGTACGTGTTCGCCCTGCCCGGCGTCGGCCGGCTCGTGGTCGACGCGGTGTTCGCGCGGGACTATCCCCTGGTGCAGGGGGTCGTCCTGCTGATCGCCGTGGGCTTCATCCTGAGCAGCCTGGCGGTGGACCTCGTCTACGCGTGGCTCGACCCGAGGATTCGATATCGCTGACCACGCTCCCGCAAGCGCGCGCGCCTGGGCCCCGGCTGCGCGGCCGGCCTCGGTACGGCGCTGGGTGGCGCTGCGGCGACTGGCCAGCGGGCGGCTCGCCCTGGCCGGCGCCGCGGTGACCCTGGTCGCCGTGGTGGTAGCGCTGGCCGCACCGGTGCTGGCCCCCCACAACCCCCTCAAGCAGAATCTCGGCACCACCCTCGCAAGCCCCAGCCGGACTCACCTCCTCGGAACCGACAACGTGGGCCGGGACGTGCTCTCGCGGGTCATCTGGGGCACGCGCATCTCGCTGGTGGCGGGCTTCGTGTCGGTCGCGATCGCGGCGCTGGCGGGAAGCCTCATCGGGCTCTTCGCCGGATACCGGGGCGGCCGGGTCGATGGCCTCGCGATGCGACTCATGGACGCCGTGCTGTCCTTCCCGCCCCTCGTCCTGGCGCTGGCGCTCGGCGCCGTCCTGGGCGCGGACCTCACCGGGGTGCTGATCGCGCTCGGCGTCGTCTACACGCCCACCTTCGCCCGCCTGATGCGCGGCCAGGTGCTGACGATCCGGAGCCGCGAGTACATCGAGGCGGCGCGGGCTCTCGGCGCGTCCGGCGGATCGATCGCCTGGCGCCACGTCCTGCCGAACGCCGCCACCCCGATCGTGGTGCAGGCGTCCCTGAGCGTGGCGTTCGCGATCCTCGCGGAGGCCTCCCTGTCCTTCCTCGGGCTCGGAGTCCAGCCGCCGGACGCCTCCTGGGGCAGCATGATCAACGCCGGGCGCGGCTACCTCCGCCAGGCGCCGTGGGTCGTCTTCGGGCCGGGCGCCGCCCTGTTCGTGACGGTGCTCGGCCTGAACTTTCTCGGCGACGCCGTGCGTGACGCGCTCGATCCGAAGCTGCGCGTCTGAGGGTACCTCTCCCTCACGGCGCGCCAGGGACGCGCCCGCACGCCGCGGTGGCGCTACCGGAGGAACAGGATCACGGACGCGGCGAGCAGCGCGGCCATCGTGCCGTTGAAGATCCGGAAGGCGCGCTCGGACCGGAGGAGGCGCTGCAGGACCGCGCCGCAGGCGAGCCAGGGCAGGCAACTCGGAAGACACGCGAGCAGGAACACGAGCCCGAGAGCCGCGGACTGCCCGAGCGCGCTGCCAGCCCCCTCGTCCAGAAACGTTGCGGCGGCGCTGGCGCACACGAGCCACGACTTCGGGTTGACCCACTGAAAGGCCGCCGCGCCGATGAAGCCGACCGGCTTGGCGTCCGTCTCGGCGCTCGGCCGGCGGGCGGTCGCGATCTTCCACGCCAGCCAGCAGAGAAACGCGGCGCCGCACCACCGGAGGCCTCTGAGGACGTGCGGACTGCCGAGAATCGCGCTGCCGAGACCGAAGGCCACCAGGAACATCATCACCGCCATGCCGAGACCCACTCCCAGGAGGCAGGGCAGGCCCCGCCGCACGCCGACCTGCGCCCCGGTGGCCGTCAGCAGCACGTTGCTCGGCCCGGGCGTGCCGGCAGCCGCCACGGAGAAGATGAAGAAGGTCATGGCCTGCTCGTGCGTCATCGTGACTGCTCGCCCCACGTCGGATAGACTCGGCGCATGGCGCTCATGGTAGCGGGATCGGCCCGCGAGGGTCTTGTACGATCGTGCGGCGGCGGCGACTGGGTGACGACCTCCCGCCCCGGCGAGGGCGTCGAGCTCCTGCGCGCCTGGTTCGGCGGACGCGCCTTCGCCAGGCATCGCCACGATACCTACGCCATCGGGGTCACCGAGGCCGGGGTGCAGACGTTCGACTATCGCGGCAGAGTCGAGCGCAGCACTCCCGGCCAGGTCGTCGTGCTCCACCCCGACGAGATGCACGACGGCCGCGCCGGAACCGAATCCGGGTTCGGCTATCGGATCGTCTACGTGGAGCCGGCGCGCATCGCCGCCGCCGTTCGCTCGATCACGGGACACCCGGCACCCCTCCCGTTCGTGCCCGAGCCCGTTTCCGACAACCCGACGCTGGCACGGGCGGTCACGGCGGCGTTTCGCTGTGCCCCCGAGCCCTTGGCGCTCGACGCGCTGGTGCTCCGCCTGGCCGAGGGGCTCCTCGGCGGAAACGCTCGCGACCCGGCGGTCCGAACGTCTCCCCGCCTCGACCGCGCGGCGCTCGAGCGGGCCCGCACACTGCTGGACGATCGGCGCGCCGTCGTCCGGTCGGCCGAGCTCGAGGCGGTCACCGGGCTCGACCGCTACGAGCTCGCCCGTCAGTTCCGGGCCTCGTATGGCACGAGCCCGTACCGCTACTCGCTGATGCGGCGCCTCGATTTCGCCCGGAGCCGGCTGGGCGACGGGACGCCCCTGGCCGAGCTGGCGCTGGCGACGGGCTTCGCCGACCAGGCGCACTTCACCCGCATGTTCCGCTCGGCCTTCGGCCTGACGCCCGGACGCTACGCCAGGCTGCGCTCCGCACAGGCCCGCGCGCGCGGCGCTCTCGACCCAAAGTTGCGCGCCCGAGGGCTCACGCCGACCGCCTGAGGATTCGGCCGCGACAAGAGGGGCAATCGGCAGCGCAGCTGCGACTTGGCCTTGACCCCGCACGATCCCTTCCCGCCCCCTTGACACGCCTTCAAGAGGCATGCTACGCGGCAGTAGGTGCGTGTCCCATCCAGGTGCCTCCAGAGGCGCGCGAGTCGGTCCTTGAAGTCCACTTGACCTCGAAGTGATGAGGGGAGGATCGCGATGACGCCCGTCACCATCAACGGCAAACGCTACGAGATCGACCTACCCGGGGACACTCCCCTCCTGTGGGCGCTCCGTGACGAGATCGGGCTCACCGGCACCAAGTTCGGCTGCGGCATGGCGCTCTGCGGCGCCTGCACGGTGCACCTCGACGGCCAGGCCGTGCGGTCGTGCATGACGCCCCTCTCCGCGGTGGCGAACAAGAAGGTCACCACCATCGAGGCCATCGAGGGGGACAAGATCGGCAAGGCGGTGCAGACGGCCTGGATCGAGGTGAGCGTCCCGCAGTGCGGCTACTGCCAGGCGGGTCAGATCATGTCGGCGACGGCGCTGCTCAAGCGCAACCCCAAGCCGACCGACGCCGACATCGACGGCGCCATGGCGGGCAACATCTGCCGCTGCGGCACCTACGTCCGCATCCGCGCCGCGATCAAGCAGGCCGCGGGCCTGCAGGGAGCGAAGTCATGATTGCGCGACGCGGTCCGACGTCGGGCACCGGGCGCGAGGCGACGATCGACAGGCCGCTCGTGATCGCCAACGTGAGCCGCCGCCGGTTTCTGCAGGGCGTGTCCGCCCTGGGCGGGCTGGTGCTGGCGGTGGGATACCCGCGCGCCTCGCGCGCGGACGATCCGCCCAAGTACGGCGCGGACGGCATGCCCCACGGCTGGGTCGACAACCCCCTCGCGTTCGTCGCCATCGCCGACGACGGCACGGTCACCATCGTCTGCCACCGCTCCGAGATGGGACAGGGCGTGCGGACCGGCATGCCGATGATCGTGGCCGAGGAGCTGGAAGCCGACTGGAAGCGCGTGCGCGTCGCGCAGGCGCCGGGCGACGAGGAGCGGTACGGCAACCAGGACACCGACGGCTCGCGCAGCACCCGACACTTCTTCGATCCCATGCGGCGCTGCGGCGCCGCCGCCCGCGCCATGCTCGAGGCGGCGGCGGCCGCGCAGTGGCAGGTTCCCGTGAGCGAGGTGCAGGCGAAGAACCACGAGGTCGTGCATGGCAAGACAGGCCGGCGCCTGGGCTACGGAGCGCTGGCCAAGGCGGCGGCCCGCCAGCCCGTCCCCGCGCGGGAGACGCTGCGCCTGAAGGATCCGTCGCAGTTCCGCTACATCGGCAAGGGCCAGCTGAAGCTGGTCGACGCCCGCGACATCGCGACCGGCAAGGCGCAGTACGGCATCGACACGCGCCTGGACGGCATGCTCTACGCGGTCGTCGCGCGGCCGCCGGTGTACGGCGGCAAGGCCGCGAGCTATGACGACGGCGACGCGCTCAAGGTCCCCGGGGTCGTGCGCGTGGTGGAGATCGAGGGAAGTCCGGCCCCGCCCGGGTTCAATCCGCTGGGCGGCATCGCGGTCATCGGACGCACCACATGGGCGGCGATGCAGGGCCGGAAGGCGCTGAAGATCGGGTGGGACGACGGTCCGAACGGGGACTACGACTCCGCCGCTTTCAAGGCGACGCTCGAGGAAGCCGCGCGCAAACCGGGACCCGTCGTGCGGAACGACGGGGACTTCGCCGCCGGCATGGCCGGCGCGGCGCGACGCCTGGAGGCGGAGTACTACCTCCCCCATCTCGCCCACGCGACCATGGAGCCGCCTGCGGCCGCAGCGCGCATCGCGCAGGGCAAGTGCGAGGTGTGGGGCCCCTTCCAGTCCCCCCAGGCCGCCCGCGACATGGTCGCAAAGCGGCTGGGCATGTCGGCGGCGGATGTGACCGTCCACGTCACGCTGCTCGGCGGCGGGTTCGGGCGCAAGTCCAAGCCCGACTACGGGGTCGAGGCTGCGGTGCTGTCCCAGGCGATGGACGGCAAGCCGGTCAAGGTCACCTGGACGCGCGAGGACGACCTGCATCACGACTACTTCCACACGGTCTCGGTGGAGCACCTCGAGGCGGGAGTCGACGCCCGGGGCCGGCCGGTCGCCTGGCTCCACCGGAGCGTCGCCCCGACGATCATGTCGACCTTCGACGCCAGCGCGACGCAGGAGGCGAACTGGGAGCTCGGCATGGGCGTGATCAACGTCCCGTTCGCGATTCCGAACGTCCGCATCGAGAATCCGGAGGCCACCGCCCACACGCGCATCGGCTGGTTCCGCTCGGTATCGAACATTCCCGCACGCGTTCGCGGTCCAGTCGTTCGTCGCCGAGCTCGCCGCGGCGGCGGGCCGCGACCAGAAGGACTTCCTGCTCGACGTGATCGGGCCGGCTCGCTGGATCACCCCGACGACCCTGAGCGACACCTGGAACCACGGCGAATCTCCCGAGCGCTACCCCGTCGACACCGGCCGTCTGCGCCGTGTGGTGGAGACGGCGGCGCGCGAGGCGAAGTGGGGCCGAGCGATGCCGAAGGGGCGCGGGCTGGGCATCGCGGCGCATTACAGCTTCGTGACCTACGTGGCGGCGGTCGTCGAGGTCGCGGTCGACGACAAGGGCGTCCTGACGATCCCGCAGGTGGACATCGCGGTGGACTGCGGGGCGAACATCAACCCGGACCGGGTCCGCGCGCAGATGGAAGGCGCGTGCGTGATGGGGCTCGGCATCGCGACATCGAGCGAGATCAGCTTCAAGGCCGGCCAGGCCGAGCAAGGCAACTTCAACACCTACGAGGTGACCCGGATCACCGGGACCCCGCGGGAGATCCGCGTTCACATCCTCCCCGGGGACTTCAACTTGCCGCTCGGCGGAGTGGGTGAGCCCGGCGTGCCCCCGATTCCGCCAGCGCTCTGCAACGCGATCTTCGCGGCAACCGGCAAGCGCATCCGCCGCCTGCCGATCCGCGACCAGCTGACGGTCTGAGCGAAACGCGCCTCGAGGCGACTCGCCCGGCGTAAGGCGCCCCCCCGGCCGTCGCGCTCCGCGCGGCCGGGGGCTCCCGGGGCATCTTGTCCGGCGCGGCGATCCGCTGGACGGGCCGAGCGAGTCGAGTGCCGCGACCGCCCGCGGGGGGGGCGACCTCTTCGGACGAGACGATCCTGCCGGGGTCATGTGGCCGGCGCGGTCGCCGAGGTCGACGCTGTCCGTCGGACCGAGCGGATCATGGCGTCACTGGCGCACGCACCTCGGGGGCGCGCGCGGACCGCCACCGGCATCACCGTCCTAAACTGGAGCGGCTGTCCGGGAACCGCGCACGACTCCCTCCCCTCATCTGGAGGAACTGACGCATGCCGACCCCGCTCTGGCCTTCGAGTCCCATCACCCAGCCTGGCCGCGAAGATCCGCGCCGGGGCGCTCAGCCCGGTCGCGCTGACCGAGGCGCTGCTCGAGCGGATCGCGGCGCTCGACGGCCGCCTCCACGCCTTCATCGCGGTGACCCGGGAGCGGGCGCTGGCGGAGGCGCGCGCCGCCGAGCTCGCCCTCCGGGGGGGTCAGGACCTGGGACCGCTCCACGGCATCCCCTACGCCGCGAAGGACCTCTTCGACGTCCGGGGCGTGCCGACGACCGCAGGCACCCGGCTCCTCGCCGGGAACGTGGCGAAGGAGGACGCAGCCGTCGTCCGGCGCCTGGCCGGGGCCGGCATGGTCCTCGTGGGCAAGACCTACACGGTCCAGTTCGCCTTCGGCGGAGTCGGCGTGAACCACGACCAGGGCACGCCGCACAACCCCTGGCACTCGACGCACCATGTCCCGGGCGGCTCGTCCAGCGGCTCGGCGGTGGCCGTGGGAGCCGGGCTCGTCCCGATGGCGCTCGGGAGTGACACCGGGGGCTCGGTCCGGCTGCCGGCCGCCCTCTGCGGCACCGTCGGTCTCAAGACGACCGTCGGGCGCGTGAGCCGCGCGGGCGTCTACCCGCTCAGCTTCACCCTCGACTCGGTCGGGCCCCTGACCCGGACGGTGACAGACGCCGCCCTCGTCTACCAGACGCTGCAAGGCCAGGACGCCCGCGACGAGACGACCGACGGCGTCCAGCCGCACGACGTGCTGGCCCGGCTCGAGGACGGCGTCCGCGGGCTCAGGCTCGCCCTCGCCGAGACGCTCTTCTTCGACGACGTCGACCCCGAGGTCGAGCGGGCGGTGCGCGAGAGCGCCGGGGTGTTCCGCTCGCTCGGCGCCCAGGTCGAGAGCATCAAGGTCCCGGAGGCGGCGGAAGCGATGTCGGAGCAGAAGCGGGCCTTCGCCATCGCGGCCGAGGCGTGCGTCTACAACGCCCGGCTCCTCGACGAGCACTTCGACCAGCTCGATCCGGTGGTGGCCCACCGGATGATCGGCGGACGCCAGCTCTCCGCTCCCGACTACTTCGCCCTCCACCGCCAGTGGGCCGAGCTCCGGCGACGGCTCGGCGCCCGTCTGGCCGACGTGGACGCGCTCCTGGTGCCGACCACTGCGCTTCCCGCGAAGCCCCTGGCGGAGGTCGACCGGACGATCGAGTCGTACGCCCTGCACAACGGCCGCTACCTCCGGAACACGGCAGTCGGGAACATCCTGAACCTCTGCGGCGTGTCCCTCCCGTGCGGCTTCACGCAGGAGGGGCTCCCGATCGGCCTGATGGTCTACGCGAAGCCGTTCCAGGAGGACGTGGCGCTCCGCGTCGCCCGCGCCTACGAGCGGGCGACCGAGTGGCACCGGCGCCACCCCGACCTCGCCTGGGCCGCGGGCGGCACGCGCCGCTGAGAGTCGGGCCGGGAGGGCACGCGCAGGCTTCTCCGCGCTGGATGAGGAGGAGACCATGAGGGAAACGGGCCGGGAGCTCGGACGGGAGGCGGGGACGAGCCCGGCCCGCGAGCGGCGCTGGGGCGCGATCGGCGGGACCATCGGGGCTCTCTACGGCGTGGGAGCCGCGCTCATCGCCGTCTACGTGGAGGGGGCGCCCTGGTGGTCCGCGGGCCCCTACCCCGCGTTCTTTGCCACGCCGCGGCTCCTCGTCTTCGACGTGTACCTCTGCTCGGCGCTGGTCACGGGCGTCGGCTTCCTGGTCGCGGCGCTCGCGCTCGCGCGCCTGAGCCGGTACCCGCGCACCGACGCGAGCGGCGCCCTCGTCGTGGGGATGGTGCTCGGCCTCACCAGCGGCGCGATCCTGTTCGCGCGGCTCGTGGCCGTGGTGCGCGGCGGGTAGCGGGCCGGAGACGACTCCGAGGCGGGAGCGAGGTGGCCATGAGGCTCATGGGGAAGGTGGCCCTGATCAGCGGCGGCGCGCGCGGCATGGGCGCGAGCGAGGCGCGGCTGTTCGCCCGGGAAGGGGCGCGCGTCGTCATCGGCGACATCCTCGAGGCCGAGGGCCGGGCGGTCGAGGCCGACATCCGCGCGAAGGGCGGCGACGCCCTCTTCGTCCGGCTCGACGTCACGGACGAGGGCGACTGGGAGCGCGCCGTCAGCCGGACCGTCGAGCGCTTCGAGCGGCTGAACGTGCTCGTGAACAACGCGGGCGTGGGAGCCGTCGGCCGCATCGAGGACACGACGGCCAAGGACTGGGACCACGTCATGGACGTCAACGCCAAGGGCGTGTTCCTCGGTACGAAGGCGGTCATCCCCGCCATGCGCCGGGCGGGCGGCGGCTCGATCATCAACATCTCGTCCCAGCTCGGTCTCGTCGGGACCGACAACAGCAGCCCGCAGTACCAGGCCTCCAAGGGCGCCGTGCGCCTCCTGACGAAGGCGACCGCCATCCAGTACGCGCGCGAGGGCATCCGCGCCAACTCGGTCCACCCCGGACCCATCGTGACCGCGATGACCGAGCGGCGCCGCGCCGACCCGGAGCACTACCAGCGCATGCTCTCGCGGATCCCGCTCGGCCGGTTCGGCGAGTCCGACGAGGTCGCCTACGGCGTCCTCTACCTCGCCTCGGACGAAGCGGCCTTCGTGACGGGCAGCGAGCTCGTCATCGACGGAGGCTGGACCGCCCAGTAGGCTCGAGACCTCGGGGCCCGGTCAGTCGGACCGCTGACGCACTCCTCGGAGCGCGACCGCCAGGCGCGCGCAGGCCTCGTCGATCTCCCGCGGCGCGTACGCGGCGTAGCCCAGCATGAGCCCGCCCCGCTCGCCCCGCCGCGCGGGCCGGGCGCGATAGGCGGAGAGAGGCGGCGCGTCGACGTCGTGGGCCAGAGCGGCGCGCGCGGCCGCGCGGTCATCCACCCCGACGGGCAGCCAGCCCATGAGGTGCATGCCCGCCTCCGCGGGCGTCACCTCGAGAAGCCCCCCGAGCGTCCGCCGCGCGGCTCGCACGAGCGCCGTCTGACGCTCGGCGTAGAGCGCGCGGGTCCGGCGCACGTGCCGCGCGAAGTGTCCGCCGTCGATGAAGTCGGCGAGGGCCGCCTGCGTCACCGACGGCGAGTGCCGGTCGGCCAGGGCGCGCGCGGCGACGAACGCGTCGACCAGCTCCGGAGGCACCACCAGGTACCCGAGCCGGAGCGCCGGGAAGAGCACCTTGCTGAAGGTTCCCGCATAGATCACGCGGCCCGCCGTGTCGAGACCCTGGAGCGCCGCGAGCGGACGCCCGGCGTAGCGGTACTCGCTGTCGTAGTCGTCCTCGAGGATCCACGCCCCGCTCGCGCTCGCCCACCCGAGGAGGGCGAGCCGGCGGTTCAGGCTCATCGTCACGCCGAGCGGGTACTGATGGGACGGCGTGACGTAGACCAGCCGGGCTCCCGGGGCGTCGCGGGCGCCCCGGCGGACGTCGAGCCCCTCCGCGTCCACGGGAATCGGGGCCAGGCGGATCCCCGCCGCCACCAGGGCGCCGCGCGCCCCCTGGTAGCCCGGGTCCTCGACCCACGCCGTGTCCCCGGAATCGAGGAGCACCCGCGCCGCGAGATCCACCGCCTGCTGGGCGCCCGTCACCACGATGACCTGGGACGCCTCGCAGCGCACGGCCCGCGCCTCGCCGAGGTACGCGGCGATCGCCTCGCGAAGCGGCGCGTGGCCGGCCGGATCCCCGTAGTCCAGTAGCTGCCGCGAGACGCGCCGCCACCGCCGAGCGACCAGCCGCGTCCACAGGTCGAACGGGAAGGCGTCGAGCCCGGGAAGCCCGGGGCGGAACGGGTGGGCCGTGATGGGCCCTCCGGCGAGGCTGGCGCGCGTCCCGAGGAGCAGAGCCCCACGTCGCGACAGGCGCGGCCGCCGGCCGGGCCGCTCCGTTCCCGCGGTCTCCGGGCGCGCCCGGAGGAGCGTCTCCGGGAGCGTCCCCGCCACCGTCGTTCCCGCGCCCACGCGACCCTCGAGGTAGCCCTCGTCGAGAAGCTGGCCGAACGCGGTGAGCACGGTGTTGCGGGAGGTTCCGAGGTCGCCTGCGAGCACCCGCGTCGACGGGAGCCGCGCTCCGGGCCGGAGCCGTCCCGAAAGGATCGCCTCGCGCAGACCGTCGTAGAGCTGGCGGTAGAGCGGCACGCTCGAGGCGCGCTCGAGCCCCAGCGTCCCGATCGTCACGACGGCGCGGCGCTTCGGCATCAGGCCTTCCCTCCCCTCACGCCTTGCCCCGTGACGATGTCGCGGACAACGGGGCGCGGATAATGGCTCCATCGTAGGGGTCGAGACGACCCATCCGTCAAGGCCACCAGCGGGCGACGGCGCCGCGTCGCGACGTGGCCCGCGCACGCCGGCCAGACGTAGACCTCGCGGTGCAAGCCCGCGGTGTAACATGGACCGCCGTGAGCGGCGCCTTCGCCTGCAAGACCGCGCGAGACCGGCGGGTCGAGGTCCGCGGCCTCGAGCTCCACCTCCTCGAGTGGGGCCCGGCGGCCCGGTCCGGCATCCTGCTGCTCCACGGAGGTGCCGCGCACGCCCACTGGTTCGACGCCGTCGCGGTCGCGCTCGCCGAGCGTCGACACGTCGTGGCGCTCGACCAGCGCGGCCACGGGGAGAGCGCGTGGGCACGCCCACCCGCGTACGCGACCGAGGACTTCGCGGGCGACATCACCGGCGTGATCGACTGCCTCGGATGGGAATCCGCGGTCCTCGTCGGGCACTCGATGGGCGGCCACAACGCGATCGCCTGCGCCGCGTGGCATCCCGATCGGATCCGGGGGCTGGTCATCGTGGATTCGCGCCCGGCGATTCCGGCCGAGCGGCTCGCCCAGATGAAGGAGCGCGGGGAGCGACCACCTCGCCAGCATCCGACCATCGAGGCGGCCGTGGCCGCCTTCCGGCTCCTGCCGCCCGAGACGAGCGCGGATCCTGCCCTGCTCGCCCACCTGGCGCGCGAGAGCGTCGCGTGGCGGAACGGCGCCGTCAGCCTGCGGTTCGACCCGGCGTGCTACGCGGCGCGCGTACCCGTCGACGGCTGGCCGCTCCTGCCGCGAATCACCGCACCCGCGCTCGTGATCCGGGGAGAGCGGAGCCCGATTCTCCCGCGCCCCATGGCCGAGCGCCTTCGCGCCGAGCTGCCCGCCGCGCGGCTCGTCGAGATACAGGACGCGTACCACCATCTGGTGCTGGACCGGCCCGACGCGTTCGCCCACGAGCTCCTGGGCTTCCTGGACGGCCTCGACGGCTCCGTGATGGGCGCCGAGGCGTCCGCATCCGGGCGGCCGGCGGCCTCATGACGGAGCCGCGCGCGTGAGGTCGAGCAGCCGACCGCGCAAGGTCTACGTCGTCACCGCCCCCGCGTCGATCCGCGGGATCTACGACACCTGGGACGCGTGCCGGGCGGCCGTGTCCGGCATGGCCGGAGCCCGCTACCAGGGGGTCTCGAGCCGCGCCGTCGCGGAGGCGATGCTCCGCGGCGATGGCCTCCGGCTCGAGCCGGGCGTCTACGCGTTCGTCGACGGCAACGCCATGGGCGGCATCGGCGTGGTCCTGGTGGAGCAGGAGGGATCGGGCCCGGCGTCGGTCCGCGAGCTCGCGACCACGGTCTACGACGTCTTCGGGCGGGCCGGGATCCCGACTCTCGACACGCGCTCGAAGATCACGGCGGCGACCGATAGCCTCCACAACATCCTCGCGGAGCTCGGCGCCCTCCACGCCGCCCTCCAGGAAGTCGCGCCGGGCTCGGCCTTGACCGTGGTCCACGACTACGAGGGCGTGGGCGCGTGGCTCGAGGGCCGGTGGAAGACGAAGAACCCGATGGTGGCCGAGGTGGTCGACGCCTGCCGGGCCCTCATCGAGGCGCGGGGCCTTCGCGTGCGCTTCCGCCACCAGCGTGGCCACGAGTCGACCTTCGCCGGCCGGAACGACTTCGCCGCCTACAACGCGCGAGCGGACAAGCTGGCGACCGAGGCTGCTCTCCGGCTCGTCTGACGCTGTCGGACCGCACGACGCCGCACCGCCGATGTGGCGCGGCTGAACGGAAGGCTGCTCATGACCGCATCCACTCCTCAGGACCTCCCGGCCCTCTTCCTGCGGGCGCTCACCGCGGGCGACGTGGACGCGGCGGCCTCGCTCTACGAGCCCGACGGCGTCGTCGCGCCGGATCCCGATCGGCCGGTGCGGGGACGGTCGGCCATCCGGGCCATGCTGGCCGGATTCCTGGCCCAGAAGCCTCGCTGGCTGCTTCATGACGCGGAGGTCGTCCAGGCCGGTGACGTCGCCCTCGTCCGCTCGCGATGGACGGTCACGATCACGGACGCGGCGGGTGCGAGCACGAGGCTCGACCTCCGGCCCACGCTCGTCGCCCGGCGCCAGCCCGACGGCCGCTGGCTGGTCGTCATCGACCGGCCCGCTTGACGCCCTTCCGGGGCTGGTGATACCAGGAACCCGGCGCGACGCTCGCGCCCAAGGAGGCTCCCATGTGCTTCGACCACGACTCCAGGCCGCCCATCACCCCGATCGCGGGCGGCGCGACGGATGCGCGTGACCTGCTCCTCACCTCCGCGGACGGCACCCGCTTCAGCGCCTACGCGGCGCGGGCGGCGCGGCCCACCGGGGCAGGCATGATCGTGGTGCCGGACGTGCGCGGGCTCCATCCCTACTACAAGGAGCTGGTCCTCCGCTTCGCGGAGATCGGCGTCGACTCGGTGGGCATCGACTTCTTCGGCCGCACGGCGGGGACGGGCGACCGCAGCGACGCCTTCGAGTATCTCCCGCACGTGAACCAGACCACGCCCGCGACCCTCCAGGCGGACATCGCCGCCGCGGCGGCGCATCTGCGGTCGAAGGACGGCGGCCACGTGCGGGCGCTCTTCTCCGTCGGCTTCTGCTTCGGCGGGGCGCTCGCCCTCCTCCAGGCCGCGAGCGGCCTCGGCTACGCGGGGGTGATCGGCTTCTACGGGTGGCCCCTCGGGCTGCCGCGCTGGCCCGACCGCCCGAAGCCGATCGACGCGGTCTCGCGCTTCCGGGCGCCGGTCTTGGCGATCTACGGGGGCGCGGATCCCGGCATTCCGCCGAGCGCCGTCGCGGAGTTCGACCAGGCGCTCGCGCGGGCGGGCGTCCAGCACGAGTCGGTCACGTACGACGGCGCGCCGCACAGCTTCTTCGACCGGAAGCAGGCGGAGTTCGCCGACGCCTCCGCCGACGCGTGGCGGAAGGTGCAGGCCTTCGTCACCCGGCACACGCCCGCCGCCTGAGCGAGCGCTAGAGCCGGGGGGCGACCTCGGCGGCCAGGATCTCGAGCTGCTCGACCTCGTCGAAGACGGGGTTCAGCATGACGAGCCGCGCGCCGGCGGCGATGACCTCGCGGAGGCCCAGGACGCACTGGTCGACCGAGCCCCACACCGACACCTCGGCGGCGAGCTGGGGCCGGCCGTAGAACCCGCCGAAGTACTCGGCGAGCCGGCGCCCCGCGCGCTCGCGGTCCCGGTCCACCGCGACGTAGACGCGCTTGCCGACGTCGATCGAGGCGGGGTCCCGGCCGGCCTCGCCGAGGAACCCGCGGAGCAGCGCGACCTCCTGCGCGAACGTCGCGGTCGGCGCGGACCCGGCCCCCATGAAGCCCGAGGCCCAGTCGACGGACCGGCGAAGCGCGTCGGGGTGATGCGCGCCGACCCAGAGCGGCGGATGGGGACGCTGGAGCGGCTTCGGCTCGAGCGCGGCGTTCTCGAGCTGCCAGAACTCACCGGCGAAGGTCACGCGGGGCTCGGTCCAGAGGGCCCGCATGAGCCGGAGCCCCTCGTTGAAGCGCGCCACGCGGCGCGCCGCGCTGATGCCGAAGGCGGGGTAGATCTTCGGGTTGCCGCCAAGCCCGATCCCGACGTCGAGGCGGCCGCCCGAGAGCTGATCGACCGTCGCGAGGCTCTTGGCGAGATGCACCGGGCTCCGGAGCGGTGTCAGCAGGACGGCCGTCCCGAGGCGGATCCGGTCGGTCACCGCGGCGGCCCACGCGAGGAGCTCCACCGGCTCGAGGCTCGGGAGCGCGCCCAGCACCTGCTCCACGACCCAGGCGCTCTCGAATCCGAGCGCGTCCGCGCGCTCGAGAAAGCGCCGCATCCGGGGCCGATCGATGCCCCCGGTCGTCCAGGCCTGAGGGATACCCGCCGCCAATCGCACGCGTGACGTCATGTCTCTCCTTCCGGGGTCAGACCACCTCGCCCTCGGGTAGCGATCTCAGGTCCGGGGTCTGACCCCCTGCTCGCCGAGCCGCGAGAGGGCGAGCTCGAGCGCCAGCGCCGAGCTGATGTCCGTCAGGTAGCGAGGCGTAGCCTGCCCGAGGTCCTGCCGCAGCTGGTCGAGGGGCACCGGTACCACCTCGATCTCCTCGAACTCGTCGGGGTGAGGCGCGGCCACGCGTCGAACGCCCCGGGCCAGGAAGAAGGACCCCCGCGCGCCCGACAAGCTCGGGAACACGAGGTACGCGCCCAGCGACTCGAACGCCTCGCCGTCGTAGCCGGTCTCCTCGCGGAGCTCCCGGCGCGCGGCCGCCGCCGGCGCCTCGCCCGGCTCGACGAAGCCGGCCGGCAGCGTGTACGCGACGTCCCCGGCGCCGTGCTTGTACTCCCGGGAAAGGAGAACCTCCCCGCCCGGGGTGACCGCGACGGTCATCGCGAAGTCCCTGAGCTCCATGAAGTACATGTCGGGCGAGAGGCGACCGTCCGGCAGCCGGCAGCGGTCACGCCGGATGGAGAGAAAGCCCGACCGGAACGCCCACTCGGACTGGACTGGCTGCCAGCGCCCGACACGATCCGGCTTCACGAGCTGCCCTCCCCCGTTCGGTCCGATCGGACGACCTCGACGGACACCTGCAAGCCGTCGCGACCGGCAGCGGCTTCTGGATTCACCGGCTACCCTGTCGGGCTGGCGTCGAGCCGGGCCGGCACCGCCCAGGGAGACTCCGCGGCGTGCCGCACCTCGAAGGCCGCGATCGCCGCCTCGTGCCGGAGGGTGAGCCCGATGTCGTCGAGCCCCTCGAGGAGCGCCTGCTTCCGGAACGAGTCGATCTCGAAGCGATGCGTCGTGGCGTCCGGCCCCGTCACCGTCTGGGCGGCCAGGTCGATCGTCACCGTCGCCCCCGGCGCCGCCTGGAGCGCCTGGCGAAGACCGCTCACGGTGGTCGCGGGCAAGCGCACGGGCAGGAGGCCGTTCCGGAGACAGTTCTCGTGGAAGATGTCGCCGAAGCTCGGGGCGATCACGGCGCGGATGCCCCGGCCGGCCAGCGCCCACACGGCGCCTTCACGCGAGGAGCCGCAGCCGAAGTTCTCCGCCGCCACGAGGACATGCGCCTCACGGAAGGCCGGCTGATTCAGGACGAACTCGGGATCCTCCGTCCCGTCCGGCCGCAGCCGGAGATCGTGGAAGCAGAACTGGCCGTAGCCCGCGCTCCGCGGCTTCCGCAGGAAGCGCGCCGGAATGATACGGTCGGTGTCCACGTTGGGGAGGTCGAGCGGCGCCGCGACGGCCGTCAGCCGAGTGAAAGGCTCCATGCCCGCGTGGCTCAGGCGGCGGCCGGGCCGAGTCGCCGCACGTCGGTGAGCCGCCCGGTGACCGCGGCCGCGGCGGCCATCGCGGGGCTCATGAGATGGGTGCGGGCCCCGGGCCCTTGCCGGCCCTCGAAGTTCCGGTTGGAGGTCGACGCCACGCGCTCGCCGGGCCGCGCGGCGTCGCCGTTCATCGCGACGCACATCGAGCATCCGGGCTCGCGCCACTCGAAGCCGGCATCGCGGAAGATGCGGTCGAGGCCCTCGGCCTCCGCGGCGAGCCGGATGAGCCCCGAGCCCGGGACGACCATCGCGGGCACGACGGCCCGGCGCCCGCGCGCGACCGCCGCCGCCGCGCGCAGGTCCTCGAGGCGGCTGTTCGTGCACGACCCGATGAAGACGCGGTCGACCGGGATCGACTCGAGCGCCGTGCCGGGCGCGAGCCCCATGTAGGCGAGCGCGCGGGCCAGGCTGGCACGCCGCACCGGGTCGCCCACCGTCGCGGGATCTGGCACGGCGCCGGAGATGGGCCCGCCGTCCTCCGGGCTCGTGCCCCAGGTCACGATCGGCACGACCTCGGACGCGTCGACCGTGACCTCGCGGTCGAACCCCGCGTCCGCGTCGGACGGGAGCGCTCGCCATTCCGCGAGCGCTCGTCCCCAGGCGTCGCCCCGCGGCGCGAGCGGCCGGCCCTCGAGGTAGGCGTAGGTCGTCTCGTCCGGCGCGACCATCCCCGCGCGGGAGCCCGCCTCGATCGCCATGTTGCAGAGGGTCATCCGCCCTTCCATCGAGAGCGCGCGGATCGTGGGGCCCGCGTACTCGAGCGCGCAGCCGGTGCCGCCGCCGGCGCCGACGCTGGCGATCAGATGGAGGGCGAGGTCCTTGGCGGAGACGCCGTGCCCGAGACGGCCGTCGACCCAGACCCGCATGACCGCCGGCCGCCGCTGCCAGACGGTCTGGGTCGCCAGGACATGCTCGACCTCGGAGGCGCCGATGCCGAAGGCCAGCGCCCCGAGCGCCCCGTGGGTCGCCGTGTGCGAGTCGCCGCACACGATCGTGAGTCCCGGCAGCGTCAGGCCCTGCTCCGGGCCGACCACGTGGACGATGCCCTGGCGCGGATCGCCAGGCCCGAGGAGCGGGATCCCCCACTCCCCCGCGTTCCGCGACAGCTCGTCGACCTTGCCGCGGATCTCGAGCGCGGCGGGACCGCTCGCGCCCGGCGCGGTCGGGACGTAGTGGTCGGCGACGGCGACGGTGAGGTCGGGGCGCCGGACCCGACGGCCCGCCCGGCGGAGCATCTCGAAGGCGTGGAAGGAGCCCTCGTGAACCAGGTGGCGGTCGACGTAGAGAAGGGCGCGGCCGCCCGGCCCGGTCGCGACGACGTGTCGCGCCCAGATCTTGTCGAGCATCGTCCGTCCCGGCATGGCGAAGCCATTGTACGGCGGCCCAGCGAGTCTGCTCGACCTGCGCCGGCGAGACGGCCACGAACGCGCAGGCCGGGGCGGCCGCCGGCCTTGACGCCTCTCGCGCCCCCTGCGATAGTCCCGGACTGGAATCCATGAAGATCGTCGCCGTCGACAGCGCGGTCCTCGCCGTCCCGACTCCGAAGCCCATGGCGCTCGAGTTCCGGGAGCACCGGCTCGTGGTGGCGCACGTTCACACGGACGAGGGCGTGTCCGGGCTGGGTTACAGCCTCGCCTTCGGCGGCGGCGGCGCCGAGTCGATCCAGGTGTACCTCGAGACGCGCCTGGCCCCCCTCCTCGTCGGCGAGGACCCGCGGCTGGTCGAGCGGCTGTGGGAGCGCATGTATCGCGCCGACCGGGGCATCCGGCGCCTGGGAGTGGCCGCGTACGCGCTCTCCGCGCTCGACATCGCGCTCTGGGACCTCGCGGGCAAGGCGGCCGGTCAGCCGCTCTACCGCCTCTGGGGCGGAGTCACGGACCGCGTGGAGGCCTACGGAAGCGGCGGCTGGCCGTCGTACCGGGTGGAGGACATGGTCGAGGAGGCGCAGCGCTACGCCGCGGCGGGCCTCCGCTACTACAAGCTCAAGGTCCATCATCCCGACCCGCGGGAGAACCGCCGGCGCGTCGAGGCGGTGCGCCGGGCGCTCGGCGACGGCGTCCGGTTCATGGTGGACGTCAACCAGAAGCTCGACGTCCTGGGAAACCTTCGGCTGGCCGCGGCGCTCGAGGATCTCGACCTCGTCTGGTACGAGGAGCCCGTGCTGGCCGACGACATCGCCGCCTGCGCCGAGGTCGCCCACGCGATCCGCATCCCGGTGGCGACCGGCGAGAACCACTATACGCGCTTCGAGTTTCGCGAGCTGTGCGAGCGGCGGGCCGCCCGGTACCTCATGCCCGACGTCTGCCGGGCGAACGGCTTCAGCGAGACCCTCAAGATCGGTCACATCGCGGCGGCGCACCAGCTCCTGGTCTCGCCGCACGTCGTCCACGAGCTGTCGGTTCACGTCGCGGGCGCGCTCTCGAACAGCTTCCTCGTCGAGTACATGGACTGGATGCCGCCCGACCTCTTCGAGGCCGTGCCGCGGCCCGATCCTGCCGACGGCCTGATCCGGATCCCCGAGCGGCCGGGGCACGGCATGACGCTCGCCCCGGGCGCCGAGCGGAAGTACCGCCTCCGCTGAGCGGAGCCGTGGCCGAGGGCGGAGAGAGCCCGCGCCACCGGGCCGTTCGCTGGGACGATCCGGCCGCCGAGCGCGGAGGCGGCCGGCCGCCTCGCCGGGCTGCCCTTCCTCGAAGCGATCCGGGACGGGCGCCTCCCGGCGCCGCCCGTGAGCCGGCTCGTGGGGTTCACGCTCACCGAGGTCGAGTCGGGACGCGCGGTCTTCGAGTGCGAGCCGTCCGAGTCCCAGTACAATCCGATCGGCACGGTCCACGGCGGCGTCATCAGCACGCTGCTCGACTCGGCGCTCTCGTGCGCGGTCCACACGACGCTGCCTGCCGGCACCGGCTACACGACGGCCGAGCTCAAGGTGAACTTCGTGCGCCCGGTCCTGATCGGAACGGGGCGGCTCCGCGCGGAGGGCCGGGTCATCCACGTCGGCAACCGGCTCGCGACCGCCGAGGCCCGGCTGACGGACGCGGCCGGCAAGCTCTACGCTCACGCCGTCGGCACCTGCCTCGTCGTCACCGCCCGGTGAAACCGGGCGCGGGGCGGCTGGGAGCTCTCGCCGCCGGATTCGCCGTCCTGTTCGTCGGAACGGGCGTCAACTTCGCCTTCGGCATCCTCTTCAAGCCGATCCTGGGCGAGCTGGGGGGCGATCGCTCGACGCTCGCGCTCGCCGCCACCGCGAGCCTCCTCGTGAACGCCGCGGGCCAGCCGGCCTTCGGCACGCTGGTCGACCGGTTCGGGCCGCGGCGCGTCATCCTCGCCTCGATGGCCCTCATGACCGTCGGGACCGCGCTCGTGAGCCGGGTGAATGGGCCCTGGCAGTTCATCGCCCTCTACGGCGTCGTGGCGGCCGTGGGCTACACCGGCTGCGGGATCCTGCCGGTCTCGATCCACGTGAGCCGCTGGTTCCCCGAGGAGCGCGGCTTCGTCACGGCGGTGGCCGCCTGCGGGTTCTCGCTCGGGCACCTCGCGTTCACGCAACTGGCGGCCCGCGCGGCGACGGTGGTCGGCTGGCGCCAGACCTACGTCCTGCTGGCTGGTCTGCTCGCCGCCTCCCTCGTCGTCCTCGCCTTCACCCTCCGCGATGTGCCGGCCGCTCCGGGCGGGGCGCCTCCGGCGGCTGCCCCACCCCCCCGGGATGCCGCACCCGGGATCCCGGGTGCGCGTACGTCCCTCGATCGCCGGGCGGCCCTCGCGACGCCCGCGTTCTGGGCAATGACCGTGGGACTGATGGGCTGCGGGTTCACCGACTTCCTGATGACCACCCACCTCGCGCCCTACGCGACGGATCTCGGGATGGCGCCGACCGTCGCCGCGAACGCCGTCAGCCTGTGGGCGGCGGCCAACGTCGTGGGCATCCTCGCTGCCGGCACCGTCGCAGCCCGCATCGGCACCCGCGCCGCTCTCGTCCTCACCTACGCGCTCCGCGCGACCGCCCTCTTCTACCTGCCATTCGTGCGCGAGCCCTGGCAGCTCTACCTCTTCGCGGGGCTCTTCGGAGCGACGTTCTTCACGACGGCGCCGCTGGCCTCGACGCTGGTCGGCCAGCTCTTCGGGCCCGTGCACCACGGCGCGATCTTCGGAGCGGCGAACCTCTTCCACCACACCGCGGGCGCCTTCGGCTCCTACGCCGGCGGGCTCGTGTTCGACGTCACGGGCAGCTACCGGCCGATCTTCCTCCTCGCCGCGCTCGTCGTCGTGGGCTCGGCCGGCGTCACGTCCCTGGCCCGCCGCCGAGGGTCGACCGCCGAACACGGAAGCACGCGAACACCCGGGGGGTTCGCCCCCTGAGAGCCAGAAGAGCCCGCGATCGAGACGGAGGGATCCACATCCGGGCCCTCCGCCCTGCTACGGGAGCGCTTGCTCCAGGAACTCGACGATGCGGTGGCGCATGTGGTTGCCGCGCAGGAACGTCAGGCCGAGGAAGGCCCCCGCGTGCGTCGTCCGCACGCTGATGCGGGTGGGGCGGTCCAAGGCGTCCCACAACGCGTCCCGCGCGCTCCGCGGCACGCAGTCGTCCAGCTCGGCCTCGAAGATCAACACGCGCGCGGCGTCCACGCGGCTGCCAAGATGGGCGGGATCGATCGACTCCACGAGGGGGCCGAGCGTCTCCGCGAACTGTTCGGGCGTCCATCCGAATCGCAGCCCGACCTCGCGGCGGACCGACTCGGGCGGTCCGTAGCAGGTGGCGAAGATCTCGTGCGGCTGGGCCCCTCCCATCAGCAGGACGGCGGCAGCGACTCGCGGGTCGCTCGCCATGGCGCCGGTGGCCTGGAGGGCGCTTTCGCTGAACCCG
The DNA here is from genome assembly GCA_963749975.1 of uncultured Candidatus Rokubacteria bacterium. GTDB lineage: Bacteria > Methylomirabilota > Methylomirabilia > Rokubacteriales > DASRDR01 > DASRDR01. The sequence continues at coordinate 198,279 of CAVVOZ010000018.1, read as the reverse complement.
ATCAGGCCGACGCGCTGCGCGGCGACGGCGGGACGCGTCTCCGCCCAGTCCAGCAGCCGGCGCAGGTCGACCACGGTGGTGCGCACGCGCTCGACCATCCGCCGGAACTCGGCCTGGAACGCGGCGGGAGTCCGCGCCTGCCCCAGCGCGCTCCAGTCCATGACCGTGTCCTCGCCGAGGACCCGCATCACGTTGAACCGCCGCAGGCTCACGAGATCCGAGGTCACGATGCTCGGTGGATAGGTGTGGCCGCCCCAGAGGGGGAGGACCACGACCAGCGGCCTCGGGCCAGGTTCGGTGCTCTCGTAGTAACGGGCGGTGACCGTGTTGCCTTCCTGCCCGTTCTCGCCCGACGAGGGAAACCGGAGGAGCCGGACCACGTAGCCCTCCGTCTCTCGCTCGGTGTGATTCGTCACCCGCACCGGCACCCGCTCGTAGGGGAACGGATCGACGACGTTCCGACGGGACGTCAGAGGCGGTCGCTGGCCGGGGACGTGAGGGATCTCGATCGTCGCGGTGGCGCAACCCATCGAGCTCAGCGCTACCAGCAGGACGCGGCAGATCACGGCCCGGCAAGACCGCCGCTCCGAGCGCCGGCCCTCCCGCCCGTCGAGCCTCACGCCGACCTCCGGAGGCTAGTCCACATGATGCCCCTTCTGGGTCTCTCCCCGGGGGGGCCGGCGGACGATGCCAGGAGCCTCCGGCCTGAATCCTCGAGGGCGATCTTGGGGACAGGCCGCCGCCCTGTCAAGGGAGACACGCCCTGCTCTCGGGCCGCTCTCGCGGTACGTGGCAGGGTGGAAAGACGGAGGACCCACCGCGCCAGCCGACCCAGGCCAGCCGACCCAGCGAAGGTGGCCGGCGGACGCGATGTGTCTTCCGCCTCGGCGAGCCCCGAGGCACATAGGGCAGGGCGCGACTAGCAGGATGCTAGGCGGGGCGGTAGATCGGGCCGCGCGCGGTCACGCGCGCGAGGTCGGGCAGGTCCACCGCCTCGACCCGGTGGCCGCGGGGATGCAGGGGGCTGGCATCGAGGCCGAGTCGCGCGATCACCGCCGGGTGGCTGTAGTAACCGCCGTACGTGTGCCGCACCAGCGCTTCGAAGATCTCGGCATGCGACTGCTCGATGCGCCGGAGCAGGCTCTCGCGTTCGTCGGGGCTCAGCGAGGCGAGGCCCGCGGCGCCGGCGGCTCGCGTTGCCTCCTCGACCGCTTGCAGCCCAAGGGAGATGAGCCGCTCGACGTCGGCCGATGACGCGGCCATGGCCAGGACGTGGTCGACCGCCACCTCGCCTGCCCCCGGAAACCCGTCGCTCGCCGGCACGAGCGTATCGAGCACCAGGGCCAGCAGGTCGCGCCGCGCGGCGAGGGTCTCCGGCGTCACGAGCGCCTCCGGATCATCCCGTCGGCGATGTGAAGGGCCACCGCCTGGATCGTCGAGGTGGGGTTCACGCCAGCGCAGGTCACCATCGCGCTGCCATCCACGATGTAGAGGTTGGGCACGTCGTGGCAGCGCCCTTCGGCGTCGATCACCGAGGTAGCCGGATCGCGCCCCATGCGCGCCGTTCCCATCAGGTGCCAGCCCCCGGCCCGCAGGAGGGGATTGGCCGAGACCTCACGAGCGCCGGCCGCTTCCAGCGCCTCGCCCGCGCGCGCGATGCCGTGGTCGAGCATGCGCCGGCTGTTCTCGCTGAGCGTGTAGGACACGCGCGGCGCCGGGATGCCGTGGCCGTCGGTGAGCGCGGGATCGAGATCGACACGGTTCCCCGGCTCGGGTAGGTCCTCGGCGATGACTGCGACCGTGATCGTGCGGTCGAAGCGGTCGTCGTAGGCGCGACGGTGCTCGCGCCCCCATGGCAGACGGTCGTCGATGAATCCGCCGAGCGCCGAGGCGATCGGCGAGAGCCCCCGGGCGACCTGGAACGAGTAGCCGCGCACGAAGCCGCGCGAGAGATCCGTCTCGTAGAATTCCTGGCTGATGAGGCTGCAGCCGATGGGGCCGCGGTGGCCGCCGAGCGGCCGATCGAAGACGCCGCGCACCATCGCGTAGGGATGGAACATGAGGTTCCGGCCCACCAGGCCGCTGCGATTGGCCAGCCCGTCGGGGAACCGCGCCGAGCGCGAGTTCAGCAGGAGCCGCGGCGTGCCGATCCCGTTGGCGGCCAGGACCACCGCGCGCGCCTTCTGCTCGCGCAGGCGCCCTTCGCGGTCGTGGTAGAGCGCCCCGTCGACGCGCCCGTCCGGGCCGAGCGTGATCTCGCGCACGCGGGCGTGCGTCTGCAGTCGTGCCCCGGATGCCAGCGCCTTGGGCCAGTAGGTGATGTCGGTGCTCGCCTTGGCCCCGGTCGGGCAGCCGAGGTCGCAGGGGCCGCAGTTGATACAGGCGCGGCGGCCGTCGTAGTCGCGCGTGAGGATGGCGCTGTCCGACGGCCACCAGTGCCAACCGAGGCGATCGAAGCCCCGGGCCATGGTGGCACCGAGCGTGTCGAGCGGGATCGGCGGCGTCTGCCGTGGCGACTTCGGGGGATAGGCGGGATCGCCGGTGACGCCGGCCACGCCCATCATGCGGTCGTTCAGGTCGAAGAACGGCTCCAGCGTGGCGTAGTCGATGGGCCAGTCGTCGGCCACCCCGTCGAGGCTGCGCACGCGAAAGTCCGAGGGGCGGAAGCGCGGGAAGTGAGCGCTCCAGTGGATCGTGCTGCCGCCCACGGCGCTGTACATCAGCGGCGAGATCGGCGAGCCCGCATCGTTGACCGGATAGTCCTGGGGGAGCCGCCGCACGTTGGGCTCGGCGCTCCAGTCGGTGTAGCGATGGAGCTCCCAGTCGGCCCGCCAGTGCGGAAAAGCGCGCGGGTCGACCCAGTCGCCTTGCTCCAGGCACACGCACTCCGACGCCGGCGCGCGCGAGCATCCAGGCGACGGCGGCGCCGGCCGCGCCGGCACCGATCACGAGCACGTCGGTCCGATCATCGCCGCCCAACGGTCCCCTCCCCCGCGACATCTTCGCACGTTGGGCACGTCGGGCGGCCGATCAACTTCGGCTGACCGCAACCCGTCGCGCCGGTACAATGGTCCTCGACCTCTCAGGCTTCGTCCACACACAAAGGAGCAACGGTGAGGAACAACAGCGCGAAGCGGAAACTGGCCGCCGGAAAGCCGGTGAGCGTCGTGGCCCCCACGTACAGCGCACCGGGACTCGTCGAGCTGCTCGGGCGACAGGGCTACGACATGATCTTCATCGACTGCGAGCACGGGCCCGCGAGCTGGGACGCCGTCGAGGACATGGTCCGCGCGGCAGAGCTCTGCGACGTCACGCCGATCGTCCGGGTCCAGAGCCACGACCCGTCCACCATCACGCGCGCCCTCGACCGCGGCGCCGGTGGCGTCCAGGTCCCCCACGTCAACACCCGGGCCGAGGCCGAGGCGGTGGTGCGCCACGCGAAGTTCGCACCGATCGGACACCGGGGCTTCGCCGGCGGCCGCTCGGCCTTCGGCGAGGTCATGCACGACTACACGCGGCGGGCGAACGAGGAGACCATGGTCGTCGTCATGCTGGAGGAGCTGGAAGCTCTCCACAATCTCGACGACATCCTGAAGACGCAGCACATCGACGTCTTCTTCGTCGCCCCCGGCGACCTCGCCCAGTCGATGGGCCACCCGGGCCAGATGGACCACCCTGCGGTCCAGGCGGCCATCGACGACGCGGTCAAGCGGATCCGCGCCGCCGGCCGGGCGCCGGGCGTGCTCTCCACCCCCGCCACCGTCCGGCGCTACCTCGACCTGGGCGCGCTCTTCCTGTACGTGGGGCTCGCCTCGGTCCTCGCGCCTGGCACGAAGGATTTCCTCGGCGCCTTCCCGCGCTCCTGACCGGCGCGCAAGCGCCGAGGACAGGCCAAAGAAAGGGTCAAGACAAAGGATGGTCACGATGAGGTCCCGCTCTCGCGTGGTGGCGGTCGTCGCCCTCGCGGGCGCGCTGGCCGGGGGTGCCGTCGCCCCCGCCGCGCGCGCCCAGTCGGCTCCGGAGCTCAAGACGGACGAGCAGAAGACCCTCTACGCCCTCGGGCTCGCGGTCGCCGGCAGCCTCTCCTCGTTCGCGCTGTCGCCGGCGGATCTCGAGCTGGTCAAGACGGGGCTGACGGACGGCGTGCTGAACCGCCAGCGCCAGGTCGACCTGCAAGCCTACGGCACCAAGATCCAGGAGCTCCAGCGCTCGCGGGCATCGGTGGTGGCGGCGGTCGAGCAGAAGGCGGGCCAGGCGATCGTGGACAAGGCGGCCGCCGAGAAGGGCGCCACGAAGACGGCGTCAGGCCTCGTGATCGTGCCGATCAAGGCCGGCACGGGCGCCTCGCCGAAGGCGACCGACCGGGTCAAGGTCCACTACCACGGCACCCTCGCCGACGGCACGGTGTTCGACAGCTCCGTCCAGCGCGGTGAGCCCGCGACGTTCCCCCTGAACGGGGTGGTCCCCTGCTGGACGGAGGGCCTCCAGCTGATGAAGGTCGGCGGGAAGAGCCGGCTCGTGTGCCCGGCCGCCCTCGCCTACGGCGATCGCGGCGCGCCGCCCCGGATCAAGCCCGGCGCGACGCTCACCTTCGAGGTCGAGCTTCTCGAGATCGTCAAGTAGCGGGGTCGGCGGGGCCCGGAGAGGGTCGGCGGGCTCGTCGAGGGGGGCCGCGATCTCCTCGCCGCGCTCGGCGGCGGCCCGCGCGATCACCGAGTTGACCTCCCCGCCGATCAGGAGCGCCATGCCGGAGAGGTACAGCCACAGGAGGAGCAGGATCCCGCCTCCGATCGAGCCGTACGTCGCGTTGTAGTTGGCGAACTGGCTGACGTAGGCGCGGAGCCCGAGGGAGGCCGCCGCCCAGGCGACGCCCGCGAAGGCGGATCCGGGCGTGAGCCAGTACCAGCGCTGGCGGATGGCCGGAGCGAGGTGATAGACGAGATCGATCCCCGTGAGGACGAACAGGATGCCGAGCGGCCACTGGAGGAGGTCCCAGATGGCCGTGAACATGCCGCCGAACCCCGCCCACGCCGCGGCCGCCCGGCCGACGCGCTCGCCGAAAACGATGGACAGGAGCGCGGCGAGGGCCAGGGTCGAGAACACCACCGTCAGCGCCACGGCGACGAGCTGCCGTCGCCACCACGGCCGCGGGCTGGTCACCCCGTACACGACGTTGAGCGTCGTGATGATCGACACCATGCCGCGCGAGGCGCCCCAGAGCGCCGCCCCGGCCCCGACCGACAGGAGACCGCCTCCGGCTCCGCGCTGAACCTCCGTGAGCGTCCGGCGTAGCAGCGAGGCCGCGTCGGGCGGGAGGAAGTCATACGCCGGGGCCAGGAAGCGCTCCATCAGATCCGGCCCGGGGAGCATCCCGATGAGCGTCGTCAGGAAGAGCAAGCGTCGGGAACAGGGCGAACACGAAGTAGTAGGAGAGGGCGGCCGCCCGGTCGACGAGCTCGTCCTTCCAGATCTCCGCCCAGACGAGCACCGCGAGCTCACGCACCGAGAGCCCGCCGAGCGTCCACGGTGAGACCTGGCGGCGCCCACGGCGCCAGCCCTGTCCCAGCCGCCAGAGCGGGTGCCGGCGCGCTGCCTCGACCATGCTCACCGCGGGACCCTGGCTCCGCGCGAGTTGATCGGACGGCCTTCGGCCTGTGGACTCACCAGCCGGACGCTTTCCGGGGCATCCGCTCCAGTGTCGTCGAGCGGGCTGCGACGTCAAGCCCGACGGGTCGCTTCCTTTGGTAGTGGCACGAGCCGCGTGACCGAGGCAGGATGGAGGGCGCTGTCTCGCGCGAAGCGCCGGCAACCCCCTGCAGGCTGAGAAGGAGAGCGACCGATGCCCAGTCCCCTCACCGTCGGAAGCGTGACCGCGGCACCCGGCCAGCTGGCATCCGGCTGGATCGAGGTGCCGGACGGCGTCGACCCCGGGACCCGGATCCCGGTGACGGTCGCCAACGGCGCCGCCGCGGGCCCCGTGCTCGCGCTGGTCGCCGGCACGCACGGCTCGGAGTACACGTCGATACTCGCTCTCCAGCGGCTCCGGCCGCAGCTCGAGCCGGCGCGGATGCGGGGCGCCGCCATCCTCGTCCACATGGCGAATCCTCCCGCATTCTACGGGCGGCGGATCTACTACAGCCCCGACGGGAAGAACCTGAACCGCGTCTACCCCGGCAAGCCCGACGGCACGGTGAGCGAGCGGATGGCGCACGCGATCACGCGGGAGGTGATCGACCGGTGCACTCACCTCGCCGACATGCACTGCGGTGACGGCAACGAGTCGCTCCGGCCGTACACGTACTGGATCGTGGGCGGTGACGCCGCCGTCGACGCCCAGTCACGGGACCTCGCCCTCGCCTACGGTCTCGATCACATCCTCGTCGACCACGGGCGCCCGCGCGATCGGGCCTCGAGCCTGTTCACCGCCAACACCGCGATCACCCGGGGCAAGCCCGCGATCACGGCCGAGTCGGGGGGACTCGGCGCCACGGACGAGCCGTCGGTGGCGGCCCACGAGGCCGGCGCGCGCTCGCTGCTCGCGCATCTCCACATCCTGGACGGGCCGTCGGCGCGCGTGGCGCACCCCGTCTGGATCGACCGCGCGGAGGTCCTCCGCGCGCCCGTGACCGGCGTCTGGCATCCGGTCGTCGAGAAGATGCAGTCGGTCTCGACGGGCCGGCTCCTCGGAAGGCTGACGGACCCGTTCGGCACCGTCCTCCACGAGGTGCGCGCGCCCTTCGCCGGCGAGGTCGTCTACGTCGTGGCGACGCCGCCGGTCACCGCCGGGGAGCCCTTGTGCGAGATCGGCCACCTCGCCGAGACACCTGGGCTCGGGTAAGATGGCCGCCATGAGCCAATCGAGCCCACCTCACGACGGCGCCTGGCGTTCCGCCTCCTCGCTCACCCGGTATCCCGACGCGTTCGGAGTTCGAGGCATGGTGGCCTCCGCCCACCCCCGAGCGGCCATGATCGGGACCGCGGTCCTCGAGCGTGGCGGCAATGCCTTCGACGCGGCGATCGCCGTCGCCGCGGCGGAGGGCGTGCTGCTCCCCATGATGTGCGGCCTCGGCGGCGACGGGTTCGCCGTCGTCTACGACGCCCGCCGGCGGGAGGTCCTCGGGCTCAACGGAAGCGGCGTCGCCGCGTCGGGCGCGACCAGGGAGTACTACGCGTCGCAGGGCCTCCGGCTGATGCCGCTCGAGGGCGTCCACTCGGTCGGCGTCCCGGGCGCCGTCGCCTTCTACGAGGCGATCTGGAAGCGCTGGGGCACCCTTCCGTGGGCGGAGCTCTGGGCTCCGGCGATCAAGCTCGCCCAGGACGGCGTCGCCATGACCGCGTGGGTGAGCCGGTGGATCGGCGAGCGGGCCGACGTCCTCCGCCGCTTCCCCGACTCGGCACGGCTGTTCCTGCCGGGCGGGCGGCCGCCCGCCCCGGGAGAGCGCTGGACGGCGCCCGATCTGGCGCGGAGCCTGCGTGCCGTGGCCACCGACGGCGCCGAGGCCTTCTACCGGGGGGAGCTCGCGGAGCGGCTCCTCGCCTTCCTCCGGCGGGAGGGCGCGCTCTTCGACCGGGACGACTTCGCGCGCCAGCTCGGCGAGACCTTCGTCCATCCGGCGATCGCCACCGACTACCGGGGCTTCCAGGTGTACGAGACCGCTCCGGTCTCCCAGGGATTCCTCGTCCTCTCGCAGCTGAACATCCTGGAAGGGTTCGATCTGCGCAGCCTCCCGCTGGTCGGCACCGACCGGATACACCTCACGGTGGAGGCGAAGAAGCTCGCCTTCGAGGACCGGAATCGCCACGCGGGCGATCCTGCATTCGTCAAGTGGCCGCTCGCCGAGCTGATCGGGAAGGAGCACGCGGGCCGGCGCCGGGCCGAGATCGACCTGGCCCGGGCGCGCCTGCCCGAGGCGACGCTCGTCCCCGAGCACGCGGCCGACACCAGCTACTTCGCCGTCGTCGACGTGGACGGCAACGCGGTCTCGTTCATCCACAGCCTGTCGGCGGCGTTCGGCTCGGGCGTCGTGGCCGGAGACACGGGGATCACGCTGAACAACCGGGCCGGCCGCGGGTTCACGCTGGACGAGGGCCACCCGAACGTCATCGCCCCCGGCAAGCGGACGATGCACACGCTGAACGCCTATCTCGTCTGCCAGGGCGGGCAGCCCTGGCTGGTCGGCGGGACGCCCGGCGGCGACCAGCAGACCCAGTGGAGCACCCAGGTGATCACCAGCATGATCGACCACGGACTCTCGCCCCAGGAGGCCGTGGAAGTGCCGCGCTGGTTCAGCTTCCCCGGGACCGACCCCGCGAACCTCGGGCTCCCGGCGGTGGTGCGGGTCGAGGAGCGCGTCCCCGAGGCGACCCGGCGCGAGCTCGCGGCGCGGGGACACGTCGTCGAGACGCTCGGTCCCTGGGCGGGCGGCGGCGCCGTCCAGCTGATCCAGGTCGACCCCGCGCGCGGCGTCCTCCGCGGGGGAAGCGACCCGCGCCCGGGCGGCGTCGCGCTCGGCCTCTAGCTCCGCCCCAGCGGGCGCTCCGAACGGCACGCACGCGATGGCGGCCCAGGCGAGGGACCCCGTCCGCGTGACGACCGGCGCTCCGTCCCTCCGGCGCCTGCCGATCTTCTACGGCTGGGTCCTGGTCGCGACGGCCTTCGTCACGATGGGCGTCGTGGTGAACGCGCGCACGGCGTTCTCGCTCTTCTTCCCGTCGATCCTGGACGAGTTCGGCTGGTCACGGGCGCTCACCGCGGCGACGTTCACCACCGGGCTCCTCGCGTCGAACCTCTTCACGCCCTTCCTGGGCGTCCTGATGGACCGCTTGGGGCCGCGCGTGGTGTTCCCGGTGGGGCTCGGCCTCATGAGCCTCGGGCTCGCGCTCGCGACGGCCACCCGCGAGCCCTGGCACCTCCACCTCACCCTGGGCGTGCTGGTGGCCGGCGCCAGCGTCTTCGTGAGCTACATGGGGCACTCGCTCCTCCTGCCCAACTGGTTCGTCCGCCAGCGCGGCCTGGCGCTCGGCGTCGCATTCTCCGGCGTCGGGGTGGGCTCGTTCCTGCTCCTGCCGTGGATCCAGGGGCTCATGGGGCGCGTCGGCTGGCGGGGCGCCTGCTGGATGCTCGCCGCGCTCATCGCGCTCGGTCGTCCTGCCGCTGAACGCGCTTCTTCCCCGGCGGCGCCCGGAGGAGCTGGGTCTCCGCCCCGACGGGGACGACGCGCCGGGCGGAGCCGCCCGCCCGGCCTCCGTCCACGTCGTCGACCCCGTCTGGGCCGCCACCGAGTGGACGCTCGCGCGAGCCCTGCGGACGAGCCGCTTCTGGTGGCTCTTCCTCGGCTACTTCACCGGACTCTTCGCCTGGTACGCCGTCCAGATTCATCAGACGAAGTACCTCCTCGAGCTCGGGTTCTCGGGCGAGCTGGCGGCGTACGCGCTCGGCCTCGTCGGCCTGACCGGAATCGTCGGGCAGATCGCCTGGGGCCACTTCTCGGACCGCATCGGCCGCGAGTGGGCGTGGACGGCGAGCGGAGCGGGGTTCGCGCTCTGCTACCTGGCGCTCCTCGCGCTCCCGGGGCACCCGGCGCGGTGGCTCGTCTACGTGATGGTCGCCGCGCAGGGGCTCCTCGGCTACGGGCTCGCGTCGGTCTTCGGGGCGATCCCGATGGAGCTCTTCCAGGGCGCGCGCTACAGCTCGATCTTCGCCGTGCTCAACATCGCCTCGAACGCCGGCGCGGGGATGGGGCCCTGGGTCACGGGCCTGCTCTACGACCGCACCGGGAGCTACGCGACGGCGTTCTGGCTCGCCATCGCCTGCAGCGCCGTGTCGGTCGTCGCCGTCTGGCTCGCCGCGCCCCGGAAGGTTCGGCTCGTCGCCGGGCGCGCACCCCGATGAGAAGGAGTGGATCATGACGGACCCAGCAACGCTTCTCGGCGAGGCCCGGCGCGAGCTCGCGCGCTTCCCGGCGATCCTGGACTCGGTGGTAGGCGGGCTCGCGCCCGCGCGCTGGCGCGCGCGGCCTGCGCCGGACGAGTGGGCGCCCGTCGAGATCGTCTGCCACCTCCGGGACGAGGAGGCCGAGGACTTCGGAGCCCGGGTCCGCGTCATCCTCGAGGGGGGCGCGCGGTTCGCGCCCATCGATCCGGAGGGCTGGGCGACGGCGAGACGCTACCACGAGGCGGAGCCGGCCGCCGCGCTGGCCGCCTTCCGGGAGCACCGGGCGGCGAGCCTCGCCATCCTGGCCGGCGCGACGCCGGAGCGCTTCGCAGCATCCGGCGAGAGCCCGTCGGGCCTCCGGCTCTCGGGATTCGATCTGCTCGTCGCCTGGGTCGCGCACGATGGGCTGCACCTTCGCCAGCTGGCGGGCACGCTGACGCGAGAGTGGGCGGACCGCTGGGCGCCGCTCCGCGCGGACTACGCCGGTCCGATCCCCTACCCGGCCGACGGGGCGCGAACCGACGCCTAGCCCGTCTCTGTCGCGGCCGCAGACGTCGTCCGGGACACGGGCCTTGGCAGCATCGGCCACCCTGCTAGACTGGCGGCCTGATCGGCGCCGCGCCGCCCGACCCGTGGCGGCGTCTCGTTCCCCCGGCGCCATGCGCGACGTGACGGCCGACAAGGAGGATCTGCGATGGGTCAGACGCTGACGCTCAGCGCCGAGGACGGACACCAGCTCGCCGCGTACCGGGCGACGCCCGCAGGAACGCCGCGGGGCGGCCTGGTGGTGGTGCAGGAGATCTTCGGCGTCAACTCCCACATCAAGAAGGTCTCCGACGGATGGGCCGCCGACGGCTACGTGGCGCTCGCCCCCGCGCTGTTCGACCGCGTCGAGCGTGGCATCGACATCGGCTATGGCCCGGAGGACATCCAGCAGGGCCGGGAGCTTCGCGGCAAGATCTCGACCGACGACAGCGTGCGCGACGTGCGAGCCGCCGTCCGCGAGCTCGCGCGTGCCGGTCTCCGGGTCGGCGTCGTCGGGTACTGCTGGGGCGGGACCATGGCCTGGCTCGCCGCGACGCGCATCGAGGGGCTCGCGGCCACCGTGGGCTACTATGGCGGCGGGATCGCCGACACGGCCGAGGAGCAGCCCCGGTGCCCCGTCATGCTCCACTTCGGGGAAACCGACACGGGGATCCCGAAGGAGCACTACGAGAAGGTGCGGCGCATCCACCCGACTCTCCCCGTCCACGTCTATCCCGCCGGTCACGGCTTCAGCTGCGACGCGCGCGGAAGCTACCACGAGCCAAGCGCGCGCCTGGCGCGCGAGCGAACGCTCGCCTTCTTCCGCCAGCACGTCGGGTAGTGAGGCCGCATCGCGGCGGTGGCACGCGCTCGATGGCGGCGGGGTCTGGCATTGCGCGGGGCAACTAAGATCGGAGCAGGAGGCCGCACCGACGACTGGCGCGTGGCCTCGGGGCCGACGCACGTGACAAGCGCCTCGACGACGAACCGGCCAGCGACGGGGGAACGGGTCTCTCATCGCCCAGCGCTGCCGGCCGCCTCCGCGTGATCGTCTACCTCGGCCAGCGACTGGCGTGGGCGCTCGCCGTCCTCATCGGCATCTCCCTCGCCGTCTTCCTGGTCGTGCACCTCTCCGGGGACCCCACGGCGCTCTACCTGGGACCGGAGGGCACGAAGGCGGACTACGACATCATGCGAGCCGCCCTCGGCTTCGACCGCCCCCTGCCGGAGCAGTACGGACAGTTCCTGGCGCGGGCGGTCCAGGGCGATTTCGGGCGCTCCCTCCGGCACCGCCAGCCCACGCTGCCGCTGGTCCTCGAGCGATTCCCGGCGACGGCCACGCTGGCGGTCGCCGCCATCGTGCTGGCGGTGCTCATCTCGCTGCCGCTCGGCATCCTGGCCGCGGTGCGGCGGGGCTCGCTCCTGGACTCCGGAGCGATGGCACTGGCGCTCGCGGGCCAGTGCATGCCCACGTTCTGGCTCGGCATCCTCCTCATCCTCGTCTTCGCGGTGAACCTGCGCTGGGTGCCCGTCTACGGCGGCGAGGGTATCCTCACCATCGTCCTGCCCGCCGTCACCCTCGGCATCTGGGCCATGGCCCGGACCGCGCGCATCACGCGGTCGAGCATGCTCGAGGTCCTGAACCAGGACTTCCTCCGGACGGCGCGGGCGAAGGGCATGGGCGAGTGGTCGGTGATCCTGCGGCACGCTCTCCGCAACGGGGCGATCCCGATCGTGACCGCCATCGGGCTCGAGCTCGGGAACCTCCTGGGCGGCGCGGTGATCACGGAGGCGGTGTTCGCCTATCCGGGCGTCGGCCGGCTGGCCGTGGAGGCGGTCGTCAACAAGGACGTGCCGCTGATCCAGGCCGTCGTCCTCACCGTGGCGGGGGTGCTGCTGCTCCTCAACATCGTCATCGACCTCGTGTACACGGCGCTCGATCCGCGCGTGCGCCTCGGGCACTACCATGCAGCCTGACGCAGGAGCCCTCCCGGTACGCCTCGAAGGCCCTTCCCTGCGGACATCGCGCCGCGGGTGGCGCCGCACGCGGATCCTCCTCGGATCGGGCGGCGCGCGGATCGGAGCGGCGATTCTCCTCGCGGTCGGGACGTGCGCGGCCGCGCCCGGCCTGCTCGCTCCCGCCGACCCGAACGAGCAGAACCTTCTGGCGCGCTTCACCCGCCCGGCCACCCGCGCGGCCGACGGCACGCTCGCGGTCCTCGGCACGGATCAGCTCGGCCGCGATATCCTGAGCCGCGTGGTCCACGGCGCGAAGACCTCGGTCCTGATCGGACTGTCCGCCGTGATCGTCGCCGGCGCCGTGGGCACCGGGCTCGGCCTCATGGCCGGGATGCGGGGAGGTCCCTGGGACCACCTGATCATGCGCCTGGCCGACATGCAGTTCGCCTTCCCGTTCATCCTCCTGGCCATCACGGTCATCGGCGTGCTGGGGGCGAGCGTCCGCAACATCATCCTGGTGGTCGGCCTCAGCAACTGGGTGGCCTACGCGCGGGTCGTGCGCGCCGAGACGCTGGCCATTCGCGAGAAGGCGTTCGTCGACGCCGCCCGCGCCCTCGGCGTCCCGCTCGGATCGATCGTGTGGCGCCACGTGCTGCCGAACGTCAGCGCGTCGCTCATCGTCGTGGCGACCTTCGGCGTGGCGGGCGCCATCCTCACCGAGGCCGGCCTCTCCTTCCTCGGGCTCGGCGTGCCCCTCGCCATCCCCTCCTGGGGCGGCATGCTGGCCGAGGGCCGGCAGTTCGTCGACACGCGCTACTGGCTCGCGCTCTTCCCCGGCGCGGCCCTGTTCGTGACCGTCATGGGGATCAACCTCCTGGGCGACGCGCTCCGCGACGCCCTCGACCCCTACCTCCAGACCCGTCAGACCCGAAGCTCCGTGGACCGCCTGTAGACCCGAAAAGAGGAGGCTTCCGATGATGCGACCGGAGACCACCCCACGCCCGGGCCACCTGGCCGCGCGGTTCGCCTGGATCCTCGCGCTCGTCGCGCTCCTAGCGCCGGCGGGGCGCGACGCCGCCGCCCAGCAGAAGCCCGTCGTCGTCATCCAGTCGGGCGAGGCCGCGACGCTCGACTGGCACATGCACTGCGACAAGAACGCTCACGAGCCGGATCGCCAGATCTTCGACACCCTGCTCCGGCGGAACCTCAAGACCCTCCAGCTCGAGGGCAACCTCGCCGAGTCCTGGCGCCTCGTCAACGACACCACGTGGCAGTTCAAGCTTCGCCGGAACGTGAAGTTCCACAACGGCGAGCCCTTCGACGCCAGCGCCGTCAAGTTCAGCATCGAGCGGATGCTGAACCCCCAGCAGGCGGCGCCCGGCCGGACCAGCATCGCGACGATCGACCGCGTCGAGATCGTCGACCCGTTCACGGTGAACGTCATCACGAAGACGCCGTTCCCCCTCCTGCCCGTCCGGATGAGCCCCGGGCACTGCGGCACGGTGGGCATCGTGCCGCCGAAGTACGTCGCCCAGGTCGGGGATGCCGGCTTCGCCGTCAAGCCGGTCGGCACCGGCCCCTACAAGTTCGTCGAGTGGATCAAGGACGAGCGCCTCGTGCTCGACGCCAACAAGGACTACCACCGCGGGGCCCCGGCGATCGACCGCCTGGTGTTCCGCCCCGTGCCCGAGCTCACCACGCGAGTGGCCGCGCTCCTCTCCGGCCAGGCGGACCTCGTCAGCGACATCCCGCCCGACCAGGTCGAAAAGGTCAAGGCGAGCGGGGTCGCCCGGATCGAGGTGTCGACCCTCGGCGGCTTCATCATCATGATGAAGATCACGAACTACCTCATGCCGGGCCCCTGGCAGGACGTGCGGGTCCGGAAGGCCATCAACTACGCCATCGACATGGACACGATCATCAAGACCGTGCTCGAGGGCTACGGGCAGGTGCTCGGCGTGCCGCTCGAGAAGGAGGCCTTCGGGTTCAATCCCAACATCAAGTGGTACGGGTACGATCCGGACCGGGCCAGGGCGCTGCTCCGCGAGGCGGGGCACCCCAACGGCTTCGAGATGACCCTCCACGTGCCGAACCGCCGCTACATGAACGACATCGAGGTCGTCCAGGCGATGGCCCAGATGCTGGGCAAGGTGGGCATCAAGGCGAAGGTGGAGGTCGGCGAGCAGAGCGTCTACACGACGAAGTGGCGCCAGAAGCAGCTCCTGCCCGTCTACATGACCGCGTGGGGCGGCGCCGGCGTCTTCGACGGCGACCTCCTCGTGAACTCGCTCCACTCGAAGTCGGCGCTGTCGATCAACAAGAACGAGGCGCTCGACAAGATCCTCGAGGACGCCCAGGGGTCGAACGACCCCGAGAAGCGGAAGGCGCTCTACTGGAAGGCGCAGGAGATGATCTACGAGGAGGCGCCCATCATCAAGGCGTACCAGCAGGCCCACATCTTCGGCATCAGCAGCCGCCTCGACTGGACGCCCTGGATCGACAACATGCTGTTCCTCTACGACGCCAAACTGAAGTAGCCACCGCTGGGCGGCCGCGGGACGGCCTTCGGTTCGTCCCGCGGCCGCCGGACCCATACTCGAACGGGAGACGTGACGACGCAGTTCAGACGGCTGTTCAGTCCGGTGAAGATCGGACGCCGCGAGGCGAAGAACCGCATCGTGTCCACGCCTCACGGGGCGGCGTTCGGCGAGAAGGGCGGGATCACCGACCGCTACATCCGCTACCACGAGGAGAAGGCCAAGGGCGGCTGCGGCGTCGTGATGATGTTCGGCTCGTCCAGCATCCACCCCACCTCGGTCAACGACTGGGGCGAGGTGAACAACTGGGATGACAGCATCATTCCCCAGTTCCGGCAGATGAGCGAGGCGATCCACCGCCACGGGGCGCTCTGCCTCTCGCAGATCTCCCACCGCGGCCGCCGCGGGCACTCCTGGTACTCGGGGGTGCCCCTCTGGGCGCCCTCGGACACCCGCGAGGAGCGGCACCGCGAGTGGCCGCACGTCATGACGAAGCGCGAGATCCGCGAGGTGGTCGACGCCTGGTCCGCCGCCGCCGTGCGGCTCCAGAAGGGCGGCTACGACGGCTGCGACGTTCCGACGTACGGCGGCCACCTCCTCGAGAACTTCCTCTCCCCCCTCACGAACCGGCGGACGGACGAGTACGGCGGGTCGCTGGAGAATCGCACGCGCCTCACGCGCGAGGTGCTGCGCGCCATCCGCGACGCCGTCGGGCCCGACTTCATCATCGGGATCCGCCACAGCGGGGACCACTACGTGCCCGGCGGGCTCAGCCGGGAGGACCTGCTCGAGGTCGCGCGGCTGGTCGACGGCCTGGGCATCGTCGACTACTGGATGGTGAGCGGCTCGAACACGGAGACGCTCAAGTACGAGGCGATGGTCACCCCCTCCCTCTACCATCCCCACGGCCTCTTCAACGAGCTCGCCTCGCT
This sequence comes from uncultured Candidatus Rokubacteria bacterium, assembly GCA_963749975.1. Taxonomy (GTDB): domain Bacteria; phylum Methylomirabilota; class Methylomirabilia; order Rokubacteriales; family DASRDR01; genus DASRDR01. The sequence continues at coordinate 182,392 of CAVVOZ010000018.1, read as the reverse complement.
CACGCGATCCGTGGTCAAGGTCCCGGTGATCGTGGCGGGCCGGGTGTCGACGGTGGAGCAGGCCGAGGCGGCCCTCGCCGCCGGCGTGTGCGACCTGGTCGGGATGACCCGGGCGCTCATCGCCGATCCCGAACTGCCCCGCAAGAGCCTGGCGGGGCGGCTCGACGACATCCGCGTCTGCGTCGGCGCCAGCGAGGGCTGCATCGGTCGCCTCCGCCAGGGCAAGGCGATCGGCTGCGTCCAGAACCCGGTGATCGGGCGCGAGGCCGAGCTGGGCGAGATCCGGCCGGCCGCGCGGCCGAAGCGCGTCGTCGTGGTCGGTGGCGGGGCGGCCGGGCTGGAAGCCGCGCGGGTGGCCGCGATCCGCGGACACCGGGTCACGCTGCTCGAAGCCACGAAGGACCTGGGCGGGCAGATCCTCGCCGCCGCCCGGGCGCCGAAGCGCGAGGACTACGCGGTGATCGCCTCGTGGCTCGCGCAGCAGGTCCGGAAGGCCGGCGTCGACGTGCGCCTCGGCGTCGGCGCCACGGCCGCCGACGTGCTGGCGCTCGACCCGGACGCCGTGGTCGTGGCGACCGGGGCGACGCCGCGCGTCCCGGACCTCCCCGGCGTCGAGCTGCCGCACGTCGCCACCACGGTCGACGTGCTGCTGGGCCGTGTCACGCCCGGCCGGCGCGTCGTCGTCGTGGACGAGGACGGCCACTACGCGGCGCCCACGACGGCCGACCTCCTGGCCGGACGCGGCTGCCAGGTGACGCTGATCTCCAAGTACTTCATGGTCGGCGAGGACATCGACGAGGGCATCCGCTCGGATCTCTACGCGCGCCTCTTCGGCCAGGGCGTCGTCCTCCAGCCGCTGACGGCCGCGAAGGCGATCGTCCCGGGCGGCATCCGCACCCGCCACACGTTCTCGGGGGCCGAGGCGACCCTCGAGGCGGACACCGTCGTCCTCTCCTTCGGTGGCCAGGCCAACGACAGCCTCTACCACGCGCTCGACGGGCGCGTGCCGGAGCTCAGGCTGGTCGGCGACGCCGTCTCGCCCCGGCGCATCCACGACGCGCTGCTCGACGGCACCCGCGCCGCCCGCGCCCTATGACGCCCAGGACCGCGAGCGTCGTCGTGATCGGCGGCGGCGCCGTCGGCTGCAGCATCGCGTATCACCTCGCCCGGCGAGGCGTCCGTGACGTGGTCGTGCTGGAGCGAGAGACGGTCGGCAGCGGCACCACGAGCAAGGCCGCCGGCGGGATCCGGGCCCAGTTCGGCACCGAGACGGAGATCCGCTTCTCGCTCGAGGGGCAGCAGGTGCTCGAGTCCTTCAAGGAGGAGTTCGGCGGGGATCCTGGCTTCCAGCGGATCGGCTACCTCTTCCTGATCTCGAACCCCGCGGACCTTCGGGGCTTCGAGACGCGCATCGCGCTCCAGCGCCGCCTGGGCGTCGACGTCCGCGTGATCTCGCCCAGGGAAGCTCAGGCGCTGGTGCCGGCGCTCCACGTCGACGACCTCGTCGCCGCGGTGTGGGGCCCCCGGGACGGCGTCGCGGGCCCCGCCGAGGTGACGGCCGGCTTCGCCCGGCGCGCGCGCGAGCTCGGCGCGCGCATCCTCGAGGGCGTCGAGACGACGGCGCTCACGCTCGAGTCCGGCCGCATCCGGGGCGTCCGGACGTCGGACGGGGACATCGCCGCCCCCGTCGTCGTCAACGCCGCCGGTCCCGCGGCGGCGCGGGTCGGCCGGCTCGCGGGCCTCGCGCTGCCGGTCTACCCGCGGCGCCGCCACATCTTCTACACGGAGCCGTTCCCGGAGATCCCCGGCCCCGTGCCGATCACGACCGACACCGGGAGCGGGTTCTACTTCCGCAAGGAGATGGCGCAGCTGCTTCTCAGTCCCGGAGACGTCAAGGACATCGGCGACGATCAGACCGCGCCGGTGGACTGGAGCATGGTGGAGGAAGCCGTGACCAAGGCGATCCACCGGGTCCCGGTGATCGAGCGGGCGCGGATCGCCGGCGGCTGGGCCGGCCTTCGTCCCCTCACGCCCGACGATCACGCGATCCTCGGCTGGGCGCCGGGAGTCGAGGGCTTCTTCCTGGCCGTCGGCTGGGGCGGTCACGGCTTCCAGCATTCGCCCGCCACCGGTCGCTTCGTCGCCGAGTGGATCGTCGACGGCCGGCCATCCATGGATCTCTCGCTCTTCGACCCCGCCCGCTTCGGCGGCCGGACGCCTCCGCTTCCCGGCGAAGGACCAGACCCGGGCCGTCCGGACGCGGAGTGAGCCGCGTGACGCCGCAGCCCGGCCGCCACGCCTGCCGACCACCACCACCAGAGGGAGCTTGTCCGATGAGCCTCAAGATCGTGGTCCCCGACGACTTCCCGGCCGCCTTCACCGGCTCCTCCGCCGAGCCGAGGCTGCGCGGGCTGGGCACCGTCACCGTGCACACCGAGCGCGGGGCGGACCAGGAAGCGGAGCTGATCCGCCGGATCGGTGACGCGGAGGTCGTCATCAACATTCGTGCCCACGCGCGCTTCACCGACCGCGTGCTGGCCGGGTGCCCGAGCCTCCGTCTCATCTCGATCTGGGGCACGGGAACGGACAACGTGGACCTGGCGGCGTGCCGGACGCGCGGCGTGGCGGTGACCAACACGCCGGGCGTGAACGCGCACGCCGTCGCCGAGCACACGCTCGCGCTCATGCTGGCCATCACGCGCCGCATTCCCGCGATGGATCGCGACACGCGGGCGGGCCAGTGGCCCCGCGGGCAGCTCATCCAGCTCGAAGGCCGGACCGTGGGCCTGATCGGGCTCGGCGCGATCGGCGCCCGGGTGGCGGAGCTCCTGGCGCCGTTCGGCGTGCGTCTCCTGGCCGCGACCTACGGCCCGGACGCCGGGCGCGCCGCCGCGGCCCGCGCCCGGCACGTCCCGGTCGAGACGCTCCTCCGGGAGGCGGACATCGTCAGCCTCCACCTGCGCCTCAGCGCGGACACGCAGGGCTATCTCGGTCGTGACCGCCTCGCGCTCATGAAGCCCACCGCGTTCCTGGTCAACACCGCCCGGGGCGGCCTCGTCGACAAGGCCGCGCTGGTGGACGCGCTGCGGGATGGCCGGATCGCCGGCGCCGCGCTCGACGTCTTCCACGAGGAGCCCATCCCCGCCGGGGACCCGATCCTCGGGCTCGCCAACGTCGTCCTGACCCCGCACAACGGCGGGACGACCCGCGAGGTGATCGACGCCGGGCTCCTGCGGGCGGTGGAGAACATCGAGCATTTCCTCGCGGGCCGGCCGCGGGACGTCGTCGTCCCTCCGCGGCGGTGAGAGCGCCTCAGAGCATGCGCTTTGCCACGAATCCGTCTGACCCGCCCCGCCCCGGGCATTCGCCTTCACCGGCGGCGCCGGATGCCATCTCCGCCGCCGAGTACCGAGAGCGGCTCGACCGGACCCGCGCGGCGGTCGAGGCTGCCGGCCTCGTCGGGCTCATCGCGTTCGGCGACTGCTGGCGCGGCGCCAACGTCGGCTACTTCACGGAGTTCCGACCCCTCGACGGCGTGTCGGACATCGCCAACGCGCTCGTCGTGCTCCCCGTCGACGGCGAGGCCACCCTCGTCGTCTCCGAGCAGTGCCTCGGGTACGCCGCGAGCGTCACGGGCTTCCCGGTCCGCCCGTTCCGGGACCTGGACCCGGCTCTGGCCCCCCTGGCCCGGAATCCCGGGTGGCGCGTTGGCCTTGCCGGCGCCGCATACGTCCCCGCCAGCGTCCGGGACCGGCTGCTCGACGCGCTCGGCGGCGCCGCGCTCGAGCCCACGATGGCGCTGGCGGACCTCAAGGCCGTGAAGAGCCCGGCTGAGATTCGGCTCCTCCGGAAGGCCGCGGAGCTCACCGACCTGGCGATGGCCACGATCCGCGACGCCCTGTCGGACGGGCAGCCCCACAGCGAGCGCGAGCTCGCCCGGCGTGCCGACGCGGCGATGATCGCCGCCGGGGCAGACCGGACCGCCTACGACTCGATGGTCCAGGCCGGCCTGCGCTCCGCGTTCAACCTCGCGCGGCCGACCGACCGCGACCTGGAGCCCGGCGACCTGGTCATGACCGACATCGGCGCCCGTTACCGCGGCTACGTCGCCGACGGCGGCAGGGGCTTCACCTACGGGCCGGTGAGCGCCGAGAAGCGCGCGATCGTCGAGGCCGCCGCAGCCGCCGTGGAGGCGGGCCTCGCCGCCGCGCGCCCCGGGATGCTGGCGACCGAGCTGAACGCCGTGATCCAGCAGGCGCTCGTCGAGTCGGGCTACGAGCGCTACTCGGGCGAGGCGCGGGGCCACGGGACCGGCCACGGCACCGGCATGGACCCGGAAGAGGAAAGCCCCTGGATCGGACCCGGCAACCGAACCCGCCTGACAGCCGGAATGGTGTTCACGCTCAAGGCGACGATCACGGTACCCGGCGTCGGCGGCCTGCGGACCGAGCGGATCGTCCATCTCGCCGCGACGGGCGCGGATCCCCTCGACACGTTTCCGATGCGTCTCTACTGGTAGACGCCGTGGGGATCGCGCTACCATCGGCCCAACGGAGGCGCCATGAGCGGCCAGCACAGGCACGATGACGAGCACCGGGAGGGGCGCGAGCACGCCCACGACCACGAAAGACACTCGACGGACGATCCGGCGCATCCCCACAACGCGCCGCTGTCGGACGTCCAGCTCCGGGTCAAGGCGCTCGAGTCCCTCCTCACCGAGAAGGGCCTGGTCGACCCGGCGGCGCTCGACGAGCTGATCGATACCTACGAGACGAAGGTCGGCCCGCGGAACGGCGCCCGCGTGGTCGCGAAGGCGTGGACGGACCCCGAGTTCAAGCGGCGGCTCCTGGCCGATGCGACGGCGACCCTGGCGGACCTCGGCTACATCGGCCGCCAGGGCGAGGACATGGTGGTTCTCGAGAACACGCCGAAGGTCCACAACCTCGTCGTGTGCACGCTCTGCTCCTGCTATCCGTGGCCGGTCCTCGGCCTCCCGCCAGTCTGGTACAAGTCGGCACCGTACCGGGCCCGCGCGGTCATCGATCCCCGGGGGGTCCTGCGCGAGGTGGGAGTCGAACTGGGCGACGACGTCGAGGTCCGCGTCTGGGACTCGACGGCCGAGCTCCGCTACTTCGTCCTGCCCGAGCGGCCGCCCGGGACCGAGGGGTTGACGGAGGAGCAGCTGGCGGCGCTCGTCACCCGTGACGCGATGATCGGCGTGGCCCAGGTACCTCGGCCGGAGCTCTCGCGATGAACGGCGTCCACGACCTCGGCGGGATGCACGGATTCGGTCCCGTCGTGCTCGAGCCGAACGAGCCGGTCTTCCACGCCGAATGGGAGCGGCGGACCTTCGCGCTCAACCTCGCGATGGGAGGTTGGCGCCGGTGGAACCTCGACATGTCCCGGTTCGCGCGTGAGCAGATGCCGCCGGCGGAGTACCTCGCGACCAGCTACTACGAGCACTGGCTCTGGGGGCTGGAGCGGCTCCTCGAGCGCCACGGGTTCCTCGCCGGGCCGACCTCGACCGGCGCGTGCGCGAGGGAGCCGATCCCAGGGCACCGGGTCCCGCCGAGCCGCTACCGGGCGCCCTCCGGCGAGACGACGTCCCTCGGCTCCTGAGGAACCGCCGCGCGGCGCGTCTCGACGACCCGGTCCCCCCGCAGTTCAAGGCCGGCGATGCGGTCCGTGCCCGGAACGTCAACCCCGTCGGTCACACCCGGATTCCCCGCTACGTCCGGGGCCGCAGCGGCGTGATCGACCGCGACCATGGCGTCTTCATCTTCCCCGACACGCACGCGGCGGGCCTCGGCCGGAAGCCCCAGCACGTCTACAGCGTGCGCTTCGCCGCCCGTGAGCTCTGGGGGCCGGAGGGCCACCCGCAGGACGCGGTCTACGTCGACCTCTGGGACGACTACCTCGACCCGGCCTGATCGCGGGAGTGTCCGCCTCCTGGAAGAGGCCGGCGCGTCGTCGCCCTGACGTCCCCGAGGCGCCACCGCGCACAGGCACGCGAGCGCTGCGCCTGTTGAGCCCATGACCAAGGGAGTCGAGCGCGCGCCTTGACAGTCCCGCGACGCGTGTGGGACGGGCGGTCATGATGGCGGTCGCGGTCCCGCCCCTCCCCTGTCCGGCCTGTCGGTTCGCGAACCCCGCAGGAGCCACGTTCTGCGGGGCCTGCGGGGCCTCGCTGGCCCTCAAGTAGCCTCGAGGAGCTCCCGCCCCCTGGTCCGCCGGGAGCTTGGTCGGCCCGGCGACTCACGATACGATCCGAGCATGGCCCGAGATCGCGCGCCTGACGTCCCTGCCCTCCCGCGTGACGAGGCCGGCGCGCCCGTGTTCGGGGCGCCCTGGGAAGCCCAGGCCTTCGCGATGGCCGTCCGGCTCCACGAGGCCGGTCACTTCACGTGGACCGAGTGGGCCGAGCGGCTGGCCGAGGAGATCAAGCGCGCCCAGGCCGCCGGGGATCCCGACCGGGGCGACACCTACTACCACCACTGGCTCGCCACGCTCGAGCGCCTGGTCGCCGAGAAGGGCCTGGTCGCGGCCGACGAGCTCCGCCGGCGGAAGGCCGAGTGGGATCTGGCCGCGCGGGCCACGCCTCACGGGAAGCCCATCGAGCTCCACCGGAGCCGGGGAGCGGAGAGCTGATCACGGCCCCGCGCGCTCACGCCCTCCTGCGCGGGGCGGCAGGCCTCGCGCTCGCCGGCCTCTCGGCGCTCGGCCTCGCTGCCCACGCCGCCGACGGGCCGACGGCGGACGATCTCCGCACGGCGCTCGAATCCAGCCCAGAGCTCCGCGTCGACGGGCAGCCGCTCCGGGCCGGGGTCCTGCGGGAGTTCTACGCGTCGATCCGCTTCGAGCCCGTCTGGGGACCCGATCCAGGAGGGGCTGCCCGCACCGCGCTGGCCCTCGACGCTCTCCTCGGAGCCCGAGACCACGGCCTCGTGCCGGCCCACTACGGGCTCGCCGCGCTCAGGCGCCGCGCGGAGCCGGCGACGCCGGCAGCGGCCGTCCAGCGCGAGCTCCTGCTGACCGACGCCCTCCTGCGCTACGCGGTGGATCTCCGGGTCGGACGGCTCCGCCCGGCGGCGGTCCAGCCGGACTGGGGAATCCCTCCGCCCGACCGCGAGGACCCCGTCCCGCGAGCTCGTGGAGGCGATCGAGGCCGGCACGCTGGCCTCGTGGCTCGAGGCCTTGCCGCCCCCCCACGAGGGTTACGCCCGGCTCGTGGCCGCCCTCCGCACGCTTCACGCGACGGCCGATCGGGCCGGCGCCCGCCCGGCCGATCGGCGCGTCCGCCAGGTCGCCGTCAACCTGGAGCGCTGGCGGTGGCTCCCGCGGCGCCTCGAGTCCCGCTACCTCGCCGTCAACGCGGCGGACGCAACCCTCGCCGTCGTCGAGGACGGACGGGTGCGGCTCACGTCGCGCGTGGTCGTCGGCGACGAGCTCCACCCCACCCCGGTGGTGCGCTCCGAGATGGGCGCGATCGTGTTCAACCCTCCGTGGACGGTCCCCACGAGCATCGTCGTCGAAGAGTTCCTGCCGAAGCTCCGCGCGAACCCCCGGTTCCTCGCCGACAACGACATCGTCATCCTCGACCGGCGCGAGGACCCGTACGGGCTCGCGGTCGACTGGGCGGCGGTCCCCGCGGAGCGATTCCCGTTCCGGCTTCAGCAGCGCCCCGGCGGCTGGAACCCGCTGGGCCGGATGCGCTTCGCCACACCGAATCGCTTCGACGTCTACCTCCACGACACGCCCCTGCCAGAGCTCTTCCAGCGCGCCGACCGGGCGCTGAGCCACGGCTGCGTGCGCGTGGAGCAGGCGCGTGAGCTGGCCGCGCTCGTCCTGGCCGGCCAGGCAGCCGGCCGGCCCGAGGCCCTCCAGCGTGCCATGTCGAGCGGCGCGACGAGCGTCGTCACCGTCGCGCGTCCCCTGCCCGTGTACCTCCTCTACTGGACCGCGTTCGTCGACGACGAGGGCCGGCTCCAGCTGCGCGACGACCCCTACGATCGGGACCCCCGCGTGGCCGCCGCGCTGGCGCGCGCCCCGGTGACCGTCGCGCGCCCCGGAAACGCTATCCGCCCCCCGGCCTCGGGTCAGGGCGCGGGATCCGGTATCCGTCGGTGAACCGTCCCCCCCATCCCAGCCGTCGAGCGGTGTTGCGGCTCGCCGCGATGGCGGCGGCGCTACCCTGGGCGCGCCGCGTGGCGGCTCAGGGCGCGGTCGGAGGCCGAGCCTCGCGTGCTCGCGTTCCGGAACCTCCACACGAGCGAGACGGTCGACGTGGTCTACCGCGCGGACGGTCAGCTGGATCAGGGGGCGCTCCGTGAGATCGACTGGGTGCTGCGCGACTTCCGGACCGGCGAGGCGCGCCAGGTCGATCGGCGGCTCCTCGACCTCCTGTGGCGCCTCCGGTCCGCGCTCGACACCACCGAGCCCTTCGAGGTGATCTCGGGCTACCGCTCCCCCGCGACCAACGCCATGCTCCGCCGCGAGGGCCGCGGCGTCTCGCGCGTGAGCCTCCACATGCGGGCGATGGCGATCGACGTGCGCCTGCCCGACCGCCCCCTCACGGCCCTGCGCGACGCCGCGCTCGCCCTCCGGCTCGGCGGCGTCGGCTACTACGCCGCCTCCAACTTCGTCCACGTCGACGTCGGCCGCGTCCGGGTCTGGTGAGATCCCGGTAGGATAGACGCATGTACGTCCCGAAGCAGTTCGACGCGCCCGACGTCGCCTGGTGCCACAGCCTGATCCGCCGGGAGCCGTTCGCCATCCTCGTCGGCGTCGACCAGGCCGGCGCCCCGTTCGCCACTCACCTGCCGGTCCTGCTCGACGAGACGCCAGCGCCTCGCGGCACGCTCCTCGGACACGTCGCCCGGCCGAATCCCCAGTGGCAGCTCTTCGCCCCGGACCGGCCGGTGCTCGTCGTCTTCCCGGGAGCGCACGCCTACGTCTCGCCGTCGTGGTACGCCCAGCACCCGAGCGTGCCCACGTGGAACTACGTCGCCGTCCACGCCTACGGCGTCCCGCGGGTGATCGAGGAGCCCGGACGGGTCCGGGCGCTTCTCGACCGCCTGGTGCGGACCTTCGAGGACGGGCGACCGACGCCGTGGCGCATGGACAGCCTGTCGGACACCTATCTGAGCGGCATGATGCGCGGGATCGTCGCCTTCGAGATCCCGATCGACCGGCTCGAGGGCAAGGCCAAGCTCAGCCAGAACCGACCCGCCGGCGACCAGGCCCGGGTGCGCGCCGCCCTCGCGGCCGAGGACGACCCGCTGGCCCGGGCCGTCGCCGAGCTGATGCCGGAGCCCGACCCGCGCTGAGCCGCCGGGAAGTCCAGGTCTGACCCGAGCGTTCCTGCTGACCCCGACCTACCGCGTGGCCGACGGCCGGGCGGAGGTGCACCTCCACGCCGTCCTCGAGAGCGGCGAGGCCGCGCTGGTCGTGGACGACCGCTTCCCGCCCTACTTCTTCGTCCGCGCCGCCGACCGGGACGCGCTCCACCGGGTGGCTCCCGCCGCGCGCGTGGCCGAGTCCACGCTCCTGACGTTCTCGGGCGAGCCCGTGCTCCGGGTCGAGGTCGACCTGCCGGGGGACGTCCCCCCGATGCGGGCGCGGCTCGCGGAGGCCGGGGTCGAGTGCTTCGAGGCCGACGTGCGCTTCGCGTACCGCTACCTGATCGACCACGGGATCCGCGGCGCGTTCCGCGTCGACGGGCCGTTCGAGCGCCGCCCCGGCGTCGGCCGCGTGTACCGGAACCCGCGCCTCGAGCCCTGCGACTTCGTGCCGCGCCTCCGGGTGCTGTCGTTCGACATCGAGACGAGCCTCGACGGGCGGTCGCTCTACTCGATCGCGGCGGCGGGCCAGGGCGGCGACCGGGTCTGGATGGTCCGCCCCGGAGAGACCGGGACCCTGCCCGGCCTCCCCGAGCACGCGATCGGAGCGCTGGTGCCGAGCGAGCGGGCGTGCGTCGAGGGCTTCCTCGGCCACCTCCGCACGGCGGACCCGGACGTCCTGACGGGCTGGAACATCGGCGACTTCGACGTGCCGGTCCTCCAGCGCGTCGCGCGGCGCACCCAGCTCCGCCTGACGCTCGGGCGCACGGACGAGGAGGCCGAGGTGAGGCGCGACCTCGGCTTCACCCGCGATCCGCGGGTGATCCTCTCCGGCCGCCAGGTGCTCGACGGCCTCGCGCTCCTCCGGAGCGCCTTCGTCAAGCTCGACGACTACCGGCTCGACACGGCGGCCCAGGTCATCCTGGGGAAGGGCAAGCTCTTCCACGCCGAGCACCGGGGCCAGGAGATCGAGGCCGCGTGGCGGGACGACCCTGCCCGGCTCGCCGCCTACAACCTCCACGACGCGCGCCTCGTCGTGGAGATCCTCGAGCGGACGGGACTCGTCGAGCTGACGGTGCGCCGGAGCCTCCTCACCGGGATGCAGATCGACCGGGTGGGCGCCCAGATCGCCGCCGTGGACTCCCTCTACCTCTCCGAGCTCCGCGCGCGCCGGCGCGTGGCGCCGTCGGTCCACATCGAGGACGCGCAGGGAACGGTCATCTCCGGGGGCCTCGTCCTCGACTCCGTCCCCGGTCTCTACCGGAACATCCTCGTCTTCGACTTCAAGAGCCTCTACCCGAGCCTGATCCGCACGTTCAACATCGATCCCCTGACGCACGTCCTTCCGGCGCGCGAGACCCCGGACCTGCCGCTCGTCCGCACGCCGAGCGGCGCCAGGTTCCGCGCCGACGAGCCGGGGATCCTGCCCGACCTGGTCGCGCGGCTCTGGGAAGAGCGGGCCCAGGCCAGGAAGCAGGGCGACGCGGTGGGCGCCCAGGCGACGAAGATCCTCATGAACTCCCTCTTCGGGGTCCTCGGGGCCTCGGCCTGCCGGCTCTTCTCGCCGGCGGTCGCCAACGCGATCACCATCGCCGGACAGCACGTCATCCGGCTCGCCGCGGCCGCCGTCGAGCAGGCGGGCCACCGCGTCATCTACGGCGACACGGACTCGCTCTTCGTCGATGCGGGCGAGCCCGACCCGGCCGCGGCCGCCAAGCGGGCCGAGAGCCTGCGCGAGAGCATCGGCGCCCACGTCGCCGAGGCCCTCCGGACCGAGTTCGGCGTCCGCAGCTGGCTCGAGCTCGAGTTCGAGAAGGTCTACGCCCGCTTCTGGATGCCCGAGGTCCGCGGCGGCGCGACGGGCAGCAAGAAGCGCTACGCGGGACTGGTCGCCGGCCCGGGCGGCGAGACGCTCGAGCTGGTGGGGCTCGAGGCGGTGCGGCGGGACTGGAGCGCGGTCGCCCGGCGCTTCCAGCGGGAGCTCCTCCAGCTCGCGTTCCACGACGAGCCCGTCGAGCAGTTCATCCGCGACTTCGTGGCGGACCTGCGCGCCGGCCGGTTCGACGACCAGCTGGCCTACCGGAAGGCGATCCGGAAGCCGCTCGAGTCCTACACGAAGACCACGCCGCCGCACGTCAAGGCGGCGCGGAAGCAGGCCGGCGGGCCGGGCCGCATCGTCACCTACGTCGTCACCACGGCGGGGCCCGAGGCGGCGGGCGAGACGACCGCGCCGCCGGACTACGACCACTACGTCACCCAGCAGCTCCGGCCCATCGCCGACGCCCTGCTCCACTTCCTGGGCGCTCCCGATTTCGACACCATCGCCGGGATTCACCGGCCCGAGGGGCGCCAGCTCGGGCTCTTCGGGGAGGGAGACGTCTCATGACCACGCCGCGCCGCACCCTGATCCACGCCGGCCACGTGATCGCCTTCGACGGCCGCGGCCATCGCCTCCTCCGGGACGGCGCGGTCGTCCTCGAGGGCGACCGGATCGTCCACGTCGGCCCCCGGTCCGCGTTCCAGGGCCAGGTCGACGAGACCGTCGACGCCCGCGACCGGGTGCTCACGCCCGGCCTCATCTCGACCCACGCGCACATCGCGGGCTCCCCGCTCGACCGCTCGTTCATCGAGGACACGGGACGGCCCCAGTTCTACTACTCGGGTCTCTTCGAGACCTTGCCGGTCCGCGACGGCGCCCAGGACGAGGCGGCCAGCCGGGCCTGCGTCGACTTCTCGATGGCCGAGCTGCTCCGGGGCGGCGTGACCACCGTGCTCGAGATCGGCCAGCTCGGCGAGCACGTGGTCGAGCGCGCGGCGCACTTCGGCCTCCGCGTCTACTTCGGGCTCTCCTTCCGCTCGGGGCGGTGGCTCACGAAGGACGGCCGGCGCGTCCACTGGGAGTGGGACGAGGAGCGGGGCCGCCAGGGGCTCGCGCGGGCGCTGGCCTTCCACGACCGCTTCGACGGCGCCCACGGCGGCCTGGTCCGCGGCTGCCTCGCCCCGGCCCAGGTCGACACCTGCACGCCCGAGCTCCTGCGCGCCGCCAAGCAGGCCGCCGACGAGCGCGGCTGCCCGATCACGCTCCACGCCTCCCAGTCCGTGATCGAGTTCAACGAGATGCTCGCGCGCCACGGGAAGACGCCGATCGCCTGGCTCGCCGACCTGGGCTTCCTCGGACCGAGCACGATCCTCGGTCACGCGATCATCGTCGGCGGGTCGTCCTGGACCAATCAGCCGGCGGGCGACGTCAGGATCATGGGCGAGGCCGGCTGCTCCGTCGCCCACGCGGTCTGGGTCTTCGCCCGGCGCGGCGTCCCGATGGAGTCGTTCGCCCGCTACCGCGACGCCGGCGTCAACATGTCGCTCGGGACGGACACGAATCCCCAGAGCGTCATCGAGGCCATGCGCTGGGCGGCTGTCCTGTCGAAGACGATGGAGCGCAACACCCAGGCGACGACGGCGGCCCACGTCTTCGACGCGGCGACCCTCGGCGGCGCTCGCGCGCTCGGTCGGGACGACCTCGGGCGCATCGCTCCCGGCGCCCGGGCCGATCTCGTGCTCTGGAAGGGCCGCTCGTGGAGCATGACGCCGCTCCGGGACCCGGTGAAGAACCTCGTCTACAACGCGACCGCGGAGGACGTCGACCGCGTCTACGTCAACGGGCGCGTGGTGGTCGACGGCGGCCGGGTCCTGGCCGCCGACGAGCGGGCGATCCTGGACGCCCTCCAGGCCGGCGGCGAGCGCATGTGGCCGCGGATGCGGGAGTTCGACTGGGCCCATCGCGACGCCGACGAGCTCTCGCCCCAGACGTATCCGGAATGGCGCTGATGCGGCAGTCACCGTCGCGGGAAGGCGAGGGTGGCGTCAACGGCCTCCGCCCTCCGGACCCGGCTGAGCGCCTCGACCCCTGCCGGACCCGGATCCGCCCGTCCGTCGGATCAGCCTACACCCGATCTCCCGCTCGGCGGCGGCTGATCTCCCCGAGGGGAATCAGGCGCCCGAATCCGCTGAGACGGCTCCGGTCTGCCGCGTCTCCTTGCCCTCTCGCTCGAGGTCGCCCGGCACCCGGCTGCGGGGCGGGTGCCGTCAGGTGCTGTCCTTGACACGGCCCGAGCCGGCCGCGCACCATCGAGGTCGAGTCGGGTCGGAGCTGCCTTCGTCCGCCAGCCACCCTGAACGACCGAGAAGGGGCTTCATGGCGACTACTCGCCGAGCCGGAGATCTCTGGGCCAAGCTCAAGTCCATGACCGAGGGCGCGCGGGTGGCGTCCCGCCAACTCTGGAGATAGGAGACTCACCATGCTGGTGCGCAAGCTGGGTCGCACCGGGCTCAAGGTGTCCGCGCTGTGCCTGGGCGGCAACACGTTCGGGTGGACCACCGACCAGAAGGCGTCCGAGGCGGTGCTGGATGCCTACGTCGAGGCGGGCGGCAACTTCATCGACACCGCCGACGTCTACTCCCGCTGGGCGCCCGGCAACAAGGGCGGGGAGTCGGAGATTGCGCTCGGCATCTGGCTGGCCGCGCGCAAGCACCGCGCGAGCGTGTTGATCGCCACCAAGGTCTGCGGGCCGATGGGGCCGGGCCCGAACGACGCCGGCCTCTCGCGCACCCACATCATGGAGGGCGTGGAGGCGTCGCTCCGGCGGCTGCAGACCGACTACGTCGATCTCTATCAGGCCCACTGGGACGACAAGGAGACGCCGCTCGAGGAGACGCTGCGCGCCTTCGACGACCTGGTGAGCCAGGGCAAGGTGCGCTACATCGGCGCGTCGAACCATCCCGCGTGGCGACTCACCCGCGCGCTCTGGGAGAGCCAGCGCCACGGGTACGCGCGCTACGAGTGCTTGCAGCCCAAGTACAACCTGGTGATCCGCGACGAGTACGAGCGCGAGCTCGAGCCCCTCTGCCTCGAGCAGGGGGTGGGCGTGATCCCATACTCGTCGCTCGCGAGCGGCTTCCTGTCGGGCAAGTACCGCTCGGGCGAGGCGCTGCCCAAGACGCCCCGGGCCGGCGGCGTGGAAAAGACCTACATGAACGAGCGAGGGTTCCGGGTGCTGGCCGCGGTCGAGAAGGTGGCGGCGGCCGCCAACGCCACCCCCGCGCAGGTGTCGCTCTCGTGGCTCGCGCACCGGCCGGGGATCACCGCGCCGATCGCGAGCGCGACGACGGTGGCGCAGCTCAAGGAGCTCGTGGGCGGCATCGAGCTTCGGCTGGATTCGGAGGCGACCGCCGCGCTCGATCAGGCGAGCGCCTGGCGTGACGCTTAGCGCGTGACCTGTTCGGGCTGCGGCCAGGCAAATCCGGAGGCCGCCCAGTTCTGCGGCGGTTGCGGCGCGCGGCTCGCCGCGGTCTGCCCGGCCTGCCAGACGCCCAACCCGCCCGGTAACCGATTCTGCCACCAGTGCGGCGGGCCGCTCGCGCCGAAGGCGGCGGCTGAGCACACGACCCCCGCCGATCAGTTCGCCTCACCGAGCGCCTACACGCCGAAGCACCTGGCCGAGAAGATCCTCACCACCGCCGGCGCGCTCAAGGGCGAGCGCAAGCAGGTGACGGTGCTCTTCGTGGACATCTCCGGGTTCACGTCCCTCTCGGCCGGCCTCGACCCCGAGGAAGTCCATCGGCTCATGAGCCGGGCCTTCGATCTCATGCTGGCCGAGGTGCACCGCTACGAGGGCACCGTCAACCAGTTCCTCGGTGACGGCATCATGGCGCTCTTCGGGGCGCCCATCGCCCACGAGGACCACGCGCGCCGGGCCGTCCACGCCGCGCTCGGCATCGCCCGCGCGCTCGACGCCTACCAGGCCGAGCTGCGCCCGCGCGGCATCACCTTCCGCGCCCGCCAGGGCCTCAATACCGGCCTCGTGGTGGTCGGCAGCATCGGCAGCGACCTGCGCATGGACTACACCGCGGTCGGCGACACCACCAACGTGGCGGCGCGCATGCAGCAGGTGGGCGAGCCGGGGCGGGTGACGATCTCGGAGGCGACCCATCGGCTCGTGCACGAGCTACTTCGAGACGCGCGCGCTGGGCGAGAAGGACCTGAAGGGCAAGGCCGAGCCGGTATCGGGTCTGGGAAGTGGTGGCCGCCCGCGAGACGCGCACGCGCCTCGATGTCGAGGCGGAGCACGGGCTCACGCCGATGGTGGGGCGCGAGCGTGAGCTGGGCCAGCTGCTCGACGCGTTCGCCCGCGCCCAGTCCGGCGAGGGTCAGGTGGTATTCGTCGTCGGCGAGCCGGGCATCGGGAAGTCGCGGCTGCTCCTCGAGCTGCATCGCCGGATCGACGTCGCCTCCGCCTGGCACGAAGGCCATTGCCTCTCGTTCGGGAAGGCCATGGCCTTTCATCCGCTGGTCGACCTGATCCGGCGCTGGTTCGGCGTCGAGGAGAGCGACGGCGAAGCGGCCATCGCCGCGAAGCTCGAGCGAGGGGTCGCGGAGCTCGGCGCCGACCTCGGGACCGTCACGCCGTACCTGCGGTCCCTGCTGTCCGTCGACCCGGGCAATGACGGGGTGCGGGCCATGAGCCCCGTAGAGCGCCGCGGTGAGATCTTCGAGGCGCTTCGGCGCCTTCTCGTCCACGCCGCCGAGCGTCAGCCCCAGATCCTGGTCATCGAGGATCTGCACTGGATCGACAGCGCGAGCGAGCAATTCCTCGCGACGCTGGTGGACAGCGTGCCGGCGGTCCGGGCGGTTCTCGTGTTCACCTATCGGCCGGGATACTCGAATCCGTTCGGCGATCGCAGCTACTTCACCCGCATCGTCCCCGCGCCGCTGTCGCCCGACGACAGTGCGCGCATGGCGGCGGCCGTCCTCGACACCGAAGTCCTTCCCGCCGGGCTGCGCACGCTCGTCGCGACCAAGGCCGAGGGCAACCCGTTCTACGTCGAGGAGCTGGTCAAGTCACTGGAGGAAGGCGGTGCCCTGCGGCGGGCGAACGGCCGGCTCGACCTGGCGCGGCCGGTGGCCGAGATCGACATTCCCACCACCATCCAGGACGTGATCGCCGCGCGCATCGACCGGCTGCCGGAGGCGCCCAAGCGGACGCTCCAGCTCGCGTCGGTGATCGGACGGGAGTTCACCCGGCGCCTCGTGGACCGCCTCGCCGGGATCCGGGAGAGGACCGAGGACTTCCTCCGCGAGCTCACCGCGCTCGAGCTGATCCACGAGCGCCGGCGCTTCCCCGAGCTGGCGTACATGTTCAAGCACGCGTTGACCCAGGACGTGACCTACGCCTCCCTCCTCGTGCAGCGACGCAAGGAGCTGCACGGACTCATCGGGCGGGCCATCGAGGAGCTGTACGCGGATCGACTCCCCGAGCACTACGAGATGCTCGCCCACCACTTCTCGCGTGCCGAGAACTGGGAGCGTGCGCTCGACTACCTGCTCAAGGCCGCCGGGAAGGCGACCCAGGCGTTCGGCCTGCGCCAGGCCCTCGAGCTGTACACCGAGGCGCTCGTGGTTGCGGACCGGTGGCGCGAGCCGGTGCCCGCGGCCACGCTCATGGCGATTCATCGCGCGCGCGCCGACCTCTTCTTCGGCGTCGGCGACTTCGTCCGATCGCGCGAGGCGGCCGAGGCCCTGGTCGACCTCGCCCGCCGGATCGGAGATCGGATCGGCGGCGGAGGCGGGCGCCTTGGTGCAGATCGCCTCGGCTCGGCAGTGGGCCGAGGACTTCCCGCGCCGCGTTCGAGCGGGTGCAAGAGGCGATCGAGATCGCCGAAGCCGTCGGGGCGCAGGCGCCGCTGGGCTTCGCCTTGTACACCCGGGGCTATCTGCATGCCCTCAACGCGCGGCTCGATGCCGCCGAGGCCGACGTCAGCCGCGCGCTGGAGATCGGGCGGGCGGTGGGCGATCCCAATCGCCAGGCGCTGGCCTTGCATTTCCTCGCGCTGCGCCGGAGCTGGCAAGGAGAGTACCGGCCCAGTCTCGAGCGCGGAGACGAGGGAGTCCGGATCGCACGGGAGCATCGCCTCGTCATTCCGCTGCTCCGGTGCCTGTGGAATCAGGGGTTGGCATGCAACGATCTGGGGGACTATGACCGGGCACTCGCGGCTCTCGACGAGGGGCTCGGCGCTCGCGGAGAAGATCGGCGACGACGCCTACATCCCGCGGTTCCTCAACACGGTCGGCTGGCTGCGCATCGAGTGTGGCGACTATGCGAGGGGCGTCGAGCTGTCGCAGCAATCATACGAGGTCACGGAGCGCTCTTCCCGGGCCGGCCACGGCACCGGCGCCGAACGCCGCGCGTTCATCCGCAACAATCAGGCCGAGGCCTGGATGGCGCAGGGGGATCTCCCCGCGGCCGCCGAGGCCCTGGACGAGGCGCATCACGTCGTCCGCCATCCGCCGCCGTCGCGCTGGATGACCTGGCGGTACTCGACGCACTGCTACGCGAGCCTGGGTCAGCTCGCGCTCCTCCAGGGTGATCCCGAGCGAGCCCGGCGGCTCGCTGACCAGAGCCTCGAGATCGGCGTGCCGACCCGGTCGCGGAAGTTCGAGGCCTGGGCGTGGCGCATCAAGGGGGAGAGCGCCACCGCCCGCCACGCCTGGGACGAGGCGGACGGAGCGCTGAGGCGCGCACTCGCGATCGCGGAGGCGATCGGCCAGCCGCGCCAGACCTGGCTCGGTCACGTCGCGCTCGGGCGCCTCGACGCGGCGCGAGGCCGGCGGGACGATGCGCTCGGGCGCTACCGCGAAGGCTGGGCGATCATCGCCCGACTACGCGCGGCGACCCGGGATCCCGGCCTGCGGGCGGGGCTCGAATCGTCGCCACCTCTTCGCGAAGTCGAGGATCTGGCACAGAGACGACCTGACGAAGCCGACGCGCTCTCGCCCAGACCTATCCGGAATGGCGCTGACACGGCCGCTCTCTGGTCGAGGAAGGACCGGTCGACGCGGGGGATCAGCCCGCGTCGCTGGCACCGCCGGCCGCCGTGACGTCAACGGGGGCCCCGACCCGGAGTAGGATGTCCCCATGCTGAAGGGCCTCGATCCCCTGCTCGGCCCCGACCTGCTTCACGTCCTCGCGGCGATGGGCCACGGGGACGAGCTGGTGATCGCCGACGCCAACTTTCCCGCGGCGAGCATCGCCCGGCGCCTCGTCCGGCTGGACGGCGTCGACGCGCCCCGCGCCCTCCGCGCCGTCCTCTCGGTCCTGCCGGTCGATACCTTCACGCCGACACCGGCTGCGGTGATGGCCGTCGTCGGCGACCCCGGCGCGGTGCCGGCGCCGGTCCGCGCCTTCCAGCCCATCGTCGACGCCGCCGCGGGCCGGCCCGTGCGCTTCGAGGTGCTGGAGCGCTTCGCCTTCTACGAGCGGGCGCGGGCTGCGTTCGCGGTGGTCGCCACTGGCGAGCCCCGACCCTACGGCAACATTCTCGTGGTCAAGGGCGTCGTGTCCGCTGCCTGAGCGCCTCCCTGCCGGCGCTCGAGCCCGTCGCGACGCATCCGCTCGGGCGCACGGCGCGGGGCGACCGGCCACAAAGGTCGCGCTACGACTGCAGGATTCGGCGGCCACTCATGAGACGCTCGTCGAGCCCGGCCCCGAGGGTGGATTCGGGAAGGTCCTACGCTTCGATCGCGGACGCCGGATCCGGCGCCACCGACACCCTGTTCTTGCCCGAGCGCTTGGCCGAGTACATGGCGGCGTCGGCCTGCCGGAACAGGCTCTCCGCGTCGGAGGCGTGAACCGGGAACGTCGCCACCCCGACGCTCGCCGTGACCCGCGAGAGATCGACGTCCTCGTTGTCGAGCTGCTCGCAGGCCTCGATCGCCTTTCGCACCGACTCCGCGAGACGGTGCGCCTCTTCGGTACCCGTGTCCGGGAGCACGACCACGAACTCGTCGCCGCCGAAGCGCGCGGGGACGTCTCCCGGTCGCGCGAGACGCCCGATCACGCGCCCGATCTGCGCGATGGAGCGCGAGCCGGCGAGATGGCCGTAGCGATCGACCACGGCCTTGAAGTTGTCGAGATCGAGGATCACCAGCGACACGGGGCGGCCTCGCGTCATGACGTCTGCGAGACTCCGGTGGAAGTGTCGCGTGTTGCCGAGGCCCGTGAGGTCGTCGGTGATCGACGCGACATAGGCCTGGCGATAGAGCGACGCGTTCTCGATCGCGATCGCGGCATGGTCGGCGAGAGTCTGGGCCAGTGACAGCTCCGCCTCCGTGAACGTCGAATCGTCGACCTTGTTGAGGATCTGGATGACGCCGCGCAGCGTGTCCTTGCTCACCATCGGCACGCAGATCATGGTTCGCGGTGCGAGGCCGGTCTGCTCGCCGACGCCCGCAAAGTGGCGCGGGTCACTCGCCACATCGTCGAGCCGCACGGCCTGACGATTCCGGGCGACCCACCCGGCGATGCCGCGGCTGGCGGGCAGCCGCATGCCGTCGATCACTCCCGATTCGATGGTGCGCGAGGCGCGGAACACGAGCTCGTGGCCGGCAGGATCCAGGAGCAGCAGGGCGGCCGCCTCGCTCGGCGCCGTCATCACCGCGCGCGCCAGCAAGCCGCGCATGGCCTCGGCGTCGAGGCAGAGCGTGTCGGGGTCGCAGTCCGCTCCGACCTCGAGCGCGAGCGATTCGAGCCGAATTCGGTCGGCGTCCTCGTAGCGCCCGCCTCCGTGACGGTTGGCGACCTCCAGCACGCCGATCACTCGGCCGAGACGGACGAGCGGCACCGAGAGCAGGTTGCGCGTCGTGAAGTGCGTGACGCGGTCGATCTCCGGGTAGAATCGCGGGTCGCCCCGCACGTCGTTGACCACGGCGCTCTCTCCGCTGCGCGCCACCCAGCTCGCGAGGCTCCTCGACGGCGGGAGCCGGAGGCCGACGATCGCGTTCTCGCGGAGCGTCTCGGTGGCGGCGAAGACGAGCTCGTCGCGATCGGGGTCGTACAGCATGAGCGAGAGCGCCTCGGCCTGGGTGAGGCTCTTCATCCGGTCGAGGACGATGCGCAGGATCTCGGGGAGCTCGAGCGTCGACGTGAGTGTCCGGGTCAGCTCGACCACGGTGCGAAGCTCGCGGAGCTCCTGCTCGATGGTGCGCCCGCTCGCGGCTGCGGGCCTCTCTCGTCTCGGCGCTGTCACGGGTCAGCTCCGTCGCCACACCGCCGGGCGAGACGTGCGCCATCCACTCCCGGGGCGCCGACCACCGTGGGCACGGCGCTCGGTCTCAGACGCTCCGTGGAGACGTCCATGATTCGATGGTATTCGAATCGCCTCGGATGTACAGCGCGAACCGCCGCCGGGCACCCTGGCCAGACCCGAGGAGGCGACTCCGAGCCACGCCGCCCGGTGCCGCTGGGCTGGCGCCCAACGGCATCAGGCGCTACAGCGTCCCGCTCCCCGGGTGGCGTGCCACGACGTGCATGGCCACCGGCATCGATTCCGACTCACGGCTCCCGGCTCAGCAGGCGCCATACCAGCCCCACCCGTACCAGCCCCAGCCGTAACTCCAGCCGCACTGCGGCGTCGCCATCACATGAGGCGGGGGCGGAGGATTGACTCCCGGCGCGAGCGGTGGAGAAGCGGGCACCACGTAACAGCCGGACACGGCGACGGCGACGAGGCTCAGGAGGAGCGCGAGGCGTCCGATGCGCTTCATGGCCATCTCCTACTGGCAGATCTGCTCGGTCCGGGTCGGAACCCAGATCGTCTCCTGCTGCCCGCTCTGCCTCGTATGGGTCTCTTGGTGGCCTTCCACCGTCACGGTCTGGCAGTTCTGCGCGGGTCCCTGCGGAGTGCCCGTGGCGCCCGGTGCGAGGCTCGGAGTCGCGCTGGACGGCGGAGGTCCCGTCGCCGGGCCTCCCGGCCGCGGTGGGACGGGTGCTCCTGGGGATGGCGGCGGCACGTAGGGCGGCCGGTATGGCGGCGGATATGACGGCGGCGGGTACGCCGGCGCGTAGGCCGGGTAGGCGTACGGCGACACCACATAGCACCCGGAGAGACCAGCAGCGAGACCACAGAGAAGCATCACGGTCAGGATCCGATTCATCGTCCGCATCCTCTGGCAGCCCTGGTGCATCGTCTCACGACTCGACGGGACTGGCACCGCAGGAAGGCCCGGCTGCCTTGTTTGGGTCGGTAACGACCTCGTCGCCTTATTGGACGCCCCGGGCGGGCAGGTCATTCCGCCGAGGAGCCGCTCGGAAGGCGCTGCGCGCCGGTCACGTTCCTGCTCGGGGCGCCCCAACCCCACTGGGGCAGCGGTGGGACATCGCCCTGCTGCCGAAGAGCCCTCGGGCACCGGAGTCCGCGTCGCACCCGAACAGTTCCAGTCGCGTAGGCGGCGTGAGACTGGGGCGCACTCCCAAGGGCCCGTGGCACCATCGTTGCTTGATGACGATGTCAGATGGTTTCCCGTACCCGGATCCTCAGCCTCATGCTCACCGTGAGCCTGGTGGCCTCGGCCGGTCAGGCGCAATCCCCGCTGCCGGGCGCCCCTCCTCAGGGGCCGCCCGTCTTCACGCCGGAGCAGCTCGAACAGCTGCTGGCCCCGATCGCGCTCCATCCGGATCCTCTGGTGGGCCAGATCCTGATGGCGGCCACCTATCCGCTCGAGGTGGTCCAGGCGAGCCGCTGGCTCCAGGACCCGAATCACGCGGCCCTGACCGGCCCCGCGCTGGCGGCGGCCCTCGACCTGCGGCCGTGGGATCCCAGCGTCAAGGCGCTCGTGCCCTTTCCCGAGATCCTGCGCATGATGGATGGCTCGCTCGAGTGGACGGAAGCAGTCGGCGACGCATTCCTGTCCGATCAGGCGGCTGTCATGGACGCGATCCAGCGGCTGCGCCAGCGGGCGCAGTCGGCCGGGACCCTGGTCACCACGACGCAGCAGATGGTGGTGACGGCGGACCAGGCGATCGGCATCATCCCGGCTGATCCTCAGGTCGTCTACGTACCGATGTATGACCCGGGTGCGGTGTACGGGACGTGGGTGTACGCGCCGAGTCCGTTCTACGGCTATCCGTCCCTCGTCGGCGCCCCGCTCGGGGGCCTCGGCTTCGGCGTCGGCATCGTCGTCGTGTCGTCGTACTGGGGCTGGCATCACTGGGACTGGCATCATCATCGTCTCCACGTCGACAACGACTGGATCACCCGCTTCGGTCACCGTCCTCCCCCGGGGGGCATCTGGCAGCACGACCCGGACCATCGCCACGGGATCCCTTATCGGGATCCTGGAGCGCGCGCGCGCTTCGGGGCCCCATACGGCGACGTGCGTGGCTACAGCCCTGGTCCCCTGGTGAGACCGGGCACTCCCCGGGGGTGGCATCGCGCCACCTCCGGCTGCCGCTCCACCGAGGAGCCCAGCCCCGCCCCGCGTGGCTCCCGCCCCTGGCGGGGCCGGCAGGGGCCCCATGGTGGGACCGGGCACTCGTCCGGGTAGCACCATCCCGCCGCCGCGGGTTGCTGTCCCGCCGCAGAGTCCCGCCCCACGCCGCGCGATTCCTGCAGTTGGCGGGTCCCTCCGCCCGCTCGCTCCCGCCTTCGAGTCCTTCGGGCGGGGCGTCGACGTACGCACACAGACCGAGCGCGGCCAGTCGAGCCGGCAGTTCATCGCTCCGCCCTCGCTGCGGGCCCCGGCCCCGCGGCCATCAAGCGGCACGCGCCCCATGATGCCCCCCGGAGGCACCAAGTCCGGGAGCGGCCAACCTCGCCGCTGAGGGCCAAAGGACGATGAGACGTCGCGCGGACCGGTCACACGCCGTCCAGGCAGGCTCACGGATCCTGGCGACGGCTTTCCTCCTGGTGGCCGTGAGCACACCAGGATGGACGGCCGGCGGGCCACCGGCAACGTTCGCCTCCGCGGAGCAGGCCGTGGACGCGCTCGTGACCGCCACCCGGAATACGCGGTTGGCCGAGCTGCGCCAGATCCTGGGGACGGAGGGCCGAGCCCTGATCTGGTCCGGCGATCGGGTCGCCGATCGGGTGGGCCGGGACAAGTTCATCGCGGCCTACGACCGCGGCCACCGGCTCGAGATGACGGGATCGACCCGGGGGGTCCTCATCGTCGGCCCCGAGCAGTGGCCCTTCCCCATCCCCTTGGTCCGCGACGGGACGGGCTGGCACTTCGACACGCCCGCCGGTGTCCAGGAGATCCTGAATCGACGCGTCGGCCGGAACGAGCTCAACGTCATCGAGGTCTGCCGGGCCTTCGTCGTGGCACAGCGCGAGTATGCCGCGCGGGACCCGATGGGGTCCGGCCTCGCGGAGTTCGCCCAGAAATTCCTCAGCACCCCGGGGGCCCGCGACGGCCTGTACTGGCCCACCCAGCCCGGCGAGCAGGACAGCCCGCTCGGCCCCTTGGTCGCCAGCGCCCGGGCCGAGGGCTACCAAAGCACGCCGGCCGCCAAGCCCATCCCGTACCACGGCTACTACTACCGGATGCTCACGCGTCAGGGGGCCAACGCCCCTGGAGGCCCGCGCGACTACATCGTCGACGGCCACATGCGGGGCGGCTTCGCGCTGGTGGCATTCCCCGCCAAGTACGGCAACTCCGGCATCATGTCGTTCCTGGTCAACCAGACCGGCATCGTCTACCAGAAGAACCTCGGCCCGGACACGCCGACCATCGCGGCCCAGCTCTCCGCGTTCGACCCGGATGCCACGTGGACGACGCCCTGACGCGGTCGGACGCGTGTCCGTCGTCCCCGACTACTGCTCACCGAAGGAGGGACCCCGAACCCCGGCGACTGACGCTCAGCTGCCCGAGCGCTGGCAAGCTCCAGCGTCCGTGGCCTATTTCCGAGCAAGGAAGGCCAGGAGGTCCGCCGTCTCCTCGGGGGTCAACTGTGGCCAGGCGCGGCTCTGGCTCTCGGTCTTGAGCGCCATGAGGAAGGAGTGGTTCCACATCGCCGCGAGGACGATCCAGGGACTCTCGGAGCCCTGCAGGCGATCGAAACCACGCCCGATCTTGCCGCTCGCCTCCTCGCCCGGGAGCGCGTGACACGCAAGACACCCCTTGCTCGTGACCAGCTGGCCGCCCCGCTGGGGATCGCCCGACTCGGCGAAGAATCGCTCCCCGCCGTCAACAGCTCCCGGTCGACCGAGCGCATCGGGCGTGTAGAGAAACGCGATCAGGTCGCTCATCTCGTTCGGGGTGAGATACGGTCGATCGGCCCCCGAGGCCCAGATGCGTCCCGACATGTGGGGCAGATGGTTCCACATGGCGGCAGCGAGGTCATAGAACGACCGCGGACGCGCGACGCGGCCGAGGTCGGGGCCATTCTTGCCGCCCACGCCGTTCATCGCATGGCACCCTTCGCATCCCTTCGTCGCGAAGAGGCGTGCGCCCGCGATCGGATCCCGGGTCGGGCTGAAGAGGATCTGGGCGAACGCAACCCCGAGAGTCCCGGCGCAGAGACCGGCCACCACAACGAGTATCGAGACCTGTCGCACGCTTACCTCCCCGGCTTCGCGAGCGGATGCGGTTCAAGGGTTCAAGGACCGAAGGAGTAGAGCCGCACCTCGAACTGTTGCTCCCTCCCCCGGGGTCGGAGTGTGGTGCCGTCGAGCCCGACGAGCTGGAGCCAGGCGCTCGCGATGTCGACCGGCGGCATGGCCGCATGGAATGGGAAGTCAGCGGCCCCGGGCGCCGGCGCCGATATCACGCAGCCTGCCAGGAGGAGCCCCGGGATCGGGAGCGCCACTCCTTCGCGCAACGCCCAGAGCCATCGGGTGCTCATGAAGACCTCCCCGGTCGCCGGTCACCGCTCGGGAAGGGCTAGACGGCAGTGTACCATCTGCATCGAGGTCGGCACGACGGAGGGCTTCGGCCTCGCTACCTGCCGATCGCCCGCGATCGCGTCGGGTCGGAATGCTGTCAAGGTCTGAATCGCGGAATGGTGGAGCGTGCTGATGAACCCAGAAGGCAAGCCTCAGGACGAGCGATGTTGCAGAGGCGCAGGCCGTCCTGCAGCAGATGACCAATGGATACTGGGTCACGCAGATCGTCTACGTGGCGGCGAAGCTCGGGATCGCCGACCTGCTGACGGACGGTCCGCGGACCATCCAGGAGCTGGCCCGGTCCACCTCGACGCATGCGCCGTCGCTGTACCGTCTGATGCGGGCGCTGGCCGGCCTCGGCGTGTTCCGGGAGAGCGAGGACGGGACGTTCGAGGCGACGACCCTGGGGCGCTGCCTGGTCAGCGGGAGTCCCGGCGCGCTGCGGGCCAGGGCGATCGCGAATGGCGAGGAGTGGTACCGGGCGTGGGGTGGCTTGCTCCACAGCGTGCGCACCGGCGAGACCGCCTTCGACCACATCCTCGGAATGCCCCTCTTCGAGTACCTGTCCGCGAACGCCGGAGCCGCCGCGATCTTCAACGAGGCGATGGCCAGCTCGACGGAGCTCGCGGCCAGAGCGGTCGCGGAGGCCTACGACCTCTCCCGGGCCGGGACGATCGTCGACGTGGGCGGTGGAACCGGCGCGTTCCTCGCCGGCATCCTGGCGGCCAACCCGCGGGCGCGCGGCATCCTCTTCGACCGGCCGGGCGTCGTCGCGGGCGCGAGCAGCGATTCTCACCGGCGCCGGCGTGGCGGACCGGTGCGCGGTGGTCGCGGGAGACTTCTTCGAGACGGTGCCGAGCGGCGGAGGCGTCTACATCCTGTCCTGGATCATCCACGACTGGGACGACGACCGCGCCGTCACCATCCTGAAGAACTGCCGGCGGGCGATGGCCGACGACGCGCGGCTCCTCATCATCGAGCAGGTAGTCCCGCCCGGCAACGAGCCGTCGCTCAGCAAGCTGTACGATCTCCAGATGCTCGCCCTGGCCGGAGGCCGCGAGCGCCGTGCGGACGAGTATCGGGCCCTTCTCGCGGCAGCCGACCTCGAGCTCGCCAGGATCATCCCGACCCGGGTGCCTCGAAGCGTGATCGAGGCGCTGCCACGGTAGAGGCAACTCATGCCGGACGTCTCCCGACATCCGCTATGCCAGGCGGCAACGATCCGAGCTATGCTGAGCCGTCACGGCATCGGGCCAGAGGGACAATCTCCGGGCCGCCGCCGTCTGTGCGGCGAGACCACGACGTGTGGAGGTGCGTCGATCCGATAGCGGGCCTACCATCCACGACGTAGTCGCTCTCGACGGGAGGTCAGTCATGCCCATCGAACCCGAGATCTACGCTTCATCCGATGGCGCGAGACGATGGATCGACGGGGAGCCTCGCGAAACGGTGCGCCTCGATGCGGCCCTGAAGATGGTCAAGCCGGGGCAGACGGTACGACTACTGAGCGGCGTGTACACCGATCCGGTCGAAATCTCGAACAAGGACGGGAGCTTCGATCGACCCATCGTGGTCCGCGGCGAGAGCGGCGTGACCTTCGACGGCCGCCGCAACCTCGTGCGTCCGACCGACGACGAGCAAGTCGACCGGCGCAGCTACGCGTTCATCAAGATCCTCGACAGCCGGGGAATCATCCTCGACAACTTCACGATCCAGAACGTCTGGCCGACCGCCGTGTACATCGGAGATTCGAGCGAGATCGTCCTGCGCCACCTCAACCTCCACGGCGGGACCTACGCCATCTATGCGCGCGGAGAACGCACGCGGCGGATCGTCGCAGAGCGCTGCGCCTGGACCGGCGACACGACGCTCTGGGACGGCGTGGTCTGGAAGGATGTCCACATGCCGCCCTTCCCGCGCCGCGAGCTGGACGGGGACTTCTTCCGGAGCTTCGACATTCCCGGAGAGGTCGTGATCCGCCGCAACATGATCCAGCACGTCTTCAACGGCGTCCACATGTTCGCGACCCCAGGTATGAGCACGGTGAACCGTGACGTGTGGATCTACGAGAACACGTTCGCCTTCGTCCGCGATAACATCTTCGAGTCGGAGCAGCTCGCGCGCAACTGGTGGATCTTCGGCAACAGGATCTACAACGCGCACAAGTGGATCGCGTTCGAGGAGTCGAGCGGGCGGCTTCCGGTACATCTTCGCGAATGTCGGCTGGTTCGATCGCCGGCCCGGACCCCCGGGAGACGCCAACAACGGCGGCGCCGTCTTCAAGGAGACCAAGGAGCCGTTCCCTACCGAGCCGACGTACGTCTTCCACAACACCTGGTACCTGCGGAGCACCTACGTCAAGAAGGGGAGCATGCCCGGACTCGTGCACTTCAACAACGCGATCGTCTACGCCCGGGCGGCCGATCATCCGCCGGGCCTCGTCGACGACGACAAGCCCATGTTCGGCGCCGACTACCTGGCGCGCTGGCGACCGGGGGACGCGACGTTCGACAACGACTACTGCCAGCATCCCCAGTACAGCCTCATGGCCCGTCTGAGCGGAGGGGCAGTCCCGAAGGACAACAAGAAGCCGCCGATGTTCAAAGACCCCGAGGGCTACGTGTTCGCCCCTGACACGGGAAGCCCGCTGCTCGGGAAGGGCAAGAGGAAGACGATCGACCTCCCCGACGGCGGACACTGGACGATCCCCGATGAGCTCAACCTGGGTGCGTTCGGTGACAACGACCGTCCCCATGCACTAGACAAGCTTGGCTGCCCGGCAAACGGAGGCAAGGCCGGCCCGGAATGGGCAACTCCGCGAGACGGTTCTGTATCCTTTCCTCCGGAGAATCCTCCGGAGAAGCCCTTCGTTGCCGTCCCGTGACCGCGTGAGGTCGGGTGGGTCGACCGCGGGAATCCGTCAGGTGCCGGGCCGGTCCGCTCCGCGGTACAGCCGCACCGGCAGCATGACGAGCACTCCCACCGCCATGAAGCCGGCGGCCAGGGCGAACGCCGCAGCCGTAGCCGTAGCGGTGGACGAGCCATCCCGCCAGGATCGGCGACGGCAGCACGATCAGCTGGGTCAACGCCGTGCTCAGCCCCGACGCCGAGGACTGCGTGCGCGCGCCCGCCACGTCGAGCATCGCCGCGCTGGTGATGTTCACCAGCGTGTAGAAGAACATTCCGATGGCCAGGACCAGCGACGCCGAGAGGCCAGCCGGGGGCGACCCGCCCCAGCAGGAGGTAGAAGACCGGTCAGGAGCAGGAACGACGGCACGAGGACCGCCTTGCGCCCCACCCGGTCGGCCAGGACTCCCAGCACGGGCTGGGACACGGTGCCCATGCCGTGGAGCAGGGCGACGTAGATCCCGAGCTCGAACGCGTCACGGCCGAGGCCGATCTGGATGTAGAGCGGGAAGAACGTGAGGATCACCTGCCGCGCCATCGCCATGAGGCCGTCGGCGAAGGACACGGCCAGGAACGCCGGGTTCACTCAGGATCGTCCGCACGTCTCCCGCGAGGCTTCGCCCCGACGGCCGCGCGGCCGCGCTGGGTGAACTGCCTCGCCAGGCCGAGCCAGACCAGCAACGCCGCCACGATCCCCGCCAGGAGCTGCGCGTGGAGGAAGTCGCGCCAGAACACGACCACGAGCAGCGCGCCGACGGCCGAGCGGGGTCAGCGTGTCGGAGACCGTGGCGCCCATCCCGTGGATGGAGAGGGCCGTCGCCCGGCGCTCGGGAAAGCGCGCCGAGAGGGCGCCCATGGCGGGCGGGTGCCACGCCGCGGTGCCGAGGCCGATCAGGGCCGCCCCGACCATGGCGCCGCCCAGGCCGGACGCCGCCCCGAAGCAGAAGTACCCGAGGCCCATGAAGAGGAGGGCCGACGCGAGGATGACGGCCCGGAACCGCGCGAAAGAGTCCGCCAGGATGCCGGCGGGCAGGTTCATGGTCCCGGAGGTCAGCTGGCGGGCCGACTGGAGGTAGCCGGTCTGGATCTCGTTGAGGCCGAGCCCCTGGGTGACCGACGGGAGCACGACCGCGAACATCGTCTGGAACCAGTGGATCGCGGTGTGCCCGCCCGTCACCAGCCAGAGGAAGACGAGGCGTTCCCGTCCCATGCCCCTGAGCGGGGCGAGGATCGCGTGCACGCGGGGCGCCCCGTCAGTCCTTCGAGACGGGCGCCCCGGCGCGGATCACTTCCTGCCGGAGCGCGTGGTCGGCGAGGACGAGCGCGGCCATCGCCTCCACCATGGGCACGGCGCGCGGGAGGACGCACGGGTCGTGGCGACCGCGCGCCTGGAGCACCGTGTCCTCGTGGCGGACGTCCACGGTGTTCTGCGGGGACATGATCGTCGCGGTCGGCTTGAAGGCGACGCGGAAGTAGATCGTCTCGCCGTTCGAGATGCCGCCCTGGACGCCGCCGCTCCGGTTCGTCCGGGTGCGGACGCGGTCGCCGTCCATGTAGAACTCGTCGTTGTGCTCGCGCCCGGTGAGCTCGGTCCCGGCGAAGCCCGAGCCGATCTCGAATCCCTTGCTCGCCGGGAGGCTCAGCACCGCCTTGGCGAGGTCCGCCTCCAGCCGGTCGAAGACGGGCTCACCCCAGCCGGGCGGGCATCGCCGGACGGCACAGGCCACCAGCCCGCCGAGCGAGTTCCCGTCCTTCCGCGCGGCCTCGACGGCCGCGATCATCCGCTCCGCAACGGCGGGATCGGGACAGCGGATCGGCGTCCGCTCGACGTCCTCTTGCGTCACGCGCTCGACGTCGCACTCGGCGGCGATCCGGCCGACCTTGGCCACCCAGGCGACGACCTCGACGCCCCAGCGGGTGTGGAGCAGCTTCCGCGCGACGGCGCCCGCCGCGACGCGCGCGGCCGTCTCCCGCGCGCTCGTGCGTCCCCCGCCCCGCCAGTCCCGGACCCCGTACTTCGCGTCGTAGGTGTAGTCGGCGTGGCTCGGCCGGTACTTCTCCTGCATCTCCCGGTAGTCCCCGGGGCGCATGTCCTCGTTCTGGATCTCGAGCGCGATCGGCGTCCCGAGCGTCAGGCCCTCGAACACGCCGCTCAGGATCCGGACGGTGTCGGACTCCTTCCGCTGGCTGGTGAGGAGGCTCTGCCCGGGGCGCCGCCGGTCGAGATCCGGCTGGATGTCGGCCTCGCTCAGCGCCAGGCGCGGCGGACAGCCGTCGATCACCGCGCCGGTCGCGGCGCCGTGGGACTCGCCCCACGTCGTCACCCGGAAGAGCTGCCCGAAGGTGTTGCCCATGAGTCGCGCGCCGAGGGCCTAGACCTCGACGTTCTCCTCCTCGATCCGCTTCCGCGCCGTCATGTTGAACCGCCCCTCGTAGATCGGCCGGCCCCCCGTCGTCGGACCCTGGTACTGGACGAAGAGCATGACGCCGCCGGTGTCGGTGTGGAGCGGGTCCTCGAAGTGCGGATCCGGGTAGAAGAGCATGGTGCCGGGCCCGTACGTCCGCTCGCCGATCCGGAACTCGCCCTCGACGATGTACCAGACCTGGGCGAACTCGTGCTTGTGGAACGGATGGTGCGAGCCCGGCTCGTAGCGCACGAGCCCCGCGTTGGGGTTCGTCGGCCGCTCGGACGTGGGGTGCACCAGCATCTTGCTCCACTGCCCCGGCCACCGGAGCAGCTCCCACGGCCGCTCGTCCACGTGCACGGCGGTGGCCGGCTGGTGGCGTTCACTCGCATCCCGCTGCGTCATGGCGTGGCTCCCTTCACTCGTCGTCGAACACCGGGATCAGGATAGACGAACCGACGCCGACCGCCAAGGACCCTGCCGTCGGATCCCGCCGCCGGGCGTCTCCGCCCGGCGTGGTACGGTAGCGTCGGGCTGACGAATGTCGCAAGGTCGCGCGCGCAGGTCTCGTCTTCTGCTCTCCGTCATCGGCGTAGCGCTCGGCATCTTCCTCGTCGCTGTGCCTGCGGAGCTGGCGCTTCGCCTGATCGCCGTCTTCAGCCCCGAGACGCGATACCTGGCGACGAGGCGCGGAGGCGAGCCACGGCGGCGCTTCGCGAGTCTCCAGGAGTACCTCGCCACCCGAGCCCGCGCACGTCGTCCCCCACCGGCGATGGTTCAACTACTGGACCAACGCGCTCGGCTTCAACGACGAGGAGTTCACCGTGCCGAAGCCGGCGGGCCGCTTCCGGATCATGGCCGTCGGCGATTCGTTCACGTACGGTCTCGTGCCGTATCCCCAGAACGTGATGACCCTCCTGGAGGCGTCGCTCCGAGCTGCCTGTCCGGGCCGCGACCTCGACCTGCTCAACTTCGGGATCGGTGGCACGAACGTCACCGACTACCGGACGATCATCGAGCTCGGCTACGCCACCTACGAGCCGGATCTCGTGCTGGTCAACGTCTACGCGGGGAACGACGGCCCCGATCTCTACCGTCGGACCAGCGAAGGCCTATCGCTGCGCTCGCTGCTCCGGCACTCGTACCTGTGGAACTACCTCCGCAACGTCCTCGTGCTCCGCCGGAGCGTGCCGGACGCCGGCGCGCTGGCCGCGAGCGTCCAGGGACCGGCGCCCTGCCGACCGCTCGGCCGACCGAACAGCCCCGGGGCGGGCAGGTCGTCGACCCCGGCCGCCGGCTGCGGGGCGACGAGCCGGCGCTCGTGGGACCGATCTTCGACGAGAAGGTCTTTCGCAGGGCTCCTCGCCGTCGAGCTGGGGCGCTTCTACGTTCCCCCCGATGCGCGCGCCGTCGATCGGGCGTGGCAACCGACGCTGGAGCAGCTCGAGGCAGCGCGTACCCATGTGGCGGGGCACGGCGGCCGGCTGGCGATCACCCTCTACCCGTCCGTTCTGCAGGTGGACGCACGTCTCCGCTCGGAGGCGATCGACCAGCTACGGGGTCAGCGGCGCGAGGCCAAGATCGCGCCCGATAGCATCGATCCCCGACTTGCCGAATCGGACCCTGCTCGCCTACTGCCGCGAGCACGGTGTCCCCTGCTTCGATCTGACGCCGGCATTCGATCGCGCGAGCCAGGAGTCGGCCGAGCCGCTCTACAAGGCGCGGGAGCTCCACTGGACCCCGCGCGGGAACCGCGTGGCGGCAGAAGCCCAGGCTCGCCACCTGGCACCGCTGGTGTGCGGCACTACCGGAGCCGGTCAGAAGCAGGCGACCGAGTGACGGCGCGTCAGGAACCGATCCGGAGCACGACCCGGGCCGTGGGCGAGCCGTCGTCCCCGAACCAGTGCTCTCCTTCCCGCACCAGATCCAGCTCCAGGAGGAACACGCCAGCCTCGGAGGGCGCCCGGAACGTCAGCGTGACCGCCGTCTCCTGCCCGGGGCTCACGGCGTGCGGCAGGGACGCTCGCGCCATGCCGCGATCGAGGACGCGGCCGTCCGGATCGGCCAGGTGAGCCCCGACTAGGACCGCCCCCGGCCCCGACCCCGGGTTCCACGTCGCGGTGCCGATGTTGGTCAGGCGAGCCGCCAGCGCGGGACTCGATCCCGGCGCCGCCTCCAGGTAGCGGCATCCGGGCACGATGCGGGCGCGGTCGGTCTCGCTTGCGGCGACCGCCGGCCGAGTGGCGGCGGCAAAGATGGTTCCACCGAGGCCCGGCAGCCGGTTCACGAGCGGCCCGAGCCACCCGCCCGCGCCCCGGCCTCCCTCCGCCCGCGACGGCGTCCAGGTATGCAGCCCGCTGACGCGGAATCCGACCGCCTCGAGAAGGCGCGCGACCTCGTCGGGAGCATACTCGCGCCGATGAACCCACTCGTTCATCCGGAGCGTGCGCCCGATTCCGAACAGATGGCTCTGCGGGGACCGCCCGAGGAGCGCCTGCACGCGGCCCCGGAGGTCGACGACGTTGGGAGTCGTCACGTAGAGTACCCCGCCCGGTCGCAAGACGCGCCAGCACTCCGACAGGAACAGCGCCGGGGTTGCCAGGTGCTCCAGGATCTCGGTGGCGACGATGCGGTCGAAGCTGGCCCCGGGGTGGGGCAAGAGCTCGCGCTCCAGGTCCACGTCCGCGACCGCGATGCCTCGCTCCGCCATCCACCGCTGGAAGGCAGGCGGCACGAAGCGGCCGACACCCGAGATCTCGAAGCGCCCCAGTCGGGCGAGGGTGAGCGCGAGGTGTCCCGGGTAGATGCCGGCGTCGAGGAGCGGGCCCGGAGCGGCGGAGCCGGCCATGATCCACGCGACCGTGTGGACGTACCGGCCGAGATTCTCGAGGCCGTAGGCCTGCTCGCCCGGCGGGCCTCCGCGGATGACCTCCTCCAGCAGCCGGCGGATCTCGGGCCGCCCGGGCCGGTCCGTCACCACCCCGTCACCCCTGGAGATGGCTCAGGCGTCCGGGTGGGTCGTGATGAACCGGGCGGCTCGGGCGGGGTCCACCCCGGGCGCGCGCACCTCGACGCCCGCGGCCTCCTCCTGCAGTCGGAACACGACGTTGTTGTCGAGCCCGCCCCACCCGCGGTTCATCGCCTCGATGGCGATCTGCTCGGCGAGGTTCGTCATGGGCAACGGGACGTCGAACTCCCGGGCGAGCTCCGTGGCGAGCCCGATGTCCTTGCGCGCGAGGGCGAGGCTGAACATCGGCGGGTCGTACGCTCCGCGGAAGACCGTCTTCGGCATCCCCTCGTGGAGGTAGTGCATCCGCCCGAGCGCGCCCCGCCGGAGTCCCTCCCACACCGCTTCCGCATCGACGCCCGCCTTGACGCCGAGGGTCAGGGCCTCGGCGACGGCCTGA
Organism: uncultured Candidatus Rokubacteria bacterium; assembly: GCA_963749975.1. GTDB lineage: Bacteria > Methylomirabilota > Methylomirabilia > Rokubacteriales > DASRDR01 > DASRDR01. The sequence continues at coordinate 148,618 of CAVVOZ010000018.1, read as the reverse complement.
CGGACGCTGTGGCCCACCATGTTGTGGACGAGCTTGCAGACCGAGCCCGCCCCGATCGCCCCGGCGTAGAAGACCTTGTCTCCGATCGCGTCGAGGACCGGCTTGACGCGCTCGTAGACCGGCCGATCGCCGCCCACCATGACCGCGAGGTTCCGCGTCGCGGCGCCGGTCTTGCCTCCGCTCACCGGGGCATCGAGGACGTGGATGCCCTTGTCGCGGAAGCGCGGCTCGAGCCGGCGGATCAGCGTCGGCCGGCTGGTCGTGGTGTCGACCCACACGCACCCCGTCCGCATGCTCTCCAGCAGGCCGCCCGGCCCCGTCGCCACCGCCTCGACCTCGGACGGGCCGGGCAGCGACGTGAGCGTCACGTCGGCGAGGCGCGCGAGCTCGGCCACGGACCCGGCCGCCCGCGCGCCGCGCGCGGCGAAGTCCCGCACGACCTCGGGTCGCAGATCGTGGACCACCAGCGGGTAGCCCGCCTTCATCAGGTTCCCCGCCATGCCGCTACCCATGTTGCCCAGGCCGATCAGTCCGACGGTGTGCACGCTGCCTCCTGTGGTTTCGGTCACGACCGGATTCGAGCGGATCCGCTCCAGGATACCCGGACCGGCTCCGGCTCGCGACGGGTCGACGGTCCTGGACTCTACGGACGGCTCGGTCGAGTGGCCGGGTCGAGGACGATGTCCACGGCGTCGACACCCACCACCTTGACCCGCAGTCGCCAGGGCGGCGGGCCGGCGTCGGCGAGCCGGAACACGGCCAGCGTGGTCCTCCAGGGACCCGTACCCCCGACCGGGATGCCGACCCCTGTCCCGACCGAGTAGCTGCCTCCGCTTCCCCAGCCCTCTGCGCCGACTCCCAGCCCGATCGAGAGACCCCAGAAGGAGGGCGGCCGGGGAGGGCACGAGCGCTTCGGGCGCGATCTCCGCGTCCCCGTCCCGCACGAGCACCGCCCGCTCCACGCGATACCCCTCGGAGCCGATCTCGACGCGGAGCTGGTCCTCCGTCACGCGGACGTCCGCGGAGATCGTCGCGCCGAACGGCTGGCGCTCGGGCCGGTACGGGAGCGGCCCCGCGCACCCGGCGAGCGTCAGGACAACGGGCAAGATCGTGCGCGCCGCCGCCACGGCACCACCACGCCCGCATCCGCGCGTCACGCGGAGGGACCGCTCACGCCGGCTCGGCGATCTCGGTCAGCGACGAGCCGCGGGCCGAGTTCGTCGCAGAACTGGCCACCGCCGCCCCTTGCGCGGCCTGGGCGCCGTGCGAGGCGAGCCTCGCCTGCACGATCTCGAGGCGGCCGTCGACGTGTCGCCGTTGGTCCTCCAGGGTCCCGAGACGGGCCCGCAGCTCCCGATGCGGCATGTCGGGATCCCCGAGCAGCTCCGCCGTCGCGGCAAGCTTCCGGGCGATCGCCGCTTGGTCCCGCCGCAGGTGCTCCAGGAAGGACGGGCGGCTGCATGAGGGGCGGCCCGGGGCACGTTGTTCACGGCGACGGGCGCCCGCGAATGGGCCTCGGCGCTCGTGCCCCGGTACCAGCGCCGGCTGCGCGAAGTGAATGAAGCCGTGGTGGCCACGTACCGGGCCGGGGGCAACACCCCGCGGTTGCGGGGGGCGCTGGCACCGTTGCTGAGAGCAGCGCCGCTCTCGAAGAGCGCCGTCTCGCGAATCGTCGGCACGCTCAAGGCCGAGCTGGAGGCCTGGCGCGCGCGGTCGCTGGCCGCGCTGGATGTGTTCGGGCTGTACCTCGACGCGATTGCCCTGCGGGTCCGGAGCGCCGGGAAGGTCACCAGCGTCCCCGTCCTCGGCGTGGTCGCCATTCTCACCGACGGCCAGAAGCAGCTCGTGGCGTTGGAGCTCTGCGGGGGCGAGTCGTTCGAGGCCTGGAAGGGCTGCCTGGACGATCTCGTCGCCCGAAGCCTCGGAGCGCCCGTGGTCTGCGTGATCGACGGCCACGCCGGGCTGCGGAAGGCGGTCGAGCTCGTGTGGCCCAAGGCTGACGTCCAGAGGTGTGCCGTGCACAAGCTCCGCAATGTCGAGCGGAAGGCGCCGAAGCACGCCCTGGCCGAGGTGCGCGCCGACTTCCACCGGATCGTCTATGCCGAGAGCCTCGTGGCGGCCCGGAGCGCCGTCACGGCCTTCGAGCGAAAGTGGCGGGCCCGCTGCCCCGGCGTGGTCCGCAGCCTCCAGGAGGGGGGCGAGGAGCTGCTCACGTTCTTCCAGTTTCCCAAGAACCAATGGAAGACGCTCAGAACGACGAACGTGATTGAGCGGCTGCACGAGGAGTTCCGGCGCCGGGTGAAGACCCAAGGTAGCCTGCCAACCGAGGACGCGGCGCTGGTCCTGCTCTTCGGCCTCGTGGCCAGCGGCCAGATCCCGCTGCGGCGCCTCGATGGGTGGCGCGACATCCCGGCGGTGCTCAGCCCGCGACGGCGAAGCGTCGCATGACGCATCGCGCATTGGCCCCAGGCTCGCGTTCGAGGGGCGTACCTATCCCAGGGTATGCCCCGAAATCGCGTCTTTCTAGCAGTCACGCCCCGAGCTATGCTGAGCCATCCCGATTCCGACGGGAGGCGAGTATCACGGTTCCACGGCCCGTCATGATAGTCAGCCTTGCCATCGCTCTCGTGTCCGTGCCGCTAACCGCTGAGGTACAGCAGGCCTCGGTTCGCGCATACCACGTCGGTGTGCTCCACCCCGCCTTCGGCGAGCGAACGCCGGCCTTGGAGGGACTCAGGGCCGGACTCAAGGCGGCGGGGTTGGAAGAGGGTCGCGACGTTGTCTTCGATGTCAAATTCACCCGGGGAGATGTTCACGCACTTCCCGCAGCCGCGAAGGCCTTGATGGCCGGGGGCGTGGACGTGATCTTCACCGTTGGCGAAGCCCCAACGAGGGCCGCCATGGCGGCAACCGGGACGACATCGATCGTCTTCGCAGGGGTGGGGGACCCCGTAGCGGCCGGGATTGTCAAGGCTACGGCACATCCGGGAGGAAATGTGACCGGAGTGTCAGGCCTGGAAACCGAGCTGGCACCGAAGCGACTCGAGATCTTGAAGGCCCTCGTCCCAAGCCTTCGCCGTGTCTGGGCCGTTCACCATGTGGACGATCCGTCGGCGGCTGCGGCCGCCCGGGGCGCCCAGGAAGCGGCCCCGCGTCTGGGCGTGCAGGTCATCGCGCGACCCGTTCGCACGGCTAAAGAGCTGGCGGAGACGCTGAAAGGCATCCCACACGGCGACGGGCTGCTCGCACCCTATGACACCATCCTCGATGTGCCGGGACAGATGTTGGTGGCATCGCTGCAGGCTCGGTTGCCCGTGATCTACCCCGCGGCATTCTGGGCCCGAGCAAAGCTTCCTGGGGTGGCAGAGAGCGGGCTTGGCGGGCTGGCGGCATATGGATCTGATTACGAAGCGGAAGGAGTTCAGGCCGCACGGCTGGTCGCGAAGATCTTGCGGGGTCAAACGCCTCGCGACCTTCCCGTCGAAGACGTCACCCAAGTTCGCCTGATCATCAACCTCAAGACTGCCAGGGCTCTCGGCCTGACGATCCCACCGTCCGTGCTCGCGCGGGCAGACGAGATCATCGAGTGATCCAGCGTGCTGCCGAACTGGAAGTTGCGTCCCGACATTTCCACCAGAATGGGGACACCATCGTAGCGACAGACTTTCGGGTCAGGCTCAACAACGAGGTCTTGGAACCGCTTCGGATCACCTTACCGCAGGGCTCTGGGCAAGGAACTCAACGATCAACTCTGACAGCTCCGGAGTGCGGAGGTATCCATAGCTCTTGTGAGTGTTCGGGCGTCCGAGGTGATTCACGTAGTCGTTGTGGACGAGGACGTCCCGCACTCGGACACCGGCACCGTTCGGCCGGTACTCGTCGCTTAGGTTGCAGTCGAGGGCCACCTTGTCCCCAGCGTCCGCGAGGTTCGTCCAGCGACGGACGTTGCCCGGGGTCTGGGTGGCGCCGAACTCCGAGCGGATCTTCTGGGTCACCAACGGCAGCCCGAGAGGTGAGCCGATGGTCACGAGGTGGGCTACCTGGATCCCGGGGTCCCGCTCAGACATTCGCAGGACATCATGCGCGACGATCGAGCCCATCGAGTGGGCGATCAGGAACACGCGCGCATCCCGATGCCCGTCCAACGCTTCCGAGAGGCGGGCCCGGATCCGCCCACGGAGGCTCTCGTCGCTGTAGTAGGCGGCCAAGTCCTCGAGTGTAAGTCCGAGTAAACGCTCGACATTGCTGCCGAGTCCTATCAGATCCTTTTCCTTGTCGAGCGCACGGCCGCCCCACTTCTCAGCCACCGCGCGCCCTCTGGCCCGGATGCAGTGAGACAGTCCCTCCCCCCGAAATTACGTGAGGACGGCGAGACGGGATGATCCCATGGACGCGCCGACGGCGCGGTAGCGGTCGTGACGGAGGACGTGCAGGTGGCGGCCAAGCCGTCGACGGCGGACGTACACGGCGGAGTATAAGCGGCGGATCCTCAAGGAGGCCGACGCGTGCACGACACCGGGGGCCATCGGGGCCCTGCTGCGGCGCGAGGGGCTGTACTCGTCGCTCCTGGTAGAGTGGCGCCGGGCCCGGGGGCGCGGGGAGCTGGCCGCGCTGGCGCCGAAGAAGCGCCGCCGCCAGCCTGCGCCGGTGGATCCCCGCGACCGGAAGATTGCCGAGCTCGAGCGGCCGCTGGCGAAGATGACGGGCCGGGCGGAGCGAGCCGAGGTCCTGGTCGACGCCCAAAAAAACTTGGCGGCGCTGCTCGGCCGGCCGGGGGCGACCGCGCAGTCATGATCGCCCTGGTCGAGGAGCGCCGCGCCCAGGTCGGCATCGGCCCGCTGTGCACGGCCCTGGGGCTGGCCCGCGCGACCTTCTACCGGTGCCGGGGTGGCCCGCCGCCGGCGCCGGCAACCCCGCGGGAGCGGCGGGCGCCTCGGCAGGCCCTGACGGCGGCGGATCGCGAAGGGGTCTTGCGCCTTGTTGCACGAGGCGCGGTTCGTCGATCTGCCGCCGGCGCAGGTCTGGCGCGCAGGTGCTCGACGTCGGTCAGGTGCCCTCGTGTTCGATCCGCACGATGTACCGCGTGCTCGCGGCCAATGCCGAGGTGCCGCGAGCGCCGCGACCAGCTCCGGCACCCGGCGTACCACAAGCCCGAGCTGTTGGCGACCGGCCCCAACCAGGTCTGCGACGCTGGGACATCACCTAGCTCCTGGGCCCGGTCAAGTGGACCTGCTACTAGCTCTACGTGCTGCTCGACATCTTCAGCCGCTACGTCGTCGGCTGGCTGCTGGCACGCCAGCGAAAGTGCTCGCCTTGGCCTAGCGCTCATCTGGCGAGAGCTGCGCAGCGGCAGCACATCGCCCCCGATCAACTCATCATCGCATGCCGACCGCGGCGCCGTCGATGACCTCTCAGCCGCGTGGCCCTGCTGCTGGCCAGACCTGGGCGTGGTGCCCTCGCATTCCCGGCCGACGGTCTCCGACGACAACCCCTTCTCTGAGGCCCAGTTCAAGACCCATCAGAGTATCGTGCCCGACTTCCCGCGCCCGGTTCGGCTGCCTACGAGGACGACCGAGACGTCTCTGCCGGCGGTTCTTCCCCTGGTACAACGGTGAGCATCGTCATCTGCGCCCTTGGCCTGATGACCGCTCACGACATCCACTCCGGCCCGGTCGCGGCCACGGTCGCCAACAGCGGACCGAGGTCCTGCGACGCCGCGTACGCGGCCCACCCTGAGCGCTTCCCGCGCGGGGTACCGGCCCCGCCGCCCTTGCCGACGGCGGCGTGGATCAACAAGCCTCGCCCGCGGCGCCGGCGCTCGCTCTTCCACCATCGGGCCGGCTCATGACGGCGACTCACAACCGCCCGGTGCCGACTCGTGACATCCGACTCACGCTCGGCTGACCGCACGAGGCTCGCGGCATGCACCGCGTGCGCCACGCTGCGGCTCGTCGTCGAGTCGATCGCAGCCCAGGGCCGGCGCTCTCGGGTTCGTAAGCAGGCAAGGTAGGCGTAGCAGCGGGACCACCCCATGCACGTCCAAGGGGGGAGCTGGACCGCGGCAGCAAGGACGCCTCTACATGGGGGGCGCGGCCCGGAAACGGAAGGCTCGCTCGCCCGGCTGTCCGGTGATACGCAGTCCGAAGCTCACCGTGACGACTTGGCCCGGCTGCAAGCGTTCGAGGAACCCCACGGCGGTCCACATGCCCAGCCGGCCCGATCGGTACGTGATCAGGTCAGCCGGGAAGAGGAAGTCATCGAGGACGGCGCCAGCCGGGATCGTCGAGGGCGCGCTCGGATCGTTCCGGGCGACCAAGCGTACGCCGCGGTGGATCACTGAGTGAGCCCGACCGCTGTGATCGACAATGGCGCTCCGGGCCCACTCCACCTCGATAGTGTCACGGAGGCCGTTGCGGAACTGCACACCGATGCCGTGGACCTGTGCGAGGCTCTCCGGGTCCAGGATGTCGAGCGGCGCGAAGGAGAACCGCCACGTGCCGAGATCGTCAGTCTGCGTGATCGCCCCGGCGACCCGGTACGTCGGTAAGGCCTTGTTCGAGCGGCCCATCAGATACTCAAAGGCCGTCGTCAACGTGATCTCGCCGGTCGAGCCCGGAGCCTCAAGGCGGAGGCGATAGGCCACCACGGCGGGCGGGACCAGCGTCGGGCGGCCCTCTGGGGGTGTTGTGGCCCGCGGGGCGCAGGCGGTGAGGAGGACGGCCAGGCCGAGCAAGAGGGCGCGGCGCATGGGGAGACGTCCGCCTTTAACGAGCCTGGTTGACCCAGGCGTAGAGGACCGCGGCGGCGAAGAGGAATAGCAGGACGCCGATGATCTTGAAGGTCAGCGACGTGCCACGATCCCGGGCCATCCGCCTCCGCTCCTGAAGCGCTTCCCCGGCTGTTGGCGCCGTGGTTCGTTGCCTGGACCGGTCGTAAAGGTCTGGCTGCCGCGGTAGGTACCAGTCAGAGATACCGATGGGCCGCTCGAATCGCTCCCACCACAGCCGGCCGCGAGACCCAGGATCAGGAGTAGCCAGGCGAGGGGTCGGGCAAGAGCGCGCATGGGATCCTCCCAGGGGAGCCGGAGTTGGACCGAGCGCGGAAGACCCTTGGGCGCCGGTTATGCGCCAAGGGTGGCCCCCGTGTCAACCGTCCCCAAGCATCTCGGAAGACGGGCCTCTACACCGCCCGGCTCTGGTGATGCCTAGGGATCCGGTGCTGGCAGGTCGGGGGTCAGGAGAGCCGCGGGCTGCTCTTCCCATTCGAGCCCATTCCGGCTATCGCGGAAGGGATCCGCGTTTGGCGGCGCCGGCCGCCGTGGTCCTCGGGCCCACCGCCAGACGCTCGCTTGACCCCCGTACACAGCGACTTCCCGAGCGCAAGAGGCCGTCTGGCGCCGGGGGCGGGGGCTTGGTAGGGTCGGGCGGTGGCGATCCAGCGGCGTCGACGCACCCCCACCCCCCAAAGGAGCTCATCATGGCCTCGCCCAATGCTGTGAGTGTCGTGCTCGTTCATGGCGGTTTCGTTGACGGTGGCGGGTGGGAGGGCCTCTACAAGCTCCTCAGGAAAGACGGCTACCCCGTGAGCGTCGTCCAGAATCCCACCTTGTCACTGGCCGGGGACGTGGCGGCCACGAAGCTCGTCCTGGCCGCGCAGGACCGCCCCGTAGTTCTGGTCGGCCACTCCTACGGCGGCGTGGTGATCACCGAGGCCGGTACGGATCCTAAGGTCGCCGCGCTCGTCTACATCACCGCGTTCGCTCCGGATCGGGGCGAGTCCGTCGCCTCGCTCATCAAGGATCCGCCCCCCGGCGCCCCGGTGCCGCCAATTCTGCCGCCGCAGAGCGGCTATCTGTTCCTCGACAAGACGAAGTTCCACGCGTCCTTCGCGGCGGACGTGGACGCGGACCGCGCGGCGTTTCTGGCTGACTCGCAGGTTCCCTGGGGGGTGGAAGCGCTCAGCGGCACGATCAGCGCCCCCGCGTGGAAGACCAAGCCGAGCTGGTACCTGCTGGCGACCGAGGACCGGATGATCCCCCCGGCGGCCCAACGCCTCATGGCGAAGCGCGCCGGATCGACCGTCGTCGAGGCGCGGGGGAGTCACGCGATCTACGAGTCGCAGCCCAGCGCGGTAGCGGCGCTCATCGCGGCCGCCGCCAAGGGGGTGAACGCAGTCGCTCGTTAGGGTAGCAACAGCGTCGCTGGGGACCAGAGCGCGTCAGTGTGGCCCTTGATGAGACGCCGGTATTCCGGCTCGGGGACGCCCCGCTCTTGTCGGTCTGGATCCCTCGGGGCCTCTGGATATCCAAGCTCTTTCGTGGCCCCTTGCCCCGCATGCGGCATTTCACGGAGCGGGCGCGGAGTTGGCAGCGTTAGCAGCAGGCCCTTCAACCGTCGGGGGGGGTCTCGGGTGCGCCCGGGCTCACGACCACCGTCGTGCGAACCGGCTCGGCGATCTCGATGAGGTTGCCGTCGGGGTCGCGGACGTAGACGGACCGGATCGGTCCGATCGCCCCCGTGCGGAGCACCGGGCCGACCTCGATCGGGATCCCCGCCGTCTCGAGACGCCGGACCACCGCGTCGAGCGGCTCCCGCGCGATGAAGCAGAGATCGAGCGCGCCGGGCGTCGGCCGCTCCGCCTTCGGCTCGAACTCCCGGTCCGCCTCGTGGAGGTTGATCTTCTGGTCGCCGAACCGGAAGGCGACGCGACCCTGACCGAACGTCTCGAGGCGCATCCCGAGCACGCGCGTGTAGAAGTCGATGCAGCGGTCGCGGTGACGCGTGGTCAGGACCAGGTGGTCGAGATGGTGGATCACGACAGAGCTCCCCGACGCAGGGTGAGCCGGCTCACTTGGGTCTGAGCGTGTAGGTCCAGCACTCCCCTTCGAGAACGGCCGTCCCGTCCTGGTTGGTGATGGTCGCCTTGAGCTGGCAGACGGGCTTGTCCGGCTTCACGGCGAGGACCTCGACCTCGGCGGTGAGCGTGTCTCCCAGGTACGTCGGCGCGAGATAGCGGAGCGACTGGCTCATGAAGACCGTGCCGGGGCCCGGGAGGTCCATGGCCACGAGCGCGTTGAGCATCCCGGCCGTGATCCCCCCCTGCGCCACGAGGCGGCCGAATCGCGTGCGCCCGGCGAAGTCGGCGTCGAAGTGGAGCGGGTTCCGGTCTCCCGTGATCTCCGCGTAGAGCTCGACGTCCCGGGCGGTGACCGTCTTGCTCCGCCGCGCCCGCTGCCCCACGCGAGCCCCAGCGGGTTCATGGGGTCAGACCCCGTCAGAACGGCGGGAGGGCGCCGTCGGGATCGAAGGTCATGGCGGCGGGCTCGCCGAGGGGCGTGAGGTCGTCGCGTCCGGCGAGGTCGGCCGCGAAGGCCTCCGACACCTCGACCTCGGTCAGGCGAAGCGTGTTCTGGATGCGCACGACGCGCGCATCCTCCGGCCGGTCCATGCCGAGGCAGGAGAGCGCCACGGCGACCGCCTCCCGCGTGCTGTCGAGCACCGCCGGCAGCTTGGGCCCGCCGGGCGAGCAGGCCGTCAGCGCGTTGACGTAGGTCGGCTCCCAGTCGATCTTGTCGGCGAGCCGGCGCGTCGTGAAGTCCGCGAGGCCGATCCCGTTGGCGTTGCCGTAGGTGTTGGCCGTCGTGTCACAGGCGAGGATGAACGTGATGCGGGGGCTCGTGAACGGCCGCTCGAACCACGTGGCGTGCCGGCCGATGACGTTCGTGTCCATACCCGTCCCGGAGATCTCCTTCCCGATCTCGTCGACGATCAGGAGATCGACCTCCTCGAAGGGCAGCTTCGCCATCCAGGCGCGCGCCTTCTTCAGGAGCTCCCGCTCGCCCGCCTCGAGCTCGCCGGGCAGAAACGCCTGGACGAGGGCCGTCTCGTCGTACCCGTTCTCCACGACGCCGAGGCCGAACGCGATCCGGCCGCTCCGGAGCATCCCGGCGCCGAGCCCCGTGATCATCCGCTCGTAGCCGAGCCGGATGTTCGCCCGGTGGGCCTGCACGGCGCCGCGGTGCTTGCCCGTGCCGATCGTCATCATCTTGAGGAGACCGGAGCCGATGTCCCCGGTGAAGCCGGTGTGGGGCTTGATCCGGTTGATCACGCCCACCCAGTCGGCCTCCGCCGCGTACCGGTCGAGCCAGATCGGCAGGCCGAGCGCCTCGCCGACCTGGACGACGTCCATCGTCGCGCGGACGGGGCAGCCCATGGTCGCCTCGGTCACGCCGTAGTGCTCGAGGACGGAGCGCTGCCCCTCGGCCGTCCCGCCGCCGTGGCTCCCCATCGCGGGGATGATGAACGGGTGCGCGCCCAGCGCCTTCATGTGCTCCACGGTCGCGCGGACGATCGCGTCGATGTTGACGACGCCCCGGCTGCCGACGGTGAGGGCGACGGACTGGCCCGCCTTCACCGGGAGCGCGAGCCGGCCGAGCGCCGTCCGGACGGCCACCGGCACGTTCTCGACCGCGGGGCCCTGGAACGTCTGCTTCACGCGCACCATGCGCGGGAACCGCTCGGCGCGAGGGATACCGGTCAGCTTCACCTGGTCTCGGGCCTCTTGAGCTCGGTCTCGACGAACACGACCTCGTATCCGTTCGGATTCCACACGTCGTGCTCGGCGCCGGCGACCCGGAAGTAAGCCTGGCCGGGCACGATGTCGTTCGACACCTCCGCCTGCCCGGTCCGGATGCGGAGCGGCCCCACGGTCATCGGGACGACCACGTAGTCGTACTCGTGGCGGTGCCAGCCGGTCGCCTCGCCCGGGGCGAACCGCCACTCGGTCACCCGGACCTGATCGTTGTCGACCTGCACCGTCGCCCGTGCCTGTCCGCTCATCGCGTCACCTCCGCCGTCGCCATCATGGCGACAGCCGCGCCCGCGACACGCCCGCGTCCATGTCCCAGTCGCGACAGCCGACGTAGGCGCCCTCGAGGGCGAAATGGGTCATGTGCTCCTGGAACGTCATCCGCCGGCAGCGCGCGGCGGCGTAGTGGAACTGCAGCGCCCGCCGGCGGTCCGGGCTCCGGTTGGGCGGCGTCCCGTGGTGGAGGAGCGCCGAGAAGAAGAGGGCGCCGCCCGGCCCGAGCGGCACGACCTCCGCCCGGTCGGCACGAGACGTCTGGTCGACCAGCTGGCAGTCGCGCACGTGGTAGTGGGGCGCCGGGCCCGCGCGATGGGAGCCGGGAGCGATCTGCATGCAGCCGTTCTCCACCGTCGCCGGGTCGAGGGCGATCCAGACACCCAGCACGCCGTCGAGCGGCGTCCAGTCGAAGTAGGCGTTGTCCTGGTGCCACGGCTTCTCGGCGCCCCGGTGCGGCGGCTTCATGAGCGCCATGTCCTGGATGAGGCGGGCGCCCGGCCCGATGAGCTGGTCCAGGATGGCCACCATCCGGGGAGCGGCCACCGCGGCACCGAGGGTCTGATCGGCGCCGGCGAACTTCCACAGCTTTCGCACGCGGAGCTCCGGACTGACCGTCTCTGCCCCCTCGCCGCCGCGCTGGTAGTAGGGCTCGTCCTGCGCGCCGACTCCCTCCGGGCGGCGGCGCGCGAGGTCGTCGAGGGCCGCCGCGCACCGGACGACCTCGTCGGGCGTGAGCACGCCCTCCATCGCCAGGTAGCCTTGATCGCGGAATCGCTCGAGGTCGGCCGCCTCGAGGCGGCCGCGGTACGCCGGCAGGACGGTGGCCCGCGCCGACGCGTCGGTGCGGTAGAGGGTCCGCCGGACGCGCTCGGCCTCCTCGGCCGACGCCACGTATTCGGTGAGCCCGTCGTAGACCTTCACGTCGGTCACCTGCCACCCGTCGCAGGGGAAGCCGTGTCTGACCCGAAGCGGGCGCGCACCGCGTCGAATGCCGCGTCCGTCCGCTCCAGCGCGAGCCGCACGTCGGCGTCCGTGTGCGCCGCCGACAGGAACCAGTTGTGCCAGGGATGGAGCCACACGCCGCGCCGGGCGGCCTCGCCGGTGAAGACGTTGGCCCGGTCGAAGGTCCCCGCCGCCACGTCGGCCGCGAACGTCATGAATGGCAGCTGCACCGGGCCGCTCTGGGTGATCCGGAGCCCGCGAGCCCGCGCCTGATGGGCGAGCCCCTCGCGGAGGAGGGTGCCCGCGCGAGTCATCCGCTCGATCCCCCGCTCGGTCTCGAGGGCCTCGAGCGTCGCGAGCGCGGCCGCCATGGGGACGGCCGCGAACCAGAAGGAGCCGGTGACGAAGACCTGCTGGGCCGCGTCCCGCAGGGAATCCCGCCCGAGGACCGCCGCCAGCGGGTAGCCGTTCGCGATCGCCTTGCTGTACGCGGAGAGGTCGGGCCGGACGCCGAGCGGCTCCCAGCTCCCGCCGAGGTGAAGCCGGAAACCCGCGCGCACGTCGTCGAGGATCAGGACCGCGCCCCGACGGTCGCAGAGGGCCCGCACGCCCCGGGCGAACGCCGGGTCGCATTCCTCCTGATCGAACCGGGCGTCGTGGCGAAACGCGGACACGAGGACCCCGGCCAGATCGCCGCCGGCCTGATCGGCGGCCGCCTCGACGCTGGCGAGGTCGTTGTAGACGAACGGGATGAGGTGCGCCCGGTCCTCGGGCGTGGTCCCGGCCGGCCGCGGCGTGCACCAGGGGGCCGAGCCGTGGTAGGCGCCGCGCGCGACCAGCACCTTCCGGCGGCCCGTCGCCGCGCGGGCGATCGAGAGGGCGAGCGTCGTGGCGTCGGTGCCGTTCTTCGCGAACATCGCCCAGTCGGCATGCGGCACCAGCTCGACCAGCCGCTCCGCCAGCTCCACCATCCGCGGGGACGGGCCGTTCTGGCAATCGGCGAGGGCCCGCTGCCGCTCGACCGCCGCCTCCACGGCCGGATGCGCGTGGCCGAGGACGATCGGGCCGAAGCTGCAGACGAAGTCCACGTACTCCCGCCCGTCGACGTCCCAGATCCGGCACCCGCGTCCCCGCTCGAGGAACTGCGGGAAACGGCGCGGGCCAGGTCGCCGCGTTCTGATGCCCGTACATCCCGCCGGGGATCACCCGGCGCGCCCGGTCCCGGAGCGCCGCGTCCCGGCTCGCGACCCGCTCGGTCTCGGCGCGCGCCGGTGCCGTCCCGCTCCCGGACACCACTGCCGGCTGCCCCGCGTCAGCTGTCATCGCACGACCTCCCCTTCGTCCCGGAGCGCCGCGCCCAGCCGGGCGAAGCCTGCCTCCAGATCGGCAATCAGGTCCTCGACGGCCTCGAGACCGACGTGGAGACGCAGCAGGAAGCCGGGCTCCCGCCAGGGCCGCACGGTGCGCTCGGGCCGCACCGGGACGATCAGGCTCTCGAAGCCCCCGAAGCTCGCGCCGATCTTGAAGAGCCGGAGCCCGTCGACCATCGCCGCCACCGCCTTCTCCGAGCCCGTGCGCAGGAGCACTCCGAAGAGGCTCGACGCGCCGAGGAAGTCGCGCTTCCAGATCGCATGGCCGGGGTCCTCCGGCAGCGCCGGATGAAGGACGCGGGCGACCTCCGGGCGGCGCGCCAGCCACTCGGCGACGCGCAGGGCGGCCGCCTCGTGGTGACGGAGGCGCACGGCGAGAGTCCGCAATCCGCGGAGCGCCTCGTAGCAGACGTCGGGCGCCGGGCAGTCCCCGAACGTCGACGCGCCGTCGCGGGCGACCGGTACAGGTCCTCGCTCCGCGTCGTGACCGCGCCCAGCAGGAGGTCGGAGTGGCCGGCGACGAACTTGGTCAGCGCCTGGATCTCCACGTCCACGCCGTGCTCGAACGCCCGGAAGTGGAGCGGCGTGGCCCAGGTGTTGTCCAGGACCACCAGGGCGCCGCGAGCGCGGGCGGCCGTGGCGATCGCGGGAACGTCCTGGACCTCGAACGTCTGGGACCCCGGGGACTCGAGATACACGACCCGCGTGTTCGGGCGGATCAGGCCGGCGATGCCCGCCCCCGCCCGGGGATCGTAGAAGGTGACCTCGACACCGTAGCGCGCGAGGACCTGGGTGCAGAACACGCGGGTCGGCCCGTAGACCGTGTCCGCGATCAGCAGATGATCGTCCCGCCGGAGGAAGGCGGTGAGCGTCTGCGTCACCGCCGAGAGCCCCGACGAGAGGAGGAGGGTCCGCGCGCCGCCCGAAAGCTCAGCCAGTGCTTCCGCCAGGGCGACGGTGGTGGGCGTGCCGTGGATGCCGTAGGCGAAGGCCGTGAACCGGCGCTCGTGACGGCCCTCGTAGGCAGCCATCGTCGGGTAGAGGATCGTGGAGGCCCGGTAGAGCGGCGGGTTGACGATCCCCTCCTGCCGCTCCGGGTCCCGGCCGGCATGGACCAGCCGCGTCTCCCTCTCCATGGCCCCTCCTCGAGCGCGTCCTGCCCGGCCCAGGCCGGGCGAGACCATTCTACCCGGTGCCGCCGGTCTTTCGCTGCCAGAGGTCGCCGACGCCGTTCACTCGAGGGTCAGCCCGCCGTCGACGACGATGGTGGCGCCCGTCACGTACGAAGCGGCCTCGCTGGCGAGAAACACCGCCGCGCCCGCGACGTCCTGGGGACGCCCGATGCGGTCCATGGGGATGAGGCCCTGCTTCGCCCGCCGGTTCTCGGGCTGGGCGAGGAAGGCCCGGTTCAGGTCCGTCTCGATGGTCCCCGGCGCGATCAGGTTGACCGTGATGCCCGCCGGCGCCAGCTCGAGCGCCATCGCCTTCGCGAGCTGCATCACGCCGCCCTTCGTCGCCACGTAGTGGGCGATGCCGCGGTTCACCGTGACCTGGTTCACCGAGCTGACCATGATGATCCGCCCGCCGGCCTGGCGCGCGACCATGTGGCGCGCCGCCTCCTGACCGGTCGCGAAGTATCCGCGCAGATTGACGGCGTGAACCCGGTCCCACTCGGCGTCGGTCAGGTCGAGGAACGGCACGCGCGAGAGGACCGCCGCGCAGCAGACGACGACGTCGAGAGCGCCCAGCTCGTCGGCCGCGCGCCGCACCAGCGCTCGCGCCGCCGTCGGGTCGGCGAGATCGGCCGACAGGGCGACGGCGCGCCGCCCGGACGCCCGCAGCCGGTCGACCAGCTCGAGGGCGACCGCCCCGTCCCCGTAGTAGTGCACGGCAACGTCGGCACCCTCGGCCCCGAGGGCCTCGGCGATCGCCCGTCCGATCCCCCGCGACCCTGCGCCCGTCACCAGTGCCCGCTTTCCCTCGAGAGACATCCCGCCTCCGTCGTTCAGCTGGCGTCAGTTGGTGCGCCGGCGACCTCGCGACCCGCGGGCCGAATCGTGTCAGGAGAACGGAGGGCGCGTCAAACCGGCTCCAACTGATGGCTTGTCAGCGCCAGGACCCTCGACTACCGTGCTCGTGGGAGCCGGGGATCGTGGCATGTGGGGAGCGGGAGCGATGATCGCGAGGCTCGTCCGGCGCGAAGGCCGGGTCGCCTACCTTGTCCTCGTGGGCCCTCGGGGCCCTCGCGCTCCTCGCAACCCCTGCGCTCGCCGAGGTCCGATTGCCCCCGGGGTTCGTGAAGGAGGTCTACGTCACCGGCCAGGGATTCGCGACCGGGCGCGGCTCCCGGGGCATCCCGGCGACGTCCACCCTGGTCTTCGACCGTTCGGGGAGCCTCTTTCTGGCTCGCACCGGCGCCCGGTACCAGAATGCGGAGACGGACGACCTCACCCCCGTCTACCGCGTGCCCCCGGGCGGCGGGCGCCTCACCCCCGAGACGGAATCCCGGTACCTCTACGGGCCGCCGCTGCGGAACGCGCAGACCGTCGCCGTCCGAGCGGGACTCGAGCTGTTCGTGACGACCTTCGACCGGGATCGGCGGCTCGGCGTCGTCTACCGGGTGATCGACGGGCGTGCCGAGCTCTTCGCCGGCGGCACGCCCCCCCGGGAAGCTCCGCCACTCCTCCGCCAGCCGGAAGGCGTCGCCGTCGACTCGGCTGGCCGCCTCTACGTCGCCGATCGCGAGTCGGGACGCGTGCTGCTCCTGGACCCCGCGGGGCGCGTGCTCGACCCGCGCTACGTCGTGGTGCAGCGGCCTCGCGTTCTCGCCATGGATGCGACCGACGCGCTCTGGATCGGCGCCGACGGAAACGCCGAGGCGCCCTGGCAGCAAGGCCCGGGGGAGATCTGGCGCGTCCCGCGCGACGGCACCCCGGCGCTCCTCCTCCGCGGCCCCATGCCGGCCGCGATCGCGGTGACCGCCGGGGGCCACCTCCTCGTCGCCGACCGCCAGGGAAGCGAGCTGTTCGCCCTCACGCCGGAGGGCCGGCGCGTCCCCTTCCTGACCTACACCCAGGGAGACGCGCCGCGGGGTCTCGCCTTCGCCCCCGACACGCCCGAGACGCGGCGGGCAGGCATCGCCGGAGACCTCTTCGTGGCGACGATCAACGTCGGCGCGTGGCCCGTCAACGAGATCGTCCGGATCTCCGGTCCCCTCGACGAGCTGATCCGCCAGCGGGCCGCCGCCTCACCTTGAGGACGCGGCGCGCCGGCGCTGTTTCTTGGGTCCCTGACTTGGCACTCTGCTAGCATCTGTCCAGCCTGATCGAGCCGAGGGCCGGCCGAACGATGGCCGAGCAGGAGGGCCGAGTGAGGCGACGGGTCGAGTGGGGAACCGCACTCCTCTGCGCAGGGATGCTAGTGCTGGCCGCAGGATGCGCGACACCACCCCGGCCGCCAGCCCGCTCCGAGCTCCTGCGCGGTGTGCTGCCGTCCACGGTCCAGCTCCTGGCAGAGCGTCCAGGCGGAGGGCGCCGTGCGGCATCCGGCGTCGTCGTCGCGTCAGATCCCGTCCGCCGTCGCACCTGGGTCTTGACCGCCGGACACTTCGTCGCGCCCCCGGTTCCCGATGCGATCTACGTCCGCACGACCGGTGCGCGCGATCGATTCCGCGCCACCGTCGTGCGAGCGGACAGCGAGTCAGACCTGGCCCTCCTCCTCGTCCCGGATCTGGTGCTGCCGCCCTGCCCGGCAACGCGAGGTCGCCCACCTCGGAGACGACGTGTGGGTTGTCGCGTTCCCACGAGGCCGCCAGATGACGCTGGCGAGCGGAACGGTCAGTCAGGTCGGCACGGGCAGCGAGACGGATGCGACCGAAGGCCCGGTGCGCCTGGTCGACACCTCGGTGAGCTACGGCGCGAGCGGCGCGGGAGTCTTCGACGCCGAGACCGGTGAGCTGATCGGCGTGGTCGAGGGCTACCGGACGGCGCAGATCGCGGCTCGCGACGCGCCGGATCGCATCATGGAGATTCCCGTCCCCGGCGAGACCCTCGTGATCTCGGCGCAGGCGATCCGCCGGTTCCTGGCCGGCGCCGAGCTCGAAGCCTTCGCACCCCGGTGACGATCGGGCACGCCGGCGACCGGCGTGCCCGATGGCGTCCCAACGCTACTGCGAGACCTGGATCTCGGTGACGACCTTCTTCCCGTCCTTCTCCTCGTACGACGCCTTGACGGTGGCGCCCTCCTTCAGGTCGTCGGCGGACACCGATTCCGCCAGCCAGAGCTGGGTACCGTCCTCCAGCACGATGCTGCGGTCGCTCGTGTCCACCTTCTGGATCTTGCCCGAGACTTCGTCCGCCCAGAGCGGCGCTGCGGTGAATGCGAGCAACAGGGCCACGATCGCGAGCTTCTTGAGCATGGAATACTCCTCCGGCCGCGCGAAATGCGCGGACCGATCCGTGTCTCGTTGGGTTTCGGGCCGGCAGACCGCACCCAGGCCAGACGCGGCGCCGGCGGCGTGGATCAGCTGGCGGGGCTCAGCAGCTCGGGGGTGCGCGCGGATGGGTGCTGCTGAGGCTGGCCCCTCTCGCGAGCGAGGGCTCCGACGCCGACACGCGGCCGGTCGGGATCGCAAGCAGCTCGCGGGTGACGGGGCGAACGTCGTCGGACTTCGTGTACGCGATTCGAATCGTCTGCAGGATGTCGTCGAGGCCTTCGCCGTCGAAGACACCGGACGTCCAAGGAAGGGGCGTGGGATGCGCGTACGACAGGGCTCGCAGCGCGATGAAGATGACGACAGGGAAAAGGCACGCAAACCGTCTGCAGCTGGTCACGTTCGACTCCAAGACCACAGTGGACCCCTGGTCCGGTCAAGTCAAGGGTCGCTGGAGACTGAAACGCAGTCCTGAGAACGACCCGTCGCGCGTCCTCCGTCACGACGGTACTCGGGGCCGGGCGGCGCTGTCAGCGGGCGGTGGCCACCCCCGTGGAGCACGAGACACCGGTGCCCCCGAGCCCGCAGTAGCCTCCGGGATTCTTGGCGAGGTACTGCTGGTGATACCCCTCGGCGTAATAGAACGCCGGGGCCGGGCGGATCTCCGACGTGATCGGACCGTAGCCGGCGCGGTCGAGCGCGGGCTGATAGGCGTCGCGGGAGGCGAGCGCCGCCGCGTGCTGGGCGTCGCCGTACGTGTAGATCGCCGAGCGGTACTGCGTGCCCACGTCGTTCCCCTGCCGCATTCCCTGGGTAGGATCGTGGGCCTCCCAGAAGACGCGGAGCAGGGCGTCGTAGGAGATCACCTTCGGATCGAACACGACCAGGACGGCCTCGGTGTGACCCGTGAGCCCGGAGCACACCTCCTCGTAGGTCGGATTCGGGGTCACGCCGCCCGCGTAGCCGGCCGCCGTCGTCCACACACCCGCGGTCTGCCAGAACTTCCGCTCCGCACCCCAGAAGCAGCCGAGACCGAAGACCGCCTGCTCGAGACCCTCGGGGAAGGGCGGCTTGATGGGGCGCCGCGTCACGAAGTGACGGTCGGGCACCGCGATCGGCTCCGTCCGGCCGGGGAGCGCTTCCTCGGTCGTGGGAAACCCAGCCTTCTTCCGGAACGAGAAGAGCGCCATCGGGACCTCCTCAGAAGAGCCGGGGGTCGTCCCCCGGCACGTCCACTCTACACTTAGACGGTCGCTCGAGGCGCATCGGAGCAGCCCTGGTCCAAGGAAGCTCCACGATTGGCTTCCAGCACCCCCGGCAGGCGGCCCCGATCCGTCAGAACGGCCTCCCCGCCAGCGGAAGCGCTCGGTACTCGTGCTCCACCCCGGCTCCGGTCAGGCGAACGACGCGGATTCCGGAGGGATCGTCGCCCAGCGGGTAGCCGACGGAACCCGTCAGCACCTCCACCATGTCCCCGTCTCGCGCCTCGTGGTTCCGGTGCCAGTGGCCGCAGAACGTCGCCTGAACCCCGTACCGGCGGAACAGCTCGACCACCGGCATGCGGCGCGTTCGGGGCACGGCCCAGTAGCCGGGCGGGCGGCCCGGCGGGCTCGGCGCCCAGGGGTAGTCCTCGTCCGGCTCCTCGGGATGCGCCATGAAGAGCGGCTGGTGAGTGAAGGCGACGATGTGGGAGGCGCCCGCGCGCATCGCGCCCCTCAGCGCGCCCTCGAGCCACGACATCTGGCGGTCGAAGTCCTCCGGGGCGCGCTCGGGATGCTGGAGGAGACAGGCATTCACGACCACGAAGTGCGCGGTATCCACCTGGAACGTGTAGAAGTCGGGGCCGAAGTCGGCCCGGTAGCGCGCCAGGCTCTCGGGGTCGGGCACCTCGTTGTCGGCGCAGGCGTCGTGGTTGCCGGGGACGTAGTGGATCGGCACGCTCGCGGGCAGCGCGGCCGCGACCCGCTTCACCTCCGCCACCTGGCCCGGATCCCCCGCCGTGTTCACCATGTCGCCGCAGACGACCACGAAACGCGGCCGCGCCGCGCCCGCCATCGCGATGGCCGCCTCGAAGCGGCGCGTCTCCTCGTGAAAGTGCGCCACCTTCGGGGCGGCCCGCACGTTGAGACCATGCCGGCGGTAGCGGGCGAGCTCCTCGGGCGTACGGCCGGAGAAGTGGGCGAACTGGCCGAATTGCGGATCGGCCATCTGGACGAAGGTGAGAGGGGCCGTCACGGTCGACTCGAAGGGACTAGAGCACCCTCCGCGACGCGTCGTCAAGAGGGCGTCGGCGCAGAGACCAGCTCCTCCCATGTCGCCCCGACGAAGTCCGGGATCACCAGCCGGGCGCCGGCCGCATGGAGCTCGTCCTCGGAGCACGTCGTGGCCACTCCGACGACGCGCATGCCCGCCCGCCGGGCCGCGACCGCGCCGACCGGAGAATCCTCGAAGGCCACGCAGGCGGCGGGCTCCAGGCCAAGTGCCGCGGCGGTTGTCAGGTACACCTCTGGGTCCGGCTTTCCCAGTCGGACGTCGAGCCCGGTGACGCGGACCGGAAAGGCGTCCGTCAATCCTAGAGCCATCAAGGTCGCCACAACGCGCTCGGGAAGCGCCGACGTCGCCAGCCCCCGCTGCACCCCGGCGGCACCGAGGGCACGCACGAACTCCACCACGCCGCGCACCGCCGCCACGCGGCCGGCGGAGGCCTCCTCGTAGAGCGCCGCCTTCCGCCCGATCAGGCGCCGCGCCTCATCCGCTGCGATCGGCCGGCCCAGCAGCTCCGGCAGCGACTCCCGGACCGGGCGCCCGAGGGTCCGTCGGACTACCTCGGCCTCGGTGAGCGAAACGCCCTCCTCGAGGCAGAGCCGGCGCCACGCCGTCCCGTGATGCCGCTCGCTGTCCACCAGCACGCCGTCCAAGTCGAAGACGGCCGCGCGGGACGTCCCCCCGCCACTCATCCCCGAAACCCGGGCGTGTGCACCTGGGCCACGTCGACCCACCTCTCGCTCGCGGCGGAACGATACAGCGCGTCGACAATCTGGAGCGCCTTCCGCGCCTCCGCGCCATCCACCAGCGGCGGCCGACCCTCTCGGACTGCGGCCACGAAGTCTCCGATCTGCTCCGCGTACGGTCCCACCGACGGCTGAGCGTGGCGACCGCCGGCATCCGGGCCGACCGCGACCGCCCCCGCATCCGAAGGGCTCGTGCCCGGGCGCAGCGAGAGCGCGAGGTGGCCCCAGCTCCCGCTAACCGCCGCCGTGGCACGATCGCCGTGGATCTCGACCGAGGGAGGCTGCTCCGGGACGGCACCCGTCGTCGCCTGCACAGCCGCGACCACACCCCCGTCGAACTCGAGCAGGCCGACCGCGACGTCCTCCACCTCAACAGCGTGCACCGCCGTTCCAATGCGCGCGACCGCCCGCCTCGGCATGCCGAGCACCCAGTGCAGGAGGTCGATCATGTGGATCGCCTGGATCATCAGGACCCCGCCGCCCGCCTCCATCCGTCGACCGCGCCACGGGGCGTCGTGGAAGTAGCGCGGCGCACGATGCTCCTTCACCGTGACGGAGGCCATGAACACGCGCCCGAGCGAGCCGCTCGAGACGGCATCGCGCAGGCCCCGGGCCGCGGGCGTGAACCGGTTCTGGAAGACGCCGGCCAGCGTGACCCCGCTCGCGCGGCATGCCTCGATGAGCTCGTCGGCGTCGGCCAGCGTGTGGGCGATCGCCTTCTCGACCAGCACGTGGCGACCCGCCCGCGCCGCCGCCCGCACGTAAGGCAGGTGGAGGTGGTGCGGTGTCAGCACGGCAACGGCGTCCACGGGCGCCCTCGCGGCGAGGATCTCCCCTGTGTCGTAGACCTCGGGAATCCCGTGCCGGCTCGCGAACGCCCGCGCGCGCCCGGAGTCGGCGTCGGTAACCGCCCTCACCTCGACGCCGGCGACCATCCGCATCGCGGCGACGTGGATCTCCGCCGCCACCCCCGCGCCGATCAGCCCGAATCGGAATGGTCGGGCGGCGTCACTCACCGGGCGCCCGGCCCCGTCCTGCGATCCCCACCCTGCGCACCCCATCGTTCCCGGAGTCCGAGGCGCCGCGCCTCGAAGATGCCGCCCTCCATGAGCTTCAGATCGCTCGCGATCGCAGGCCGAAATTCCATCCCGGCGAGCACGTCCTTCTCCAGATCGCATCCAGGGGCGATCTCCCGGAGCTCGACACCCCGCGGACCCAGTCCGAAGACCGCCCGCTCCGTGACGTAGAGCACCGGCTTGCCACCGGCCCGAGCCCGGGCGCCGCTGAACGTGATGTGCTCGACCTCTCTCCGGAACTTGGTGACGCGACCCCGCTCGACGACGTGGATGCGTCCGTCCTCGATCCGGGCATCGCCCGCCTTCCCGAACAGCCCGCAGAAGACGACCTGCTTCGCGTTCTGGGAGATGTCGATGAAGCCGCCGCAGCCGGGCAGGCGCGATCCGAACTTGCTGACGTTCACGTTTCCCGCCGCGTCCACCTCGGCGAACGACAGGAACGCGAGGTCCAGACCTCCGCCCTGGTAGAAGTTGAACTGGGAGATCTGGTCGACGATGGCCTCGACATTCGTCTGGGCGGCCAGGGCCCGGCCACGCATCGGGAGGCCGCCGATCGTCCCCTGCTCGATCGTGATCGTGATGTCGTCGAGCAGATCCTCCTGGGCGGCGACCACCGGCACTCCGTCGGAGATTCCGAACCCGATGTTGATGACGGCTCCCGGGCGGAGCTCCATCGTCGCGCGTCGCGCGACAAGCATCCGCTCGTCGAGCGACACTGCGGGCGAGCGGCCGCGGGGCACCCGCGTCTCGCCCGAGACGGCCGGGTTGTGGCGCTCGACGCCGTGAATCTGCCAGGCGTCGGGA
Organism: uncultured Candidatus Rokubacteria bacterium; assembly: GCA_963749975.1. Taxonomy (GTDB): domain Bacteria; phylum Methylomirabilota; class Methylomirabilia; order Rokubacteriales; family DASRDR01; genus DASRDR01. Next base: position 126,120 of record CAVVOZ010000018.1, on the reverse strand, counting down.
TTCACCACGACCCCATCGACGAGGATGCCGGGCACGCGAACCAGCTGCGGATTCAGGCTTCCCCGCCGCACGACCCGCTTGACCTCGGCCAGCACCAGTCCGCCGTTGGCATGGGCGGCCTGGGCGAGGGCGAGCGGTTCCAGGATCGCCGGCTCGTGCTCCATGCTCATGTTTCCGAACTCGTCGGCCGTGGTACCCCGGATGATCGCCACGTCGATCGGCACCACCTTGAACGACAGCCAGTCCGCGCCGTCGATCTCGACCCGCTCGACCAGCTCCTCGGTCGTCACTGCGTTCAGCCGTCCCCCGCTCTGCCGGGGGTCGACGAAGGTGTCCAGGCCGACGTGGGAGACGAGGCGCGGCTTCCGGCTCGCCGCGGCCCAGACCATCTGGCAGACGACCCCCTGGGGAAAGCAGTACGCCTGCACCTTGTTCGCCAGCGCCAGACTGGCCATCCTCGGCGAGTCCCCCCACCCAGGCGAGACCACCCGCCGCACGAGCCCCTCGTGAGCGAAGTGGCTCGCGCCGGCGTCACCGTCGTCGCCAAACCCGCACGGCTGCACCAGCGTGATCCCGCGCGGGTGGCCGTCCGCGAGGAACCGTCGCTCGACCGCGGACGAGATGGCCTCCGAGAGGAGCAGCCGGCCTGCCCCCTCGATGCCCACGACGCTGCCGTCCTTGATCAGCGCCGCCGCCGCCTCCGCGGTCAGGACCTTCGACCGGCTCATGACAACCGAGTCACGGCGAGCATCTCCTCGCCGCCCGGCCTGATTCCACGCGCCCGCCGTCACGCATAGGCCGACTTCGCGACGGCCCGCGTCTCCACCATCAGCCGGTGCTCGCCCTCGTGCACGACCTCCCCCCGCTGGTTGACCAGCTGGAGAGCCAGGAAGAAGATCCCACGGCCCGGATCCTTGGTCGCGCGCTTGTCCCGGAGTCGGCACCGGACGTGAATCGTATCCCCCAAGAAAACCGGCTTCCGGAAGTCCCAGGTCCACCCCAGCGATGCGATGCCGGCGAACTGGTCCGCGCCACCGCGCAGCTTCAGCCCCTCCGTGATCGCGAGCCCCAGGAGCCCGTGGGCGATCCTCCGGCCATACGCCGTGCCCTTCGCGAACTCCTCGCTGATGTGCACCTCGCTCCAGTCGTCGGACAGGCTCGCGAACGCCACCACATCGGTCTCGGTGATGGTCCGCGTCCGGGACCTGAACTCTTCCCCGATCTGGACGTCCTCGTAGTACCGGATCTGCCCCATGAAGACCCCCCTCCCCCCAGCCCGGAGCGCTCCGGGCTGGCCCGACTCCCACCCAGCCCTCACGTCGCGCCAGAGCGCTCGCCCCGCACCCCCGGCACCTCGCCATGCCCCTTCCCATGAAGGACGCCCATCTCCTCGAAGATCCGATAGATACGCTCCGCCTGCTCCCCGAGCTCTGGCGCCTCGCCCAGGGCGAGCGGGCGCGGACGCCCGAGCTCGATCTTCACCTCTCGTACGATACGCCCCGGCGATGGCGACATCACGAGGACCCGGTCGGACAGGCCCACGGCCTCCTCCACGCTGTGGGTGATGAACAGGACCGTTTGACGCTCGGAGAGCCACAGCTGCTCCAGGTCGAACCGGACCTGGAGCCGGGTCAGCGCGTCGAGGGAGCCGAACGGCTCGTCCATCAGGAGAACGGAGGGGCTGTGCACCAGCGCCCGCGCCAACGACACCCTCTGGCGCATGCCGCCGGATAGCTGCCGGGGATACCGCATTCGCGCGTGGGCCACCCCGAGCTGCTCCAGCAGCTCGTCAGCGCGGCGCCGCACCTCGCGCATGTCCAGACGCCGCACCCGTCCCTGCAGCAGGACATTGTCCAGCGCGCTTCTGAACTCGAGCAGGAGGTCGTCCTGAAAAACGATCCCGACGTCGGTCAGCGGCGAGTCGAGCCGCTTGCCCGCCACCCGGATCTCGCCGCTCGTGGGCGCGAGCAGGCCGGCGGCCATGAGCATGAGCGTGCTCTTCCCGCACCCGCTCGGCCCGACCACGCTGACGAACTCGCCGGCTTCGATGCGGACGGAGAGCTCCGTCAGGGCATGGAACGGACGCTCTCCATCTGCCTCGAACGCCTTCGTGACGCGGTCGATGTCGATCGGCTCGCCGCGCTGGCCCACCATCGCCCGGACGCTCAGGGCCGGATCGGCTACCGGATCGGACAGGACGTCCGCAGCGTGCTCGGCAGGGCCTCGTACGTGTAGTACTGGGAGCCGGGCACCTCGGTCGGCAGGCCGAGCACCTGCTGCGCCACGCTGACCGTCCGGGTCCAGGCCTCCGGCTCCGCCTTCCCGACGAACTTCGCGCCGTTGCTGCAGAACAGCGTAATGGCCGCTTTCAGCTCGGCGAGATTCCGTGCGGGATCGGTGTCAGCGGGGAACGTCTTCACCAGGGCCTTGATGGCATCGTCCGGACGCTTGATCGCGCCGTCCCAGCCCTCCAAGCTCGCGTCGATGAACTTCTTGACGATATCTCCGTGCTGGGCGAGGAAGGAGTTCGACGCGATGATCGAGGTGCTGACCGTCGCCACACCGTGGTCGGCGAACGGGAAGCTGAGCACCTCCACCCCTCGCTGCTGAAACAGGATGTCGTAGTTGTCGAGCGAGCCCAGCATCGCATCGACCTGCTTCTGGAGCAGCGTCGCGATCATCGCGTTGCCGGGCATGTTGACGAGCTTGACGTCGCTCTCCGACAGCCCGTTCGCCTTGAAGAGAATCGGGATCATGGCGGTCTGTGACTGCCCGGTCGGGACCGCCACCGAGTGCCCCTTCAGCGCCTGGATCGACTTGATCCCCGACGAGGCCAGCACCGTCACCGCGTTCGGGTTCGACTGGTAGATCGTCGACACGACCTTCATCGGGGCGCCCTTGGCGATCAGCTGCATCACCGGCAGCGCGTCCGCGTATCCGAGGTCGGACTTGCCGGAGGCGACCAGCTGCGCGGTGGTCCCGGACCCCTGTCCTTTCACGAGCGTGACGTCCAGACCCGCGCGCTTGTAGGCACCCTCCTGGAGCGCCAGCGCGAAGCCGGAATTGTAGCCGCCGGCCGTGAAGTTCAACTGGAACGAGATGGGCACCGGCGTTTGGGCGAAGGCCGGCACTCCTGGCGCGAGCGCGACCGTGACGGAAGCCGCGATCGACAGGGCCACCGCGACCAGGGCGATGCGACGGCTTCGTCTCCAAGGTGAGCGATCCATGTGCGATCTCCTTGTCTGGAGTGTGCTGGGAAGGACATCTACTCCCGCGCGCGCAGCCACGGCATGGCGAAGTACCCCACGATCTCGATGAGGTAGTTGAGGCCGAGGCCGATGACCGTGAGGATCAGCAGGATGGCGAAGATGAGCGGAGTGTCCAGTACGCCTGTCGCGACCAGGAGCTGGTAGCCGAGCCCGGAGTTCGACCCCACGAACTCCGCGACGATGGCCGCCGTGGCCGCGATCGTCGCGGCTGTCTTGAGCCCCGAGAAGATCACGTGGAGCGCGCTCGGGAACCGCACGTGCCAGAAGGTCTGCCAGGCCGAGGCGCCCATGGATCGAGTCAGGTACAGGAGCCGCGTGTCCAACGCCTGGAAGCCAGCGATGCTGGCCAGGAGGAGCGGAAAGAACGTGAGCAGAACCGTCAGGAGGACCTTCGACTGGATCCCGAAGCCGAACCACACGAGGAACAGCGGCGCGATTGCGATCTTCGGCACCAGCTGGATGAAGACCAGCACCGGATACGCGAGGCGCCGTGCCAGGAGCGACAGGGCCAGCAGAAGTCCCAGGGGAATGCTCAGCACGACGGTGATGGCGAACCCGAAGAGGATCTCGCGCAGGGTGATCATGGCGTTGGCCCACAGCGCCTGCCGGGCCTGGATCAGCCGGGGGATGACCGCCTGCGGCGCCGGAACGAGGTAGTCGGGGATCCGGAAGATGGACACCAGGGCGGCCCAGAGTGCGATCAGCCCCACGAACGTCAGCACCGGAGCGAAGCCCCAGGCGATGCGGCGCACCCGCGACCCCCGGCGCACCACGGGGGGAACCGGAACATCCGCGCTCACCACCGTCCGGACGTCGGTCGCCATGCGTCACTCGGCCGCGAACAGGTCCGGCGCCATCGGTCGAAGGTCCGGGCTCACGCGAACCGGGAACTCGACGTGGGCGAGCACGTCCTTCCCGACGTCGAGACCCGGCGCCACCTCGACGAGCACCATCCCGTCGCGCTCGCGGCGGAAGACCGCCCGCTCCGTCACGTAGAGCGCCTCCTGCCCCTTCTTGACGGCCGCCTCCCCGTTGAACGTGATGAGCTCGACGTCCGCGACGAACCGGCGGACCTGACCTTCCCGCTCGATCCGGAGGCCGGCCGGGCCGACGGACGTGCGAAGGCCCTTGGCGGTCAGCGTCCCGCAGAACACGATCTTTCGCGCCGCGTGGACGATGTTGATGAACCCGCCGGAGCCCGGCATCATGCCGCCAAACCGAGCGACGTTCACGTTCCCGAACCGGTCGACCTCGCCGAACGACAGGCACGCCACGTCGATGCCGCCGCCGTCGTACCAGTCGAAGACCTGCAGGGAATCGATGATCGCCTCGGGACCCACCGCCACGCCGCCGACCGCGGGCAGTCCGCCGATCGGACCCTGCTCGATGGTGAAGGTGATCTGCTGGGCGACACCTCGCAGGGCGGCCACGTGCGGCACCACGTACATCGGGATGCCCGCCCCCAGGTTCACGACGTTGCCGGGCCGGAACTCCTGTACGGCTCGACGGGCGATGACCACCCGCTCGTCGAGCGGCAGTCGAACCGGGCGGACCGGCACGCGTATCTCGCCGCTCATCGTCGGGTCGTGCTCGTCCTCGTACTCCTCGGAGGCCACCACGACGTAGTCGACGAGGGGGCCCGGGATGACCACGGCGCGGGGGTGCAGCGAGCCCGCCGCCGCGGTTCGCGTCACCTCGGCGATGACCGTGCCCCCGGAGTTCCTGGCGGCCATCGCCAGGTAGAGCACGCCCAGCGTGAACGGGTTGCGCTCGAGTGACACGTTCCCCTGCTCGTCGGCCGTGGTGCCCTTGACCAGGGCCACGTGGACCGGCTCACGGGGATAGAAGAGGGACTCCTCACCGCCCAGCGTTATCACCTGGGCCAGCGGCTCCCGAGTCCTGGGGTTCAGCCGCCCGCCCTCGCGACGGGGATCGACAAAGGTGTCGATGCCGACAGGCGTCACCAGCCCAGGGCTCCCCGCTGCGATCGCGCGCATCCACGCAAAGATGGTCCCCATCGGCAGGTTGTACGCTTCGACCTCGTTCCTCGTGACGAGAGCATTGAGCTCCTTGTCGGCATCCCGGCTGTACGAGCCCCCGATCACACGTCGCATCATTCCAGGCCGAGCCAGACGGTTGACGCCGGTGCCCTTGCCCCCGCTGCCGGCCCGGGCGCGCTCCGACATGATGGGGTAGATGACCTGGAGCCCCCGCGGGTGCCCCTCGGCGAGGAACCGCGCTTCGAGCGCCTCCAGAACGGACTCCGCCTCGAGGCGATAGGTGTTCCCGGAGAGGACGACGGTCGCCTCGTCGCGGATCCGCGCGGCCGCCTCCACCGCGCTGACGAATGCGGCCATGATCCGTGCCCCTAGCCTTGTCTCTCCGGGGCCTTGCGGCTCCGGAAGGCGCGGATGCGCGCCTCGCGGTCCGGGAACGAATAGCAGAGCGAGATCAGCTCCCGCTCGAAGTCCACGCCGACCTCGGGGCTCGTCCGGTCAGCCATGCGCAGCGCGGCCTTCAGAAACACGAGGGCCTCGAGACGGTTCCGGGCAATCAGCGCCGTGATCCGCTCCGTCTCGGCTTCCAGGCTCGCATCGGGCACCAGGAAGTCCACGAGGCCGATCGCCTCCGCCTGCGTCGCGTCGATGCGCTCGCCCGTGTACAGGAGATACGCGGCCATGCCGCGGCCGACCAGGCGCGGGAGGTACTGGGTTCCACCCGCGCCGGGGATCCATCCGAGGGTCACCTCGGGCAACCCGAACTGCGCCGTCTCGGACGCAATCCGCAGGTCGCAGGCAAGGGCCAGCTCCAGCCCTCCCCCCAGGGCGTATCCGCGGATCATCGCGACGACGGGCTTCGTGCAGCGCCGGAGGATATGGGGCGCCTCCATCTCGACGGTGTCCCGCTTTTCCACGGGAGTCCGCCCCGTCGTCTCGTAGATGTCGCTGCCCGCGGAAAACGCCCGGACCCCGGCGCCGCGCACGACGGCGACCCGGACCTCGGGATCGTGGTTGATCGTCTCCACGTGGCGAGCGAGCGCCTGCCGCATGCCGTCCGTCATGGCATTCAGCTTCTCGGGGCGGTTGAGGGTCAGCGTCGCCACCCCGTCCTTTGCGTCGTAGACCAAGTCCATCTGGCGTCGGCTCCTCTGATCACCTGGCGCGCTCGCGGGATCACCCCGCGATCGAAGCGCCTCCATCGACGACGAGGTTCTGCCCGGTCACGAACTCTGACTCCGACGAGGCGAGGAAGACCGCGCATCCGGCCACATCCTCGGGCGTCCCCAGTCGGTGGTAGGGGGTCCGGCGGCGCATCTCCTCGAGCTTTCCGGCCGCGGCCACCGCGCGAGTGGCATCGGTCACGATGAATCCGGGACAAATCGCATTGACGGCAACCCCATGCGGCCCCGCCTCGACCGCGAGCTGGCGCGTGAGGCTCGACACCCCGCCCTTGGCGGCGCAGTAGTCGGCGCGACCGGGCGCGACGCCCTGGATGGCCAGCCGGGAGGAGATGTTGATGATTCGACCGCCCTGGCCTTGCCGGATCAGCTGCCGCAGCGCCGCCTGGCATCCGAACCAGACCCCGGTGAGGTCGACCGAGATCACCTGGAGCCACTCCGCCTCCGTCTTCTCGACGGCCGGGCTCAGCGTGGACTGGATGCCCGCGTTGTTGACCATGACATGGAGCGCCCCGAACTCCGCGACGGCGCGCCCCACGAGGGCCTCCACATCCGCCCGCCGCGTCACGTCCGTCGTCACGAAGGCCGCGCGCCCGCCCTCGGTTCGGATGGCCTCCGCCGTCGGAGACGCCCCGTCCGCCGGGTGCTCCCGGACGTCACCGATCGCCACGGCTGCGCCTTCGCGGGAAAACGCGAGCGCGATGGCCCGTCCCAGGCCCGAGGTCCCGCCCGTCACGACGGCGACCCGCCCGGCCAGCCGCCCCCCGCGTGAAGCGCCGGATGGCATCATCGGGTCCCTACAGCAGGCCCGCGTGGATCAGCGCGTGCCTGATCAGAGCTCGCTCGTCGTCCGACGCCGAAGGGAGCGGGGCCCGGACGACCGCGTTTTTCAACACTCCCTGGAAGACCAGCGCCTCCTTCATCCGCACCCGATAGTTCCGGAGAGGCGCTGCGTAGATCGCCTGGCACAGCGGGTCGAGGCGATCTCGCAGCGCGGCCCCCGCGGCCAGGTCCCCCCGGCGCACGGCGTCCAGCATCGCGATCTGCGGAGCGGTCGCCGTCGCCCCCATTCCGAGGAGCGCACCGTCGGCCCCGAGGAGATAGGACTCGTAGATGAACGTGTCGTTTCCGGTCAGGATGGCGAGCGGCCGCGGGAATGTCCGGTTCACCCGCACGATCTGCAGGAAGCGCGTCGCGTCGAAGCTCGCTTCCTTGAGCCCGACCACGCCCTCGAGCCCGGCAAGGAGGCGCAGCGTCTCCGCCGGATAGACGACTCCCCCGAACTGCGCCGGTCGGTGGAACAGGATCACCGGGAGCCCGCTCGCCTCGATGATCGCCCGATGATAGTCGACCGCCGTTCGGGCCGGCAGCCCTTCTCCGCCGAATGCCCGCGGCGGAAAGACCAGGAGGCCGGTCGCCCCCGCTCGGCTGGCGCTTTGCGCCTGGGCCACCGCGTCCTCCGTGAACTCGCTGATGATCCCGGCAACGACGGGCAGCCGGCTTCCGACAGCCCGCACGACCCGCTCGAGCACCTGGGCGCGCTCCTCCGGGTAGAGAAGCTCACCCTCCCCCGCGCTCGAGTTCACGACGATCGCCTTCGGGCCGTCCTCGGCGATCCAGCGGACGTAGGCGTCCATCGTGTCCAGGTCGATCGCCCCATCGTCCCGCATCGGCAGCACGGGCGCGGCGATGTAGCCCATGACGTCGAGCGTGCGTACGGTCCCCATCGCCTTGCTCATCCTTTCACTGCGCCGGCGGCCAGGCCGGTCGCCAGGTAGCGCTGCACCGCGACCCCGAGAATCGCCGTCGGCAGGAGCACGAGCATCCCCGCGGCCGCGACGCGATCCCAGTACACGGCACGCTCCGTGATGAACCCGGAGATCATGACGGGCAGCGTGCGCGCGCCGCGTCCCGTCAGGATCACCGCGTAGATGAAGTCGTTCCACGAGTACAGGAACGTGAGGACCGCGGTCGCCGCGATTCCCGGCGCCATGATGGGAATCACCACGCGCCACAGGGCCTGGAGCCGTCCGCAGCCGTCCACCTGCGCCGCTTCCTCCAGCTCCACGGGCACCCGCAGCACGAAACCCCTCAGGAGCCACACGCTGAGCGGCAGCGTCAGAGAAATGTGGGTGACGATGAGACCGAGCTGGGTGTCGAGAAGCCCGAGCCGGGAGTAGATCACGAAGAGGGGGATGATCATCGCGATCGGCGGCATGACGTGGACGCACAGGACCGCGAGGGACAGCGACTCCCGCCCGTGATACCGAAACCGCACGAAGCTGTACGCAGCCGGCAAGCCCAGCGTGATGGCCCCCGCGCTGCTGCACACGGCCACCACCAGGCTGTTCCGGAGATATCGCGCGAACGGATGGAGCGTCAGCACCTCGCGGTACGCGGACAGGGACGGCGTGAAGAGCCAGGCGGGCGGGAGCTCGATCAGCAACGTCTCCGGCAGGATCGAGAGCCGAACCAGCCAGAGGATCGGGAAGGCTACGTAGCCGACGAGCAGGACGCTCCCGGCCACCATGGCCGCCCGGCGAAGTCTCTGCCAACCCGGCCCGACCAAGGCTAGTCTCCCCGCACACCGCTCGACGTGCGGTAATAGACGACGGCGACCGTCGCCATGGTCAGCACCATCCCGACGGCGACCGCCGCCGAATACCCCATCTGTCCGTAACTGAACGCCAGCTTGTTCACGAGGATGCTGAGTGTCTCGGTGGACTCTGCCGGCCCTCCACCCGTCATGACGAAGACGATGTCGAACACCCGAAACGTCGCCACGAATCGCCAGAAGATCGCCACGAACACGACGGGCGCGAGCAGCGGGAGCGTAACGTGGAGGAACCGGAGCGCCGCCCCGGCTCCATCGACCCGCGCCGCCTCGTAGTACTCCTCGGGAATCGACTGCAGACCGGCAAGAAGCAGCAGCGTCACGAAGGGCGTCTGATTCCACACGTCCGTGACGATCACCGCGATCATCGCCCACGGGGTCGCCGCCAGCCAGACCACGGGGTCCACCCCGACCCGACCGAGCGCGTAGTTGACGATGCCGTAGGAATAGTTGAACAGGATCCGGAAGGTGATCCCGAGCACCACCGGCGTCAGCATGAGCGGGAACAGAGCAATCGCGCGGAGAAAGCGTCGTCCCGGCAACCGCTGGTTCAGAAACAGGGCGATCGCCATGCCCAGGGTCAGCTCCAGGGTCACCGCACCCACCACGAACACGCTGGTCTGGGTCAGGGCATTCCACACGAGCGGGTCTCGGACCGCGGCCAGGTAATTCGCGACGCCAACGAACCTGCCCCCCGTCGAGAACTCGAAGAGCTGCATCTGACGGGTGCTCAGATAGAGGGAGTACAGCACCGGGTACAAGAACACCGTAACGAGAAACAGGAACGTGGGCGCGATCAGCATGTACGGATACAGGCGCGCCATCCGGATCCGCCAACCGGCGATCGCGCGGGTTGGCGGCGTTCGGCCGCCCCCGGCAGCCGCGCCTGGATGCCGAACCAGCCGACGCCTGGGCGGTGCCCGTGAGCACTCCGGCTGCGCTCATGACTGGCTCAGTTGATCGACATGCCCCCGTTCACGTTCAGCGTCACGCCCGTGATCTCGCGCGCATCGTCCGACGCCAGGAACGCGATGGCCGCCGCGATGTCCTCCGGCTGCTGGAGCCGCTTGAAGGGCGCGCCCTGTATCTGCTGCTCGATGCGCTGCTCCTTGCTGATCCCGAAGTGCTTCATGTATCCGCGCCCGATGTCCTCCGCCATGAGGGTGGGCACGAAACCGGGGCAGACCGCGTTGACGTTGATGTTGTAGGGCGCCAGCGCGATCGCCGCAGACTGAGTGAGGCTGATGACGCCCATCTTGGCCGCGCCATAGGTCATGCAGTTCGGGACCGGCACGCGGGCCGCGGTCGAGGACAGGTTGACGATCTTGCCGCTGCGCCGGGCCATCATGACGCGGGCCGCCGCCTGTAACCCGAAGAACACGGCCTTCAGGTTGATCCCCAGGATTCGGTCGTAGTCCGCCTCCGTGATCTCGAGGAGCGGCGCGATGTGCTGGACGCCCGCATTGTTGACCATGACGTCGAGCTGGCCGAGCTCCGCCACCGCGCGCTCGACCATCGTGCCTACCTGCGCAACGCTGGTCACGTCGACCGTCATCTCCGCGACGCGCCGGCCGGTCTTGTTCCGCACGGCGGCGGCTGTCTCCGCCATCAGCGTCGGATTGATGTCCGCCAGCGCGACGTCACTGCCTTCCTCCGCCAGGCGGAGGGCCGTGGCTCGCCCGATGCCACCGCCGGCGCCCGTGATCAATGACACCTTGCCTTCGAGACGCATGCACCTCTCCTTCCGTTGGGGTCAGATGGGAGCCCGGTCGATCCGCCCCTGACAACCGGACCGGCTCGAGCTCCCGGAGACCGAGCCGCGCCTACTTCAGGTATCCGCCTTCCTTCAGGATCCGGGTCCACTCTGCCGCGCAGTCGTTCATCGCCGCCTCGGGGCTCTTCTTCAGGTTCGCGGCGAGGTTCACCTCTCGCGCCCAAACCTGTCGGAGCTGCTCCGTATGGGGCATCCGCGGGAACAGCGTGGCGAACGTCATCGTCTCCGCCATCAGCGGGAAGTCCTTCCGGATCTTGAGGACCTCGGGGTCGCTGTATACCGCCTTCTGGACCGGGTCTCCCCCGTTTACCGCCCAGATGGTGGCGCCCTCCTTCGCGGCGAGGAAGCTCAGGAACGTCTTGGCCGCCTCCTTGCGGGTCGAGCTGACGGGCACGATCCAGCTCTCGGCGCTCATGAAGGCGCCACGCTTGACCGTGTTGCCCTCGCGGCGACCCGGGACGACCGTCGCGGCGATGTCCTTGCAGATCTTCGGGCTCTTGTCACAGGACGTGAGCAGATCGAACGCGGCCGACCACTGGACGGCCATTGCCGCCCGCTCCGCCTGGAGGTACTGGTTCTTCTCGAGATAGCCGATCGCGTCCGAGTCGGGCGGCGCGAGCTTCTCGGTGCGCAGAATGTCCACGAAGTACTTGAGGGCGGCGATGCCCTGCGGGCTGTTCATGACTGGACGGTTGCTCGCGTCCAGCCACGTGCCCCCGAAGCCGAGGAAGAACGTGGCGAACTCGATCCCGCCGCTGATCCCGGGCACCCCCGTCCGGAGGACGGTGCCGTAGCGCTCCACCTTGCCGGCGGCATCCACCTTCTGCAGCTTCCTGAGCGCCGCGAGGTACTCGTCCCAGGTCTGAGGCACTTCCACGCCGGCCGCCTTCAGGAGGCTCGGCCGGTACCACAGGTAGACGGGGTGATACTCCGTCGGCAGCCCCCACAACCGTCCCTCGAACGTGCTCGTCTCAAGCCCCTTGAGGTCCGCCAGCTGCTCCTTCGTGAGCATGGTGTCGACTGGGGTCATGGCGCCCGCCTTGGCGAACTCGGGAACCCACTCGCCGGGGAGCCACACCACGTCCCACGCGGGGGCCTTCGATAGAAGTGTCGTGCTCACCTTGGACCGGTAGGCGTCGCGCGCGATCTCGTCGATCTCGACCTTCAGGCCCGTCTTCTGCGCGATGATCGGAGCGGCCCGCTTCAGGTTCTCGGCTTCCGGGCTCGTCCAGACGGCGATGACAACCTCCTTGTCCGCCGCCACGGAGGCGCCCGGCAGGAGGCAGGCAGTCACGAGCGCGGCGAGGAACAAGACGCCGAGGTCGACATGCGACGCTGCATATTCGCTCCTTTCGGCTGAATCGGGACGGTGTCAGGTGCCTTGTAACGGTGGATCAGGGAACGACGCGATATCCTCCGTGCACCACGGCTACACGGAACCCAGAACCTTGACCGCTCCAGCGTGGCAGCGCCGCGCGACCTCCAGGGGATTCTCGCGCCACAACCCCTGGCTCAGGACCTCGACGACGAAGTATCCGGCGTAGCCCTTGTTCAGCACCCGCGCGACGATCTCTCCGAGCGGACCGGCCCCTTCCCCGGGAGGTAGCCGTCCGTCGTCCAGTGCCTGCTCGCGCGGCCCGGGTGGCACGTCCGCCAGGTGGACCAGATAGAGGCGCTCGCCCGGGATCTCGTCGAGCATCTCGAGCGTCGAGCCGCCGCGGTGGAAGTGGAAGGTATCGAGCAGGAGACCACCGTTGTGGCAGTCGGCCCGACGTACGACCTCCCAGGCCTGGGCTAGCGTGTGGAACCGCGGGGCGAACCCGAGGACCTCGAGAGCGACCCGCACCTCGTGGCGCGCAGCCATCTCGCAGATGCGCCGAAAGTCGCGTACCGCCTCGTCGACGGTGCCGTCGTCCTCGTAGGCCGCAATGGCTGCGACGGTGTCGCCGCCCAGGGCTCGGGTCCAGCCGAGCAGGCGATCCGCCCGCGCCAGCAACTCGTCGTCCGAGACGCCCTCGGGCCGCTTGAAGGTGTTGAGGAGCGGCACGCTCCCGGTGAACTGCCATTGCATCAGGGAGCCGGTCTCCGAGATGGTGAGCCCGTGTCTCTCGTTGAGCCGCCGGACGTCGGCGATGGTCCGGCCACCCGCCACGTACTCCTCGACCTCGACTCCCCGCAGCGCCCATGCGCCGAAGCCGGCGCGTGCCGCCAGCTCGGCCTTCTCCTCGAAGCCCCCGACCGGCCTGAGCGTCCCCGCGTGAAGACTGAGGCGCTTCGGGTCAACGTTCCTCATGGTCTCGTCGTCATCCGGTCGCGCTCCCCCGCCGTCACGAGTCGCGACCTCGAACTCCTTCTGATCCGATGCGGCACCTCTGCGGTTGCGATCTGATATACCAGATTGAGATGGCAAACTGATATCCCAGTCTCAAGGCCGTTGTCAAGCCGGTCGCGGATCGTCGGCAATCACGGACCGAGCGCTCTCGCGCGAGACGGTCGACGCACGAGTCCGAGGGACCGCGCTTTGACAGCCCGTTGCTCGCTGTGATATCAGAGCAGGCGTGCCAGGCGTGAAGCATCCGAGGGAACGTGCGCGGGAACGGGCCCTCCCGCCCTCACGGACCCTGCCGTCACGACCTCAGAGTCTCAACGAGCTCGTCTACCTCGAGCTGCGCCGGCAAATCCTGTGGGGTGAGATCAGGGCCGGAAGCGCGCTGTCAGTGCGGAGGCTCTCGGAGGAGTTCAGCGTGAGCCCCATGCCGGTCCGGGACGCCATCCGGCGGCTCGCCATCGAGGAACTGGTCGAGGTCACGCCTCGGAGCTCCACCCGCGTCAGCCTCATCTCGCCCGACACGGTCCGGGAGATCGCGGAGATCCGGAGCCGGCTGGAGGCCCTCGGGGCACGCCTGGCCCTGCCTCACCTGACGGCTGCCGACGTGAAGCGTCTGCGGGAGCTCGTGAAGGAAATGCAGGTGGCGGCCGCCCGCAGTGATCCAGAGGACTGGCATCAGGCGAACGCCGAGTTTCACCGCGTCGTCATCCACCGCTCCGGCAATCGCCTGCTGGCGCGCATGACGGAGGGGCTGTGGGACCGGAGCATCCGGCACTTCAGCGGGCGGGTGCTGAGCCAGGCGCACTTCCGACGGCTCCGTGACAAGGAGCATCAGCGAATTCTCCAGGCGATCGTGAAGCGTGATCCGGATGCGGTGGAGGAAGCCTGGCGCCATCACGTCTATCAGTCCGGGCTCGAGACCGTGGATTACCTTCGTTCCTTGGCGGTGAGCACCGTCTCATTCCTCGAGCGTCGCGGGCTCGCGCCTGGTGCGCGGTCGGGGGCGCAGACGGAGCGCAAGCCCCGTGGCCGCGGCCCGGGACGATCCGTCATCCGACGCCTCCGACCCACCGACTGATCGCCCGGCCGCTCCAGCCGTGCGGCGACCGTTCACGGTGTCTCGGCCTATGATGAGCGAACCTCCAGCAGGGCCCCCCGGCCCCGATCGACAAGGAGCCCGCGCGTGCGCGTGACGGATCTCTCGGTGCGGCTGTACCGCATTCCCCCGCCCATCCGCATCCAGGACTCGATCCAGCGGGTCGCCCACTGGGAGTGGATCGTCACCACGGTCACCACCGACGCGGGCCTGACGGGCACCGGATTCGCCTACACCGGCGGGCTCGGCGGCAGCGCGATCCGGGAGCTGGTGGACACCTATCTCGCGCCCCTCGTCCGCGGCCAGGACGCGCGAGACGTGGAGCGGATCTGGACCCGATGCTGGTGGGAGCTCCACTCGCTCGGCTCCGGCGGCCTCACCCGCTACGCCCTCGCCTCGGTCGACGTCGCGCTGTGGGACATCCTGGCCAAGCACGCCGGCGTTCCGCTCTACCGGCTGCTCGGCGGGGCGCGCGACCGCATCAGCGCCTACGGCAGCGGCATCAACATGCACCTCGACGGCGAGCCGCTGCTCGACCAGATGCGCGGCTTCCTCGACCGCGGCTACCGCGCCGTGAAGATGAAGGTCGGGCGGGACAACCCCGAGGAGGACGTGGAGCGCGTGGGCGCCGTCCGGCAGCTGGTGGGCCCGGAGGTCCTCCTCATGCTGGACGCCAACCAGAAGTGGACGGCGGGCGAGGCCATCCGGCGGGCGCGGATGCTCACCCGCTTCGCCCCGTTCTGGCTGGAGGAGCCGGTGCTGGCGGACGACCGCATCGCGCACTGCCGGGTGCGCGAGGGCGCGGGCATTCCTCTCGCGGCCGGCGAGACCATGTACACGCGCTACGAGTTCGCCGACTTCATGCGGAGCGGCGCCCTCGACGTCGTCCAGGCGGACATCGTGCGGGTGGGCGGCTTCACCGAGTGGCTGAAGATCGCGAAGCTCGCGGAGAGCTTCAACCTGCCGGTGGCGCCCCACTTCGTCATGGAGCTCTCGATCCACGCGCTGTGCGCCGTGTCGAACGGCCTGATCCTCGAGGACCTGCAGGGCGGGTCGTTCACGCGACCTGGGGCTCCTCGCGGAGCCGATCCGGGTCGAGCGGGGCGAGCTCGCGCCTCCGGCCCGCCCGGGTCACGGCATCGTCCTCGACGACGCGGCGCTCCGCCGCTACGAGGTCACCGGCAAGCCGACCGACGTGGCGCCGACGCGCAGCTGAGGACCGCTCACATCTTCGGCGCGTTGGGGACGAACTGGTTGGTGTAGAACGCGTCGGCGTTCATGTTCGTCTCCAGCCCCATGTACTGCTTCATCAGCGACAGTGTCTGGGTCCAGTCCTCGGGCGCGAGGTAGCCGATCGGCTTGCCGGCAGTGGCCTTCGACGGCATCAGCGCGATCCCGACCTTGAGCTGCTCGAGGCTGAGCTCGGTCTCGAGATCCGCCTTCACCTTCTGTCCGGCCTTGATCGCCGCCGCCGGGTCGGCGATCGCCGCCTCGAAGCTGCGTACCGTCGCCTTGACGAAGCGGCGCACGAGGTCGGGGTTCGTCTTGATCGTGTCCTCGTGGGTGTGGATCTGGAGCCCGGTGGTGTTGACGCCGTACTTTGCGTAGCCGAAATCGGTGATCGGCACGCCTTGCCGCGGCAGCGTGATCGACTGGTTGTCGAGCCCGGCCATGATCGCCTCGACGCGCTTCTCGGCGATCGCCACCATCTTGCCCGCGCCCTCGACGCGCAGGATCTTGACCTTGTCGCCGTCGACGCCATTGGCCTTCCACAGCGCGGGCAGCAGCTGCAGCCCCGCCTCTCCGGGCGCGCTGGCGATCGTCTTGCCCTCGAGATCCTTGAGCGTCTTGACGCCAGCGTCGGTGCGCACCGCGACCGCGTAGGGCGAGGAGCTGGTCACCGACATGACGGCGCGGATCGCCCCGCCCTTGGTCGCGACGTTGATCACGCTGGGGCCGTCGGAAAGGCCGAACATGTCGCCCTTGGCACCGACGGTCTGCGCCGAGCGCACCGAGCCCTGACCCTCGCCGATCTCGAGCGCGATGCCCTCCTCGCGGTAGTAGCCGCGGTCGAGCCCGAGATAGAAAGGCGTGTGGAAGCCGTACATGATCCAGTTGAGGCGGAACGTCACCTTGTCCTGCGCGGACGCGCCGCGCGGCGGCGAGCAACGCCGCTGCGAACACGGCGCTCGCGGTCACGACTCTCAGGATGCGCATCGTCTTCTCCTTCATCGAAGCGTTGATCAGATCGTCGCACCACCGGCGTCGGCGACGCGGCGGGACACATGCCACGGGATCGCGATCCGCTCGACCAGCTCGACCGCGCCGTAGAGCAGCAGGCCCATGGCGCAGAGCACGAGGATGACGCCGAAGGTCATTGGTGTGTTCATGTTGTTGGAGTGCTCGATCAGCTGGTAGCCGAGCCCGCGGTCCGACGCAACGAACTCGGCGACCACCGCCGCGGTGGCCGACAGCGCCGCCGCGACCTTGATTCCGGTGAAGATCAGCGGCAGCGCGTGCGGCAGCTGGACCATGCGGAAGACCCGCCAGCCTGAGGCGCCGGTCGAGCGCGCGAGGTCCATGATCTCGGGGTCGACGGACTTGAGGGCCTGGATCGAGTTGAGCAGCACGGGGAAGAACGAGAGCAGGAAGACCAGCAGCACCTTGGGCGTCAGCCCGTAGCCGATCCAGATCAGGAACAGCGGCGCCACCGCGATCTTGGGCACGATCTGCAGGAACAGCACCACCGGGTAGACCAGCGCCTCGAGCCGGCGCGAGAACGCGACCACCACTGCGAGCGCGACCCCGATCACCACCGCGACCGCGAAGCCGACCAGCATCGCCTCGCCGGTGTAGAGCGTGCCGCTGACCACGGTGGGCCAGCGCTTGGCCATCTCCGCCGGGATCGCCGAGGGCGCGGGCAGGATGTAGGGCTTGATCGCGAGCCAGCGGACGAGGAATTCCCAGAGCAGCAGGAACCCGCCCAGCCCGGCCACGATCAGCCCGGCCTGCCGCCAGCGTTCGGTGCGCGCGTTCACTCCCCGATCCTCCCGCACAAGTTTCTTTTCCAGTTGACGAGATCGTAGCGGGTGGAACACCATTCCGTCAATGTCGACGATCCGCTCCGACCTCGACCGCACGATCCATGTGATCGAGCTGCCGGCCCGCGCGCCGTCGGCACGAGTGAGCGTTGTCGGGCCGGTGATGCGCGCGGCGCCGGCGCGCGCCGCCGGCTGGTGAGAGGCGAGGACATGACCGCCGCGCCCGCCTCCGCTTCGTCGGGCGAGCCCGGCATCGCGGTCCGCGGCGTCTCGAAGCTCTTCCGTCGCGGCCCGCTCGAGACGCTGGCGCTCGACGATGTCTCGCTCGAGGTCGCGCGCGGCGAGTTCGTGGCGATCGTCGGGCCGTCGGGCTGCGGCAAGTCGACGCTGATGCGCCTGGTCGCCGGGCTGATCCTGCCATCGAAGGGCGAGCTCGCGGTGTTCGGGCGGCGCGTCGCCGGGCCGGTCACCGATCTCGGCATCGTCTTCCAGAGCCCGATCCTGCTCGACTGGCGCGACGTGCTCGCCAACGTGCTGTTCCAGGTCGAGATCCGCGGGCTGCGCGCCGCCGACTACCGTGACCGCGCGGGGGTGCTGCTCGCGCAGGTCGGGCTCGCCGAGTTCGCCGACCGCTACCCGCACGAGCTGTCGGGCGGCATGCGCCAGCGCACCGCGATCGCGCGCGCGCTGCTGCACGACCCGCCGCTGCTGATGATGGACGAGCCCTTTGGCGCGCTCGACGCGCTGACGCGCGAGCAGATGCGCCTCGACCTCGAGCGCATCTGGATGGACGCGCGCAAGACCGTGCTGTTCATCACTCACTCGATCGACGAGGCGGTGCTGCTCGCCGACCGCGTGGCGGTGATGAGCCCGCGCCCGGGGCGGATCGAGCGCATCCTCGAGGTCGGGATCCCGCGCCCGCGCGGGCTCGCCGGGCGCAAGCACCCGCGCTTCCTCGAGGCGGTCGACGAGGTGACCCAGATCTTCCTCGCCCGCGGCGTGCTCCACCGCGCCGACGGCCCGGCATCGTCGTGAGCGGCGGATCGCTGGCGAGAAACAGCGAAGCGTCGCGAAACACCTTACTGGGCTTCCGGCCCCATGACGATCGCGCAGTCGGCCTCGCGCTCGCGGAGAACCCGCCGGGCGGCGGCTAGGCGGGGCCCGAAATCAGCCGCGGCGACGACGTGCCGCTGCGTGGTCTTGGGCCGGGAGCGCCCCTTCCAGCCTCCTCCGGACCTAGCGCGGAGGGCGAAGCGCGGCGAGCAGCCGGTCGATGAAGCCGCCGAACGCGCCGTTGCTCATGACGAGGACGACGTCGCCGGGCCGGGCGCCGTCGGCCACGGCGCGGACCAGCCGATCGACGTCGGCCTCGGCGCGAGCGTCGACACCCCGGGCCCGGAGGTCGGCGACGACCCGATCGGCGTCGAGCCGCTGATCCGCCGGCACCATGTCGTGGGGCTCCGGCACCTTGAGCGCGACGCAGGCGGCGCCGGCGAGGGCCTCGACGTACTCGTCCTGGTGCAAGCGCCGGCGGCTCGTGTTCGACCGGGGCTCGAACGCCGCCCAGAGCCGCCGGCCGGGGAAGCGGGCCCGGATGGCGGCGATCGTCGCGCGGACGGCCGTCGGGTGGTGGGCGAAGTCGTCGATGACGACCACCCCGCCCACCTCCCCGCGCACCTCCTGCCGACGGCGCACCCCCGTGAAGGTCGCGAGGCCCCGGGCGATCTCCTCGAACTCGAGCCCGAGAGCCCGCGCCGCGGCCACGACACCGAGCGCGTTCTCGACGTTGTGGGCACCTCCCCCGGGCAGGGTCGCGACCCCGAGCGCGCGGCCACGCTCCAGGACGCCGAAGCGGGCGCCCGCCGGCCCGTGCACCAGGTCGGTCGCCGCGTAGTCCACGCCCGGGCGCGCGCGCCGGAGCTCCCCGGGAGCCCGTAGGTCACGACCCGGGCGGCCGAGGCCCGCGCGATCCGGAGCGCGTTCGGGTACGCCGCGCTCACCGCGAGGCAGCCGTCCGGCGGCAGGAGGCGCACGAACCGCTCGAACGCCGCCTCGTAGTGGGGAAGGTCCCGGAAGATGTCCGCGTGGTCGAACTCGACGCTGGTCAGGATCGCGGTGCGCGGGCGGTAGTGGAGGAACTTCGGCCCCTTGTCGAAGTAGGCCGTGTCGTACTCGTCCCCCTCGACCACGAAGTGCGGCCCCGTCGCCGAGCCGGTAGTTCGCGTCGTAGTTCCGCGTGACGCCCCCGACGAGGAACGACGGGTCCCGGCCGGCGCGGCGAGCACGTGCCCGAGGAGCGCCGTCGTCGTGGTCTTGCCGTGCGTCCCCGTCACCACCACGGAGTGGCGGTCCCGCAGGAAGAACGCGCCGAGCGCCGCCGGGAAGCTCATCTGCGGCAGCCGTCGCGCGCGCACCTCCGTCGGCCTCCGGGTTCACCCGGCGGATCACGTTGCCGATGACGACCAGATCGGGCTTGACGACGTCGAGGTTCGCGGGGTCGTACGGCGTCAGCACCGGGATCGCCCAGGCGCGGAGCATGTCGCTCATCGGCGGGTAGACGTTCTGGTCGCTGCCGGTGACCTCGTGGCCCGCGGCCTTCAGCATGCCGGCGAAGGCGCCCATCCCCGTCCCGGCGACGCCGACCAGGTGGATCCGCCGGATCGTGACGGGATCGACGTCGTCGAGGACGAGGCCGTCGTCCGGGGTCGCCACGAGACGAGCGTATCACTCAGCGGATCAGATCAGCGAATTCCGGGACGACCCACTGGGGCCGCTCGCCCCGCTGGACGCGGGCGATGTTCGCGTAGGCGTTGCCGAACCGCCGCGGCCAGCTCTGCCAGGTGGGGCCGGCCATGTGGGGCGTCAGGACCGTGTTGGGCGTCGAGAGGAGCGGATGGTCCGCCGGCGGCGGCTCCGCCGACAGGACGTCGAGCCCCGCGCCGCCGATGCGCCCGCTGCGGAGCGCCTCCGCGAGGGCGGCCTCGTCGACCAGATCGCCGCGGGCGGTGTTCACCAGGACCGCCGTCGGCTTCATCCGGGCGAGGGCCCGCGCATCGATCAGGTGCCGGGTCGCGCTCGACAGGGGCACGTGCACGGTGACCACGTCCGCGCGGGCGAGCAGGTCCTCGAGCGACACGAAGGCCACCCCGAGGTCACGCTCGCGCTCCGCGGGGAGGCGCACCGGGTCGTGGTAGATCAGCGTCGCCCCCCACCCCCGGAGACGCTGGGCGACCTCCTGGCCGATGCGGCCCATCCCCACGATCCCGATCGTCGAGCTCCACAGCTCGTAGAGCCGCTTCACCCCCGAGCTCCAGCGCCCGGCCCGCACGCCGGCGTCGAGCTCGGTCAGGTGCCGGAGCGTCGCCATCATGAGCAGGATGGTGTGCTCGGCCACCGCGATGGCATTGGCGCCCCCGTTGACGGCGACGGGCACGCGGGCGGCCCGGGCACCGGCCAGGTTGAACCGGTCGTACCCGACGCTCAGGAGCTGGACGAGCTTCGAGCCGGCGGGCCGCCGGCCAGCGTCGCGTCGTCGAGCGGGCCGATGAAACCCATGAGGTAGTCCGCATCGGGCAAGGCGTCGGCGAGCCGATCGGCCGGGACCAGCCGCAGCTCGAACCCGGGAGGGAGCATCTCGCGACCGATCGCGACCACGTCGGGCTCGAGGTTCCGATTCGGCGGCATCAGGATGACGGGATCGGGCATGACTCCTCCAGGCTCAGCGGTCCGCGTTGTGGGAGTGGAGACGAACTCGATATCGCAGGGGCGATCTCGCGATGCGGCTCCCGACGGCTCCGGTCCGTTGCCGGGCCGTCGTTCTCCGCGGCTCCCGACAGGTGCGGCAGCCGGGTCGCCACGCCTGCCGGGCGGCAGTCCTATCCGGCGGCGTCTCCCCTCGGCGCGGCCTTCCGCACGAGCTCCTCCAGCGCCTCGTACGGCTGCGCGCCGACGACGCCGTAGCGACCGGCGACGAACGTCGGCACGCCCGTGATGCCGTACTGGCGCGAGAGCGCCCAGTCCGCGTCGACCGCGTCCTTGAACGTCCGCTGCTCCAGCACCTCTCGGGCACCGTCGACCGGCAGGCCCACGCGCTCGGCGATGTCCAGGAGGACCGCGGGCTGCGAGATGTCGCGGACCTCGACGAAGTAGGCGCGGAACAGGGCGTCGTGGATGGCCTCGCCGCCGGGCTGCGTGTCGGCCCACTTGCCGAGCTCCTGGGCGAGGCGGCTGTTGTACGTCATCGTGCGCTCCCCGTAGGGGAGCCCCTCGGCCGTCATGCGCGCCTTCATCTGGGCGTGCATCGCTCGCAGGTCGAGGTTGCGCCCGGCGAAGAGATCGGCCAGCGCGCGACCCTCCGCGGGAGTCTCCGGGTGCAGCGGAAAGTGCACCCACTCGATCTTCACGCCGTGCTCCTTCCTGAGCCGCTCAATACGCACGGTACTGAGATAGCACCAGGGTCAGACGTAGTCGGAGAAGATCTGCAGCGTCACGGGCTGGGTCACGGCGCCTCCTGTCGTCGTGGGCCTCGCGATCGCCGGCCGTCGCCCCCACCGCGCCCCACATGGCCCGCGGCGATCATCGCCCGTGACTCGCTCTTGTCTATCCGATGACCGCGGCCCGGGCCTGTCGCGAGCGTGAGCCTGACGTCACGACGACTCGCGACTCGAAAGGATCGGCGAGTGCCAGGACAGCGGTCTAACGCTCGCGTCGATGTACCCTAGCGGCAAGCCTTTGTGCGAGGTCACTCACTACGTTCGAGCTCGAACGCCGCTCCGAGGCGACGCGATGTGGTAGCACGGATGATGCTCGGACTGCGTCGTGCGCTTGGCGTCGTACAGATAGCTGGAGGCTGCCAGCTGCTTCACCACGGGCGAGATGACACCTGGTCCTGCGGCATCGAGCAGCATGACCGGACGTCGTGTCGGGACGAGATCGATCCTGCCCCGCGAACATCCACGCCACCACGTGGGTGTCGAGATAAATCACGCGTCGCGATTCCCTGGACCAGTCCATGGATGCCACCGGCGTTCCGGATCAGCGCGAAGGTACCGGACGAGGCTTGAGGTTCGACAGCTTGCTCGCGGGTTTGGCGGGGACGAGTCTCGACACCACGGTCACGCATTGCCAGATCGTCGAGACCTCCGGTCCCGCATAGCGCGCGAGCAGCGTCCGGCCGATCGCGTTCGGAGACGGCTCCGGGATCCGAGGAGATGTTCGCCCCGAGTCCTCTACGAGTGGCGGTCACCGGCACTGATCAGTCCCCCCAACGAGAGGGTGACGCCCATGACGGTGCTCGATGACGCTCAACGTCAGGAACACACGAGTCTGACCTTCCACGGCGAGGTGCTGGGCAAGCGTCAGCACTACTACGTGCGATCCAGCGCCCATCACTATTTCGTCATGTCCGTTTCCAGTCGCAAGCGGGCCGCCGGCAACTTCGACCGCGTCGGCAAGTCGATCCTTGGCCGCCTCCGCCGCCGACTCCGTGGCCAGCTCGACCCTGGCGGCGCGCGTCTGCGACCGGACGAGGAACCGTCGGCTCGTCCCGGCGGCCCTGACGGCGCTCGAACGTCCTCGACGTGCTGGTCGCGACCGATCGCGCGAGCATCGACCCAGGCGCCATGCGTCGCGGGAGATCTTCTGCTCCACGTGAGGCGGCGATAGTGCCGACGTCAGAGCCGCGCATCCCCGGCGCGTGTCAGGCGTGGCCGAGCGACCCTCGACCGCCGGGTCGTGGAAGCGCGGACGGAACTCGCGGATCCGCCCGTCGGCGCGCCCACGGGGCCCGGCGGTCCGGTTCGTGCAGAGCGCGACCACGAGGTCCCGCGCCGCAGATCGACCCAGAGGCTCGCCCCGGTGAAGCCCGTGTGACCGACGGCGCCGGGGAGGCCATCCCCGAGAGCCGCCCGGCCGAGCTGTCGCCCGGCGGATCGCCCGGGCAGGCGCGTGTCGAACCCGAGGGCGCGCGTGCTCCCCGGCGTCGCCGTGTCGCGCGGAGCGCGCGCGGCCCAGCAGCCGGCCGGCGCGAGCCGCCCGGCGCCCGCCCACTCGTCCAGGACCGCCTGGCCGAAGGTCGGCGACATCGGGCGCCGTGCCGAACAGCCCCGCGTGACCCGCGACGCCGTCCATCACCCAGGCGTTGTCGTCGTCGACCTCGCCGGCAGGCGACGGGATGCGGAGCGAACGGCTCCCAGAGCCCCTCCTGCCCCGGGCGCCGGCTCGCGGGGTCGCGTCCGCCCGGTCGGCGCGATGACGAGTCCGCCCGGCGGACCGGCGCGCGCGCCGACGGCACGGACGTCCACGCGCTGGCGGGTCGACAGGCGATGGAAGCGCGCGCCCAGCCCGAGCGGCCTCGCGACGCGCTCGACGAAGAGAGCGTCCAGGGCGCGCCCCGCCACCCGCGCCAGAAGCTCCCCGAGCACGATGAACCCGACGTCGCTGTAGACGCGCCCGGCTCCCCGCGGCGCGCCTCGGGAGCCACCGCCAGGGCGCTCGCCACGACCTCGGCCCGCGCCGCCGCCCGCACGCCGGCGGGCAGCCGGGCTCGAGGAGCGTCGGCGTCGCCGCGGAGAACGGGCGCGAACAGCGGCAGCGAACGCCGGCAGGCCCGCGCGATGGGCCAGGAGGTCCGCCAGCGTCGACCCCGGCGCGGCCGGCCGCCGACTCCGGGCAGCGAGCTGCCGCCACCGGCGTCTCGGGGTCGACGAGCGCCGTCCCGCCAGAGCGTCAGGAACACGGCCGTCGTGGCGACGATCTTGGTCAGGGAGGCGAGATCGAAGACGGTGCCGGGCGTCGCTTCGCCCGCCGCGCCCTCGAAGACGCGACGGCCGCGTGGAGCACGACGGCCGCCGCGCACGGGGAAGACGCCGGTCGCGACCCCCTCGTCGAGGAGCGCCTGGAGGCGCGCGGCCCCCGTCACCCGACGCGCTTCTGCTTCCGGGCGAGGTAGTCCACGAGGACGTACTCGCCCAGCCGATCCGGCTGGACGAAGAACGCGCGACCCCGGTTGATCCGCGACATCTCGCTGACGAAGCGGACCAGCCCGGGGCTGTCCTCGAGCATGAACGTGTTGATCGTGACGCCCTCGCGCGCGCAGCGCAGCACCTCGGCCTGGGTGAGCTGCCAGGTCCGCCGGGTGGTGGGGTAGTCGAAGTAGGCCTCGTTGCCCTCGAGGTGGGCGGTGGGCTCGCCGTCCGTGATCATGACCACCTGGCGGTTCCCGCCTCGATGACGGCCGAGCAGTCGACGCGCGAGCTGGAGCGCGTGCTGCATGTTCGTGCCGTAGTGGCGGTCGGTGAGGACGACGGACGGCACGTCGTCGGGATCGAGCTCCCGCGCGTAGAGCGAGAACCCGATCACGTAGAGGGCGTCCTGCGGGTACTGCGCTCGGATGAGGGCGTGGAGCGCCAGGGCGACCTTCTTCGCCGCGGTCCAGCATCCGCGGTAGATCATCGAGCGGCTCATGTCGAGGAGGAGCGCGGTGGCACACCGCGTCGACAGCTCGGTGCGGCGGACGGCGAAGTCGGCCGGCTCGAGGCGCAGCGGCAGGCCCGGGCCCTGTCGCCGGAGCGCGCTCCCGAGCGTCTCGCGGAGGTCGAGCAGGAACGGGTCGCCGAACTCGTACGCCTTGCTCTCGTCCGTCGGATCGCCGCCCGCCCCGCGCGCGTCGACGGGATGCCGACCCGGCCGGTCCCGCCTGAGCTGGCCGAGCACCTCGGCGAGCGCGCGCTGGGCGATCTTGCGGATCGCCTGCGGCGTCAGCACCCACTGGCGCCCCCGCTGCTCGAGATAGCCCGCGGCCTTGAGCGTCTCGGCGAGACGCCGGAGCGCCTCCGCCTCCTCGGCGGCCTGCTCGCCCAGCGCCTCTCGCACCGCCGCGGGATCGACCCGGTCGACGCGCCCCGTTCGCTCGGCGTCCTGGAGATCCTGCTCCAGCCGGTCGAGGCCGTGGAGCTCGCCCATCAGCCGCAGGGCTTCCTGGAGCGAGAGGGGCGTGTCGCCCTGCGCCCGGTACCGCCGCGCGCGCTGGCCGAGCCCGAGCCGGTCGAGGTGCTCGCCCAGCTCGGCGAGCGCGTCCTGCATCCCCGGGTCGTCGAGCATCGCCTGCTGGAGCGCCTCGAGCTCTCGCCGCTGCTCCGGCGTGAGGCTCTCGAGCAGCGACTGGAGCTGGGCGGACTGGCGCGCCAGCCGCTCCAGCAGCTGGTCGAGGCTCTGGACGCCGGGGAACATCTGACCCCAGCGGTCCATGAACCCCTGGACGTCGGGCTGCCCGCCCGCGGCCTGCTGGCGGAGGAGGCGATTGAGGTCGCCCAGCATGTCCCGGAGACCCTCCGTCCCCTGGGAGCCGAGCCCCTGGAGCCCCTGCTTGAGCTGGCCGAACAGGCTCTGCGTCATCTCCTGGCGGAGCCGGAGCATCAGCTCCTGGAACTTCTGCCAGGCCTCCGGATCGACGAACTGGTAGTCCTGGAGCCCGCGAACGGCGCCGCCGAGATCCTCCGGCAGCGCGTCCAGCGCCGCGCGACGCTCGGCCGCGATGCGCTCGAGCTCCTGACGATGGGCCTCGGCCCCCGGCTCCTTGCCCTCGGCCGCCTGTCGCGCGCCGTCAACGCGCCGGTCGATCCCCTGCCGCTCCGTGTCGAGGACGTCCTGGAGCTGCTTGCGGAGGTCGCCGAGAACGTCGCCCAGGTCGTGACGGTCGAGGAGCGACTGGCGCTCTCGCCGAAGTCGCTCGAGGAGGTCGCGCAGGCCGGGCACCTGCTCCCCGTCACGCGTGCGGAAGCCCTGGCGGAGGAGCTGCTCGAGCGCGCGCCGGAGATCCCCGTCGGCGACGAGGTCGTCCGCCATCGCCGCGAGGAGGTCGTCCGCGTCGAACTCCGGGAGCGACTGGGAGCCGTCCCAGCGGGAGTAGCGGCTCCTCACGCCTTGTACCGGGGCCCGCCGGGACCGCGGTCCTTGTTGAGCTTCCGGTTCAGGTGCAGTCCCTCGAGCACGAACTCCACCGCGGCGGCGACGCGGGCGGGATGGCCGGCGGCGCCGAGCCGCGACATCGCAGCGCCGAAGCCGGCCGCCCGCCCGGCCTGGCGCTCGTAGTCGGCGGCGGGCATCGCCTCGCCCACCTCCCACGTGAGCCCGCGGCCGAAGGCCTCGAGCAGCTCGCCGAACATCGTGGCCTGGAAGTGCCGGTTGAAGACCGCGAGCACGGCCTTCTGGGCGAGCCGCTCGACCACCTTTGCCCTCGTCCCCGTCTCCCGCCGTCTCGAGCTCGATCTTCCCGGCCGTCGACGCGAGCGTGGCGCCCAGGTCCGAGACCCGGGGCACGGCGAGCGGCTCGCGAAGCCGCACCGCCCGGCGGAGCGCGTTCGACACGAGGTTCTCGTAGTTGCAGATCGACACGCGGACGCTGACCCCGCTCCGCTGGCTGATCTCGGCGCTCCGCCGGGCGAGGTGCGTCAGCTCGGCGACGATCTCCTGCATGTACGCCGGGACCTCGACCTGGTAGCCGTCGGGGGCGAAGCGCGTGGCCTCCTGCTCCACGATGCCGATCTCGTGGGCGAGCGTCCGCGGGTAGTGGGTACGCACCTGCGAGCCGAAGCGGTCCTTGAGCGGGGTGATGATGCGCCCGCGATTCGTGTAGTCCTCCGGATTCGCCGAGGCGACGACGAGGAGGTCGAGCGGCAGGCGCACCAGGTAGCCCCGGATCTGGACGTCCCGCTCCTCCATGATGTTGAGGAGCCCCACCTGGATGCGCTCGGCGAGGTCGGGGAGCTCGTTGAGAACGAAGATGCCGCGGTGCGTCCGCGGGAGCAGTCCGTAGTGGATCGTCAGCTCGTCGGCGAGGTACCGGCCCTCGGCGACCTTGATCGGATCCACCTCGCCGATCAGGTCGGCGATCGTGATGTCGGGCGTGGCGAGCTTCTCCCCGTACCGGCGCTCCCGGGGCAGCCACTCGACGGGGGCGCGGTCGCCCAGCTCGGCGACGAGCTCGCGCCCGGCCTTGCTGATGGGCTGGAGCGGATCGTCGTTGACCTCGCTGCCGGCGAGCGCCGGCACGGCCTCGTCGAGGAGCGACACGAGCGATCGGGCCAGGCGGCTCTTGGCCTGGCCTCGCTCGCCGAGCAGGATCAGGTCCTGGCCGGACAGGAGCGCGTTCTCGACCTGGGGAAGGACGGTCTCGTCGAAGCCGACGATGCCGGGGAAGATGCGCTCGCCCCGCTCGAGCTTCCGGATGAGGTTCCGACGGATCTCGGTCTTGACGGAGCGCGGCGCGTAGCCTGTCTGCCGAAGCTCGCCGACGGTTCTCGGCTTGGTCATGCCCGCAGTCTCACTATGCGGCGCGGCCGCCAGCCTGTCAACGCGATCCCCTCGCGCGGGCGCCGCACGGCGCCCGCCAGCTGGCTTCCGCGTCGCCTCGGCGCTCTGCGCGCAGGCTCGGCGTACGCAGGTCGATCACGCGGAGGGTGCCGGTGGGTATGTGGCGTCGGGGTCCAGCGGAAAGATGGGTCGACGAATGCGCCTGAACACGAAGCGGGCGAGATTCGACGAGGACAGCCCGGGGGCATCCACCTCCACGACCTCGCGGGCGATCGGCTCGAAGGCCGCGCGGTAGTGGATCGTGGACTTCACCACCACGATCTTCTCGTCCGCGGGCTCGATCCCGACGAACCGAAGCATCTCGGGATCGAGCGTCTGCCACCGCAGCGAGATCAGGATCACCTTCACGCCGTCGACGTCGAGGACCGCCGTGGGCCCGAGCCGGCCGGGTAGCCCGCGCAGCATCGGGCCCTTGTGGACGAACCGCCCGTCGGACAGGGTCCGGACCGTCCCGGTCACCGTGAGGGGCGCGCCGTGGCGGTCGTCCACCTTGCCGCCGACGGCCAGGGTGACGCGGCTGCCCACGCCGGCACGGACGCACGCCTGGACGGCGGCCGGATCCCAGAGGCAAGCGACCACGGCGGAGCGCGCGCCCGCGCGCACGAGCTCGCGGAGCACCTCGGTGCCGTCCCCGGCGGCACCGCCGCCCGTGTTGTCCGCCATGTCAGCGAGCACGATCGGACGACCGTCCGCGGCGAGGCCGCGGGCGACCGCCTCCGTGACCGGCAGCCCGTGGTGGACGAACTCGTGGCGCTGCGCCCATGCGGTCTGGGCCAGCTCCTCGGCGAGGCTCTCGGCGAGGTCATGGGCGTCGTCAGTGACCACGTACACCCCGAGCCCGGCGTCGGGGATGTCCGCGTGCGGGAACCCCGCGAAGACCGACACCGAGATGACGCGGGAGTCCCGCTCCATCTCGGCGGCGAGGTCGTGAAGACGGCGCATCGGCCCGCGGGCCGTCCCCTGGCTCCCGAGGGGCGGCAGGAGGGGCGGCTTCCGGAACGCCGCGGTCGGCCGGATGCGTCCCGCGATCACGTCGAGGAGCCGCTCGGTGGCCTCGACACCCCGCTCGGCCATGTCCACGTGCGGATAGGTCTTGTACCCGTGCAGGAGGTCGGCGCCGCGGACCATCGCCTCCGAGAGGTTCGTATGGAAGTCGAGCGTCACCGCGATCGGCACGCGGGGGCCGACCTGCCTCCTCACGGCGGCGATGAGATCGCCCTCGCCGTCGTCCAGCCCCTCCGGCACCATGGCCCCGTGCAGGTCGAGGAGGACGCCGGTCCACGGGCCCCCGCGGGCGAGGTCCCCCAGCATCCGCTGCTTCACGTGATCGAAGATGTCCCGGGTGACGCGACCGGCCGGCGAGGCAGCGGCCGCGACCGACGGCACGAGGGCGAGCCCTTCCCGCGTGGCCGCCGCGATCATACCGCCGAGGCAGGTGCCGGTGCCGCGGAAGTGCTCCACGATCTCCCCGCCGTAGCGGAGGTCCCGAGCCTCGAACTGCGCCCGGTCGGTCGCGATCGTCGAAAAGGTGTTCGTCTCGTGCGACATCATCGCCAGGAACGCCTGCACACGATCCTCCCTTGGTCCGGTTCCCGCCGGGAAGGCCGGCGCCCCAGTCTTCGCCGGCGGAAAGGGGCCCACCTGACCGGACGGTCTTCGACCGGTGGGCGGGGACCGCCGGGGACCTGAGCGGACCCCCGAGACTACGTCTTCATGTGGGGGTCGAGCCAGTCCCGGAGGGCATTCCCCATGAGGTTGATCGCCAGCGTGGTGACGAAGATCGCGAGACCCGGAAAAGCCGCGATCCACCACGAGTTGAGCATGTAGACGCGGCCCTCGCCAAGCATGTTGCCCCACGCCGGCGTCGGCGGCTGGATGCCCAGGCCGAGGAACGACAGGAACGACTCCAGGATGATCACGCGCGCCACCTCGAGCGTCGCGATAACGACGATCGTCGCACCCAGGTTCGGTAGGATCTGCCGGAACACGATGCGGAGGTGGCCCAGCCCGAGGGCCCGACCCGCGACGATGAAGTCCCGCTCGCGGATCGAGCGGGTCTCGGCACGGATCACCCGGGCGTAGAGCGGCCAGCCGGCGACGCCGAGCACGATGATCATGTTGAGGAGGCTCGGACCGAGCACGGCGATCACCGCGAGGGCGAGGAGGATGAAGGGGAACGTCAGCATGATGTTGATGACGGTCATGATGACCGTGTCGGTCCGCCCGGCCAGGTATCCGGCCCCGAGCCCCAGCAGCACGCCGAGACTCGCCGAGATCAGAACCGCAGCGACGCCGACCACCAGAGAGACCCGACCCCCGTAGACGACGCGCGAGAGGAGATCGCGCCCCACCTGGTCGGTGCCGAGGACATTCTCGACCGTGCCGCCGGCCATCCAGGCGGGCGGGGCGAGGCGGTGTCGGATGTCGACCGCCAGCGGGTCCTTGGGCGCGACCCAGGGGGCGAGGACGGCGGCGGCGACGATCAGCAGGAAGAGCCCGGTCGCCGTCAGAC
This sequence comes from uncultured Candidatus Rokubacteria bacterium, assembly GCA_963749975.1. GTDB lineage: Bacteria > Methylomirabilota > Methylomirabilia > Rokubacteriales > DASRDR01 > DASRDR01. The sequence goes on along the minus strand of CAVVOZ010000018.1, from coordinate 95,936 downwards.
CCCACTTGAGGCGCCAGAGGCGGCGGAGCGTCCGCTCGAGGTCGGACGGCGCGGCGGCGCCAAACGCCACGGCGTGGGCGTCGAGCGGCAGGTCGGGTTCTACGATCGCCGTCTTCACGAGGTCACGCGGACGCGCGGATCGAGCAGTCCGACGACGAGGTCGATGGCCAGGTTGACGGTGACGATGATCAGCGCGAGCAGCAGCACCGCGCACTGGACCACGGGGAAATCCTGGTTGCGGATCGCGTCCACGGTGAGTGACGCCACTCCCGGCCAGGCGAACACGGTCTCCGTCACCACCGCCCCGCCGAGGAGCTGGCCGAACTGGAGGCCGAGAATAGTGATGACGGGAATGCAGGCGTTGCGGAAGGCGTGCTTGGCGACGACCAGCCCCTCCCGGACGCCCTTGGCGCGCGCGGTCCTGATGTAGTCCATGTTCATGACCTCGATCACGCCCGAGCGCACGAGGCGCATGGTGATCGGGGCCAGGAAGGCGCCGAGGCAGAACCCCGGCATCAGGAAGTGCTGCCAGGTGCCGTACCCGGAGGCCGGCAGGGTTCTCAGCCGGACCGCGAACAGGATGATGAGCATGATGCCGAGCCAGAAGAGCGGCATCGCCTGGCCGGCGACCGCCAGCGTCGTGCAGAGGTTGTCGACGACCGAGTGCCGCCGGAGCGCGGCGAGAATGCCGAGAGGCAAGGCGATGAGAAGCGCCGTGAAGAGGCCCGCGACGGTGAGGTAGAGCGTCGGCGGCATCCGCTCGAGCACCAGGCCGAAGGCCGGCTTGTCCGCATACCAGGACTTCCCGAAGTCGCCCTGGACCGCGTGGCTGGCGAAATCCCAGTACTGGACCCAGATTGGCCGGTCGAGGCCGAGGAGCTTCCGGTGGCGCTCGTACTCCTCCTTCCCCGCGTTGAGTGGGAGGAGCGCGAGGACCGGATCGCCGATCACGTGGAGGACGGCGAACACGAGGAGGGAGATGCCGACGATGACGACGACCAGCTGGACGAGCTGGTGGGCGACGTAGGTCCGCATGAGCGGAGCCGGGGAGCGGGCGCCGTCGGCCGGCGCCCGCTCCGGAGCGTGCTACTTCTTGCGCGGCACCGCGAGGAACATGCGGTCGATCTCGTCCCTCGGCGCGTCGTATTCGAGACGGTTCGACACACCCCACACGCCGCGGAGCCCCCACTTGAATATGGCGGCAGCGTCGTCGTACATGACCTTCTGGGCCTTCACGTAGATCTCGGCCCGCTTCTTCTGGTCGAGAGTCGACCGGCCGGCGTGGATCAGGTCGTCCAGCTCCTTGTTGCAGTAGTGGCTCCAGATCTCGCCGCACTTGAAGTTGTCGAAGAGGATCGCGTCGGCGTCGAAGATCGAGTAGTAGCCCCACGACCAGGTCATCATCGGGGCCGCCTTGTTGTCCTTCACGCGCGCCGTGAAGACGGTGTTGTCCCCGATGTAGTTCTGCTTGGTGCGGATGCCGGCCTTGGCGAGGTCCGCCACCATGGCCTCGGTGGTCTGCAGCGTCCCGGGCTCGACGGTGGGCGGGCTGATGTCGATCTGGACGTCGAGACCGTTCGGGAACCCCGCGTCCGCGAGGAGCTTCTTGGCGCGCGGGATATCCTGCTTGTACGGCTGGAGGGTCGGGTCGAAGCCGAAGGCCATCGGGTTGACCGCCGTCGCGGTGCGGTCGCCGAGTCCGTTCAGGACGTGCTTGATGATGGGGTCGATGTCCACGGCGAGGTTCGCCGCCTGTCGGACGCGGCGGTCCTCCATCGGGTTCTTGCCGTTCCGTCCCGGCTGATCGAGCTTCACGTACGCGGTCCTGAGGATGGGCGAGGTCACGACCCGCGCCTGCCCGGACTTGTTGATCACGTCCATCTGGTCCGGCGGCACCGCCTTGATGACGTCGACGCCGCCCGAGATCAGCTCGGCGATCTGGGTCGCCTGCTCCGGGATGATGCGGATCCGCACGAACTTGAAGTAAGGCTTCGGGCCCCAGTAGTCGTCGTTCCGGACCAGGAGGTGTTCCTGCTTCCGGCTCCACTTGACGAGCTTGTACGGCCCTGTCCCGACCGGGTTCTCCTGCATCCAGTCGTGGCCCTTCTCCTGCATCACCTTGGCCGACTGCATGACCTGCGCGGTGAGGCGCTCGACGAACAGGGGGTAGGGGCCATCGGTGTGGAAGCGCACGGTGTGGTCATCGACCACTTCCACGCTCTTGATCTTGGCGTGGTTCCCCCGGGCGCTCATCTTCTTCACGGGGTCGAGCACGCGCTCGAACGTCGCCTTGACGTCCTTGGCCGAGAAGGGAGCGCCGTCGTGGAACTTCACGCCCTGACGGAGCTTGACCTCCCAGGTGGTGTCGTCGAGGGCGCGCCACGAGATCGCCAGGCTCGGCCCGACCTTCCCGGTCTTCACGTCCCGGGCGGCCAGGTGGTCGAAGACGTGGTAGCCGAGGATGATCGCCTCGCGCAGCACCGAGTTGGGCGGGTCCCAGTTGTCGATGTCCGACTGGAGCGCGTAGACGATGGTGTCTTCCTTCGTCTGGGCCAGGACCTTCCCGGGGGGAACGAGCCCGAGGGTGACGAGGAGGGCAGCGGCGAGAATGGGTGCGCGGGCCATGGTCTCCTCCCTGTTACGCTCTCGACATTGTCGCGACAGAGGTGAAGTCCCGACGAACCGTGGCGCCCATCCTAGCCAGGGGGTGATCGACTGTCAACCGACGGCACCGACAGACGGATCGGCAGGAACCACGAGGCGCCGCACGCGTCACCCCGGGGCGCGCGGTGCGCGCAGCACGCGGCGCGTGACCCAGCCGAGCCGGTCCTTCCCGACCCTGCACCGCCGGTGCTAAACTCCCCGTCATCGAGCCACCCGAAGCGCGGCCAAAGCGCGGTAGGAGGTGCCACTGTGACCACTCGCCTGACCCGTATCCTCGTGGCGTCGCTCGCCCTGATGTGTCCCGGCTTCGCCTTGGCCCAGGCCAAGGACGTCACCCTCACCTACATCGAGGGGCAGGTCGTCACGACGATCGACCCCGCCAAGCACACCGACGAGAGCTCCCATCACGCGATCATCAACATGTACGACCCCTTCCTGTACCCGAAGGTCGCCGAGGGGTCCATGGAGCCGGGGCCCCATGTCGCAGAGTCCTGGCGGGTGACCGACGGCGCCAAGACGTACACGTTCCAGATCCGGAAGGGAATCCGCTTCCACGACGGCAAGGAGCTGACCGCCGACGACGTGGTCTTCTCCTTCCAGCGGATGGTCGCTCTGAAGAAAGGCTTCTCGTGGCTCTGGAACGGCGTGTTGACTCCCGAGCAGGTGCGCGCCGTTGGGCCGCAAACCGTGGTCTTCACCCTGAGCCAGCCGTACGCGCCGTTCCTGTCCACCTTGACCCAGCTTTTCGTCGTCAACCGGGACCAGGTGCTGGCCAACAAGAAGCCGGGGCCGTATGCCGACGCCGGGGACTACGGCGAGGCGTACCTCGGGGACAACGTGGCGGGCTCGGGCCCCTACACGAAGGAGTCGTGGGACCGGGCCACCACGCTCGTCATGAAGGCCTTTCCGGGCTACTGGCGGGGGTGGAAGCCCAACCAGATCACCCGCGTGATCTACCGCACCGTCCAGGAGGAGGCGACCATGCGGACGCTCCTCCTCGGCGGGCAGGCCGACATGATCGATCAGTGGCGCACGCCTACCACCTTCGAACAGCTCAAGAAGACCCCGGGCATCGTGGTGGACGAGACGCCGAGCGCTCAGCTCTATCACATCGAGCTGAACACCCAGCGCGCACCGCTGTCCGATGTTCGCGTTCGCAAGGCGCTCGCCCTCGCGTTCGACTACAAGACGGCCATCGACCAGGTGTTCAAGGGTGCGGTCCTGGCGCGGGGTCCTCTGCCGAACCGGGTCTACGGCCACAGCGAGAAGGTCCCGGCCTACGCGCAGAACATCGAGCAGGCCAAGCGTGAGCTGGCGGATGCGGGCGTCAAGCCCGGTCAGCTCGCCTTCGACTACTGGTTCCCGACCGGGAACGAGCTCGGTCGGCAGATCGGGCTCCTTGCCCAGGCGAACTTCGCGGCCATCGGCGTCAAGCTAAACCTCAAGGAGACGCCGTGGGCGCAGATGGTCCAGGCGGCGGCCACTGCCGAGACCAACCCCGATGTGGCGTCGATCTTCGACACGCTCAAGTACCCGCACCCGGACAGCCACACCTACGGGATGTACCACCCCAGCGCGTGGGGAAGCTTCCGGACGATCAGCCGTTACAAGAACGACGAGGTCACCCGGGTGCTGGAGCAAGCGCGCGCGACCGTCGAGCGCGATGCGCAGCTCGCGCTCTACAAACGGAGCCAGGAGCTGGTCGTCCAGGACTACCCGAGCATCTACGTGGCCAATCCGCTCCACCGCATCGCGTTCCGCGACTACGTCAAGGGCTATCGCTACGTCGGTCTCCTCGGCTACGACGTGGCGTTCTACGACTTCACCATCGAGAAGAAGTAGCGCCGCCCGCCCGGGGGCGGCGATCGATCGCCGCCCCCGGCTCCCCATGCACGAGTTCCTCATTCGCCGGCTCGCCCAGGTCGTTCCCACCGTCCTGGGACTCCTGGTCCTGATCTTCGTGGTGTCCCGGGTGATCCCCGGCGACCCCGTCCGGCTCACCCTCGGCCCCGAGGCCACGAAGGAGCAGATCGCAGCCTACCAGGAGAAGCTCGGCCTCGATCGTTCGCTGCCCGCACAGTTCGGGTACTACGTGGCCGGGCTCCTCCGCGGGGACCTCGGCGAGTCCATCCGCACCTACCGGGACGTCCGCCTGGACATCCGGGATTTCCTGCCGGCGACCGTCGAGCTGGTGACAGCCGCGCTCCTGGTCGCGGTGTGCCTCGGCGTGCCCTTTGGAATTCTGTCGGCGGTGTACCCGAACACGTGGGTGGACAACCTGAGCCGGCTGGTGGCGGTGCCCGGCGTGGCCCTGCCCCGCTTCTGGGTCGGCATCCTCCTGCAGGTGGGCCTCGCCTACCAGCTCGGCCTCTTCCCGATCGTGGGCCGAGCATCGCGCGCGCCCCAGTCGATCAGCGGGCTCTACCTGCTCGATGCGGTGCTGACCGGTGACGGTGCTGCCTTCCTCGACGCGGCCTGGCACCTGGCCCTCCCCACCCTGACGCTCGCCCTACCGACACTGGCTCAGGTCGCGCGCCTCACTCGTGCCGCGATGATCGACGTGCTGCGGCGGCCCTTCATGCTCGTCCATGCCGCCTACGGTGTGCCCCCACGCCGCCTGGTATGGCGCTACGGTCTGCGGAACGGCCTGACATCAGTCCTGACCCTCGTGGGGATGACCTATGGGGCGCTGATCGAGAACGCCTTCCTCGTCGAGGTGGTCTTCTCGTGGCCCGGTCTCTCCGCCTATGGCGCGGCCGCGGTCCTCGCCAAGGACTTCAACGCGGTGGTGGGCGTCACCCTCGTGGTCGGGCTCTCGTTCGTCCTCGCCAACGTGCTGGTGGACCTCCTGTACGGCTATGTCGATCCCCGCATCCGCTACCACTGAGCTGCCCGGCGTTCTCGCCGACGCCCGGCCGCGGCGACCGGCCCGGTGGGTTCGCCGTCTGCTCCGCAACCCCCTGTCGGCAGCCGGGGCGACGATCGTCCTCCTCCTCGTGGGCTGCGCGCTGGTGCCGGGGCTCCTCGCGCCCTTCCCGGAGGATGCGGGGCCAAGCGTCCACTTCGATCGGGCCTCTTGGCCTCCCGACGCTGTCCACTGGTTCGGGACCGACGAGGTGGGCCGCGACATCTTCAGCCGCACCGTGTACGGGACCCGAATCTCCCTCGCCCTCGTCGCGGTGGTGCTCGGAATCGCGCTGGGCGTCGGAGTGCCCCTCGGCTTGATCGCTGGCTACTGGAACGGGCGCTGGCCGAGCGCGGGAATCATGCGCGTGACCGACGTCTTCCTTTCCGTACCGCCCCTCGCCCTCGCCCTCGCGGTGACCGCCGCGTTCCGCCCGGACCTCGGGAGCGCGATGGTGGCCATCTCGTTCACGTGGTGGCCGTGGTTCACCCGGCTCGTCTACGGCGAGGTCCTGTCACGGCGGGAGGAGCCATATGTCGAGGCCGCCCGCGCCCTCGGGCAGCACGACGGCGTGATCCTGATCCGTGAGATCCTGCCCAATGTGGTCTCCCCTGTGGTGGTCAAGGCCACGCTCGACGTGTCCTTCGTGATCCTGCTAGGCTCGGGCCTTGCCTTCCTGGGGGTGGGTGCCCAGGAGCCCACCCCGGACTGGGGGGCCATGGTGGCACGCGGTCGCACGTTCCTGCCCGCCCACTGGTGGATGTCCACCATGCCGGGGCTGGCCATCTTCGTGGCGGTGATGGGGTTCAATCTGCTCGGGGACGCGCTCCGCGACGCCCTCGATGTCTGGGACCGGTGAGAGCGCGCGACGGCCTCTGCCGGCGGGAGAGGGATCGATGACTCGGTCACGTGACCGCTACCGTGTGGGCGTCGACATCGGTGGGACCTTCACGGACTTCGTCCTCGTGGACGGGGAAACCGGGCGCATGCGCCTCCACAAGTGCCTCACCACACCCAAGGACCCCTCGGCAGGCGCCCTCGAAGGTCTGGAAGAGCTCCTCCGGGCGGCCGGCCTCGGGTTCGCCGAGGTCGGCACCCTGGTCCACGGCACCACCCTAGTGACCAACGCGATCATCGAGCGGAACGGGAGCCCGCTCGGTCTCCTGACGACGCGTGGGTTCCGGGACGTCCTCGAGATGGGAACCGAGCAGCGCTACGACATCTACGATCTGTTCCTGCGCTTTCCGGAGCCGCTCGTCCCGCGGGCCCTCCGCCGGGAGGTCGACGAGCGTCTGGACCGCGACGGGCGCGTGGTCGTGCCGCTCGATCAGGAGCAGGCCCGCCGCGAGGTCGCCGACCTCGTCGAGGCCGGGATTGAGGCCCTCGCCGTCTGCTTCCTCCACGCCTACCGCAACCCGGCCCACGAGCGCGCCGTGGCCGACATGGTCCGGCGCGAGTACCCCGGCTTGGCCGTGTCGCTCTCCTCCGAGGTCGTCCCCGAGCTCCGGGAATACGAGCGGAGCGCGACCACCGCGGCCAACGCCTACGTGCAGCCCCTCATGGCCCGGTACGTCGCCAAGCTCGAAGCCGCCCTCGCCGAGCGCGGCTTCGCCGGGCGCTTCTACCTGATCCAGTCCGCGGGCGGCATGACGCCGCCCGCCACCGCGCGGCGGTTCCCGATCCGCCTCCTCGAGTCAGGGCCGGCCGGCGGCGCGCTGGTCGCCGCCTTCTTCGGGCGGCAGGTCGGCCACCCAGACGTTCTCGCCTTCGACATGGGCGGGACCACCGCCAAAGCCTGCCTCGTCCAGGACGGCCGGCCCGACGTCGCGCCGGCCATGGAGGCCGCGCGTGTGCACCGGTTCAAGCGGGGCAGCGGCCTCCCCATCAAGGCGCCCGTGATCGACATGATCGAGATCGGGGCGGGTGGCGGGTCGATCGCCCACGTCGACGCCCTGGGCCTCCTCAAGGTCGGTCCGCGGAGCGCGGGAGCCGACCCGGGGCCGGCCTGCTACGGGCTCGGAGGGAAAGAGCCGACGGTGACCGACGCAAACCTTCTGCTCGGCTACCTGGACCCCGGGTTCTTCCTCGGTGGGCGCATGCGGCTCGATCGGCCGGCGGCGGAAGGAGCGGTGGCGGCGCTCGCCGGGCAGCTGGGACTCGATCGGGTGGGCACCGCGTGGGGCATCTACGAGATCGTGTGCGAGAACATGGCGGCGGCCGCTCGGGTGCACATCGTGGAGAAGGGCCGCGACCCGCGCCGGTACGCGATGGTGGCCTTCGGCGGCGCAGGGCCGGCGCACGCGGCGCGCGTGGCCCGAATCCTGGGCATCGGCGAGGTCATCGTGCCGCCCGCCTCGGGCGCCGCCGCGGCCCTCGGCTTCCTGGTGGCGCCGATCAGCTTCGAGTTTGTCACCTCGCTCCCGGGGGTGCTCGGCGAACTGGACCTCGCGGCGGTGAACCGGCTCCTCCACGACCTCGAGGCGCAGGGGCGGACCCTCCTCGCGGAGGCCGGAGTGCCCGTGGCCGACGTCACGGTCACGCGGCGTGCGGAGATGCGCCTCCTCGGACAGGTCCACGACATCGCGGTGCCACTTCCGGCGGGTCCGCTTCGACCGGAGGACCTCCCCGCCATCGAGGCCGCCTTCGTCGCCGAGTACGCGCGGCTCTACACGCACGTCTACACCGGTACCGTCATCCAGGCGATCAACTGGCGTGTCCTCACCGCCGGGCCGGCTCCCACGGTGCACGTCGCCGGCCAGGACGGTGTGGTGGCGGACGCGACCGCGCGAAAGGGTGACCGCCCCGCCTACTTCCCGGAAGCCGGGGGCTTCGTCGCGACGCCCGTGTACGATCGGTACGCGCTGGCTCCGGGCGAGACGCTGGTCGGCCCTGCCATCGTGGAGGAGCGCGAGTCCACGACGATAGTGCCGCCGGGCGACCGGCTCGAGGTGGATCCGCGGGGAAACCTCCGGATCCGCGTCGCCCGCACCACCTCGCTCGAGCCCGTGGTGCCGGCGGGTCTGGACCTCGCCCGGGCGATCGAGCGGATCGAGGCCGACCCGGTGGGGCTGGAGATCATGTGGAGCCGGCTCATCAACATCGTCGAGGAGTGCTGGCTCACCGTCTGGCGAACGGCCTTCTCCCTCATTATCGGCGAGGCCCAGGACTTCGCCTGCGAGCTGCTGGACCCCCGGGGCAATTCGCTCGCCCACTCGCCGCGGGCCATGCCCGTCTTCAACCTCACCCTCCCCCGCGCCGTCCGCGCCATCCTGGAGCGGTTCCCGGCCGAGACCCTCGCCCCCGGTGACGTCCTGATCACGAACGACCCCTGGATCTGCGCCGGACATCTGTTCGACGTCGCCGTCGTGACGCCGGTGTTCCGGGACGGCCGGGTCGTCGCGATCCTCGGGACGATCGGCCACGTGACGGACATCGGGGGCACCCGGGACAGCCTGAGCGCGCGCGAGATCTACGAGGAAGGCTTTCAGATTCCGCCGATGAAGCTCTACCGGGCGGGCGAGCCGAACGAGGACCTCCTGCGGCTCCTAGCCGAGAACGTCCGGAAGAGCGAGCAGGTGCTGGGAGATCTCCATGCGTTGATCTCCGCAAACGCCACCGGGGCCCAGCGCCTCCTGGCATTCATGGCGGAGTACGGGTTGGAGGACCTCGAGGCCCTGGCCACGGTGATCCAGGACCGCTCGGAGCACGCGATCCGCGAGGCGATCCGCCGGGTCCCGGACGGCACCTACCGGAGCGAGATCTGGAACGACGGCCTCGGCACGCCGCTCCGTTACCCCGTCACGGTAACGGTGCGGGGTGAAGCCATCGACGTGGACTTCGCGGGCGCCCCACCCCAGCAGCCGCGCGGCGGCTCGAACTGCACCTTCAGCTACACGGCCGCGCACACCGTGTACCCGTTGAAGTGCATCCTGTCGCCCGGCGTGCCCAGCAATGCCGGCTGTTACCGGCCCTTCCGCGTGACGGCCCCCGAGGGCAGCATCCTGAACTGCACGAAGCCCGCCTCGGTCAACGTGCGCACGCGCACGGGCTGGTACATCGCGCCCAACCTGTTCATGGCACTGGCCGACGCCGTTCCCGATCACGTCCAGGCCTTCACCGGCCTTCCCGCCTCCATCACGCTCTACGGCCAGGGGCCGGACGGACGCTTCTACAGCGACCATCTATTCCAGGGGGGCGGCCAGGGGGCTTCCGCCCACAGCGACGGCAAATCGGCGCTCCTCTGGCCGACCAGCGCCGCCAACACGTCGGTCGAGCTGTTCGAGACCCGGACGCCGGTGCTGGTGGTCGAGAAGCGCTATCTCCCGGACAGCGGTGGCCCCGGCCGGCATCGCGGCGGCCTCGGCCAAGTCGTCCGCGTGCGCAAGCTCGTCGAGGACGGCCGTCCGGCCTATGCGGGTCTCTTTCCCGATGGCGTGCTGACGCGGACATCGGGCCTCTTCGGGGGCCGTCCGGGCGGGGCCGTGCGGGGCGTCCTCCTGGACGCCGCTGGCACGGTGGTGACCGACTACGGCGTGGGAAGCCTGGTCCCGCTCGAGCGACCCGATCAGATCCTGGAGCTCCGCCTGGCCGGCGGTGCCGGTTACGGAGATCCGCTGGAGCGCGCGGTCGAGCTGATCCAGCGCGATCTGGACCACGGCTACGTCACGCCACGAGGCGTCGCCGAGGGCTATGGGAGGTCTGTGGCCGCTGACGGGCGCGTCACCTAATCCCACCCACCGCTCTTCCGGGACGATGTCAGGCCGGACCGGAGATCATGACTGGCGTCGGGTCCGGCGGGCCCAGGCGGGGCGCCGTCGGTCTCCCTGCACCGCCCCGTGAGCTTCGAGGACCTGCGCACGGCCGCGCACCTTCTCCGAGGCCCGCCGGGATTCCTGCGCTCGCCGGTCACCCTCCAGGAGGCTCGGAGGACCCTCGATCACCGGCTCGTCAACCGAGAGGCGAGGTTCCTGACCCTCGTGGATGCCGCGATCTACGGTCATGCCGCCAGCCCCTTCCGGCCACTGCTGCCCCAGACCGGCTGCCAGCCAGGCGACCTCCGGCAGCTACTGACTCGCGAGGGACTCGAAGACGCCCTGGGTGTCCTCGCGTGCCACGGCCTCTATCTCACGGTCGACGAACTCACGATGGATGCTGGAAGCGACTCGACCTGCTTCTTGGAACAGAACCTATGATCTGCCCCTATTCCGCTGCCTCCAGGTGCACCATCTCTGGCATTCGAGCGTCATGGCCATCGGAGCCGTCGCTGCGACGCTCCGGCTCTTTGAGCAATCCGATCCGGCTGAGCACGTACAGGACGCCCAAGCCCGCCACTTCTTTGAGGCTGTGGGCTACGGGCAGGTGGAGCATCATCCTCTTCGCCAGCTCCGGCTGCGCGTGAGGCCCGCGTAGCCGATAGGTGGACGCTATGTTGGATCCACACAAGAGGCGATACGCGATTCTCGGCTCGAAGATATGGTCCCGAATCCGGGGGCGACACCCGATCAGCTCTGCCACGGACTCCATGTAGGGAGTGTAGCTACAGACTGTCCCCAGGGACCTTCGGGCGAAGAATGATCGCTCCTCGCTTTCCCGGTCCTTCTCGATCAGACCCTGCAAGGCCGCGGGCTCGGGAAGCGTTCTCGTGCCGCTGCACAGCAGCGCAAAGTATCGAGCTTGGATCTCGGAGCAAGCCGGCACTCCGCCCTGCACCGGCCTGGCCCATCCGATATACGCAACACGCCCGCCGAAGCTCCGGATGAAAGGCGTGCTTGTAGAGCTCTCGCACGACCAAGGGTCTCGCGCCTTCGATGACGGTCGGCAGGTCGTTTTCGTGAAAGCCAGTGCAGCACATCACCACATCGGCCTTCACCCGGCTGCCATCGCCGAATACGACCGCATCCTCCTCGAGGCGGTCGATACCGAACGGCTTCACCTGCAACGTCCCCGCGATGATTCTGTCGATGAACTCATCGTTCTTCTGGAAGGGTTGATGCGCTGGCGTCCCGCCCTTGATCCGCCACTCCGCGATGAGGCGATCGCGCGGGCTGGTCGCGCCCGGAGGAGCGCCCAGGACGAGTCGCGCGCGCCGTAACTGCAAGCGGTTGAGCACGGCGCGCGGCAGCGCGTGCACGAGCCGCGACAACAGTGCGTCATTCGGGAAACGCCTCGTTCCTCTTTCGATGTAGCGCTTCACGATCATGGGATAGCGGCGAAAGGACACCCAGCAAGAGGCAGCCACGTCCGCGATCTGTCCCGTGACGTCGGCTGCCGTCTCCCCCAGACCAACGCACACCACGTGCTTGCCGCGGTAGGGCTCCGGGGATTTGTACGATGTCGCGTGCTCGATCTTCCCGCGAAATCTGGCCGCCCCCGGAAAGCTCGGAACCCGCGGCGTCTTGACCGCGTGTGGGCCCGTGCATATGGCGATGGCATCGAACGCGCTGACCGTCGACATGCCCGTATTCGAGTCGCGGTGTTCGACTTGAAACTTGTCGTTGGTGCCGTCCTGCACGTGTCGAACCTTGACAACCTCCGTGCCGAAGTGGACGTGGTTAAGGAGTTGGAACTCGAGAGCGAAGTTGTGCAAGTATTCGGCATATTCCTGCCGTGACCAATGGCGCGGCTTCTGGTCGAGCGGAGGCGGGAAGGAGGAAAAGGCCGTGAAATACTGAGAAGTGGTCAGATACATGGTCTCGTAGGCGGACCCGGTCGGATAGTTGAAATTGCCACCCTCTCTCACTTCGCGTTCGAAGCACGTCACGCGATGGCCTTCGTCGACCAGCTCCTTGATCGTAACGAGCCCACCCAATCCGGCCCCTATGACGCACACGTCGAGTGACCGTGCCGCAGTCTCTTGGCGCAAGCCTTGGCGTTCGGGCCGCATCGTGGTCCTCCGTGGAGGAATGCAGGCAGCGCAAAGCAAGTGTTCCAGGCGTTTCCTGGACACTCGTCCGGACCCGCGTCATCCTAGCCGGCGCACCGCCAACGTCGCAGGAGTGTAGCGCGCCCCGAGGCGGACCGGCAAGCGTTGTGGCCGAGGCAGAAGCCCACTCCTACCCGACTCTGCCTGGTTCGTCCGTTGACAGAGCCCGACGCGAGGTGCTGTGGCGCTTACCGGGCCAGGCGACGCCATCCTGCGATGCTGGGAGCCCTCGCCCACACCATCGGTCGCCCGCCGCGCCTGGCGCCTCGGATCCTTCTTGCGACCGGTCGGCGGGTGTCCTATGGTGCGCGGGAGGCCGAACGCTTGAGACCTCTCGGCGCGAGCTTGCTGGAGGACGTCCTCGTCGGCGCCAGGTTCTTCGTCCGCCTCCCGGCCTTCCTGCGGCATCCGGTCAGTCTTGACGAAGCTCGAGCTGTCCTCCGCCGACGTCTCGAACAGCGTGAGGCCGGCTTCCTCACTCTGGTTCGTCGGGCCATCTATGACAACCCCCAAAACCCGTATCGCCAGCTCCTGAATCTCGCTGGCTGCGAGTATGGCGACCTGGAGAGGCTCGTCAACCACGACGGCGTGGATGGCGCCCTCCATGCCCTGCTCCAGCAGGGCGTGTATCTCACGGTGGACGAATTCAAGGGGCGACGGCCCGTGGTGCGCGGGAGTGCCACGTTCGTGGTGGATCCGAGTCGGCTGCGGAATCCTTCCTCGGTTGCGCACGTGCCGGTCCACAGCGGCGGGAGCCGAGGGCTACCGACCGTGGTGCTGCTCGATCTCGCCTCCATCCGCGACCATGCCGTGAATCAGCTATTGGTCTTCAGCGCGCGCGGCTGGACGGGATACCGTCACGCCGTCTGGACAGTCCCCGGAGGCACGCCCATGCGCGTCCTGCTCCGGTATGCTGCCGCCGGGGCGGTGCCGGTCCGCTGGTTCTCACCCGTCGATCCAGGCTCATCGGACCTCCATGCTCGGTATCGCTGGAGCGCTCGCGTCATGCGGTGGGGCAGTCTGCTGGGTGGGGTGCCGCTGCCTCGGCTCCAGTACGTCCCCGTCGATTCTGCGCTCCAGATCGCCCGCTGGATGCACGGGGTGCTCCGAAGTGGGGGCACGCCTCATCTCTTCTTGGCCCCCAGTCCCGCGGCGCGGCTCTCTCAGGCGGCGCTCGAGGCGGGCGTGGACCTTCGGGGCGCGTACTTCACCCTCTCGGGTGAGCCGATCACCGAGACCCGTCTCGCCGTGATCCGCCGGGCCGGCGCCGAAGTGGCCGCGAGCTACGGGGCCATGGAGATGGGCGGCCCTCTCGGTGCCGGGTGCCTCGCCCCGGAGGCTCCCGATGACGTCCACGTGCTCCACGATACCCACGCGCTGATCCAGCCGGCGCCCGACGGAAACACCCCGGGACTGCCGCCACTCGCCCTCCTGCTTTCCTCGCTCCTCCCAACCGCCCCCTTCGTGTTCCTGAACGTGTCACTGGGCGATCAGGCGCGCGTGGTGCGGCGAAGGTGTGGCTGCCCGCTCGAAGCCCTTGGCTGGACGACCCATCTCGAGACCGTACGCAGCTTCGAGAAATTGACTGCAGGTGGCATCGCGTTTCTGGATACGGACGTGGTCCGCGTCCTCGAGAACGTTCTGCCGGCGCGCTTCGGCGGCGGCCCGACCGACTACCAGCTGGTCGAAGAGGAAGTCGAGAACGGCCGGCCGTGTCTACGGCTCCTCATTCACCCCGCGGTGGGACCACTCAATGCCGACGAGGTGGCGGAGGCGTTTCTCCGTGCCGTCAGCCCTGGCTCGGGCATCGAGCGCCTCGCGGGACTGCTGTGGCAGGATGGCCACTTCCTCCGAATCGAACGCCAGCCGCCGCTGACGATGGCTTCCGGCAAAGTCCTCCATCTCCACGTGCCCCGGAGTCCGGGGTAACCCAAAGTGACGAAGCGCCGCGGCCCGAGTTGGGGATTCTCGCGGATGGCAGGCGAAGGCCGCGATACGGCGCTGGAGGCCTACCGCCGCGGGTGACGGCGGACGGGCGCGTCCCTCCGACCGCCGGCGCGCCTACGCCAACGCCAGACGACCCAGCAGTCTAGTCGAGACTACCCCTCGTCGGGTTGCCGGCCGACGGCGGGCTCCAGGAAGGACAGCGTGCCGGCGCCGCCGTCGAGGCGCGCGCGCGTGCCCAGCGCGACCGGCACGTTGACCGCGTCATGGCCGATGGGAAGCCCGCCGACGCACGGGAGGCCCGTCTCTCCAGCCAGGCTCCAGAGCACGTCGCGAAGCGTGAACTCACCGCCCGGCTCCTCGCAGTCGGTGAAGTCGCCGAGCGCCAGGCCCGCCACGCGCTCGAAGACCCCCGCGAGCCGCAGATGGGTCCACATGCGGTCGATCCGGTACGGCCGCTCCCCCACGTCCTCGAGGAGCAGCACCGCGCCCGTGAGATCGGGCAGCCACGGCGTACCGAGAAGGCGGGTGAGAATGGAGAGGTTCCCCCCGAGGAGCGGGCCCTCGGAGACACCCCCGACGATCGGCGTGCCGCTGATCGGCGCGGGCGGCGCCACGCCATCCTCCAGGATCGCGAAGAAGCGCTCCAGGACGGTCGACGGCTGGGTCGCGAGCTGGGTGACGACCGGCCCGTGGACGCTCACGCGGCCGCAGGCCTGAAGCGCGGCGTGCAGCGCCGTGATGTCCGAGAATCCGACGAGCAGCTTGGCGGGACCAGGACTCGAAGGAGCGCCGCCGGCGATCGGCCACACGCGGGGCAGGATCCGCATGCTGCCGTAGCCGCCGCGCGCGGCCACGATGCCGTGGATCCGGGGGTCGGCGAGCGCCGCCGCGAGCTCGCCCCCGCGCCTGTCGTCGTCTCCGGCGAGGTACCGGACGCGGCTGAGGAGGCCGCGATCCCACGCCACGTCGTACCGGCCGGCGAGGATCCGGAGGCCCGCGTCGAGGCTCTCGCGGTCGAAAGGCCCGGCCGGCGCGACGACGGCGACACGATCCCCGGGCGCGAGGGCCCGAGGCTTCACGAAGCGGGACGATCCGCTCACGCCACCGACTCGAGACCCGGCGCACGCACGCGGATCATCTCCCCGAAGCTATCCTACCTCAGGCGCGCGACGACTCCGGCGGAACCGGGGATCCGCGCCGCCGCGAGGACGGCGCGGACCCCGAGCCCGGCCGGACTGACGGGACTAGGCCGTGACGGCGACGAACAGGCTGCCGTCGCCCCGATGGACGAGCATCAACACCGGCGTGCCCTTCGCCTGCCTGTCGATCTGGCGGCGCATGTCCGCGGCGTTGTGGATCGCCTGCCGGTTCACCTCGACGATGACGTCCCCCGCCCGGATCCCCGCCTCGGCGGCGGGGCTGTCCGCCTCCACGTCGCGCACGATGACACCGCGCTCGTCGCGAAGGCGCATCTCGCGAGCCAGGCGCGGAGTCACCGGCTCGACCGTGAGACCGAGCGCCGCCGGCGCCTTCGTCGCCTCGGACGCCGCCTCCCTGGACTCCGCCTGCTCCCCCACCTTGACCGTGAGCTTCATGGCGTTGCCGTCGCGCACGACGGCCAGCGGCACCTCGCGCCCGACGGCCGTCGTCGCCACGGCGTTTGGCAGCCGATCGGCCCGGGCCACCCGCTCGCCGTTGAACTCCAGGATCACGTCGCCCGGCTTGAGCCCGGCCTTGGCGGCGGGCGAGCCTTCGGTCACGCTCGACACGAGCGCCCCGGCGGTCTCGGAGAGCTTCAGGCTCTTCGCGAGCTCGGGAGTGACGGGCTGGATGCTGACACCGAGCCAGCCTCGCACCACGCGCCCGCCGTCGGCGAGCTGGGTGAGGACCGGCTTGGCGAGATTCACCGGGATCGCGAAGCCGATCCCGATCGAGCCGCCGGTCTGGCTGAAGATGGCGGCGTTGATCCCGACCGCCTGCCCGCGCGCGTTGATCAGCGGGCCTCCGCTGTTGCCGGGATTGATGGAGGCATCGGTCTGGATGAAGTCGTCATAAGGGCCGCCGCCGATCACGCGGCCGGTCCCGCTGACGATCCCGGTCGTCACGGTCTGCTCGAGCCCGAAGGGGTTCCCGATGGCCATCACCGGCTCGCCGACCTGCAAGGCCTCCGAGTCCCCCATCGGGATCGTCGGCAGCCCGGTGACCTCGATCTTCAGCAGCGCGAGGTCGGTCTTGGGATCGCGCCCGAGCACCTTCGCGGGAAACTCACGGCCATCCGACAGCTTCACGCGAATCTCGCTGGCCCCGTCGACGACGTGGTTGTTCGAGACGACGTAGCCGTCCCCGTTGATGACGAACCCGGAGCCGAGGCTCCGGACCGGATGCGGCCGCCGCTCGAACTGCCGGAAGAACTGGCTGAACGGATCACTGGGATCCATCCCCGGGGGCAGGGACGGGCCGGACTCGACCCGCTTGGTGCTCACGTTGACCACCGCCGGCTTGAGGGCCTTCGCCAGGGTGACCCAGTCCGGCGCGGTGACGGCCTGGCTCGAGACCTTCGGCGGCTCGTCGGTCCAGAGCTTCGCGGCGGTGGTACGGCCAAAGCCGAGCTGCGGAGCCGCGGCCACCAGGGCCACGCCCGCAAGAACGGCGAGGCTCACGACAATCGCGCCTCGACGGCGAAGCATTCCAGTCATCGGTCTCTCTCCTTCGCGTGTGCTCGGGCGCGCCGGGCCGGCGACATGCCGGACGCCGAGGGGTCGCCCAGATCTGCCCAAGATCATGGACGCCGAAGATGAGAGGCCGATGAGAACTGGATGAGATCTTTCTCAGGAACGGGGCAGCCGGATCGTGAAGCGGCTCCCCGCCCCCGGGGTCGACTCCACGGTCAGGGTTCCGCCGTGGGCCGTCACGATGGATCGGGCGATCGCGAGACCGAGCCCGGTGCCCTCCGTCTCCCCCGCCCGGGCCGCTTCCAGCCGGACGAATGGATCGAACACCCGCTCCACGTCGGCCGGCGCGATCCCCGGGCCGCTGTCCTGAACGGAGATCTCCACCCAGCCGTCGGCCGGGCCGGCCGAGATCTCCACCTTGCCGCCGGACGGCGTGTACCGCACGGCGTTGTCGACCAGGTTGAGGAGCGCCCGCTCGAGAGCCACCGCATCGCCCGTCACGCCGGTGGGCTCCACGGCACCGAGACGGACGGTCACACCGCGCCCCTGGGCCAGCCGGGCGCCGGCGTCCAGCGCCCCGAGGACGAGCGCCTCCAGGTCCACCGGTCCGGACCGCACCAGGCCGCCCGAGGAGGCCCGCGAAAGCACGAGAAGGTCCTCCGCGAGCCGCACGAGCCGCTCGACGCTCTCGAGGGCCGACTGGAGGACGCGCCGGTACTCGTCGGGCGAGCGGTCCGCGCGGAGGCCCACCTCGAGCTCCCCGCGGAGAGCCGTCAGAGGCGTGCGGAGCTCGTGCGCCGCGTCGGCGGCGAATCGCCGCACCTGCACGAAGGCCGCCTCGAGCCGGACGAGCATCGCGTTGAGGGTCTCCGCCAGGTGGTCCAGCTCGTCCCCGGCCCCGCGCGCGGGAATCCGCTCGGTCAGATCCGCCGCGGTGATGCGCCGGGCGGTCCGGGACATCGCCCCGACCGGGGAGAGGGCCCGGCGGGCCACGAGCGCCCCGCCCGCCGTGGCCAGGCCGAGCCCGATCGGTATCAGGGCAAGCAGCGTCCGGAGGTACTGGTTCAGCGCCTCGTGCGTGCGCCGAAGCGGGATGCCGACCTGGATCAGATTGACCAGACGCCCGTTCCGCATCACCGGCATCGTGAGCACGCGCACCGGCTCGCCCGGCTCCGTCCGGACCGTCTCGAATGTCGGGAGCCCCCGCCTGGCGTTGGCCCGGGCCTCCACGGAGAACGGGAGCACCCGGGATCCGGCCGCGGGAGTCTCGGGATCGGTCACGCCTTCCGGATCGAGGAGCCGCAGGAACCTGTCGAAGAAGTCGGGTCCGAGCAGCGCGCGGAGCCTGGCCTCCGAATCCGTCAGCGTCGAGCCCCGAGGGTAGCCCGTGTCCCTCACCACCTGCGCGACGACCAGCAGCGTGCTGTCGACGTCACTCTGAAGCGTCCAGCGCAGCGCGGCGTAGGACAGCGCGCCGAACACGAGGAGGATCGCCAGGAGGACGCCCCCGTACCAGAGCGTCAGCCGCGCGCGGAGGCCGAGCGCCTTCGCCCGGGGACTCACGGCTCGACCCGCAGGACGTATCCGGCGCCCCTCGTCGTGTGGAGCAGACGCACCTCGCCCGGGAGATCGATCTTCCGCCGGAGATACCCGACGTACACGTCGATGACGTTGCTCTCCGGATCGAAGTCGATGCCCCACACGTGCTCGGCGAGCAGGGGGCGGGTCAGCACCCGGCCCGCGTTGCGGAGGAAGTACTCCAGGAGGGCGTACTCCCGCGCGGTCAGCGAGATCGTGCGGTCTCCCCGCGTGACCTGGCGCGTCGCGGGATCCAGCCGGAGATCCAAGAGCTGGAGAACCGGGGTTCGCGGCGCGGCGCGGCGCCGGAGGAGGGCACGGACGCGCGCGAGGAACTCGTCGAACGCGAACGGCTTCGTGAGGTAGTCGTCCGCGCCCAGATCGAGGCCCGCGACCTTGTCGGGCACGCTGTCGCGAGCCGTCAGGAGCAGGACGGGCGCGGCCATGCGGTGCTCCCGCAGCGCGCGAAGGACGGCGAACCCGTCCCGCTTCGGGAGCATGACGTCGAGCACGATCAGGTCGTAGGACGTGCCCCCGAGGGCCAGGTCGAGGGCCGCCGCCCCGTCCGTCGCGACGTCCACGGCATACCCTTCCTCTGCCAGCCCCTGGCGGATGAAGCTCGCGACCTTCCGCTCGTCCTCGACGACCAGGATGCGCATGGTCTCCGGATGGCGGGGCACGCGCGGCACCCCGGTCTCCGCGCTCCATTGTACGCACGGCGCCGCGGGCCCTCGGGCTCCGGGCCACGATCCACGCCCGCCGGTACCGAGCCGAGCGGCGCCCTGCTAGACTGAGGCGCTCGCGTCGACCCCCAGGCCCCACGCCCACGGAGGACTCGAATGGCCGGCTTCGCCGAATACGAAGCGTACGACGCCCTCGGTCTCGCGGACCTCGTCCGCCGCCGGAAGGTCACGCCCGCGGAGCTGCTCGACGCCGCGATCGCGCGAGTCGAGGCGCGGAACCCGACGGTCAACGCCGTGGTGCTTCCGCTGTACGACTACGCGCGGCAGGCGATCGCCGACGGCTTGCCCGACGGGCCGTTCCGAGGCGTTCCGTACCTCCTGAAGGACCTCACCGCGTCTCTGGCAGGGGTGCGGACGATGCGCGGATCGCGCTTCTTCGCGGACACGCCGCCCGCCGCCGCCGACAGCGAGCACGTCGCGCGACTCAAGCGCGCCGGGCTGGTGGTCTTCGGGCGGACGAGCACGTGCGAGCTCGGGCTCTCGCTGACCTGCGAGCCCCAGCTCTACGGTCCCACGAGGAACCCGTGGGACCCGACCCGCATCTCCGGCGGCTCGAGCGGCGGCGCCGCCGCGGCCACGGGCGCCCGCATCCTGCCGATGGCGCATGCGAGCGACGGCTTCGGGTCGATCCGCGCGCCGGCGGCCTGCTGCGGGCTGGTCGGGCTCAAGCCCACGCGCGCCCGGAACACGATGGCGCCCTACACGGGCGAGGGTCTGGGCGGACTCTCGACCGAGCACGCCGTGACGCTGACCGTCCGCGACTGCGCGGCGCTCCTCGACGCGACCGCGGGCCCGGGGGCGGGCGACCCGTACGCGGCCCCGCCGCCCGCCCGGCCGTTCCTTGCCGAGGTGGGCGCCGCGCCCGGCCGCCTCCGGATCGCGTGGACGCTGCGCACGCCGAACGGCGCGCCCGTCGATCCCGCGTGCACGGCGCTCGTCCGGGAGATCGCCGCGCTCTGCGCCGACCTCGGTCACCACGTGGCCGAGGCGGATCCCGACATCGACCGCGACGCGGTCGTCCCCACCTTCCTGACGATCGCGGCCGCCAACTCGGCGGTGAACGTCCGGAGTCACCCGACGGCGGGCCGGCCACCCCGCCGCGGCGAGGTCGAGAACGTCACCTTCGACACGGCAGCGCGCGGGGAGCAGATCGCGGCCCAGGACTACGTCCGGGCCACCCAGGCCGCTCACCGGCTCGGTCGCCAGATGGCCGCCTTCCACCAGAGCTACGACGTCCTGCTCACCCCGGGGCTCGCGACGCCGGGCGCGGTCAAGCTGGGGTGGATCGACATGATGCTCGAGGACGTGGACGAGTATTGGCGGCGGGTATTTACGTTCTCGCCGTTCACCGTGTGGTTCAACATCACGGGCCAGCCCGCCATCATGCTTCCCGTGGGCCAGGTGGAAACAGCCGGCGCGCCGCGCGGCCTGCCGCTGGCGGTCCAGCTCGCGGCGCGCTTCGGCGACGAGGCGACGCTCTTCCGGCTGTCGGCGCAGCTCGAAGCCGCGCGCCCCTGGTTCGACCGGAAGCCCGCCCTGGCTGGCTGAGCGAGGAACCTCGGGCACGCCTGGACCCGCGCGCTCCGAGGCTCGGTCGGCCCTGACCGGACCGGGGTGAGCCGGCCCTACCGGCGCCGGAACAGCAGCACGGTGGCGATGCCTGCTGCCCCGAGCGTGGCGTAGAGGAGTCCCGGCGAGCCGGTCGCCAGCAGGGTGGTGGCGACCAGCGGACCGAGGAAGCCCGACCCCACGCGCGCCGCATTGATGATCCCGATCGCGCCGGCATCGGCGCGCCGCGCGACCTGCGCGACCATCAGCGGGAAGAACGGAGCGATCGCCAGGGACTGCACCCCGCGCAACACGACGAAGGCCCAGAAGGACCGCGTGCTGCCGAGCAGCACGAGCGTGATCGACGACACCACCAGCAGCCCCGCCAGGAGGCGCCGCTCCGAGATCTGCTCGGCGAGGACCGGCGCCACCAGGCCGCCCACGGCCGCCGCCGCGCCGGCGACGAAGATCAGGAGGCCGCTCGCCTCCACCAGGTCGTCCATGCCCACGCCGAGTCCCGGCAGCACCCTGGGGAGGACCGCCGCCAGGAACGTCTCCTGGGACGAGGCCACGAGGACGAGAGCGGCCACGAGGGTGATGTCCCGGGTCAGCATCCGCCGGCTCGCGCCCGCCTCGCGCGGCACCGCGGGAGGGCTCGGCATGCCCCACTGGAGGAGCGACGCGGAGATCACCAGCACGATCGCGCCGATGAGGTAGGTCAGCCGGAACCCGAGCCGCGCCCCCGCGACCGCTCCCGGCAACGGCCCCACGAGGGTGCCGAGGACCAGGGCCGACTGGATCGCCCCCAGGCGACGTCGCATGACCGTCGGGTCCGCCTCCCGGCCGGCGATGACGAAGGCCAGCGTGGAGAACGATCCGACGGTGCCGAGCAGGAGGCGCGCGATGAAGAGCTCGATGACCGAGTGGGCCATGGCCGTGGCCAGAAAGCCCAGCCCCTGGAGCGTCTGGACGAGAACGCACGACGGCCTTGGGGTCCGTCCGCTCGCCGTAGCGCGCCCAGATCGGCCCCGTCACCACCGCCGCCAGCGACGGGACGCCGAGGATCCAACCCGTCCAGGCAAGCGTCCCCGCCGGCCCGGACGTGCTCAGTCGCTCGACCTGGAAGGGCAGCGCCACGAACACGAAGCTCCAGGCGAGGGAGCCCAGGAAGGTGACCGCGATCAGCACGGGGTCAGACTTTGACTTCTAAACAGTTCCGGGCCGGACTACCCCGGACACGTGTTCCCCGAGCGCGACCGGCCGGAGATGTTTGGAAGTCAAAGCCTGACCCCTAAGCGCCACCCGGGACGCCGGCGCCTGACCCCTACGGCCAGAGCGGGAGGCCTGTCAGTCCCGCCGTCTCCGGCTGACCCGTCATGAGGTTCGCGTTCTGGACGGCCTGGCCCGCAGCGCCCTTGCCGAGGTTGTCCAGCGCGGCGATGGCCAGCGCGAGGCCCGTCTCCCGGTTGACCGCGTAGGCCACGAAGACGACGTTCGAGCCGGTCGTCCACTTGGTCCGGGGGCTCCGGCCGCCCTCCACCCGCACCACCCGGACGAACGGCTCGTCGCCGTACAGGGCCCGGGCGGCTTCCTCGAGCCGGGCCGCGGTCACGGCGCCCCGCGGCCGCGCGTAGCAGGTCGCGAGGATCCCGCGCGTCATCGGGACCAGGTGCGGCGTGAAGGCGAGCGTGGCCCGCCGGCCGCCGAGCCGCGTCAGGGCCTCCTGCATCTCCGGGACGTGGGGATGGTCGGCGAGGCCGTAGGCCATCACGTCCTCGTTGGTCTCGGCGTAGCCGAACCCGCCCGCCCCGCCGCCACGGCCCGCGCCGCTCACGCCCGTCTTGGCGTCGATCACGAGGCCCTCCGGCTCCACCAGCCCCTCGGCGACGAGCGGCGCCAGCGCCAGCAGCGCCGCTGCCGGATAGCAGCCCGGGTCCGCGACGCGGGACGACCGCGCGACGGCGGCGCGGGTGCCCGGCAGCTCGGTCAGCCCGTAGGTCCAGCCGTCGACGAAGCGGTGGTCTCCGCCGACGTCGACGACCTTCACGTCCCGCGGAACCCGCGCGAGCGGCTCGCGCGACTTGCCCGTGGGCAACGAGGCGAAGAGGACATCGACGCCGTGGAGCTCCTCGGGGACGAACGGCTGGATGACGAGACTCCCCGTGGGATGCCCGGCCAGAGCCGGGAACTGCTGAGAGAGCCTCTGGCCTGCCGTGGTCTCACCGCTCGCGTAGACGACCTCGAACGCCGGATGGCCCACGCAGAGTCGCAGGAGCTCGCTCCCGCCGTACCCGCTCACCCCGACGATGCCGACCCGCACCCCCATGATCCTCTCCTCCTGGCGAGCACCCATGGTAACGGCAGCCCCGCGGCGAGGCAATCAGGAAGCCGCTATACTGGGCGGGCGCCGGGCCAGCCGACCCGCCGCGTTCACCGCTCGGCCGCCGACACGAGGACACGCCATGCAGATCGGGCTCTGCCTTCCCCACTTCGGCCGCCCTCTCGAGACGAGCCGCCTCCTCCAGGTGGCGCAGCGGGCGGACGCCCGGGGCCTGGACTCCCTCTGGGTGACCGATCACGTCATCGTGCCGAAGGACGTCTACATCATCTACCGGGAGGAGATGCTCGACCCCCTCGCGGTGCTGCCGTGGCTCGCGGGCGTCACCGAGCGGATCATGCTGGGGAGCAGCGTGATCATCCTCCCCTACCGGTCCCCGCTGCCCGTGGCCAAGCTCCTGGCCAGCGTCGACGCGCTCTCGGGCGGCCGCCTGATCTTCGGCGCGGGCGTCGGCTGGATGGAGGGCGAGTTCGCGGCGCTCGGCGTGCCCTTCAACGAGCGCGGCAGCCGGACCGACGAGGCCCTCGAGCTCTTCCAGAAGGTGTGGACGGAACGCGAGCCCGAGATCGACACGCGGCGCCACCGGCTCCACGGCCTGGTCGCCTCGCCGATGCCGCTCCAGCGCCCGCGGCCCCCGATCTGGATCGGGGGCGCCAGCGAGGGCGCGTACCGCCGCGTGGCGCGCTTCGGCGAGGGCTGGCACTCGACCGCCGCGACACCGGAGGCGTTCCGTCAGGGCGCCGACGCCGTCCGGCGCTTCTGGACCGACGCCGGCCGTCAGGGCGCCCCGGTGCTCTCCCTCCGGATCCCCTTCTGGCTCGACGAGATCCACCGGCCGGGGTCGGACATGGGCTACCTCCGCGGTCGACCCGCGATCCACGGCACCACGCGGCAGGTCGTCGAGGCGCTTCGGGAGTTCGCCGCGCTCGGCGTGAGCCACGTGGCCCTCGACGTGTCGCTGACGACATACCCGGCGATTCTCGAGACGATCGACGTCCTCGCCCGAGAGGTTCGCCCGGCGCTCGGCGGATGACGACGCGTCACCCGGCGTCCGGATACCCACACGCCGCGGGCCGGCTCCTTCCGCGCGCCCGCATCGCCGCCGCGCAGCTGCTCCTCGCCGTGGCGGTCGCGAGCGGCCCCGCGACGGCCGGCGCCCAGGTATTCCTGGCGACCCGCCCGAATCCCGAGTTCGAGGTCGGGCCGCTCTTCATCCGGGCGAGCGTCGAGCCCGCGCTTGGCCCGGTGACGGTGGACGTGCTGTGGAGCCTCGCTGTGCCGCCCACGCGCAGCGCCCTCGGCCTCGAGCAGGACATCTACCTGCTCTGGCCCGCCGAGCTCCGTGGCGAGGAGAAGCGTGCTGGCGACGCCGCGCTCGGCGAGTACGTCCGCAGCCGAGGCTTCACGGTGACGGGTGAGGGTCGGCTTCCGCTCTTCGTCGAGGAGCTCTACCCCTCGCCCGGGGCGACGTCGCCCGACCGCCAGATCGGCACCGCACCCTTCGTGTCGTTCCGCCACGTCGGTCTCGAGGCCCTGGGCGTCCAGCCCACCGCTTCCATGATCCGGATCCCGTGGACACCCGATCTCGTGAACCGCGTCCGCCTGATGAAGCTCCGCCTGCGATTCGATGGCGCCATGAGGCGCAAGCCCGCCATCTGGATCGAGGATCTCGTCCGGGGGCGACGCCACGTCCTCGCGCTGAGCTTCAACGACGTCCGGAATCCGGCGCTCTTTCCACTCTACCTGGAGAATCGCGCCCGGGCCCTCGAGCTCGCGAGCGAGCCGTCACAGATGCTCGTGCGCTTCGGGGACGCGAAGCACCTGCGTATCGACGAGATCTACCCCCGCGCAGGCACCCACGCGCCGACCGACGGGGCGTCCGGCAGCGAGACCGTCTCCGTCTTCCTGGACACCTCGGAGGGCGCGATACCTCAGCAGCTCACCATCCAGTTCGGATACACCTCGGGACTCCAGACCTGGGTCCCGATCCTCATTCCGCTCGCCTTCTTCGTGCTCGGACGCTTGTCCAGCCCGATCATACAGCGGATTGCGCAGGCGGCCGCCCACCGCGTGTCCGCCCGCCTGCATTTCGGCCGCAGCACCAAGCCCGCCGGGCGGGCGGAGGGCGCGCTCCTCTCGCGCGAGACCCTCGCGCGGATCGTACCCGGGCGCACCACGCGCCAGGAAGTGCTCGCGCTGTGCGGCCGGGACACCCTCGAGGAGCAGGAACGGCTCGGCGCCCCGGAGCGGCGCACCCTCGTGTATCGGGGGCGTCGGATCGTGCCGAGGCAGGAGCGGCGGCTCCTGTGGTTCCTCTCGAGCGTGAACGACTGGGAGCTCGAGGAGCAGCAGGTCGAGGTCGCCCTCGAGCAGGACGTGGTCCAGGATGTCCAGGCGCGTGTCCGCCGGGCGCGCCTTCCCCACCCCGACGCGGCTTGACTCGGCCGCAACGGCGGCCCGCCGGACGCGGATCGCTGGCTCTCTGAGCGCTACGCCTTCGGCTTGACCCAGGTCTCCGACCAGGCGAGGCACGCGCTCGACGACTGCCGGTCGCCTCGACTCTCGGGCCAGACGCTCCCAGCCGCCACCTGCCCGTTGAGCGTCACCTGGGCCGACCGGGCCGGGAAGAACGTGCTGAACACCCCGATCGGCCGGTTCGCGTACCCGGGCGGCATCGTGAGCACGAACGGGTCGTAGAAGTCGTACCAGGCGAGGACGATCTCGTCGTCGGCGGAGACGACGCGCTCGGTCGCCGCCCCGCGCGGGTCCCCGTCTCGCTCGAAGGACGCCTCGATCACCGGCAGCGCCAGGTCCGCCGAGGGCGGGAACAGGATCGACTCGATCTCGCGCTGGAGCCAGCGCGTCATGGCGATGTTGTCGCTGTAGATCCGCGGCTTGCCCCCGGTCAGCTCCGCCTGGACGAGGAGGACGTGGCCCGGGCCCGCAGGGCACCACAGCACGCGCCAGTGGCTCCAGCGGTCGGCCAGGGTCTTGCCGCCGTCGTGGCTCAGGCGGACGAAGGAGTTCTCGCCGGTCATCATGACGTCGTTCGGGTCCACCGGAGTGGTCATGTTGCGCTCCTCGTGAGTGAGTCTCGGATGAGGGTGACGGTCTCGTGCCGATCCCGGACGACGACCGGGGCGTATGGTAGCACGGCCGCCGCGCGCGTCAGACCGGCCGCCGGGCCGCCGCGCCCGCCAGCGCGGTCGCGACCGCCCCGAGGACGCACGCCCCCGCGGCGACCGCGAAGACGGCACTCGTCCGGCCCGTGGCGTCGATGACCGCGCCCGTGATGACGTCGCCGAGCGCCGCCATCCCGTACCCGACCCCGTTCATGAAACCGACGCCCGCGCCCACGCTCCGGGGGCCGAGGAGCTCCGCCCCCAGCACGGTGAACGAGGGGAACGGGCCGAACACGAGAAACCCGGCGGCGAAGAGCAGCACGAGGCTGCGGGCATCCGGCGGGACGGCCACGAGCCCGAGCGTCGCCCCCGCCGCGAGGACGAGACACAGCACGATCAGCCGGGGATGGTTGCCGCCGAGGAAGCGGTCGACGGCGTCCCCCCCGGCGAGGGCCCCGAGGGCCATCCCCACCGGCAGGGCCAGCGGGATCCAGGCGACCCCCGGACTCGCCGCGCCTCCGGCGCCCAGCAGATGCGACGGCACCCACACGAGGAGACCGAGGCGGGCCCAGTTCGCGAAGCCGAATCCGAGTGACGCGAAGAGGAACGCGCGGTTCGAGAAGGCGGCGCGAAGACGGGCGCCAAGCGACGCGGTCGCCTCACCGGCCACGCCGGCGGGACGCGGCAGGGGGCCAGACTCGCCATCCTCCGCTCGCGGCGGGAGGCCGAGATCCTCGGGACGGTCCCGGGCGAACAGCCAGACCACCGCCGCGCCTCCGAGGAGCAGGAGGACCGGAAGCCGCAGGACCCAGCGCCACGAGAGCCACGTGAGGACAAGCGCCGCCGTTCCGAAGGTCACCACCGAGGAGAAACCGGCCGCGAAGTTGAATACGCCAAAGGCCCAGCCACGCTCGCGCGGCGCCCACCAGACAGCGATGAGCCGGCTTGCCGGCGCGAAGCCCATCGACTGCGCGGGGCCGTTCAGGGCCCAGGGAATCGCGAGGCTCCAGAAACCCCCGCCGAAGCTCGTGAGCCAGTTCAGGGCGCACGAGCTCACGGCGCCGAGCGCCACCAGGCGCCGGCCGCCCACGCGGTCCGCGAAATGCCCGCTCACGAGCTGTCCGGCCCCGTAGAGGATCAGGCCGGCGCCGCTGATCCAGCCGATCTCGGTGGCGCTCAGCCCCAGCTCGGCCCGGAGCCCCGGAATCGCCCAGCCGAGGTTCTGCCGGCCGGTGTAGTAGACGAGATAGCAGACGCTCGTCGCGAGGAGCACCCGCCGCTGCGCGCGGCGGAACGCGGGGGACGCCGGCTCGGGCGAGCCTACGCGGGAGCTCCGGACCGTGGGCTCACCGGACGGCGGGCACGGCGGCGAGCGCCTGCCGGAACCGCCGCGTGTAGCCGACCACGTCGCGGGCGAGCCCCCCTTCGGCCCGGCCCCGGCTGACCTTGACGGGCACGACGAACGGGCCGTCCTCGGCAAGGATGCGATCGTACGCCTGCCCGAGCTCGGTCTCGTTCCGAGGCTCCAGCACCTTCTCGATCCCCGCCCCCCGGGCCATCTGGGCGAAGCTCGATCGGTGGGCGGTCGCCGTGGGCTGGCCGCCCGTGGTCATGTGGACCTCGTTGTCCCAGATGACCAGGGCGAAGTTCGCGGGCTGGAGCGTCGCGATCGTGCAGAGCGACCCCAGGTTCATGAGGAGCGACCCATCCCCGTCCAGACAGACGACGCGGACGTCCCGGCGGGCCAGCGCGATCCCCAGCCCGATGGACGAGCACTGGCCCATGGAGCCGAACGTGTAGCAGTTGAGCGGCCGGTCGCCGAGGCGCTGGAGGTCGATCGTGGCCTGGCCGAGGTTCGAGACGACGACCTCGTCGGTGAGCCGACTCACGAGCAGGCGGGTCGCGGTCGCGCGATCCATCGTCGCGACTCAGCCCTGCTTCCCGCCGGTGAGCTCGGCGGGCAGCACGAAGGCCACGGGGAGCGACTGCGTGTAGCTCAGCTTGATGAGGCCATCGGCCTGGGCCTCGAGGTCCGCGACGGAGCGCGGCATGACGTGCCGGATGCCCAGGGCGTCGAGGATGCGCTCGGTGGCCTGGCCCATGGGCACCTGCGCGGGATTGAACTCGCCGAGGTCGCCCCGGTGGCTGATCACGAGCACGACCGGGAGCTGGGAGGCGATGTTGAGGGAGCCCAGCGTGTTGATGCAGTTGCCGAGCCCGCTGTTCTGCATGAGGAGCGCGCCTCGCTGGCCCCCGAGCCAGGCCCCGGACAGGATCCCGAGCGCCTCCTCTTCCCGGGTGGCCGTCACGACGGTGCACGCGGGATCGGCCCAGAGGTGCTCCAGCACGTGCGAGACGATGTAGTCGGGCACCGTCGCGAAGAGGCGGATGTCGTTCCGCCGCAGCACGTCCGCCACGTGCTTGGACCAGCTCGGATCGGCCATGCCTCCCCTCCCAGCCCCCAGGCGCCGACGATAGCATGGGGCGAGTCCCGACGGAACTCGCTCACACGACCGCGCCGAACAGCGCGCCGATCACGGCCGTCACGGCCATCGCGAGAGCGCCCCAGAACACCACGCGGACCGCGCCCGCCCACGGGCGCGCCCCTCCGACTCGGGCGGCAAGCCACCCCAGTCCGCCCAGCAACACGAGCGACGTGCTGCCCACCACCGGAGCCAGCGCCGTCTCCGGGCTGAGGGCGACGGTCGACCAGCGGTGCCGCGGCGCCCACGGCAAAGCTCGCGGCCGACGCAAGCGCGGCCTGCAAGGGCCGCGCACGGAGGACCTCCGAGATACCCAGCTCGTCACGAGCATGGCTCGCCAGGGCATCGTGAGCCATCAGCTGGACGGCCACCGTGTGAGCCAGGTCCGGGTCGAGACCGCGGCCGACGTATATCGCCGCCAGCTCCGCGAGCTCCGCATCCGGCTCCGAAGCCAGCTCCTTCTCCTCTCGCCTCAGGTCAGCGCGCTCCGTGTCGGCCTGCGAGCTGACCGACACGTACTCCCCGGCGGCCATGGACATCGCGCCGGCGACGAGGCCCGCCGTGCCCGCGACCAGCACGCTCGAGGTGCCCGCGTGAGCGGCCGCCACACCCAGGACCAGGCTCGCCGTCGACACGATCCCGTCGTTGGCACCGAGGACCGAAGCCCGAAGCCAACCGATGTGTGCCGTGCGATGTGTTTCAGCATGACGAGGTCGCATGGCGTTTCCTCCTCAGCTGCCCTCCCGATGCGACGCCGCGCGCGAGCCAAGGAGACCGCCGCGGTCGCTCCATGCGCGACTCCGGACGCCGGACGGGCCTCATTCACCACAGTGACACGCTCATCGTCCCTCATGCCTTTGATCGCGGAGTCCTTCGACCGTCCTGCAGAAGCGCCGCCATGCGAGCCGTTCGTCGTAGCGGAACAGGCTCCGAGGTTCGACCTTCCCGCAGCGATCCCCTCTGGGCGCCAATGGTCGAGATCGCTCCAGGGAACGCAGCACGTCATGAGGTTCCGGCGATTCGGAAGGACCGACCATGTTTCCGCTCGGTTGTGGGGCAGGCACGAGCATAGCCGAGCCGCGATGCCTCGGACAATGCGGGTCGCAAGCACTGGGCGCCTGGCTCCTGCGCCGAACCCCGGCTTCTCCGCTGGAGAGCCTTGCGGTACTGTACGCGTCGGGTCGCGAGCGGATCCGCTCGCGGGACGGAGGGGACCATGCGTCTCGTCGGGAAGGTCGCGCTGGTGACGGGCGCCCAGCAGGGCATCGGCCGCGCCGTCGCGGTGGCGCTCGCGCGCGAGGGCGCCGACGTGGGCGTCAACTACCTCGACGATCGCCAGGCCGCCGAGGGGGTCGCCGGCGAGGTCCGCGGCGCGGGTCGCCGCGCGTGTCTCGTCCCGGGTGACGTCGCCCGGGCGAGCGACGCGGAGGCGATGGTGAGCGCCGTGGCGCGGGAGCTGGGAACGCCGGCGATCCTCGTCAACAACGCGGGGGTCTTCCCGCGCGTCGATTTCCTGGCCATGACCGAGGCCGACTGGGACCACGTCCTCGACGTGAACCTCAAGGGCAGCTTCCTCTGCGCCCAGGCCGCGGCGCGGCGGATGGTCGACGCAGGGCCTCGGCGGCGCCATCGTGAACCTCTCGTCGGTGGCCATGCGGGGGACGCCGCTCGGGGTCCACTACGCGGCGAGCAAGGCCGGCGTCATGGGGCTCACCCGCGCCATGGCGCTCGCGCTGGCGCCCCACCGGATCCGCGTCAACGCGATCGCGCCGGGGCTCACGGACACGGCGCAGCCTCGCTACGGCAACTCGGAGGCGGAGCTCGTCGAGCTCGGCCGCCAGATCCCGCTGGAGGGCCGGATGGCGAGGCCGGAGGAGATCGCCCGGGTGGCCGTGTTCCTGGCCGCCGAGGAGTCGGGCTGGATCACCGGCCAGACCATCCACGTCAACGGCGGCGCCTTCATGGGCGGATAGGAGGCAGCGATGCGATACCGGTGGCCGGACGGCCAGCAGTGCGCGGTGGTGCTGTCGTTCGATTTCGACGCCGAATCCGGGTTCCTCTTCCGGGAGCCGGACAAGGCGAGACGGAGCCTGGCGGGCCTCGAGGAGCGGCGCTTCGGACCCCGGGTCGGTGTCGACCGGATCCTCCGCATGCTCGACCAGCTCCGGCTCCCGGCGACGTTCTTCATCCCGGGGTGGACCGTGGAGAACCATCGCCCGCAGGCGCTCCGGATCAAGGACGCCGGCCACGAGATCGGCGCCCACGGCAACGTCCACGAGGCGGTGGACGGTCTCGACGCGGCGCAGGAAGAGGCCGTGATGCGCGCGCAGCTCAGGATCCTCGCCGATCAGCTCGGCGTGCGTCCGGCCGGCTACCGGTCGCCTTCCTGGGACGTGAACGTCCGGACCCCGGACATCCTGAAGGCCCACGGCTTCCTCTACGACAGCTCCCTCATGGGCGACGACGTCCCCTACCTGCTCGAGACGAGCCATGGCCCGCTGATCGAGGTCCCCGTGCAGTGGATCCTCGACGACGCGCCGCTCTTCCGCCACGTGTACGGCGCCACCAACGCCATCGCCGACCCGGCGCGGGTCTTCGACCTGTGGAGCCGCGAGTTCGCGGGAATCTATCGCGAGCAGGGGTGCTTCGTCCTCACGTGCCACCCCTTCGTGATCGGGCGGGCCTCGCGGATCATGCTCCTCGAGGAGCTGGTGGCGTACATGCGCCGGTTCCCGGGAGTCTGGTTCACGACGGGCGAGGCGATTGCCCGCTGGCACGAGAAGCAGGGGCAGGCCGGGCACTGAGTCCTCCGGCCGCGGCCGGGGCGTGAGTCCGGGGCCGACTCAGTCCTCGTCGGCCGCCGCGCGCGCGACGGCGCCACGATACTGCCGGAAGTGCCGCCACGCCTGACGGAGACCCCCGACCCCGGGCCCCGGCGAGCCGGTGCGGCCCGGCTTTCGGCCCGGACGGACCATGGCCCAGCGGCCCACCGCGCCGAGATAGCGGGCGCGGGCGCCGAGTGAGTCGTGCAGGAGGAACAGCACCGCATTCCGGCTGATCGGGTCGAGCTCGTCCACCCGCTCGGCGACGCGGAACAGGCGGCGCCCGGCCACCGTCTCGAGGTCCCGCTCGAGCCCGTCCCGCGGCACATTGCGCAGGAAGTCCGGCGGAATCGGCAGCCCCAGCTCGCGGGACAGGACCGCCGCCGGCACCCAGAACCCCCGCGGCGCCCGCATTCCGACCACCCACCGTGCCAGTCGCTCCCAGTCGAGATCGGGGCAGCTCCGCAGGACCGCCAGGACGTCCCAGCCGGCACGGAGCCCGTGCGAGAAGCAGTGCTGCGCGCAGTGCACCACCGAGTGGAGAAGCAGACCCTCCGGATCGAGCGTGTCGATTCCCTCGGCCGACGCCAGGGGACGGGCCCGTCCCAGCATCTCCGTCTCCGGCAGCCCCCAGTGAGGCGCGGTGATCCGGGTGTGGATCTCCACGAGGATGCCCTGGAGCGTCACCGGGGCGAGGTGGTGCGTCGACGTCGGCCGGGCGTCGGGAGCGCCGCGAAATCCGAGCTCGAGCAGCCGCCGCCGGAGGGCCGGCCCGCGGTCGGGGCCGACGTAGAGGTCGATGTCACCGGTGGCGCGAGGCGGAACCGGCGCCCCTTCCTCGCGAGCCCGGAGCGCGAGCGCCATCCCCTTCAGCAGGACACCCCGCGCGCCGATCGAGCGGAGACCGGCCTCCACCTGCCGGAGCACGTCCCGCTGCACCAGCTCGCGGATCCCCTCGCGCACCGCCGCTGCCCGCAACGTCTCCATGAAGAAGGCGGGCGCCCAGCGCGCGAGCTCCGCATCGCCCAGCGCGGGCACGAGCGGCCGGGCCAGCCCGCACGCCGCCAGGTACGACGCCCAGCGCTTCCAGTCGACGTCAGGCCGGGAGAGGATCCGCGCGGTCTCGTCGGTCCACCGCGCCCCGGGCTCCGCCGCGGCCCGGAGGAAGACCCGGGCGGCCCCCGGCCCGTTGATGTACCCGGCGTTGAGCTCTCCCCGCCGCCGGCTGTCCTGGATCACGAGCCACGCGGCCCGCCGCTCCGCGGCGAGCCCCGGGTCCACGAGGCGCCGTCTCAGCGCCGCGACGGCGTCCGCGTCGGACGTGATGTGGAGGCACAGGTCACAGATGCCGAGATAGCGCGCCCGGAACGGGAAGCGCTCGAAGCCGGGGAGCGCCCGCAGCTCGTCTCGCAAGCGGGCCGGCCCCGCCGTGCGGATCGTGTCGAGGATCGGGTCCTGACGATGACGCTCCAGCAGAGTCCCGAGCGTCTCGGTCCGGAGCGAGCCGACGATCAGGGGCGACGATTCCGGCGCGAAGTAGGCCGGCCCGTTGCACGCCGTCAGGCGGCCGTCGTCGGTCACCGCAGGAATCGCGCACGCGGAGCAGAAGCCGTCCACCGCGCCGCCCATCGTCTCGGTCGGCAGGCCGCGCGCCCGGCCGACCGCCTGGAGCCCGTAGAATCGCAGCCGCGTGCCGCGAAGGCCCTCGAACGGCGCGACCAGCGGGGCGAGCCCGTCTTCCCCCGCCGGCCCGGCCGGCACGACCAGGCTGATCCGGACGGGCAGGCCCGCCTTCTCGGCGGCGCGGGCGATGAGGAGCGCCGGGGTCGGGCCCTGGAACTCGTCGTGGTAGCGGTCGACGCTGACGGCCAGCGAACCGAGGCCAGCCCTCCGGAGCGCCCGGACGCCGTGCCACGCCCGGGCGGCGGTGCGCCCCCAGGATCCGTTCGTCGTCAGCGACGTGGCGACGCCGAGCCGGCGCGCCGCCCGGACGAGCCGCAGGATGGTCCGGGGGCGGAGCATCGGCTCCCCGCCCGTCAGGTTGATCGCCCGGACGTCGCCTGCGGCCGCCTCACGGACACGGTCGAGGAGCTCCTGCTCCGTCGGCTCGTCACGGATGTCGGGGCTGCTCTCCACGCTGCAGTGGCCGCATCGCATGTTGCAGCGGCGCGTCACCATGAGAGCCATCGACGTGGCCGGCGGGAGCGTCTCCACTCGCATGCGGGCCGGGCTCATGCCAGGGCGCGAGATCCCACGAGCGCCTCGACGGCCTCGGCCATCCGCGAGAGCGGTCCACGACCGAGATCGAAGGCCGGGACGCGGTCGGCAAGGGGCGCGAGGATCCGGATGGCGTCCCCGAGCGTCCGGCGGGACCGCTGGTTCGTGTAGGGGACGAGCGCCAGCAGGGCATGCGCGGGCGCGATCTGCTGATGGCGCGCGGGCTCGGCGACGCCGCCGCGCCGGGAGAGGAACACGATGGCGGCGAGGCGCACCGCCGTGGACCGCGGACACGGCTCGATCTCGTCGGGATGGAAGAGATTCGAGTCGGCGAGGGCGACGCTGGACGGGCCGCGCATGACCCGCGCGAAGAGGTCGTCGCCCAGGAGCGCGCGGCTCGTCGACCTGAGGGACACGCGTCGCGGCGCCGGCTGCGCCTCGCCCGCCGCGGGCTCCAGCATGGCAACGTCATCGCCGAGCAGCGCGGCGCCGCGCGCCCACAGCGCGCAGGCGAGCGTCGACTTGCCAGCCTCGCCACGCCCGGCGAGCAGAACTCCCCGGCCGTCCCACGCCACCAGGGCACCGTGCGCGATCACGACGGGTGACTCCACGATCGCCGAGACCGCTCCGTACTCCACGGCGCTGACGGCACGGGCAGCGCTCGGCACGCGCAGATCAGCTCCCGCCGAGGACCGCACCCGCCACGCCGGGTCCGCCCCGTGGCCATTCAGGCGCTCGACCCGCCAGGCACGGCTCGGCTCACCCTCTTCCTGGGTCGCCCAGGGGCGGAAGACGGTCGCCGCCAGGGTCCGGACGGCGGGGTCGTCGGACGTGAGCTCGAAGCGAAAGGATCCCGCCGCCCAGCGAACGGGCGAGCCAGCAGACGTCGGGGTCACGAGACCGGCACGATCGCCCCGTGCCGGGTCAGCTCGTCGAGGAACGACGAGACGTCGCGGAGCGCGGCCTCCGGGGTCAGCGCCGGAAACCGCTCCCGCAGGGCGGCCGTGAGCTCCTCCGGGCGGGCAGGAGTGGCGAGCCGCTCCCAGAGCCGGCTGCCAGTGGGGTTCAGTACGAGGGCGCTACGGGAGGTCCGGTGATAGAGCACCACCCGATCGCCGACGGTGGAGACCTCGACCTGCTCGGATCGCGCGTAGGCGGGATTCACGGCCTCGCTCACCACGCGAGGCGCCGGCGCGTCTGGCGCCCCGCCTTACCCTCCATCCGAGGCCGGTGAATCACTGTCCCCCGCGAAGAGGATCTCGCGCTCGAGCTCGGCGGGCGTCAGCACCCGCTCCACCCGTGGGGCCTCGTAGCCGACCAGCCCGCGCCGGTCCGGCCCGCTCAAAGCCGTCTCGTCATGGTGGCTCATCTCGCGCCCCCTCATGTGGTCACCGGTGCTACGTGTCGGCGGTCGTGAAGCCCGCGTAGAGCACCTCGCGCTCGAGCTCGGCGGGCGTCAGCACCCGCTCCACCCGTGGGGCCTCGTAACCGGTCGAAGCGAGCCGCTCCGACCAACCCGATGCCGGTGCGCCCTGGTCGCTCATGTCCCCGTTCCACCATCGGATTCGGCGGTCGGCTCGCCCGCGTAGAGCACCTCGCGCTCGAGCTCGGCGGGCGTCAGCACTTGCTCCACGCGAGGCGGCTCGTAGCCACCCGGCATGACACGCTCGTGATCCCTGAGCTCCTGGTCCCGGCTATCCATCCGTCCTCCGGTGCGCGGCCCAACTCCCGGGGATCAGAGCTCCGCGGTTCTCTCGTCCTGCCCCGCGTACAGAATCTCGCGCTCGAGCTCCGCCGGCGTCAGCACCCGCTCCACCCGCGGTGGCTCGTAGTGCGGTGGATCCGGTGCCGTCCGATCTTGGCCGCTCATCTCGCGTTCTCCTAAGGGCGCCGGGTTCAGGTGTCCGTGCTGGGCGCGTCCGCACCCGCGTAGAGGATCTCGCGCTCGAGGTCCGCCGGCGTCAGTACCTTCTCCACCCCCGGAGGCTGGTAGCCGTCCGGCGGATCGGGGACGCTCTCGCTGGCCCGCTGGCCCCCCTGCGTTTCCATCCCGCACCTCCGTGTGGTCGACGCGCCGCGGGCGCCTGCCCGAACGACACCCACGGCACCCTAGCATCGGGGAGCACGGCCCGTCAAACTCGCTGGCCGTGCCGCCGCTTCAGAGCCCTGCGCGGATGGCCCGCCCGAGGCGGCGGATCCCCTCGGCGATCCGCTCCGGCGGCTGGAGACTGAAGGCAAGGCGCAGGTTGTGCGTGCCGCGGCCGTCGGGGAAGCACTCGGTCCCGGCCAGCGCGACGACGCGCTCCTCGACCGCGCGCGCCTGCACCTTGGTCATGTCCGCCCTGGACGGCAGGGTCAGCCAGAGGAAGAACCCGCCCTCGGTCCGGGTCCACGTCACACCCGCCGGCATCTCGCGCGCGAGCGCGTCGTTCATCGCGTCGCGCCGCGCACGGTAGGCGACCCGGAGCGTCTCGATGTGGGCGGCCAGCCCGCCTCCCTTCATGAACGTCCCCACGACCATCGACGCGAAGCCGTTCGTGCTCCCCTCCGCCTTGAAGGCGAGCACGCGCTCGATCACCGCCGGGTCGGCGAGGACGAATCCGAGGCGGACGCCGGGCGCGACGATCTTCGAGAAGGTGCCGAGCCGCACGACGAGACCCTCGCGGTCGAGCGCGTGGAGGGTCGGGACCGGCTCCCCCTCGAACCGGAGGTCCCGGTACGCGTCGTCCTCGATGATGGGCACGCCGTGGCGCGCCGCGATGTCGAGCAGGGCTCGGCGCCGGCCGAGCGACATCGTCACCCCGGCCGGGTTGTTGAACGTCGGAATCGTGTAGATGAACCGCGGCGGAGTTCCCGCCGCCTCGAGCCGCCGGACCTCTTGCTCGAGGCTCTCCACGTCGAGCCCCTCGTCGTCGAGGGACACCGGCACCGTTCGCACTCCCTGGAACCGGATGTGGTGGATCGTTCCCAGGAAGGTTGGCGCCTCGCAGAGACACACGTCGCCGGGATTCGCCAGCGCCTGCACCACGAGCGCGATCGCCTGGGAGGAGCCGTTGGTCATCACGAGGCTCCCGGCCGCGACGGGCCGCCCCTCCTCGGCCTCGAGCTTCCGTCCGAGCTCGGTCAGGAGGAGCGGGTTGCCCCCGACGTTGCCGTACTGAAGCGCCACGGCGTACCTCGCCGGGTCGCGGAGCGCCTCCTCCGCCGCCGCGGCGAGACCGGCGGCCGGGAACAGCGCCGGGTCGGGCATGCCGTAGGCCAGCGAGATGATGTCGGGCGGGACCGCCCCCGCCCGGGGCATGGGGGTGGCCGCGCGCACGCGCGCGTTGAAGCGGTCCGGGGTCCAGGCAAACCTGCTCAGCTCCGCCGTCGTGCCGTCCTGCCGCGCATCACGAGCCATCAGATGCTCCTCTCCGGGAGATCGTCAGCGTCCATCACCGGTGTCCCACGGTACCAGACGGAAGGCGCGACCGCACCCATCCGCCTCACGCATCCCGGGCACGGCGTCAGAAGCCGCGGATCCTGTCGTGGATCCGCCGCTCGCGCTTGGTCGGCCGCCCGAGCCCTGGGAGCCGGACGACGGCCTTCGGCGGGCGGAGAGCCCGAGGAGGCGGTGGCGGCGAAAGATCGTCGTAGAGCGCGCGGGCCTCCGCAGCGGGACCGCGCCGCTCCGTCAACACCTTCACCACCGCCTCACGCCGCCACTCCCCCAGCGTCAGCTGGATCCGATCACCCGGGCGGATCGCGCGCGCCGGCTTCGCGGCCTGGCCGTTGACGTCGACCTTTCCGCCGTCGCACGCGGTCTGCGCGAGGCTGCGGGTCTTGTAGAACCGGGCCGCCCACAGCCACTTGTCGAGGCGCATCGCGTCCATCAGGCGTCTTGCCGTCGGGGCAGGGTCGACTCGACCGGTGGCGCCCCCGGCGCCCCCGCGGGCCGCTGGTTCAGGAGGTGCACGACGGCGCTGTCACCCCGGTACTCGATCAGACTCCAGGCGGCGTAGTCCTGGGCGAGGCGAAAGATGTTGCCGAGCGGCAATCCCAGAGCTTCCGCGAGGATCACGCGGTTGGTCCCCCCGTGGGCGATGACGGCGATGCGCCGACCCGCGTGCCGCTCGACGACCCTCCGGAGGGCGGGCACGGCGCGCGCGCGCAGCTCGGCCAGGCCCTCACCCTCCGGAAACGGCATCGCGAAGGGATCGGCAAGCCACCGGTCGCACAGCTCCGGCTCCCGCGCGTGGATCTCGGCGAACGTGAGGCCCTCCCAGCGTCCCATGGCCATCTCGCGAAGCGTCGGCACCGTGACCACGCTCGTTCCGCGAGCAGCGGCGAGCGGCGCCGCGGACTGCTGCGCGCGGAGCAGGTCGCTCGCATAGACCGCCTCGATCGGCTCGGCTCCGAGGCGCTCCCCGAGCGCGGCCACCTGAGCGAGGCCCCCGGGCGACAGGCCGATGTCCGTGTGCCCGAAGAAGCGCCCCTCCGCCGCGTGGAGCACCTCGCCGTGGCGGGCGAGGTACACCCACGTCGACGCCATCAGACCAGCTCCAGGAAGTCGAGACTCACGGCGAGCGTGAGGACGACGGCCTCGATCCCCTCGACGAGCGCTCCGAGCGTGTCGCCGGTGAACCCCCCGAGCCGGTGGCGAAGATAGGCGGCCCAGGCCCATGCCATGCCGCCGGCCACCGCGAGCGCCAGCGCGCCCCACGCCCCGAGCGTCGCGATCGAGACCAACGCGGCAACCAGCGCGCCCGCCACGAGAGCTGGCCAGCGGGAGCCCGCCGCGAGCGCGTGGCCAGCCCCTTCCGGGCGGGCGGGCCGGCCAAGCGCCACGAGCAGGAGCGGGCCCGCCCGGCCGAGGACCGGCGCCAGGACGAGCGCTCTCCAGGCGAGGCCTTCCGGCAGGCTCGCCAGCGCGGCCGCCTTGAGACCGAGCACCAGGACGATCGCGGTCACGCCGTACGGCCCGCTGCGGGCGTCCCGCATGATCGAGAGCGCGCGCTCCCGGGACCACCCCCCGCCGAGACCGTCACACGAGTCGGCGAGCCCGTCGAGATGGAGGCCACCGGTCAACCCCGCCCACAGCGCGACCAGGAGCATCGCGCCGACGCCCGGAGGCACGACGCGATCGACCGCGAGCGACGCGAGGGCGAGGCTCGCGCCGAGCGCGAGCCCGACCACGGGGAACCAGCCCGCCGCACGGCCGACGTCGCCGGCGACCCGGCTCTGCGGGAGCGGCAGGACCGTCAGGTAGCGGAAGGCGACGAGAGCGCCGCCGAAGGCCGTCATCGATCCATCGTCGGACGGAGCGATGGCCGGGTGGTCGCGGGAACCGCCCGGTGGCTCATCGGTTGCTAGACGGGGTAGACGCCGTTCCGGCGCGGCGGGAAGCGGTGCCGCTTGGTGCCCGCGTAGCCGAGCCGCTTGATCAGCTCGCCGCGAAGCTCCGACGGCGGGACCACGGCGTCGACGTGCATCTCCGAGGCGAGCCGGAACACGTCGATGTCCTTCTGGAACTCCTCGCGCCGCTCGCGCACGAACGCCGCACGCGCCTCACCCTCGAGCTCCATGATGCGATTGTAGTAGACGGCGTTGACCGCGGGTTCGGACCCCATGATCGCGATCTGGGCCTGGGGCAGCGCCAGCACGGCGTCCGGCTCGAACGCCTGGCCGCACATCGCGTAGAGGCCCGCCCCGTAGCACTTCCGGACGACGACCAAGATCTTGGGAACCGTCGACTGCGACGTCGCGAAGATCATCTTGGCGCCGTGGCGGATGATCCCCGCCCGCTCGACCTTCGAGCCGACCATGAATCCCGAGACGTCGGCGAGGTACACGAGGGGCACGTTGTACGCATTGCAGAGCCAGATGAATCGCGCCGCCTTGTCCGAGGAGTCGACGAAGAGGACCCCGCCCTTGACCTTGGGCTGGTTCGCGACGATCCCGACCGCCCGCCCCCCGAGCCGCGCGAAGCCCGTGATGATCTCCCGAGCGAAGAGCGCCTTCACCTCGAGCCACGAGCCCGCGTCCACGAGCCCGCGGATGACCTCGTGCATGTCGAAGTACTTCCGCTGGTCGTAGGGCACGATCTCGTCGATCGGCCGGCCCGGCTCCGGATCGGCCGGCGCGACGTCCGGCACCCGGTCGCGGTGGCTCTGGGGCATGTAGCCGAGATACCGCCGGGCCACGGCGATGGCCTCCTCGTCGGAGCCCGCCAGGACGTCCCCGCACCCCGACTCCTCGCAGTGCATCCGCGCGCCGCCGAGCGCCTCGTGATCGACCTTCTCGCCGATGGCCATCTCGACCATGCGGGGCGAGCCCACGTACATCGACGCCTTGCCCTCGACCATGATCACGACGTCGGTGAGCGCGGGCAGGTAGGCCGAGCCGGCGGGCGACGGTCCGAAGAGGATGCAGACCTGGGGAACGACGCCCGAGAGCTGCACCTCGTTGTAGAAGATGCGGCCGGCGTGATGGCGGCCGGGGAAGATGCGGATCTGCTCGGAGATACGGGCGCCCGCCGCGTCGACGAGGTAGATGAGCGGGATCTGGAGGCGCGCCGCCTTCTCCTGGATGCGGATGATCTTCTGGACGGTCTTCTCGCCCCAGGAGCCGGCCTTCACCGTGAAGTCGT
Organism: uncultured Candidatus Rokubacteria bacterium; assembly: GCA_963749975.1. Classification (GTDB taxonomy): domain Bacteria; phylum Methylomirabilota; class Methylomirabilia; order Rokubacteriales; family DASRDR01; genus DASRDR01. Next base: position 55,347 of record CAVVOZ010000018.1, on the reverse strand, counting down.
TGGCCATGATGCAGACCGGCCGGCCCAGGACCGTGCCCACTCCGGTGACGACGCCGTCGGCGGGCATCTCGGGCTCGGCGGCGCGGGCGAGGAGCCAGTCCTCCTGGAACTCGGTGCCGGGATCGAGGAGGAGGCTGAGACGGTCGCGGACGAAGAGCTTGCCCTCCGCCCGGAGCTTGTCGCGGTACTTGACGTGCCCCTGCCGGACGCGCGCGATCTCGTCCCGGAGGCGCCGCTCGCTCACGCCCGGCATGGTAGCACGGGGGTCGGGCGCGGCCCGGCGCGCGCCGGCAGCTACTCTTCGCGGGAACGGATCGCGATGATCAGGACGCCGGTGAGGTGCGGCAGGCCACCGATCAGAGCCGGGCGCCGGGGCGGGACGTCCATCACCGTCGCCAGCTCCCCGACCGGCCCGCGCTTGATGCGCACCAGGACCCGGACGATCGGCCGCCTGATGCCGAGCGGCTGGATCTCCATCTCGCGCCCGCCGGGGAGCGCGAAGCGCTGCAGCATGCCGACGGGCATTCGCGTCTCGAAGGCGCTCACGGGCTCGTAGTGCGAGTACTGAAACACCTCCCGGAGCCGCGGCACCCAGAGCTGGAGACGGACCGGCTGCCCGCACCCGCTCTGCGAGCTCCACGGGAGGCCCCGTCCCCGGCGACGGAGCGGGGCTCGCGAGGTCGGGTGTGGGCGCGAGCCCGGCCTGGGGCGCGCTCCCGGGAGGGCCACCAGGAGGACCGAGAGGCGGCCCCCCCGGCCGCGCGATCCCCGCGGGCGGATTCGACGCGAACATCACGAGCACGTACACGCAGACCTGCTGGGCGGGCGGTCCACCCGGAGCCGCCGTGGGCGGCGGAAGGACCCCCGGCGGCGGCAGCGGGGGAAGCTGGGCGCGCGCGGGCCCGGCCGCGACGAGAAGCCCCACGAGGGCGGCGACGAAGAGAGCGAAGCCGGGACCGAGAACCTCGCGAAGACGCTTCCGCGCGTGGTGCAGGCGGGACATCACGGTCCCCATGGGAATGCCGAGCACCTCCGCGATCTCGCGGTACTGGAGCCCTTCGATGTCGCTGAGGATGATAATGGCTCGGTGGTGCTCTGACAAGGAATCGAGCCCTTTTCGGATTCGCTCACGGGTTTCCGCACCGGTTGCGACGTCCTCGGGATCGGGGTCGGTCGACGTCGCCGTGCGCTCCCACTCCTCCGGGGGGACGTCCTCGGCGCCGAGCGATTTTGCCCGGGTGGCCCGCTGGCGCTTCCGGTCCAGTGCGACGTTCATCGTGATGCGGAAGAGCCAGGTGTAGAACGCCGAGTCCCCCTTGAAGGCCGGCAGGGCGCGGAAGGCCTTGACGAAGGCCTCCTGGGCGACATCGAGCGCCTCCTCCTGGTCCCGGAGCACCTGGTATGCCAGCCGGAACACCTTGCGTTTGTACTTCTCGACCAGGGGCTCGAACGCCTCCGTGTCGCCGGCCTGGACCCGCCGGACCGCCTCGCGGTCGTCTTCGCTCACAAGGCCGACCCGGCGGGGCGCCGGGCCGGAAGGCGTCCCGCCGCCCACCGCCATCGAGTCCAGACGCCGGTCACCTTCTCAGACTCCGCGGGCCGGTCGCGCATTCAGCGCCGAGCGACGCAGGCGAGGGCCGCATCCAGCCCCAGGGTGTAGCTGTGGACCCCGAAACCCGCGATCTGGCCCCGGCAGGCCCCGGCGGTGACGGAGCGGTGACGGAAGGGCTCTCGCCCGTGGACGTTGGACAGGTGAACCTCCACGGCAGGCAGCGTCACCCCGGCGAGGGCATCCCGGATCGCATAGGAGTAGTGCGTGAGCGCGCCCGGATTGATCACGATCGCCGCGAAGCCCTGGCCCGCAGCGCCCTGGATCGCGTCGATCAGCACCCCCTCGTGATTCGACTGCCGGCACTCCACCCGGACGCCGCGCGACGCCGCGTGGGCCGCGATCGCCGCGTCGACCTCGGCCAGGGTCGTCGTCCCGTACACGCCAGGCTCGCGCTGGCCGAGCAGGTTCAGGTTCGGGCCGTGGAGCACCAGGATCGCCGTCATGTCGGGTCCCTCCGAAAGCCGGGTCGCCACGCTCCCGCTCGGACAGCCTCGGGCGGTCTGGGCGCAAGCCCGCCCCACCGGAGACTAGCACAGGGGCGATCGCACCCGACGGCGCGGTCCTATCCCCGGCCCTCCTCCTTCCACGGAACGAGCCAGGCCTCGAGAGCCCGGAGACCCCAGGTGCTGGCGAGCCCCAGGAGCGACAGCGTGGCGAGACCCACCATGAGCTTCCCCGTCAGCATCAGGTCACCCGAGTGGAGGATCAGGAAGCCGATCCCGGACGTGGCGTTGATCATCTCCGCGGACACCACGAGGAGCAGCGCGATCCCCGCCCCCAGGCGGTAGCCCGCGAGGATCGTGGGCAGGGCCGACGGCAAGACCACCTTCAGGACCACCTGCCAGGGGCCTGCTCCGAGGCTCTTGGCCGCCTTCACCATGAGCGGATCCGTCCCCCGGACGCCCGCGTGGGCGTTGATGACGACGGGAAAGAAGACGCCGAGCGCGATCATGATCACCTTCGGCGTCTCGCCGATGCCCAGCCAGAGGATCATGAGCGGCAGGAGCGCGATCTTCGGGATCGGGTACGTCGCGGCGATGACGGGGTTGCCGACCGCCCAGAGGGCGCGCGACGAGCCGAGCGCGAGCCCGAGCACCGTCCCCACGCCCGCGCCGAGGCCGAAGCCGATCCCCACGCGCGCGAGCGAGACGCCGACGTGCCGCCCGAGCTCGCCGCTCCACGCCATCCGGCCGGCCTCGGCGAGAACGGCCGTCGGCGCCGGGAGAAAGAGGGCGGGTACCCATCCGAGCCGCGCGACCGCCTCCCACACGAGGCCGAGCAGGACGAGGGCAGTGCCGCCGAGGAGCCAGGCCGGGCGCTCGGCCGCTGCCGGCGCGCCCTCGTAGACGACGGCCTGCTCTACGTCACGGCGCATCCGTCAGGGCCTCCCGCGCGTCGTGCTTGATCAGCTGCCAGCACTCGTCCACCAGGGCCACGAACGCGGGGTCGAGCATCGTGCGCTCGTCGCGCGGCCGGGGCAGCGGAACCGGCCGCACCGCGAGGATTCGCCCGGGACGCCGCGTCATCACGACGACGCGGTCCCCCAACAGCACGGCCTCCTGAATCTGATGCGTGACGTAGAGGATCGACCGCCGCGTCCGCTCCCAGAGCGCCAGGAGCTCGAGCTGCAGCAGGGCACGGCTCTGGGCGTCGAGGGCCGAGAACGGCTCGTCCATCAGGAGCAGTGCGGGCTCGACCGCCAGCGCCCGGGCGATGGCCACGCGCTGGCGCATGCCTCCCGAGAGGTGGTGGGGGTAGCGGTCGGCGAACCCCTCGAGGCCGACCAGCGCGAGAAGCTGCCGGGACGCGGCCAGTCGCTCGGGGAGGGGCACGCCCCGCACCTCGAGGCCGAACGTGACGTTCTCGCGAACCGTCCGCCACGGGAAGAGCGCATGCTCCTGGAACACGACCGCGGTGAGCGCCGCGCCCGCCGGCACCCCGTCGAAGGTCACGCGTCCCTGGGTCGGCGCCTCGAGCCCCGCCACGACCTGGAGCAGCGTCGACTTGCCGCACCCCGAGGGACCGAGGATCGTCACGAACTCGCCGTCCCCGATGTCCAGGGAGACGTTCTCGAGAGCCACGAGCCGACCCCCGGCCGGCCCGGGGTAGACCTTCGAGATCGAATCGACCCGCACGCGCATGGATGCGCGCCGGGATCGCCGTCAGTGGGCGTGGAGGCCTGCGGCCTCCAGCACCGACTCGGCGACGTAGTAGAGGAGGACGCCCCCGAAGACGGCCAGGGCGACTCCCCAGCTCCGCTCCTTGTTGACCTCGGGGATGAGATCCGAGGCCGCGACGTAGATCGTGACCCCGGCCGAGAGAGCCAGCGCCTGTCCCACGATCCCGCTGAACAGGTTCAGGAACACCACCCCGGCGACGGTCGCCAGGCCCAGCACGACGGAGGCCAGGAGCGCTGCCCGCCGCGACGCGCCGGACGCCAGCATCAGGGATCCGACGGCGAACCCCTCCGGGAGCTTGTGGAGCAGCACCGCGCCGAACAGGATGAATCCCAGCGGCCGGCTCACCAGGAAGCCCGACGCGATCGCCACCCCGTCGAAGAACGTGTGGATGCAGAGCCCGGCCAGGCCCAGGTATCCCACCGCCGGGTGGACGAGGGCGTCGTGGTGGATCTCCTCCCCGAAGTGGAAGTGCGGAGTCAGCGTGTGCTCCGTCAGGTGCACCACGAAGTAGCCGATCAGGACGTACAGGTAGAGGTGGGAGCCCTTCTCCAGGCTCTCGGGCACCATCCGGAGGAACGCCACGGCGAGCATGAAGCCGGCGCCGAGCGCGAGGAAGTACTGGAGGAACGTCCGGTCCCAGTGGCGGCGCCCGGCCACGAGAGCCCCGCCGACCACGTCGGCGAGCCCCGCGACCGCGCCCAGGATCAGGGACAGCTCACGCGGGGACACGCCGGCGACCCCCGGACGCCATCATTGCAAAGACGTTGCAATACAGGCTGTTGGGCTGTCAAGGGAAACATTCCTTGCCGCCCCGTCGTCCTATCCGGTAACGTATCGAATTGCCGACGCGAATTCGGCTCGACCCCATGGATTCCCGCCATTCCCCGTCGTTCGGACGATGGCTGACCGGGACAGGCCTCCTCTCGGACGCAGAGCTGGCGCGGGCCGAGGCCCACCGTCAGTCGACCGGCGAGCATTTGCCCGACGCGCTGGTCCGGCTCGGGCTCTCGAGCGCGGAGGAGGTGGGCCAAGCCCTGGCCCGTCACCTCGAGATCGCCTACGTCGGGCGTGAGGAATTCCCCTCGAGCCCGCCATTCCTCCAGCGGCTGTCGCCCCAGTACATGCGCCAGTACCGCTTCTGCCCCCTCGCCGTCGAGGACGGTGTCCTCGTGGTGGCGTGCGTCGATCCGACCGACCCGACCGTCGTCGACGAGCTGCGCGGAACGCTGGGAATCGACGTCCGCCTGGCCGTGGCGACCGAGACCTCGATCCTCGAGGCGATCGAGCGGTACTTCGGCGCCGGCTCGACGGCGGTCCAGAAGGTCATCGAGACGATCGGCGACGACGAGCGAGGGGACGAGGCCGGCGGCGAGGACCTCACCTCCCTCCGGGACATGGCGTTCGACGCTCCGGTGGTCCGGCTGGTCAACCTCCTCATCGAGAACGCGATCAAGGCGAACGCGTCCGACGTCCACATCGAGCCGTTCGAGGACACCCTCCGGGTCCGCTACCGGATCGACGGCGTTCTCTTCGACGCCGAGACCCCGCCCAAGCGTCTCCGGGCGGCGATCACCTCGCGGATCAAGATCATGGCGGAGCTGAACATCGCCGAGCGGCGCCTGCCCCAGGACGGCCGGATCCGCATGGGCCTCGAGGGACGGCGGCTCGATCTCCGCGTGTCGACGATCCCCACCCTCCACGGCGAGAGCGTCGTCATGCGGATCCTGGACCGGGCGGCGATCCTGATGCCGCTCGACAACCTCGGCTTCGAGGAGCGGAACCGGCGGGCGATCGAGCGCATCATCGGCCTGCCCCACGGGATGCTCCTGGTCACGGGGCCGACCGGGTCCGGAAAGACCACGACGCTCTACGCCGCCCTCGACAAGATCAACTCGCCGGGCAAGAAGATCATCACCATCGAGGACCCGGTCGAATACCAGCTTCGCGGCGTCAACCAGATCCACGTCAAGCCGAAGATCGGGCTCACGTTCGCGGCGGGCCTCCGGCACATCGTGCGCCAGGACCCCGACGTGATCATGGTCGGCGAGATCCGCGACATCGAGACCGCCGACATCAGCATCCACGCCGCGCTGACCGGACACCTGGTGTTCTCGACTCTCCACACGAACGATGCTCCGGGCGCGGTGACGCGACTCCTCGACATGGGCGTGGAGCCGTACCTGATCGCGTCCGTGCTGGAGGGGGTGCTGGCCCAGCGCCTCGTCCGGCTGATCTGCGCGGGCTGCCGCCAGCCCTACGAGCCCGACGTGAGCGAGCTTCGGGCGCTGGGCATCGACCGCGTCCCCGCCACCGCGCAGCTGTCTCGCGGGGCCGGGTGCGACGACTGTCGCGGCACGGGATACCGTGGCCGCACGGGGATCTACGAGTTCATGGGGATGTCCGAGGACCTCCGAAGCCTCGCCCTCCGCAAGACCCCGGGGCACGAGATCCGCCAGCGAGCGGTGGCGGCCGGCATGACGACGCTGCGCCAGGACGGCTGGAACAAGTGCTGCCTCGGCGTCACGACGGTGGACGAGGTCCTCCGCGTGACCCACGAGGACCTGGAGTCGTAGTGCCGGTCTTCGCCTACCGGGCGGCCGACCGAGCCGGCCGGACGGTCGACGGCGTGATGGAGGCGTTCGACGCCAACGCCGTCGTGGAGCGCCTCCACCGCGAGGACTACTATCCGCTGCGCGTCGAGGCGACCGACGAGCAAGGCCGCCGGGGCCGGCGGCTCCTCGGCGCGCCGCGCGTGCCCGCGCGCGACGTCCTGGACTTCACGCAGCAGCTCGCCACCCTGGTGGAGGCGGGCCTGCCGCTCGAGCGGGCCCTGGTCGTGCTCAGCGAGGTGTCCGCCAGCCGGCGGCTCCGGCAGATCGTGCAGGACGTGACGCAGAGCGTCCGGTCGGGATCGACGCTCGCGGACGCGCTGGCCCACCACCAGCCCCGCCCGTTCTCGCGTCTGTACGTGAACACCGTCCGTGCCGGCGAGCGCGGCGGCGTCCTCGAGGTCGCCCTCCGCCGGCTCGCCGAGCACCTGGAGGGAGCCCGGGAGCTCCGCGAGGCGGTCGTGTCGGCCCTGATCTACCCGGCGCTCCTCCTCGTCGTGGGCACGGCCGCCGTCATCTTCCTGCTGACCTTCGTCCTGCCGCGCTTCGCGGTCATCCTGGCGGACCTCGGCCAGACGCTCCCTCTGCCCACGCGCCTCGTGATGGGGGTGAGCGAGGTGTTCGTGACGTACTGGTGGGCGGTCGCGGCGGCGGTGATCGCGGTCGCTGTCATCTGGCAGGCCGTGGCCCGATCCGAGGCGGGCCGGCTTCAGCTGGACGCGGGGCTTCTCGCGCTCCCGGTCGCGGGCGAGGTGCTGCGAAAGATCGAGGTGGGGCGCGCCATCCGCACGCTCGGCACCCTGCTCTCGTCCGGAGTGCCCCTGCTCGGCGCGCTCGACGTCGCCCGGGAGGGCGCCGGGAACCGCGTGATCTCGAACGCTCTCGTCGCCGTCCACGGAGGCGTCAAGCGTGGCGAGGGACTCGCCCGGCCGATGGCCGAGACGGGCGTCTTCCCCTCCCTGGTCGTCCACATGGTGCGGGTGGGCGAGGAAACCGGTCGGCTCGACGACATGCTCGGGCGGGTCGCCGGCACCTACGAGCGCGAGGTCCGCGTCGCGGTCCGCCGGCTGGTGGCGACGCTCGAGCCCGCCATCATCGTCGTGCTGGGCGCCGTGGTGCTGACGATCGTGCTCGCGATCCTCCTCGCGATCCTGAGCGTGAACGAGCTGCCCCTGTGAGGTCCCCGATGCCCATTCCGCGAAAGCCCGGTCGCCCGCCCTTCACCCCGCCAGGCGCAGGACGCCGCCGGCCGAGCGCCCGCGATCAAGCCGGGTTCACGCTCATCGAGCTCCTGATCGTCGTCATCATCCTGGGCGTCCTCGCCGGCCTCGTGGGCCCGCGCCTGTTCGGGCGGGTGGGCCAGTCACGCCAGGCGGCCGCCCGCGTGCAGATCGAGCTGCTCGGGGCGGCCCTCGACCAGTTCAAGCTCGACGTCGGGCGCTACCCCTCGAGCCAGGAGGGGCTCCAGGCGCTCCAGCAGAGTCCCGGGAACGCGCCCGGCTGGGAGGGCCCGTACCTCAAGAAGGAGGTCCCCCGGGACCCGTGGGGCAACCCGTACCAGTACCGGAGTCCCGGCGAGCACGGTGAGTACGACCTCGCCTCGCTCGGCTCGGACGGCGCCGCGGGAGGGGACGGCGAGGCCGCGGACGTGACGAGCTGGGGGGAGGGCAAGACCCGGTGAGCCCGCACGCTCCGGGACGCGACGCGAGGGGACTCACCCTCATGGAGCTCGTCGTCGTCCTCGCGGTGCTGGCCACCGTGACGGCCTTCGCCCTGCCGTCCATCCGTCGCGGCAGCGAGGGTCTCCAGCTCCGGGCGGGGGCCGGCCGCGTGGCGTCCCTCCTGCGCGAGGCCCGCCAGCAGGCCGTCACGCACCGGCGACCCACCCGGGTCGCCCTCGAGCCGAACCACCGCGGCGCCGCCCTGGCGTGGGACGGAAGCGACGAACCCCTGCGCCGCGTCGAGCTGCCCGATCGGTTCCGTCTGGAGGCATCCGCGGGCAGCGAGACCCTCACGTTCTCCCCGCGCGGACTGGTCCGCGACGCCCGGTGGGTGGTGGCGGGTCCCGGCGGCCGCCGCCTCGTCGTCGAGGTCCACGGCGTGACCGGGCGGGTGGCGGTCGCGCCCCCCGCACCCTGAGCCCATCACATGAGACCATCGGTCGGCGCCCGCAGGCAGGACAAGGGGTTCACGCTCCTCGAGGTCCTCGTGGCGCTCGTCGTCCTCGCGACCACGGTCGTGGCGGTCCTCCAGCTCTTCGGGGGCGGGCTCCGGCTGGCCCGGGCCGCCGGCGACCACGCCGACGCCGCGCTCCTCGCCAGCGCGAAGCTCGCCGACCTCGAGCCTGGCCCCCTGGCCGAGGGGTCGACCGAAGGCACGGACGGCCCGTACCGCTGGACCCGTCGGGTGACGCTCGACCCGGCGCTCCTGCCCGTCCAGCCCGACACTCCGGAGGCGATGCTCATCCGGCTGGCGCGCGTGAGCGTGGAGGTCCAGTGGGGACAGGGCCGCCGTTTCGAGCTCGCCACGCTCCGCGTCTGGCGGATCGGCTCGTGAGCCCCGCAGGCCGCCACGGGCCGAAGGCCGTCGGATCAGGGCCGTCCGATCAACTCCCGCGGAGCCGGGTGACCACGGTGAGCCGACGCAAGCTCCGGGCGACTCTCCGCCCCGACGGCCGAGGCTTCACGCTCGTCGAGGTCATACTCGCCGTGTCCATCCTCGCGGTCGTCGTCCTCCTGGCCACTGCCGCGCTGCGCGTCGGGCTCCGCGCCTGGGAGGCCGGACAGCGGCGCGCGGACCTCCAGCAGGAGAGCCGGGCGCTCGTCGAGCTGGTCAGCGAGGCCCTCGCGGGCGCATCGGCATATCACGGGCGCCTGGGCCAGAACCCGGAGCGGATCGTGCTCTTCGAGGGGGAGCCGGACGAGGTGCGCTTCGTGACGAGCGCGCCGCCGCTCACGCTGGACAACCCGGTCGCCCCGTTCCATGCGGTCGTCCTCGGGCGCAAGGGGCAGGATGCGCTGCGGCTCATCGAACGGCTCGTGCCCTCGGACGAGCCATTCGCGCCGGGGCCCGAGCGCGTCCTGTCCCGGTCCGTCACCCGCTTCAGCCTCGCCTACCGGGACGAGGCCGGTGCGTGGCAGGAGCGGTGGGACGGCCGCGAGGCGGGCGGGCTGCCGACCGCAGTGCGGCTCGAGCTCGCGGTGGCCGGCCTCGCCCGGGCGACCCCGGCGCTCGTCGTCGCGCTGCCGATGGGAAAGCGGGCCCCGTGACGCCAGCCTCGCCTCCCAGCCGGGCCCGGAGCGACGCGGGGGTCGCGCTGATCGTGGTGCTCCTCCTTCTCGCGCTGCTCCTCACCATCGTCGCGGAGTTCTCCCAGGCGATGCGCCTCGAGGCGGTGACGGCGACGAACTTCCGCTCCTCGCTGGCCGAGACGTGGCTCGCCGAAGCGGGCTACCAGCGGGCTCTCGCGGAGATCCTGCCCGATGCCCTGGCGCACGAGCTCGACGCCGAGCGGCGCCCTCCTGTTCCGCCGGGCTCGACTCGGCATCCCCACGGTGCCCGAGCGTCTCGATCTCCGAATCGACCCGGGTCGGTTCTCGTACCGGATCACCGACGAGAGCGCGCGGCTCAACCTCAACCGGGCAACCCGGGAGGTCCTGGACCGCCTCTTCCAGGAAGCCGGCGTCGAGAAGACCGTGCGCGACGAGATCGTCGACTCGATCCAGGACTGGCGCGACCCGAACGAGGAGCACCGCTTGAACGGGGCGGAGAGCGACTACTACCTCGGCCTCGCCGTCCCCTACCGGTCCAAGAACGCGGACTTCGACAGCGTGGACGAGCTCCTCCAGGTGCGCGGCGTCACGCGAGCGCTCCTCTACGGCCGCCCCGAGGCCCCTGGGCTGGCGGAGCACCTCACCGTCTTCGGCACGGGCGGCGTCAACGTGAACACGGCGAGCCCCGTCGTGCTGCGGGCCCTGGGCTTTGCGCCCGCCGAGGTGGAGGTTCTGATCGGACGCCGCCCATATGCCGATCTGACCAGCCTTCCGCCGGGGCTCCGGCGCGGCAATCAGCGGACCACCTCCGACATGTTTCGCATCGAGGCCTGGGCGGGCGGCCCGGCGCCCGCCGGCCGCGTCCTCACGGCGGTCGTCGAGCGCCAGACCGGAACGGGACAGGTCCAGGCGGTGCCTCGCGCCTGGCGCTGGTCCGAGGTCTCGCGGCTCGCCACGGCGCCTGTAGGCACCCGCCCCGGTCACGGGCCGAACGCCGCTCGGCGCGGGCGGCCCAGGTCGGCAAGGTGGGCCGGTGAGCGACGTCGTCGGGCTCGCGCTCCGGGACGGACAGGTCGACGTGGTCGCCCTCCGGGAGAGACTGGGCACGCAACGGCTCGTCACGGCCTTCAGCGTCCCGGCCGACGAGGACGCCGCGGGCTCGATCCGGCGCCAGCTCCTGGAGGCCGGCGTCCGCGCCCGGCGCGCGCAGGTGGGTCTCCCCCGGCGCACGGTGGTCGCGAAGGCAGTGGAGCTGCCCGCCGTCCCCGGCGCGGATCTCCGGCGGATGGTGGGGTTCGAGCTGGAGCGCCATCTCCCCTTCCCGCCGGCCGAGGCGCTCTTCGACTTCGAGGTCCTGGCCCGCGAGGCCGGCCGGCCGCTCCGCGTGCTGCTCGTGGCCGTCGAACGGCGAAGCCAGGAGCGGATCCGCGGGCTCCTCCGCGACGCCGGCCTCGTGCCCCGGCTGGTGGGCGTCGCCATCCACAGCCTCGCCCGCCTGGTGACGGGCGATCCCGCGCACGGCCGGATCGTGCTCTGGCTGGAAGCGGCCGAGGCGGAGCTCGCCGTCGTCGTCCACGGGCGGGTCGTCGGGAGCCGCGCGTTCCCTGTGCCCGCCGACCCCGAGGCCCGCGGGCGCACGCTGGAGGCCGAGCTCGGGCGAACGCTGGCGGCGCTGCCGGAGAGTGACCGGAGCGAGGTCGTGGAAGTCGTCGTCGGCGGGCTCCCTCCGCCGGCGTTCGAGGTCGAGAGGCTGCCGATGCGGGTGGGTATCGACGCCCCACCGGGCTTCGCGGCAATCGAGAGCGCGAGCCTGCCCGCCCTGGCTGTCGCGCTCGAGCGCGCGGGACGGAAGACCCCGGTGGCGAACCTCCTGCCCGACGAGCTGCGCCCGCGCCCGTTCCCCTGGCCGCTCGCCGCCACGGCCGCGCTGGCCCTCCTCGCCTTCGGGATCGGCGCCGCGATCCCCGCCGTCACGTTCCTGAAGGAGCGGCGAGCCCTCGCGACGCTCGACGCCGGCATCGCCCGCCTCGCGCCCGAGGTCCAGCGGGCCGAGCGGCTCGCCGGCGAGGTGGAGCGCGCGCGGCGCGAGCTGGCGACCCTCCGCGGCTTCGAGGAGCAGGGACTCCATCCCCTGCCGGTACTCCGGGAGCTCACCGACACGCTGCCCGGCGACGCGTGGCTGACGAACCTCTCCGTCGACCGCAACGGGCTCGAGCTGGGCGGCTTCGCCAACGCCGCTTCGCAGCTCATTCCGCTGCTCGAGGCCTCGCCCGGTCTCGAGCGAGTCGAGTTCACCTCGCCGGTGACGAAGGGTCGGGACCGCGAGCAGTTCCGGCTTCGCGCCACCTGGGAGCGGCGCGGGGGAGGGCGCTAGGATGCCGGCCCTCCGTCCGCGCGAGCGCCGTCTCCTCGTTGCCGCGGGGCTGATCGGGATCGGGGTAGCGGGCTACGTCTACATCGTCGAGCCCCTGATCGAGGCGCACGCCGCGACGCGCGAGCTGGTGGTCGCCCGGCGCGGCCTCCTCGCCCGCCAGGAGCGCCTCGTCGCCCGGTCGGAGGCATATGGCCGGGAGCTGGGGGCGCTCCGCACCGAGATCGCCGGCCGCCGAGGTCGACTGCTGGCCGGCGACAAGGCGCCCGTCGCGGCGTCGGAGCTCCAGAAGCTGGTCAAGACGACAGCGCAGGAGGCTGGCATCGAGGTCCGCAGCGAGCGGATCCTCGCCCCGGTGGATCGCGGGGGCTACGCGGAGGTTCCCGTCGAGGTGACGCTCTCCGGCCCGATCCGCGGACTGACGACCTTTCTCCACCGCCTCGAAGAGGCGCCCATCCTCCTCGCGCTGACCGACCTCAAGGTGCGGGCCCCCGCGACGGGCGCGACGCGCGATCTGTCGGCGACGATCGCGCTCAGCGGATTCATCCCGGCATTGCCGGGCTCGGGCCCGCCGCCCCGCCCGGCCACCGCCGCGCCCGCCGCGCGGCCCGGAGGCTGAGCCGTGGCGCGGCGCCTCCTCCTGCTCGTCGACGGTCTCCTGCTCGTGGCCGCGGCCTTCCTCGGAGTTCGCCTCTACGAGGCCTGGGGCGCGCGCGCGCCCGCCGTTCCGCCGGAGACGCCGCCAGCGGTGTCGACCGAGGCGGCTCCGCCGCCGGCCGCCACCTCACCCCGGCCTCCGCTCACGGCCTTCGCCGTCGTCGCCGAGCGCAACCTCTTCAGTCCGACGCGGACCGAGACCGCGCCGGAGCCGCCCCGCGCCGCGACCGGAGCCGGAGCGCCGGCTCCGCCGGCGCCGAAGCCGCGGCTCTACGGAGTCGTGCTCCTCGCGGAGGGACGGGGCCGGGCCTACCTGGAAGACGTGCAGCGACGGCGGGTCTTCGCCTACTCGGTAGGGGACCTCGTGGGGGATGCCCGCCTCGAGCAGATCAAGCCGGATCGGGTAGTGCTGCGCCGAGGGGGCGAAACCTTCGAGGTGCTGCTCGCCGACCCTTCGAAACCTCGCCAGTCCGCCGCGCCCCCCAGCGTACAATCGCCGGAGGCTGGAGGAGCGGGCCGTCCGGCAGTGGCGAGGCCGCCGGTACCCCTGCCGACCACGGGCATCCGTGCTCCCGGTCGGCCGCGGGCGAGCCGTGCCGCCCGCCTGCCGCCGCCGAGCGCGGAAGCGCAGGAACAGCCGACCGAGGAGGAATGATCGAGAAGCTGACGCGCCGCCGGATCGCGGTCCTCGGTCTCGCCGTCCTCGGCGGGTGCGCGGGTCCCGGAGCCAGCGGGCCCAAGCCCCCGCTCAGCTCCAAGGCTCCGTGGTGACCGTGACCGCGGCGCCGACGGCACCGGCGCCTGCCGATCGGCCGGTCGCCTTGCCCAGCGCCCCGCCTCGCCCCGAGACGGAGGGCGGGTCTCCCGTTCCCCCGTCCCTCGGGTGCGCCCGCAGCCGCTCCGGGACGGGGAACGACGGCCCAGGCGGCGCCCGCCCGACCCATCACCCCACCGGCCCGAGCCGGGCGCCAGATCGTCCTCAACTTCGACAACGCCGACATCGAGGCCGTCATCCAGGCGGCGAGCGAGATCGCCGGATTCAACTACACGATCGGTCCCGGCGTCGCCGGGAAGAAGGTCACGATCCAGACCTCGGGCCGGATCCCGGAGGACGAGGTCTTCAACGTCCTCCTGGCCGTGCTCGAGGTCAACGGCGTCACGGCCGTCCGCTCGGGCAATCTCTACAAGATCCTGCCGACGACGGCGGCCCGCGAGCGTCCGCTGCCCACCGTCATCGGCGCCCAGGCGGATCCCACCCGGCGCGACGACGAGGTGATCACCCAGATCGTGCCGCTTCAGTACGTCCCGGCCGACCGGGTCGCGGCGACGCTCCGGTCGTTCGTCCAGGGCGGCAACCTCGTCGTCCAGGGCAGCCTGCTGATCATCACCGACACCGCCGCCAACGTGGCGCGCATCCTCCAGATCGTGGGCGTGCTCGACGTGGAGATCGCGACCGACGATCTCCGGCTGATCCCCGTCCGGTACGCCGACGCGGTCGAGCTGGCGCGGATCCTGAACGAGTTCTTCAGCGGCCGGCGCGTCCGCACCTCGGTGGCCGCGGTCCCCGCGCCGCCCGCCGACTCCCCCGCGCCCCGGGGCGCCGCCCGCGCCCCGGGCGTGCCCGGGGCCGCCGCCGATTCCGGGGACCGCCCCCCTCTGATCCTCGCCGACAAGCGCACGAACGCGCTGGTCGTGTCCGGCCGGCGGTCCGATGTCGAGCTCGCGTCCAAGCTGACCGGCCAGCTCGACGTGGACACCCAGGCCAACAAGCGCGTCTTCGTCTACTACGTGGAGAACGTCAAGGCCAAGGAGCTGGCCACGACGCTGACCGAGATCTTCGGCAAGCCCGGCGAGGGCGTGGCGCGGCCCGAGCGTCGCGACCTGCAGCCGGGAACCGGAGCCTACCAGGGGACCGGGGGCGCGCCCCCGGCCGCCCTTCCCCTCTCGTGGCGGTCGTCGCGACGGGGAGCGACCTCGAGCCGAGCGTCGTCGAAGGCCAGGTCAAGGTCGTCGCCGACGAGCCCAACAACGCCCTGATCGTCACGACGTTCCCGCGCAACTGGCCGCTCATCGAGGACACGATCCGGAAGCTCGACCGGACACCGAAGCAGGTCCTCATCGAGGTGCTGGTCGCCGAGGTGGGGCTGAACGACGAGAACCGCCTCGGTCTCGAGTGGACGACTCCGCACCCAGCGCGACGTGCAGGATCGGCGGTCAGCCCTACAACGTCGGCTCCGTGTCGACGCGTCGACGTGGGCCCGCTGTCGCCGCTGGCCGGCGGTCAGACGAACCCGACGGCGACCCTGCCGGTCGGCCGGCGGTGGCCGTGCCGCCCGTGCCGGGCTGAGCTTCCTCCTGTTCGAGACCGACCGCTTCCTCAGCACTGCTCAACCTCTACGCCAACTACGGCCAGCTGACCGTGCTCTCGAGCCCGACGATCATGACCTCGGAGAACAAGAAGGCCGTCATCAACGTGTCGAACTCCGTGCCCATCGTCACGCAGCAAGTCGTGTCCCAGACCGGGATCGCGACCACATCCCCCACGCCCCAGCAGGCCCCGACGAACGTTCTCACCCAGGCCGTCGAGTACCGGGACGCCGGCATCATCCTCACGGTCACGCCCCGCATCAGCGACAAGCGGGTGGTCGCCCTCGACGTGAAGCAGACCGTCAACGACGTCGGCGACCCCCGGCCGCCGAGCGGCTCCCCGGACATCATCAAGCGGGAGGCGGAGACGTCCGTGGTCCTGCGGGACAACCAGACGCTGGTGCTGGGAGGGCTCATCCGGACCCGGCGGGCCAGCACGAAACAGGGCATCCCATGGCTGTCCAAGATCCCGGTCATCGGCTTCCTGTTCGGCTCCACCGTCGACCGCATGGAGCGGACCGAGCTCCTGCTGCTGATCACCCCCCGCGTGATCGGGGACCCCAGCGAGGGCCAGGAGATCCTCCAGCAGGTGCGCGAGCCAGCGCCCGGGCCTGGAGAAGGACCTGCGTCTCCACCCGAACATCCTCCGGCCGGAGATGGCGCCGGCGACGCCATGAGCGAGGCCCTGGTCGCGCTCGGCGCTCGCCCGCCGCCGCTGGTCGGCCCGCGTCCGCCACAGCGTCACGGTCCTGGCCATCGCCGCCCTGCTGGGAGCCTGCGAGGGAGGCTCCGGCCAGAGCGGGACCGCGTTCGTCTTCCTGACCGTCGACGGCTTCTCGCTCAGTGGTGGCGCGACTCGTCTCGAGCGTCCCCTCGTCCACCGCCACGGGGACGACGACGATTGCCTGCGTCACCCTCCGCAATAACCTCAAGAACCCGACGGTCACCGCGGGCACCGCCCTGGATAACGTGATCGTCCGGTCGTACACGGTGACGATCACGCCGCTGACGGGTGGAAGCCTCGGGGGTCCGTTCACCTTCGGGACCGCCGTGCTCGTTCCCGCGGGCACCGTTGCCACGGGCGTCGTCAGCAACAACACGGCGACGTTCGCCGTCGTCCTGGTTCCGGCGGGGTCGAAGGGCAGCCCCGGGACGGCAGCCACGGTGGAGATCACGTTCCGCGGACGCGACGGACGCGGGCAGGCCGTCGAGGCCGACGGCGCCGTCACGGTCCTGTTCACGAGCGGGCTCGAAGCGGACTCGACCTGCTCGGGCACGACGGGCGGGACCGGACGGAACGGGCGGGACCGGAACCGGCGGCAGCACCACGTCCTGACCGGCTCCGAGTGGACGCCGCCGCCAGGCGGCGCCAGACTACCAGCGGAAGAGCGAGGCCCCCCAGGCGAAGCCCGCCCCGAAGGCGGCGGTGAGGACGAGGTCGCCCTCCCGGATCCGCCCTGCGGTGAAGGCCTCGTGGATGCAGATCGGCACCGAGGCCGCCGACGTGTTCCCGTACTTGTGCACGTTGTTGAACAGCTTGTGCTCCGGGATCTTGGCGTGCTCGGCGATCGCGTCGAGGATCCGCTGGTTTGCCTGGTGGAACAGGAAGAAGTCGATGTCCTCCGGCGTCAGGTCGTTGGCCTCCAGCGCCTCCCGCAGGACCTCCTTGAAGCGCCGCACGGCGTGGGTGAACACGGCTCGCCCGTTCATCGAGGGCCTCGCCCGCCCGTCGTCGATCTTCTTCTTCGACACGATCGGGTAGGTCGACGAGCCGTAGATCTCGCCGAAGAGCTTGTCCAGGATCGTGCCGTCCTGGTGGAGGTGGTGGGAGATGAACCCGCTCCGCGAGCTGGCGTCGACGGACTGGAGCACGACGGCCCCGGCACCGTCCGCGAAGAGCACGGCCATGTCGCGGCCCCGATCCGAGTACTCGAGCATCGTCGACAGCCCCTCGGCGCCGACCACGAGCACCTTCCGGTAGCTGCCGATCCGGATGAACGCGTCGGCCACCGCCAGCGCGTACACGAACCCGGAGCACCCTTGCTGGAGGTTCAGCACCGGCGTCGATGAGAGGCCGAACTTCGCCGACATGACGGCCCCGGTGTGCGGGTACGCGTACTCGGGGATGGTCGTGGTGACGATGATGAAGTCGATGTCGTCGATCTGGAGCCCCGCGTTCTTGAGGGCCATCTCGGCCGCCTCGCGGCCGAGATCGGCGGGCGTGAGCTCCGCGTCGATCTTCCCGTCGACACCGTGATCGTAGACCTCGCGAACGTACGCGGCCTTGTCGGGCGCCTCGGCGAGTCTCTGCAGGAATCGGAACGTGCTCGGCAGCACGCGGCGCTCCTTGATCCCGGTGCGCTGGGTGATCCACTCGTCGGAGGTGGTGAAGCAGCGCGCGAGCAGGTGGTTGTCCACCACGCAGTCGGGCAGCGCCATACCCGTCCCGATGATCTTCGCCTTGCGCATGGCTGCCTTTCGCGATCGGAAGGTTACAGGCGCCGCCAGCCTACTACCCGCTCTCGAAAGCTGTCAAGGATTGGGAATCTCTTCCGCGGTGGGAACTTGCGTCCGAGCCGTCCTACCCGCCCGTGAACCGCGGCGGCCGCTTCTCGAAGAAGGCGCGGACGCCTTCTCGATGGTCGGCGCTCGCGATCATCGACCCCTGCGTGAGCGCCTCCCAGTGGAGCGCCGACTCGAGGTCGAGGCCCGGGGCGCGGTCGAGGAGCGCCTTCGCCGCGGCCAGCACCTGGGGTGGGCCGTCCGCGATCCGCCGCGCCAGCGCGTAGGTCTCCGCCTCGAGGTTGCCCGCGGGCACGACCCGGTTGATCAGTCCGATTCGCTCCGCCTCCCGCGCGTCGATGATGTCGGCGGTGAAGACCAGCTCCTTGGCTCGCGCGAGGCCGACCCGGCGCGGAAGGAAGTAGGTCCCCCCGGCGTCCGGGATCAGGCCGATCCGGGCGAACACTTCCCCGAAGCGCGCCCGGTCGGACGCCACCACGAGGTCGCATGCCAGCGCGAGGTTGCAGCCGGCCCCCGCCGCCGCCCCATCGACCATGGCGATCGTGGGGGTCCGGAACCGCGCCAGAGCCAGGATCACGCGGTTGATGGCCTCGACCCGGGACTGGCCTTCCGCGGCCGTCATCGGATTGTCGCGCATGAACTTGACGTCACCGCCCGCGCAGAAGTGGTCGCCGGCGCCGCGAACCAGCAGCACTCGCACGCCGGCGTCCTGATCGAGCTGCGCGAGTGCGGCCTCGAGGTCCCGGCGCATCGTCATGTCGAGCGCGTTGCGGACCTCCGGCCGGTTCAACGTGAGCGTGGCCACGCCGTCGGCGCACGCGGTCAGGATCGTTCGCGTCTCCGGGATCATCCGAGCCCTCCTCTGCTCCGGTCAGACGCCGGGCGCCGAGACCGCTACGACCATCGCGGGCGGCCGCCGAGAAACCGGACGCTCGCGAATCGCCAGAACCATCAGCGTGGCGGCGAACGCGACCAGGCCGCCGAGTGGAAGGCGACCGTGTAGCTGCCGAACCGATCGTAGAAGTAGCCGCCGGCCAGGGATCCCACCGCGGACCCGATCTGGTGCGAGAAGAAGATCCAGCCCGACAGCTCGCCGACGGAGTAACGTTCTTCGCCGTGAGCGCCATCGTGGCCGTAACCGTGGAGATGTAGTTCAGGCCGAAATCGGCTGGATGAAGATCCCGAAGGCGCTCGCACCCCGGAGGCAGCCAGCAGCTCGACGGCCGTCCCGCCGAGGATCACCCAGGCGTAGTGAACGCCCCCGGCGCCGCGCGTCGTCATCGGCTCCACTCCCGGAGCCAGGTCGTCTTCGACCCTCGGTCGTGCCGCCTCATCAGTGCGACGACCTCCTCGCGCGTGGGCATGGCATCGACCGCGCCGCGGCGCGTGCACGTCAGCCCCCCCGTCGCGCTGGCGACGAGGAGCGCGTCCTCGATGGGCGCGCCGGCGGCCAGCGAGGCCGCGAGGGCGCCGCTGAAGGCGTCGCCGGCGCCCACCGTGTCGATCGCCTCGACCGGGAAAGCCGGCACCCGGACGGTCCCGCCCGCTCCGACGGCGATCGCTCCCGCCTCGCCAAGCGTCACGACCACGGTGGACACTCCGCGGGCGACGAGCGCGCGACCCGCGGCCTCCGCGTCGGCCGGGCTCCGGACCTCGCGATCCGTGAGGAGCCCGGCCTCGATCTCGTTGGGAGTGAGGTAGTCTACCAGCGCCAGCAGATCGGCAGGAAGCGGAAGGACGCGTGCCGGCGCGGGATTGAGCACCGTCCGCTTCCCGAGACGCCGCGCCTCACCGAGCGCCCAGCGCACCGTGTCGATCGGCGTCTCGAGCTGCAGGAGCACGACGTCCGCGCTCCGGAGAAGATCGACGTGGCTCCGGACCCGATCGGGCGTGAGCAGGTGGTTGGCCCCCGGCGCGACCGCGATCTGGTTGCGCCCCTCCGGGTCGACCGCGATGAGCGCGACGCCCGTGGGCGCCTCGGTCGTGCGCCCGATCGGTCCGGCCGGAAGGCGAGCCTCCGCCAGAGCCGATGCGAGGCGATCTCCCATCGGATCGGCTCCGAGCAGGGTGACGAACGCCACGTCAACCCCGAGCCGGCGGGCCGCCACCGCCTGGTTCGCGCCCTTCCCTCCGGGCGACGTGACCAGCGTGCCGCCCGACACCGTCTCCCCGACACCCGGGAGCCGCGGGACGGATACCGTGAAGTCGAGGTTCGAGCTTCCGATCACGCAGACGGTGGCCACGGCACCTCCCCCTGCTGGGCGAGCGACAGGAAAGTGAACCGCATGGGGTGCAGGTGGCGCGGCCTGAACCCTCCGCGCACCCAGCATCGCTCTGTTGGGTCGCCCGGCCGTGACCTCGGCCCGGAGACCCCTGCGGCACCCGGCCACCCATGCTCCTGGCGTCCGCCGCCGCCCGGATTGACGCCCGAGCAGCCGCGTCTGATATCATCGAGACGGCTCGGAACCGCACAACGGGCCGGAAAGGAGAAACCAGGATGAACATCCAGATCACCTACTGCACCGAATGAGACTACTACCCCCAGGCCTCCAGTTTGCAGGCCGCCATCAAGAAGGAATTCGGAGTCACCGCTAGCCTCCAGGGCGGACACGGCGGGGTGTTCGACGTGACGCTCGACGGCAAGCGCATCTACTCGAAGGACGAGACCTACCGCTTCCCCACGAACGAGGAGGTCTTCGCCGGCATCAGAGCGCATCAGAAGGCCTGACGGCCAGCCTGCCACTCGCGCTCGAGACCCTCGCGGAATCGAGGGTGGGCGAGGCGGGTGAGCGCGCGGGCGCGCTGGGCGTCGCTCAGGCCCCGCAGCTCGGCACGTCCGAACTCGGTCACGACGCAGTCGACGAGGTGGCGCGGCGTCGTGACCGGCGTCCCGGCCGCGAGCCGGGCCACGATCCGCGACACCTCCCCGCGCCGTCCGGTCGACGGCAGCGCGATCACCGACCGGTTCGCGCCGAGGGCCGCTCCCGCCACGAAGTCGAACTGGCCCCCGATCCCTGCCACCTGGCGTGTGCCGAGCGCCTCGGCGTTCACCTGCCCCGTCAGATCGATCTCGATCGCCGAGTTGATCGAGACGAATCGCTCGAGGGCGGCCACGACCCGCGGATCGTGGATCGTCGTCGAGGGCTCCATGTATACGCGAGGGTTCTCGTGGACCCAGCGGAACAGGGGTTCGGTGCCCATGATCTCGCCGAGGTCGAGACACCCCGGATGGCGACGATTCCGCGCCCCGGTGATGACGCCTCGCTCGAGGAGCGGCAGCATGGCGTCGAACAGCGCCGAGTGGACGCCGAGGTCCCGGTGGCCGCCCAGCCCCGAGACGACCGCCTCGGGCGTCGCGCCGATACCCACCTGGATGGTCGCGCCGTCCGGCACGATCTCGGCGACGTGGGCCGCGATCCGGCGCTCCACCTCCCCGATCGAGGGCGAGGCGTACGGGACCAGCGGACGGTCGGTCTCGACCCAGGCTTCCACCCGGTCGAGGGCGATCGTGCTGTCGCCCAGGGTCCGCGGCATCCGCTGGTTGACCTCGGCGATCACGAGCGGCGCCGTGCGGGCCACCGGCAGAGGGTAGCTCGTCGACACGCCGAGGGAGAGCCGGCCGGCGCCGTCGGGCGGCGCCGTCTGCACCAGGACCGCGTCGGCCGCCCAGGGTCCCGCAAGCCCGAACGCCCACGGGGCGTCGAAGTAGCGGAGCGGGACGAACTCCGCCTGGTCCCGCGCGAGAGCGTCGCGGAGGGCCGGCATCGCGTGGAAGGTCACCCAGCGGAGGCGCCCATGGTGCTCCAGGGCGCAGAACGGGTGCCCGCCCAGGTGGAGGCCGCCCATGAGCGTCAGCGGCCGGAGGCGCTCCGCTTGACGCACGATCTCGTCGATCAGCGGCGTCGGCTCCCCGCAGCCGGGCGGAATCAGGACGCGCATGCCTGGTCGCAGGCGCCCGATCGCCTCCTCGACGGTGACGGAGCCGGCCACGCGACGCGAGGGCTGGCTCAGACCGGCCCGGCCAGCGCCCGGCGAAGACCGTCGAGCGTCAGGACGAGCGCGCGGAGACGCACCTGGCGGAGATCGCCCCCGGGACGGTGCTGCGCCTCGCTGACGCGTTCGGCCGTCGCCACCCCGATTCGGGTGGGGTAGACCGGGTTCGGTCCTCCTCCCTCGGCATCCGCCATCACGAGCGCCACGCCGACGTCGGTCCCTGCCCACAGCCGGACCGCGCGGGCCAGGTCAGCCGCTGACTCCGACGGCACGCCGAGCCGCCGGCGGGCCCCCTCCAGGCTGGTCACCAGTGTCTCGAGCCGGCCCGCCATCCCGGGCACGCTCGTGAGCCGCTCCGACACGAGGCCGCCCGTGCCAATCTCAACCAACCCGAGCGTCCGGCTCTGGTCGGCAAGCCGGGTCGCGACGGCGCCCTCCAGGCTCTCCCCGTCGGTGCCGAACACGGTGTCTCCGAGCCGGGCGCGGATCTCGGCCTCCACCGGCGCAATCAGGGCGCGCGCTGCCGCCTCGTCCGATCCCTTGGCCGCGATGCGGACGTCAACCTGACCCGGATGGGCCATGGTTCCGACCGTGGGATTCGCGCCCTTGGCCATGAGGTCCGCCAGGAGCTCGCCCACCCGGCTCTCCCCGAGCCCCGCCACACGCACCAGTCGCGACACGATCGCCGCCTGGAGCCCGTAGCGAGCTCGGACGTGTGGGAGGGCGCCAGTGCGCAACAGGTACTCCATCTCGCGGGGCACCCCGGGAAGGACGATGAGGGTGCGCTCCCCCTCCTCGAGGATGAAGCAAGGAGCGGTACCCACCGGATTCGGCAGCGGGATGGCCCCCCGAGGGATGTACGCCTGCTTCCGGTTCGAGGGCGACAGTGGCAGGCCACGGGCCTGGAAGAAGGCCTCGATCTGGTCCAGGAGCTCGGGGTGGAACTCCAGTTCTCGGCCGGTGGCCCGCGCGACCGCCTCCCGGGTGATGTCGTCCTCGGTGGGTCCCAGTCCCCCGGTGGTGATCACGACGTCGGCTCGCCCGAGGGCTGTCTCCAGGGCGGCAGCCACCCGGCCGAGGTTGTCACCGACGGTGGTCTTTTGAAAGAGGTCGAGCCCGAGGGCGGCCAGCTGGCGGGCGATGAATGCGGCATTGGTGTCGACGATCTGACCCAGGAGGAGCTCCGAGCCGACGCTGACGATCTCTGCGCGCATGGGGTCGCGCCGGCATGGTAGCACACCGGTCGTCCAGGGCTGGGGGGCCGCAGAAACCGGCTGGATGTTTGCATTTGGACGGTCTCACAGGACCGGAGACAAACGGTCTCCGGGGCCGCCCTGCGGGTCAATCCGAAGATTCCGTTGAATCCATATAGGGTTCCAGACCGTCACATGAACGAAGATGCGAAGCGTCGAAAAAGATGGTCCCGTGGAAACTTTCCGGGCGCCTCATCCGTCTCATAGTGGGCGCACGACGGGATAGCAGTTCGTACCGGGAACCAGAGGAAGGTGAGCGATGCTCGAGCGTGGTACCGCACATGACCGCAACTCCTCGGTGGCCGTGTCCAGAATCAGACACGGTAAGCCCGAGGAGGGGCTGAACCAGCCTCCAGGGGAGCTCGTCCCCGCGGACAAGGTGGAGGAGATCCTCCACGGACTCGACCTGCCCGCCACGGGCGAGACCGAGGAGAATCTGGCGGCGTCCCCGGACGAGTACGACCGGGCCACCGAGGAGGACGAGGAGCCGGCCGAGGAGAGTGCCAGCCCCGAGGATCCCGTCCGCCTCTATCTGCGTGAGATCGGCCGTATCCACCTCCTGAACTCCGAGCAGGAGGTGCGGCTCGGGCAGCAGATCGAGAAGGGTCAGGAGCGGGTCCGCCGGGCGATCATGGCCGTCCCGATGGTCCGGGGCCAGCTCATGGACCTGGCCGAGCGGCTGCGGAAGCACGAGGTCGAGTCCGATCAGTACCTGGAGGCGCTCGACGGAACCGAACTCACGGAGAGCGAGCTGGGGCGGGTCCAGAAGGTCTTCACCCAGATCCGCCGCCTGGACCGGGAGCTCGGAGAGCTCGAGGCCTCCCGGAATCGCGCCCGGAAGGACTCGACGATCAAGGCGATCCAGGAGTGGATCGCCCAGAACCATCAGGATCGCGTGCGCCTCCTGGGCGACCTCCCGCTGAGACCGATCGTCGTCGACCGCTGGGTCGGACGTCTGCGAACGCTCGGCCAGGAGCTGGCCGGCCTCCAGAAGCAGATCGAGACGGCGGCGGACAAGGCAACGAAGAGCGAGCTTCGCAAGCGCGCTCGGGTCATCGAGGCCGAGGTGGGGCTGCCCGCGAAGCGCGCGGTCGGGGTCACGCGAGACCTCGACGCGGGCGAGTTCGAGGTTCGTGTCGCCAAGAAGGCCCTGATGGAGGCGAACCTGCGGCTCGTGGTCTCGATCGCCAAGCGGTACCTGAACCACGACATGCCGCTCCTGGACCTGATCCAGGAGGGCAACATCGGCCTCATGAAGGCGGTGGATCGGTTCAAGTATCGTCGGGGCTTCAAGTTCTCGACCTACGCGACCTGGTGGATCCGCCAGGCGATCACGCGGGCGATCGCAGATCACGCGCGAACGATCCGGATCCCGGTGCACATGATCGAGACCCTGAACCGTCTCGCGCGGGTGAACCGCGGTCTGTACCAGGAGCTCGGCCGGGAGCCGACCCCGGAGGAGCTGGCGAAGCGGTGCGAGCTGCCGCTCCGCAAGGTGCGGCTGATCCTGGAGTCGTGCAAGAAGCCGCTCTCGCTCGAGACGCCGATCGGCGAGGACTCCGACCTCGGGGACTTCCTGGAGGACAAGCGCACGCCGTCGCCGGTGGAGTCGCTCCTGTCGGACGACCTCACGGCGCAGGTCGAGCGAGCCCTGTCGGGTCTCTCCGAGAAGGAGGCGCAGATCCTCCGCCTGCGATTCGGAATCGGCGAGGAAGGCGAGCACACCCTCGAAGAGGTGGGTCAGCGCTTCGACGTCACTCGCGAGCGCATCCGCCAGATCGAGGCCAAGGCGCTCCGCAAGCTGCGTTCGCCCCTTCGTGCCCGAGGCCTCCGGAGCTTCGTCGAGAACTAGGCGGGACCTGACCCTCGCCCGGACCGTACCACCGGCCGGCCAGTCCTCGGACTGGCCGGCCGGTGCATTCTCACCCCAGCGTCGCGACGATCTCCCCCTCCTGGACCGTCTGGCCCTCGCTCACTCGAAGCTCCTGCACGACGCCTGCGCGCGGGGCCTCGACGGGGATCTCCATCTTCATCGATTCCAGGATCAGGATCGGGTCACCGGCCGCGACCGTGCTGCCCGCGCCGGCGACGATCTGGAACACCACGCCCGTGATGTGGGCGCGCACGTCCTCTGCCATCGTCCTAGAGCCCTCCCTCGAGAAACCGCGTGTGCACCGCGCCCGCGCGGAACGCCGGGCTGGACAGGATCCGCCGATGTAGGGGAAGGGTGGTCTTCACCCCCTCGACCCGGTAGCGCTCCAGCGCATCCGTCAGCCGGTCCAGCGCGGCGTCCCGATCCCGGCCTGCCGCGATGATCTTGGCGAGAAGCGGATCGTAGTGGACGGTGACCACGCTCCCCGGCTCCACGCCGCATTCGTGGCGAAGCCCGGGTCCTTCCGGCAGCTCGAGGGCCGTGACGGTTCCGGGGGATGGCAGGAAGCCTCGGTCCGGATCCTCGGCATAGATCCGGCACTCGACTGCCGCACCCCGCATCTGGATGTCCTCCTGAGCCCAACCGAGCCGATCCCCGGCGGCGATCCGGAACTGGGCCTCGACGAGATCGCGCCCGACGACCTCCTCCGTCACGGGATGCTCCACCTGGAGCCGGGTGTTCATCTCGAGAAAGTAGAAGTGGTCCCCCTCGACCAGGAACTCGACGGTCCCGGCGTTCCGGTACCCGGCCGCGGCCGCCACGCGCACGCCCGCCACGTGGAGGCGCGCCCGGAGGCTCGCGTCGAGCCGGGGCGCGGGCGACTCCTCGACGAGCTTCTGGTGCCGCCGCTGGATCGAGCAGTCACGCTCGAAGAGGTGGACCAGCGCGCCGTGCTCGTCACCGAGCACCTGGACCTCGACGTGCCGCGGCCGCTCGACGGCCCGCTCGACGTAAACCGCCGTGTCCCCGAAGGCGGACCCGGCACGCCGTTCTGCGGCGGCGAACGCCGCCTCGAGCCGCTCCGGCCCGGGGACGAGCGCCATGCCGATCCCGCCTCCGCCGGCGGCGGCCTTCAGCATGACCGGATAGCCGATCGCATCGGCGATCTCGCGGGCCGCCCCGGCGCTCGCGACAGGACCGTCGGACCCGGGCAGCACCGGAACGCCCGCCCGGGCGACGAGCCGGCGCGCCTCCGTCTTCTGGCCCATCGTCCGCAGCACGTCGGGAGGCGGGCCCACGAAGGTGAGGCCGACCTTCCGGCAGGCCTCGGCGAACCGCCAGTTCTCCGACAGGAATCCGTACCCCGGGTGGACGGCATCCGCCCCGGCGTCCCGGGCCGCCCCCACCACCCGCTCGATCGAGAGATAGCTCTCGCGCGCAGGCGCCGGGCCGATCGGGAGCGCCTGGTCGGCCGCCCGGACGTGGGGCGCGCCGGCGTCCGCCTCCGAGTACACCGCAACCGGACGGATCCCGAGCTTTCGGCAAGTCCGGATGATCCGGAGGGCGATCTCGCCACGATTGGCCACCAACACGGTGCCGAACAGGATTCAAACCTCCCCGGGCCGGGACGCGGGCCTGGGCGCTCCGGCGGGCCCGCCCTCCACCCGGGCGACCTCCGCCTCGCGGATGCGCCAGCGCCCGCCGGCCTCGGCGGCCCATCGCGCTTGCACCACCAGGGTCGTCGGCCCCACGAACTTGGTCTTGAAGATATGGTGAGCCCCGATCCGGGCGTGGGCAACCAGCTCGAACCCCTTGAACGGGTGCCCCAGCAGCCACTCGACGAGATCCGGCGGCGTGACATCAGCTCCGGGCGCGAGGTCTTCGCGCGCCTGCGGGTCACGGCGGACGACGTGCTCGGCGTGGCTCCGGGCCGCCTGCTCCGCCCCGGTCCCCTCGCCCAGGCGGCCCTCGCTCACGCCAGGCTCCCGGTCACCCCGCCGGAGGCGTCCAGCCTGTCGCGCAGCTCTCGCTCCCAGGACGTGATCCGCGCCCGCTCGCCCGGTGTCTGCGCGAGCGCATCCAGCACGGCCTCTCCGTCGGTCACATGGCGACGCTCGTCGGCGAGGCACCGCTCCAGGATCCGTCGCGTGGGAGGCTCGTACACGGGGTTGACCCGGTCGAGGTGGGCAGCGTAGACGGCGACCAGGTGCGGCTTCAGGACCCGGTACACCCCGGTCAGCCGCTCGATCGTCTCCGCCCAGGCCTCGCGCCCCTCGAGCGCGTCCAGGAAGCGCACGAACTCAGGACCCGGCGGCTCGGACACCTGCGCCGGAGCCCGCAGCTCGGGCAGCCGCTTGCCCCACTGGTCCGCGTGCTGGGCGCAGTCCCACACCTGGCGGCCGAGCAGGAGCTTCGCGGGAACCTCGGGCGTGAGCGCGATCCATCCGGCCATCACGCGCATCATCCGCTCCTCGGCGTAGCGGTAGTGGCGGACGCGACGGGCGGTGGCTTCGACGCCCAAGTGACCGGCCAGCTCCCGGCCGGGCTGGTCCGCGGGCGAGGGGGTGACCCCGGTCACGGGCTAGTAGACGGGACTGCGCTGCGTGCTCTTGACGAGCCGATCGATCTCCTCGTCGGTGAAGCCGGCGAGCCTCCGGTACTCGGTCGCGATCGCGATCGGCACCTGGTCGGCCGGTCCCTCCCGGCGCATGCCGCCGAGGTTGAACCGGTCGTCGATTGACTCCTGGAACTCGACGGCCCGCCGACGGCGCTCCGGATCGCCCTCGGTCAGCTTGTTCAGCCAGTACGAGCCCATCCGCACGTGGGTGATCTCGTCGGCCAGCACGTAGTCCACCGACTGGGCGATCGTCGGATCCGGCAGGCGCCGGGCGATCTCCACCAGCTGGACGAACACGTCGCAGGCGAGCCCCTCGAGCCCCCGGTTCACGCCCGCCACGCGCGCCGCGGCGTCCTCCGCGCAGGCGCACCGCCAGAGAATCGTCGTCTCGGGGAACTCGCCGATGTAGCCGCCCAGGTGCTCCAGCAAGCGGCTGAACACCTCGACGTGGCGCGATTCGTCCCAGGTCTGGCGCGCCATGTCCATCGTGAACTCCCACGGCGCGTCGGGGAAATCGTAGACCGTTCGGCCCGCGCCCTCCATCGCCTGGAGCTCGCCGACGAGGATCCCGTGGATGCGCTCCCGGATCGACTCCACCGACGACAGGTCCGGCATGCGCGGCAGACCCTGCTCGGCCCGGATCTCCCCGACCCTTCGCGCGCGCATCCGGACGAATCGGTCCTCCCGCGCCAGCTTGTCGTAGGCGATCGGCCGCTCCATGCCGGGGATTCTACCCCACGGGCCCGATGGCGCCTAGGTCGGCCAGGACAGGACGTCCTCGCCTGTCACCGGCTCTCTCGTGACCGGGCTCGCCGCCGCCCCGCCTCGAGAAGGCTGCCCCGGACGAGGGCCTGCGGCCCGAAGCGCGTGCGGACCTCGTCGGTGACGCGACCCAGCCGGTCCGTGCGGTCCGGCCTGCCGAGCAGGGGGAGCTGCTGCGGGTCGGCGGCGCTCGCGAAGCTCGACACGGACAGGCCGATCAGCCGGATGGCCTGGGGTCGAGGAACCTTGGAGAACGCGGCCCACACCCGCCGGAAGATCTCCCCGCCGTCCGAGGTGGGCGCCTCCCCGGTCCCCCGACGGGTGAGCGTGTGGAAGTCCGCGAACCGGAGCTTGAGCGTGACGGTGCGACCGCGGAGCCCGGCCGCGCGTAGCTCGGCTGCCACCCGGTCCGCCTGGGCCAGGAGCGTCGCCCGGAGCAGTCCGACGTCCCGCGTGTCGCGCCCGAACGTCTCCTCCGCACCGATGGACTTCGGATCGTGCCACGGGACCACGGGGCGCTCGTCGATCCCCTGGGCCAGCTCGAAGAGGTGCGCGCCGGAGGCGCCCAGCCGCGCCTCGAGCCGCCCCCGACCCAGGCGGACCAGGTCCCCGATCGTGCGAACCCCGAGGGCGGCGAGCTCCTGCTCCGCCGCCGGGCCCACGCCCCAGAGCCGGCGCAGCGGCAGATCGCGCAGGAAGGCCGCCTCCTGGCCCGGGTCCACCACGACCAGGCCGTCCGGCTTCTCCAGGTCGGAGGCGATCTTCGCGACGAACTTGTTCGGGGCGACGCCCGCCGACGCGGTCAGTCCCACCTCGTCCCGGATCCGCGCCTTGATCCGGCGCGCGATCTCGACGCCGGTGCCGTGGAGGGCACGCGAGCCGGTGACGTCCAGGAACGCCTCGTCCAGGGACAGGGGCTCGACCAGAGGGGTGAAGTCCCCGAGGATCGCCATGATCCGCTCGGACTCCCGCGCGTACTTGTCCATGTCCACCGGCAGGAAGGCAGCCGTCGGGCACAGGCGGTAGGCGCGCCCGATGGGCATCGCCGAGTGGATCCCGAACCGGCGCGCCTCGTAGGACGCCGCGGAGACCACGCCCCGTCCGCGAGGGTCGGCGCCCACCACGACGGGCCGCCCGCGAACCTCGGGCCGGTCGCGCTGCTCCACGGACGCGTAGAAGGCGTCCATGTCGACGTGAAGGATCACCCGCGAGGCGCGCGCCTCGCGCCCGGCCCCCGCGCGGCCGGCGGTCAGTGCCCGGCGGGACGGCGCGCCCGAGGCCCTCGCCACGGCGACAGAAACCTCCCGGACGACACCTTCGCGGCAGCTCGTGGAATTGCCCGGAGTCACGAGCGCGTCTCGGGCTCCACGGGCTGGTCCAGCGCGCGGCGAAGCCCCTGGACCTCCGCCTCGAGCGCGTGGATGCGGTCGAGCATCTGCTCGATCGCCTTGGTGAGCGGGTCGGGCAAGTCGGCGTGCTCCAGATCGATGCGCGGGGCGACGCGCTTGCCGTCGCGATAGATCACCTTGCCCGGAACGCCGACCACGACGGAGTTCGGGGGAACCTCGGTCACCACCACCGAGCCCGCGCCGATGCGGGCCCCCTCGCCCACCCGTAGCGCGCCCATCACGGCGGCGCCGGTGCCCACCACGACGTCTCGCTCGAGCGTGGGATGCCGCTTCTCGCGCTTGAGGCTGGTGCCGCCGAGCGTCACGCCCTGGTAGAGGGTCACGTCGTCGCCGACCTCCGCGGTCTCGCCGATCACGACCCCCATGCCGTGGTCGATGAAGACCCCAGCGCCGATGCGCGCGCCCGGGTGGATCTCGATGCCCGTCAGGAACCTCGAAGCGTGCGACACCAGCCGCGCCGGCACCACCCATCCCGCGCCCCACAGCCGGTGCGCCAGCCGGTGAAGGGCAAGCGCGTGGACGCCAGGGTAGCAGAGCACCACCTCCAGCCGGCTCCGCGCCGCCGGGTCGCGCTCCATCGCCGCCGTCACATCTCGCCGAATCGCGTCAAACATGCTTCGCCTCCCGGGACCCGCCCGTCCGGTAGTGCTGGAGGGCGCTCCTGAGCGCGTCCACGACCATGGTGGCCGCGTGACGCCGATCCTCCGGCAGCCCCCCGAGCGCCGATTCGACGGCCTCGGGTGTCAGCTCGCCCAGGGCCTCGATGGACCGATCGCGCACCAGCTCGGTCGCGATGCTCGAGGCCGCGATCGACGGGCCGCAGCCGTAGGTCTGGAACCGGGCTTCCCGGACCCGGTCACCCTCGATGCGAAGGTAGAAGCGCGCCAGGTCTCCGCAGCTCGGATCCTCGCTCTCTCCCACCGCATCCGGGCTCCGCATCATCCCGACGTTCCGGGGCGCGCGGAAGTGGTCCAGGAGCGTCTCGCTGTACATCGTACCGTGGACGGCCCGCGGCGCCGTCTCTCTCCGTCAGGCCGCCCCGGCGGGCGACATGGCCCGGATCCGCTGCACAAGGGCCGGCAGGACGTCGAGGACGTAGTCGATCTCCTCGGCCGTCGTGCCCGCCCCAAGCGAGGTCCTGACGGCGCCGAGCGCCCAGTCGACGGGGATGCCCATGGCGGTGATCACATACGAGGGCTCGAGGCTCCCGGAGGTGCACGCCGAGCCCGCCGAGACCCCGATGCCCTTGAGGTCGAGCCCCAGGATGAGCGACTCCGCCTCGAGACCGCGGAAGCTCATGTTGAGCGTGCCGGGCAGGCGACGCGTGGGGTGGCCATTGAGCCGGACGTCCGCCACGGCTTGCCGCACCCCCTCCCACAGCCGGTCGCGCAGGCCAGCCACGCGCGGAGCCTCTTCGGCCATGTTGCGCGCCCGGAGCTCTACCGCCTTGCCAAACCCCACGATGCCGGGCACGTGCTCGGTCCCGGCCCGCCGCCGCCGCTCGTGATCGCCGCCGTGCTGGACCGACACCATGCGGGTGCCCTTGCCGATGTAGAGCGCGCCGATGCCCTTCGGCCCGTAGATCTTGTGCGCTGACATCGACATGAGGGTGATCCCGCATTCTCGCGGCAACAGGGGCAGCTTGCCGAACGTCTGGACCCCGTCGGCGTGGAGCGGAATGCCTCGCTCCGCCGCGATTCGCCCGATCTCCTCGATCGGCATCAGCGTTCCGGTCTCGCTGTTCGCCGTCTGGATCGAGATCAGGATCGTGTCTGGACGGAGCGCGCGCCGCACGTCGTCCGGATCCACCAGCCCCTCGCCGTCGACGGGCAGGTACGTCACGGGGTGGCCGGCCTGCTCCAGCGCCTGACAGGTGCGCAAGAGGGCGTGATGCTCGACCACGGTCGTGACGATGTGGCCCCCCGGCCGGGCGCCCGCGACACCCTTGACGGCCAGGTTGTCCGATTCGGTGCCGCCCGAGGTGAACACGATCTCCTCCGGCGTCACCCCGAGGAAGCCTGCAATGCTCTCGCGCGCGACGTCGATGCCGTCACGCGCCTCCCGCCCGAAGCCGTGGATGCTCGAGGCGTTGCCGAAGCGCTCCGAGAAGTACGGCAGCATCGCCGTCAGGACGTCGGGGTGGACGGGGGTCGAGGCGTTGTGATCGAGATAGACGCGTCGCATGACGTTCCTCACCTCGTGACGCGGCTGGCCCGCCGTCGCGCAAGCGCCCGCGAAGGGCTCGACGCGTTGACAGCGTACCGACCGGATGCTAGCGTTAGCGCGCAATGAGCGGCGAGGTCGCGAGCCAGGATCTGCGCGGCCGCAAGCTCGGGATGCTCCTCTCCACCGACCCGCGCCACCCCAACCTCGAGACCGGTCTCGGCCTCGCCCGGGCGGCGCTGGATCGCGGCGTGGACCTGTACCTCTACATGGTCGACGACGGTGTCCGCAACATCGACGACGAGCGCGTGCTCGAGCTCGGCCGCCGTGGCGCGAAGCTC
Organism: uncultured Candidatus Rokubacteria bacterium; assembly: GCA_963749975.1. Lineage (GTDB taxonomy): Bacteria > Methylomirabilota > Methylomirabilia > Rokubacteriales > DASRDR01 > DASRDR01. Next base: position 23,345 of record CAVVOZ010000018.1, on the reverse strand, counting down.
TTCGTGTGCGCCTACGGCTGCCAGCGTCGGCGCCTGCCCATCACGGACAAGGCGACGTACTGCGGTCTCGTCGTCCTCACCGATCTCATCAATGGCACCGAGCGCTTCGTCGCGCTCAACTGACCCGGCCGCCCAGGCCGTCGACGCCACCTGATGCCCGAGACCGAGATCCCCGTTCTCGTCGCCGTCTCGGTGGACCCGGAGACGTCGCACCGCGCGAACGAGGCCGTGCGCATCGCGCTCGGTATCCTCGCGGGGGAGAACGCCGTCACGATCGCCCTCCTGGGCGCGGGTGCGAAGGTCCTCGACGCGGACGTCGAGGATTACGTGGACGGGGAGGATCTCATCAGGCACCTGGGCACGCTCAAGAAGCTCGGCCAAGTGTTCCACGTCGAGCGAAGCGCCATGCGGTCCGACGGGGGCTGGAATCCGCTCGGCCTCGAGCTCTTGCCGATCGACCGGGCGGAGCTCGCGGGCCTTCTCGCGGGAAGCCGCCGGGCGCTTCTCTTCTAGACCGACGTGCCGCACGTTCTGCACCTGGTCAAGGACCCCGGGAACTCGACGGCGCTCGAGGTGATCCGCACACAGGCGGCGGACCCGAACGTCCAGCTCTCGATCGTGCTGATGCACGACGCCGTCCGCCTCGCCGAGCCGCTGCCCGGCCGGATCTACCGCCTGCGCGACGGGCATTCCGACCTCCCACCGCAATCCGGCTCGGATGCGATCGGCCCCAGCGAGCTTCTCGACCTGATCTTCACGGCCGATTCCATCGTGACCTGGTAGCGCTCCCCGTTCCTCACTGAGTCGCTCGGAACTCCTCGAGCCACGCCATCTGGATCGCCTCGAGCTTGCCTTCGGTCGACGCCTTCGGGTCGTCGGCGAACCCGGGCAGCTCGGTGACCCACCGATGGAGGTCGGTGAACCGCACCGTGAGGGGATCGGTGTCCGGATAGCGCTCCACGAGCGCGAGCGCGATGTCCTCGGTGTCCTGCCAGCCGATGCTCATGGTCCCCCGCCCGTCACTCCACGATGTCGACGACCACGTCACCCTGCACGATCGCCTGGCACCCGAGCCTCGAGTGGAGGGTCAGGCCAGTAGCCGTGTCGAGGCGATCCTCCTCGTCCGGCTCCATGGGCGAGAGATTCTCCTCGCCCTGGCGGACGACGACGTGGCAAGTGGTGCAGGCGCAGTTGCCCCCGCAGTTGTGGTCCATCCGGACCCCGTGGTGGAGCGCGATGTCGAGGAGCGACCCGGGCTTCCCGTGATCGCCGTACGGGAAGTCCTTGTCGTCGACCTCCACCGTGACGTCGGCGGGCTTGAAGGTGACCCGGTACCGGGCCATCGTCAGCGCGCCTCCCCCGCCGACACGTCGGCCACCCGTCGCTCCTTGAGCGTGTCCCGGAGCGCGGAGTCCATCAGCCGCTCGGCCAGCTGCTGGGTTTCCCGATTCAGCCGATCCGTCGCCTCGCGGATCGCGCCGGCGTCCTCTTCGTGACGCGCGCCCGCGAGCGCCGCCACGGCCTCGCGGATCCGCGCGGCCTCCTCGGCCTCGAGGAAGTCCGCCCCCTGCACCAGCGCCTTCTCGGTCGCGCGCAGCACCGTGTCGGCCTCGTTCCGGGCGTCGATCAGCCCGCGTGCCCGGACATCGGCCTCCGCGTGCTCGAGCGACTCGTCGATCATCCGCTCGACCTCGGCGTCGCTCAGCCCGTAGGTCGGCCGGACCTCGACGGAGGCCTGGGTGCCGCTCCGGACCTCCTTCGCCGTCACGCTCAGGATGCCGTTCGCATCGATCAGGAAGGTCACCTCGATGCGCGGCAGGCCCGCCGGCATGGGCGGGATGCCCCTGAGGTCGAATCGCGCGAGGCTCCGGTTGTCCTTCGCCAGGTCCCGCTCCCCCTGGACCACGTGCATGTCCACGACGGACTGCCCGTCGACCGAGGTGGTGAACCCCTCGTTGGCGGACGTCGGGATCGTGGTGTTCCGGGGGATCAGCACGCTCACGGCGCCGCCCAGCGTCTCGATCCCGAGCGAGAGCGGCGTGACGTCGAGGAGGAGCATGTGGGTCGTCCCGCCGGCCAGGATGTCCGCCTGAACGGCTGCTCCGAGGGCCACCACCTCGTCGGGGTTCAGCTCGGAGTGCGGCACCCGCCCGAACAGCTCCTGCACCCGCCGCCGCACGAGGGGCGTCCGCGTCGCGCCGCCCACGAGTACGACCTCGTCGATTCCCTCGAGGGCCAGGCCCGAGTCGGCAATGGCGACCCGGCAGGGACCCAGGGTCCGCGCCACGATGGGGCCGATGACCGACTCCAGCTCCGCCCGCGTCAGCTCCCGCCGGTAGGTGAGGTCGTGCTGCGGCAGCGGCAGGGTGAAGACCGTCCGCTCCTCGCTGGACAGGAGGATGCGGGCCGCCTCGACGCCCAGACGGATCTCCTGGAGCGTGTCCGCCTCGCCGGCGACGTCGACGCGGTGGCGGACCCGGAGCTCGTCCACGACCAGATCGACCAGGGCGCGGTCGAAGTCGTCCCCGCCGAGGTGAGTGTCGCCGTTGGTCGCGAGCACCTCGAAGATGCCGTCCTTGACCTTCAGGATCGAGACGTCGAACGTCCCGCCCCCGAGGTCGTACACCGCGATCACGCCTTCCTTCCGCCGCTGGAGCCCGTACGCGAGGCACGCCGCCGTAGGCTCGTTGACGATCCGGAGCACGTCCAGGCCGGCAATGCGGCCCGCATCCTTCGTCGCCTGTCGCTGGGCGTCGTTGAAGTAGGCCGGGACCGTGATGACCGCCTTCTCCACCGGACGGCCGAGGTGCCGCTCCGCGCGCGTCCGGAGGTCGCGAAGGATGAGGGCCGAGACCTCGGGCGGCGTGAGCTCACGGTCACCGATCCGGATGCGGACGATCTCCTGGCTCGGCGTGACGTGGAAGGGGAAGTACCGCAGCTCCTCGCGGACGTCCTCGAAGCCCTTCCCCATGAAGCGCTTGATGGAGTACACCGCGCGCTCGGCGTGGCGCACGAGCATCCGCCGGGCCGCGTCACCGACAACGGGGCCCGCGGGCCCGAACGCGACGACCGAGGGCACGAGCCCGCGGCCCTCCGCGTCGCGGATCACCTGGGGCACGCCCCGGTCCATGTAGGCGACCAGGCTGTTCGTGGTCCCGAGGTCGATCCCGACCACCAGCTCCTTGACACCTGGCGCGTCGGGCCGGGCTCCCGGGGCCACGCCGATCGTCAGGTCCGTCATCGGTCCGTCTGTCCTCCATCCGTTTGGACGGTGAGCGCGACCCCCAGGTCGCGGAGGACCGTCCGCAGGTACGCGCGGGTCGCGAGAATGTCACGCATCCGGCCGAGCACCCGACGGCGCGTCGCGGCGTCGCCCGCATCCCATTCCGGGAAACACGCGGTCAGCTCGGTCTCCGCGCCGGCGCGCCGGGCCGCGAGCTCCGCCTGCGCCCCTTCCAGGCGGGCGCGGAGCGCGGGCGCCTCGTCGGCGTCAGCCGTCTGGAGCTCCATCCGCGCCTCCTGCAGCTCCAGGATCTCCTCGAAGAGATCGGCCGGCGGCTTCGCCTGCCCCGCCGTGCCCAGCGCCATGCCCTCGAGCTCCAGGAGGTACTCCACGCGGCTCACCGGATCCCGGAGCGCGCGGTACGCGGCGTTCACGGCCGCGGAGGCCTCGAGACTGATGGCCTGCTCCTCCGGGGACCGCAGGCGGAAGTAGTCCGGGTGGAGGCGCCGATTCAGCCCGTGGAAGCGCTGCTCGAGGTCGGCCCGATCGAGGCCGAGCCGGCGCTCGAGCCCGAGCACGGTCCAGTGGTCGCTCCCCGCCGGAAATGGCTGGAGCCGACCGCACTCGGAACAGACCTGCCCGTCAGCCGCGGCCGCGCCGCAGCTCCAGCACTTCGATCCGTTCCGCTCGTCCGTTCCTACCGCCACACTCGCCCCCCTAAACACCGACCGGGCCTCGGAGGAGGCCCGGTCAGATCGCTGTCCCGCTCCGCCCTCGAGCCAGGTCGGGATGCCGCTCGCCCCGCCCCCGTCGTCAGAGACTCAGGCCGTGAACGACGTGCCGCAGCCGCAGCTCGACTTCGCGTTGGGGTTGACGAAGGTGAAGCCACCGGTCAGACCCTGGGTGACGTAGTCCAGCGTCGTCCCGTTCAGGTAGAGGTAGCTCTTGACGTCCACGACGACCTTCACCCCGTCGACCTCGAACTGCTTGTCGTGCTTCCTCAGCTCGCTGTCGAACTGGAGATCGTAGGTCATGCCCGAGCACCCGCCCCCGCGCACGCCCATCCGGAGGAACGCGTGATCGAGGCTCTGGGCCGTCATGAGCTCCTTGACCCGGCTCACCGCCCCCGGCGTCATCGAGACCGCCATGGTCGTCCGTCCTCCCCTCGCTCCGCTACTCCTGGCCCTGGGCCGCCACCGCCTGCCGCTCGGCCCACTTCTCCTGGAAGTCGCGGATCGCCGCCTTGATCGCGTCCTCGGCCAGCACCGAGCAATGGATCTTGACGGGCGGCAGCTTCAGCTCGTTCACGATGTCCGTGTTCTTGATCTTCAGGGCGTCGTCGACGCTCTTGCCCTTGAGCCATTCGGTGGCGAGGCTCGAGCTGGCGATGGCGGAGCCGCAGCCGAAGGTCTTGAACTTGGCGTCCTCGATGACACCCGTGTCCAGATTGACCTTGATCTGCAGCTTCATCACGTCGCCGCACTCGGGGGCGCCGACGAGCCCCGTCCCCAGTCCCGGCGTGTCCTTGCCGAAGGACCCGACGTTCCGGGGGTTGCTGTAGTGGTCGATCACCTTGTCGCTGTAGGCCATGGGCGCCGTCTCCTTTACTCAGCCTTCCACTGGATGGACTTGATGTCCACGCCTTCCTTCGCCAGTTCGTAGAGCGGCGACATCTCGCGGAGCCGCTTCACGACATCGATGGTCCGATCGGCCACGACATCAACCTCCTCGCCGGTGGTGAACCGGTGCAGCCCGTACCGGATCGAGGAGTGCGCGAGATCGGCTCCCACGCCGAGCGCCTGGATGACGTACGACGGCTCCAGGGTGGACGACGTGCAGGCCGACCCGGACGACAGCGCGACTTCCTTGTTGAGCCCCATGAGGATCGACTCACCCTCGACGTAGGCGAACGAGATGTTGAGGGTGTGGGGTAGCCGGCGCTCCGGGTGGCCGTTCAGGTACGACTCGTCCACGGAGGAAAGGATGCGATCCTGCAGCCGGTCCCGGAGCTGGGCCAGCCGCGCCGCCTCCTCGGGCATGACCTCGCGGCAGATCTCGGCCGCCTTGCCGAAGCCCACCGCCAGCGCCACCGGCACCGTGCCGGAGCGGGCGCCGCGCTCGTGGCCGCCGCCGTCGATCATGGGGGCGAGGCGAACGCGCGGGTTGCGCCGGCGCACGTACAGGGCGCCGATGCCCTTGGGCCCGTAGAGCTTGTGCGCGGTGCAGGACAGGAGGTCGATGCCCATCTTCTCGACGTCGACCGGAATCTTGCCCACGGCTTCGGTCGCGTCCGTGTGGAAGAGGACGCCCCGCTCCTTCGCGACTCGGCTCAGCTCCTGGATCGCCTGGATGGTTCCGATCTCGTTGTTGGCGAGCATGATCGAGACGAGGATGGTCCGGTCGGTGATGGCCTTGCGGAGCGCCTCGGGATCGACCACGCCCATCGCATCGACCGGCAGGTAGGTCACCCGGGCGAGTCCCTGCTTCTCCAGTCGCCGGCAGGGATCGAGGACCGCGCGCTGCTCCGTCACCGCCGTGACGATGTGGTCGCCCTTCTCCCGGTACATCTCCACGATGCCCTTGATGGCCAGGTTGTCGGCCTCGGTTCCCCCGGACGTCCAGACCAGCTCCTTGGGGTCGCGCGCGCCGATCAGCCGAGCCAGCTGCTCGCGAGCCCGCTCCATGCCCCCTTCCGCCTCCCAGCCGAAGGAGTGGTTGCGGCTGCCGGGATGCCCGAACTTCTCGGTGAAGTACGGGATCATCGCCTCGAGCACGCGGGGGTCGACGGGCGTCGTCGAGTTGCTGTCCATGAAGATCGGGAACTTCACCGCCATGCGCCGTCTCCTCAGTGCTGCGTTCAGTGCCGGGTTGCGACGAGCCCCGCTGCGACGGCCGGCGGCTCGTTCAGGGTATTCATCGTCTCCAGGGTCATGGTCTCCAGGAATCGCTCGATGCCGCTCTGGATCGCCAGCACCGGACGGCGGATGTTGCAACGCTCGAGCTGCGGACACTTCATCGTCCGGTAGCAGTTCACCAGACCGAGGGGGCCCTCGATCGCGCGGAGCACCTCGCTCACCCGGATCTGACCCGGGTCCCGGGCGAGGACGTACCCCCCCTTGGGCCCGTTGACGCTCGCGATCAGCTTCCCCTTGGCGAGGCGCTGAAGGATCTTCGCCAGGAGCTCCGACGGGATCCCGAGGTCTTCCGCGATCCGCTTCGTGTTGACCACGCCGTCGTGCTGATGGAAGGCGATATAGTGCACCGCCATCAGCCCGTAGTCAGCCTTCCTGCTGAACCTTAACACCGACCCTCCTGATCGCCGACCGAATCGGTCGGACTTAAAGATGACACGCAGGCAGGACCCTGTCAAGGCGTGAACGGCCTGGAATCGCAGCCGATTAGGCGGGGAGGACCCGGTTCCCGACTGGAGACGGCAATGGCTGCGGAATAGCGTCAGTCAGCGGACAGAGGGCCACGTGCGGCCTGCTGTCCGTCGCCGGACGCCCCGGGCGGATGCCCACGGCAAGGAACCCGGGGTGAGCCCGGGCCGCCGGTCAGCCCCGGGGCTGGTCCAGCGAACCCGCCTCCCGAAGGACGCGGGCTGCCTCCTCGGGAAGCATGTCGGTCACGGCGATGCCCGACACGCCAATTGCCTGCTCCGGCTCTACGAGGATCTCCAGGTGCCAGTGGTAGTCGCGCTCGATCGTGTCCCACTCCCCCTGCACGATCTTGACGGCGAGATTCGGCGCGGTGTGGAGCGTGATCTCGTAGGAAGGATCCCCGATTCCCTTGGCCAGGAGCCCGCACAGGCTCTTGAGCAGTCGGGCGAGGTCTGCCACCTCGTCGGGCGAGATCGCCTCGAACGCGCTCGCGTGCCGCCGCGGCAGGATCCGCAGCTCGAAGGGCACCCGGGCCGCATACGGCACGAAGGCCGCGAAGTGGGGCGTCATCTGGATCAGCCGCTCTCCGGTGGCGGCCTCCTCCCGGATCGTGTCGCAGAACACGCAGCGCCGCTTGTAGGCGTAGTACTCGCGAGCCTGGGTCAGCTCGGTCCGAAGATCGTCGAAGACGATCGGCGCTGCCAGGATTCGCGAGTAGGGATGCCGGATCCGGGAGCCGGGCTTCCCGTACCGGCGCGTCACGACCACGTTCCGGATCTTCAGGTCCCGCTTGAGGTCATTCACACGATCCCTGTACATCCACAAGACGCGCTCGATCTGGGCCTCGTCGGCGCTCTGGAGCGTCATCCCATGATCAGGGCTCTCCACCACGATCTCGCTGGCCCCGCGCGTCGAGATCCGGTCGAACATCCCGATGCCCTCGCGAACCATTTCCTCCTCGATCACGAAGTACGGATCCCGCTCCGGAATGACCCGTACCTCCCAGCCGGCCTTCTGGGATCCCTCGGCCGGCGGACGGTAGGCGGCGATCTCGGGAGGCGTCAGGTGCTCGTTCCCCGGACAGAAGGGACAAGCGCCGTTGTCAGAATTGCCGTTGTTACGTACCCGGGGCCGGACGAGTACCCACTTTCCGGTCGCCGGATCCTTCCTCAGCTCGCCTCGCATGGACGCCAGGCCCTCCCAGTCGAATCAAAAAAGCCAAGTGTGGCGACAGGATACGAAGCCACGCTCGACATTGTCAAGGAATGCCGCCCCCTGGACCCATGTCATCGCGTGGCGTCGGCTGCCACCGCCAAGCATACCTGCAGAAGGTATGCCGATCGGCCTGTCTTGGCCGCGACGGAAGACGAGACCGGGGTCCGGCGATCGGCTCAGGTCGGCGGCCTCGCGTCCTGGATCGCGCGCCACACGCGCTCCGGAGTCGCCGGCATGTCCAGGTGCCGAACGCCCAGGGGAGCCAGGGCATCGATGACGGCGTTCATCACCGCCGGCAGCGCGCCGACGGTGCCCGCCTCCCCTGCTCCCTTGGCCCCCAGGGGGTTGAGCGCGGTCGGCACCGGGTTGCTCCCGATCACCAGGTCAGGGAGCGTGTCGGCGCGCGGCATCGCGTACTCCATGAACGACGCGGTCAGGAGCTGCCCGGACTCCCGATCGTAGACGACCTCCTCCATGAGGGCCTGGCCCACGCCTTGCGCCACGCCGCCATGGATCTGTCCCGCGAGTGTCAGAGGATTGACGACGGTACCCACGTCATCGACCACGAGGTAGCCGAGGAGCGCGACGGACCCCGTGTCCGGGTCGATCTCCACCTCGCAGACGTGGCAACCGTTCGGCCAGGTGTCCTGCTTCGGAACGAACGTCCCCGTCTCGTAGAGTCCCGGCTCCAGCCCCTGAAGGCAACTGGGCGGGCTGGAAGGCGGCGCGGGCCACCTGGGTGATGGTCACGGCCCGGTCCGTCCCGGTCACCCGGAATCGGCCGCCCTCGAAGATCAGGTCTCCCTCGGCCGCCTCGAGCAGGTGCGCGGCGATTCGCCTCCCCTTGGCGATCACCTTGTCGGCCGCGAGCCACAGCGCCGACCCGCCGACGACGGTCGAGCGAGACCCCATCGTCCCCGTACCGAAGGCGACCCGGTCGGTGTCGCCGTCGACGTAGCGGACCGTGTCGGGGTCGAGACCGAGCCGCTCGTGGAGCACCTGCTTGAACGTGGTCTCGTGGCCCTGTCCCTGGCTCTTGGTGCCCATGAGGACGGTCGCGCCGCCGCTCGGGTCGAACCTGATCTCCGCGAACTCGGGCTGGGGCGACGCCGCCCGCTCGATGGCGTTGACCACGGCCAGGCCCCGGAGCCGGCCCCGGCGGCCCGACGCCTCGCGCCGCGCGGCAAACCCCGCGACGTCGGCGAGGGCGAGCGCCTTGTCCATGCTCTTCTCGAACTGGCCGCTGTCGTAGGTCACCCGGAACGCCGTGCGGTAGGGCATCGCCGAGGCCGGGATGAGATTCATCCGCCGGAGCTCGATCCGGTCCCGGCCGAGCTCGCGGGCGGCGTCGTCGATGAGCCGCTCGATGACGTAGGTCGACTCCGGCCTGCCCGCCCCGCGATACGGCGCGGTCGGGTTCACGTTGGCCAGGACACACGTGACGTGGACGTGGGCGGCGGGGATCGTGTAGACGCCGACCAGCGTGGCGACGTTCATGAAGGTCGCCAGGAGGTTCCGGTCCGACGACACGTAGGCGCCCACGTTTGCCACGGTGCGGACACGGAGCGCCAGGAATCGGCCCTGCGCGTCCAGGGCCAGCTCGGCCTCGCTCACGGTGTCCCGGGCGTGCTCGTCGGCCAGGATCGCCTCGCGCCGCTCGCACGCCCACTTGACCGGTCGTCCCAGCTTCCGCGCGGCCCACAGCACCAGCCGGTGCTCCGGGTACTGCCAGCCCTTGGTCCCGAAGGCGCCGCCGATGTCCCCCGCGATGACGCGGATCCGGTGCTCGGGGACCCGGAAGATGCTCGTGGCCAGCACGGTGCGCACACGATGCGGGTACTGGACGTCGGCGTGGAGCGTGTAGCGGTCCTCGCCGGGGTCGTAGACCCCGAGCGCGCCTCGCGGCTCCATGTACTGGGCATGGACCCGGGTGATCACGTATCGGCCGCGGACCACACGATCCGCCCGGTCGAACGCGGCGTCGGCGGCCGCCCGGTCTCCGGCCTCGAAGACGTTGGAGACGTTGTCGGGACACTCGTCCCACACCGGCGGGCTGCCCGTCCGGGCCGCCTCCACCGTCGCCGTCACCGCGGGTAACGGCTCGTACTCGATCCGGACCAGCTCGGCCGCATCCTCGGCCTGGGCCACCGTCTCGGCGACGAGGAACGCGACGGGATCGCCCACGCATCGCACGCGGTCGCGGACGAGGACCGGGTGCGCCGGCGCGAACATGGGCGAGCCGTCCGGCCGGGTGCGCGCAAGCGTCGTCCGCGTGGAGCCGAGCCCCGCCTGGGCCAGGTCGTCGCCCGTGAAGACGGCCAGGACGCCGGGAGCCCGGAGTGCCGCCGATACGTCGATGCTCAGGATGCGGGCGTGCGCGTGCACCGACCGCACGACGAGGGCGTGAGCCTGCCGGGGCAGGTTCACGTCGTCGTGAAACCGTCCCCCGCCCCGGACCAGGCGGACGTCCTCGAATCGCTTGACGGCCTGCCCGACGCCGAACGGCCCCATCACGGGCTCCCGGTGGGAGACGCGAGATCAGCGGGCACGACGGACTGGCCCTTCACGGCGAGACGTCGACCGGATCAGGCGCCTGGCCGCTCTAGCGCGGTTCCAGCGCCGCGACGGCGCAGCCGGTGGACCAGGCCGGAACCGGCTGATAGGCCAGCAGCGTGCCCCGCGCGTCACCCGCCGCGGCGGCGACGGTGATCCACGTGCGGATCTCGTGGCCGCCCGGCCCGGCCTCCGCCTCGAGCGCCTCTCGCGGATAGCGCAGGAACGTGTCGATGCGGCCACCGATGAACGCGTCGAGGAAGCGCCGGTCGAAGTCGAGGCCGATCCGCCCGGACTCGGGCATCGCCGGCCAGTGGGACAGCCCGCCCGTGCCCAGGATCGCCACGCGCTCCGGCCATCGGTCCACCGTGCGACGGAGCGCGATCCCGAGGGCGTGGCAGCGGTGAAGGGGCGCGGGGAGCCCGGCGAGGCAGTTGACGATGATCGGGATCACGGGGAGCGTCGTGCCGAGGAGGTGGAGCGGCACCATCACACCGTGGTCGAACGCCAGCTCCTGGGACGAGGAGAGATCGACGTCCTCGGCGATCCCCGCGGCGAGCGCCCGCGCGAGCCGCGCGTCGCCCGGCACCCGCCGCCGCGGGATCTTCACGAACTCCTCGTCGGTCGGCCCCCAGAACTCGTCGGCGATGCCGATGCAGAAGGAGGGCATGTGGTCGAGGAAGAAGTTCGCCCAGTGCTCGGGGGAGACCACGACGAGCACGTCGGGGCGCGCCGCCTCGAGCCTGGCGCGGAGCTCCGCATACGCGCGGAACACGGGCTCCGAGTCGGCGGGAGGCGGCAGCGCGGGGCGGCCGGTGATCCCGGGCGCGTGGCTGGCGGCGTAGGCCCCGACGAGACTCACGGCTTCGTCCCCCGGAGGATCGCCAGGTAGTCGGGGAAGCTCATGCCGAGCGTGGCCGCCAGCGGCCCCAGCAGGAGCGAGTGCACGCCCATCTGGTAGAGGGCGTGGAAGTCCGTCTCGAGGATCGCCCGGCGCTCCTCCGCCGTGAGCTCGTACTCCCCCACCAGGCGCTCCCGCTCGTCGAGGAAGCGGGCCCGCACCTGCCGGTCGCGGTTGACGTCGAAGAGAAGCTTCTGGACCTGATAGAGGCTCACACCCACGCGAACCTGCCCCGGATGCACACCCTTGTCAAGCCGGTCGCGCTGGTCTCGCCCTTCCGCGAGAGTGCCGACCGGTGGCCGTTCCCGCTTCGGTTGCGGGTCCTCCGGCGCTCGTCTATGATCGGCGCGCGATGACACCGGCGGGACGCGAGCACGATCGCCGGGGCGGCGCGCGGACATGCTGATCCGGGGCGGCACCGTCGTCGACCCCGGCCAGGGGGTCCACGCCCGCCGGGACGTCCGGGTCGACGTCGACCGGATCGTCGAGCTGGGCGACGGGCTCACGCCCCAGCCAGGCGAGGAAGTGGTCGACGCCCGCGACCGGCTGGTGCTCCCCGGGCTCATCGACCTCCACGTCCACGTCTTCTGGGGGGCGTCCCACTACGGGATCGAGCCGGACCCGCACTGTCTCGGCACCGGGACGACCACGGTGGTCGACGCGGGCTCGGCGGGGGCGCACACGTTCGGCGCGTTCCGCCGCTACGTCATCGACGTGTCGGCCACGCGGATCGTCCCCTTCCTCAACATCGGAGCGACCGGCATGGTGTCGCCGGCCGTGGGGGAGCTCGAGGAGGTCCGCCACATCGACCGGGCGGCCGCGCTCCGGACGATCGAGGCCCACCGTGATCTGATCCGCGGGATCAAGGTCCGGCTGTCCCGTGACCTGGTGGGGTCCAACGCCCGGGTCGCGCTCGAGACGGCCCGGGAGACTGGCGAGGCGGCGGGCCTCCCGATCATGGTCCACGTCGGGGACACTCCGATCCCCCTGGCGGACATCCTGAGCGAGCTGCGGCCGGGCGACGTGATCACTCACTGCTACCACGGGCGCGAGGAGGGGATCCTCGACGATCGGGGCGCGGTGACCCAGGCGGCTCGCCGGGCGGCGGCCCGCGGGGTGCTGTTCGACGTGGGACACGGGAAGGGCTCGTTCAGTTTCCAGGTCGCGCGGCGAGCCATGGCCCAGGGGTTCCGGCCGGGGACGATCTCCAGCGATCTCCACGTCTACAACCTCGATGGCCCCGTGTTCGATCTGGCCACGACCATGTCGAAGTTCCTGCACCTCGGCCTCTCCCTCGACGAGGTGGTGGCCATGACGACGGGCGCCCCCGCCCAGGTGATCGGGCACGACGGCAGGCTGGGCACGCTGCGCCCGGGGGCGGCGGGGGACGTGACGCTGCTGGCGGTCCAGGAGGGACCGGTGACGTTCGAAGACACGATGGGTGAGCGCTTGGAAGGCACCCGGCGCCTGGTCCCATCCGGAGCGGTGCGAGCCGGCCGGTGGGTGCCCCCGAAGGCCGCCGAGCGGTAGGCGGCGAGCCACAGCGAGCGACAGAGAGGAGACGCGCCATGCGACGGATACGCGAGACGGGATGGCAACGGATGCTCGGGGTGGGGCTGGCGGTGGCCCTGGTGGCTGGCCTGGCCAGCGCGGCCGGGGCGCAGTCGGTGCTCCGCATCGTGCCCCAGGCCGACCTCAAGATTCTCGACACCGTGTGGACGACCAACAACATCACGTCGAACCACGGCTACATGATCTACGACGTGCTGTTCGCTCCGAACGCGAAGCTCGAGTACAAGCCCCAGATGGTGGACACGTACTCGAAGAGCGCGGACGGGCTCGTCTGGCGATTCAAGCTCCGGGACGGCCTCCAGTTCAGCGACGGGAGCCCGGTCCAGGCGAAGGATGCCGTGGCCTCCCTCAAGCGCTGGGGAGACCGCGTCCCGGTGGGCAAGACGCTCCTCCAGTTCGCCAAGGACGTGGTGGCCACCGGGCCGCTGACGTTCGAGATCCGGCTGGACAAGCCCTTCGGCCCGGTCCTGGAGGTCCTGGGGACGCCCGAGAACCCGCTCTTCGTCCACCGGGAGAAGGAAGCCCAGACCCCGTCTGACAAGCAGATCACCGAGGCCATCGGCTCCGGCCCCTTCGTGATGGTCAAGGAGGAGTGGGTGCCGGGCAGCAAGGTGATCTACAAGAAGAACCCGCTCTACAAGGCGCGGTCGGACGCGCCGGACGGGTTCGCCGGGGCCAAGCTCGCCAAGGTGGACCGGGTCGAGTGGGTGGTGATCCCTGACGCCAACACGGCCACCCAGGCCCTCATCAAGGGCGAGGTGGACATGATCGAGATCCCGACCACGGACCACCTCCCGCTCATGAAGAAAGCGGGCAACATCACCGTCAAGGTGATCGATCGCGTGGGAACCCAGGCGGTCCTGCGCCCGAACCACCTCAACCCGCCGTTCAACAACCCGAAGAACCGGCAGGCCCTCCTCTATGCGGTGGGCGACCAGAAGGACTACCTGGCCGCCATCATCGGCAACCCCGAGTACGAGAAGTCCTGCTGGCAGATCTTCATGTGCGGGACGCCCCTCGGGAGCGACGCGGGAATCGGAGCCTGGGCCACCAACTCCCGCGAGAAGAACATCGAAACGGCGAAACAGCTCCTCAAGGAGGGCGGCTACAAGGGCGAGACGGTCGTCCTCCTGGATCCCGCCGACACGCCCATCGCCCATGCCCAGGCGGTGGTGACGGCCCAGAAGCTCCGGGAGATCGGCATGAACGTCGACCTCCAGACGATCGACTGGGGCACCCAGAGCGCCCGCCGCGCCTTGAAGGATCCGGTGGACAAGAACCCCCGTGGCTGGAACATCTTCCACACCTGGGGCGGCGGGATGGCCATGGGCAACCCGATCACCAACACCCCGACCCCGACCCACTGCGACGGCAAGAACTGGTTCGGCTGGCCGTGCGACGAAGAGCTGGAGAAGATCCGGCTCGAGTTCCCGCTGGCCCAAACTCCGCAGCAGCAGAAGGCGGTGGTGGAGCGGCTTCAGAAGCGGTTCTTCGAGGTGGTGCCGTACGTCCCGGTTGGCCAGTTCTACGCGCCGATCGCGTACCGCAGCAACGTCACCGGCGTGCTGGATACGGTCCGCCTGGTCCTGTGGAACATCGAGAAGAAGTAGTCCCGTAGCCGAGACGGTTGCGCACCTACCTCGTCCGGCGAATCGTGGCCACCATCCCCGTCATGGGGGTGGTGGCCGTGATCGTCTTCCTCCTGCTCCACCTGGCTCCCGGCGACCCGGCGACGCTGATCGCCGGCGACTTCGCGACGGCCGAGGACATCGCCCGCATCGGGAAGCAGCTCGGGCTGGACCGGCCGCTCCCCGTCCAGTTCGTGGCCTGGGTGGGGCAGATCCTCCAGGGCGAGCTGGGAACCTCCATCTTCTCCCAGCTCCCCGTCAGCCGGCTGATCCGGCAGCGGCTCGAGCCCACCCTGGTCCTGTCGGTGACGACGCTGGTGATCGCCGTCCTCCTGGCGGTCCCCATCGGCGTCCTGGCCGCCTGGCGGGCCGGGACCTGGGTCGACCGGCTGGTCATGGGGCTCGCGGTCTGCGGCCTCTCCATCCCGGTCTTCGTCCTCGGCTACCTCCTCATCTATCTGTTCGCCATCCAGCTCGGGTGGCTGCCGGTGCAGGGCTACGTGAGCCTCACCCAGGGCATCTGGCCCTGCCTGCGGAGCATCCTCCTGCCCAGCCTGGCCCTCGGCTCCATCTACATGGCGCTGATCGCGCGCATCACCCGGGCGAGCCTGCTCGAGGTGCTGGAGGAGGACTACGTCCGGACCGCCCACGCCAAGGGGCTGTCGACCTTGACCGTGGTGGTCGGCCATGCCCTCCGGAACGCCTCGATCCCGATCGTGACCATCATCGGGGTGGGGCTGACACTCCTGATCGGGGGCGTGGTCATCACCGAGAGCGTCTTCGCGATCCCGGGGATCGGGCGCCTCACGGTGGACGCCATCCTCCGGCGGGACTACCCGATCATCCAGGCGGTGATCCTGCTCTCCTCCGGGGCGTACGTCCTGGTCAATCTGGTCATCGACCTCGTGTACACGGTCCTGGACCCGAGGATCCGCTACTGATGGCGAGCGCGTCGCCGACGTGGCCGATGCGGGACATCCGATGACCGAGGCCGTCCCGGTCGAGGCCGGTCCGATGGCGCGGGCCGCCGGAGGGCGCAGACGGCGGGGGCCGATGGCCTTCGTGCGGCGTCACCCCACCGTGGCAGTCGGACTGGCGCTGATCGCGGTGATGGCCGTCGTGTCGGCCCTGGCTCCGCACCTCGGTACCGTGGATCCGATCCGGTTCAGCCCGGCCCAGCGCCTGAGACCGCCCTCCGACCGGTTCTGGTTCGGGACGGACAGCTTCGGCCGAGACGTCTACAGTCGGACGATGTACGGAGGGCGGATCTCGCTCATCATCGGGTTCAGCGTGGCGCTCCTGGCCACCACGGCCGGGCTGGCCATCGGCCTGGTCGCCGGGTACCTGCGCACGGCCGACGCGATCCTGATGCGGCTCATGGACGGGCTGATGGCGATCCCGTCGATCCTCCTCGCCATCGCGATCATCGCCATCACGCGAGCCAGCGTCCGGGGCGTGCTGCTGGCCATCACGGTCCCGGAGATCCCCCGCGTCGTCCGCCTCGTCCGGGGGATCGTGCTCACGCTGCGGGAGCAGCCCTACGTGGAAGCCACCCGCGCCCTGGGGAGCGGCATCCCCCGCATCCTGGGCCGCCACCTCCTGCCCAACACCCTGGCCCCGCTCACCGTCCAGGCGACGTACATCTGCGCGGTGGCCATCCTGATCGAGGCGGCCCTCGGCTTCCTGGGCGCTGGCACGCCGCCGGAGATCCCGTCGTGGGGAAACATCATGGCGGAGGGTCGCACCAACTTCCAGGTCGGCCCCTGGATGATCCTGTTTCCCGGCACGTTCCTGGCCGTCGTCGTCCTCGCCGTCAACCTGGTGGGGGACGGCCTTCGCGACCTGCTCGACCCCCGCTTCGCCCGCCGGCTCTGACGCGGGCGACGCCGCGCACCCGAGGCCGTACGACATCGCTCGTCGATCCCCCGCTGCCGGGGCGACGGCCCGGTGGCTCCCCCGCCCCGAGGCTGGGTTATCCTGGCGCCATTCCGACCCCAAGGGAGGGCCACATGCACAGCTGGCTGCTCGCACTGTCGACGACCTTCATCGTGCTCGCCTCGCTGGGCGGCCCGCCCGCGGAGGCTCAGCCCTTCTTCGAAGGGAAGACCGTGCGGGTCATCGTGGGTCTCGCCCCCGGAGGCGGCTTCGACACGTACGCCCGCGTGATCGCGCGGCACATGGGCAAGCACGTTCCGGGCAACCCCACGTTCGTCGTCGAGAACATGGCCGGGGCCGGAAGCCTCATCGCGGCCAACCACGTCTACAAGGTGGCCAAGCCGGACGGCCTCACCGTGGGGAAGTTCAACGGATCGCTCATGCTGGGCCAGGTTCTGGGACAGGCCGGGGTCGAGTTCGACGCCCGGAAGTTCGAGTTCATCGGCGCCGCGGTGAAGGAGGACGTCGTGTGCTCGCTGACCAAGGCCAGCGGCATCACGAGCGTGGAGAAGTGGACGGCCGCGAAAGCTCCCGTCAAGCTGGGCGGCATCGCGCCCGGCGCCTCGCCCGACAACTCGGCTCGAGTCCTGAAGGCCGTCCTCGGGCTGCCCATCCAGGTCGTCTCCGGGTACCGGGGCACGGCGGAGATCCGCCTCGCGGTCGACGGCGGCGAGCTCGCCGGGGCGTGCTGGTCCTGGGAGTCGATGCGGGCGACCTGGCGCAGCGCGCTCGAGGCGGGGGACGTGATCCCGGTGATGCAGCTGACGGGCAAGCCATTCCCGGATCTGCCGAACGTGCCGCTGGCGATCAATCTGGCCAAGTCCGAGGAGGCACGTCGCCTGATCCAGGTCGGGCTCCAGAACACCGGCGCCTTCGCCCGGCCCTTCGTCCTGCCGCCCGGAACCCCGAAGGAGCGGGTCCAGGTCCTGCGCCGGGCCTTTCAGGAGACGCTGAAGGACCCGGCCTTCCTCGCGGAGGCGGAGAAGGCCAAGCTCACCCTCGACCCCGTGACGGGTGACGAGCTGGAGAAGATGGTCGGCGAGCTCTTCACGCTGGACCCTGCTCTGCTCGCCAGGCTGAAGGACATCCTCTACAACTAGTTAGGAGCCCAGACGCGCGCGCTCGTATATTGCCGGCCGTACTCGCGAGCGCCTGACTCCCGGACCGGCGGCCTCGGCCCGGCGACGGCGGTCGCCCGAGCCGTCAGTCGTTGACGGTGGTCGTGAACCCCGCGCGCCGGGCCCAGTACTCCCACGCCCGGTTCTGGGACCGCGCCCGGAAGTTCATCTGCTCGGTGAGCCGGACCTCGCCCTCGCTCAGATAGGTCACCTCGCCGAGCTCGCGCGCCTCCTTGACCAGTGCCGCGTTGACCATGAGGTAGATCGAGACGAACACCGTCGCCTTCAGATCGTGCGCCGCCACCACGGCGCCGTGGCCGCGCATCAGGCATACGCGGTGCGGCCCCAGGGTCCGGGCAAGGGAATCGCCCATCTCGGTGGTGGTCACCAGGAGGTCGGTGTCGCCGAACTCGTCCCGGACGTCCCAGACCGGCACCTCTTGGCCGATGCTGCCCGCGATATGCCAAACCGGCTTGATCGCGGTGCCGGTGATGCCGAACGGGATGAGCGAGCGGGCGTGGTTGTGGCATACCGCCATCACGTCGGGCCGCGCCCTGTAGGCCGACCCGTGGATGGGCCGCTCCGAGTACATCGTCCGCCCCCGGGGATCGATCGGCCGGTTCTCGAGATCGAACTCCATGATGTCGCCGCGCTCGACCAGCTCCGGGCTCCGCGAGCGGGCCAGGAAGTAGCGGTCCGGCAGCCGCGGATGCCGGATGCTGATGTGACCGAAGGCGTCGATCACGCCTTCATTGGCGAGAATCCTGTTGGCGATGACGAGGTCGTCCAGGGCAGCGTCGTAGCCTGTCGCGTCTGACACCGGATGCTCTCCTCTCGAGCTAGCCGTACCCGAGCCAGGTGAGCAGGCGGCCGGGCGGGAACGGCACCCCCAGCGCCCGCTCGAACAGCCCGTACACGAAGACGAACCCGCCCAGGCTGAGCGCCAGGCTGGGCACCCATCGTTCACGCGCGCCGAGCTTGAGGTAGAGGAACGTCGTCAAGAGGGTAGCGCCCGCGAAGCCCACGAGCCAGATGGCCACGAACATCCCGACGATCCACGCGGCGATCTCCGCGGTGCGCCGCCCGGCCACCGCCGACGGCACGCTCGGTGTGGCCTCGACCAGGCCGGGACCCGGGCTCTCCGGGCGCCCTGCGAGATCGCGTACGAACTGCATGATCGCCAGGAAGAGCGCCGGCACGGTCACCGCCCACGGGAAGAGTCCGGCGCGCCACCCGAAGCTCCAGCTCTGCCAGAGTGCCCAGGCGAACAGAAGCACGACGGCGAGGCTGAACGCCGCCCCCCCGTCGAGCCGGAGGCGGCGGGGCGCGCCCGCCCTTCCCGTCTCGGCCGGCATCCGCCGCCGGCCCCGCCTGCGCACGAGCGGGACCACGAGGCCGACCACGGCGATCCCGATCAGGAGCAGCACCCAGGGCCGGAGGAGCCAGGCCGCGCCGTAGTTGTCCGTGGACAGGAACAGCCGATTCTCGGCGAGAGGTCCCAGGACGAGCCCGAGGAGGAGCGGCGGCCGCGGCCATCCGAGCCGCGCCATCGCGAGTCCGAGCGCCCCGAACACGAGCACCACTCCGAGGTCCTGGAACACGTTCTTCTCGGCAAAGGCCCCGACGTAGACGAGCGTCAGGATGAAGGGAACGAGCAGCGTGCCGCGGATCCGGGTGATGCGGGCCAGCTGGCCCATGAAGAGGAGGCAGACAGCGACCGTGATCACGTTCGAGATCACGATCGTCCACACCATCGCCAGCGTCACGGCCAGATGACCCTTGGGGGCCGGCGCGAGCATCGTCGGCCCCGGCACCAGGCCCTGGATGACGAAGGCGCCCATGAGGATGGCCGTGCTCACGCTGGCCGGCACGCCGAACGCGACGGTGGTGACCAGGCTCCCGCCGAGCGTCGAGTTGTTGGCGGCGCCGGGGCCGAGGACGCCCTCGACGGCACCCTTGCCGAATCGCGCACGATCGGGTGAGCTCTGGACCGCGTGAGCGTACGCGAGCCACTGGGTGGTCGCGGCCCCCAGGCCCGGAATGATCGAGGCGAAGGTGCCAACGGCGCTGCACCGAAGCACGAGGAACCAGTGGCGGAAGGTGTCGCGGACGCCCTGCCACACCCCTCCGACCTGGCCCACGGTCACCTGGGCGATGCTCGAGCGCTGGACGGCCAGGTCGACGAGCTCCGGGATCGCGTAGAAGCCGATGGTGACCGGCACGAGGCCGATCCCGTCCCAGAGGAACAGCTGGCCGAAGGTGTACCGCTGGGTGCCGGTCATCGGGTCGAGGCCGATCGTGGCCAGCCAGAGGCCGATGCCGCCCGCCACCAGCCCCCGGAGCAGCGCCTCACCGCTCAGCGAGGCCACGAAGGTGATCCCCAGCACCGACAGCATGAAGAACTCGGGGGAGCCGAAGGTGAGCACGAGGGGACGCACGAGCGGAATGGCCAGCCCGAGGACCAGCGCGCCGAAGACGGCCCCGATGAGGGAGCTCATCATGGCCGCCCCCAGGGCCCGGCCGGCTTCCCCGCGCTTCGCCATCGCGTGGCCGTCCACGATCGTCGCGGCCGAGGTGGGCTCGCCCGGGATACCGAACAGGATCGAGGTGATGTCGCCGGTCGTGTTCGTCACCGCCAGCATGCCGAGGAGGAAGGCGAACGCCTCGACCGGGTTCATCTTGAGGACGAAGGGCAGCATGAGAGCCAGCGTGGTGGGTCCGCCGAGGCCGGGGAGAATGCCGACGGCGAATCCGATCGCCACGCCGATCAGCATCAGTCCGAACGTAGGCCAGGCGACGACCTGGACCAGCCCGGTCAGGGCGGCGTGAACGAAATCAGCTATAGTCCACGCCCTCACGCCCCACGACCTGTCCGAGGATCCGGCTCCCGTGGACGCCGACGATGGTGAGCCCGTCCGGGCGGGCGATCCCGGTATCCGTGGCTGGCGGCGATGAGACTCCCGGCGCCGGCCGTGTCCTCCACGACGACGCTCAGGACGAGAAGGCACAGCCACGGAAGCCGCGCACGCATCCCTCTCAATGGTCCACTTCCCCGCGTCGAGTGGCTCGGAGTGGTCGGCGCGCAGGTGCGCGTGCTTCCCGGTTCCATCGATCCCGGGGGCATGCTAGGTTATCGAGCCGAGACCCGTCAACTCGGACGATGGCCACGCTCACGCTCACGCTCGCCTGCGGCGACTACGACCGCACCCTTCCCCTCCGGACCGGCGCCGTGCGGCCGGACGGCGTGGAGCTCAAGGTGCTCTCGCTGGAGCCCGAGGAGATGTTCTACCGGATGGCGCGGCGTCGCGACTTCGACGTGGCGGAGTTCTCGCTGGCCACCTACACCGTGCTGCGCGGCCGCGGCGAGCCATTGGTCGCCATTCCGGTCTTCCCGTCCTTCGCGTTCCGGCACTCGGCGATCTTCGTGCGCAGCGACGCGGGCATCCGGGAACCGCGCGACCTCGTCGGGAAGCGCGTGGGGGTGCCCAAGTACCACATGACGGCCGCGGTGTGGGTGCGGGGCATCCTGGAGGACGAGTACGGCGTGTCGCCGAGCGACCTCCGCTGGTTCGAGGGCGGGGAGGGCACGGCGGTGAAGGAGGTCGACGTGACGCTGCCGCCCGGGCTCCGCCACCAGCTGGTACCCGGCGACCGCAACCTCGGCCATCTCCTGGCCGCGGGAGAGCTCGACGCCTTCATCGGCGCCCGCCGGCCGGCCGGCGCGGCCAGCGCTGGCAGCGCCGGAGAGCCCGCACCCGTGCGCCGCCTGTTCCCCGACTTCCGCCGCGTGGAGCGAGCCTACTTCGAGAAGACGGGGATCTTTCCGATCATGCACACGGTCGTCCTGAAGGAGGAGCTCGTCCGGGAGCATCCCTGGCTCCCGCGCTCGCTCTACGAGGCATTCGCCGAAGCCAAGCGCCTCGCCTATCGGCGCCTCGCCGACACGGCGGTTCTGCCCTACGTCCTGCCGTGGCTCGTGGCGGAGGTGGAGGAGACTCGGGCGCTGATGGGGGACGATCCCTTTCCGTACGGCGTCAGCCGGAACCGCAAGACCGTGGAGACCCTGGCCGGCTACTCGTTCCGTCAGGGCCTGGCTCCGCGCCGGCTCGCGGTCGAGGAGCTCTTCTGCGAGTCACTGCTCGACACGTAGGGCGCACGTCGAGCGCAGGAGGACGCGGCCCCGAAGAGCTAGCGGAGGTGGCCCTCGCTGAGCGCGAGCGCCCTACTGGCAGGCGAGCGTGCCGCCGACCTGGGAGCAGTTCGGGGGGACAGGCGGCGGGACCGGCTGCTGCCGCTGAAGGAGCTGGAACTGCAGGCTCCGCTCCTGCTGTTGCTGCTGGCTCCCCCCCTGCCGCTCCATCTCCCGGCGGACCTCACCCTGCTGCGTCGTGACATCCTGTCGCTGGCGCTCTATCGCCCCGCGTCAGGCCGCCCTGGGCGGTCGCCACTTCCGCGAGGATCATCACGAGGACCGCCGCAACCATCAGTCTCATGACTCCATTGTCGCGCCGAAGGGCCCGGCGTCAAGCCAGCCGCGCTGACCGCCCGGCTGGCGGTCCGAGATCGGGGCGGAGCCGAGTCGCGTGGAGTCGGGCTGAGCTAGAATCGGGACCCATGGCGACCGAGTCCGCGCGGAACATGCGCTTGCTCGCCCACGACCGGCTGAACGGCTTCGGCAACTGCGGCGAGGGCATGGCCATCCAGCTCACCCGGGATGGCCGGCGTGTCCTGTGGCTCGCCCACGAGTCGCCGCCCAAGAACGTGACGGCGGTGGACGTGACGGAGCCGCGGAAGCCCGGAATCATCTTCCAGAGCGACCTGCCCCACGGCGAGATGCGCTCGAACTCACTCGACGTGGTCGGGGACCTGCTGGTCGTCGCCTATCAGACGAGCCGCCCGGGCTTGCAGCCGGCCGGATTCGAGATCCTCGACGTGGCCGACCCTGCCCGCCCGCGGACCGTGGCGATGTTCGACGCGTCGGGACCCGCATCCAGGGGTGTCCACCATCTCTGGTTCGTGGACGGGAGCTACGTCCACCTGAGCGGCGGCGCGGCTGACTTCACGCCCCGCAACCGGAAGGACGACCAGTGCTACCGGATCGTGGACGTCCGCGATCCCGTTCGGCCGCGCGAGGTCGGCCGCTGGTGGCTGCCGGGGACCCGGGACGGCGACGCGGATCCCCCGCCCGCGAGACACCCGAAGTTCGACACCGGCTTCCGCGCCCACAACACGAACGTCTACCCCAAGCGTCCGGATCGAGCGTATGTCGGCTACATCGACGGGGGCGCCGTCGTCCTCGACATCTCCGACATGGCGCGCCCGCGGCTCGTCAGCCGGTGGGACTACCACCCGCCCTTCGCCGGGTTCACCCACACGCTTCTGCCGCTCCTCGACAGGGGGCTCCTGGTCGTCTCCGACGAGTCCACGGCCGACGGCGCCGCCGACTGGCCGAAGCTCGTGTGGGTCCTCGACGCCCGCGACGAGACGAACCCGGTGCCGATCAGCACCTGCCCACTGCCCCCCGTCGCCGAGTTCGCCGGGCGCGGCGGCCGCTACGGGGCGCACAACCTCCACGAGAACCGGCCAGCGCCCGGGTCCTGGGTATCGGAGACGGTGATCCTGGGGACCTTCTTCAACGGCGGCGTGCGCGCGTTCGATCTCTCCGACCCGTTTCGACCGGAGGAGGTCGCGCACTTCGTGCCGCCAGCCCCGAGCGGGTCTCCGCGCGGAGCCGCCCAGCTGAACGACGTCTTCGTCGACGAGCGCGGGGTCGTCTACACGGTGGACCGGTTCACCGGAGGCCTCTACATCCTGGAGATG
>CAVVOZ010000017.1:0-211054 GCA_963749975.1 uncultured Candidatus Rokubacteria bacterium | reverse complement strand
TGGGCGCCTGGCTCACGCGGGCGTGGCGGCGGTGTACGCGTCGCCGGTCGGCCGTGCTATGGAGACCGCCGCCATCCTCGCCGAGCCGCACGGCCTGCCGGTCGCGGCCCGGGCGACCCGCGAGAGATCGCGCACGGTCACCGGGAGGGTATGACCCGGACCGAGGTCGAGCGGATGTACGGCGAGGAGTACCGCCCGGTGGGAACGGAACCCCTGCACGTTCGCCCACGCCGGCGGCGCGACGGGGCTCTCTGTCACGGCCCGGGCCTTGCCGCCGTTGTTCGACATCGTCGCGCCCATCCGGGCCAGACCGTCATCGTCGTCTCGTCCAAGGCCACCATCCGCTGGCTCGGGACCACCTCGACCAAAGCCCGGCGGCCTCAATGTCCTCGACTTCAGGGACGACGTCCACGCGCGCCTGACGCTCTTCAACGACACGTCACACGATGCGGAGGCGGGCTTGGCGATCCCTCAGCGCCCGCACGGGGACCTCTCGAAGTGGTGGGATGCCCCGGGATCGTGGTGGATCATACGGATGTTGGCACCAGCGTGGTCGTCGGTGGGTGGTCCCTCCAGCTCTACCGGGCGTGGTCGCCCCATAATGTAGGTGCGGGGTGATCTGAGTCAGCTCGAGCTTGCAACCAGGGAAAGAGCGCATCGGGGTGTGCACCTCGTGGCGCTCGTCTGCGGATGACGCGGCACTCCAGCTGCGCTGCGCTGGTGCAAGGGCCGCGGTGAGGCAGGGGAGGATGGCAGAGCCAAATTCAGCCCTTCCGGTGAAGATCAGCCCGCTCGCTGGCAAGCTGGCGGAGCCGTCGATGCTCGTGGACGTCTCGCGGCTCGTGGCCGCCTACTACGGCGGCCGTCCCGATCCGACCGTGCCCGCTCAACGAGTCTCGTTCGGCACGTCCGGTCACCGTGGCTTCGTCTCCCCCTTCTACGACCTATCGGAATCCTGCTCGGCTCACCGCGGTACCCTCACGACCTATCTCAAGAATCCCGACCACGTACGACCATGGCACAAAGATCTCGAACCCCTCGTGTCGCCCTCCCCGGCTGTCCCAACAGCTGTCAGTCTTCACGATCACGCCAGCCAGATGGTTCACATTGACTGCGGTGCCTGCGATCGCAAATGCGGGTGCTCCAGCCCGCTGATCGAGCTCCGGATTCAAGAGCTGCCGGCTCCACGGAAATTTCTCGAACCATGCCCCTTCGACCACCAGCTCCACTCGCTCGCCGTCTCTGATCCCCATGCGTCCCCCCCGCTCTCCCTGGATCACTCAGATCTAGACGCTTGATATCGAGCGGCTCTATTCTATTCCCTGCATTCCGTTGCGCGCGGATCCTCCTCACCAGACCTAGATTTGGATGCTCTTCTCTTCCAACTCCTTACGTGTCATGACCCCGATTCCATCCATCAGCTTCAGCACAAAGACGTGACGCTGGTATTCATCCATGGTGATGGTGAACTTGGACTTCCTCTGCGTGGCGTTAAGCTTGATCTTTCGCCGTAAGACAGCTGAAGCACACAGCTCCACATGCTGGCAAAGCGCTCATGCGCATCAATCTTTCACGGCAGGTTGCCTTCCGCGCACGAGCCATTTTCGGAACTCTTCCAGGACGAGGAGGCCGGCGGCGAACGGAACAAGAAGTAGCCAGACCGCTCCGGCGAGGGGTGCGGTGCTGAGCAGCCGTTGCCCCACGGTGTGTAGTTGATGAAAAGGACCATCGCGACCTCCAGGATCACACCCCAGATGATCAGCCGGTTCCCGAGAACACCGGTGGCACGCACCGAACGCGAGGCGCTGCGGCACAGGAACACGTTCACGATCTGCAGCACGATGATGGCGGTCAGACACGCGGTCGTGGCCTGGAGATAGATCGGATCGCGCGGCGACAGGTCCTCCCCATAGGTCCAGCCCGCGACGTTCAGGACGAAGAAGAAGGCCGCCATCGCGGCGGCCGCCTCGAGCGGCCCCAGAAACAGGTACGCACGCAGCGCGAGCTGCCAATTCATCAGCCGCTCGTCCCGGGGCCGAGGCGGGCGCTGCATCACCCGCGGTGCGGGTCGCTCCGCGCCGAGCCCGAGCGCCGTGAGCGAGTCGGTGCCCATATCGATGGCCAGCGCCTGGATCGGCGTCAGCGCCAGCGGGATCTTGAACAGGACGAAGCCGAGATAGGGCACGAGCTCCGCGACGTTATGCACCAGCACATAGGTCAGGAACTTGCGGATGTTCTCGTAGACCGCTCGTCCCTCCTCGATGGCGTGGACGATGCTGGCGAAATTGTCGTCGAGTAACACCATATCCGCCGCCTCTTTGGCCACGTCCGTGCCCGCGATCCCCATCGCGATCCCAATATGTGCGCTCTTGAGTGCCGGTGCGTCGTTGACGCCGTCGCCCGTGACCGCGACGATCTGCTTCTTGTTCTTCAGCGCCTTCACGATGCGGGTCTTCTGGTCCGCGCTGACCCGGGTGAAGATGAGCTCCGGTGTGTCCAGCGTCCGCATCAGCTGGGTGTCCGACAGCGTGCGCATCTGGTCTCCGGTGACCACCGTGGGGTTGTCCGAGCGGACGAGGCCGATCTCCCGGGCGATCGCGGTGGCGGTGCGCGGATGATCGCCCGTCACCATGATGACGCGGATTCCCGCTTCGCGGCAGATCCGCAACGCATCCGGTACCTCAGCCCGGGGCGGGTCTTCCAGGCCGACGAGCCCCGCGAACACGAGGTCCTGTTCCAGGCGTTCGCGCGGGACTTCAGCGTTCAGGACACGATAGGCCAGCGCGAGGACGCGCAGCCCCTGCTCGGCCATCCTCTCCTCGGCTGCGATGATTTCCTCGCGCCGCCCGCGGTCGATCGGATTCGCCTTGCCATCCAGCAGGATCCAGCTGCACAGGGGGAGTACCGATTGGACCGCGCCCTTGCAGTACAGTGTGGCGCCCTCCGGCGTCGCGTGCACGGTCGACAGACGCATGCGATCGGCATCGAAGGGGATTTCGTCCAATCGGCGATAGGCGGATGGTCCGCCCAAGGCGCGCACGCCCATCTCGACCAGCGCAACTTCCATGGGATCGCCCAGGAAAGATGGGTTGCCCCGCTTTCGCGTTTCTCTCAGGTCATGGCACAGCTCGGCGGTCAGGAAGAAGCTCCGGTATGACTCCGCCAGCCGGTGTCCCGATTCGATCGCCGCCGACGCATATGGAGCGCCGCCCAGGACACAGAGCTTCACGCTCATGCGGTTCTGGGTCAGCGTGCCGGTCTTGTCGGTGCAGATCACGGTGGTGGAGCCGAGCGTCTCGACCGACGGTAGGTAGCGGATGAGGACGTTGCGTCGGGCCATGCGTTGGGTCGCCAGCACCAAAGAAAGGGTCAGCGTCGGCAGCAGCCCCTCGGGGACCATCGCGACGATGATCCCGATCCCGAAGATGAAGTCCTTCCAGAACGGCACGCCCACGAACCATCCGATCACGAAGACAATCAGTCCGATCAGGAGCGCCAGCAGTGCGATGAACCAGCTCAGTCGGGCCAGCTCTCTTCTCAGCGGTGAGACGGCCTTGCTGGCCGTCTGCGTGAGCCGCGCGATCTTGCCGAATTCGGAGTGCATGCCGGTGGCGAAGACGACGGCCTTTGCCTGACCGGACACGATCGAAGTCCCGGCAAGCAGAGTGTTCTTACTGCGGAGAGGCTCGTCAGCAGCGGACGGCATGGCATCGCGTGCCAGCGGCACTGATTCACCGGTGACCGCCGCATGGTCGGCCCGCACGTCGAAAGCTTCAATCAGCCGGCAATCCGCTGGAACGTGGTCCCCTTGCTCGAGCACGACGACATCGCCCGGCACCACGTGCTCCGCGGATTCCAGGACCACCGTGCCGTCCCGCAGGAGCTTCGCGGTCTGCGGAAGGAGTTGCCGCAACGCGGCGAGCGTTCTTTCGACCCGGTACTCCTGCCAGAAAGAAAATGCACCGCTCACCAGGATCACGATCACGATGGCGTAGCCGATCTTGGCCATGCCCTGCCCGGGGTCGCTCCACTCGGCCACAAACGCAAGCGCGGCCGCCACCCAGAGAATCAGTGAGAAGAACTGAACGAATTCTCTGAGCAAGCGCAGCCACAGGGGCTCCCGTGCATATTCCCGCACGACATTGAGGCCGTGTTCGCGCAGACGTCGCTCGGCTTCGAGTGACGACAATCCCAGCGGACTACTCTGGAGGCTGGCGAGTGCGTCGCTGATCGAAAGGTGATGAATCTTCATGAGGCTGAGCGCGGCGAAGCGTGCTGTCCGGCGGCCCGATTGAAGGAATCCGATGCCTGGTGGGCGCTACCGGGAGTATGGGTAACAACAGTTCGGCGTGAAGCGCAAGTAATCCTGGTCAACTCGGCGAGGCGCTGGAGGTTCTAGCCGGTGTGTTCCCGTCTTTCCCTGGAACGAGAGGGCATCGGCATCCAAGACCATCTCACGGAAGTCGGCCCACCCGCAGCGCTGCCGGAGCGCGATCGATCCTACGCGACACCGGTAGGAGCGCGATAGATGTTCGCCACTGGCGCCGAGCCGTAGTGCGCGAGGATCATTAGTCCCCCTCCGTCCGGCCCATCCGGCCCAGAGGCAGCCCCGGCACCCGTTCGAAATGGCGTCGATTCCGTGTCAGGAGGATGCCGTGGTGGGCCACCACGATCCCGGCGATGAGGCTGTCGCCCATGCCGATGCCCACGCCGTCCCGTTCCAGGGTTCGACGGATCTCGGCCGCCGCGTCGGCACCCGGCTCGTCGAGTGGAAGACACGGCAAGGCGGCGAGGAGGTCACCGACGAGCTTCAGCTGACGCGCAGTCTTCGCCCCGGCGAGCAGCTCGAAGCGCGTGATGACGGTGGTCCGGAGCTGACCGCGGTCGAGCTCCAGGGCGACCCGATTCGCCGCCGGAGCTCGGCCCTCCAGGAAGTCGATGAGCACGTCGCTGTCGGCGATCATCATCGCCAGGACCTCCGGAGCGCCTCCGCCGCCTCGCGCAGGGACTTGGCCTCCGGGGACGGCATCGCCCCCTTCAGCAGCCCAGCGCGCTTCCGTTGCGCCTCGCGGTCGGCCTCCGCGCGGAGGTAGGCCTCGAGGGCCTCACTCACGAGCTGCGAGAATCCCTTGGCCCCCCGGTGGGCCGCAAGCTCGAGCAGCTTGGCGCGATGCTCCGGCTTCATCTCGATCGTGGTGCGCATTAGCAGGCCTCCCTGGGCCAGATTATACATGCACGTGCATGCATGAGACATCCGAAGGGCCACTGACCTGAAAGGCCAGTGGTCTCTCGAGCATAGTTTGGGCATAGTTGGGTCGAGTTGCGACCGGCGTCGCGAGTTGACAGGTGCGTGGTAAGTCGTTACGCTGACTGAGTTCTTCCGCATCGGGGTCGTGGTGCAGCCTGGTTAGCACACTGGCCTGTCAAGCAGGCGGGCGAGATAGAACCCCTCGGTAAGTCGCGGACTTACCGAGGGGTTTTTCTTTGGGTGTTTGGCTGGCGGTGGGCGGTTTAGGGTCTTCGAGGGGCGGTCGCGGGCATAGTTTCGGGCATAGCGAGATTGGTCATCGCAGACTCGCTCGTAGGCGCGCTGCTGCTACTGATTCAGTAGTGTTTCCGGCGCCTACCGATCCCATGGGGCGCGCTGTTCCGTGAGCGCCGGCGGTGGGCCCGGCGCCCGCCGGTCGGACAGCGTCAGAAACCGACGACCTTGTCCGCCCAGATGTTTCGCTCGACGAACTTCGCGGCTGGGGCGAGTTGCGCAGACTTCTTGTTGGCCAGCGTCTGTTCGGACACCCCACGGGCGCCCGCGCAGGGTGCTCACACCCAGATCGGGATGTTGAGCCCGACTGCTTTCTGGATCACTTCGCTGGCACTCGGGATCCCCATGCCGTGAGTGGCGGCGGCAACCCCATCGTTCATTAGGTAGACGGCCTCTCCCATCACGCTCACCTCGACCTCGTGGCCGGCCTCCTTGGCCACGCACGCGAACAGAAAGGGGAAGACTGCCTTCGTCGGATCGTTCGACCCACACGTCCCGTAATATAGAAGCTTCGCCATCGTTCCCTCCGTCGTTTGCGGTTATCCGGCCTGTCCGAAGTCTGCAGCACCCAGATCCGAAGGGCTGGTCGGCCGTACCGCCGCCGGCTGGCGTCACCACCGAGTCTGGTAGACGGGCCAAAGCCTTTTTCTGCCCACTCACCGGCCCCGCCATCGGCCCAGGGGCCATTCCCCAGGGTGGCCAGACTCTAACGTGCGGCAGTCGGCCCGGCAAGGGCCAGCGCGGGCCGGATCATGACCGAGGCGAATCATGATGACCAGGGTTCATAACCGGAGGGACGCCGCTGCCGCCAGCACGCTTGTACTCTCCGCGAGATCGTCATGGGACCGCGGCGGGTCGAGGGCAAGGTGGCGCTGGTGACTGGCGCCAGCCGGGGATCGGGCGCGAGATCGCGCTCACCCTTGCCCGGGAAGGGGCGGCTGTCGGGGGTCAATTTTCTCCCGGATACCGAGCAGGAGGCCCTGGCGGCCGCGCTGCTCGCGGAGCTGCGTGGGCTCGGCGCCGGGGCGGTCGGGCTGCCGGCCGACATCGCCCTGACCCGGGCCCTGCTGCGCCGGCGCGGCTGGCGCGTGCCGACCGGGAGTGCGGGCACCTTCAGCCGGCGGGTGATGGCGCTCTTGCTGCCGGGCCGCCTGCTCTCGGAGGTGGCGCCCTTGCTCGCGGTCATGCAGACAGTCAATCAGCAGCTCGTGTATTCGGACAGCAGCTCGCGTATTCGGACGAGGTGATCGAGGCCGTCCCGCGCCCGGACGCGCGAGTCCAGCGCCTGCAAACGGTCCCCTGCGTGGGACCGGTGACCGCGGCGGCCTTGGTGGCCACGATCGATGACGCGCAGCGCTTTCACCGGGCGATGAGGTGGCGGCGTATCTCGGCCTCGTCCCCCGGGAGTTGAGCTCGGGAGAGAGCGAACGGCGCGGGCGGATCACCAAAGCGGGAATCGCCGGATGCGCTGGTTGCTCGTCCAGGCGGCCGTGTCGATGCTGCGCCTGCGCGATCCCCGGACGGTCGCCTTGCGGCGTTGGGCCATGGGCATCGCGACACGCCGTGGTAGGAAGCTCGCCGTCGTCGCGCTGGCCCGCCGTCTGGCGGGTCTCCTCTATGCGATCCTGCGCGACGGGACGACGTATACCCGCGGGCTGTGTGCCACGCGGCCGAGTCGGCCGTTCCGGTCTGAAGGACCGAACGGGGACATGGTTGACTCCAGCTCTGAGCAGTCAGGCACAGTCCGTGGAGCGATGAGCCGCATCCAGGTCTCGCGCAGGTTCGACGGGTGGGTGAGCGCGTATGTCGACGTGGCCGCAATTCGAGCGCCGTTGCATAGATGGCGCCTCCACCCTTCGACTCCTCTCATGCGCCAGCGAGCCCCGCTCGCCCCTGACGAGCGCGAATAGAAGGATGACTGAACCTCGCGGGTCCCCTGGGTCCATCGCCGTAGAACCTACAACGGAGGAAGAGAGCGACACTACACACGCCGCGATCGCTTGACACGGTGGCCGCTTCATAGAGTCGGTTGCCGTGGAAGGGACTTAACCCGGATTATGCGTGAACCATGAAGCAAAACAGCCACCGAGCCTCTGATCGGTGCGATAGAAGCGGTGTCGAGGCGCTTCCCCACCGACACACGAGGAGGCTCGATGGCTACAGCCTGTATACCGCAGGTCAGCTTCGAGTTCCAAGGGCTGCGGCACTCGGTCGTGGCCCGATTCGATCAACCCCACGCCAGCTCGGATGGTGGGGCACTGCTGCGCAAGGCCGTCGACGACCGGCTCGGGGTGACCGAGCGGCTGGCCGGCAGCCTGCGGGATCCGCGGCAGCCCGGCAAGATCGATCACGCGCTGATCGAGTTGGTGCGGCAGCGTGTCTACGGGATCGCCTGCGGCTACGCCGACTGCAACGACGCCGCGCGCCTGGCCCAGGACCCGGTGCACAAGCTCCTGCTCGAGCGCGATCCGCTCACCGGTCCCGACCTGGCGTCCCAGGCGACGCTGTCCCGGTTCGAGAACGCGGTCGGGCGGCAGGCGCTCTATCTGGCGAGCGTCGGACTGGCCGAGCTCGTCATCGAGCACCACCGCGCGCGGCTCGGGGGCCGCGCCCGCCGCATCACGATCGACCTCGACCCGACCGACGATCCCACCCATGGGCAGCAAGAGTTCAGCTTCTTCAATGGGCACTACGACCCCTGGTGCTACCTGCCGGTGGTCGCGACGCTGACGTTCAATGCCGAGCCGACGCAGTACGTGGTCGCCGCCGTGCTGCGCCCGGGCACCAGCCCGGCCAAGCACGGCGCGATCGCGCTCCTGCGGCGCCGGCTCGCCCGCCTGCGGGTGGCCTTCCCGAGGGCGCGCCTCCGAATCCGGCTGGACGGCGGCTTCGCCGCCCCGAGATCTTCGACTTCTTGGAGGCCGAGGGGGTCGAATACGTGGTGGCGATGGCCAGCAATGTGCGCCTCGTCAAGCGCAGCCGCCGGCTGATGGGGCGCGCGCGGATGCGCTCGAAGGCCAGTGGCCAGACCGAGCACCTGTACGGCGAGACGCGCTACGCGGCCCGGAAGTGGAAACACAAGCGCCGGGTCATCATCAAGGCCGAGGTCGTACGACATCCCGGCCGCGCTCCCAAGAACAACCCCCGCTTCGTGGTCACCAATCTCGCCGACGCGCCGGACGTGGTCTACCAGATCTACTGTGGACGGGGCGACATGGAGAACCGGCTCAAGGAGCTGCATCACGGGCTGGCGATGGACCGGACCAGTTGCCATCGGTTCCTGGCCAATCAGTTCCGGGTGCTCCTGACGGTCGCCGCGGACATCCTGTTCCAGACCCTGCAGGCTCAGGCGCAGGGTACGGCCTGTGCCGATGCGCAGGTCAGCACGCTGCGCGAGCGGCTGATCAAGCTCGCCGCGTGGGTCGAGCGCTCGGTGCGGCGCATCGTGCTGCATCTCCCCACTACGTACCCCTGGCTGACGACCTGGCGACAGATCGCGCTCCGCGTCGGCGCGGCGCCCGCGTAAGTCCGCGAACGTGTTCACGCCGACTGACCCCAGGTAGAGGTCTCTCTCCGCGATCCAGCGAGCGCGGGTCATGAGGGACTCTGAGCGTCTCGTCGGTCGTCTTGTGGCCATGCCTCGCCGCTCGGCCACTCGGAAGGGCGTCATTTGCGCTCTACAGGGCGGCGAGGGCCGTGCACACCAGGCAAAACACTGGTTCATGCACCGGTTCACGCATAATCCGGGTTAAAAGGGTGACGAAAAACGTGGCCATGACCAAACACGGGTTCGAATGTGCGCCGCGCTGAGGGGCCGTGTCTCTTGCAGGTGAAAGTCCTGTCCGGGACGTTGTCGGTACGTCCCGGTAGCGACCGAGGCGGCGAGGAGGGTAACCGAATCGCTGAAGCTCTCGGAACATCGGCCCTGGACTTGCCCCGGTTTGGTAGACACCCGGGTTAAGTTGCCAATGCTTCGTGTGCGCGCCGACGCTCGAACGCTCGGGGGCTGAGGTAGCCCAGCGCGGAATGGCGTCGCGGCCCATTGTAGAAGAGCTCGAGATAGTCGAACAGCTCGGTGCGCGCCAGGGCCCGCGTGGCCCACGTCGCGTCGTGGACGAGTTCGACCTTCAGCGTGGCGAAGAAGCTCTCGGCGACGGCGTTGTCCCAGCAATTGCCCCGGCGGCTCATGCTGCAGACGATGCCGTGCTCCGCCAGGACCTTCTGGTAGTCGCCGCTGGCATACTGCGCGGGTTCAACCAGTCGTCGCAACACTGCCATGTTGAATTGATCGTAGGTATTCGTCGAGAGCCTCGGCGGGAGTCCGCCAGCCGAGGGTCTTGCGCGGGCGGGTGTTCAATGCGAGCGCGACGGCGTCGAGGTCTTCGCGGCGGTGCCGGTGAAGGTCGGTGCCCTTCGGGAAGTATTGGCGCAGGAGCCCGTTGGTGTTCTCGTTCGTTCCACGCTGCCACGGGCTGTGCGGGTCGCAGAAGTAGATCGCCAACCCGGTGTCGACGCGGAGCTGCGCATGTTGAGCCATCTCGGCCCCTTGGTCCCAGGTGAGCGACCGACGGAGCTGTTCGGGCAGCGTCCCGATCATCCTGGCGATCTCGTCGCGGACGGCCTCGGCGCCGTGACCCGCGAGCGGTGGCCCGTTCTTCACCCGTGCCTGCTCACCGCGGCCTTCCATTGGGGGAAGGTGCAGCAGCATCGTGAACCTGGTGGTGCGCTCCACGAGGGTGCCAATCGCGGACTTGTTGAGCCCGATGATCAAGTCGCCTTCCCAGTGGCCCGGCACAGCCCGGTCCACAACGTCGGCCGGCCGCTCGGTGATCATGATCTCCGGGGTGACGAACGGCTTGCCGCGGCCCCGCGTGCGCGCCCGGGGCACCCGCAGCGCGCGCCCGGTGCGCAGACAGGCGACGAGCTCGCGCTTGAGCGCGCCGCGGCCCTGGATGAACAAGGCCTGATAGATCGCCTCGTGTGAGATCCTCATGGTCGCATCCTCGGGGAAGTCGAGCTTCAACCGGTTCGCGATCTGCTCCGGGCTCCACGACGCTGCCCACCGCCGGTCCGCCCGACGCCCGTGACGGCGACCGATGAAACGCACCACCGGGCCGGGAACCTGCTTCCCGTCGGTCCGGGCGATCGTCCCCGCGAGCCGGGCCTGGACGTAGGCACGCAGCCGCTCCTCGGAGGCCAGCTTCGCCGTCTTGGGGCGATGGGACTGCCGCTCGGCCTTCCACTGCGCGATCGACGCCCGATAGTCGAGCTGGCCGCCGCGCGTGGCCGCGTTGCGCCGCAGCTCACGGGAGATCGTCGAGGGGGTGCGGCCTAGTGCGCGGGCGATCGCCCGCACACCGAGACCTTGCCCTCTGAGCAACGCGATGTCCTCCCGCTCGGCGAACGATAGGTACCGGCCCGACAGCGGGGTGAGCTGGATCGACGGCATGCCACCCCGCTCGCGGAACCAGCGAACACCCACAGGGCCTGACACACCACACGCGATCGCCGCCTCCTCGCTCGACAGTCCCTCGGCGATCTTCACCCAGAACCTCCGCTCCATATCGCGCCGCACCGGCGGTCGGCCCGGCGACCACATCGCCGGCCGGCCGGTCAGCGTCGCGATCCACCCAGGTCGCCTTCCCATACAACACCTCCGTCGTGAGGTGTTGCGACGACCAGTTGAATCCACCCTGACTCCCACGATCCGAATGATGCAGCAGGCCCGGGGGCGGGCGCCGACGCGCCAGCGCCATGCCGAGGGCGTCGAGGGTGACGTCATCCGTGATGCGTTCGCTCATTGCCCAGCCGACGGCGACGCGCGAGCAGAGATCGAGGATCACCGCCAGGTAGAGCCAGCCCTCACCCGTCGGGATGTAGGTGATGTCGGTCACCCACGCCTGGTTGGGTCGCGCCCGCTCGAACTGCCGCGCCAAGACATTGGGCGCGATGGGGAAGGGATGCCGCGACTGGGTCGTCACTCGGAACCGCCGCCGGCGCCGAGCCACCAACCCGCGCACGCGCATCAGTCGCGCCACCCGCTTGCGGCTCGTGCGGCAGCCGCGGTCGGCCAGTTCGGCATGAATCCGCGGGCTGCCGTAGCGGTGCCGACTTTCGACATGGATCGCCGCGATCTCGAGCCCCAGCCGCTCGTCCTCCCGCGCGCGCGGCGCCGGCGGGCGTGCCTGCCAGGCGTAGAAGCCGGCGCGCGACACCTGCAGCATGCGACACAGCAGCCGCACCGGGAAGGTGGCCTTCTCCGCGGCGATGAACCCGAACCTCACGGATTCTCCTTCGCGAAGAAGGCCGTCGCTTTTTTTAGGATGTCGCGCTCCATGCGCAGCGTCCGATTCTCGCGCCGCAGGCGGCCGAGCTCCTCGCGCTCCTCGGTCGTGAGCGCGCCCGGCGCTCCCCGGCCCGCGTCGATCTCGGCCTGTCGCACCCAGCTCCGCAGCGCCGTCTCCGTCAGGTCCAGTTCCCGTGCCACCGTGCCTACGGCCTTCCCGCTCTCCCGAACGATCCGGACTGCCTGCGCCTTGAACTCCTTCGTGAACGCCCGCCGCTTCCGTTTGGCCATGACACCACTCCTACCGCACTTTCGTGCGATCTGGGGTGTCTACCAAACCGGGGGAGGTTCAGCCCACCATGGGTGGGTCTGCGAGTCGACGGGCCGCAACGCGAGTGAAGCCCGAGCAGGCCTCGAAAGGGAAGTCGTGAGCGCCGACCTGCCATGAGATACAGGGAAGGCCGCTGGATCGCGCAGGAGCAACCGACCAATGATCGCGGGATCGCTCACCGGGGTAGTGGGCGTGGCACGTCGACACAGAGCACGGCGCAACACGGGAGGCCCAGCGCGGCGAGGGGTCGCGGCTCTCACTTCTGCATGCAGGCAGAAGCCGCGCTGGGTGTCGGAGGGGTCGCACAGTACCGCTTGGACCTGCCGGACAACAGAACCGGTGGGGAGGGAAGGGACCCTGGTTCGGGGTGCGTCTCGACGGGCCAAGGGGCGGGAGATTGGCGTGAGCCTGGCAACTCCACCGAAGCTCCGGCGGCTCCAAGAGGCGCTGTACACCAAGGCCAAGCAGGAACCGGCCTATCGCTTCTACCTGCTGTACGACAAGGTGTATCGGGCGGACATCCTGGCCCACGCCTACGCGCTCAGCAAGCAGCACGGTGGGGCGCCGGGCGTGGACGGGGTGACGTTCGAGGACATCGAAGGCAGCCGGGACTGGAGCGATGGCTGGCCGCAGTGCAGGAGGCGCTGCGCACGGAGACGTACCGCCCGCAACCGGTGCGGCGGGTGCTGATTCCGAAGCCGGGCGGCGGGCGAGCGGCCACTCGGGATTCCCGCGATCCGGGACCGGGTGGTGCAAACCGCCGCCTTGCTGATCCTGCAGCCGATCTTCGAAGCGGACCTGGAACCCACGGCCTATGGCTATCGGCCGGGCCGGACGGCGCTGGAGGCCGTCCAGGAGGTGCACCGGGCGTTGTGCGCCGGGCACACGGAGGTGATTGACGCTGACGTATCGAAGCTATTTCGATACGATTCCGCACGCGGACCTGATGAAGTCGCTGGCGCGCCGCATCAGTGATCGGAGGATGCTCCGGTTGCTCAAGATGTGGCTCAAGGCGCCAGTGGCGGAACGGACCGAGGGCGGCGGGTGGCGGTTCAGTGGGGGGAAGCGGGCCACGCGCGGGACGCCCCAGGGCGGGGTGATCTCGCCGTTGCTCGCGAACGTCTACATGAATCGCTACCTGAAGGTCTTTCGTCTCCGGGGGCTCGACCGGCGCTACGGGGCGCGACTCGTCAACTACGCGGATGACTTCGTGGTCCTGTGTCGGTACTGGGGCGGCGGAGGTGCTCGCGCAGAGTCGTCGGTGGTTCGCCCAGATGGGGCTGACGCTCAATGAGCAGAAGACCCGGGTGTGCGATGGGCGGCGCGAGGCGTTTACCTTCCTGGGCTACACCTTTGGGCCGATGCGGTACCGGAAGGATGGTCACTGGTACCTGGGGGCCGCGCCGGCCAAGAAGGCGGTGACAGCGGATCAAGGGGCGCATCCGGCAGATCCTCCGTCCGGGCAACCAGGCGCCGTGGGACGAGGTGATGGCGGAGCTCAACCGCGTGCTGCGCGGGTGGGCGAACTACTTCGCCTACGGCACGCGGCTCATGGCGTATCGGGCGGTCGATCACTACGTCTGGGAACGAGTCGCGGTACTTTCTGCGGCGGCGACACAAGGTCCCCTCGCGAGGGACGAGGCGCTTCTCCGCGGACGTGGTCTTCGGGGAGCTGGGCGTGCTTCGGCTCCGGCGCTTTCATCTTGGGTCACCTGCGCATGCTCGGGTGTGAAACCCGTCCGAGAGCCGGATGCGGGAAAACCGCACGTCCGGTTCGATGAGGAGGGGCGAGAAACGCGTGATGGTCCACTCGGCGAATGGACACCGGACCCGAAAGGGCGGAAACAGTGGGGCGCCGCCGGACCTGTACACGACCGCGCTCGCCCCTCACTCTACCCCGTCGGAGCCACTTGGGTTTCCTTGGCATGTTCGTTCCCCAGCTTGAGGATGTTGGCCAAACCCGATTCTGCCGAGGTTGGTTCCGCCCATAACGGCGGATGCGCGTATAGATTTCGTCGTGTCGATCCAGATGTGGCTGAGCACGGCGCGCACTTCTTCGAGATCGTGCCGTTGCTTGAGCACCTCAACGGCCACGCCGTGCCGCAGATCGTGCGCCCTGAGCATCTGGATCTCCCGGCTGCGAGCGTGGAACGAGCCGACCCCTATCCATGCGCCAGGCCCCACGGGGTGCTCTGGCCTCGCGCGGCCCGGTGAGTGC
The DNA here is from genome assembly GCA_963749975.1 of uncultured Candidatus Rokubacteria bacterium. Lineage (GTDB taxonomy): Bacteria > Methylomirabilota > Methylomirabilia > Rokubacteriales > DASRDR01 > DASRDR01. The sequence goes on along the minus strand of CAVVOZ010000017.1, from coordinate 196,677 downwards.
CCGGAGGTCCGTGTCGTTGATGCTGTGAACTGGTAGAACCGGCGACCGCCGAGCTTCAAGTGCTTGACGTCGACCTGGACGGACTGGCCGGGGACGGTGAGCTCTCGACGGCGCCGCGGGCCAGGTCGATATCGCTTGAGGGAGACCCGCGAGACATGGTCGCGCCGCAGGATCTTATGCATGATGGCGATGGACACGTAGACTGGTGGTTAGCGCAGCAGAAAAGGCAGATCTGGACTGGCCCATACTGGCGCACCTGGCGGACCTGGAGCACGAGGGCCTGCATATGCGGTGGGGTGGCGAAGGGGTGCCGGCGAGGCCCGCAGCGTTGGGCTTTGAGACCCCGGCCGGGATTCAAGCACGGGTTCGAATTCCGCTGGAGCCACCACGCTCCGCAGGACTAAGGGGGAATCCCTGTGTCGTCAGTATTGGTCGCGGAACTAAGTCAAGAAACCAATGCATTCTGCCCTGTGCCGACCGGGATGTCAGAGTTCATGCTCGATCGCACAACACTCCTCACTGGCGACGCCGTTCTGGAGCACTATACAGACACGAATACCGTCCTTGGCGGCATGTTGCAGGGCTGTCGCGTCCATGGCTGGAACGTGATCCCGGCGATTGCTGCAGACGCTTATCCCGGGGGGGTGGTCGCACGAGCCTGTTACGAAACACTGCGCGATCTCCTCCTTGAAACGCTCCGGCGCACAAGACCCGACGGGGTACTTCTCTCGCTTCATGGGGCCATGGTGGCAGACGACTACATGGATCCGGAGGGTGATGTGCTTGCCCGTGTACGGGAAGTCGTCGGTCCCAGGATTCCCGTCGTCGCCGTCCTCGATCTTCACGGCCATGTGAGTCCTACCATTGTGCAGGCCGCCGACGTGGTGATTGGTTATACGGAATATCCCCATACCGACACAGGTGCCCGAGGACTGGAAGCCGCTAGGCTGTTGGCCGCTCTCAAGGCTGGAGGACTCCGACCCGTCACGAGTTTGGTCCGCCTTCCGGCGCTCCTTACGAGCATGAATATGCGGACCAATCACGGTCCGATGGCGGAGGTTTTCACGCTGGCAAAGGAACTGGAGCGTGAGGACGGCGTCGTCGACGTCTCGCTCCTTGGTGGATTCCCATATGCCGACATTCCGAAGGCGGGCGTTTCGATTGTGTGCACGACACGGGGTGATGCCAATCTCGCCCATAGGTGCGCTACCAAGGCGGCGCATGCGCTCTGGGCGCGACGGCATGAGTTCGACGTGCGCGCGGCAACGGCCGAGGACGCCGTTCGCCGGGCGTTGGAGTCTCCACGGCGACCGATCGTCCTCGCTGATGTCGCGGACAATCCTGCGAGTGGGGGCGTGGGCGACCATCCCGCTCTTCTACGAACCGCGCTCGCCGGAGGCGTGCGCAACGCCGCCGCCGCCCTCTTCTATGACCCCGACACGGTTGGTCGAGCGGTCGCGGCTGGTCTCGGCGGAGTCGCGGAGTTTCGCCTTGGCGCCAAAGTGGCCTCAGAATCACTCCCACTTGAAGTCCGGGCGAAGGTTCAGCATATCTCCGACGGGCGGTTTGTGACACGCGGGCCCATGAATCGCGGCCTTAAAGTGAATCTCGGGCGCACCGTGGTTCTGCGACTTCTCGGCGGATCACAAGTTGCCTCACCCCCCGAAACGGTGGATGTTGTCGTGGCCGAGCGTCGGCATTCGACCGATGACCCGGAAATGCTGCGCATGGTCGGAATCGAGCCCACGACGCGAGACCTGCTCATCCTCAAATCCAAGGGGCATTTCCGGGCAGCATTCGGACCTCTGGTCGCGGATGTTCTCGACGTGGACACGGGGGACGTCGCGACGCTCGACCTTACGCGGTTGCGCTTCAGACATGTGCCACGACCCATCTTTCCTCTTGATGACACCGTGAGGTGGTCACCCTAGGCGGACCTAGACGGCTCTGAAAGCTGCGGCGGCATCTGCACCCTTCGTCCGGTAGCTTACGGAAGGGTCATGGTTTGAAGGCTCCCTCTAGATCGAAGGACCACAGACTGACGAGGATGACGGGAACGGATTGTACTATGCGCCGAGAGTCGGCGGCGCATGGGGAGCGGTGGGTTCGGACACTCACTAGCCCCTGCCACCCTCTTCGGCCACTATCGCGTAGTCGCTCAGGAACATCGCAGACACCTCGTGGTCTTGACAAAGGTCGTCGCTCGCGATCCAATTTCGCTGCGCAACATATGTCAGGGGAGGAGGTTGCTGCCCATGTCCTACCTGCGGGCCGATGAAGACCGACCACGCTCAGGGGGAAGTGTCCCTCGGCGGCGATTCCTCCAATGGGCCACTTCTGCGGGGACTGCGATGGCCGTGCAGTCGGCAATGGGGCGAGGACCTGCCGTTCGCGCTTGGGCCCAGACGCCGAAGCCTCGGCAGGGAGGTACCCTAAAGATCGCGTGGACCAGTGCGCCTCGGAGTATTGATCCGGCCTTTGCCGTCTCAGGCGACGAGTACATGATCACGCAGAACGTCTACGACAATCTCACTCGAATCAACGAAAACCTGGAAGCCGAGCCACAGTTGGCCACACGGTGGCAGTCGAACGACCGGGCAGACGTTTGGACCTTCACCCTACGACAGGGAGCCACCTTTCATCACGGTCGAGAGTTGACCGCCCGCGATGTGGTCTTCACCTTTGAGCGCATCTTGGATCCCCAGACCGCATCGCCGGGTCGCACAGCAATGGGCCCCATCCAAAAGGTTGAGGCGGTGGACGCCTACACTGTCCGGTTCCGCTTGTCGGCGCCCTACGTGGACCTTCCCGTCAACCTGGGGGTGCCCTTTGGACGAATCGTTCCTGCAGATCGAGCAGAATCGATCGCCACCGCTCCATCGGGGACAGGGCCGTTTCGCCTCGCGGAACATCGGCCCGGTGAGTACACTCGGCTAACCCGCTATCAGAGCTATTGGGACAAGGACCTTCCGTATCTCAACGAGCTGTGGCAGATGACGATCCCCAACGTCGCCAGCATGGTAGCCAGCCTGACGGGGGGGGACCTCCAAGCGATGTTCGAAGTGCCTATCCCCTACATTTCTTCGCTCGCACGCTTCCAGGATGTGTCCCTGGTTGAGGTCAAGAGTCCGGGGTTTCAGCCGATCTGCATGCTGCCCAGCGCACAGCCCTTTGACAATCCCAAGGTGCGCCTCGCGATGAAGTACCTAGTCGATCGCGATGTCGTCATTAAGACTCTCTGGCAGGGTCACGCGACGGTGGCCGAGGACCATCCTGTCCCGACGTTCAACCCGTTCTATGCTGTTATGTCCCCCAAGCACACTTACGATGTCGCCAAGGCTAAGGCCCTCTTGGCGGAGGCGGGGCATCCCGAGGGATTTGCCATCGATCTTTGGACTACCGCCGAACGATCCGGCATGCAGGAGTTAGCGGTCGCGACCCAACAGATGGCGGCACCGGCGGGGATTCGTATCAACATCAAGAGCGTGCCGTATTCCGTTCATACGAGCACCGTGTGGAAGAAACAGCCGTTCTATGTCAGCAATTGGTTTGGCCGGGCGACCATCGACGAAAGTCTTGTCCCATTCTTCCGAACGGGCGGCAGCCTGGGGGAAGGGTATAGCAACCCCGAGTTGGACAAACTCCTAGATGAAGGCCGATCGCAGGCCGATGTGCGGAAGCGGAAGGCGGTCTACGCGCAGGCGGAGCAGATCATCAGTGAGGACGCAAACTGGGTCGTGGCTTACCACACGAGCTTTATCGCTGCGACACGTCGAAGCGTGAGGAATCAGCTCGTCCACCCGTTGCGCTACTGGGACTTTCGCCGAACGTACCTCGAAGCGTAAGCGAAGTCTCAAAGGGACATCCGCAAGGTTGTCGCCGATTAGGCATCTCGGAGGGGCACACTACGCTTCAGGGTTCCGGTTGTTGCCCGCCTAACGACACATAAGCGACCCGCCTAAGTTGGCTGTTCTCCGCCAGTGGTTCAGAGCAAGAGCGGCGAGAGCGGGCCACCCGCGTTTCCCCCCCCAATTCCCATGATGGCCCGCCCGTGGACCATAACGGCCGCCAGGAGGAGACCAAATGAACGTCGTAAGTACATTTGCGGGAAGAGACCTGCCGAAAGAAATGGCGTTTCCCGAGGCGGAGTTCGACGCCCGCGTAGCGAGAGCACGTATGGCCATGGACCAAGCCGGACTCGACATGCTCCTCGTCCACTATCTCCCCAATATTTGTTACCTCACCGGCTATGAGTCTCATCTGACCGATTGGTACGCCTGCCTACTGATTCCGCGGGAGGGCGCCCTCAGTCTTCAGGTGTGCAACCTGGAAGTGGGGCTTGCCGTTGTGTACACACAGATTCGTCAGATCCACCAGGTGCCGTGGAATGACATGAGTAAGGCTGGCGACCAACTGGCCCAACTCCTGGGAGAGTATCGTCTCGAGGGCAAACGTGTGGGTATTGAAGAGCGCCGACCTGGGCTGAATGCACACACATTCCGGATTCTCCGAGAGCAATTCTCGAGCGCCGAGTTCCATGATGCCTCGGATCTGATCTTGAGGCTGCGAATGGTGAAGTCGCGGGGAGAGATCGACTGCATGAGACGGGCGGCTGGCTATAGCGTGGCAGGAGTCGAGGCGGCGGTCGCCGCGGCCGAACTGGGTGCCATGGACAACACGATCGTGGCCGCTGCATCTCAGGCGATGTTGGCAGCGGGAAGCGAGTTTTTCACAACGGGACCGATGGTGCGATCTGGATATCGGACCGGAATCATGCACGCGGAGCATCGGCGGCGAAAATTGGCTTGGGGGGAACCAATCACCATGGAACTATCGGGGGTCTATCATCGGTATCACGCGCCCCTTTTTGCCACGGTGGTGATCGGTTCACCATCGGACCGTTTGAAGCGTTTGGCTGACAAGGCGTTGCAGCTGATTGGCGCGCTTTGTGAGACGATCCGGTCAGGATTGACGATAGACGATGTCTGTAAGCGGATGGCGAAGCACCTAGACTCGGTGGATCCCGAAGTTTACCTGAGTGGGTACCACGGCTACTCGGTGGGGCTCGCATTCCCTCCGGCTTGGCCGGAGCATTCAGCCTGGCTCGGGGATGGATCGAACGAGGTGTTGAAGCCCGGTATGACCTTTCATATTCCGCGGGTGCTCCGAGTGCCGGGGCTAATGGCGGCCGGGTTTAGCGAAACAATCCTCGTCACGGAAACCGGGTGCGAGGTACTAACACCGCACCGGCGTGAGCTCCGGGTCGTATAGGGTTTCTCCGCGACTCGATCAAGCGGAGCGGGAAGACCTCGGCCCTGTAAACCCATCGGACCGTATGCGTGTCCTCGCCTTCCGCGGCCGGCGTCTCGTCCTGGTCGCCTTCGTGATGGATGTGGCGGATGCGGGTCGGGGAGCGGGTGACCATTGCCCAGACGGAGGGCCGCCAGGTGGGCGACCTGGTTGCGTTCAACGCCGTCGACCTCACCGAGTTCCTGAGCCCGAGTCACACGCGTCGATGTCTCGGTGCGATCCGGCTCGCGCGGGGCGCGAGCCTGTTCACCAACCAGCGGCGCCCGATCCTCGACCTGGTGGAGGACACGGTCGGCGTTCACGACTTCCTCGCGCCGGCCTGCGACCCCTACCGCTATCTCCGGGACTTCGGCGTCGAGAACCACCGGAGCAGCCGCATGAACTTCGTGGAGGCGCTCGCGCCCTTCGATCTGCCGGCCTGGCGCATCCCGGACCCGGTGAACCTGTTCCAGCACTCGCCCGTGCTTCCCGACGGCGGCTACCTCAGCGCGCCCTCGCCCGCCGAGCCCGGCGACTACGTGACGCTGCTCGCCCGGATGGATCTGGCGGCGGCGTGCTCCGCCTGCCCGCAGGATCTCGCGCCGACGAACGCCGAGCGGCTCTCGGACCTGACCGTCCGCCTCGCGTGAAGCGGCCGCCCCGCGGGACGGGTTGAGTTTTCGGACCGAACGGTGATTTACTCCGGCCGAGAGCCGCCCCGTCCCCTCTGCCGACCGACCCGGGGGAGACCTGCATGCCGAAACGATTCATCCGGAAGTTCGACGCCTCGGCCTACAAGCACGCCGCGCGCGGGATCTACTCGATGGCGATCCGCACGCGCGGTGACTACGTGTTCCTGCGCGGCCAGACCGGGTTCGACCTCGACGGCCGCTTCGTCGGGGCCGGAGATCCCGGCGCGCAAGCCGAGCAGGCCTGCAAGAACATCAAGCAGCTGATGGAGGAGGCGGGCGGCACGATCAGGACGTCTGCAAGCTGACCGTGTACGTGACCGATGTTTCGTACCGCCCGGCCGTCTACAGTCAGATCCAGAAGTACTTCGAGGGCGTCCACCACTGCAGCACCGGCGTGGTGGTGCAAGGCCTGGCGCTGCCCGAGCTCTTGGTGGAGATCGACGCGTTCGCGGTGATCGACCGCTGACCGACGAGGGACGGCGAAAGGAGATCGGCGATGAAGCGTGACGGGACGGACACGGGCCCCGCGTCGGGCCACCTGACGCGTCGGCAGCTCCTTCAGCTGGCGGCGGCGGGCAGCGCGCTCGGCGCGGCGATGCCATTCGGGCAGCGGAGTCAGGCCTGGGCCCAGGCGCCCCGCCCCGGCGGGACGCTGAAGATGGCCTGGGCCAGCTCGCCGCGCACCCTCGATCCCGCGCTCACGATCCAGGGCGACGAGTACATGATCACGCAGGCCGTGTACGACAACCTGACGCGCGTCGACGAGAAGCTCCAGCCGCAGCCGATGCTCGCCACCCAGTGGAGCTCGGACGCCCAGGCGCGGGTGTGGACGTTCACGCTGCGAAAGGGCGTCAAGTTCCATCACGGGCGCGAGCTCAAGGCGAGCGACGTCGTGTTCTCGTTCGAGCGCATCCTCGATCCGAAGACCGCCTCGCCGGGACGCACCGCGATGGGCCCGATCGAGAAGGTCGAGGCGGTCGACGACTACACCGTCCGCTTCCACACGGCGACGCCGTACGGCGACCTGCCGGTGAGCGTGGGCGTGACGTTCGGCCGCATCGTGCCCGCCGACCGGGCCGACAAGCTCGCGACCGAGCCGTCGGGGACGGGGCCGTTCCGGGTCACCGAGTTCAAGCCCGGCGAGCGGACCCGCATGGTCAAGTTCGCGGACTACTGGGACAAGCCGCGCCCCTACCTGGACGAGCTGTGGCAGGTGAACATGCCGCAGCCGGCGACCCAGGTGGCGTCGCTCTCGGGCGGCGAGATCCAGGTGATGTTCGAGGTGCCGGTCGCCTTCATCGGGTCGCTGGAGAAGACCCGGGGCGTGTCCGTCGTCTCGGTGAAGAGCACGTCGTTCCAGCCCGTGGTCATGTCGACCGACCAGAAGCCGTTCGACGACAACCGCGTGCGCACGGCCATGAAGCTCCTCGTCGACCGCGAGGCCATCATCAAGGCAATCTGGCAGGGGCGCGCGACCGTCGCCGACGACCACCCGGTGCCCGAGATCAACCCCTTCTACGTCGCGCTGCCCCAGCGGGTCCGAGACGTGGCCCGCGCCAAGCAGCTGCTTGCCGAGGCCGGCCTTCCCCAGGGATTCAGCGCGGAGATCTGGACGTCCAACGAGCGCGTCGGGATGCAGGAGCTCGCGGTGGCCGTCCAGCAGATGGTGGCCGCGGCCGGAATCAAGCTCGAGGTCAAGACCGTGCCGTGGTCGGTCTTCAACTCGAACGTCTACAAGAAGGAAGGGCTCTACATCAACAACTGGTTCGGGCGGGCGACGATCGACGAGACCCTCTATCCCTACTTCCACTCGACTGGGAGCTGGAACGAGGGGAAGTACTCGAACCCCAAGCTCGACAAGCTGCTCGACGAAGGGCGCTCGTCCGTCGACGTCGGGAAGCGCAAGGAGGCGTACGCCGAGGCGCAGAAGGTGATCTCCGACGAGGGGCACTACATGGTCGCCTATCACACGCAGTACACCAGCGCCATGCGAGGCAACGTGAAGGGCTACACGCTCCACCCGCTCAGGTGGTGCGACTTCCGCAACGCCTACCTCGAGGCCTGATCGCGCGGAGGGGGCCTCCGGGCCCCCCTCCCGGTCTTCCTGATCCCATGCGCGTCGTCACCTTCCTCAGCCGGCGCCTCCTGCTGGTGGCGCTGGTCATGGCGATCGTGTCGGTGCTGATCTTCGCCGTGGTCCAGATCCTGCCCGGGGACGTGGCGGTGATGATCCTCGGGACCTCGGCCACGCCGCAGGACCTCGCTGCCCTCCGGGTCAAGCTCGGGCTGAACCGCCCGGCCCCGCTCCGTTACCTCGACTGGATCGGCGGCGCCGTTCGCGGCGACTGGGGCGCCTCGCTCCTCTACCAGATCGCCGGTCCGCCCGCTCGTGCTCGAGCGGCTCGGGCGATCCGCGGTGCTGGCCGGGCTGGCGCTTGGGGTGGGCGTGCCGCTCGCCGTCGGGCTCGGTGTCCTCTCCGCGGTCCGCCGGGGCGGCCTCGTCGACCACGCCGTCGGCCTGGTGAGCCTCGTCGCGGTCTCGCTCCCCGAGTTCATCATCGGCACCGCCCTGATCCTCGTGCTCGCGTTCCGCTTTCCCCTCCTCCCGCCCTCGAGCCTGATCGATCCGCAGGCGAGCCTCTGGCACGCCGCGCCGAGCCTCGTCCTGCCGGTGCTCACGCTGGTCCTCGCGCTCCTGGCGCACATGACGCGGATGACGCGGGCCAGCATGCTCGAGGTGCTCGAGCAGCCGTACGTCCGGGCGGCGCGGCTCCGGGGGCTCCGGCCCCGGCGCGTCATCCTGCGCCACGCGCTCCGGAACGCCCTCCTGCCGACCGTCGGGATCATCGCGATCAACGTGGGCTACCTGATCGGGGGCATCGTGGTGGTCGAGACCGTCTTCGCCTATCCCGGCCTCGGCCGGCTGATGGTCGACGCGGTGAACCATCGCGACGTCCCGGTGATCCAGATGACCGCGCTCGTCATCGGCGCTCACGTACGCGCTCGCCAACCTGGCGGCCGACCTGGCCTACGCGTACCTGAACCCGCGGATCCGGTACTGACGCGATGGGCCGCGAGCGCCGTGCGCCGGTGGACGACGTTCGCGCGCCGCGTCCTCCTGGGCTCGCCGGCGGCGGCGGTCGGCACCGCGCTCCTCGCGACCCACGTCGGGCTGGCCGTCTTCGGTCCGGCGCTGGCGCCCCACCACTTCGCGCAGTTCGACATCCTGCACACGCTCGAGCCTCCCTCGCGAGGGTTCTGGGGCGGCACCGACCAGTTCGGTCGGGACCAGCTGAGCCGCGTCATGTGGGGCGCGCGCGGCGACGCTCCTCCTGGCCACCGCCAGCACGGTCCTCGGCGTCGGGCTCGGCGTCGTCGTCGGCATGGTGGGCGCGCTTCTACCGGGGGCTCCTGGACGAGGTCCTGATGCGGATCGTCGACGCCTTGATGGCGCTGCCGGCGCTCCTGCTCGCGATGCTGCTCCTGACGACCGTGGGCGCGAACCCCGTCTACGTGGCCGTCGGCATCGGCGTCGTCTTCATGCCGCGCTCGGCCCGCGTCCTGCGCGGCGTCGCGCTCTCGCCTGGCGGCGTCCGAGTTCATCGACGCCGCGCGGGCTCGCGGCGAGCACGGCCTCTACATCATCTTCGCGCGAGATGCTGCCGAACGCCTGGGCGCCGATCATCGTGGAGGCGACGATCCGGTTCGCGTACGCGATCCTGCTCGCCACGTCGCTCGGGTTCCTCGGCCTCGGCGCCCAGCCTCCGGCGCCCGACTGGGGGCTCATGATCAACGAGGCGCTGCCCTTCATGGCCCAGGCGCCATGGCTCGCCATCCTGCCGGCCATCGGCATCTCCACCGTCGTCATCGGCGCCAACCTCCTGGGCGACGCCCTGCGCGAGACGCTCTCGCTCCGCCGCCTCGAGGAGATCGCGTGACCGCGCCCGCGGGGCGAGGGCCCGTCCTCGACGTGCGCGACCTCCGGGTCACGTACCCGACCGCGAGCGGCCTGATCCGCGCGGTGCGGGGCGTCTCCTTCACGCTCGAGCAGGGACGCGTGCTGGGCCTGGTCGGCGAGTCGGGCTCGGGCAAGAGCACGATGGCGCTGGCCGTGATGGGCGCGCTCGGCGGCCGAGGCCCGCGTGACCGGCGAGGTACGGTTCCGCGGCGACGACCTGGTCGGCAAGGCCGCGCGCGACCTGCGGCGGCTCTGGGGGCGGCGGCTCGCGATGGTTTTCCAGGATCCGGCCGGCACGCTCAACCCGGTGCTGACGGTCGGCGACCAGGTCGCCGAGGTGCTCGTCGAGCACGAGGGCCTCGGCCGCGCCGCCGCGCGCGCGCGGGTGCTGGAGCTCTTCGCCGACGTCCAGCTCCCGAACCCCGAGGCGATCGTGGGCCGCTACCCCCACCAGCTCTCCGGAGGGCAGCAGCAGCGGGTCTCGATCGCGCTCGCGCTCGCCTGCAATCCGGACGTCCTGGTCCTCGACGAGCCGACGACCGGCCTCGACGTGACGACCGAGGCCCGCATCCTCGATCTCGTCGAGGCGCTGCGCCAGCGGACCTCGGCGAGCATCCTCTACATCACCCACAACCTCGGCGTGATCGGCCGGCTCGCGCACGAGGTGGCCGTGATGTACGCGGGCGAGCTCGTGGAGCAGGGGCCCGTCGACCTGGTCTTCGCGCGGCCGCGGCACCCGTACACCGTCGCCCTCCTCGACTGCCTGCCGCGGGTCGACCGTCCGCCGGCCGCGCGGCTGCTGCCTGCGATCGGCGGCACGCTCCCGGACCCCCGCGCCGAGATGGACGCCTGCCTGTTCGCGCCGCGCTGCGCGCTGGCGGACGCGCGGTGCCGCGCGGAGCATCCCGGCTGGTTCGAGACCGTTCCCGGCCAGCGCGCCCGGTGCTTCTACTGGACGCGCGTCGCCGCGCCCGGGACGGCGGGCTCGCCGCGGCCTCGCGCCCGCCAGCGATCGCGCGGCCGCGGCAAGACCGCTTCTAGAGGCCGTCGAGCTGGTCCAGCACTACCGAGCGCCGGCGGGCAGCGCCGGCCGGCTCGGGCGTAGCGCGGTCGTCCGCGCGGTCGACGGCGTATCGCTAACGGTGGCGCCAGGAGAGACGCTCGCCGTCGTGGGCGAGAGCGGCTCCGGCAAGACGACGATAGCCCGCTGCGTCGTCGGCCTCCTCCGGCCGACGGCGGGGGAGATCCGGGTCGACGGTCGTCCCGTGCCGCGCCGGCCGGCGATGTGGCGGCGTGACCTCAGGCGGCGGCTCCAGATCGTCTTCCAGAATCCCGACCTCACGCTGAATCCCCGGCGCACGATCCTCCACGCGGTCGCCCGGCCGCTCGTGCTGTTCGGCCTCGCCACCCGCGGCGAGCGCCGGGCCGCGGCCGCGCGCGCTGCTGGAAGCCGTCGGCCTGGAGGCGCGGCACCTCGATCTGCGCCCGGCTCAGCTCTCCGGCGGGCAGCGGCAGCGCGTCGCGATCGCCCGCGCGTTCGCCAGTCGGGCGGATCTCGTCGTGTGCGACGAGCCCACCTCCGCCCTGGACGTGTCCGTGCAGGCGACCGTACTGAACCTCCTCGCGTCGCTCCAGGCGCAGGCCCACACTTCGTACCTGTTCATCTCCCACGACCTGTCGGTCGTCCGCCACATCGCCGACCGCGTGGCCGTCCTCTACCTCGGGCGCATCGTGGAGGAGGGGACGACCGAGGAGGTCTTCCGCGCCGCCGTGGCACCCGTACACCGAAGCGCTCCTCTCGGCGGTGCCCTCGCTCGGACGCGCCTCGCGCGCCGCGGCGATCCGCCTCGAGGGGCCCGCACCCAACCCGGCGGCCCCGCCGCCCGGCTGCCCCTTCCATCCTCGCTGTCCGCGCAAGATTGGTCCGATCTGCGAGCGCGAGACGCCGCCCGTCCACCGGGGCGAGCACGGGCACGCCGTCGCGTGCCACATCCCGCGGGGCGAGCTCGTGGCGCTCCAGGCCGAGGGCGGCAGACCCCGCGCGAGCGCCGGAGCGGCGCCGCCCGCGCCAGCGTGAAGGAGCCTGGAATGGACATCCTCGACAGCTACCGAACGCGATTCGTCCCGAAGGAGATGGCATTCTCCGACGCCGAGTACCGGGCGCGGCTCAGCCGCGTGCGTGACGCCATGGGCGCCCACGGGCTCGATCTCCTCCTGCTCCATCACTTGCCGAGCGTCTGCTACCTCACCGGGTACCAGACGCCGGTGTCCGACTGGTACACCTGTCTGGTCGTCCCGCGCGAGGGCGACCTCGCCCTCCAGGTGTGCGACTTCGAGGTGGGCCTGGCGCTGGTCCACACGAGCGTCGAGCGGATCCTCAGCGTCCGGTGGAACCGCATGGACGAGGCGGCAAGCCAGCTCGTCGAGCTTTTGCGGGGCGCCGCCCTCGACGGCAAGCGAGTCGGCATCGAGTCACGGCGGACGGGCCTGACACCCCACGCCTACCAGCTCCTCCGGGACCGGTTTCCGCGGGCGCAGCTCGTCGACGCGTCCGATCTCGTCCCGCGAGTCCGCGCCATCAAGTCCCCGGCGGAGCTCGAGTGCCTCCGGCAGGCGGGACGCATGTCGGTAGTCGGCATGGAGGCGGCGATCCGCGCCGTCCGGCCCGGCGCGACCGAGAACGCCATCGCCTCCGCGTCGGCGGCGGCGATGATCGAGGCGGGCAGCGAGTTCTTCTGTACGGATCCGTGGGTCCGCGCCGGCCATCGCTCCGGCATCATCCACGCGACCTACAAGCGGCATCTCGTGAAGCCCGGCGATCCCGTCATCATCGAGCTCGGGGCGGTCTACCAGCGCTACACGGCGCCGCTCTATGGCACCGCGGTGATCGGCCGACCGCCGGATCGCCTCCGAAGCCTCGCCGATACGGCGCTCGCGGCGCTCGCCCTGCTCTACGAGAACGTGCGCGCTGGCCGCACGGTGGATGACGTCGCGCGCGCCGCCGCGAAGGGCCTCGCGGGCGTCGATCCCGAGGTCTACCTGAGCCAGTACCACGCGTATCCCGTCGGGCTCGGGTTCCCGCCCGAGTGGCCCGAAAACTCCATCTGGATCGTGGAGGGCTCGGACGAGGTGCTCCAGCCCGGCATGACCTTCCACGGCGTGCGGTCCTTGCGGGTCCCCGGTCTCATGGCCGCAGGCTTCAGCGAGACGATCGCGGTCACCGAGACCGGATGCGAGATCCTGACCCCGCACCGCCGCGAGCTGGCGGTCGTGTGAGGGCGGCGATGGCCGACAGCCCGACGCTGGCGCTGGCTCGGTTCGCGGCCGGCCTGTCACTCGACGACGTCCCGGCCGAGGTCGTTCGGATGGCGAAGCGCCTCGTCCTCGACCACCTGGGATGCGCGCTCGGCGGGAGCCGGACGCCGCTGGCGCGCATCGCCGCCGATGCGGTGACCGAGGATGGCGACGGCCCGGCGACCGTGATCGGCACGCGACGGCGCGCCGCGCCGGGCCGAGCCGCCTTCGCCAACGCGATGGCCGCCAACGCGCTCGACTACGACGACACCGGCGCGACCGGGCATCCCGGCGCGACGGTGATCCCGGCGGCACTTGCCGTCGCGGAGGCGCGGGGCCGGTCCGGCCCGGAGTTCCTGGCGGCCGTCCTGGCCGGCTACGAGGTGTGGATCCGGATCGGCGCGGGAACCCAGCCGAGCTGGCAGCGCCGCGTCGAGGTTTACGGAAGCGGCACCACGCAGACCTTCGGGGCCGTGGTCGCCGCGGGCCGGCTGCTCGGCCTCGGGGCCGACCAGATGCTCCCGGCGTTCGGACTGGCCGGCGCGTTCGCGCCGCTTCCTCACGAGGCGAAGTTCGGCTGGGACGAGGGCCAGCTCTCCTGGGTGAAGGACAACGTCGCGTGGCCGACGGAGGCCGGGGTGCGGGCGGCCCAGCTGGCGACGCGCGGCTTTCCGGCGACGCATACGATCCTCGACGGAGAGCGCGGGCTCGCCCGCATGATGGGATCGGACCGCTACGACCCCGACCGCATGGTGCGGGAGCTGGGAACGACCTGGGACATCCTGACCCTGTCGCTCAAGCCCTATCCCTGCTGTCGCTGGATCCACTCGACCCTCGACGTTGTGCGCGAGGTGATCCGCGACCACGGCGTCGCTACGCCGGACGTGCGGCGCGTGACCGTGCGGTCGATCGAGGCCCTCGCGACCTGGTTCGACGGCCGGCGTCCGATCACCATGGTCGACGCGCAGTTCAGCGTCCCCCACGCGGTCGCGATGGCGATGCTCGAGCGGCCGCGTTCGGAGTGGTGGCAGGCCGCGAACCGCGACGATCCCGCCGTCCTCGCTCTGATGGACCAGGTCGCCCTCGAGGCCGAGCCGGCGGCGCAGGAAGTGTGGACGACGGTGCGCCACTCAGCCCGAGTTCCCGTCACCGTGATCGTCGAGACCGCGACGCGGCGACTCGAGGGCACCCGGCACCACGCGCGGGGCGGCATCGACGAGCCGCTGGGCGACGACGAGGTGGAGCAGAAGTACCGGGAGCTCGCCGAGCCGGTCCTCGGCGCATCCGGGGCGGCTCGGGTCCGCGAGTTGGTGGACGCCCTCGAGACCCTGGACACCCTGACCCCGCTCACGGCCGCGCTCGCCCCGAAAGGAGTTTCCCCATGACGCTCCCGTTCGACCATGGCGAGTACGCGGCGCGGCTTCGGCGCACCCGCGCCGCGATGCGCGACGCCGGGCTCGACGCCCTCCTGGTTTTCCACCAGGAGCACATGTTCTACCTGGCGGGCTACGACCAGATCGGATACTGGGTCTACCAGGTGCTCATCGTGCCGGCCGCCGACGCGCCGATGACGGCGGTGGTCCGGAAGGTGGACGAGCTCCTGGTCCGCGACGGTGGGATCGTCGAGGATGTCCGGGTCTGGCTCGACGATGCGACCCGCGACCCCGCGCAGCAGACCGCGGACATCCTGGCCGAGCGGGGCCTGCTTCGCGGCAAGCGCCTCGGCATCGAGCGGAAGAGCCACGCGCTCTTGCCCTACTACTACGATCTCCTGCGGGACGCGCTCGCCGGCGCCGAGCTGGTGGACGCGTCCGACCTCATCACCGAGCTCCGCCTCGTGAAGTCGCCGGCGGAGATCGTCTGCATGCGCCGAGCGGGGGAGGTGATGGATGCGGGGGTGCGGGCCGCCTGGGAGGCGGTGCATCCCGGCGCGCGCGAGTGCGACGTGCACGCCGCGGTGGCGGCCGCCATGTACCGCGCGGGCGGCGAGCACCCGTCCGTCGCGCCCCCCATGGGCACCGGGCCACGCGTCCTCACCCAGACGCACGGGGCGGCGACGACCCGCGAGATCCACGCCGGCGACCCGTTCCTCCTGGAGGTCGGGGGCTGCGTCCGGCGCTACCACGCGGTGTGCATGCGCACTGCGTCGGTGGGACCGCCGAGCGCGCGGATGCGGTCGATGCACGACGCGATCCGCGCGGCGACCGATGCCGGGCTCGCCGCGATCAAGCCTGGCGTCCCGACGGCGGACGTGGCGCGCGTCGTTCACGACGGGCTCGCGCGCCACGGCTACTCGCGGCGAGGCCAGCACGTTGGCTACGGGATCGGGCTCGGGTACCCGCCGACGTGGATCGACAACCTGCGGATCAAGGAGACCGATCCGCACCTCCTCCGGGAGGGAATGACGTTCCTCTTCCACGCCGGCCTTCTCGCGCCCGAGGGCGACGTCTACGTGGCGCTCGGCGATCCCGTCCTGGTCACGGCGACGGGGCACGAACGGCTGACGCGACTGCCACGCGAGCTGACGGTCGTGTCATGACCTTCGATCTCGTGGTCGCCAACGGCACGGTGGTCGACGGCACCGGCGCGCCCGGGTACCGGGCCGACGTGGGCGTGGTCGGCGAGACGATCGCCGCCATCGGGGACCTAGGGCGGGCGGAGCGCGGCCGGATGATCGACGCGGCCGGACACGTGGTCGCGCCGGGCTTCATCGACCCGCACACCCATGCCGAGGGCGCACTCCTCGTCGATCCCCAGCATGCGATGGGGCTTCGCCAGGGCATCACCACCGAGCTCCTCGGGATCGACGGGATGTCCTACGCCCCGCTCTCGGCGCCGAACTACCGCCTGTACCGCCGCTGGCTGGCCGGAGTCCTCGGTGAGCCGCCCGTGGACCTGGACATGTCGAGCGTCGCCGCCTTCCGCCGCCACTACGACCGCCGGGTCGCGGTCAACACGGCGTACCTTGTTCCGTTCGCGACCGTACGGCTCGAGGCCGTCGGGTTCCGAGACGTCCCGTGCCGCGGCCAGGAGCTCGACCGCGCCCGCCACCTGGTCGAGGAAGGGCTCGCGCAGGGTGCGGTCGGCTTTTCGACCGGATCCAAGTACTACCCGGGTCCCTGGGGCGACACCGAGGAGCTGATTGCGCTCTGCGAGCCGGTCCGCGCCGCCGGCGCCGTCTACATGTGCGAGCCGCGGACGGCGAACCTCGAGCGGGCGCACGGACAGAGCGGCGTGGCCGACGCGCTCGAGATCGCGCGGCGGACGGGCGTGCGCCTCCACTTCGCCCACTACCGGACGCAGCCCGACAGTGCGGGGCGCCTCGACCTGCTCATGCGCCTCATCGATCCCGCCCGCGCCGCCGGCGCCGACGTCACGTTCGACGTCTATCCGTATCCCGCGGGCAGCTCGATCCCCGTGAGCTACGTGCCGGGCTGGGCGCAGGACGGCGGTCCCGACGCCATCCTTCGGCGGCTCGCCGACCCGGGCGATCGTCGACGGATCGCGCGGGCGATGGACGAGGACGCGTCCATTCCGCTGGCCCAACTCGTGTGCTCCTACGCCGGCACGGACCGGACCCTGGAGGGCATGAGCCTGGTGGACCTCGCCGCGCGCCGCGGCGGGACGCTCGGCGAGGTGCTGTGCGAGCTCTTGCTCTCGGAGCGGCTGGTGCTCGGCCACGTCGCGGCGCCGCCACGGAGCGTCGCCATTTGGGAGCAGGTCAGCCGGGACTGCATGGCGCTCCTGGCGCGACCGGACTACATGGTCTGCAGTGACATCACCCCGCCGGGGCGCTTCCCGCACCCCCGCTCGTACGGCGCGTTTCCGCGCTTCCTGGGCCGCCTGCGGCGGGAGATCGGCGGACTCTCGCTCGAGGCGATGGTCCATCGGATGACGGACCGCCCCGCCCGGCGCTTCAACCTCCGCGGACGGGGTCGCCTCGAGCGCGGCTACTTCGCCGACCTGGTCGTGTTCGATCCCGACCGCGTGATCGACACCGCCACGTACGACGATCCATGCCAGTTCCCAGTCGGCATTCCCTACGTGGTCGTCAACGGCCAGGTCGCAGTGGATGGGGAGCGGCCCACCGGCGCACTGGCGGGCCACGCGGTTCCGTAGGTGCGCTCGCATGAGCCGAGACGCGCTCGCCCGGGTCGCCGCGGCTGCGGAGGAGGGGCCGGCGCTCGTGGCGCTGCGGGCCGGCTGGTCAGGATCCGCAGGAGCTCTGAGGGTCGACGGCCATGCAAGTGCACGCGGTGACGGTGCGCCACGTCGTCGTTGTCCACATCTCACTCGAGGAGCTGCGCCGCGTCCCGCCGGTCACCGGGGATCGGTCTGCGGGGACGGCTCTGCCTGGAGGACCCTATAGCCCGACCACGTCTTCGATCTTCTCCGCCGCCTGCGGATCGGTGGTGAATTTGAACGTGGTCACCCGATGCGGCTGGAGCGCGTGCGCCTTCCAGATCCGATGCACGGTTGTGTGGGACACCCCCGCCCGGCAGGCCAACTCCCGGGTCGTCCAGTGGGTCACGCCGGGCGCCGGCGCGCGAAGCGTCAGGGCCACCACCTGCGCCCGTTGCCGCGCAGTGAGCGTGGGCGGCCGCCCCGCGCGGGGGCGC
The DNA here is from genome assembly GCA_963749975.1 of uncultured Candidatus Rokubacteria bacterium. Lineage (GTDB taxonomy): Bacteria > Methylomirabilota > Methylomirabilia > Rokubacteriales > DASRDR01 > DASRDR01. Next base: position 178,825 of record CAVVOZ010000017.1, on the reverse strand, counting down.
TCGTGCAGGCCGGCCACGCCCCCCTCGGCAAACCGCCGACGCAGGCGACTCACCTGGACCACCGTGTATCCCGTGCGGCTGGCGACCTCCACCCCGGACAGCCCCGCCGCCATCAGCAGCCCCGCCCGCACGCGGCGGCTGAGCCCGGCCCGGACCGACGGGGACCGCTGCAGCCGCTCCAACTCATGCCAGTCCGCTTCTCGTTCCTCGGTTCCCGAGGCCCCGTCACCCCAGCAGCCCAAGCGCGGCGTTACTCAGTTTCTCGCGCAGGCCATTCCGACAGAGTGGCGATAGGGCAGAATCCGAGCCTACGAACTCTGGTTGTCGTGAGCGCGACGGTGACTTCTCACACTGCGGTCACAGATCAGGCACGCCAGCCGTCAGATGGATCCCGCCTAGAGCGCGACGCCAAGCCGATCCCCCCGCTGCGACAGAGCCCGGAGGATGTCCCGCTGGGTCTCGAAGTACCCGCCAGAGGGCAGCGGCTGGCTGAGCTTCGCCTGGACCTCGCGGTGGGCCACTGGCAGGGCGTGGAACGGAATCGAAGGGAACGTGTGGTGCACCGTGTGGTAGGGCATGTTCCACAGCGCCCACCGGACCGGCGCCGGCACGTCCAGGGTCCGTGTATTCCTCAGTGTATCGGGCTCGTAGCTGAGCCCGACATGCCGGCCGAGGCTTTGCAGCAGGTGGAGCGGCTTGGCCACCCACATGGGCAGCAGCCAGTAGGCAAGGACGGCCCACGAGCCGGTCGCGATGGAGACCCCGGCGATCGCTGCGTAGCCCAAGACGTGCCAACGCGCCTCCCCGACGACGACCCTTCGCTGTTCCTCGGTCAGCCAGTACGCATAGACTGGGACCCGGCCCGCAGCGAGGTCCACGACCATCCTGAAGCGCCGGTAGAGGTGGGTCGCGGCGGACAGCGCGACGAGATAGCGGCCGAGGGTGTACGGGCCACGCACCAGGAGTTCGGGGTCCTTGTCCGGATCCTGCGTGTGCCGGTGGTGGGCGAAATGAAACCACCGCTCCCAGCGCGCGGGGTAGATCAGCACGAATCCGGTGAAGACCGTGACCGTGTCGTTGAGCCAGCGGGAGCGGAACGCCGTCCGGTGATTCGCCTCATGCTGCATCGCGTACAGACACGCGAGTAGGTAGCCGTGCAGGAGGAACGCGGGAATGGCCGCCCACGTGTGCCAGAGGGCGACCAGCGCGGTGCCGGTGGCCAGGAGGGCGCCCAGATGACTGGCCAGCTGCATGAGGCCTCGGGCGTTGGACCGCCGGCTCAGCTGCCGGAGACGCTCCGGACCGAGAATCGCGAGGCCTCGCGTCGAGACCCAGTCGTCCATGGCGCGCTCTCATCATAGTCGACCGCGTCGCGCCACGCCAGGGCAGCCTGAGATGCGTCACCCGCCGCTTCCGCAAGCCACATGGTGACGCGACACGCGGCGACCCGATCCCGGTGGTCTATTGTCACTCTTCGCAGTCATCGAGTACGGCATCGGGAAACCCAGTCCCGCGGATGTCGAGATTTCTGACTTCGAAGCCCGGGTTTGCTCCGCGTCTGAAGAGTTGAGTCGCGAAGGCTACCGAATGCTAAATGCGCATGAGGGGAGGCTTTGCACGGCCTGAGGTTTTAGTCCCGTTGCAGTGTTCGATACTAAACAGCGCCGAACTTCGCGAATTCACTGGCGAAAGCGTGAACGCGATTCAAGCACGGGTTCGAATCCGTGCGTCCAGTGAAGGCTGACACGTTCAGCGGGAGTCAATCCCGCCGAGGCAAGAGCCAGACGCCTCGTAACTCGGATGGCCGGGCGGAGGGAGACCGACGCTCTGAAGCCCATCGACCAAGCCCCCGATGGGGTGGTGAGTGAGTCACCGGGCCGTAACGGAAGTGAACGCACCGGTGGCCCCGAACGACCCAATCCTGGAGGCCGAGTCCGCGGATTCGGGGCGAAGGCAACAGGGTCCGTCGCCGGCTGGCGAGCGCGGCGGGTCCCTCCGGCGGGGTGGGAGCGACCGTACGGTGACCAGGACGCGTCGAGCCACTGGAGAAACCCTCCTCGTCCCGTCGCGAAATCGGCGGAGGCAGGTCGGCCGGATAACCGGAGCCCCCGGGAAGTCGGTCGAAGACGAGAGGGTGGAGGACGGGTCCGTAGTAGCGACGAAGCGGGGTAACGCCCGTGGAGCGACGGGACCCTGCTGTTCTGCGACGCCTCCGGGGAAGGCAGGGGCGTGATGACAACCGCGCCCATCAGTCTGCAAGACCGGCGGCGGAGGCTCTACGTCAAGGCGAAGGCTGAGAGGAACTGGCGGGTCTGGGGCCTGTACGTCCAGGTAGGTAAGCTGGAGATGCTGCGCGCGGCGTACGACGTCGCCAAGCAGAACAACGGTGCCCCGGGGAGTGATGGGGTGACCTTCGAGGCGATCGAGGACACCGGCGTGGAGGCATTTCTGGCGCAGTTCTGGGACGAACTGGTCACCCGCACCGATCGGCCGCTGCGGAACCGGCGAGTGAAGATTCCCAAGGGTGGGGACAAGGTCCGCGTGCTACCGCACTGCGTGCGCCCCGTAGCATGCGACCGCGCGCTTGAGCCCCTCTCGGTGAAGCCCGCCTGGCTTGTGTATCGTGCGGGTGCAACGGCGTTTCACTGGGCGCACGCGAGGTTACTCGTCCACGAGGGCCACCGCGCGGACCCAGCCGCCACTGGCCCGCGCGATCTTGATCGGGAACACCGCGACCCGGAAGCCGTGCGGCTTCGGGAGCTGGTCCAGGTTCGCGAGCTTCTCGATGTGGCAGTACTCGCGTTCTCGCCCCACGCGGTGAGCCGGCAGAAAGGCCTCCCGGTTGCCCGCCTTGAGATCGTCTTTCATGTAGGCGAGCGGGCGGTCGAAGCTCCACGCGTCGATGCCGCACACCTTGACGCCCTGATCGAGAAGCCAGAGGGTTCCGTCTCGCCCCATGCCCGGCTGGCTGACCATGAAGTCATGCTTGCGGTAGCGCTTGGTGGCGTCGGTCCGGATCATGACGATGTCGTAGGGCTTGATGCGGTAGTCGATCGCGGCGACCGCCTGCTCGAGATCCGCGACGCTGATGAGCTCGCCAGGTTTGCGATGGGTCAGGTCGAGCACCACTCCGTCGCCGAAGCACCACTCCAGCGGGATCTCGTCGATGCCACGCGCGCGGCTGGCGCCGCACGTCGGCCCGTAGTGCCACGGAGAGTCCATGTGGGTTCCGCTGTGCGTGTTGAGCGTCACGTCCTCGGCGGACAGCCCGAAGCCGTCGGGGAGAAGGTCCGGGTCGAAGCCCTGATTCTTGGCCGTCCGGCGGCCGCCCTCGTGGTGATCCCAGTAGAAGATGTGCGGCGAGTCGCGGTCCATCGAGTAGTTCTCGAGGGGTACGCTCAGGTCGATGCAGCGGAAGCTCCGGCGTCCGGCAGTGCCTGCCTTCATCCTCTCACCTCTTACGGGCCGTCATGGGCGGCGCCCGGGCTGATCGTGAACCCATCGACCGCGGGGGAGGCCCGGCGCCGGCGCCGGTCGAGTGCCGTCCCGCGTGCCATCACTCCTGCGCCGTCGCCGGGGGGCGCCCCGGCGCGTCCTTCTCGCTTGCCGCCTCGAGCCGGGCGCGGAGGCCGCTGGCGAAGGCCGTCGCCATCTGTCGTGCCTTGCCCCGGATCACCCCGAGCCCCATCGAGGCCAGCTTGCCGGCGACGCCGACCTCGATCCGGTAGCCGACGACCGTCTCCTCCGGCCCGGCCGGCTCGAGACGCAGCTCGGAGGTCAGCTTGACGCGCTCCCGGAGGCGCGCATCGACACCCTGAGCGACCGAGACGAGCCGGCGGGGCTCGTCGATGTCCGTGACGGTCACGTCCAGCGCAAACGAGAGGGTCAGGAAGGACACGCTGGCGCCGACGACCACGTGATACCGGCGGTCATCGTGGACCTCGATCCGCTCCACCCCGGGGACGCACGAGGCCACCTGCTCCGCGTCGCGCAGGAAGCTCCACACCCGCTCGATCGGCGCCCGGACCGTGAGTCGGTCCTCGAAGATCACTGCCGACCGCTTCCGGGCCGCCCGCGGGGTGACGCGCTACGGCTCACGCGGCTCACCGCCATCGGCGCCAGACCGGCGGCGGAGCACCGCGGCGGCGACCAGGATGGAGTCAACGATCTTCCGGTATCCCGTGCAGCGGCACAGGTTCCCCATGAGCGCGTCGCGGACCGTAGCCTCGGAGGGTGCAGGCTCCCCCTCCAAGAGTTCGAGCGCCGTCATCAGCATCCCGGGCGTGCAGTAGCCGCACTGGAAGCCCCAGTGCTCGAGGAACGCCTCCTGGAGGGGGTGCATCCGTTGGTCGCCAGCCAGCCCTTCGACCGTGAGGACCTGGCGGCCGTCTACGCGGAGCGCGAGCATGAGGCAGGCGCTCACCGACCGGCCGTCGACCAGGACCGTGCAGGCGCCGCACACCCCGATGTCGCAGGCCCGCTTGGTGCCCTTGAGCTTGAGCTCCTCGCGCAGCACGTCGAGGAGCAGGACGTGTGCCGGCATCTCCAGCCACTGCTCCTCGCCGTTGACCCAGAAGTGCAGCGGGTGCCGCTCAGGCACGAGCATCTCCGGCCTGGGCCCAGGCGTGCCGGAGCGCGCGGCGGACGAGCACGCGGATCATCCGGCGCTTGTAGGCCTCCGACCCGCGGGTGTCGGACACCGGCTGGGCCGCGTCGGCGTAGGCCTCGGCCGCCCGCCACACCCCGCGCGACACGTCGAGGGCCTCGCCCCGAAGCTCGGCGTCCACCACCGGCAGCGCGAGTGGCGTCGGCCCGGCGGCTCCCACCACCACGCGCGCCTCCGCGCACGCGTCGCCGGCCCGGCGGACCAGCGCGGTGACAGCGATCACCGGCTTGTCCGCGTGCGACTGGGGCGTGAACTTCAGATAGCTGACGCCGGCCCTCGCCGGGGGCGCCGGAACACGCACCTCGGTCAGGATCTCGTCGGGGGCGAGCGTCGTCGTGAAGTAGTCTTGGAAGAGCTCCCCGACGCTGAGACGGCGCTCGCCTCGCACGCTGCGGGCCGTGACCTCCGCCCCGAGGGCCACGAGCAGGCTGGGCGGATCGGAGGCGGCCTCGGCCCAGCAAAGATTCCCCCCGATGGTCGCCACGTTTCGGATCCGCCGGCTGGCGACCTGGGCGAGGACCTCGGCGAGCGCTGGCACATGGGCCCGCACGAGCGGGTGCTCGACCAGCGCCTGGTGGGTGACCATCGCGCCGGCGGTCAGCACGCCGCCGTCCCACGACACGCCGCCGAGCGAGACCTGATCGAGGCTCACGATCTGATCGGCGTCCAGCAGCCCTTCCTTGAGGAGGATGGTCAGCGCCGTGCCGCCGGCCATCAGCCGCGCTCGGCGACCGTGCTCGGCCATCAGGCGGCACGCCGCCTCGACGGTCGCCGGCCGGTGGTAGCCGATCGCCGTCACGCCGCCCCTCCGTCCTCGGCCAGCGCCTGGACTATCTTCTCCGGCGTGGCGGGAAGATCCCGGATGCGCACGCCCACCGCGTCCGCGATCGCGTTGGCGATGGCCGCCGCCACCGGGATGGTTGCCGGCTCGGCCACGCCCTTGGCGCCGTACGGGCCCTCCGGGTCCGGCTTCTCGACGAGCACGGTCTCGATCGTCTCCGGCATGTCGAGGGCGGCCGGGATCTTGTAGTCGTGGAAGTTGGACAGCGCGGTGTGCCCATCATCGGCGAACAGGGTCTCGGTCAACGCGAAGCCGAGCCCCTGGGCGATGCCCCCCTCGACCTGTCCCTCGACGCCCCGCGGGTTGATGGCCCGGCCGATGTCGTGGGCCGCCACGACCCGCAGGACCCGCACCTGACCCGTCTCCTGATCGACCTCCACCTCCGCGCCGTGGAAGCCGAAGGCGTACGCGGCCGACTTGTTACCGTAGCCCTGCGCGTTCGGCTGCTCGGTCGGCGGGTCGTAGAAGTGCTCGGCGATCAGCTGGCTGCCGCCGTGACGGTAGTGCGCGGCCCGGGCGACGTCGGCCACGCTCACGCCCCGCTCGGGCTCCGCGCGCACGAACACCCGACCGTCCGCGGCAGCGAGCGCGTCGGGGTCGGCTCCCAGCAACTCGCCGGCGATCGCGAGCATCCGGTCCCGCAGCTTGCGGCCGGCGCCGGCGACGGCGTTGCCCGCGATGAACGTGTTGCGGCTGCCGTGCGTGCCGAGGTCCCACGGGATCAGGTTGGTGTCGGAGCTCTCGACCCGCACCGAGCCGTACGGCACGCCGACGGTCTCGGCCGCGATCTGGGCGACGACAGTCGCGCCGCCCTGGCCGATCTCCTGACCGCCCGTCATCACCTGGAGCGTCCCATCGTCCTCCAGCTTGAGGATGGCGCCGCAACCGTCGCTGTTGCCGTGCACCCGAGTCCCGCCCGCCGGGCCGAAGAGCCCGGCGATGCCGACCCCGCGGCCCCGCGGCCGCTCGACGTGGATGGCGAGCCGCTCGGCCACCGCCTCCAGGCACTCGCGCTGCGCGCAGGTGCCGAAGCGGAACCCGAGCGCGGAGACGTCGCCCGGCGCGTAGAGGTTTCGCCGCCTCAGCTCGATCACGTCGAGCCCCAGCTCCGCGGCCGCCTCGTCGATCAGGCTGTCGACCGCGAAGGTGCCCTGAGGATTGCCGTAGCCGCGGTACGCGCCGCCGTACGGTTTGGTGGTGTAGACGATGGTCGCCTCGAAGCGGAACGCCGGCACCTTGTAGATCGTGAAGGGGTTCGTCCCGGCGACGCTCGCCACGCCGGTGGCCTGGCTCAGGTACGCGCCGCTGTCGACGACAGCCCGAGCCTCGAGGGCCGTGATCCGGCCGTCGCGCCGGAGGCCGATGCGGCAGTCGAAGCGGAACGGGTGGCGGAAGCGAGTGGCCTGAAACTCCTCGGCGCGCGTGTAGACGATCGCAACGGGCCGCCGTGTCCGGAGGGAGAGCAGCGAGGCGATCGGGTCGGGGGCGTGCATCTCCATGCGGCTGCCGAACCCGGCGCCCATCGTCGTCTTGATGATCCGGACCTTGCCCTCCGGGAGCGCCAGGACGTCGGCCAAGTGCGCGCGCAGCTGGAAGGGCATCTGGGTCGACGACCAGAGGGTGACCACGCCCGATACCGGGTCGTAGCTCGCTACCGCCTGGTGGGGCTCGAGGCACGAGGGTGCCACCGCGTGCGTCGAGTAGCGACGCTCCACCGTGACCTCGGCCTCCCGCCAGCCCCGCTCGATGTCGCCGGCGCCGCGGCGCACCACGGCGGCGACGTTCCCCGGGACGTCGTCGTGGACGAGCGGGGCGCCCGCGGCCAGCGCCTCGTCCACGTCGAACACGGGCGGCAGCTCTTCGTACTCCACGTCGATCAGCGAGAGCGCCTCCAGCGCGATGTCCCCGTCGGTGGCGGCGACGGCGGCCACCTCGTCCCCGACGAAGCGCACCTTGTCGGTCTCGAGCGGCAGCTTGTCCGCGAACCTCGGACCCTGGTGCTTGAAGAACCCGTAGCGGATGCGTGGGGTGTCGGCGCCGGTGAGGACGGCGCGGACGCCCGGCACCCGGCGGGCGCGCGCCGCGTCGATGGAGCGGATCCGGGCGTGGGGCAGGGGGCTCCTGAGGACCTTGGCGACGAGCATGCCCGGCAGCTCCACGTCGACGCCGTACACGGCGCGCCCCAGAACCTTGTCGGGACCGTCCAGCCGGGCGACCCCGCTCCCCACGATCGCGCCGCGCGGCGCCGCGTCGCCCGCCGCCGACACTCCTCAGCCCTCCGCCGTCACGACGAGCGCCAGCGCCGGCGCCCGGCCGAGCGCGCGCGCCCCGTGCGGCAGCTGGTTGTCGAAGTAGGCACTGTCGCCCGGGCCCAGGACGTGCCGCTCGCGGTCGTGGTGGAGCTCCACCCGGCCGTGCAGGACGAACAGGAAGGCCTCCCCTCCGTGCGAGCGCCGGGGCGCTTCGGCCAGCCCGGGCGGGTAGGTGACCAGGTATGGCTCCATCCGCTTCTCGAGCCGCCGGTGCCCCAGCGCCTCGTAGGCGTAGCCGATGGCGGTGTCCGCGCCGGAGATGGGCTTTCCCTCGCGGCGGCGGACGATCACGCAGGGCGGATCGCTGCTGGCCCCGATCAGGTGGCCCACCGTCGTGTCGAGCGCCGCGGCGACGTTGGCGAGGGTCGCTATCGGCGACGAGACGCGGCCGTTCTCGATCTTGCTCACCAGGCTTCGGGAGATGCCGGCCTTGCCGGCGACGCCGTCGAGGCTGAGGCCGCGCCGCTGGCGCAGCCGGCGGATCCGGCGTCCGATCACCTCGATGGCGTGGTGGTGTTTCACGCTGTTTCCCGTCGCGATACCGAGGAAACTCGGCCGCATGGTAGCGATCGCCGAGACGCGAAGTCAAGGGCCATCGCGAGACGATGTGACGCACGACGCGTTCCCGGCGCCGGCCGGCGTATACTCTCCGGGGATCGCGATGAGCGCGCTGCGGGTCGAGGGCAAGGTGGCGCTGATCACTGGCGGGAGCCGGGGCATCGGGCGCGAGATCGTGCTGACCCTCGCCCGCGAGGGCGCGGCGGTCGGGGTGAACCACTTCCCGGACGAGGCGGAGACCGCGCGGGCCCGCGCGCTGCTCGACGAGCTCTCCGGTCTCGGCGCCCGGGCCGTCGCGCTCCCGGCCGACGTCACCGACGGCGCGGCCATGCGCGAGGCCGGACGTCTCCTGGTGGAGGCGCTCGGCCGGGTCGACGTCGTCGTCACCAACGCGGGCGTGATCGACCGCCGGCCCTTCGTCGACGTGACCGAGGCCGACTGGAGCCGCGTGATCGACGTGAACCTGAAGGGCACCTTCAACGCCATCCAGGCGGTCCTCCCGTACCTCGTGGGCCAGGGGCACGGCAAGATCGTGACCGTGGCCTCCGAGCTGGCGCTGATCGGCCGCGCGGGAGCCGCTGCCTACGCGGCCTCCAAGGCCGGCGTCATCGGACTCACGAAGTCCCTCGCCCGCGAGCTCTCGCCGCTCGGGATCCACGTCAACGCTGTCGCGCCCGGGCCGGTCGACACCGACATGCTGCGCTCCAATCCGGACTTCCGGTACGAGAACCGGCTGAACGTGCCGCTCCGCCGCTGGGGGCATCCGCGGGACATCGCGCTGACCGTCCTGTTCCTGGCGTCCGCCGACAGCGACTTCTACGCCGGGCAGGTCCTGAGCCCGAACGGCGGCGTCGTGATGTAGGCACGAACCAAGACGGCGAGCGCGATCGGGCCGTGCTTCGGCGTCCCGCCCGTGCGCTCGCCGGGTCGATCTGGGAGACGGAGGAGACGCATGAAGCGGCGAGCACCACGAGCGAAGCGGGCCACCACCGGCATCGAGCCGCCCATCCGGTGGCCGAAGGGGATCCGGGCGGCGGTCTGCCTCACCTTCGACCTCGACGCCGAGACGGCCTGGATCTCCCGCGATCCGGAGAACCTCCACCGCCTGGCGGTCATGTCCCAGGGCGCGTACGGGCCGAAGGTGGGCGTCCCGCTCCTCCTCGACTTCCTCGATCGGAACCGCGCTCCGCGCCACGTTCTTCGTCCCCGGCTGGACCGCCGAGCGGTACCCGGAGACCGTGGCGGAGATTCACCGCCGCGGTCACGAGGTCGGGCACCACGGCTACCTCCACGAGGCGCTCGAGGGACGATCGCGGGACGAGGAGGAGGAGATCCTGCTCAAGGGGATGCGCATCCTGGAGGGCATCACCGGCACGCGCCCGGTGGGGTACCGCGCCCCGCGGTACGAGATCAGCCACGACACGACGGCCCTCCTGCGCAAGCACGGCTTTCTCTACGCGACGAACCTCCAGGACACGATCTGGCCCTACCTGCATCCGGGCACGCCGCCGCTCGTGGAGCTGCCGACGACCTGGATCCTCGACGACGGCCCGTACTTCGCCTACGGCATCCGCCCGCCACTGTACCGGCAGATCTACCCACCGGCGGCGGTGCTCTCCACGTGGAAGGACGAGTTCCGGGGGATGCACCGGTGGGGCGGGGCCTTCACGCTGATCCTGCATCCGCAGTTCATAGGACGGCCGTCCCGCGTGCTGATGCTCGAGGCGCTGATCGACTACGCTCGGACCTTCCCCGGCGTCTGGCTCACGCACGGCCTCGAGCTGGCGCGGTGGGTCGCCGGAGACGCGGCGAAGGCCGGCGTCGACGGCCGACCGCGCACGCCTCCGGTACCCCGCTAGTGTGCGGCCCCCGGGATCCCGCCCGGAGCCACGTCACGTGAACCGGGACGCACGCGCCACCGCCGCCGCGGCGGCGGTCGACGAGCCGGCGCTCGTGACGCTGCTCTCCCGAATGGTCAGGCTCCGCAGCTACTCCGCCGGTGGCGAGGAGGGTCGGATCGCCGCCTTGATGGCCGAGGAGCTCGCGCGCCCTGGGACTCGAGGTCGCGCTCCAGGAGGTGCAGCCGCGGCCGCTTCAACTGCGTGGGCCGGTGGCGCGGGCACGGGCGGCGGCACGAGCCTCATGCTCAACGGGCACCTCGACACCAATCCGGCGGGCGAGGGCTGGACGCGCGATCCGCTCGGGGGCGAGGTCGGACGAGCAGTTCGTGTACGGCATCGGCGTGTCGAACATGAAGGCCGCCGACGCCGCGTATGTCGGCGCGGTGCAAGCGGTCCAGCGGTCGGGCGTCCGTCTCCGCGGCGACGTGGTGCTGGCGTTCGTGGTCGGCGAGCTGCAGGGCGGCGTCGGCACCGTCCACCTGCTCCGCGAGGGGGTGCGCGCCGACCGCTTCATCGTCGGGGAGCCGACCGACCTGGCCGCGCTGACGCTCCACGCCGGCTCCCTCGAGTACGAGCTCGTGACCCGGGGCGGACGCGCCACCTCTCCAAGATGGAGGAGGGGATCGACGCCATCGAGCACATGATCCGGGCGATGCACGCCCTCCGGACCATGTCCTTCACCGGGCCGGACCGTCCGGACTACCGCGGCGTGCGCCGCCTGGCGATCGGCGTGATCCAGGGAGGGCTGGGCCCGGAGTACCACGACTGGCGACCCTCGCTGCTCGCCGATCGCTGCCGGATCCGCTTCGCGGTGCGCTACGGGCCGGGCCAGACGCCGAGAATCGGTCGAGGCGGACCTCGAGGCCGTGCTCGACCAGCTGCGGCGGGCCGACCCGGGCTTCGCGGCCGAGCTCCGCCCGAACCGCGGCCCGCACCGGCTGGTCATGGAGCCGTTCGAGGTGGCCGCCGACGCCGACATCGTCCGCACCGTGGTCGAGGCCCACCGCGCGGTGGTCGGCCAGGAGCCGGCCGTCGGCGCGGTCGCGCCCTACAAGTTCTACGGCACCGACGCCGCCCACCTGGCGCGCGCCGGCATGCTCGGCCTCGTGTACGGGCCGGGCGGCAAGTACAACACGATGCCCGACGAGCGGGTGGAGATCCGCGATCTCTGCGCCGCCGCGCGGGTCTACGCCAGGGCCATCGTCGCGACCTGCGCATGAAACCGATGGCCATCGGGAGGCGCCCGTGACCGAACGTTTCGTGTCCAAGTTCAGCCAGATCCACGGCACGGACATCCCCGTCCTCCGCGCGGGCGTGCCGAGCTTCCTCGCCGTCCCGATCGCGCGCACGCCGGCCGAGCTCGCGGGCGCGGACGCCGCGATCATCGGGGTCCCCTACGAGCGCCCGGCGACCGCCGGACGGGGCGCGGGCGACTGGTCCGGCTACCGCGAGGCGCCCGCCCACGTCCGTCAGCGCTCCCTCCGGTACGGGGGATACCTGCCGGAGCTCGACCTCGACGTCTTCGAGCACGCGCGGCTGGTCGACTACGGGGACGCCGAGATCGGAGAGGACGTCGACCGCTCGATCGCGAGCGTTGCCCGCAAGGTGCGGGAAGTGCTCGACGCCGGCGCTCGGCCGATCACGATCGGGGGGTTCTCTCCCTGCGCCTCGTACGCCGCGGTCAAGGGGCTCGCCGAAGCGACCTCCGGCCCCGTGGGCGTGCTCAGCCTGGATGCCCACGGCGATTGCCTCGACACCGAGTACGGCCCGAACGGGAACCGAGCACCCGGCTCGGCCACGTGGCAGGCCCGGATGTGGGACCACTTCAAGAACGTCGACCCGACCCGTCACCTCGAGATCGGGATGCGCGGCCCTCGCAACGTCCGGGCCCAGGCCCATGCCTACCGTCAGCGCGGCGGGCGCCTGGTGACCGCGGCGGAGGTGAGGCGCCGCGGGATCGACGCGATCTGCGCGGAGGGGCTCTCCCGCGTCTTCGATGGGAGCGCGCGCACGTGGTGCCATCTCGACATGGACGTCCTCGACATCGGGGCCGTGCCCGACTGGGGCGACGAGCCTCTGGGGCTTTCGGGCTGGGACGTCGTGACGGCGGTCCACGAAGCCGGGAAGGCCGGGCTCGACGCCCTCTCCTTCGTCTACGTGGCGCCGCGCTCCGCGGGGATCGCCGCGATGGTCAGCTACGTCGTCGTGTACCTCCTCGCCGGCTGGATCCTCGGCGGCCGCCTCCGGCCGCGGTGACGGGCGGCCCGAAGGCCGGTCACCCCGCGCGCGAGGCGGCGATCAGCCCTGGCCAGTCGAGGGCCTGCCGGAGGAGCTCCGCCGCGACGAGGGTCGCGGCCTTGAGGGCCGTCAGCGAGACCTTGTCGCGCGTGTCGGCCGCCGTCAGCACGTAGCGCGGCGGGGCGAGCGGGTCGTCGAACCCGCCCAGGAGCCGCAGGGCGGGAATCCCGGCGGCGGCGAAGCTCGCGTGGTCGCTGTTCGCCATGAGCGGGAGCACGGTCCGAAGCTCCATCGCGGTCTCCCGCGCCACGCGACCGACCCAGTCGTCGAGCTCGGCGAAGCCGCTGACCAGCGCGGTGAGCGGACCCCCGCCGCCCACCAGCGTGTCGAGGTTCAGGTTGAGCGCGATTGCTGCGCGCTCGGCGGCGGAGAGCTCCGCCACGTAGCGCTCCGAGCCATAGAGCCCCCACTCCTCGACCGTGAACAGCACCGCCCGGAGCCCCCGGCGGCACGACGGGACCGCCGGGCCGAAGACGCGCAAGAGCTCGAGGACGGCGGCGACGCCAGTGGCGTTGTCGAGCGCGCTCTCCGCCAGGTCGTGGCCGTCGTAGTGAGCCGAGAGCACCACCCACTCGGCGGTGCGGCCCGGGATCTCGAGAATCAGGTTCCGCGCCTCGGCTGGCCCCCGCCGGACGTCCACCTCGAGCCTCGCCCGGGCCCTGCCGGCCAGCGCCGCCGCGCTCTCGAGACAGACGCCTGCCGCCGGGATGTCGGCAGTCTCCCCGCGACCCGAGGAGCCCGTCACGAGCACGCCGCCCGGAAGCGGCGAGGCGATCAGGAACCCGGCCGCGCCCCGCTCGCGGGCCCACTGGTACTTCCGGCGGCGGTGGATGGTCCCCGCGGCGAACGGATACTCGTGGCGCACCAGCACGAGCCGGCCCGCGATCCGGGCGCCCGCCGCGTCGAAGGCTTCCGGCGTGCCCCGGCCGAGGTCGAGCACCTCGGCCTCGAGCCCGCCGCGCGGCGTTGGGGGCGACCAAACCAGCGAGTGGGCGCGGAGTGGCGGCGCGTCGGCGCGGCCGGCTAGCGCGAGCGTCGTGCGCTCCCGCCCCCAGCCCGGGTACGCCACGCGGTGCTCGGCGAGCCGCGCGCCCGGCGCGGCCGCGGCCAGGCGCTCGCGGAGCAGCGCGCACGCCCGGGCCTCGCTCGGCGTCCCGGCGAACCGCCCGCCGCAGTCGGCCAGAGCGTGGAAGTCCTCCGCCAGCTGCGTCGACCGCCAGATCCCGGCGAGGGCCGCGGCGTGAGACACGGGCGGCTCAGCCCAGCACGTCGTGGATGAGCCGCGCGTAGACGGCGGCCCCCGTCGCCACGTCCCCGAGATCGACCGACTCGTCCGCCATCCCCGAGGCGCTGTAGAAGCGCGGCTCGTCGGGCGCGGTCCGCCGGTAGGGGCCGAACATCGCCGTCGGCATTCCGGCCTCGATCAGGAAGTGCGCGTCCTCGAACCCGGCCGTCGCGGCGATCGCCGCCTCGCGGCCCGTCACCGCGCGATGGGCGCGGCGGCACGCCTCCACGATCGGCGCATCGGGGGCGATCTCCGCCGGCGGGACCCGCATGACCTCGCGCACCCGGTACTCGAACGGCTCGGGATCGGCGGTCCGCACGGCGGCGCACTGCGCCTCGATCTCGGCGCGGGCGCCGTCGAGCGACTCCCCGGGCACCAGCCGCCGGTCGAGCTCGATCGTCGCGCGGTCCGCGACCAGGTTGAACTTCGTCCCGCCGCGGATCGTTCCGAGGTTGATCGTCGGGGCCGGCAGGAGCGGATGCGTCCGGGAGACCAGGCGCGGGACGAGCTCGTCCTCGAGGGCGCGCACGATGCGCGCGGCCTTGCTGATCGCGTTGACGCCGAGCCAGGGCCGGCCGCCATGGGCGGCCCGGCCGCGCACCTCGATCTCGAGCCAGAGCGCGCCCCGGTGGGCGACGCGCACCGCGTCGCCGGTGGGCTCGCAGACCACGCCGCAATCGGCGCGGACCAGCCCTTCCCGGACGAGGAAGCCGGTGCCCAGGTGCCCGCCTGAGACCTCGTCGGCGACCGCGGTCACGAGGAGATCGCCCGCCAGGCGGCTCCCCGTCCGGCGGACCGTTTCGATGGCGAACACCATCGCCGCCAGGCCGGCCTTCATGTCCATGACTCCCTGGCCGTAGAGCCGGGTGCCCTCGCGCTCGCCCGCGAACGGGTCGCGGGTCCAGTCCCCGCCCGGCGGCTGGACGTCCATGTGGCCATTGAGGAGCAGGGTGGGGCCCCGGCCGGAGCCGGCGAGGTGCGCGACAACGTTGGGGCGGCCTGGCGCCGACTCCACGATGCGGCCGTCCAGGCCCAGCCGCCGGAGCTCGTCGAGGATCAGGGCCGCCACCGGGCCCTCGTTCCCCGGAGGGTTGACGCTGGGAGCTCGGACGAGCGCGCGCAGGAAGTCGGCGAGCGCGTCGAGATCGGGCGGTCGTCTCACGGGCAGCATTGTACGGCGCGCGGACGGCCACTGGACGGCGCTCGCGGCGGCGGATGACGCGACCTCGTCCGTCTTGACACCGGCGTTACTCTCGGCCTACGGTGGTCCGGCACTAGGCCCGACGGCGACGAGACCGGTGGCGTCTCGTGTCGGGGGTGCCGTCAACCCGCCGCCCTGGCGTCGGGACAGAGGAGGCTCCTCCATGCGCATGAGACTCGCCGTCGCCGCCGCAGTCCTGGTCGCGCTGGCCCTCGCGCCCCAGCCCGGAGAGGCTCAGAAGCGCGGCGGCGTGCTGAAGTTCGCCGTGCCCAGCGTGAAGCCGGGGCTGGACCCGGCCCACACCACGACCGGCGACGCGTACATGCTCACGCAGGCGATCTTCAGCAACCTCACGCGGGTCGACGAGAACCTCGAGCCGCAGCCCCAGCTGGCGCGCTCCTGGGAGCCGAACGCCGACAGCACGGTGTGGACCTTCCGCCTCGTGACCGGTGCGAAGTTCCACAACGGCCGGGAGGTCACGGCCGATGATGTCGTGTTCAGCGTCGAGCGCATCCTCGATCCGAAGACCGCGAGCCCGGGCGCCAAGGCGCTGGGGCCGATCAAGAAGGTGCGCGCGGCCGACAAGCACACCGTGGTGTTCGAGCTGACCGGCCCGTACGCCGATCTCCCGCTCCAGCTCGGCAA
The DNA here is from genome assembly GCA_963749975.1 of uncultured Candidatus Rokubacteria bacterium. GTDB lineage: Bacteria > Methylomirabilota > Methylomirabilia > Rokubacteriales > DASRDR01 > DASRDR01. The sequence goes on along the minus strand of CAVVOZ010000017.1, from coordinate 163,118 downwards.
CACGTTCGCCCGGATCGTGGCCAAGGAGAACATCGACGCGATCAGCCACGCGCCGATCGGCAGCGGCCCGTTCAAGCTGAAGGAGTACGTCACCGGGACCCGCGCGGTGCTGGTCCGCAATCCGGACTACTTCGAGAAGGGCCTGCCCTATCTGGACGAGATTCACCAGGTCTACCTGAAGGAGTACGCCGCCCAGATCTCGGCGCTGTCGACCGGCGAGATCCACGTCATGTACCTGGCCCCGACCGAGGTGCTGCCGCAGCTCGCGCAGGACCCGGGGGTCAGCGTCCTCCAGGTGCCGGCGCCGTCGTTCCAGCCGATCGAGCTGTTCGTGGGCCAGCCGCCGTTCAACGACGCCCGCGTGCGGCAGGCGCTCCGTCTGGCGGTCGACCGGAAGGCCATGATGGAGGTCGCGACCGGCGGGTACGGCACGCTCGGCAACGACACCCCCGTCGGCCCGGCGAGCCGGTGGTTCAACAAGGCGATCCCCCAGCGGGGCCGCGACGTGAAGGCGGCGAAGGAGCTCCTGACCAAGGCGGGGTACCCGAACGGCCTCGACGTCGTGCTGTACACCTCGAGCGGGCGCCCCGGGCTCGAGGAGGCCGCGGTGGTGATGCGGGAGACGGCCAAGGAGGCCGGCTTCCGCATCAAGCTCGAGAGCGTCGAGATCGCGCGGCTCTACAGCGAGATCCTGCGGAATCCGAAGCCCAACGCGATGGTCCACAACAACTGGTTCGGCCGTCCGACGATCGACGAGACGCTCACCCCGTACGTCTTCACCAAGAGCACCTGGAACTACACCGAGTACTCGAACCCCAAGGTCGACGCGCTGCTGAACGACGCGCGCAGCGCCGTCCAGGTCGACCGCCGGAAGAAGCTCTACGACGAGGTGCAGAAGATCCTGTGGGAGGACGGGCCGGAGCTGGTCCCCTACTTCCGCAACTACGTGTCGGCGGCCCGCAAGAACGTCAAGAACTACAAGCTCATTCCGGTCCAGTACGTGGACTTTCGCGAGGTCTGGCTCGAGTAGGGGCGGCGTGCGCGCCGGGGCGGGCGCCCGGCCGGGCCCGCCCCGGCCGGGATTCCTGCCGTGGGGCTGACCGGGTACGTCGTACGGCGGCTTGGCCTGCTCGTCGTCACGCTGCTGGCGATCTCGCTCCTCATCTCGGGCATCCTCCAACTCCTGCCGGGCGATGCGGCCGACCAGATCCTGGGCGCGTGGGCGGAGCGCTCGGGCCAGACGCTGGCCGCCATGCGCGTCCGCCTGGGCCTCGACCGGCCCTGGCACGAGCGGTACCTCGGGTGGCTCGGCGGCGTGGTGCAGGGCGACCTCGGGCGCAGCCTCGCGCTGAACCAGCCCATCGCGCCGCTGCTCCTGGAGCGCCTCGGGTACTCGCTGCGTCTCGCCCTCCCCGCCCTCGTGATCGCCGGCGTGGTCAGCGTGCTGTTGGGCGTGCTGGCGGCCGTGCGGCCCAACGGGCTCCTCGACCACGCGATCACCACCGTCACCCTCGCCGGGGTGTCGCTCCCGGCCTTCGTCACCGGGTCGCTCCTGATCCTCGTGTTCGCCGGGTGGCTGCGCTGGCTGCCGTCGGCGAGCGCGCTGCTCCAGGGCGAGGGGGTCGCGTTCTGGGCGCGCATGCTGGCGCTGCCGATCGCCACCCTGACGCTCGAGTCGCTGGCCCACGCGACGCGCACCACGCGCAGCAGCATGATCGAGGCGCTCAAGACGTCGTACGTCCGCACCGCGGTGCTCAAGGGCGTGCCCCGCCGCGTCGTGCTGTTCAAGCACGCGCTGCGGAACGCGCTGCTCCCCACGGTGACCGTGCTGGCCTTCAACTTCGGCTGGATGCTGGGCGGCATCGTGGTGGTGGAGCAGGTGTTCAGCTACCCCGGCCTGGGGAGCCTCGTGCTCTTCGCCATCGAGCAGCGCGATCTCCCGCTCCTGCAGTCCACCATGTTCTTCGTGGCGGCGGGGTACTGCGTGGCCAACCTGGCCGCCGACGTCGTCTACGCGCTGCTCAACCCCCGGATCCGCTACGCTTGAGCCCCGTGGCCCCGTCGCCGCGCCCGCCCGCCAATGGCTGAGGCCGTCGCCGCGTCCGACGCCGCGCTGCCGCGCGAGGTCGCGCGGGCCCCGCGCTGGCCGCTCACGCTGATCGTGGGCGGCGCGGTCGTCGGAGTCTTCGTGCTTCTCGCTCTGGTCGGGCCGTGGATCGCCCCGTACGACGTCGAGGCATTCCACGGCCTGGCGAGGATGAAGCCGCCCTCGGCGACCTTCTGGCTGGGCACCGACCGGTACGGCCGCGACGTGCTGAGCCGGGTCATCGTGGGCGCGCGCAGCACGGTCACCATGGCGGTCGCCGGCACGGCGCTCGGCCTGCTCGCCGGCACCGTGATCGGCCTCCTGAGCGGGCACCGCGGCGGCGTGGTCGACGAGATCCTCATGCGGCTGATGGACATCGTCATGTCCTTCCCGTCGCTTCTCCTCGCCCTCCTCGTCGTGGCGGTGCTCGGGGCCAGCACGGCGAACGCCGTTCTCAGCATCGCGGTCGTGTTCACGCCCCGTGTGGCCCGCGTGGTCCGCAGCGCGACCCTCGGGCTCCGCGGCGCCCAGTTCGTGGAGGCGGCCGTCGTCCGGGGCGAGAGCGACGTCTACATCGTGTTCCGGGAGCTCCTCCCGAACCTCTGGCCCCCGATCATTGTCGAGGGCTGCATCCGCCTGAGCTACGCGGTGCTGCTGTCCGTCTCGCTCAGCTACCTCGGCCTCGGGGCCCAGCCGCCGACGCCCGACTGGGGCCTCACCGTCGCCAAGGAGCGCGCCTACCTCGTGCTGGCGCCGTGGACGGTGCTCTTCCCGGCCGGCGCGATCGTTCTCTTCATCGTCGGGGTGAACCTCCTCGGTGACGGCCTGCGCGAGTGGCTCGTGGCCCGGAAGTCCGTCCGTGAGTGACTCGAAGCTGGGCGACGTCGTCTTGGACGTCCGCGACCTGTCGCTCGCGTATCGCACCCGGGCCGGTGACGTGCAGGCCGTGCGGGGCGCGAGCCTCACGGTGCACGCCGGCGAGACGCTGGCCCTGGTGGGAGAGAGCGGGTCGGGGAAGACCTCGCTCGCGCTCGCGGTCATGCGCTACCTGGACGCCAGCGGGCGCGTGACCGGGGGCGCGATCCGCTTTCGGGGAGAGGACCTCCTGGCCATGCCGCCGGCGCGCCCTGCGAGAGCTTCGCGGGGCGCGGCTCGCCATGGTCTACCAGGACCCGCAGACCGCGCTCAACCCGGCCTTCCCGGTCGGGGAGCAGGTCGCCGAGGCTCTCGCGCATCCACCTCCGGCTCGGCCGCCGCGCGGCGCGGCAGCGCACGGTCGAGCTCCTCGCCCAGGTCAACCTGCCGCAGCCCGAGGACGTCTACCGCCGGTACCCCCACGAGCTGTCGGGCGGCCAGCAGCAGCGCGTCGTCATCGCGATGGCGTTCGCCTGCGATCCCGAGCTCCTGCTGATGGACGAGCCCACCACCGGCCTGGACGTGACCACCGAGGCCCGGATCCTCGATCTGATCGGCGAGCTCAAGGCGCGCCACCGCTCCGCCATCCTCTACATCACCCACAACCTCGGCGTGGTCGCCCGATTCTGCCACCGCGTGGCGGTGATGTACGCCGGGGAGCTCGTCGAGGAGGGGCCGGTCGAGCGGGTGTTCGCGCGGCCGCTCCATCCCTACACACGCGGGCTCCTGGCCTGCGTGCCGCGTCTGGACGCCAGCAAGCGGGCGGCACCGCTGGCCGCCATCGGCGGCCGGCTGCCGAGCCTGATCGCCCCGCCGCGCGGCTGCATCTTCGAGCCTCGCTGTCCCGAGCGCGTGCCCGAGTGCGCGGAGCGCGCGCCGGCGGCGGCCGCGGCGCCGGGGGGCGGCACGGTGCGCTGCCACCGCTGGGAGGCGCTTCCCGCGTTCAGGGCCGCCAGCGTGCCGGCGGCCGTCGGACCCGCGGCCGCCGCCCCGATGCCGGACTTGCTCGAGGTGGAAAGTCTCCGCTGCCACTACCCGCTCCGCCGGCCGCTGGGTGACGCGGTGCGGGGGATCCCGGCCCGCGCCGTGCGCGCGGTCGACGGCGTCAGTCTGGACGTGGCCCGCGCGCACACGCTGGCCCTGGTCGGGGAGAGCGGCTGCGGCAAGACCACGCTCGGCCGGGCCGTGGTGGGCCTCGTCGAGCCGATCGGCGGCCGCGTCGGCGTTCGGAGGAGCCGATGCGACCCGGCTCGCACGCGGGCGCCCGCGGGACCTCCGGCGCCGCATCCAGATCGTCTTCCAGAACCCGGAGGCGACGCTCAACCCGCAGCGGACGGTGGGGGAGACGCTGGCCCGTCCGCTCGAGCTTTTCGGCTCCGCGAGCGCCGCCGATCGCGCGGAGCGGGTGCGCGAGCTGCTGCGGGCCGTGCAGCTGCCGGAGGGGTACGTCGGCCGCTACCCGCACGAGCTCTCCGGCGGCGAGAAGCAGCGGGTCGCGGTCGCCCGGGCCTTCGCCGCGGAGCCGGAGCTGATCGTCTGCGACGAGCCGCTGTCTGCGCTCGACGTCTCCGTCCAGGCCGCCATGCTGAACCTGCTGGTGGATCTCCAGGAACGCACCGAGGCGGCCTACCTCTTCATCTCCCACGACCTCTCGGTCGTCCGCTACCTGGCCGACCGCGTGGCGGTGATGTACATGGGGCGGCTCTGCGAGGTCGGCAGCGTCGACGCCCTGTTTGCGCCGCCGTACCATCCCTACACCGAGGCCCTGCTGTCCGCGATCCCGCTGCCGGACCCGCGATCGGTCCAGCGCAAGATCCGGCTCGAGGGCCCCGTTCCGAGCCCGGTGGATCCCGGGCCCGGCTGCCGCTTCCAGTCCCGCTGTCCGAGGAAGCTCGGCGCGGTCTGCGAGACGGAGCCGCCGCCGGCGCGGGAAGCCGCGTCCGGCCACGTCATCGTTTGCCACATCCCACTCGAGGAGCTGCGCCGCGTGCCACCGGTCATCGAGGACCGACCCGCGGCGGCTCCGCCTGGAGGACCCTGACCGATGTCGACCCCGTCCGTCCCGAGCGAACGAACCGCTGCCCTCAAGCGCGAGCTGTGGACCGAGATCGACCGGCGCCGCGACGAGCTGGCCCGGCTCTGCGCGGATGGCCTTCGCATACCCGCGGAGAACCTGCCCGGGGACACCCGCGCCATCGCCGACCACTACGAGCGCCTTCTCGGCAAGGCCGGCATCCGGGCCGACCGCGTCGAGCCCCGGCCGACCACGGCGAGCCTGGTGGCCACGCTGCCCGGCCGCGACGCCCGACCCCGCTTCACGTTCAACGGCCACCTCGACCACTTCCCCGCCGACGACCATAAGCTCTGGTCGTTCCCGCCGTACGGCGGCGAGATCCGGGACGGGAAGATCCTCGGCCGCGGCGTCTCGGACATGCGCGGCGGGCTCACTGCCTCGCTGTTCGCCTGCCTCCTCATCCACGAGCACCGGGTGCCGCTCCGCGGGCCGCTCAACCTCATGATGGTGGGCGACGAGGAGACCGGCGGCGCCTGGGGAACCGGCTGGCTCCTGGAGCAGCGACCCGAGCTGGCGGGTGAGGCCTGCATGATCGGCGAGCCGGAGTCCCCCGACGGTCTCCGGGTCGGCGAGAAGGGCAAGGCCCAGTTCCGGCTGGTCGCCGAGGACGCCCCGCGCCATGGCGGCCTCGGCACCGGGGACGACGTGGTGGTCGAGGTGGCGGCCGCGCTCCAGGAGGCCCGGCACATCGTCGAGATGCCCGACAACCCGCCGGCGGACCTGCTCCCGGTGCTCGAGACCATGACGCGCTACTGGCGCACCGAGCACGACCGCGGGCGCCAGTGGCTCTATCGCCGACCCTCCATGGCGGCGGGCGTCATCCGCGGGGGCATCAAGGTCAACGTCGTCCCGCGCCGTTGCGAGGTCGAGGTCGACTGCCGGCTGCCGTTCGGCATCACGCCGGACGACATCCGCCGGGAGGTCGAGGGTCGCCTGGCCCGTGCGGGGCTCCGGCGCGTGCGGTTCGAGTCGATGCCACCGGTCTTTAACGCCAGCTACACGTCCCCCGACGCGCCGCTGGTGCGCATGGCCCGGGCCAACGCCACCGCTGCCACCGGCCGCGAGCCCGCGCTCACGATGACCTTCGCCGCGACCGACGCCCGCTACTTCCGACCGCGCGGGGTCCCGACGTTGATCTTCGGCCCTCGCCCGAACAACATGGCCGCGCCCGACGAGTTCATCACGGTGGACGACCTGGTCGCCGTCGCCAAGGTCCACCTCGCGACGGCGCTCGACGTCCTCCACGACGACTCGGCGCGCCCGCGATGACGGGGGCGCCAGTCGCGCGCCTGAGCGACCATCTCGAGTCGCAGCGGGCGGCCTGCCTCGCGCTCCTCGAGGAGCTGACGACCATCGAGAGCTACGCCACGCAGCGGGAGGGCGTGGAGGCCGTCGGCGATGTAATCGCCCGAGAGCTCGATCGGGCGGGGTTCACCACCCGCCGCGTCTCCGGCGCCCGCGTGCCGGCCGGGGACCGCTGGGTCGAGGACCTGATGCTGCCGGGCTTCGACTTCGCCGGGCTCGCCGCCCACCGCGTGTCGCGGAAGACGGGCCCGGGGCGTGGGCGCGTCCTGATCCTGGGGGACCTCGACACGGCCTTCCTGCCCGGCGCCGGCGCGCGCTTCCCGTTCCGCGTCGCCGACGGGCACGCCTACGGTCCGGGGGTCGCGGACATGAAGGGTGGGCTGGTGGTCGCGGTCCACGCCCTCCGGGCACTGGCCGAGACCGGGGTCGAGGGCCCAGGCGAGGTGGTGTGCGTGTGGAGTGCCGACGAGCAGGCCGGGAGCCTCACCGCCCGAGGGGTGATCGAGGCCGCGGCGCGCGAGGCTGACTGGGCCTTCTGCATGGAGTGCGCCCGAGAGGGCGGCAAGCTGATGGGATCGCGCGCTCAGATCGGGGTCGGGCTTCTCGAGGTGGCAGGGCGCGAGGCCCATGCCGGCAGTGCCTATGCGCAGGGCGCCAGCGCGATCGAGGCGATTGCGCGCAAGATCACTGCGGTCCACGCCCTGACGGACCCAGCGCGCGAGGTCTACCTCAACGTCGGGACGGTGCGCGGCGGCTGGCGGCGGAGCGTGGTGGCCGGCCGTGCGGAGGCCACGCTCGACGTGCGGACGCCGGGCCCCGAGGCGTGGGACGAGGTCGCCACGGCCCTTCGGGCCATCGCCGGACGTGCCGACGTGCGGGGCACGACGGGCTCGCTACGGCTCGCCTCCCACCGGCCGGCCGTCCCGTGGACCGGGGCGACCGACCGGCTGCTCGGCGTCGCGACCGACGTCGGCGCCGTGCTCGGCATCCCGATCTCGGCCCTGCGGTCTCCCGCCGCCGGCAGCTCGGCGTTCGTTGGACCGCTCGCGGTCCCGTGCCTCGACGGCATGGGGCCCTCGGGCGGTGGCCTCATGACGGACCAGGAGCATGTGATCGTGGCCACGCTGCCGGAGCGCGCCGCGCTGCTGGCGGGGATGCTGCACGCTCTCGGCACCGGGGCCTGGACCCGATGAGCGCCGCGGCCACACGGCAGCTCCGCGCGTGGATGGCGGGCCACGAGGCGGAGATGATCGCCTTCCTCGGGCGCATCGTCGACATGGACACCTCGACCCTCGAGCGCGCGAGTGTCGAGGCCCTGGCCAGACTGATGACCGAGCGCTTCCGGGCCCTCGGCTTCGCGGTCGAGCGGCGGGATCCGGTCGAGCCGCCTCACGCCTGGATCACCGACGCGTTCCTCGAGGGGCGCGGCGCCGCTGCCCTCGCTCCGGCGGTCGTGGCGCGGCTCGGCGGCGGCCAGGGCCAAGGACGCCTGCTGCTCGTCGCGCACCTGGACACCGCGTTCCCGCCCGGCGCGCCCGGCGCCAATCCCTTCCGGGTCGCCGACGGCCGCGCCTACGGACCGGCCGTCGCCGACATGAAGGGGGGCGTGGTCGGCGTGCTCTATGCCTGCCGCGCGCTCCTCGAGTGCGGGCTGGCGCGGCCGGAGACGATCACGGTCGTCCTCGACACCGACGAGCAGGCCGGCACCGTCTGCTCGCGCCCGCTGCTCGAAGCCGAGGCCGCCCGCGCCGACTGGGGGCTGGTCACCGAGTCGGGGCGCGCGGGCGGGCAGGTGGTGGGACAGCGGGCGGGGCTCGCCATGGGCGAGCTCGCGGTCAGCGGCGTCGAGGCGCATCTCGGGACGGGCTTCCGCGACGGGCGGAGCGCGATCGAGGCGCTCTGCCGCAAGGTGACCGCGCTTCACGCCCTCCACGACCCGGAGCAGGGCGTCCTGCTCAACGTCGGCGAGATCCGGGGCGGGACCCGGCGCAACCTCTACGCCGCGCACGCGGTGGCGCGCATGGACGTGCGCGTGAGGGACCTGTCGGCCTGGGAGCGCACGCGCCGGGCCATCGAGGCGATCGCCGCCGCCGAGGACGTCCCTGGAACGCGGACCGAGCTCCGCCTCTGGCCCCACCGGCCGCCCATGCCGTGGACCGGGGCCACCGACCGGCTCGCGGCGCTGGTCGCCGAGAGCGCGGCAGAGATGGACACCCGGATCGACACCGTCGCCACGATGGGGGGCTCCGACGCGAACCTGCTCGCCGCGGTGGGGCTGCCGACCCTGTGCGGGCTGGGGCCGGTCGGCGGGGCGGTGATGACCGCGCACGAGTACATCGAGCTCCCGACGCTGGCCGAGCGGACCGCCGTGGTTGCCGTCCTGGCTCATAAGCTCGCCACGCGTCCAGACGCCGTCCCCCGCCGCGCCTGACGCCGATGCGGCAGGGGAACGCGGCGCGAGCACAACCCCGCGGGCTCCGCGACGCCAGGGGCGTCCGGCGGCCCGCCCAGGAGGACATCGACCGATGAAACAGGACCTGTTCCTCGAGGAAGCACGCCTCGGCCCTCGCAACCCGGTGCTGGTCCAGTATGACGAGGCGCCGCGGCTGGCCCATCTCCGGCGCGACTTCCGCGACTACATGCTGGTCGATCTCGCCCACGTCGTCATGCTGGTCGAGGAGGGCATCGTGGATCGCGGCGCGCGGCGCCCGGCTCCTGGAGGGCCTGCTCGACGTCGCACGACCTCGGCGCCGACGGCTTCCCCTGGGACCCGCGGTCGGGCTCCTACCTGGTCCAGGTCGAGCACTTCCTGGCCGGCCGCGTCGGCGACGACGTCGCGGGGCGGCTCCAGACCGGCCGCAGCCGGAACGACGAGCACGCCGCGGCCGACCGTCTCCACCTGCGCGACCTGCTGCTGCGCGTCGTCGACGGGCTGGTCGCCCTCCAGCGCGTGGTGCTGGCCCGGGCCCGCGAGCACGCCGCGACCGTGATGCCGGGCTACACGCACCTGCAGCACGCGCAGCCCGTGACGTTCGGCCACTCCCTGATGCGGCACGCCAGCGCGCTCGAGCGGGACCTCGATCGGCTGGCGGGCGCGTTCGAGCGGACCAACCTCAGCGCCCTCGGCGGCGCGGCCATGGCCGGCACGTCCTGGCCCCTCAACCGGCAGCGCACGGCCGAGCTGCTCGGCCACGACGGCCTGGTCCTCAACTCGTCGGACGCCGGCGTCTTCGCCCGCGACTACATCGAGGAGGTCGTCGCGGTCCTGGCCCTCCTGATGGCCAACCTCGGCCGGCTCGCCACCGAGCTCTACGTCTGGCACAGCTGGGAGTTCGGCTTCATCGAGATCGAGGACGGCCTGGCCGGCACGAGCAGCATCATGCCGCAGAAGAAGAACCCGCACGCCCTCGAGCGCGTCAAGGCGGCGGCAGGCCAGGCGATCGGCTGGCTGCCGACCGTGATGGGCTGCCAGCGGGGGGTCTCTTCCACGGATCTCGACCTCGCATTCGGCGACGACGTCATCCCCGGCTACGAGGACGCCGCCGACGGCGCCCTCCGGCTCCTGGCCGAGGCGATTCGCACGCTGACCGTGCACGCCGACGTGATGGCCGCCAAGGCGGGGGCGTTCTGGAGCACGGCCAGCCACCTCGCCGACGAGCTGGTCCGGCGTCACGACCTCCCGTTCCGCACGGCCCACCACGTGGTCGCTCGCTTCGTCCGCGACGCGATCGCCCGGCATCAGGGCCCGGCGGATGCCGCGCCGGAGCTCCTAGCGGAGGCCCTCCGGGAGGTGGCCGGCCTCGACGTCGTCGTCACGGAGACCGATCTGCGCCGCCTCCTGGATCCCCGCCACTTCGTGGAGACGCGGGTCACCGAGGGGAGCGTCAACCCGCGCGCGGTCCTGGCCCACGTGGCGCAGGCCGAGCAGGCCCTGGCCGCCCGCGCCGGCTGGCATGCCGATCGCGCCGCCCGCGTGGGCCGCGCGGTGGCCGGCCTCGTCGCGCGGGCGCGCGCGCTCGCCGGGAGCGGCGGGCGCGCCTGAGCGCGACGGATCAATCTACGCTCGTCCAAGCCGCAGGGGAGGTTCCATGGCGCGCGTCCAGTACGGCGTGAACGTCAATACCCGGGTCCCGGTCCTCTATCCCGAGCACTACACCGCGGCGGACGTGGTGGCCCTCGCGGCGCGCGTGGAGGCGCTCGGATACGACGGCGTGTGGGTGGGCGACAACTTCTTCGCGAAGGGGCGGCTGGAGTCGATCGCCACCCTCTCGGCGATCGCCAGCCGGACCTCACGGGTGACGCTGGGGACCTCGGCCCTCATCCTGCCGCTTCGCAACACCGTCTGGTTCGCGATCGCCTGGGCGACGCTCGACCAGCTCTCGGAGGGCCGGACGATTCCCAACGTCTGCGTCGGTGGCGGAGGGGCCAAGCTCGGCGGTCCGCTGTTCGCGGCCGAGTTCGAGGTGGCCGGGGTGCCGTACCAGCGCCGCGGTGACGTGATGGACGAGCAGATCACCCTGCTCCGTCACCTGTGGACGCAGCCCGGGCAGCCGTACCGCGGCGAGTTCCACGCGGTGCCGGCGCTGTCCATCTCGCCTCTTCCGGTCCAGCGCCCCGCGCCACCCATCTGGATCACGAACAACCCCCAGCTCGTGGAGGGCCTCGAGCCCCGCGTCGTGGAGCGGATGCTTCGCCGGGTCGCGCGGCTGGCCGACGGGTGGATGACGGCGCTCGCCACGGCCGACGAGTTTCGCGCGCTGTGGGGCCAGATCGTTGCGTACGCCCGCGAGCTTGGCCGCGATCCCGCGATGCTGACCCCGGCCTACCAGATGACCCTCACCGTGGCGGACTCCCGGGCCGCGGCCGAGGCGGAGGCGCTCGAGTACGTGAACCGCTACTACGGGACGGCCTACACGAGCATCCGGGACTCGATGTGGGGGCGGGACCCGTTCGGCACCCCGGAGCACTGCGTGTCAGCGATCCGCCAGCTCATCCGCGCCGGGGTCCGGAGCGTGACCCTTCGCTTCGCCTCGCGCGACCAGGTCGGTCAGGTGGAGCGTTTCACGGCGCAGTGCCTGCCCGCCCTGCGCGACGGCGAATAGGTCCCGGCGGCCGCCGTCAGAGGTTCGTCTCGGCCGCGGTCACGCGGGTGTCGCGGCGCACGTGCCGTTCCCACGACAGGAGCCGCTCGGTCAGCGCCGTGGCCGCGAAGAACCCGACGCCGAGCGCCATCAGCACGATCAGCACCGCGAAGGTCCGGACCATGTCGAGGTACTGCGTGTAGAACAGGAGCAGGTAGCCCAGGCCCCGGGTCGACGCAACCCACTCCGCGACGATGGCGCCGATCACGCTGACGGTGACCCCGAGCTTCAATCCCGCGAAGACGTACGGGATGGCGGTCGGCAGCCGGATGTGCCGGTAGATCTGCGCTCTCGCTCGCGTACACCGAGCGCATCAGGTTCACGTGGCCCTCGTCCGTGCTCTCGATCCCGGCGATGGTGTTGATCAGCACGGGAAAGAACGCGAGCAGCGCGACGGTGAGGATCTTCGGGTAGATCCCGACCCCGAACCAGATGATGAGGAGGGGTGCGATTGCGATCTTCGGGGTCGTCTGCGAGGCGATGATCAAGGGGTAGATCGCACTCCGCAGCGCGGGGAACTGTGTCATCAGGAGCGCGGTCCCGATGCCGAGGACGGCCCCGGCCAGGAAGCCGCTGGCGATCTCGTAGGTGGTCACCCACGTGTGCCCCAGGAGCCGGTCGGCATCCGCCCACAGCGCTTCCAGTACCTGGATCGGCCTCGGCAGGATCAAGGGGGGGATCGCGAAGACCCGCACGCCGAGCTCCCACGCGGCCACGATCGTGCCCAGCAACAGCGGCGCCACCACGTACCGACTGCGGCCGGGGGTCACGGCGCTCCCCCCTGGCGCTCGGCCTCCTCGAGGCGCGTGTGGAGCGTCGCGGACCAGCTCCGCAGCACGTGGGCAGTACCGCATGTCGCCCGTGCGCGGTCGCGGCAGGTCGATCTCGATGATGGCGTGAATCTGCCCCGGGCGGGCCGTGAGCACGACGACCCGGTCGGACAGGAAGACGGCTTCCGACAGGCTGTGCGTGACGAAGCCCACCGTCTTCCGGCGCTCGCTCCAGATCCGGAGCAGCTCGAGGTTCATCTTCTCGCGCGTGATCTCGTCCAGCGCGCCGAACGGCTCGTCCATCAGCAAGCAGCACCGGATCCAGGGCCAGGGCCCGTGCGATCGCCACCCGCTGGCGCATGCCACCCGAGAGCTCGTGGGGCAGCCGGCCGCCGAAGCCCTGGAGGCCGACCAGGTCGAGCAGCTCCTCGGCGGCGACCGGCGGGACCTCCCGGCCGGCGATGCGGCTCAGGAACCGAACGTTGTCGAGCACGGTCTTCCAGGGCAGGAGCACGCTGTCCTGGAAGAGGAACCCGATCTGCCGGTCGCGCCGGAGTGCCGAGGGCGGCCGGCCGGCGATGCGGATCGTGCCCGACGTGGGCGGCGATCAGGTCGCCGACGGTCTTGAGCAGCGTGGTCTTGCCACACCCGCTCGGCCCGATGAGCGACACGAACTCGTTCTCGCTGACGTCGAAGCTGATCCCGCGCAGCGCCTGGATCGGTCCGCGCTCCGACTGGTACACGAGCGCGAGATCGCGGACAGTGATCATCCGGGCGGCGGAGCTGACGGCGCCGTCGGGCCTCCGGGCTCAGCTACCGGGCGGACGGCCCGTGCCCCACTGCTTGGCGTTCGCGGGGATGAGCTCGTTCGTGTAGACGGCCCTCGGGTCCAGGCGCGAGCCGATCAGCTTCCCGTCGGAGAGGACGTCGATGAGGTTCTTCCAGCCCGCGTCGGACATGTGTCCCGACGCCCTGCCTCGCCGTGAGCTCGCTCGAGATCAGCGAGTTCAGCTGGACGATCCAGTCGCGCCGGACGAACTCCGCGTCGATCCTGATCGACGGATCCCACGTGGCGACCAGGTCCACCGCCTTGTCCACATTGTCGCGCGCCCACAGGAGTCCCGCGATGGTGGCCTTGAGGTAACGCCGGATCACGTCGGGCTTCTCCTTCACGAACTTCTCGCTGGCGAACACGGCGTGCCCGTAGAGCGGCTGCTTCTCGGTGGAGAAGGGAATGAACGTCACGTCGTGCCCCTGCATCTGGGCCTGGATCATCTGGAAATTGACGAAGCCCGTGCTGGCATGTGACTGCCCCGTCAGCATCATCGTCAGCTTGGCGGCCGGCGCCACGTTGAGCAGGGTCACCTCCCGGTCCGGGTCGAGGCCGGCCTCCCGCAGACGCGCCCGCAGGAGGATTCCTTCGGGGCTCGCCACGGCCGTCGACACCGTCTTCCCGCGAAGATCCGCCAGGGTCCCGATGTTGTTCTTCTTCGGCGCGATGACGCCGGTCGGCGTCGCCTGGTAGAAGAGCCAGACCACCTTCAGCGGCGCTCCCTGGCTCATCCCGACCAGGATCGCGTCCGCGCCTGCCTGGCCGAGCTGGGCCTCGCCAGCGGCCACCGAGGTGACGGCCGGCACCGATCCGGGCAGGGCGAGCAGCTCGACGTCGAGACCCTCGGCCGCGTAGAAGCCCATCTTCTTCGCGGCGTAGTGGTGGACGAACCCGGCGTTCGGCGCGTTCCAATTGAGGGCGACCTTGAGCTTTTCCTGACCGTGCGCCGCCGGCGTCATGGCGAGTGCGAGCATGATGGCCGCGGCGGCTCCAGCGATCCTCGTGGGGCCCAGGCTCCAGAGATGCATCGGTGCCTCCTGACGTGCGGCGAGGTGAAGGGCGGACGGGCGGAGGCTACACCGCGCTCCGCGCCAGTGTCAAGCACGCCCGGCTCCCGAACCGCCGCGCTGACCGTGCGACCGACGACGCGCGGCCGCCGTGGATCGATTCGTCCTGCCGGACCGTCGCGGCGACCCGTGATCCGAGACTCGTTCAGAAAGATGGGTGACACCCGAGATCGACGAGCACGGACCCTTGACACCTTGCGGAGGCCGTGGTCTGGTCGGCTGCGGGACTCAATTCATGCCGACGACTCGCCGCGCCGGACGCCCGCGGACCCACGCCGGGTGATCGGTCCGCCAACGGTCGGCATCCGTCTGCCCAACTCGGGCCCGCTGGCATCGGCCTCGGCGATCCTGGAGACGGCGCGCCTGTCCGAGTCGCTCGGCTTCGACTCCGTCTGGGTACACGATCACCTCGCGTGGCCGAGCCACCGGCGGACGCACTTCGCGGCCGGCTCGATCGAGGCCGTCCGCGATCAGCCACCGAACTTCTTCGAGAGCCTCTCGGTCCTGGCCGTCCTGGCCGGCGCCACCCGGCGAGTCCGGCTCGGCACCTCCGGGCTCGTGCTCCCGTGGCGGGATCCGCGGGTGCTGGCCAAGCAGCTCGCGACCATTCACGAGATGTCGGGAGGCCGGCTCGTGGCCGGGGTGGCGATCGGCCGGTTCGAGGACGAGTTCGAGGCGCAGCAGGTCCCGTACCGCCAGCGAGGCCGCATCACCGACGAGTACCTGGCCTGTCTGGCCGAGATCCTGGGACCCTCTCCGGAGACAACGTTCCAGGGCGCGCGCGTGCAGGTGACCGGCGCCGAGTACTTCCCCAAACCCCGCGACTTTCCGATCTGGATCTGCGGGATGAGCACCCAGGCGCATCAGCGAATCGTGCGGTTCGGGCGCGGCTGGCTTCCCGGGCCCCTCACGCCGGAGGAGTACGGCGCCGCCGCGCGCGAGCTGGCTGACCGGCTGGTCGAGGCCGGCCGCGCGCCCGGCGAGATCACGTGGGGACTCGAGATCTTCACGGCCCTGGCTCCCACCGACGTCGAGGCGCAAGCCATCGCCCGCCGGAGCCTGGAGCATCAGTGGGGGGACGCCGACACCGGCGTCGTCCGGACCCTGGTGGGGAGCCCGGCCACGATCGCGAGCCGCATGCAGGAGTACGCGGCCGCCGGGGTCACGCACTTCGAGGTCAAGTTCATCTGCCACGACCTCGAGATGATGCACGGGATGATCCGCGCCTACGCGGAGGACGTCGTCCCCCGCCTGGCCGGGCGCCCGGTTCGCCACGCATAGGAGAAGCCGATGGTCATCGTGAAGAACATCGCCGAACTCCCGCGCCATCCGATGGGCGAGCGAGGCGAGCAGATCTCGCTCGTGAACGAGGCGATCGGGGCCCGGCACGTCGACGTGCACATCAACGTCCTCCGGCCCGCCGGCCCGGACGGGCGCTACCACTACCATCCGGACAGCGAGAACATCTACATGGTGCTGGAGGGTACGGGACGGCTCGTAGCCGAGGGACAGGAGCACATCCTCAAGAAGGACGACGTGGTCTTCATCCCGGCCGGCGCGCGGCATTCGCTGTCGGCGCGGGGCGATCGGAACTTCGTGATCGTGGAGATCTACGCGCCCGTTCCCGTCAAGTTCGTGCCGGTCGACGCCGGCTGAGCGGGGGAACGGCACGCATGCCGTTCGGCACCCGCCCGAGCGCGCCGCATGCCGATGGGACGCCGTGACGCGCGAGCTGCGTTTGACAGGGGTCCGAACCGCAGGTTAGCCTGCCTCCAAGTTCTCGGGACCGAGCTCGAGGCCGTCGGAAACCGATGAAGGAGGACTTCAGGATGCAAACCTCGCTCAGCTGGATCCTGGCGAGCATGCTCACGCTCGCAACCTTCGGCGGTGGCGCCTTCGCACAGACCAAGACGCTCGTCGTCGCCATCCCCAGCGAGCCGTCGCACATCGATCCCTCGGACAGCATGGGGGTCCAGCACGACCTGAACTACCACGTCTACCGCAAGCTCTACCGGTTCACGCCGGACATGACGCCGGAACCCGACCTCGTCGCGTCGGAGCGCGTGAGCCAGGACCAGCGGACGTGGACACTGGAGCTGAAGCGAGGGCGTGACGTTCTTCGACGGCACGCCGGTCAACGCGGCGGCCGTCAAGTACTCGATCGATCGGATGCTGGACCCGGGGCGCAAGGCGCCCATGGCGATCCTGTTCCGGCCGATCAAGGAGGCTCGGGTCAAGGGCGAGTACACGGTCGAGCTCGAGACGACGACGCCCTTCGCCTCGCTGAAGAACAACCTCGCGCACCCGAACGCCGGCATCATCAGCCCGAAGGCGGACCGGGAGCTAGGGGACCGGTTCGGCCGCGCGCCGGTCAGCGCGGGCCCGTACATGGTCGAGGAATGGGTGAGCGGGGACCGCATCACGCTGACGCGCTTCCCCGCGTATCAGGGCACCGCCCCGTACTACGACAAGATCGTCTTCCGGATCGTGCCGGCCGCGGAGACGCGGCTCGCCATGGTCGAGCGCAACGAGGCGCAGGTGGCCATCCGGATGCCGCCCACCTTCGTCAAGATCGCCGGCTCGAACCCGGATCTGCAGGTCGTCCGGCTCGAGGGCACGCGCCTGTTCTACTTCTGGTACAACCTCGACAGGCCTCCGCTGAACGACGTCCGGGTGCGGCGCGCGCTGAACCTCGCCGTCGACCGGGCGGCCATCATCAAGGGCGTCGCCCTCGGGACGGCGAGCCCGGCCCGGAGCGTGATGGAGAAGCTCATCAGCTACAGCTGCCCGGTGGGCGACCTCCAGTACGACCCGGACCAGGCCCGGCGGCTGCTGCAGGAGGCGGGGGCTGCGGGTGCGCGCCTCAAGCTGCTCGCGTCGGAGGGCAACCATCCCCTGGATCGCCAGGTGGCCGAGGCCGTCGCCGGGTACCTGAAGGACGTGGGCGTGGTGCCCGAGCTCCAGCTGATGTCGGACGTTGCCGCCTACACCGAGGCCATGGGCAGGCGAGAGGCGCACATGGGCTTCGTGGGGTGGGGAGGCTCGACCGCCGACCCCGACCAGTACTTCAAGCGGCAGCTCTGGGGCAAGATCAGCGGCAAGCCGTGGAACTTCGCCGGCTACAACAACCCGAAGCTGGACGCCCTGATCGACCAGGGCGCCCGGACATTCGAGGGTGCGGAGCGCGCGAAGGTGTACTGCGAGGCGCAGCGCGTCGCCTGGGCGGACTGGCCCTGGCTGATCCTGTTCCGGCTCGACGGCATCGCCTTCGCACGCGCCGACCTGACCGGCGTCGAGGTATACGTCAACAGCCAGGCGCACGTCTACAACCACGCCAAGCCGAAGGGCCGGTAGCGCGAGCCGCGGGCCGCGGCGACCGCATCGGAGGGAATCCCGTGCGCTGGGTTGACGGTCGGTTCGACTTCACGCCCCACCCCGTCTCGCGCGTGTCCTACGGGCGCGGGCGGCTCGCGGAGCTAGGCGAGATCCTGGGCGCCCTGGAGCGGACGCGCGTCCTGGTCGTCACGAGCCCCAGCGTCCGACGATCCGGGCTGGTGGCGCGCGCCGAGGCGGCGCTGGGCCCGCGGCTGGCGGGGGTGTTCGACGAGACACGCCCGCACTCCCCGGTGGAGGTCGTCCGCGAGGCGGCGACGCTCGCCGCCCGCGTCGGTGCCGACGCGGTGGTGAGCGTGGGCGGCGGCAGCGCCATCGACACGGCCAAGGGTGTCGTGCACTTCCGCCTGGAAGAGAGCGGCACGCGCCTCGCGCACGTCGCGGTGCCGACCACCCTCTCCGGCGGCGAGTTCACCGGCGCCGCCGGGATTACGCACGGGCCGATCAAGCGCCTCTACCGGGGCCCCCACATGCCGGCGTCGCTCGTGCTCCTCGACCCCGAGGCGGCGGCGATCACGCCGCTGTCTCTCCTGCTGCCCTCTGGTCTCAACGCGCTCCACCACTGCGTCGAGGGCATCTGCTCCGTCCGGCCCAACGGCATGTCCGACGCCATGTTCCTCCACGCCGTGCGGCTGCTGGCGGCTGCGCTGCCGCGGCTCAAGGAGCGCCCGGCCGACCTCGACGCGCGCGGCGAAGCCATGGTCGGCGCCGCGCTGGCGGCGCTCGCGATCCCGGGCGTACCGATGGGCATGGGCCACGCGCTGGCGCACGCGATCGGGGGGCGCTACAAGACGCCCCACGCGACCACGCACGCCATCCTCATCGCCCCCGTCATGCGGTTCAACCACGACGCGGTCATCGCGGCCCAGGCCTCGATCGCCGACGGCCTGGGAGTCTCGGACCACGGCGATCCCGCGCAGGCTGCGCGAGCGGGCATCGCCCGCGTCCGGAGCCTGCTCGGAGAGCTCGAGATTCCCGACCGGCTTCGCGGCCCTGGGCGTGTCGGGGGACGAGGTCGAGGAGGTGGCGCGGGCGGCCATGGACGACCCGTGCTTCCCGACCAATCCGAAGGCGGCCTCGCTCGACGACGTCGTCAGGGTCATCCGCAGCGCCCTGTAGGTCGGGGGGCCTCCGGCGGCGCTGAGCCATGCTGCGGTACGCCTCGCGCCGACTCGCTCAGACGGTTCCGACCCTCCTCGTCATCTCCGTTCTGACCTTCCTGCTGGTGCGCCTGATCCCGGGCGACCCGGCGACCCTCATCGCGGGCGAGGAGTCGACGCCCGAGGTCCTGGCCGGCCTCCGGGAGCGTCTGGGGCTCGACCGGCCGCTGACCGAGCAGTACCTCATCTACCTCGGCGACGTCGTCCGCGCCGACCTGGGCCGCTCGATCCGGTCGAAGCAGCCGGTGGCCGACGAGCTCGCCGCGCGGATCCCGGCCACTCTCGAGCTGGCGCTCGCGGCCGGCCTGCTCTTCACGACGCTCGGCACCGGCCTCGGTGTCGCCGCCGCGATCTGGCGGAACCGGTGGCCGGACCACGTGATCCGCGTGCTCTCGCTGCTCGGAGTGTCGGCGCCGTCGTTCTGGCTGGGCGTGGTGCTGATCCTCGTGTTCTCGGTCCACCTGCGTCTCCTTCCGGTGGCCGGGCGAGGCTCGCTCGCCTTCCTCGTCCTGCCTGCCGTGACAGTCGCCCTCGACGGCGTCGCGCTGCTCGCCCGCCTCGTCCGGGCGAGCCTGCTGGAGGTGCTCGCCCACGACTACGTGCGCACGGCCCGGGCCAAGGGGCTCATGGAGCCGCGGGTGGTGCTCCACCACGCGCTCCGGAACGCCCTGATCCCGGCCCTCACCGTGCTCGGGCTCGAGTTCGGCCGGCTGCTGGGCGGCGTCGTGGTCGTCGAGAGCGTGTTCGGGTGGCCCGGCTTCGGGCGTCTCCTGATCAGCGCGATCCAGACCCGGGACTACCCGGTGGTGCAGTCGGCCATCCTGCTGTTCGCGATGGCGCTCATCGCCGTGAACCTGGTGGTCGACCTCTGCGTGGGCGTACTCGACCCGCGCGTGCGGTACCGCTGATGGGCGCCGGAAGCGGGACGCGGTGGCGGCGGGCCCGACGGCGCTGGCTGGGGCTCGTGGGCCTGATCGTCACGGCCGTCGTCAGCCTGGCCGTGCTCCTGGCGCCCTGGCTCGCGCAGTACGATCCCAACGCCCAGTCGCTCGGCAAGGCGCTGGAGCCGCCCCGGGCCGGTCACCCGTTCGGCAACGACGAGTTAGGCCGCGACATGCTGTCGCGGGTCCTGTACGGCGGCCGGGTGTCCCTGCTGATCGGCATCGGCTCCGTCGTGGCGGGGCTGGCCGTGGGCGGGCTGCTCGGGATCGTGGCCGGCTATCGGGGCGGCTGGCTGGATGGACTCATCATGCGAGGCGTCGAGGTGCCGCTGGTGTTCTCGGGATTCCTCATGGCCGTGTGGGTGCTCGCCATCCTGGGCCAGGGCGTGGTGAACGTCGTCATCGCGCTGAGCCTTCGCTCGCTCCCGATCTTCGCCCGCATCGCGCGCAACACGACCCTCTCGCTGCGCGAGCAGGCGTATGTGGAGGCCGCGGTCGCGGCCGGGAGCGGCGAGGCCCGCATCCTCTTCGGCCACATCCTGCCGAACCTGGTTTCGCCGCTCCTCGTGGTGGCGACGCTCCGGACGGGCTCGGCGATTTTGCTGGCGGCCTCGCTGAGCTTCCTCGGGCTCGGCGTCCCGCCCCACGTGCCCGAGTGGGGGGCGATGGTGAAGAACGGGATGGCGTACATGCGGATGGGGGCCAACCACCTCGTCCTGGCGCCGGGACTGGCCATCATGGTGACCGTGCTGGGGCTGAACCTCTTGGGCGACGACCTGCGCGACGCGTGGGATCCGCGGCTCAGGGATTGAAGGCCCGCGACGTGCCATCGACCGGCGCTCGAGCCCCGCGACGCGCCAGACGGAGGGACGCCGTTCCCAGGGGCAAGGAGACGATACGCGGCTATGCGATCGATCGCGACACGTTCGACGGCAGGACGCGGCGGGAGTGCGCCAGCGGGGCCCGGGCCCCGGAGGCCGGCATGAGGGTGGAGCCGGCCGGGACCGTGGATGTGCATGTGCACTGCGGACCCGAGGGCATCGTCCGGCGGTACGATCCGGTGCAGATTGCCCAGCACGCGGCCGAGGTCGGCCTGCGCACGATGGTCCTCAAGTCCCACTTCACCGGGACCGGCGGCTGGGCGGAGATCGCGCACCGGCTGACCGGGGTGCGCCTCTGCGGCTCCGTCACGCTGAACCATCACGTGGGCGGGATCAACCCGTTCGCCGTGCGGGCGGCGCTGGGTCCGGCCGACGAGACCGGCAGCTATCTGAAGGTGGTCTGGCTCCCCACGGTCCACGCCGCCGCGCACCTGGCGACGATGCGGGCGCGCGGGGAGCGTCACGACGTGCCGCCCGAGTGGTCGGGCGGCGTCCTGTCGCGGGTGGCGGAGCGCCTGGAGGCCGTCACGCCGATCTCCGTGCTGGCGGACTCGGTCCAGCAGCCGCTCGACGACGTGCTGCGGCTCATCGCGGCTCACCGGCTCGTCCTCGCGACCGGGCACGTCGGGCGGGACGAGGTCTTCCACGTCGTGCGACGGGCCCGCTCGCTCGGGGTGGACCGGATCATGGTGACGCACGCCCAGAGCAGCCCGCCGGGCCTCGAGCCCGGCGATCACGAGGCCCTCGCCGCGGCCGGCGCGTTCATGGAGCTCACGTACGTGACGCTCGACATGGGGCGGGTCTCGGCCCGAGACACGGCCGCGCTCATCCGCCGCGTGGGCGCGCAGCACGTGGTCTTGAGCAGCGACCTCGGACAGGTCGATCGTGTCCCGCCCGGCGAGGGGCTGGTCCGCTTTCGCGAGCTCCTGCTGGCCGAGGGTCTCGCAGCTCGCGAGGTCGACATGACGCTCCGGGACAACCCGAGCGCATTGCTCGGGCTGGGGCCAGCCTGACGTCGCCCCGCCGGGCGGCCAGGGGCGCTTAGACCTCGCGCCCCGCGCCCCGGAGCCTCGGGTCCCACGCATCGCGGACGTCGTCGGCCAGGAGGTTGAGCCCCAGCACGGCGACGACGATGGCGAGCCCCGGGAGGATGACGAGGTGGGGATAGCGGCGCATGTACGGCTGGGCCAGGCTCAGCATGGTGCCCCAGTCCGGGGTCTCGGCGGCCACGCCGATGCCGAGGAAGCTGAGCGCGGCGCCCGTCAGGATGCCGGTGCCCGTGCGCAGGGTGGCGAGGGCCAGGACGGGCGCCAGAAGGTTCGGCGTCACGTGCCGACCCAGGATCCGTGGATCCGGTACGCCCATGGCCCGGGCCGCCTCCACGTAGGCCCGTTCCCGGACCGAGAGCGCAAGGTTGCGGGCGAGGCGACCGAAGACGGGCGCGGCCCGGACGCCGATGGCCAAGATTAGGTTGCCGAGCCCGGGACCCAGCACGGCGACGACCGCCGCGGCCAGCACGAAGCCGGGAAACGCGAGCAGCACGTCGCACCCGCGCATGATGAGCGTGTCGAGCCACCCACCGCGGTACCCGGCCAGGAGGCCGAGCGTCGCGCCGGTGGCGATCCCGAACGCCACGGAGCCGAGGCCGGTGGCGAGGGACACCCGCCCGCCGAAGATCAGCCGAGACAGCATGTCCCGCCCGAGCTGGTCCGTCCCGAGCCAGTGCTGCGTTCCGGGAGGATCGAGAGCCACCGCCAGGTCCTGGGCGAGCGGATCGTAGGGCGCCACCCACGGCGCGAACGCCGCCGACGCGACCGTGATCACGGTGATTCCGAGGCCCACCAGCCCGAGCCATCGCCGGCGCAGCCACGCCGCGCGGTCGCTCCGGCCCCACCTCCGCAGGGCGGTCACTCGTGTCGGATCCGCGGGTCGAGGAGTCCGCACAGGAGGTCGATCAGGAGGTTCACGACGGCCAGCATGAAGGCGAAGAGCAGGACGAGCGACTGCACGACCGGGTAGTCGCGCATGCGGATGGCGTCGATCAGCAGCTTGCCCGACCCGGGCCAGGCGAAGACGCTCTCCACGACGACGAGGCCGCCCAGGAGCGCGCCGAACTCCAGTCCCACGATGGTGACCGCCGGGATCAGGGCGTTGAGCAGGGCGTGCCGGTAAACGACCGCCGGGCGGGCCAGGCCCTTGGCCCACGCGGTCCGGACGTAATCCTCTTCCAGGATCTCGACGATGCTCGTTCGAACCAGGCGCGCGACGAGGGCGATGCCCACGAGCGACCCCGTGACCGCGGGCAGCACCACGTGGGCGAGCGTGCCCCGGCCGGCGGACGGCAGGAGCCGCAGCTGGAGGGAGAAGGTCAGCATCAGTAGGATGCCGATCCAGAATCCCGGGGACGAGACGCCGACCAGCGAGACGACCCGGACCAGGTGATCCGGCCAGCGGCCGCGACGGATGCCCGCCGCCACGCCGAGGAGGACGCCGAGGACCGTGAAGAGCAGTCCGGCGGCGACGGCCAGCTGGAGCGTCGCCGGCAGCCGCGCGGCGATCTCCTCGGCGACCGGCCGGTGGGTCCGGAGGGACGTGCCGAGGTCACCTCGAAGCAGATGGCCGAGGTAGGTCGCGTACTGGACGAGCAGCGGGCGGTCGAGACCCAGGCGCTCGCGAATCGAGGCGATCAGCTCCGGCGTCGCGTTCTCGCCAGCGATCAGGAGGGCAGGATCGCCGGGGATGAGTCGGACCATGAGGAAGATCAGGAAGCTGACGGCGAGCAGCGTCGGGACGAGCTGGACGACCCGGCGCGCGACGTATCGTCCCATGCCCGTGGACCGCTCCGCCGCTCAGCAGCCAGGGAACGGTCCGGGGGCAGCGCGCGTCATGCGTCGCGTGCGGCGACGCTCAGAGCGCACTCCGGAGCACCTCCACGACGTCGTCGCGACTCGAGACGGGACGCGGGTTCGTGGCGAAGCACGGGTCGTGGAAGGCAGCCTCCGCGAGATCGGTCAATCCATCCTCGGTGACCCCCAGCGCCCGCAGGCCGGTCGGGATGCCCAGGTCGACGAGCAGCGCGGTGATTCGCTCGATGCCGCGCTCGGCCGCCGCGGCGTCGTCCCCGTCCCGCGGCGCGCCCAGGGCCTCCGCGATCGCCGCCTGGGCTCGGACGACCGCCGGATGGTTGAAGCGCATCACCGGAGCGATCAGGATGGCGTGGACCGTCGCGTGCGGGGCCTTGTACTTCCCGCCCACCGCGTGGGCCAGGGCGTGCTCGAGCCCCACGGACACCCCCCAGCTGCCGAGGACGGCCAGCGCCGCCCCGGCCTGGGCCCTGCCCCGCGCCTCGAGGTCGGCGGGGTCGCGCTGCACCGCCCGGAGGCTCTCCGACAGAAGCCGGATAGCGTGCAGCAGCATCGCCTCGGCGACCGCGCTCCCGTTGACCGACTGGATGCCCTCCACGCAGTGCGCCACGGCGTTGAGCCCCGAGGGGAGGAAGAGCGAGCACGGTGTGACGGCGGCCGCCTGGGGATCGAGCACCACCACCTCGCAGAACAGGTCGGGCCCGTAGATGCGCTTCGTGGGCCCGTGCGTGATCCCGGCGGCGTAGGTGAACTCGGCACCGGAGAGCGTCGTGGGGATGGCCACATGCGGCAGTCGCCGGCCCGTCTCTTCCCGGACCAGGTGCACGATGCCCTTGGCCGTGTCCACGGAGCTGCCGCCGCCCACGCTCACCACGACGTCGGCCCCGGCGCTCGCCGCCGCCTGGCGTGCCGCCTCGACCACCTCGATCGGCGAGTGGGGCTGGACGCCGTCGAAGATCCCGGCCAGCCGCCACCCGAGATGGCCGCCGACCCGGTCGGCCAGCCCGGTGCGCCGGACGCTGGGGCTCGTCACCATGAAGGCGCGCGTGCCTCCCACCTCCTCGACGAACAGGCCGACCTCGGCCAGCCGGCCGGCTCCGTAGACGAGTCGCGTCAGGGGGTGGGGCCGATGATCGAATCCCGACTTGGTCCAGAACACGGCCCCCGACTCACTGGGCCTTGGGCCGCGCGTTCACGAAGACGTGCGCCTGGCTGTTCAGGTAGATCTCGATCCCCTCGATCCCGGTCCGCGCGACGGCGAAGCCGGTCACGCGGTGCAGGATGAGCCAGGGATAGTCGTTCCACACCGTGCGCTGGATGTCGGCGTAGATCCGCGCCCGCTCCTGCGTATCGAAGGTCCGCGCGCCGACGGCGATCAGGTCGTCCACCCGCGGGTTCTTGTAGCCCGAGAAGTTCCAGGGCTTCCCGGCGTTCTGGCCCCACAGCTGGCGGCGGAAGTAGTGGTCGGGGTCGCCGGTCGATCCGCCCCAGCCCACCATGCCCAGATGGTGCTCCCGTGTGCCGAGCGTCTTGGTGTACGCGCCAAAGTCTTTGATGACGTCGAGCTCCACCTTCAGCCCCGCGTTGCGCAGGAAGCCGGCGACCGCCTCGGCCGTCTGGCGGTCGAACTCCCACACGCCCTCGGGCGCGACCAGCCGGAGCGTTTGGCCGGCGACGCCGGCCTGGCGCAGGAGCTCTTTCGCCTCGTCGGGCTTGTACTCCAGCTTCCCGACCGGCGTGCTGTAGGAGACGATCCGCTCCATTACGCTCTCGGCCGGGGCGGCGGCCCCCAGGGCCACCCGCTTCATGATCGCCTGTCGGTCGATGGCCAGGTTGAGGGCGCGCCGTACCCGGATGTCACTGGTCGGCGCCTTGTCGAGGTTGAAGTACATGTAGAGCAGCCGGGTGCCCTCGAGCCGTATGACCTGGAGCTGCGGGTTTCGCTCGGCGATGTCGACCTGGGTAGCCGGCATGCGGATCGCGACATCGACCTCACCCCGCTCGAGCATCACCAGCCGGGTCTGGGCGTCGGGCACGATCCGGAACACGATCGTGTCGTAATACGGCCGCGGGCCCACGTACCGATCGAAGCGCTTCAGGACGATCCGGTCCCCCGAGACCCACTCGGCCAGCTCGTACGCCCCGGCGCTGACCGGCTTGCGGCCGAACTCCTTCCCGCGAGCCTGGTCGGCGGTCGGGCTGATCATGCCGGTGTTCACGTGAGCCAGGTTGTTCCGCAGCGACGCGAAGGGCTCCTTGGTCTGGAGCTCGATGGTGTAGTCGTCGACGACCCGGACGTTCGTGATGGGCGCGAACAGCACGGCCATGGGCGCCGCCCGTTTCGGGTCCTTCATCCGCTCGATGGTGTATTTCACCGCGGCGGCGTTGAAGGGGGTGCCGTCGTGGAACACGACGTTCTTCCGCAGCTCGAGCGTCCACGTCCGGCCCTCATCGGTCACCTTGTCGGCGACGACGAGGTCGGGGTGGGGAGCCATGTCCGGCGTGAAGCGGTAGAGGTTCCGGTAGAGGTGGTAGTTCAGGTCCTGCTGGACGTCGAGCGACTCGACCGGGTCCAGGTGCGGAGGCTCAAAGGGGATGGCCACCGTGAGCGTGCGGGCCCCCGGTTGGCCGAGCGCCGAGCCGGCGGCCCCGCCCAGCAGGCTCAGGACCGCGAGGACGATGGTGAAACGTCGGGCAACGAGGAGCGAGCGCATCGTGGTCATGGTTCCCCCCAGCGTGACGGTGCGGCGGCGAGGCTCATTGCATCGCAGGAGTATGAGGCTGTCAAGGACGGGATGATCATCGTCGTCGGCACTCCCGCGGTGTGCTCGAGGAGGACTGTGTCTGTCGGGGCAGGAACTCGCGTGCGATCAGCTCCATGCCGAGGAGTGGATCCGGTCCCAGCACCTGGTAGGCGATCGGAAGACGAAGGCCCACGCTCGCGTACTCCCGCAGACGATCACGGCAGTACGCTGGGTCTCCCGCGATCGCGAGCTTGTCCACGAGCGCGTCGCTCACGGCGGCGGTCGCCGCCTCGAGCCCGCCCTGGCCGAACGCGCTCAGCACCGGCTCGATGTCCTCGGCGCTGACCAGGCCGGCGTCGCGCCACTGCACCGGCCGTGGCGCGTAGGAGGCGATGAGCGGCTTGCAGGCGGCGCGGGCCCTAGCGGGATCCGGGTCGACCGACATCACGAGGTACGCCGCCACGTCCACGGCCGCCGGATCGCGTCCCGCCTGATGGGCGCCCTCGGCCACCATCTCTCCGGCGCGCCGGACCCACTCCGGCGTGCACCAGACGAGGACGACGCCATCGGCCAGCCCGCCGGTCAGCTTCAGCATCTGGGGGCTGTACGGATACGTGCCCACGTAGAGCGGCATGTCGGCCCTGGCCGGCATGCCGAGCGCGGCTTTGGCGATCGACCAGGCGCGGCCACGGTAGGTGACACGCTCACCGGCCAGGAGCTGGCGGACGATCGCGATCGTGTCGCGCATCACCGACAGCGGTCCCGCCTCGACCCCGTGCAGGGCCGCCGCCTTGATCGCCGCCCCGAGGCCCAGGATCAGCCGACCGCCGGTCAGCTCATCGAGCGTGGCCGCTTCCATCGCCACCAGCCCGGGATGCCGGGTGTGGGTCGGCAGGACACCCAGGGCGATGTGAATGCGCCGCGTGTCGCAGCCGATCGCGGCCGCGATAGGCGGGACGCTCCGGTAGTGATAGGACTCGGCCAGCCAGACGCTGTCGAAGCCGAGCTCGTCGGCGCGCTGACCGAATCGCCGGAGCTCCTGGCACGACAGGTCGTTCCAGAACGCGACGCCGAAGCGCTCGAACATCGGGCCTCCTCGGGCGGGTCGGGCAGATCATCGGGGCGGCTCGCGACCAGCTGGCAGCACGGCGGGCGGAACCGGAGAATGCCGGCGGGCCCGGACCTCTCGCCGGGCCCGCTACGCCGCGTCGTCGCCCACGAGCCTCCGGGGGTTGGTCTTCATCGCCAGGGCAATCTCGTCCAGTCCGATGCCCTCATCGGCGAGGGCCGCGCCGAATCGGGCCAGCCCCTCGGCCGGCGTCATGCGATCCACCTGGCCGAAGTCCGTGGTCAAGACGATCTGGGTCGCGCCCACTTCGCGAAACGTCCGGGCGGTCTCCTTCACCGTGACGGAACCCATGTCGAGCAGGATGTACGAGAGCTCGATGAAGGCCCCCGCCGCGGCCGCCGCCTGCATGTCTCCCAGCGAGAGCCCCGGGGGATCGTGGGCGGGATGGGTGACGACGATCCGGCGGACGCCGGCTCGCTGGGCCCTCTCCATTAGGAAGAACACCTCGTCCCGGCCGACGTGACCGGTCGCCAGCACCAGATCGTGCTGGGCGATCAGGTGCAGCACGGCGTCCAGTGCCTGGGTGATGGATGGATCGAAGAGCGAGATCGGCGGCACGTCGCTGATCCGCTCGGCGACGTCCGGCAGGATGCCGCCCGCCCACTCGGCGGGGATGTCGTGCTCGTCCCCGTGAGCGCGCCGGGCCGCGAGGTGCGCGGCGGCGTGGACGGTGGGGAGCCAGACGACCTTTAGGAATGGCCCGCTCTCGTCGCGGGGCCCGAGTGCCGCCCGCACGGCGAGGGGATTGATGCCGCCCACGTGGTGGTTGAGGGTCACCGAGCCGAAGAGTCGGACGCCCGTCAGCCGGTGCGCCATCTGGGCCCAGTCGCTGGTCATCGTGAAGTGGGACTTCATGACGAGGGATCGGAGTCCCGACTGCGCCACGTGTTCGGCGAGCTGGACGGCGTCGAACCGACGGGGGATGCCCTCGGGTCCGCAGTGGACGTGGAGGTCCGTGGCCCCGACCCAGGGCGGGTCGGTCGACTCCTCGCGCTTCGCGTGCCCCGGGCGGGCTCCGGCCGCCCTCATCCGCGGACCCCACAGAAGTCGAGGGCCGTCAGCGCCAGGACCCGCGCGGCCTGGACCATCTCGTCGATGAGGATGTAGCTTCCATCGGGTCCACGCTCCTGGAACCCGGTGGCGGGGCCGTAGTAGACGCACGGCACGCCGGCCCGCCACAGCCAACACGCGTCCCCGGCCGAGTAGGAGAGCGGCAGGAGGGCCCCGATGCTCGCCGGCGCCCGGCCGGTGACTCGCTCGTGATTCCGCGCGACGGAGCGCACGACCTCGGCGTCCGTCGGGACGTCGACCGGCTCCATGACGAGCCGCCGGCGGCCCCTGAAGAACGCGGGCGGCGGAACCTCGATCTCGTACCGCAGCTGGGGCTCGGCGGCCCGGAGGGGATCGAGGACCCGTCGGATGTCCGCGACGATGGAGTCGACCGTCTGGCCCGGCACGAAGTGCACGTCGACGATGGCGGTGCAGAGATCGGGCACGTAGGGCGGCTCGGTCAGGACGTAGGTCGACCCCCGTCCCCCGATGACGCTGCCGACGTTCAGCCGGGGCAGGGCAGGGAGGTCCGGCCGCGGCGTGTAGGTGAAGCGGACGGTCTGGAGCGCCTGGATCACCCGCGCCATGTGATGGACCGCGTGGACCGTCTTCTCCACCTGGCTGATGTGGCCGCGTCACGCCGTAGGTGTGGATGGCGAAGTGGACGATGCCGCCGTGCACCGTCACGAGGTTGCCGATCCCGAACGGCTCGGGAAGCACCGCGCCGTCCACCCGCCCGCCGCGCTGGACCAGATAGTGCGTTCCCTCGCCGCCCTGTGTCTCCCCGGCGACGCAGGCGATCACCAGGTCGCCGCGGAGGGTGACCCCGGCCCGCCGGATGGCCTCGGCCGCCGAGATCATCGCCGCCACGCCGCCCTTCATGTTCTGGACGCCATGGCCGTAGAGCCGGTTGCCCTCGACGCTCGGCGTCCACGGGTCACGCGTGCCGCCGAGCATGAGCGAGTTGATGTCGAGGTGGCCGTTGAACATCAGACGCCGGCCGCCCCCCGCTCCGCGGAGCGTGGCGATCGTCTGGAAGCGCCCGGGCTCCACCTCCTGGAGGTCCACGTCGTAGCCGCGCTGCTCGAAGTATGCCGCCAGGAAGCGAGCGACCGGCGTCTCGTCGGGGGAGAAGCTTGGGATCCGGATGAGCTCCCCGGCGAGGTCGATGATCTCGCGCTCGTTCACCTGCGCCAGCACGCGTTGCTCCACGGTCGTGTCCACTCGATCGGCTCCTTCCCAGTCTGGATCGGGGTCTCCGCCGGCACAATCGGTCGCCGGCGACTGCGCGGCGGCGATCCGCGCGCTCGATGCTCACAGAAACACGCGGTCGGGTCAGGGTCAAGGTGGGTGGTCGCCTTGACACGGAGGAGACGGCAGTCGGTATAGTGATCCGGCGGCCGCGCGGCCGTCGGGTGTGCGCTCGGGACCGCTGGCATTCACGGACGGAGCCGAAGGACGGTGAGCCGCGATGAGCGTGGAGCAAGCTTCGAGAGCGTTGGACGAGGCGGCCGGCATCCTCCTGCCGGCGCTCACCGCCGTCCGCCGGGACCTCCACCGCCATCCCGAGCCGGGATGGCTCGAGCTCCGCACCACGGGCATCGTGGCGCGCCGCCTCCGGGCGCTCGGCTACGGGATTCGCGTCGGGGCCCAATGCCTACGAGTGGAGGACGTCCGGGGCGCGCCGTCTCCGGAGGTCGCAGCCGACCATCGACGTGCCGTCGGAGACGGAGCCGAGCCCGGGCCTTGGTCGGGCGTGGTCGCGGAGCTCGATCGCGGGCCGGGGTCGACTGTCGCGCTCCGGTTCGACATGGACGCCACCCAGGTCGCCGAGTCGACCGCCGCCGACCACCGACCGGTCGCGGAGGGCTTCGCGTCCGGTCGGGACGGCGTCATGCACGCCTGCGGGCACGATGGGCACGTCGCGATCGGCCTGGGCGTCGCCGAGCTCCTGGCCGGGCGACCCGAATGGCGGGGGCGCGTCCGGCTGATCTTCCAGCCCGCGGAGGAGGGCGGGCGCGGCGCCTGGCCCATGGTGACAGCCGGCGTCGTCGACGACGTCGACACGTTCGCGGCGCTCCACATCGCCGACGAGGTGCTCGCGCCGGGCGAGGTGGCGCTCCAGGCGACCGGGTTTCTCGCTTCCGTGAAGCTCGACGTCGAGTTCCGGGGCGTGGCGGCGCACGCGGCGGGGGCTCCGGAACGGGGCCGCAACGCACTGCTGGCGGCGGCCCAGGCGGCCCTGGCGCTTCACGCCCTGCCGCGGCACGGGCAGGGCGCGACGTTCGTCAACGCCGGCGTGCTCCGCGCGGGGACCGGCCGGAACGTCGTGGCCGACCGGGCGCTCCTGCAGTGCGAGGTCCGCGGGGACAGCGACGCGATCTGCCGGACGCTGGACGTGGCGGCG
The DNA here is from genome assembly GCA_963749975.1 of uncultured Candidatus Rokubacteria bacterium. Taxonomy (GTDB): domain Bacteria; phylum Methylomirabilota; class Methylomirabilia; order Rokubacteriales; family DASRDR01; genus DASRDR01. The sequence goes on along the minus strand of CAVVOZ010000017.1, from coordinate 132,359 downwards.
CGTCGAAGCCTGGAGGGCGCTGCCGCCATGCACGGCGTCGAGGTCGACGTGCGGGTTGCCGGGGAGACCATCGGGGGGCATTCGGACCCGGAGCTGGTGGCCCGGCTGGGGACGGTGGCCCATGCGTTGCCGACCACCCGGCGCGTTCGGGAGAGCCACCCGCTCGGGGGCGGCGAGGACGCCACCTTCTTCATGCGCCGGGTGCAGGAGCGCGGCGGACAGGCGCTCTACTTCCTGCTCGGCGGCGGGGCGCCCTCCGGCCACCACAGCTCGCGTTTCGACTTCGACGAGCGCGCGCTCGCCCACGGCGCCGCGCTGCTGGCGGGGTTGGCCCTCGACCGATTGGCCCGGGGTCGGTCCTAGCGGGTCGGAGCCTTCACCGGGACAGTCTCGGCGTCGATCGCCTCACCCGGGGCCGTGCCCTCGATCCCTGAGCTGGCCGCCGAGACGGGACCGGTACGCGAACCCGCGCCGAGAGCCTGGCTCAGTTCTTCGCGAAGAGGTCCAGGACTCGCTGCACCTGGTGCCGCCCCTGTGGGCGAAGCAGGGGCAACGTGACGCCGGCCCGCCGATAGCGCTCGACGCGCGCGACCACCTCGTCCGGCGTCCCGCTCGCCGTCGTGTTCTCGACCAGCGACTGCGGCAGCGCCTTGGCCACGGCCGCCTTCCCGCCCGTGCGCAGCGCCTCCAGCAGCATCGGGAAGTCGTCCCGGTTGATCGCCGGTTCCCCGACGCGCAAGCGGCGTTCGGTCTCGACCGGGAAGCTGGGGGACTGGAACCGGCTGGCCGACTCCCAGCGCACCGCCTGCACGGCCGCCTCGTGGGTGTCCTCCACCGAGCAGGGGATGATCTGCGCGACCTCGAAGCGGCTCCAGTCCCGTCCGCTGTCCTGCACCGCTTCGCTTCAGGATACGCACGGCGTTCTCGACGTACTCGGGTGACGTGTGGGCGTCGAGGAGCACCCCGTCGGCGAGCTGCCCGGTCAGCTGAAGCCCCGTCCGGCTCATGGCGGCGACCCAGAACGGGATGTAGGTGCGCCGCGGCGTCCAGCCGAGCGTCACGTCCTCGAACTCGATGCTCTGGCCCTTGTAGCTGGCCGGAGTGCCCCGCAGGAGCAGCCGGATCGACTCGATCCATTCCTTCAGCGTCACCGCGGGCGTGATGGGCACGAGGCCGTGGCGCTGCGCGTGCTTGTCCGTGCACGCACCCGGCGCCAGGACGATCCGGCCACCGGCGAGCTCATCGAGCGACGCGAGCGTCTGTGCCATGAGGAGCGGCGTCCGCAGGCGGACCACCTGGACCGCGCCCAGCGCAATCCGCGTGGTCGCCATCGCGAACGCCGCCAGTGTGGAGACCGAGTCGCGATTGATGTGGATCGTCTCGGAGAAGAAGGCCATGTCGTAGCCACGCGCCTCGGCCTGTCTGGCGAGAGCGGCCATGTCCTGAACGCTCATCGAGGGATCGTAGCCCGTCGCGAGGCCTATCTTCTCCACGCAGCATTCCTCCGGCCATGGTGGTGATCGACGGCGGACGAAACCCCTACTTCGCTAGTGTCGCGACGATGGTGCGCTGGCGGTGCAGGCCATGTCAAGCGTGGCGCGCACGTGACCGCTGGTCGCGGACCCGAGGGAATCCGCGACAGCTCTGACATGTTCCTTAGCCGTCTCCCTGAGAATGAGACGACGGGCTGTCCCAGGCGGGACGCAGTGCGCCGGCGCCATGGAGGTGGGCCCCTCCTGACCATCTGATGCGGAGGGCGAGGGCGCTGTTGCCAAAGATCTGTCACCGAAGAGGATGACCTCCTCCACGGCCGACGGCCCTATTACTCGTGCTCGATGAGGGTGTCGCTCACCCGCCAACTCCGTGGCCCTCGCGGGGTCACGATCATCGTTTGATGATTTTCCAGGATCCCTAGTCGAGTCGTTGCCCGAGAGGGTCCGGCCTGCTACACAGTGGGGAAGGCGGAGGAGAGCCTCCGACAGGTGCCACCGCGCTGGCAACCGCGTATGGCAATCGTCCAGTAACTCCTCACCTCCTACAGTTTCTTGTCCTGACCCCTCTCAAGGCTGAACCAGAGGTTCGAATCCCGCGCAATGGGCTCGCGCCGTATCGACAAGTAATTGCCGTCTGGCTGTTGGGTGAATGACCTCAATCCGAAAAGGGAACGCCCTGCTTGCCGGCCGTCCAAAGCGCCCTCGAGACTCCAACCAGCGACCCTGGCCCAGGAAGAGCCGCGTATGCCGACCAGCCCAACGACGCATGTTGCTGATTGAAAATCCCTGGCCGAAAGGCCAGTGTGCACGTTGGGTATAGCTGATATCGTCTCCACGTCGCTTCGCCCTTGACCTGTATACGCTAAGTAGCTAATCTACAAGGGCGGGGTCGTGGTGGAGCCTGGTTACCACACTGGCCTGTCAAGCAGGCGGGCGAAATAGAACCCCTCGGTAAGTCGCGGACTTGCCGAGGGGTTTTTCTTTCGGTGCTTGGCTGGCGGGGGGTGATTTAGGGCCCCGCGAGGGCGGCCGCGGGCATAGTTTCGGGCATAGCGAAATCGGCCGTCCAGACTCACTGGCGAGACGTCCGCGCTACTGATTCAGCCGTCGGCGAAACTCCTCGGGGTCCACCTCGGCGTCACGCAGCAGGTGTCGCAGCAGGCCCGGCTTGAGTGTGCGGTGGTCCGGGATCGTCAGCGGCTTTCTGGAGGGATCAGTCGCATGGCGGAGCCGGATATGGCTGCCGCGCGACGCTATAGCCGAGCTGCTCGAAGACGCGGATGGCCTCCCGTCCGGAGACGACGGGAAGCCCGGACGTCATCGGGTGACGATGACGGTTCCGACCATGTCGCGCGTCGGCGACTCCTGATCGGGATCACGACGCCAGGATGCGGTCGAGTGCCTCGGGACTGGCATCCGGTGCGAGGGCCACCGGGCGAGCCTGCGGCAGCCCGCCGACTTCCCGGAAGCCCGATCCGGTCAGGAGGCAGACCACGGTGTCCGAGGGGGCGAGTCGTCCCGCGCGGCTGAGCGCTTCGACCGCCGCGGCACCAGCTGCGGCGGATGGCTCACAGAGGATGCCCTCCTCGCGCCCGACCCGCCCCTGGGCGACACAGGCCGCCTCGTCCGTGACGGAGGTGGCGAATCCCCCGGAGTCCCGGAGGGCCCGGAGGGCATCAGGCGCGTCCGGCGGAACGCCATGCTTGAGATTCCGGAGGACGGTCTCCACGGCCTCGTCCATCGCGATCGAAGCGAGCTCGGCGGGTGTGCCGAGATTTCGAGCCAGCGCGATCTCCAGAGTGTTGAAGCGGGTGGGCTGGACCCCGATCAGGCGTGGCATCCGGGCCGTGCGTCCGGTCTGGAGCAAGTCCTGGAAGCCGCGCCAGATGCCGAAGATGGTGGCGCCGCCCCCGACGGGGACGACGAGCCAGTCGGGCACCCGCCCCAGTTGTCCGACGATCTCGTAGGCGATCGTCTTGGGCGCCTCGGCCTGGAAAGGGTTGGCGACGCGCTTGGTGGTCGCGTCGTACCAGCTGGCATCGTGCTCGAGGGTATCGAGAAGATGCTCGATCTGGACGAAGGTTCCTTGGAGCTCGACGAGGTGCGCGCCCAGCACGGCGATGGGCGCCAGTCGCTCGGAAGGGGTACCCCGAGGCACGATGACGACACAGGGGAGCCCAGCCCGCGCACAGTAGGCGGCGGCGGCGAGGGCGGCGCTTCCGGTCGATGCGATGACGACCCGTGGCGCCTTCACTTCCCTCGCGCGGGAGATGGCCAACGATAGTGCGCGGTCTTTGTGCGAGCCCGTGGGGTTGAGGCCTTCGTTCTTCCAGTAGAGACGGCAGCCCCAGTCGCCGTGGGCGGGGACGAGCGGGGTGTCCCCCTCGCCCATGGACACCTCGTTGGCCGGATCGACGAGCGGAAGCAGCTGGCGGTACGCCCACATGCCGCCCCCCGGTGCTGGCCACGCGAGGCCATTCAGCGAGTAGACGAAGGTGAGCTTTCCCGCGCAGCTCGGACAACGCCTCAGGGAGCGGTACGGCTCGACCTCGGCGGCGCAGCTCCTCGCAAACGACGCGGAACCGAGGATTCACGCTCAGCACCGGGGGGCCAGGGCAGTGACGGCGCGTCCCGTGCGCGATCGGCAGCATTGCCCCATGAGCGGCACCCTCTCAGTGGGCCGGGCGGCAGCCATCGAGCAGCGCGGGGCTCGACTGCCGGCACGGCCTTGCGGTGAGTCCGACGAGGATGGTAGCTTAGCACACATCAGTTGTCGTACCACTTGCCGAGGCGCGGGATGGAGCGCGCCCGCGGCGAGATGACGGGCGCGCGGGTGGTGATGGGGCTGACGCGGTGATGTTCACCAGGCGTGGTGAGCTGGCCGAGGAGCCGCCGTGACTCATGAAGGCCAGGGGCGACTGGATCGAGCGCAAGCCGCGATGGCCCGGGCGGGTCTCGACGCCCTGCTGCTGCTGAACTCCACGAACCTCGTCTACCTGTCGGGCTATCCGGCAGTCGAACGGACGTTGGCGCGGCCGCACTACCTCGTGGTGCCCCGGCGAGGCGGGCCGGTCTTCCTGGTTCACGAGGGCCGCATCGCCGAGGCCCGGAAATACGGGTGGATCGAGGACGTGCGCACGTATCACGCACTGTCCGTGGCGCCTCTCGCCGAGCTGGGCCGGGTGTTCGCGGACCTTGCGATCGGACGAGGTCGGATTGGCTGTGAGCTCGGCTTCGATCAGCGAATCGGGATTCCCTTCGGCGAGTTCGAGCGGCTGCGTGCGGAGCTGGCCCCCGCTCGCTTCGAGGATGCCGGACCTCTCCTCTGGCAACTCCGAATGATCAAGTCCCCGGGCGACCTCGCTGCGCTCCGGGACGCGTGTCGAATCACGACGGACGCCCTCGAGCGAACGATCCTCGCTGCCGAGGCCGGCACGACGGACCGGGCGGCAGCCATCGCCGTCCAGGGACACATGACGGCGGCCGGAGCGACCGATCCTTGGGTGGCGATTGCGGCGGGCCGTGGCAACTACGACCTGGCGACCGGGGTAGGCCACGGGCAGATCCTGGAGCCGGGAGACATGGTATGGATGGACGCCGGGTGTACGCGGCAGACCTTCCGTTCTGATTTCGGTCGAGGAGGCGTGATCGGCGGGCCGAGCCCGGACCAGCAGGATGCGCAGCGCCAGGTCTGGGAGATCACCATGGAGGGGGTGCGCATGGCGCGTCCCGGCATCCCGGTCCGCGACATCGCGGCTCAGCTGAATCATCGAGTCTCGTCTCTGGGCCTTCCGCTCACCTCGAGCATCAGCGGGCTTGCCGGCCGGGTCGGGCACGGCCTGGGGCTCGACACGACGGAGCCTCCCCACATCAGCGAGGAGGATTCGACGGTGCTCGAGGCGGGCATGGTCATTACCATCGAGCCGGGCGTCGCCACGTCATTCGGCATCTTCCACGTGGAGCAGGACGTCGTCGTGACGCCCGAGGGTCCGGAGGTGATCTCGCTGTCTCCGTGGCAGCTCCGACACATTGCCGCATGACCATGACTCCGACGTCGCGCCGGTTCCCGGGCCGCTCGACTGAGCCACACCGCGTAGCCAAGGAGGGGTGCCATCATGAGTGACCATCGCGTCGAGACCACCGACCGCCTGTTCACGCGTCGTGACTTCCTGCAGACTACCGGCCTCTCGGTGGGCGCGGCGGCACTGCTCGCCCGCACCAGAGCCGAGGCGCAGCCCAAGAAGGGCGGCATCGTCCGGCTCGTCTTCTCGGACGGCAATTCCGGCGACAGCCTGCTCGCCACGAAGATGCCGAACACCTGGACGCCGGTCATGTTCTTGACCATGTACGATCCGATCACGCGGCTCGACAACGGCTTTCAGCCTCGGCCGGGACTCGCGGAGAGCTGGGAGAACACCAACGACGCGAAGACCTGGACGTTCCGCCTGAGGAAGGGCGTCAAGTTCCACGACGGCACGCCGATGACCGCCAAGGACGTCGCCTATTCGCTGAAGTTCGTGATGCGCAAGGAGGCGGCCACCTATACCGGCAGCTTGCTCCGGCCATACCTCAACCCGGACAAGATCCAGGCGGTGGACAGCTCGACGCTGCGACTCGAGCTCGACAAGAAGTTCGTGTTCGTGGCGAATGTGCTCGGCCTCCGCTACTCCCTCGTCTTCAAGGACGGGACGACCGACAACGATCTCCTCACCAAGAAGCCGGTGGGCACGGGCCCCTTCATGTTCAAGGCCTTCACCGCCGGCCAGGCGTTCTCGGCCGTCCGGAACCCGAGCTACTGGGACGAGGGCAAGCCGTACGTGGACGAGATCCGCATGACCAACATCCCCGAGGAGGCCTCGAAGCTTCAGGCCTTGCAGGCGAATCAGGCCGATCTCGTCGCCTACACGGACTTCGCCCTGACCGCGCAGCTGAAGGGGGATTCCGCGCACGAGCCCTTCCCGTTCAAGGAAGCCGCGTGGAATGGCATGTGCTGCAACCTGACGGTCGAGCCCTTCAACAAGCCGCAGGTCATCAGGGCGATGAAGCTCGGCGTCGACCGCCAGCAGTTCATCGACACGGCGTTCGCTGGCCTGGCGACGATGGGATTCGACGGACCGATCCCCGGGACCGATCCCTTCTTCCCGGCTGACCTGAAGCCGGTGAGCCGCGACGTCGCGGGGGCCAAGAGCCTTCTGAAGGAGGCAGGCTACCCGAACGGCGTGGATCTGCCGTTCGACCTGGTCACCGTCGCCAGCCTGGGCGTGAACAACATCGCGCAGGTCGCCAAGGAGCAGCTGGCGGAGATCGGCATCCGGTTCAAGATCCGCCAGGGAGGGCCGACCTTCTGGGACGCCTCGTATTTGAAGGATCCCTTCATCATCCCGGACTGGAACCGCCGCCACCCGTTCGAGATCTACGGGCTCCTCACCTCGACGGAGAACATGACCAAGTTCAAGAGCGCCGAGCTGGAGGCCGCGCTGGCCGCGGCGGCGGCGACCACGAACTTCAACGAGCAGAAGGCGCAGTACAACAAGGTGATCCGGATCACGGCCGAGCAGGACGGCTACGTCGTCCCCGCCTACTCGCCGCGCCTGCACGCCAAGTCGACGAAGCTTCAAGGGGTGAGGCCGAACTTCGTCAGCTTCCTGGACTTCTCCGCCGCCACCCTCGGTTGACGGTCGAACCCGGGGGCCGCCCTGGGCGGCCCCCGGCGACCGGATCAGCTCGCGCTCGACACGTTCGACCTGAGGCATGCGCTTGACCTGGCTTCCGATCGTCGCCGCCGTCTTGCGCCGCGCGGCCCTCGCCGTGCTGACGGTCTGGCTCGTCTCGCTCGTGGTGTTCGGCGCCCTCCACATCCTGCCCGTCGACCCGACGACAGCGGCTCTGGGGCCGGAGGCCACTCCGGAAATGCGCGCGGCCTACCGGCAGCTCGTGCACCTGGACTTGCCGCCCATCCCACGCTATGTGCGGTGGGCGGAAGGCATGCTGCACGGGGATTTCGGTGTCTCGGTGGTCTCCCGCACCCCGATCGCCCCGGAGCTGGCCCAGCGATTCGCTCTCACCGCGATTCTGGGTCTCACGGCCCTGGTGCTCTCCGTGATGCTGGCGTTGCCACTCGCCGTGTTCTCGGCTCGGCGCGTGGGCCGGCTCTTCGATGTCTCGGTCTCGGCGGTCGCGATCGCGGTCAGCGCTGTTCCGGAGTTCGTCGTGGCGATCGGTGTGGTGGTGATCTTCGTGTCGGGACTCCGGCTCTTCCCGGTGAGCAGCAACGGCGTCGCCGAAGGGGACCTGAAGGCGCTGGTGTTGCCAGTCCTCACGCTGACGCTGGGGGCCGCCGCCTATGTCTTTCGGCACGCGCGTGTGAGCGTCATCGAGACCCTGAGCGCGCCATACGTCCGGACGGCGGTGCTGAACGGCTTCTCGCCGGCACGCATTCTTTGGCGCCACGTCATGCCAAATGCCGCGGTCGTCGTGGTGAACGCCGTCGCGCTCAATGCGATCACCCTCCTGTCCGGCGTCATCGTCGTCGAGAGCGTGTTTGGCTATCCGGGCCTCGGCCAGCTGCTCGTCCAGGCGCTGACGGCCAACGACTTCCCCAAGGTCGAGGCCGTGGCGGTTGTGACGACCGCGCTGCTCGTGATCATCAACTTGCTGGCCGACGGGCTGGTCCTGATCCTGGATCCTCGCCTGCGGACGCAGCTCGCCGGCGGGCCGCCCTGATCGGCGTCGCCTCGGAGCGGCATCATCCTTCGCTCGGTCTCCATCTTGGTCGCCGGGATCTCGGGTCGGCTGGGCCTCGCCCTCGTCGTCTCGGTCCTCGTGGTGGCTGCGGTCGGCCCCTTTGTGGCTCCCTATCGCCACACGGCCCTGGTGGGTCCGATCCTCCAGGCGCCCTCGGGCAAGCACCTCCTCGGCACGGACCAACTCGGGCGCGATGTGCTGTCGCGCGTCCTCTATGGGGGCCGGTCCGTGCTCCTGTTGCCGTTCTTTGCCGTGACCATCGCGTTCCTCATCGGTGGAGGGCTGGGCCTGCTGGCCGGCTACCTCGGCGGACACTTCGACATCGCCGTAACCCGGACGGCGGACATTCTCATGTCCGTTCCGCCGATGCTCCTGGTCATGGTGCTGATCATCGCGCTCGGGAAGTCTGATGTGGTCCTGATCGTGACGACGGGCATCTGGTTCGCGCCGAGGATCGTGCGGATCGTGCGGGCCGCTACGGCGTCAGTCTGCGCCAAGGACTACGTGCTCGCCGCCCGGGTTCGGGGCGAGTCCACCCCGAGCATTCTTCTGCACGAGGTGACCCCGAACATCACGGGCACCCTGCTGGTCGAGCTGGCCCTGCGTTTGAACTATGCGATCATCTTCATCACGACCCTGAACTTTCTCGGCCTGGGCGTACAGCCTCCGTCGTCGGACTGGGGGCTGATGGTGAGCGATGGCCGGGCGTTCCTGGGCCATCGTCCCCTGATCGCGATCATTCCGGCGGCCATGATCGGGGCGCTGGCCATTGGCGTGAACCTCCTGAGCGATCAGGTCTCGGTCTATCTGGCGCGCAATGTCCAGGCCTCCTCGCGATTCTGAGAGGCCCCATCCCGGGGCGGCGACGAGGTCCGGACCGGCGGCTCCGACCGCGTCTCCGGGGCGCCGCCCTGGGGGAAGGCTCGTCGCCGGCTTCGAGGTCCGTGACCTGACGGTCGCCTATGCCGGGAGCAGTGGCTTGATGTCCGTCGTGGAGGGCGTCAGCCTCTGGGCGCGGCCCGGCCGGATCACGGGCCTGGCGGGTGAGTCGGGAAGCGGCAAGACCACCGCGGCGCTGAGTGCCATCGCCTATCTCCCCGCGGGCGCGACCCGGCTCCGGGGCGACGCCTTCCTGGATGGACAGTCACTGCTCGCGTTGGACGCGAGCGCGCGGCGGCGCCTGTGGGCGTCGGAGATCAGCTACGTCGCCCAGGACGCCGGCCCCGCGCTCAACCCCGCCCGCCGGATCGGCGTCCAGCTCGGAGAGATCCTCACGGTCAACGGGGGCCTGTCTCGGGCCGCCGCCCAGCGCCGCGCCGTCGAGCTCCTCGAGGCGGTGCGGCTTCCGGACGCGGCGAGCGCGCTCCGGCGCTACCCGCACGAGCTCTCGGGCGGTCAGCTCCAGCGGATCGCCATCGCGATGGCCCTCGCTCCCGAGCCACGGGTGATCATCTTCGACGAGCCGACGACGGGGCTCGATGTCACCACCGCGGCCGAGGTCATTACGATGCTAAACGCGCTGATTCACGATCGAGGCCTGGCGGCGATCTACATCAGTCACGACCTCGCCCTCCTGGCCACCATCTCCGATGAACTGGTCGTGTTCTATGCGGGGGAGGTCGTGGAGAGTGGCCCCACCCAGGAGGTTCTGCGGGCCCCGCGTCACCCCTACACGCGCGCCCTCCTCGATGCCCTGCCGTCCGTCCGGCGCGCGCTGCGTCCTCGGGGCATTCCCGGACTGCCGCCCGGGCAGGTGGTCCCCGAACGCTGCGGCTTCACCTCACGCTGCTCGTATGCCGAGCCGCGCTGCAGCCAGGAGCATCCTGCGCTGCTGCCGCTTACGCCGGGACGATTCGTCCGCTGCCTGCGGGCCGAGGCGCTGGGGGCCTTGCTCTCGGAGGCGGCGCCAATCCTCCAGCCGAGGCGCGAGCGCGAGGGGGCGCTGCTCCTCGAGGCGGACGGGCTCGTGTGCGAGTACGGCCAGGGCCGAGGGCGTGTCGTCGCGGTCGATCGCGTGTCGCTCGACGTCCGCGAGCGCGAAGTCGTCGGTCTCGTCGGAGAGAGCGGCAGCGGCAAGTCGACCATCGGGCGCGCCATCATGGGCCTCATGAGCCCGCGAGCGGGCACGCTGCGGTGGCGAGGTGAGGCGCTCCCACCCCACCGGAGCCGGACGGCCGCCCAGCATCGGGAGATCCAGATCATCTTCCAGAATCCGGACTCGTCGCTCAACCCGCGCCATACGGTCGAGCAACTCATCGGCCGGGCGGTGGCCCTGTTCCGAACCGAGGTGCCGGGGCCGGCGCGCCACGAGCTGATCGCCGACGCCTTGCGCGAGGTTCAGCTCGACCCCGGGCTCATGTCGCGTTACCCTCACCAGCTGTCGGGCGGTCAGAAGCAGCGGGTCGCGATGGCGCGGGCCTTCGTTGCCCGCCCCCGTCTCGTCATCTGCGACGAGATCATCTCCGGGCAGGACGTCTCGGTCCAGGCCACGATCCTGGAACTGGTCCGGCGGATGCAACGCGAGCACGAGACGGCCCTCTTGTTCATCTCACACGACCTCGCTGCCGTGCGGGCCATTGCCCAGTACGTTTACGTGTTGCAGGGGGGGCGCGTTCAGGAGCACGCGGCGACCGAGCAACTCTTCGAGACGCCCGCGGCGGACTACACGCGGCGACTCCTTGCGGCGGTGCTTGAACCCGACGCCCCCCGCGATCGCCCACCAGTGCCGGGCATCCGGGAGTGAGGCGGCTTGGGGCCGATCCTCGAACGGATCAGCTGCCGGCGCGGGGAGGGTGGCTGACCGCTTCGGGAGGCCGAGGAGGAGGCGCGGTGGTGGACGCGGAGGGGATGAGGTCACCCTCGCGGAAGCGCGACCAGCGAAATGGACGCAGGTCGTAGGCACCGCTCCGACCCGTGAGGACGAGATCGGAGAGGATGTCTCCCATGACGGGGGCGTGCTTGAAGCCGTGCCCACTCCATCCGAAGTTGGCGAACAACCCCTCGATCTCGGAAATGGCTCCCAGGATCGGCTGCTCGTCGGGGGTCGTATCGTAGACGCCGGCGTAGCCGCCCATGGCCAAGCCATGCTCCATGATCGGAAAGCGGCGCGCGATGAGCTCGGCGTTGCGGGTGATTTCGTCGGGATCGGCGCCTTCGTTGTAGCGGTCGGGATCGACGACCTCGGCGTAGGACCCCACCCCGTGGATGGTGAGGTCACCGTGTTCGGGCCGCATGTACGTGCCGTGCGGCCGGTCGACGATCCCCGGGTGCGGGCCGAAGCCGGGGGGGCGGCGGAAGAAGCACATCTGGTGGCGCTGGGGCCGCACGTCGACATCGACACCCAGCGGCGCTAGGAGGGCCGCTGCCCCGAGCCCAGCGCACACGACCACTGCGGGGGCGCTCACCTCGCCACCGTCCGCGCGGATCCCCGTGACTCGCCGACCATCCGTGAGGATGGCGCGAACGGATTCATACGGCACGATGGTGGCGCCCAGCTCCCGCGCCCGATCGGCGAGGGCGATGGTCGTGGAGAACGGATCGGCGTACCCCGATTCGGCCTCGTAGGAGGCCGCGGCGAGGTCGTCGACGGCCATGGCCGGGACGAGGGCCTTGACCTCGGTCGGCGAGATCAGGCGCACCCGCGCGCCCACCGCTTGGGCGCGCGCCACGTTCCCGGCCAGGTGCTCCGCCTCGTCCGGGCCGACGGCCACGAGGTAGCCGACCTGTTGGAACCCCGGGTCCCCGCCGCCGATGACGTCGCGCCAGCGCTGGAAGACATCGGCCGCCGCGCTGGCCGTCCGGGTGAAGAAATCGAGGCCGTAGAAGCGGCGCACCATCGCAGTCGAGCGCCCGGTTGGACCCGAGGCCAGAAACTTGCGCTCGATCAGCAGCACTTGGCCCGCCCGCTTACGGGCGAAGTGGTAGGCCAGGCTCGCACCGTGCACGCCGCCGCCGATGATGACGACGTCGGCCGTCGGGGGCAGGCTTGCCACCGCCTCCCCTCAGCGGACCACCAGCTGCCGCTCCACTTGGGTCAGGGCTTCGCAGCCGGTGTCCGTGATGAGGACCGTGTCGCTGAAGGCCACCCCGATCTTCCCCGCCACCCGGAGGGCGATCGGCTGATGAAACGCCATCCCCGCCTGGAGCACGGTCTGGTCCCCCGCAGAGATCTGGCAGCTGTACTCGCCCCAGTGCGGTGGGAAGCCAGCGCCCACCGGATAGCCGCAATCCCCGCCCCAGTCGACCGGCGAACCGGCCTGCGCGACCCCCCGCGCCCCGGCCCGGGAGACCTCGTCGAACGTCGACCCCGGCCGCATCACGGCGTGCATCTCGCGGAGCGCGGCCAGACACCCCTCGGCCAGTCGCTTCGCGTCGTCCGTGGGCGGGCCGATCGTCGCACTCCGCATGCACGGCGCGGAATAGCGCTGATGGCAGCCGCCGAGCTCGAGGAACAGGACGTCGCCCCGCTCGAGACGCTGCCGCTTGTGGGTGGAGTGGGAGATGCCCGTGTAGCGCCCCGAATTCACGATCGCGGGGATCGAGAGAAACTCACTGCCGGACCCGATCATCCCCTGATAGGCGGCGGCTGCCACGTCGTTGTCAGTCCGGCCTTCCGCGGCCGCCTCGAGGCCGGCTCGCATGCCGGCGTCCGTGTAGCGCGCGGCCTGTCGCAGGTAAGCCATTTCCTGGGGCGACTTGATGAGCTTGACCCGCTCGGGCAGGCCGGAGGCGTCGACGAACGAGGCCTGCGGCAGGGCGGCCACGAGGTGCTCGTACACGTGGACGGACAGGCAGGCGGCGCGCGGCACCCGCTTCTCGACGCCGATCCGTGCCCGCTGGAGCCCCTGCTCGCCGAGGATCTGGGCGAGCACGGGGGCGGCGTTCCCGCCGAACGGGAACGAGTAGACGCGAGACACCCAGGATGTGAGATGCGCTCGGCTCAGGTCGGCGTGCGGCACGAGCAGGCTGACCTCCCCCTCGGCCGGGATGACAACGCACTCGCTGTCGTAGACGTGCAAGTTCTCGTTGCCCGAGAAGTAGAACACGCTCGCCGGCTGGTGGACGAGCATCACGTCGAGTCGCGCCTCGGTCATCAGCTGTCGCAGGCGCCGACAGCGGTCCTGGTACTCAGCAAGCGAGAAGGGCAGATCCTTGGCGATCGCGGTGAGTCCGTTCGACATGTTTGTCTCCCGTTCGTGGAGCCCACCCTTGCGGCGGGTCGCGTGCGGGTGCTAGGGTAACACAGGTCAGTTGTCCGACCAGTTGTCCGGTCGACTTGCACCGCGAGATACGAGGGGCTCCATGGACATCGTCCGTGATGGACAGACGCTATCCGTGGACGGTCTTCCTCTGCGAAGCCGGCACGCCTACCAGGTGAGCATCGCCGGGGAATCGGAGATGGTGCCCGTTCAGGTGATCGTCGGCCCCCGCCGACGCCCTTGCCTCGCGTTGGTCGCGGGTGTGCACGGGAACGAATACGAGGGAATGGTGACCCTCGCCGAGTTCCACCGCAGTCTCGAGCCCGGAGCACTCGAAGGTTCCCTGATCGTCATACCGGTTGCCAACCCATTCGCGTTCGGCGCTGGGCAACGACGCACTCCGCAGGACGATCGGGATCTGAACCGCGTCTTCCCGGGTGCCGAGGCGGGGACGTTGTCGGAGCGGCTCGCCCATCGCCTGTGTACGAGCGTGCTCGCCGCCGTCGATCTCGTGTTCACCCTGCACAGCGCGATGGCCGACGGTGTGCTGTCGCCGTGGATCGAGTTCCTCGAGGGTTCTAGCGCCCTCGAGCAGGCAACCTACGCGGCAGCCCTGGCCTCGGGCTTCCCCGATCTGGTGGCGCTGCCTCGACTTCCGGGCGTGCTGCAGACGGCGCTGGCCGAACGGGGAGTGCCCGTGATCGAGGGCGAGGTGGGTGGGCAGGGCACGACGACGCGCGAGAACGTCGCCTACTACACGGCCCGAGTTCTCGCGGTCGCGCGCCATGCGGGCGTGATGGCCGGCGCGGCGCATCCCGAGACGGTCCGCCGCCCGCCGCCCGTCTGGCATCTCCGGGGAGTGGACGCGGAGACTGCCGGCGTGTTCCAGCGCGGCATCGAACTGCGACAGACCGTCAACGAGGGTGACCTCCTCGGCACCCTCTTGGACATACGCGACGGCTCGAGCCGCGAGGTGCGGTCACCCGCGGCGGGAATGATCGGAGGGCACCGGATCCATGCGGGCGTGCGTGCCAGGGACCGTCTGGTGACCCTGTGGGAGCCTGCCGGATGAACTACGCCGACTACGCCATCGGCCGGGACGCGACGCTTGACTACACGCATTACCCTCTCGAGCGAGAATTCCCGCTGGAGGAGTATCGCCTCCGGGTGACTCGGGCCCGGAGTGAAATGGCGCGCGCGGGGCTCGATGCGATGGTCATCACGTCGGGATGGGTGGGACGGTGGTTCACCGGCCGTGACGAGCCCCACAGCTGGCACGACGAGGTCCCCTCGCGGTCGACCTGGTACATCCTCACCCCCGATGACGACTACCTCTACATGACGCCGACCAACAATCACAACTTCGCCTCCGCGCGCCGCGGCACGTGGGTCTCGCAAGTCCGGGAGATCGTGGAGCGGACCGAGTGGCCCCGGGTGGAGATCTGGGGACTGGGGCAGATGCCGGGCATCTTCGCGGAGCTGGGGCTGGCCCGAAGCCGGCTCGGGTTCGAGCTCGGAGACACGATGACGCTCGGACTGAGCGTGAACGACTTCCTGCAGCTGCGCGAGCTCATGGCGGGCGCGCAGCTCGTCGACGCGGGCCCGGCGATTCGCCGGCTCATGGCCATCCAGACGCCGCTCGAGATCGAGCGTATGCGTGCGGCCTGCGAGGCGGGGGTGTGGATTCACGGCCAGGTGCCGCGGCTCCTCCGATCCGGGCTGACCGAGCGGGCGTTCTTCGTACAGCTCAGCGAGGCCTTCGCCTCTCGGTTCGGACCCGGCTACCATTACGAGGTCGAGGGGGGCTGGGACATCCGGAACGCCGACGCCGGTGAGTACCATCTGTATCATCACGGAGTGACGGATCGGATGTTTCGCGTGGGCGACCAGATCTGTCGCGGCACCAGTGGCGCCTCCTACCGGGGATACGGGGGCGACGTCGATCGCATCTGGTTCATCGGGACACCGCCCGACATCGTGCGCCGCTGGTACCAGATGACCTGGGAGTGCAACCGGGCGATGGCCGCCCAGATCAAGCCCGGCGCGCGGTGCTCGGACGTCTACGCGGCGTCCGTCGTGGTCGAGAAGAAGTACGGCCTGGCGCCGGGGCGTTCGGGGCGTCGGGGCCACGGTCTGCGGAACACCGGAGGCCTCTCGGTCCACCCCGACAACCACACCGTCCTCGAGCCGGGGATGATTCTGTCGGTCGAGCCGATGTTCGGGAATCAGCACGGCTTCTACGATCTCGAGGACCAGTATGTCGTGACGGACCGCGGCGCCGAGTGCCTCCACGAGCCCGCTCCCGAGGCCTTGCCGGTCCTTGGTCCGTAGTCGGGGGCGCTCCGCGCCGTCTCGCTCGGTGACGCCCCGATCGGGCGACGCACACCACGACGCCGGGCTCCTCCGGCGGATCCCGAGCCGTCGGGTGGCCGTCGAGGTGCAGGCCCAACTCCGAGAGCTGGTGTCGTCGGGGGCCTTTCAGCCGGGCGAGCGCCTGCCCTCGGAGCGCGACCTGATGGAGGCGCTGGGGGTCAGCCGGACCGCGATCCGCGAGGGCCTCCGCGGTCTCGAGGCCCTCAGGCTGGTGACGATCCGCCACGGCTCGGGTGTCTACGTCCATGACGCCGTGAACTCCGGACCGACTCGGCAGCGCCTCCCGCGCGCCATCCGGAGCCGGGAGCCGCGCGATCTGATCGAAGTGCGCCTCATCGTGGAACCGCACATCGCGGCCCTGGCGGCGCTCCGGCGGACGGCGGACGACGTCCGGCGCCTGAAGCAAGACATCGAGCAGTTTCGCGCCGAGATCGGAGTTGTTCGGCGGCCGCCCACGGACCTTGGATTTCACGTGGACCTGTGCCGGGCCACTCACAACCCGGTGCTCTTGGTGATCGTCCGCTGGGTGATCGCGTTCTATGCGCGGAGCGGCCAGATCCCGGTGCGGCGCGACACGGATCATCACGCGCGGATCTACGAGGCGGTGCGCGCCGGCGATGCCGAGGCGGCGCGCCTGGCGATGCAGAGGCATCTCCGGTGGGTGCGTGACCGTCTGTGAGGCTCCGGTAGCGCGTGCGACGGTTCCTCGTTAACACGGACACGAGTGCAGGGGACGCGATCGCTCTGCTACTCCTTCTCCGGGCTCCAGACGTGCGGGTGGATGCCGTCACCATCACGTGCGGCAATTCCGAGTTCGACCAGCAGGTGGAGAACGCGCTCTACACGATCGAGCTCGCGGGACGCGGGGGCGAGGTGCCGGTCTATCCCGGGTGCCGCGAGCCCTTGCTGGGGCGCTATCGCTCCGTGCCCGAGGTGTGGGGCGCGGACGGCATGGGCGACTCGCGCCTGCCCCGGGCGACCCAGCGCGCGGAGACCCGGCACGCGGTGGACGCCATCGTCGAGCTGGCGGGCCGCCACGCCGGCGAGCTCGAGATCGTCTCGCTGGGCCCTCTGACCAACCTGGCGGTAGCGATTCGGCAACAGCCGAGCGTGGCCCGGCAGGTCAAGGCGATCTACGCGATGAGCGGGTGCCTCTACGCCCAAGGCAACATCACGCTGGGGGCCGAGTACAACGCGTGGGTCGATCCCGAGGCGGCCCGGATCGTCTTCCACGCGGGGGCGAACCTCGTACTGATCCCGTGGGAAGCGGCGGCCCGGGAGGCCTTCGTGACGCCGGACGAGGAGGCCGAAATCGCGTCGCTTGATACGGTCGCCAGCCGCTTCTACATGAAGGTGACGCGGGTCATGCGCGAGTACACGCGGGCACGGCACCGGCCGGGCCTCGTGCATGCCGACGTACTCGCCATGCTAGTCCCGCTGGAGCCGACCCTCGTGCGGGAGCGGCGGCGGATGTTCGTGGACATCGAGGTGGCCGGAGAGCTGGGGCGCGGGGTCACGTTCTTCGACTGGATGGGCACGCGCCCGCCGAATGCGGACGTTATCCTGGGCGTCCACCGCGACCAGCTCGTGGAGCGTCTCCGGCGTGGTCTGGCGGGATGACGGCGGACCCCAAGCGCACCGTCAAACGAGTGGTCGTGAGGGTGATATGGGAGAGCTGAACGGGAAGGTCGCGCTGGTCACGGGCGCCGGCGCCGGCATCGGACGGGCCACCGCGCGGACGTTCGCGGAGGCCGGGGCCGCCGTGGGACTGTGCGACGTCGACGAGGCGTCCGGGACGACGGTGACTCGGGAAATCGTCGAGGCGGGTGGGCGGGCGCTGTTCGTGCGGGCGGACGTCGCCGATCCCGAGGCCGTGCGCCGCTTCATCAGCCGGGTGGCCGAGGCCTTCGGCCGGATCGACGTCCTCGTCAACAACGCCGGCGTGTCGAGCCCGCGCGCATCGGTCCAGGACCTGGCGGAGGCCGAGTGGCATCGGGTCCTCGGGGTGAACCTCCACGGCCACTTCTACGCAGCGAAGTACGCCGTGCCTCATCTCCTTCGGGCCGGCGGGGGAGCGATCGTGAACACCGCCTCCGTGCTCGCAGAGGCGACCCTGCCCGGCGGCGTCGCCTACAGCACGTCGAAGGCGGCCCTCATCGGATTCACGAAGGCGTTGGCGCACGATCTCGGCCCCGCCCACATCCGGGTCAACTGTCTGCTGCCGGGCAGCACCGACACGCCGATGATGTGGCAGGGCGTCACTGCTGAGGCTCGCGCCGCCGTTGAGGCCGAGGTCGCGGCGAACCAGCCGCTCCGGCGCGTGGCTCGTCCCGAGGAGATCGCGCGGGTGGCGCTGTTCCTGGCGAGCGATGCGGCTTCGTTCGTGACGGGGGCGGCCGTGGTCGTCGACGGCGGCCTCCTGGCTCGGATCGCGACGACACGGTGAGGCCCGGGATGCCGATCACGGGCACACCGGACGGGCGCGGGCGGCATCGGCCGTCGAGCGAGACGGCCTGAGCAGCGCCGTGGCCGACCCGATGGTTGTCGTCGAGGGGCTCCACAAGGCCTACGGCTCGACGCCCGTGCTCCGAGGGATCGATCTCCAGGTCGCGGCCCAGGACGTGCTGGTCGTCGTCGGACCGAGCGGCTCCGGCAAGAGCACCCTCCTCCGCTGCATCAACTTCCTCGAGGACTACGACGCGGGGCGGGTCCTCGTGAACGGGCACCTCGTTGGGAAGCGCGAGGTGGACGGCCGGCTCGTCCGGGACACCGAGGCCAACATCAACCGCGCCCGCGCGGAGATCGGCATGGTATTTCAGGGCTTCTATCTCTTCCCGCACCGGACCGTCCTCCAGAACGTGGTGCTGGCCCCGATGCGTGTCCGCGGTCTCTCGCGGGCCGAAGCCGAAGCCGTGGCCGAGAGCCTCCTGCGGCGCATCGGTCTTCTCGACAAGGCGAATGCCTATCCCGAGCAGCTGTCGGGCGGTCAGCAGCAGCGTGTGGCCATCGCGCGGGCGCTCGCCATGAAGCCCGCGGTCATGCTGTTCGACGAGGTGACCTCGGCGCTTGATCCCAGACTGGTGGGCGAGGTGCTCGACCTCATGCGAGAACTGGCCCGAGAGGGCCGGACCATGATCGTCGTGACCCACGAGATGGGATTCGCCCGAGACGTGGCGGACCGGATCGCGTTCATGGAGCAGGGGGTCGTCGTCGAGGAGGGGACCGCGGCGCAGGTGCTGGACGCCCCCCGCGATCCCCGGACCCGGGCGTTCCTCGGCCAGGTCACGTAGGGACGGCCGCGAGACGAGCGTCATGAGCGGGTACACCGTCGATTTCACCAGCGTCTGGAGCCGTCGGGACATGCTCCTGTCCGGGCTCCTCGTGACGGCCGAGCTGTGGGTCGTGGCCCTGGCGCTGGGGCTGGCCGGCGGGCTCCTCGTCGGGCTCGGCCGATTGAGCCGACGGAAGGTCCTCGCGTGGCCATCGAGCTGCGTCATCGAGGCGTTCCGCGGCACCCCGCCGCTGGTCCAGCTCTTCTGGTTTTACTACTGTCTGCCGCTGCTCTTCGACGTCCGCCTCTCGGCGGTCACCACGGCCATCCTGAGCCTCAGCCTGTTCAGCAGCGCGTACGTCGGAGAGATCGTCCGCGGCGGCATCCAGGCGGTACACAAGGGGCAGACGCAGGCGGCCCGGGCGCTCGGGCTCTCCAAGCTCCAGACCCTGCGCGAGGTGGTCCTGCCCCAGGCCGTGCGCCGGATGTGGCCGCCGCTCATGAGCCAGGCCATCGACGTCCTCAAGGTCACCGCGCTGGCCTCCTCGATCACGGTGCCCGAACTCATGTACCAGACGTACAACGCGACGTCCCAGACGTTCCGATTCGTGGAGTTCTACACGGTGTCGGCGCTCGTCTACTTCGCAATCTGCTTGCCGCTCGTCTCGCGTCTGCGGCGTCTGGAGTGGCGCAGTGGAGCTTAGGCCGGGCATCCTCTGGGAATACCGCGTGTTCCTGCTGCAGGGCATGGCCAACACGGCGTGGCTGGCTCTCGCTGCGCAGGCGCTCGCTCTGGCCCTGGCCATCCCGACCGCGGTCGCCCGTCTCCGGGGCGGCGCCGTCGCCCGGCGGCTCGCCGGGGCCTACGTCGAGTTCGTGCGCGGCACGCCCGCGTTGACCCAGCTCTTTTGGATCTTCTACTGCGTCCCAATCTTCACCGGGCTCGACTGGACGCCGCTCTGGGGCGCGGTGGTGGCGCTCGGCCTGAACGTCGGCGCCTACGACGCCGAGGCCTTCCGGGCCGGGATCCAGGGGGTCCACTTCGGCCAGGTGCAGGCGGCGCGCGCCCTCGGGCTGTCCGCGTGGAGCACCTTCTGGGCGGTGGTGCTCCCGCAGGCGACGCGCTCGGTTCTGCCCGCGCTACTCAACAACTTCATCGGGCTTCTGCTCTACACGTCGATCGCGTCGACGATCGGCGTCCACGAGCTGACCTACGCTGGAGGCAAGCTCAACACGGCGACCTTCCAGAGCGTCGTGGTGTTCTCCGGCGTCGCCGGGCTGTACCTGATTCTCTCGTTGATCGCGAGTGCCGGCGTCCGCCGCCTGGAGCGGGTCCAGGCACGCCGGGATTGATGGAGACGGCACGAGTCCTGGAAGGAGGCAGACGGGCGCCGGGGCGCGGCGCCGGGATACGACGGAGCACAACCCTCCGCACTCTCAAAGGAGACAGCATCATGAGGCGATTCGGACGATGGTTGGCTCTCGCGGTGATCGCGAGCACGGCCTTCCTCGGCGCGACGCGGCCGGCCGGGGCCGCCGGGCTGGTGGACGAGATCAAGCAGCGCGGAACCATGCGCTTCTGCGTGGCCGACTGGCCGTATCTGACGAAGGACCCGAAGACCGGGAAGTGGACCGGCTACGACGCGGACCTGGCCGAGGCGCTGGCGAGCCGCTTCAGCGCCAAGGTGGAGTTCGTGGACTCCTCGTGGGGGAACATGATCCCCGCCCTCCTGGCCAAGAAGTGCGATGTGGCGTGGGGCGGCTTCTTCCACACGGAAGAGCGACAGAAGGTCGTGGACTACACGAAGGACGTCCACAACACCGGGCTGGTGGTCGTGGTGAAGCAGGGCGACACGCGGTTCAAGTCCTACGCGGACCTGAACAAGCCGAGCGTCGTCTTCTCCGAGCTCGCCGACATCGGTGAGATCGAGGCCCGGAAGAATTTCCCGCTGGCGACCATCAAGATCCTCCAGACCGACAACACGAATCAGCAGGCGCTGGAGGTCGCGGCCGGCCGCGCCGACGCCAATCTCACCGACGTGCTCCTGGCCTACGAGCTGATCGAGAAGAAGGCCGGCATCGAGATCCTGTCCGGCCCCATCATCAACAAGTCGGACCTCGGGATGCTGGTGCGCAAGGACACGCCGGAGTTGAAGGAGGCGATCAACGCCTTCTTCACCGAGGCCGAGACGAACGGCCTGCTGAAGTCGCTGGCCGTCAAGTACAAGGTGCCCGAGGGCTTCAAGTAGACCTCCGATCGCGGAGCGGCGGCGTGGCCGAGGGGCCCGTCGCCGCTCCGCGGAGCATGACGATGAACCTGGTCTCCCCCATTCCGGGTCTGATGAAGGAGCCCGCCTTCCCCGAGGTGGAGTACCGCGCTCGCGTGGGCCGTCTGTGGGACGTGATGCGCGAGGCAGGGCTCGACGCGATGCTCGTGCACCATCCGGCGAGCGTCTTCTACTTCGCCGGCAACGAGAACCTTCATGTCTACGACAACGAGTGCGTGGTGGTGCCGCTGGGCGCTGAGCCGACGCTTGTCGTGCCCCGCATCGACGAGACGCGCGCCTGCCTGACGGCCTGGACGGACCGCATCGTCAGCGTCGCCTCGGACGGCGAGGCGGCCGAGGTGCTGGCGGGGGTGCTTTGTGAGGCGGGGCTGGCCCGGGGACGGATCGGTGTCGAGAAGCGGGTGGCGCGGGCGGCCGGGCTGTCCGTTCACGTCTACGAAGGGCTGGTCGCGGCACTGCCCGGAGCGACTCTGGTCGACGCGTCTGGTCTGCCCGAGCGGGTGAAGCTCGTCAAGTCGGAGCGGGAGATCGCCTACCTGCGAGAGGCCGGACGACTGACCGACCTCGGCGTCCGCGCTGCGCTCGCGGTCGCGGCGGAGGGCCGCGCGGACTACGAGATCGCGGCCGCCGCCTACCAGACGATGATCGGCGCTGGCAGCGACTTTCTTGCCATCCCGGCCATCGTCAATTGCGGGCCGTACTCCGGGATCACGCACTCCACCCACGTGGGGAGGCGGCTCGCCCGGGGCGATGTGCTGTTTCTCGAGCTGGGGGCCTGCCGGCGTCGCTACTCGTCACCCTGTGTCCGCACGGCATCGGTGGGGCCACCGGAGCCGGACGTGCGTCGCCTCGCCGAGGCGTCAGAGGCGGCCGTGGCCGGGATGCACGCGGCCATGCGGGCCGGGGTGACCTGCGACGAAGTCGCGCGTGCCGGTGCCGCCGGCGTGGCACGCGCTGGTGACGGCGTCCGGTGGAGCGGTGACTACGGCTATCCGGTGGGGGCCGGCTTCCCGCCGCACTGGGGCGACTACTCGTGCGGCATCCGGCTGGGCAACCCGATGAAGCTCCAGGCGGGCATGGTGTTCCATCAGCCGGTGTCGCTGCGGATTCCGGGCCGCTTCGGCGTCGGCTTCAGCGACACGGTGCTGATCACGGACACGGGCTGCGAGCGCCTCACCGGCACGCCGCGCACCCTGGTCATGCTGTAGAGCAAGGAGGAGCGGGGATGGCGGAGTTGCCGCGCACGGCCGAGGTCGTGATTATCGGGGGCGGAGTCCACGGCGCGAGCCTCGCGTACCATCTGGCGCGCCGGAAGATCGGCCGCGTGGTGCTGGTGGAGCGGAAGTGGCTCGCTAGCGGGCCCACCGGCCGCTCGACGGCCCTGGTGCGGCGGTTCTACGGCCACGACTTCTTCACCCGCACCGCGAACGCGGCGGCGGACGTCTTCCAGCACTGGGACGAGCGCATCGGCGGGGACCCCGGGTACCGCCAGGTCGGCTACCTCGTCCTCACTGCGGCCGAGGAGGCCGGGCACCTGGCCCACAACGCGCGCCGGGCCCAGGCCCTCGGCGCACGGGTCGCGCTCCTGACGCCGGCGGAGGTGGTGGCGCTCGTGCCCGGACTCCGGATCGACGACGTGGCGCTCGCGTCGTGGGAGGCGGAGTCGGGCTATGCGGACCCCGTGGCCACCACCAACGCGCTGGCGACCCGCGCCCGCGGCGAGGGCGCCGCGATCGTCCTCGACACGACGGTGGAGACGATCCGGATCGAGGGCGGGCGAGTCCGCGGTGTGGCGACGAGCGCCGGCCCGATCGACGCGCCGATCGTGGTGAACTGCGCGGGGCTCTGGGCGCCCCGGCTCCTCGTTCCGCTGGGAATCGCGGTGGAGATCCGCCCGACGCGCCACCAGATGTGCATCTTCGAGCGCCCGCCGGGCATGGCCTCACACCCAGCGATCGGCGATCGTCCCCAGCACACCTACATGCGCCCGGAGACCGGGGACCTCACCCTCTTCGGCCTCGGCTCACACGCCCACGACGAGGTGGTCGATCCGGACGCCCACGACGAGGGCGCCGACCCGGACCAAGTGCTGAAGAACGCCGAGCTGCTCGCATGGCGGATCCCGGCGATGGAGGCGGGGCGCGTGCGGCGTGGCTACGCGGGCGTCTACGACACGACGCCGGACGGCCAGCCGGTTCTCGGCGCGATCGACGAGTACCCGGGGCTGTTCGCGGACTTCGGTTGGAGCGGCCACGGCTTCAAGCACTCGCCGGTGATCGGCGACCTGCTCGCCGAGCGCATCGTGGCGGGCCCCCGCCCCGACGACGATCCGCTGAGCTTCCGGCCGTTCCGCTGGCGGCGCTTCCTCGAGGGCGACCTGATCCCCCAGACGTCGCCCGCGGCCCCGCCACCCGAGCTCGCGACGCCGGGAGTCCGACCATGATCGACCACGCGCGCCTTGCCCGGCTTCACGAACACTGGATCGACCTGCCCGGTTATCCGCTGGAGCCGGACTTCCCACGAGAGGAGTACGCGCTCCGGATCGAGCGGGCGCGGATGCGGATGCGCGCCGCCGGGCTCGACGCCCTCGTCATCACCTCCGGCGTCGTAGGCCAGTGGTTCACGAGCGCGCTGGAGCCCCACGAGTGGCACGACCGCTGCCAGTCGCGGAGCGCCTGGTACATCCTGACGCCCGACGGCGACTACCTCTACATGACGCCGACCACCGCGGGGGAGCACTTCAACACCACCCGGCGGAGCACGTGGGTCACACACATCCGGGCGATCGTCGAGCGGACGACCTGGCCGCGTCACGAGATCTGGGACCTCGACCAGATGCCGGGGGTGTTCGCCGACCTGGGGCTCTCCCGTGCACGGCTCGGCTTCGAGCTGGGCGACTGCATGACCCTTGGGATGAGCGTCGCCGACTTCCTCCGGCTCCGGGAGCAGATGCCGGGCGCCCAGCTGGTCGACGGCTCGAGCGTGATCCGCTGGCTGATGAGCGTCCACACGCCGCTCGAGATCGAGCGCCTCCGGCTCGCCTGCGAGGCCGGCGTGTGGATTCACGCCCAGGTTCCCCGGTTGCTCCGAGCCGGACTGACCGAGCGGGAGTTCCTGGCGCGCATGGCGAGCGCCTTCCGCGACCGCTGGGGCGAGGGTTACAGTTACCGGGAGACTGGCGGCTGGGACGTCCGGAATGCGACGCGGGCTGACTCGAACCACTTCCACGCCGTCACCACCGACCGCGTGTTCCGATCCGGAGACGTTCTCTTCCGCTCCAACAGCGGGGTGAGCTATCGCGGCTACGCCGCGGACAACGACCGCATCTGGCATCTTGGGCCGCCACCCGACGTCGTCCGCGAGTGGTACCGCGTTACCTGGGAGTGCAACCGGGCCATGGCCGAGGCGGTCAAGCCGGGCAACCGCTGCGCCGACATTTACGCCGCGTGCGCCCGGGTCGAGCAACGCCACGGCTTCCCGCTACGCGAGGTTGGTCGGATCGGCCACGGGCTCCGCAACACCGGCGGGCTCTCGGTCCACCCCGACAACCACACCGTGCTCGAGCCGGGGATGGTCATCTCCGTCGAGCCGATGTTCGCCGCCACCCATGGCTTCTACGACCTTGAGGACCAGTACCTCGTGACGGAGGCGGGCCGCGAGGCGTTGCATGAGCTGGCGCCCGAGGCGCTCCCGGTCATCGACGCCTGACCGCCGAGCCGGCGGGACGCTGCTGGGGCCTCAGCTGGCGACGGCGGTTAGCGTCGAAGGGAAGTGGTCGAGCCGGTCGAAGCCTGTGGCCGTGATGAGATAGTTGCCCTCGAGACGCATGCCACCCCAGCCGGGCACGTAAAGGCCAGGCTCAAGGGCGATAGTCATGCCCTCGGCCAACGCGCCGGGGGCGCCCGGTCCGATCCAGGGCTCCTCCCAGGCGAGGAGTCCCACGCCGTGGCCGGAGTGGTGCGCCATGCTGGCGTCGTACCCACCTGCGGCTCGGAGGACGTCGCGAATCGCTCCGTCGACTGTGGCGATCTCAGCCCCAGGTCGCAGGCGGGATTCTGCCGCCGAGAGGGCACCTTCCAGGACGGCATGCCGTTCCCGCTGTAGCGCCGTCGACGACCCCGCAACGAAGGTTCGCGTGCAGTCGGCCGCATAGCCGTCGAGGACCGGGTAGAGATCGACCAGCACGAGGTCGCCCGGTGCAATGCGCCGTGAGGTCGGCCGAGGATTGTCAGTGGCGGTTCGAGGCCCGGAGGCGAAATTACCCCGAAGGACCAGTGGCTCGTCCATCTGGCCAAGGAGTGCCGTGTACGCTACCCCGACGATGTCGTGCTCACTCACCCCTGGCCGAATCGCGGCATGCACTGCGGTGAAAGCATGGTCTAGCATGGCGACGCGTTGGCGAATGAGCACCTGCTCCGCAGGGTCTTTCACCGCGCGCCACTCGGCTAGGATCGGACCGACGTCTTGAGGTACTGCGTCGGGGACGGTCTGAACCACGGCATGGCCGACGTATGTGTTCTCCGTACCTAGGCGCCCTCGCACGCCAAGGCGGCGGACGATGGATCCAAGAGCCTTGATCAGGCGGGCGGGCCGGTCCACGAGGTGACTCGCGTCATAGCCTCCGTAGGCGCAGAGCTCGATTCCCAGGGGTTCCAGGGCATCAGTTGCGGCGGTCCCATCCGCAGCGATCAGCACCGCTGTGTCTCGCGTAACCACGAGGGCGGCCGGCAGGCCACCTGCTGGAGTACCGGCGAAGTAACGAAGATGTTCGACCCGGGTGAGAAGGGCCGCGCTCAGGTCGTGATCATCAAGATACTGGCGCAACCGTACCAGACGGTGGGCCGGCGCTATCATTTTGTCTTCATCCGGGGAGTTTGGACGACGTCACAATACTCTAACTCCCATAGGCTACTCGTCATTTCTCGACAGGCGTCGCAAATCCTCCCGCCCGAGTGATCGCGATCCACGTGGCATTCCTTCCGATCACCCCCCCAACCGTGATCCCATGCGCAACTCATTAGCCGTACAAGGTCGGTCGAGTACGTCGGCGGCGCTGTGTGGCATTGTGCATATCCAGCCCGAGCTCTAAACCAGCGACGCTGGCTCTGGCCGGGAGGCCAACGACGCATGTTGCTAGCTGAAAATCCCCTGGCCGAAAGGCCAGTGTGCACGTTGCGTATACGTGATGCGATCTTCAAGTCGTTTCGCCCTTGACCGGTATCCGCTAAGTGGCTAATCTGCAAGGGCGGGGTCGTGGTGGAGCCTGGTTACCACGCTGGCCTGTCAAGCAGGCGAGCGAAATAGAACCCCTCGGTAAGTCGCGGACTTACCGAGGGGTTTTTCTTTGGGTGCTTGGCTGGCGGGGGGTGGTTTTGGGTGTTTGAGGGGCGGTCGCGGGCATAGTTTCGGGCATAGCGAAATCGGCCGTCCAGTCTCACTCGCGGGACGTTCGCGCCACCGATCGATCCACAGCTACGTTTGGCGGATCGGCCGGTTACCCGAAGTACGCCTCCAGCCAGAGCGCGAGCGTCTGGTCATGGCGGGCGAGGTCCCCGATGATGATCGGTCGCAGCTCCGTCTCGTAGCGCTCGCGCAGGAGGGCCGGGTCGAGCGGAACGGTGCGGGCCAGGCGGGCGACATCCTCGCGGTCGATGGGACTGTTCCGGGCCAGCTTCGAGAGCGCCAGGTCGTGCGCCTCCAGGGTGAAGAGGGCAAGGCGCGCGAACCGGCCGGGCCAGAGCGGGGTGAGCCGCTCCTCGTACCGATCAGGCAGGCTCGCGACGGTCACGTGCTGGAGGTGCACCCCGTGAGCGCGGGCCAGCGCGCTGCCGGGACCGGCGAGCTCCTGGAGGCGCGCGCCATGCCTCGCGGGGATCACCTCGAGATAATCGAGATCGGCGGTCGGGCGCGAAAGGCCGTAGCGCACCGCGACGACGAATCCCCCAAGACAGTGGAGCGCCACGTCCTCCGGCAGGGTGGCATCGAGCGCGGTCAGGAACTCGCCCCACGGGGACCCCGGCTCAGGTGCGATGGCGCAGCGCCTCTGCCGTCCAGTCGGTCAGGAGATTCCAGTGGCGCGCGGCGGCGGACCGGCGTGTCTCGAGCCAGCGCTGTTCGGCCTCGGAGAGGGCGGCGGGCCCGAGGGTGTCCTCACGCGCCAGCCGACTCCGCTCGAGGGTGGCCTCGAGCGCGCGGAGGGCCGCGAGCCGCGGGCCGTGACCCTCCCGCTCGGCCACCTCACGCGCGAGGCTCACGACGAAGCCGAGGCGGTTTTGGAGGTCGCGCACCTTGGCCTCGCGGGCGAGCCAGGCCGGGTCGAGGCTCCAGTAGCGAAGGAGCAGCCAGGGCAGGGCCTCCACCGCGCGCGCCTCGAGCTCGGGCTGGGCGAGGGCGGTGAGCAGCACCGCACCGGGATGCTTCGCCGTGCCGCCCCGGCGCGCGAGGTGGGCGAAACCTGGATAGCCGAGGGCCGCAAGGTCCTGGGCGAGCGTCGCGGCGCCGACCCGCGGCGCCACCTCGGGGGGCAGGACGGTCGGTGGCAGGCTGTAGACCCGCATCGCCCGCCGCGCCACGGCGGGTGTGAGCGGGCGCTGTCCCGCCTCGAGCATGGCGAGGTAGGGCTGGGAGACCCCCAGACGGGCGGCGGCCCGGGCCTGGGTCCAGCCCCGGGACTGGCGGGCGGTGCGCAGTTGGTTCATCGTGTCCTGAGGATATCACAGCTTGTGTAATAAGATGGCCGATGAGGTTTCAGACCGGCACACCCCCGCACCACGCGTCGGCGGATCGAGAAGGTCAGGGTGATGAGGTTTCTAACCGGGACAAGAGTCGCTGAGGCTAGCCAGTTCGCTCAGCGGGCGCTCGGGGTCGCACGTGCCAATGGGCAACGCGCCGACGAGGCGTACGCGCTCCGCCTGCTCGGCGAGACGGCCGCACTCCGCGACCCGCCGGCTACTGGCGAGGCCGAGACTCGCCTGCGGGAAGCGCTGCTGCTCGCCGAGCAATTGGGGATGCGTCCCCTGCGCGCCCACTGCCGCATGAGCCTCGGCAAGCTGTACCGCCGCGCCGGCCGTCCTGACGAGGCCCGCGCCGAGCTCAACCAGGCCGTCGACCTGTACCTCTCGATGGAGATGGGGTACTGGCTGCCGGAGGCCGAGGCGGAGCTGGCGGCGCTTGGGCCAGTAGACATCCCTCATCAGGCCCTCTCCCAGCGGGAGAGGGAGCCGATCGCCCCCTCTCCGGTCCGGAGAGGGGTGGGCGCGGTCGGCAACGTCGTCTGCTTCAGGCGCGGGCGCGCGGCACGACCTCGCGGGTAAGCAGCTCGAAGACATCCTGCAAGTCTGGCCACTCGTCGGACGCCGCGATTGCGAAGATGTGATGGTTCACCCCGACCTGGGTGAAGTCGCGCAGCCGCGCGGCAACCCTGTCCGGAGTGTCGACGAGGATCCGCTCCGCCAGCCCTTCCGGGGTGGTCTTATTCTTCGCAGCTAGCTCCTCAGTCATCCGCTTCTTGGCCGCCTCGTCGGGCGCAACGCCGACGAAGGTCTGCTTGCAGACGTCGAGCTCCTTCGGGTCCTTGCCGGCCGCTCGGCACGCCGCTGCGAAACCCTCGTACTTCTCGCGCGTGGCGCCCGGGTCGGTGCCACCTCCGGCCATGTTCCAGCCCTCAGCGTAGCGTGCGGTCAGCTCGAACATCTGCGGGCCACCCGAGGCCACCCAGACGGGGACATGCGGCACGAACGTCCGGAGACTGGCGCTCCGGATCTGGAAGTAGCGCCCCTCGGCGATGACCGTCTCGCCCTTCAGCAGCCCAGTCAGGATCGGCAGGTACTCCTTGAAGGCCCCGATCCGCCGCTCGAAGTTGTGGCCGAACGCCGTGTTCTCGTGGACCTGGTTGCCGGCCCCGATCCCCAGGATCAGGCGCCCGTCCGCCAGCTCCTGGAGCGCGCCGGCCATCTTCGCCATCATACCCGGGTGGCGGAAGGTGGCGGACAGGACGTTGGTACCCAGCCGGATGCGCTCCGTCTTGACGGCGATGGCGGTGAGCAGCGTCCAGGCCTCGGGGAAGGTGTCGATACCCCATGGCCGCTCGAAGTAGTAATGATCGGGCACCCAGATGGCGTCGAACCCGAGCTGTTCGACCCGGATACCATCCTCCAGCAGGAGCTTATGGCTGGGGGAGGGCGTGGTGGCAGGGTCGCCCGCGCTCCGCGCGAGCAACTGGACCCCAAATCCAAGTGACGGCATCAATGACACCTCCATGCAAGTGCGTGGCGAGGGTAACAGAATGGTCGCCCGCCTCGACGCCCCCGCAGCTGCGCTTCACCACGACGAAGGGGCGGCTGGGATGTGCGGTCACTCCCCGCCCCGGGGGTGGATCGTCTTCAATCGCCTGCCGCAGCCGGCGGATGCCCTCGGCGATGCCGGCTGGAAGAGACGGGCACGTCGCGACGTACCCACCGGTCTCATCCGGTTCCAAGAGCACCTTGAAGTCGTAGGCCTTCATTCGCCGTATCCCCCCGGTAGCGGACATTCTAGGACGGGAGGCCGGTAAGAGTCGGCTTTCGACGCGGGCCGGGCAAACGTGGGTGACATGACAGGCTTTGAGTGTCGCTTGTCTGCGTAGGATGCGAGGCGCGGCAGAGTGCCCACCAGTAATGAAGCGGTGGCCATGGGTGAATATGGGCGTGTCCCTCCCCTCGTCCCCCAGTGCCGGGTCACTGGATACGGTCGCGTCGGGCTCACGCGAAGGCAGACTCAGCGAAGGACCCAGCCTTGAAATGATGAAGCGAGCGAGTGATCATGACCGGTAGCCGGCCCGACGCGACCAGGCCATGTGGGCGCGTGGAAGCGCAGTCAACGCTGAGCGAGGGGCCAGCCGGCGTGTGGGAGGCTATTGCGTGAGCGAGGGCGGCGGCTTCAAGGGCAGGGGACGCGGTCGGTAGCACGCCCGCGGCCCGATGTCGCACGATGACACGCAGAACGGCTCACCCCTGAACCTAGAAAGGAAGCCAAGGCATGGAAATCAAGCCGCAGGCCGTCGTGATCCCGAAGGACCGACCAGCTCGAGCAGGGGAAATACGGTCCGATCTTCCCGAAGACCCCGGCGTGCTATGGGTTCACGATCATCGCGAACGTGTCAAGCCGGGACGGGCGGAAGCGATCCGCAACTACGGACCCAGCCTCGTGAAGGCGTTGGAGGCGGACCCCTACCTGCTCGCGCCGCTCAAGCTCCACTACCTGCGCTGGGTGCTCTTCGACAACGACACCCGTTTCATGTATCAGGGCATCTTCGACACCGACTTCGACAAGTACACGGAGGATGCGATCGTGCTCTTCGGCCAGGCCGGCGTCAACACGGTCTTCGAGAACCTCGAGGGGTTTCCGATGGACTGGAAGACGAACCCGGACGCGTTCATCAAGTTCGTCCGGGACCATCAGTGCCCGAGCTTCATGGAGTACGGCGAGTATCCCTATGTCAGCGCCGACGAGATCAAGAAGGCCCTGAGGATCAAGAACGCCCTGTCCGAGATGCTCGATCAGTTGCAGTAGGATGTGCGGTCGTCGCGAAGCGTCAGGGCGGCTCGCCGCAGGGCGGGACTCGTGCCTGGCCCACCGTCCGGCGGTGACACCGGATCGAGATCAGGAGACGACATGAGCGACACGAAGACGGCGCGGACCTACAACCAGACCCATGTGCCGCGGAAGTACGCGCCGGGGCGGCGGCGGGTGAGCATCTACGTCGCCTGGAGCTACCCGGCCGAGGCCGGCCGGAATCCCGCGGAGCTGGACAACCGCTTCTCGACGATGACCGAGGTGCGGCGGGTGGCCTGGCCCGCCTACGAGGCGCCCGAGTGGTCGGACCCGTTGCAGTTCCAGCAGGGGATCGCCGGAGCGCTGGAGCTGTTCTTCTGGGCCTGGGTGCCGTTCCAGCAGTTCGTCGGTGAGACGACCGGGCATGGCGTCCCGGTGTTCCAGCGGATCGACCAGGCCGGCTTCAAGCTGCCGCTCGACGAGCGGGTGCTGGCGGACGCGGACACCCTGCTCGTGTTCGGGCTGGACCACATGATCACCGGAGCAGGAGGCCGCGCCGGAAGAGATCGAGGCCGTCCGGCAGTTCCTGCGAGCGTGAAGGGACCTGTCTGGTCCTGGGCCCGCACCACGACGTCGGCGTGTCGGACGATCTGAAGGTGCGCGACATGGAGTACCACCACCACGGCGATGCGCTGGTGCCCCGCCAGCAACGCTTCGGACAGTACACGCGCTCCCTGATGCAAGGGCCTCGGCATCCCCGTCGAGAATCGCTACGGTCTCCGTCCGGCGCGGGTCCCGGGGACCAAGACGCTCGCGCCCTTGTCCATTGCGCGGGATCTGGATACGAAGGGCTGGCTCCAGGGCGTGACGACCTTCAACTTCCACATGCACCTGCCCCACTACGCGGTGACGACCGAGGACGCGACGGCCATCCACGTGCTGGCCCGGCAGCCGATCGACATGTCCAGGCCGCATCCGTTCACGGAGGCGGGCAACCGGGAGTTCAATACGTTCCTCTGGATGCCGCCGACGCGGCGACCGGGCGGGCGACGTGCTGCTGGCCGACTCCACCATCTTCAGCACGTTGTTCGGTCGGCGACGAGAGCCTGGAGCGCTTCTGGAAGAACCTCGTCACGGCTCCGTGACGCCGGACGAGAGAGGATCGATGACGCAGAGACGCAGAGACCGGGCTCGAGCTGGATGACATCCAGAGCGGGGTGCTGCGTCCCCGGCCGACTCCGTACGCGGCCACCTACATCGTGTTCCGCATCGACGACCGCAAGGCCGGGCGGGAGTTGATGCGGCGGGCGAGCGCGGTCGTGACGTCGGCCGCGAACCCGACCAGCCCGCTGGCCGATACCTGGGTGAGCGTCGCGCTGACCTTCCAGGGCCTCAAGGCCCTCGGCGTGCCGCAGGAGTCGCTCGACAGCTTCGCCTGGGAGTTCCGGCAGGGGATGGCCGCGCGCGCCAAGGAACTGGGCGACACCGGCGAGAGCAGCCCCGAACACTGGGAAAGGCCGCTCGGGACGCCGGACGTCCACGTCGTGCTCGTCGCGGTCTCGCCGGATGCGCCAGCGGCTCGAGGCGGCGCTCGAGCGCGCCCGCGAGGCGTACCAGGAGCTGTCGCCGGGGATCACCGCGATCTGGCGCCAGGACTGCCACGCGCTGCCCACCGAGACGGAGCCGTTCGGATTCCGGGACGGCATCAGCCATCCGGCCATCGAAGGGAGCGGCATTCCCGGAACCAATCCCCGGGAGCAGCCCCTCAAGGCGGGTGAATTCGTGCTGGGCTATCGCGACGAGATGGGCGGCATCCAGACGAACCGAGCCCGAGGTCCTGGGCCGCAACGGCACCTACGTCGTCTTCCGCAAGCTGCACCAGCGCGTGGCGGCGTTCCGCCAGTACCTGAAGGCGAACTCGACGAGCCCCGA
Source organism: uncultured Candidatus Rokubacteria bacterium (assembly GCA_963749975.1). GTDB lineage: Bacteria > Methylomirabilota > Methylomirabilia > Rokubacteriales > DASRDR01 > DASRDR01. The sequence goes on along the minus strand of CAVVOZ010000017.1, from coordinate 99,529 downwards.
GGAGGAGGAACTCCTGGCGGCCAAGATGATGGGGCGCTGGCGCAGCGGCGCGCCCCTGGCGCTCTGCCCGGTCCACGACGATCCCGCACTGGGGGCCGACCCGCGCCGCAACAACGATTTCCTCTATGAAGACGACGACCCGGCGGGATTCAAGACGCCCGGCGGCTCGCACATCCGGCGGACAAACCCGCGCGACGCGTCCGTCGCGGGCGTGGCCAGGATCCACCGCATGATCCGGCGCGGCACCGCGTATGGCCCGCCGCTCCCGGAAGGAGTCCTGGAGGACGACGGCGCCGATCGCGGGTTGATGTTCGCCTTCGTCGGGGCGCACCTGGGGCGGCAGTTCGAGTTCGTCCAGTCTCAATGGATCAATGATGGCGTCTTCTTCGGCGCGGGCGACGCCAAGGATCCCATCGTCGGGTCGAACGGCGGGGGCGACAGCTTTACCGTTCCGCGGCGGCCGGTGCGCAGGCGTCTGCAGGGCCTCCCGCGCTTCGTCGTCACGCGGGGCGGCGAGTACTGCTTCATGCCCGGACTGCGTGCCCTGCGCTGGCTCGCCGACCTTCAAACATAGAGACGCGGGTCGCACATGTTCGACGTCGTCGTGATCGGCGCCGGACCGGCGGGTGTGCTCGCCGCGCTCCGCGCCGGAGACCTGGGCGCCAAGACCGCGCTCATCACCCGCGACGAGTTCGGCGGCATGGCGGCGAATGACGGACCGGTTCCCGTGCGGACGCTGGCCCATGCCGCCCGGCTGCTCCGGGACGCGCGCCAGCTCGGTCGGTACGGCATCGCGGTGAGCGAGCCGATCCTCGACTATTCCCGGCTGCTCGCGCGCGTGCGCGAGGTCGTCGAGCGACGTGCGCGCCCATTCGACGCTTGCGCGAGCAGGTCGACGCGTCGGGGTGACCGTCTACGAGCGGGCCGGCACCGCGCGCTTCGTCGATCCGCACACCATCGAGACCGAGAGCGGGCTGCGGCTCCAGGCCGACAAGATCATCCTCTGCGCGGGCGGCACGAGCCGGCGGCTCTCGGTCCCCGGCTTCGAGTTGACCGCCACCCACAGCGACGCGTGGAGCCTGACCGCCGTCCCGCCGTCGATGCTGGTCATGGGCGGGGGCGCGACCGGCGTGCAGGTCGCGTCGATCTTCAACGCGTTCGGCTCACGAGTCCAGCTCTTCCAGGCAGGCCCGCGCATCCTGTCGACCGAGGACGAAGACGTGTCGGCGGCGGTGGCGGCCGCCTTCCGCGAGTCGGGCATGGTGGTGCGCGAGAACTTCGGCACCATCGAGTCGTTCGAGAAGACGCCGAGGGGCGTGCGCATGATCTTCTCGAAGGACGGCGTCCGGCACCATGCCGAGGCGGCGCTCGCCGTCGTGGCGGTGGGCTGGGTGGCCGACACCGTCGGGCTGAACCTCGCGACCGCCGGCGTCGAGACCGATCATCGGGGCTATCGTGCGGGTGGACGAGTACCTGCGGACCTCCGCGCCGCACGTCTTCGCCGCGGGCGACGTCACCGGCCGTCTGATGCTGGTCCCGCAGGCGATCCAGGACGGCTTCGTGGCGGCGACCAACGCCGTGCGCGGCGCGACGACGACGCTGGGGGAGCCAGGTGAGTCCGATCGGCAGCTTCACCGACCCGGAGTATGCCCAGGTGGGCCTGACGGAAGCGAAGGCCCGGAGACACACGACGTGGTGGTGGCGGTGGTGCGCTTCGACGAGACCACGCGCACGATCATCGACGGCCGGACGACGGGCTTCTGCAAGCTGATCGCCGACCGGGCGACGGCCACGATCCTGGGCTGCCACGTCGTCGGCGAGCGGGCGGTCGAGATCGTCCAGGTGGTGGCGATCGCCATCGCGGCCGGGATGCGGGTGGACGACCTGGCTCAGGTTCCGCTGTCGTTTCCGACCTACGCCGGGATCCTCGGCCGTGCGGCGTATCGGGCCTCGGAGCAACTCCATCTGGAGATGGGCCGACGGGTGCACCAGGTTGAGCCCTGAGTGACTTCGGGCTTGGGCGCACGGTGCTGGCGGTGGTACTCAGCCCGTGCCCCGGGGGGCCAACCGGACCTCGCGATGCACGAGCTCGGCTCGGGCGCGGCTGCTGCCCGCGGCCGGCGAGCGGCGCGGCGCCATGAGCCCTGCCGTCGAACGGCAGGCTGAGCGATCGCCGCCAACCCGCCGTTGAGCGATAGACGTGGCTGGCACACGGGAAACGATAGAGAGGGGTGACGGAGTCGCTCATGGACATGCTGCAGCGAGCGGTCCCGGTCGTCGTGCTCGTCTTTGTCGTGTCGAGCATGTTGGCCATGGGGTTGGGGCTCACGGTCATGCAAATCATCGCCCCGCTCCGCAACGCTCGCTTGGTCGCGATGTCGCTGGTGGCGAATTTTGTGTTGATGCCACTCGCGGCCGTCGCGCTCGCCAAAATGCTGCGACTCCACGAACCGCTGGGAGTGGGGCTGCTGCTGTTGGGCGCGGCCGCCGGCGCGCCGTTCCTGCCGAAGCTGGCTCAGATCGCCAAGGGGAATCTGGCGTTCGCGGTGGGCTTGATGGTGTTGCTGATGGTCATCACGGTGGGCTACCTCCCACTCGTGTTGCCGATGCTGTTGCCAGGCGTCTCGGTCAACCCGGCGCAGATCGCCCGCTCGCTGTTTCTGCTGATGCTGCTGCCGTTGGCCGGCGCGCTGGCGGTCAACGCCCAATTTCCGGCCGCGGCCGCGCGAGCGAAGCCGGTGTTCGATCGGCTTTCTAGCCTCGGCCTCCTGCTGGTGGTGTCGCTGCAGGTCGTGGTGAACTTCACCAGCGTGCTGTCGGTGTTCGGCACGCGCGCGATCTTGGCCGGCCTGCTGTTCATTGCCGTGGGCTATGGCCTCGGATGGCTGCTCGGCGGACCGGGGGCGGACACTCGGCCCGTGTTGGGCTTGGGCACGGCGCAGCGCAACATTGCGGCGGCGCTCGTGGTGGGCAGCCAGAGCTTCAGCGACCCCAACGTGGTCGTGATGGTGGTCGTCGTCGCGATGGTCAGCCTGCTGATCCTCATGCCCCTGTCGCGGTGGCTGGCCAGAACCGCGTAGGAGGTCGGTCTGCGCTGCCGGAGGGGCCTGGCGGAATACGGGACGGATCGCGGGTTGTGTCCGTTCGTCGGAGCGCACCTGAGACGGCCGTTCGAGTGGGTTGTCGGCGTGCCGGGCGAGAGCCACTCCGTTGTGGGGTCGAACAATGGGACCAGCCACTTCACGGTTCCACGGCGGCCGGCCCGAAGGTGTCGGCAGAGGCTGCCACGGATCGCGGAGACGCGCGGCGGCGAGTACTTCTCCACACGTGGGCGGGGATCCCCGCGCTGGCTCGCCGACTTCCATACCTAAGGGGCGTGCCCTCGCGAGCGCCACCGACGAACCACTCTGTCCGACCTTCCTGGCCACACGCCACGGCGGCCCTGGTCGCACTCGGCCTCCTCCTCGGAGGAGGCCGCACTGGCCTCGCGACCGATACGCCCACGTCTCTCGCCCCAGTGGTCGCCCCCACCGCGGAGGGGCGTGAGCCCGAGCCTGGCGCGGACAGCGTGCTTGGAGCCGCCTTCCTACGCGACACCACGCTGACCCTCCATCTCCGGACGTTCTACTTTGACGGAACCCAAACCAGAGGGACCGAAAACGAAGCGTGGGCCGGCGGCGGCTGGCTCGGCTACCGATCCGGGTGGCTCCTGGACATGCTGGCGATCGGCGCGACCCTGTACGGCTCGGCGCCCTTCTATGCGCCCGCGGATAAGGACGGGACCCTCCTCCTCGCGCCCGGGCAAGAGGGCTACTACGTGCTGGGTGAAGCGTGGGGGGCGCTCCGATACGAGGGCTACGCCCTCCTGAAGGGTTACCGGCAGCTCGTCGACCAGGGGTACATCAACCCCTCGGACATCCGGATGACGCCCTACACCTTCGAGGGCGTAACGGTCGGCGGAGGGGGTGACGGCGTGCAGTACCTCGCCGGCTACCTCTGGAAGATCAAGCCGCGGGAGTCGGACACCTTCATCAGCATGGCCGAGAAAGCCGGTGCGATTGGGAGCGACGGCGGAGTCGGATTGATCGGGATCCAGCTGAGACCGTCGCCCGATCTCCAGATCGACATCAGCAATCAGTACGGTGTCGACACCTTCAACACGGTGTATGCGAAGGCGAACTACCGGTACCCTTTGAACGACGACTGGGCGATCCGGCTCGGCGCGGAGTTCACCGACCAGCGTGCGGTGGGCGCGGCCCTGGTGGCCAACGCGGCAGACAAGAAGTGGGTCACCCAGGTTGGCGGGGCGCGAGTGCAGCTGATCTACCGGCAGCTCACGCTCACCGGGGCGTTCTCGATCACCGGCTCGGGCAACAACATCCAGAACCCCTGGGGCACCTACCCGGGCTTCCTGTCGCTGATCGACGCGCCAGCCGCCCAAAACTTTGCCCGGGCGAACGAGAAGGCGTGGCTGATCGGGGCCGTCTACGACTTTTCGGCACTGGGGATGGCGGGACTCGTCGGAACCCTGAACTTCGCGTCGGGGACGGGGGCCATCGACCCTCAAGACGCGGATGAGAGTGCCAGACCAGAAGGAGTTCAACTTCAAGATCGAGTACCGGCCCCCCTGGCTGGCGTCCACGCATCCTCCGAGGCCTCCTATTCACCGTGCGCGGTGCGTTCTACGATCAGGAGGACACCCATCGGCTCGCTCGTCAGATCCACGTGATCCTCGACTGGGAGTGGGACATGCTTGCTCCCACCGGTGGCACAGTAGGGAAGTAGCGGACCTCGCGGTCGATGATTCAACGGCGATCCTGCCATTCTCGTGTCCACCGAGGCGGTCAACCCAGCAACTGTGGGGTCGTGAAGGCGCACGCGGTTCGGATCCGAAGCGAGACGTGAGGACAACCGACCGTTCCTGTCCGCGAATTGTCCGTGAACCTCCACCAACTCTACCCAACCCAGGCCAACCCGGCCGCCCCTAATCGGCGATCCTGTGCCTTCTACTTACTCCATCCGCCTCGTCAAGATTGAACTTCCGCTCGGCCTGCTGGATGATGGCCGCCATGCTCACCCTCATCCTCACCGGCCTCCTCCGTGGGGTCAGGACCCACCGCGCCTTGGTGCTCGAGAACGTCGCGTTGCGGCATCAGCTGGCCGTCCTCCAACGCACCGCGCCGCGCCCACGCCTGCGCCCCTCCGACCGCCTGTTCTGGGTCCTGCTCTCCCGCCTGTGGCGCGGCTGGGCGGAGGTCGTCGCCATCGTCCAGCCCGAGACGGTCCTCCGCTGGCATCGGGCTGGCTTCACCCGGTACTGGACCTGGAAGAGCCGGCGGCGCGGGCCCGGCCGCCCGGCGGTTGCCTCGGACGTCCGAGCCCTCATCTGCCGGATGTCCGAGGCGAACCCCCTGTGGGGCGCGCCGCGGATTCACGGGGAACTGCAGAAGTTGGGCATCGAGATCTCGCAGGCGACGGTGTCCAAGTACGTGATGCGCCTTCGGAAGCCCCCGTCGCAGACCTGGCGCACCTTCCTGACCAATCACGTCGAGACCCTCGTCTCCGTCGACTTCTTCACCGTGTCCACGGTGACGTTCAAGGTGTTGTTCGTCTTCGTGGTCCTGGCGCATCATCGGCGACGCGTGGTCCATTTCAATGTGACCGACGCCCCCACGGCCCAGTGGACAGGCCAGCAGCTCGTGGAGGCGTTCCCCTGGGAGCCTGCGCCATGCTACCTGCTGCGTGACCGCGATGCGGTCTACGGGGTGGTGTTCTCTCGCCGAGCTCAGGCCCTAGGGATCCGCGAAGTCAAGACGGCGCCTCGGTCGCCTTGGCAGAATCCGTACGTGGAACGCCTCATTGGCACCCTGCGCCGCGAGTGCCTCGACCACGTCGTGGTGCTGAACGAAGCCCACCTCCACCGCCTGCTGCGCGCGTACCTCGCCTACTACCACGGTGCCCGGACCCACCTCTCCCTCGCCAAGGACGCCCCGAACCCGAGACCGGTGGAGCGCCTCGACCAAGGCAGGATCGTTGAGACGCCCATGGTCGGCGGCCTCCATCATCGCTACACTCGCCAGGCGGCGTAAGATCCTTCGGCCCCGCCTTTTCTTTCTAACCCCGAACCGTGGTCCCCGTTGGGTGTCCTTCGCGGCGCGGACCCGGTGCGCGAGGCAAACGGCCGCAGGTCCTCCAAACATCTGGACGGGTTAAACGGAAGGGACAGGCTACCAGCCGGACGTGAAGGAACCCTGAAGGGGAGTCTAGGGTGCGAGGGGCAGGTGCACTCGGAAGGTCGCGCCGCCGCCGGGCGGACTCTCGACGGCGATCCGCCCGCCCTGCCGCTCGACGAGCGCCCGACAGATCGCGAGGCCCAACCCCACCCCGGGTGCCCCGGCCGCCCGGGCAGCCGCGCCGCGGTGGAACCGTTCGAAGAGCCGGGGCAGCTCGTCCGCCGCGATGCCGGGTCCCGTGTCCGAGACCGTCACCAACGCCTCGCCAGCCACAGCCGTCACCCCGACCGTGATGCGTCCCCCCGGGGGCGAGAATTTGACCGCGTTTTCGAGCAGGTTGGCCACCACCAGGCCCACAGCACTCGCGCCGACCTGCACCACGGGGGAGGACACCGCGTCCAGGGCCACCGCGACCCCGCGGCGCGCCGCCTCTGGCGCGAGTCGCCGCACGGCGTCATCGAGAATGGGCGCGAGGGGGACCGAGGGCGTCGGGACGTCCCGCACATCGCCGGCATCGAGACGTGCCAGGATGAGCAGCTCGTCCGTCAGGCGCGACAGGCGCTCGACCTCGTCCAGACACGACCGCAGCGTCTCCTCGTACTCGGTCCGCTCCCGCGGGCGGCGGAGGGTCACCTCGAGCTCGGCGCGGAGCCGGGAGAGGGGCGAGCTCAGCTCGTGGGAGGCGTCCGCCGTGAAGCGCCGCTGGGCCTCCACGCCGTGCTCGATCCGGGCGAGCATGTCGTTGAGCGTGCCCACCAGCCGCCCGATCTCGTCCCGGGTACCGGGATGGGGCAAGCGCTCGGCCAGGTTCGCCTCGCCGAGGCGTCGGGCCGTCGTCACGATGCGGTCGATGGGTCGCAGCGCCCGCCGCGCGAGCAGCGTCCCGGTGATCCCGACGCCGGCGAGGATGCTGAGCGACAACCCTAGGAAGAGCCACCGCGCCGTGCGCAGGACCGCGTACGCGTCATCGAGGGACATCGCCACCTGGACGGCGGCGCGTCGGTCGCCCACCGTGACCGGCAGCGCCGCGACCCGGATGGGCTCCTCGCCGAAGTCGTACCGCGTCTCGAACACGACCTCGCCGCCACGCAGGCGGCCCAGGAGCCCCGGCGACGTGGGGAGGCGCGCGGTCCCGAGGGTCGCGCTCCGGGCGAGCACGTGGCCCTCGAGATCCACGATCTGGACGAGCTTGTCCAGACGCACGAACGAAGGGGGGGCCGTGCCCGGCGCCATTTCGTGGATGCGGAGCGGCACCGCGGGGTCGGCGAGGAGCGCCGCCGCCTCCGTCTCCGCGAGCGAGAGTAACGCGTCGTCGATGACGGTGCCGAGGACCGTCCGTGACAGGATCCACTGGGCCCCGGCGGCCGCGACGCCGAGGATCACCGCGACGACGACCATGTGCCAGAGGGCGAGGCGGCCCTTGAAGGTCAGCGTCATGGGTCGTCGCGGAGGCCCAGCCGGTACCCGTACCCGCGAACGGTGTGGATGAGCGCGGGGGCCCGATCCCGGTCGATCTTCCGGCGGAGGTGACTCACGTGGACGTCGACCGCATTGGTGAGGCCGTCGGGCTCATCGTCCCAGGCATGCTCACCCAGCTGTCCGCGACTGACGACGGCTCCGGCGTAACGCATGAGCACCTCGAGGATCGCGTACTCCTTCGGCGTCAGCGCGATGGGCTCCCCGCCCCGCGCGACCCGATGGGTCGCGGGGTCAAGCGTGAGGTCGGCCACCTCGAGGACCACCGGCCGGGTGAGGGCGGACCGGCGCAGCACGGCGGAGAGCCGGGCGAGCAGCTCCGCGAACTCGAACGGCTTCGTGACGTAGTCGTCCGCGCCCGTGTTGAGCCCGGTCACGCGATCGTCGAGGCCCCGGCGAGCGGTGAGCATCAGGATCGGCGTCGCGATGCGGCGGGCGCGCAGATCGCGGCAGATTCGGAGTCCATCCTTGTCCGGCAACATCCAGTCGAGCACGATGGCGTCGTACGCGTTGGCGGTGGCGAGCTCCTCCCCGGTCTCGCCCGTGGCGGCCAGGTCGACGACCCAGCCCTCCTCCCGCAGGCCCTTGGCGAGGAGCCGCGCGCCTTTCTGGTCGTCTTCGATCAGCAGCAGCCGCATGCGTGTGACCCGCGTCGCGTGCTGTGATTCTACGCCGGGTCCGTGTGGCGTCGCCCTTCAGGATTCCTTAAGGTCGGCTGCGCTAGATTCGACGAGTTTTGCGGGGCCCGCAACCTAGACTGTGTCCCATCCGGCCCCATCGGACCGGCTGGCTCGCCAGGGCCGCTCGAGTGGACTGGCGAGTCCACTCATCCACGCGACGACGTGGTTGGGCTCACCGGGCCGCATGGGTCCTGTCCTCGAGGAGGTGAGGGAATGGGCGTACCGAGCGAGCTGGTCGAGCGGCGACTCTGGTCCGAGCTGGAGGAGCGCCCGGACGTCTTCGCCGCCCGGCTGATCGACCTGCCCCCGGCGGACGTGGTGGACATCCTCAACCGGCTCCGCCTCGCCGATGCCGCGGCCGTGCTCGAAGCGCTGCCGATCTCCCGCGTGATCGAGGTCTTCGACCAGCCGACGCTGCGGCGTCGCGGGGCGCTGCTGGAGCATCTGGCGGTGGAGCGGGGCGCCGAGATCCTGACGGGGCTGTCCGCGGACGAACGGACCGACGTCGCGCGCGAAATGGGCGCGCACGGGTGCCGGCGCCTCCTGCCCAAGCTGCCCGCGGACGCCCGTGCCGAGGTGGAGCGCCTCCTGCGCTACCCCGACCACTCGGCGGGCGGCATCATGACGACCGAGTTCGTCCGCCTGGATCCGAGCATGACGGTCGGCCAGGCGCTCAAGCGGATCCGGGCCGAGGCGGGCGAGAAGGAGACGATCTATGCCTGCTACGTCCTCGAGCCGGGGACGGGGCGCCTGGCGGGGGCCGTCTCACTCCGAGATCTGGTGATGGCGGAGCTCGAGCAACCGGTCGTCGCCGTCATGCGCCGCCGTCCCATCACCGTGGAGGCGCTCGAGGACCGGGAGTCCGTCGCGCAGAAGATCGCGAAGTACAACCTCCTGGCCGTGCCCGTCCTCGAGCAGGACGGCAGCGTGGTCGGCTTCGTCACGGTCGACGACGTGATCGACGTCATGATCGAAGAGGGGACCGAGGACCTGTTGCGGATGGCGGCGGTCGAACCCGGCGCGCTCGATCGCCCCTACTTCGAAAGCTCCGTGCTCCACGTGGTCCGGAAGCGCATCGGCTGGCTGCTGCTCCTGTTCGTCGCGGAAACCTTCACCGGGACCGTCCTGCGCTACTTCGAAAGCGAGCTCGCCGCCGTGGTGGCGCTCTCCTTCTTCATCCCCCTCCTCATCGGCACCGGGGGCAATGCCGGGGCGCAGACCGTCACCACGATCGTGCGGAGCATCGCCCTGGGCGAGATCCGGCTCCGGGACAGCTGGCGCGTGCTGGCCCGCGAAGCCAGCACCGGGCTGCTCGTGGGCGTGCTCGTGGCCGTCGTGGCGTTCGGACGTTCCCTCCTGTGGGGGGTCACGGTGCAGCTGGCCATCACCGTGGCGATCACGGTCCTCGTGATCTGTACGTGGTCCACGACCATTGGTTCCATGATCCCCATGGCGGCCAAACGCTTTGGGGTTGATCCCGCGGTGCTGTCGGCCCCGTTGATCACCACCCTCGTGGACGCGACGGGGCTCGTCATCTACTTCACGATCGCCAAGATGATCCTCCACCTGTAGCCGAGCCGCCCCAGTGCCGGCGTATCGACTCATGTGCCAGCGTGTGTTTCGCCTGGCGCGGTGACACGCGGCCGCTGGCCTCGTTTTGCCTCGCCCGGTGTTCCTCACACCGTCGCGGCGGCCTGCCGATCCTGGTGGCCCTGCCCGTTGGGAGTCGAGGCGTCTCGAATGGCGATCCTACACGGTGGCACGTTCCAAGAACAGGAGGCGCGTATGAGCCAGCCGGACCCAACGTCCGTTCCAAGAGGGCCGCTCGGGCATCCCGGGCTGCTTCGCCACGCAGAGGAACGGGCGGCCAACCTTCAGAATCGTATCGCGGATGCGATCACGCATGTTGCTGGGTCGATGTGGTTCGTGTACATCCATGTCGTCTGGTTTGTTCTCTGGCTCAGGGCCGAGCCGTTCAAAGACGTGTTTCCGTATGGGCTGCTGACGATGATCGTGTCGTTGGAGGCGATCTTTCTGAGCACCTTCGTCATGATCAGCCAGAACCGCGCCGACGGGAAGCGACAGGCGCTCGCCGATCACCAGTGGGAGATGATCCAGCTCGAGGAGAAGCAGAACGAACAACTCCTGAGGATCTCAGAAAAGCTCCTGGCGTTGACGACGGAGGTCCATGCGCTGACGGGCGAGTTGCACCACGTGATGAAGCAGGCTGGGCCCGGGCAGGCAGGGGGACGTGTGGGTTGATCGTTCGTCTCGCGGTCGCTCGGGTCACGCGCAACTCCTGGGGGCCATCGACGATCTCGCGGTGGCCGACCTTATGGTGCCCGGAGAGGATCGCTTCTCCCTGTTCGGGGCGAGCCCAACGGGCGCGCCGGCTCTCGGCATGCGGATGGCGTCCGTCACGTCGATGCTTCTCGACGGGCTCATCGCGCACACGGCGTAGTATCGCCCCACACGGCGACGACATGCCGGAGATGCGCGACTGGACATCAGGGTGACGAGCCATGCCGGAGCGCCGTTCGCCGTGACGGCGCTCCACGGCCCCGTCGATGGGCTCCTCGCGGAGCTCCAGGCCTCACGCGGAGGCTTGACGGCCGACGACGCGCGCCGGAGGCTCGACGAGGTCGGCCCGAACGAGCCCGCGCGAGCGCCGCGCACGGCCGGTCTCGTTCAAATCCTCCTGCTCCTGGCGAATCCGCTGGTCATCATCTTGCTGATCGCGAGCGCCGCCTCCGCGATCCTCGGCGAACGGGTCAACGCCTCGATCATCGTGCTCATGGTGGGGCTGAGTGTGGTGCTCAACTTCGTGCAGACCTATCGGTCCCATCGCGTCGCGGAGCGACTGCGCGACGTCGTGGCGCCGACGGCGACCGCGCTTCGCGCGGGAACCTGGATCGAGATTCGCCGGCGCGATCTGGTCCCCGGTGACATCGTCCGGCTGGCGGCCGGGGATCGGGTGCCGGCCGACGCGCGCCTCCTCGAGACGCGAGACCTCCACGTCCAGCAGGCCGCCCTGACGGGCGAGTCGATGCCGGTCGAGAAGGACGCGGGCGACCTCGACGTCCCGCCGCGCCAGCCGGCCGACGCCCGCAACGTCGTCTTCCTCGGCACGTCGGTCGTGAGCGGAACGGCGACGGCCCTGGTCGTCGCGACGGGGCCGGGGACCGCGTTCGGCGACATTGCCGCGCGCTTGTCGACGCGTCCGCCCGAGACGGAGTTCGAGCGCGGCACCCGCCGGTTCGCGCTCCTCATCATGCGCACGGTGTTCTTCCTCGTGCTCTTCGTGCTGCTGGCCGGCGCGCTCATGCATCATGCATTTCTCGAATCGCTCCTCTTCGCCGTGGCGCTCGCCGTGGGCCTGACGCCCGAGTTCCTGCCCATGATCAGCGCCGTCACCCTCTCCCGCGGGGCTGCGCACATGGCGCGGCAGAAGGTGATCGTCAAGCACCTCGAAGCCATCGAGAACTTCGGCAGCATGGATGTCCTCTGTAGCGACAAGACCGGCACGCTCACGAGCGGCGACATGGTGCTCGACCGGCACCTCGACCCATTCGGCCAGGTCTCGGAGCGGCCCGTGATCCTCGCCTCTCTGAACAGCTCCCACCAGACTGGCATCAAGAGCCCCCTGGACGAGGCGATTCTGAAGCATGGCGGGGCCGCCATCGGCGGATACCGAAAGCTCGACGAGATCCCGTTCGACTTCGAGCGCCGCCGGCTCTCCGTCGTCGTCGAGAACGGGGGCGGGCGCGTACTGATCACGAAAGGGGCTCCCGAGAGCGTCCTCGCCTGCTGCACGGCCCATGAGGTCGACGGGCGCCAGGCCCCGCTCGATGCGGCCACGCGGGCGCGCTGCGAAGCGACGTACCGAGAGCTGAGCGCGCAAGGATCTCGGGTCCTGGCCGTCGCCTACAGGGGGGTGCCGCTCCAGGCCGTGTATTCAGCCCGCGACGAGGGTGAGCTCGTGCTCGCCGGCTTCGTGACCTTCTTCGACCCGCCGATGGAGGGCGTCGCCGCAGCACTCCGCGCGCTCCACCGCGACGGGGTCGTGGTGAAGATTCTCACCGGCGACAACGTAGCTGGTCGCCCAGCACGTCTGCGGTCAGGTCGGCCTCGATAATACCCGCATCGTCGGGGGCGACGAGATCGAGCGCATGACCGACAGCGCGCTCGCGGCGGTGGCCGAGCAGGCCACCGTCTTTGCCCGCGTCTCACCCGCGCAGAAGAACCGGATCATCCTCGCGCTCAAGAGTCGTAATCACGTCGTCGGCTTCCTGGGCGACGGCATCAACGACGCGCCCTCCATCCACACGGCGGACGTCGGCGTGTCCGTCGCGACCGCCGTCGACGTCGCCAAGGACGCGGCCGACATCATCCTGCTCGAGCGCAACCTGGACGTCCTGCATGCCGGCATTCTCGAGGGCCGGCGGGCCTTCGGCAACGTGATGAAGTATCTGCTGATGGGGACCAGCTCGAACTTCGGCAACATGTTCAGCATGGCGGGCGCGTTCCTCTTCCTCCCGTTCCTGCCGATGCTGCCGACCCAGATCCTCCTCAACAATTTCCTCTACGATCTCGCCCAGATCACGATTCCCACCGACCATGTCGACGACGCATTCATCCAGACCCCGCAGCGGTGGAACATCGGGATCATCCAGCGGTTCATGATGGTGATCGGGCCCCTCAGCTCGATCTACGACTTTCTCACGTTTGGCGTGCTGCTGTGGGTCTTCCGCGCCTCCGAGGCGTTGTTCCAGACGGGGTGGTTCGTCGAGTCGCTCGCGACGCAGACGCTCGTCCTGTTCGTCATCCGGACCGTCGGCACTCCCTGGCGCAGTCGGCCGAGCCTTCCGCTGGCGGTGACCACGGTGCTCGTGGTGCTGATCGGCGTGATCCTACCCTTCACGCCGGTCGCCGCGACGCTCGGCTTCGTGCCGCTCCCGGGCGCGTACTTCGTGTTTCTCGGCGGGGCCACCCTGACCTATCTCGCCCTCGTCGAGGTGGTCAAACGCCGACTGATGCGCCAGCTGCTCGGCATGGGCCCCGCATCATCGATGGCGAAATCAGTGACGCCGGTATCATAGGCCCCTTCATGGAGGAAGGTACGAGGTTCCCGCGGACGGGTTTGAGACGGAGGGGAGGAAGGCTTTCGTTGGGATCCTCGATCAGACGCGCGGCGCTTGCCCTTGCCATCGTGGCGACCGCCAGTGCGACCTGGGCCCAGCCGGCCGGCGACGCGCCGCCACCGAGTTGGTTCGAGGGGCCATCCTTGACCGGGGACTGGGGAGGCGTGCGCAGTCGCCTCGCCGAGCACGGATTCACTCCGTACGCGACCTACAACGTCGAAGCGTTCGGCACGGCGAGCGGGGGGAGCCCCGATGGGGCGGACTGGACCAGCGAGCTCGAGTTCGGCCTCGACGTCGACATGGAGAAGCTCGTCGGACTGCGGGGCGGGTCCTTTCACGCGAGCTTCCTCTGGATCGAGGGCACCGATCCGAGCGAGCGCGTGGGCAATGTCAATGCCATCAGTAACCTGAGCGCGCCCGCGGCGGCCCGCGTCTACCAGCTCTGGTACAAGCAAACCCTCGCGCCGGTCACCGTGAAGCTCGGGCAGGTCGTCGCGAGCGATGACTTCATGGTGTCGTCGACCGCCGCTCTCTACCTCAATGCCGGCTTCGGCACCTATCCCACCTTCACGGCGAACATCAACGCGCCCACGTACCCGCTGGGCGGTCCCGGCGCCGTCGTGACGTGGTCGGCGATGGAGTCCGTCTCGCTCCAGTCTGGCGTGTACGTCGCCGACGCGGGCCCCAACGACGGAGGCAACCACGGCTTCGGCTGGAGCACGGACCACGGGTGGGTCGTCTTCTCCGAGGTCGTCTACAAGACGAGTCTCGGGGGGCGGTCAGGAGTCTACAAGCTTGGCGGCTACTACGACACCGCTCGCTTCACCGATCTCGTGACCGGGGCCTCGGATCGGGGGAATTGGAGCGTCTATGTCCTCGGGGACCAGACGCTCTACACGGGAGCGGACGGCGTGCCGACGGTGACGGTCTTTGCGGGCCTCGGTCTCAGCCCGCAGCAGGACCGCAACACCGTGTACTACTACGGGCAGGCCGGCGTGAACGTCATCGGCCTCGTGCCGTCCCGCCCGAAGGACGTGCTGGGCTTGGGCGCCTCGTACACGCGCTTCAGCGACGACTTCGTCCAGGCGAACCGAGTGGCCGGCACGCCGGTGACATCCCAGGAGACCATCGTCGAGCTCACCTACCAGGCCGTGATCACTCCGTTCCTCACGCTTCAGCCCGACCTGCAGCTGGTCTTCGACGCGAACCAGAGCCGGCGTGACGCCGTGGTGTTCGGGGTCCGACTGGTCGCGACCTTCTAATCACTCGGAGTCACGAACGCGTATGCGACGCTCGCCACTCATTGCCGCACCAGGTCGATCCACTACTGGAGGGCCTCGAGGATCGGGAGCCCCTGGCTCGCAAGATCGCGAAGTACAACCTTCTGGCGGTGCCGTTCCTCGAGCAGGACGGGAGCGTCGCCGGCTTCGTGACGGTGGACGACGTGAGTGACGTCCTCATCGAGGAACAGACCGGGGACCTCCTGCAGATGGCGGCGGTCGAGCCCTGTGGCGCTCGACCGTTCGTCCTTCGAGACCTTGATCGGGCACGTTGTCCGGAAGCGGATCGACGGGCTGCTCCCGCTCGCCGTGACGGTCGCGGTGACGCTGCTCGTGCTCTGTGCCTGGTCGACGACGGTCGGCTCGGTCATTCCCATGGCCACCAGGCGCTTCGGGCTGGATCCGGCCGTGCTGTCGGCGGCTTGATCACGACGCTCGTCGACGCGACGGGCCTTGTCATCTGCGGCACGATCGCCAAGGCGATCCTGCACCTCTGAGGGTCGGGGGCATGTACGCGCGCCGGATCCTCGTGCCGCTTGACGGTTCGGCGCTCGCCGAGCGCGTGCTGCCCCACGTGATCGAGCTCGCCCGACACTCGGAGGCCCGTATTGACCTGCTTCGGACCGCCTCCGGCCACGGCGAGACGGAGAGTGTCACGGCGTGTGAGGCGTACCTGGGCGGTGTGGCCGAGCGGCTCGGCGCCGAAGGTGTCGGCAACGTCAGGACGTCGGTCTGGGAAGGTGATCCGGTCGGCGCAATCCTGAAGGCCGCCCGCTTTCGGAAGGTGGACCTGATCGTCATGACGACGCACGGCCGGAGCGGACTGGGTCGACTGGCCGTCGGCAGTGTCGCGGAGGCCGTCCTGAGACGGACTCGAACGCCCGTCCTCGTGATCCCCCGACCGGACGCGCCACCAGACCGTTCAACGGAACCGGACGCGCAGCCCGCGGAGCCTCGATGAGCGCCCGTGCCCGGGAGCGGCAGGGTCCTGCGGAGGGCATCCGATTCTCACCCTCGACGGTTCGCGCCGCAACCCCAGCGGGCGATGGAGACGCGGGTGTGTGACACGTCAGACGTCCAGCGCTGGGTCTGTGGCATCCGATTCCCCACAGGACAGGTGTGGGTCTTTCATTGACGTCGTCCCGTTGCCGATGGCAGACTCGGTCCCATCGTGACGGTCGTCAAGAGCCACTCGCCGCTCGCCGCGGTCCCGGGGCTGGTGTTCCACGGGGTCAGCTTCGATGCCAAGAACCGCTCAACGCGATCCTTCGCCGTCGCGAGGCTCGACGCCGAACTCGAGGACGAGGCGTCTTCTCCTGGGTCGACATCCAGGCGCCGGAGATCTCGCCGATGAACGAGGTGCTCCGCCGCATGGAGCTCGACCTGACGCTGGTCTCGCACTTCGACCAGCCGGAGGTGCTCCCCCGGATCGTCGAGCGCCCGGACTGCCTGGCCTTCTACCTCTACCCGATCTACGAGCCCGAACGCCACCTGGACACCAGGCGCGGGCTCTCGGATATTGAGTCCGCCCGGCTGATCCTCGTCCTCGGCGTGGACTACATCATCACCTACCACCAGCGGCCCCTCGACGCGGTGGAGGAGATCAAGGCCACGTGCGAGGAGAGCTTCCGGTTGGCCGGCAAGACGCCGGGCTTCATTGCGTTCCTGTTTCTCCAGCGCTGTCTCTACGACTACGCTCATCTGAACCTGGCGAACGACAACTACCTCGACGGGGTGCAGGCGGACCTCACCGCGGGTGGGAGCGAATCCGTGCAGAGCGCGATCGGCGTGGCGAGCCGGAACATCCTCACCCTCAAGAAACTGGCCTCCAGCCTGCACATCGTGCTGATGCTCCTCGGCACGAAACGCAACCGCTTCGTCAGCGAGGAGGCGCGCGGCTTTTTCCAGGAGATGCTGCGGAACGCCCTCGCCATTCGGGAGGGGATCGACTCGTCTCGGGACCTTCTCAACGGCATCTTGGGCAGCATCCAGGCCGCGGCGGCGAAGCGCACCAGCGAGATCGCGCGCGTCCTCACCATCGTGTCCAGCATCATGCTGCCCCTGACCCTCATCGCCGGCGTCTACGGCATGAACTTCGAGAACATGCCGGAGCTCAAGTGGCCCTTCGGCTATTACGGCGTGCTCGGCCTGATGGCGGCCACGGGGACTGGGCTGGTCCTCCTGTTCCGGCACTTGGGATGGATCGCCGGACCGACCTCCCGCCCGCTCGCCCGGGGCGACGGCGTTCGAGCACTCGGCGGCCCTGATCCGGGCGACGAGCCACTGGCCCTCCAACGAGGGAGGCGTGATCTGCCCGGCGAATCCCGGCGAATCCTCGGGCATTGCCGATCACACGCTCGGGGGGAACCGAAGGCAGATATTCTGCGCCGGTCCACCGCGCACGTAGGGGTCACGGTGGCGCGACGCCGCCCTTCCGGTTGCGCCGGGGTTGCGGGGCCTGCCGCCCCTTGCTACGTTTTGCCGAGGGGCGCGTCTTATCCCGCGTGGACTTCGGAGTTGGGGGTGGGCCTGGCAGTCTCGGGGTCAGGGGTTCGATCCCCCTCAGCTCCACCATTCGAATCCGCGGGGTGAGGCGACGGCCCAACCCCGCGGATTCACTGTTTCGGGGACCGGCGGCCACGGCGTCGGGAGGGAGCAGATGAAGCGGTCGGGCCGGTCGAAGCGCGGCGGGCGCCGGACGGTGCGGGACCTCCCCCGGCGGCGCTCCGGCGTCCGGGTCCTCCGGCTCCGCACGTACCTCACCCCGAGCGTGCCCCGGAGCCTCTTCGCCTACCTCGCCGGATACCTGGGCGAGCGCCTGGGGGTGGCGACCGACCTTCAGATCGAGACGCGTCACTCCGGGCCGCCCCGGGGCGTGCCGGATCCGTTCAGCGCGGGCGAGCTGGACCTGGGCTTCTTCTGCGCGCCGCCCTACATCTGGCTCCAGGAGCGGCCCGACCCGCCGGTGGAGCTGGTCCCGTTCGGGCTCGTGTTCGAGGATTCCCGGGGGGCCGGCCGGCCCGTCTACTTCTCGGACATCGTCGTGCGGAGGGACCATCCCGCGCGCTCGTTCGCGGATCTCGTGGACGCGCGCTGGGGCTACAACGACCGCGAGTCCCTGAGCGGCTACTACTCGGTGCTCCAGACGGCCGCGGAGCACGGCGCCGACGCCTCCTTCATGGGCCGCCTCCACGACATGGGGAGCCACCTCGCCTCGCTCCGCGCGCTCCGCCGGGGCACGATCGACGCCGCCGCCATCGACTCCACCGTGCTCGCGCTGCGCTGGCGGCGGGACCGCGCGCTCGCGACCGACCTCCGTGTGGTCGCCGGCCTCGGGCCCTGGCCGATCCAGCCCATCGTGATGCGGCGGAGCCTGCCCGTCCGGCTCAAGGCCGCGCTGACCTCGGCCATCGGAGCGCTGGCGAAGACCCCCGAGAGGCGGCGCGCGCTCCGCCGCTGGCTCGTCTCCGGCGTGGCGCCGATGACGGACGCCGACTTCGACGTGGAGCGCGCGGCGCTCAGTCGGGCCCAGGCCCTCGAGCGCGCGCTCGGCGCGCCGGCCGCCGCCGCTACGATCTCCCCGCCCCGATAGGCGGGTGTGGCTGCACCGCGGGTGCACGAGGGCGGCCCGCGAGCCGAGGCGGTCCTCCGACGGGCGCGCTGATCGCACCGCTCCATTGGATCCACATCCTCGTCGGGGCGCCCGTGCTGATCGTCGCGCCCGGCGCGACGCTGACGGTCAAGGACGGGCTCGCCCGCCGGCGCTGGGGGAAGATCTATTTCTGGCTCATGGACCCCGATCAGCACGGTCGGCATTGTCGTGTGGGTGCGCTACTACCGCACGCGGGTCGCGTGGCGCCTCTCCGCCCCGGGGAGCTGAGAGCGCGAGGCTGACCGGCCGCCCGGTCCCGGACCTGACCGGTGAGGGCCTCGCCGGGCGGCCGGCGCGGAATTCCTGTCCGGCGGCGCGCGGGCCGGTGGGAGACTGAACGCCGAGATGGCCGGGAGGGCCCGTCCCGCCCGCGCCATCCCCTGGGAGAACACGATGCTCCGGACCCGCGTCCTCCGCCCGCGCTGGCTCACCATCGCCCTGGTCCTCTGGGGCGCCGCCTGGCTCACCCTGCCGGCGCCCGCCGAGGGGGCGCCGCTTCCGCCGGCGCGCGCGTCGATGCGGATGGGGCGGACGGGGCCGAAGGGAGCGCCGTCGAGGGGGGCATCCTCCGCGAGGCGCTCGTCGCCCAGGGCCTGTCGCCCGCCGACGCCGAGATCGTCCTCGCCCGCCTGACACCCGGGGAGCGCGCCGAGCTGGCCCAGCGCGCCGGAGAGCTCGGCGTGGGCGGGAACCCCTCGCTCTTCCTGATCGTCGGTGTCGTCCTGCTGCTCGCGATCCTTCTCTACCTCCCCATGGCGGGACGCATGCAAGGCTGGTGGCGCTGAGGGGACCCGGCGGGGTCTCCCGACCCCTGCGGGCGGCCGCGCAGGCCGCGTTGACAGCTGTCGCGGTGCGGCATAGAGTCGCTGAAAGCCCGCCGGCCGGCCCCACCGCGCTGGGCGGGCCCGATGCGAGTTGGTCGCCAGCCAGTTGCCGGCGAGTTGCCAGCAAGTTGCCGGCAAGTTGGAGGTAGCAGGCCATGGAAGCACACGAGTACCACGACGCCTACTCCGAGTCGCTCGGGGCGGACTTCAAGGAGCTCGAGAGCGCGCTCCTCAGCGACACGGTCAAGATCCTGGCGCCGAACGAGCCGATCAAGTGCTCGGCCGACACCACGGTGCACGCCGCCATCCTTCAGATGATGGAGAAGCGCCGGGCGTCGGTGGTGATCGTGGACAAGGAAGGCCAGCTGCGCGGGATCTTCACCGAGCGGGATCTCCTTCGCCGGGTGGCGGCGCCGGGCCGGGACCCGAAGACGACGCCGCTCGGCGACGTGATGACCCGCGAGCCCGAGACGCTGGGGCCGGACACCCTGATCGCCTACGCGATCAACCGGCTCCACAACGCGAACTACCGGACGATTCCCCTGATCGACGCCCAGGGGCGGCCGATCGGCGTCATGACCGTGAACGACATCGTCCAGTGGCTGGCGGAGCTCTTTCCCGAGGCGATCCTCAACGCGCCGCCCGGCGGCGCGCTCAAGCGGCCGCACGACGTCGACGCGGGCTGAGGCCCGCGTAACCCCGTCCACGCGCGGCCCCGCGCGGGCCGCCGAAACGCAAACCGCCCCCGGAGAGATCCGGGGGCGGCGTCGTCAGTGAGCGCGCCGTCCGCGCCCGCGGCGGGCGTCGCCGGCCGCTACTTCACCTGCTCGGCGAGATACTTCGCGGCCTTGGCCTGCGCCTCGGAGAGGCCGTGCTTGCCGGCGGCGTGGGAGGCCTCGGCCTCCTTGGAGAGCGCCTTGGCTTCCTCGATCATGCCGGCGTTGCGCGCCTTCTGGCGGTCGTCACCCATCCCGGCCATCGGCTCGGCCTTGGCGATGGCCTCGTTGGCGGCCTTGACCAGCGTGGGACAGCTGAAGGCCCAGGCGGAGCCGACGGCGGCGAGCCCCACCACGAGCGCGAGCGAAAGGGTAATCCAGGTCCGCATGTGCATGCCTCCTCATCGGGGTGAGCGTGGACGGCGCGACGACCTCGCCAGGGGAACGGGCGATCGTTCGGCAAGGTTCCCGGGGCGCCGGTGCCCGCGGGTGACCTCCCTGGTATAATACCGGCCGCCGTGGCAGAGTACCTCCCCGTTCTCATTTTTCTCGTGATGATCGCGGCTTTCGGCGGCGTGAGCCTGGCCGCGGCCGCGCTGGTCCGCCCCGCGCGGCCGACCCTGGCGAAGCTCCAGAGCTACGAGTGCGGGCCGGAGCCCGTCGGGCCCGCCTGGATCCGGTTCCCGGTCGGCTTCTACCTGGTGGCGCTCGTCTTCATCGTCTTCGACGCCCTGGTGGTGTTCCTCTTCCCGTGGGCGCTGGTCCTCCGGGCGCTCGGCTGGGCGGCCTTCGGGCCGATGGTGCTCTTCCTCCTCATCCTCGGCCTGGGCTGGCTCTACGCCTACCGCGAAGGGATCCTCGCGTGGAGATAAAGCCGCCGATCCCGGTCATCCCGCCGCCGGCCTGGGAGGAGGTCAAGGACCTCCAGGAGTGGGTGAAGTACCACCAGGAGCGGCCGGACGGGGATCAGGTCTCGGAGGCGGTCCAGGGGCTCTGGGACCGTCTCGAGCACTTCCCGGGCGGCTGGCTCGCGGTCAGCTCCACCACCAAGGTCTTCAACTGGGCGCGGAAGTCCTCGATGTGGCCCGTGACGTTCGGGCTCGCGTGCTGTGCGATCGAGATGATGGCGACGTTCGCGTCCCGCTTCGACGTCGAGCGCCTCGGGATGGTGCCGTGGGCGTCGCCGCGCCACGCCGACCTCATGATCGTCTCCGGCACCGTGACCATCAAGATGGCGCCCATGCTGAAGCGCATCTACGAGCAGATGGCCGACCCGAAGTGGTGCATCTCCATGGGCTCCTGCGCCAACTCGGGAGGGCCCTTCCGGCACGGCTACCACGTGGTCAAGGGCGTGGACCGCGTGGTGCCGGTCGACGTGTACGTGCCCGGCTGCCCGCCGACGCCCGAGTCCCTGATGTTCGGCATCCTCAAGCTCCACGAAAGGGTCGCCGAGTACCACCAGACGGGCCGGCGGAGTCCGCCGGGCGCTCCTCCGGACTGACGTGCGCCCGAGAGACAGCCGGGGCGCGAGGAGCGGTGGGGGGCGGCGGTGCGCGCCGCCCCGGGTGGGTCCCTCGCGCCCGTGACCGCCGAGACCGCGATCGCCCGCCTGCGGGAGGCCCTCGGGGTCGAGGCCACCGGCGAGGATCCGAAGCGTCCGCTCGATGCCCGGCACCTGGTGGTGACGGTGCCGGTCGAGCGCTGGCTCGAGAGCCTCGGCTTCGCCCGGGACACGCTGGGGTGCCGCTACTTCTGCCACCTCACCGCCGTCGACTGGAAGGCGGAGGGGTTCGAGGTCGTCTGCCGGGTGGAGAGTCTCGAGACGCACCTCGGGCTGACCGTCAAGACGCGCATCCCGCGCGAGGCGCCGTGCCCGAGCCTGACCGGCCTCTACCGCGGCGCGCTCTGGATGGAGCGGGAGTGCCACGAGCTGTTCGGGATCCGCTTCGAGGGGCATCCCGACCTCCGGCGGCTCCTCCTTCCGGAGGACTGGGAAGGCTACCCGCTTCGCAAGGACTACGCGGTGGACACACCGCATCCCCCGTATCGCTGAACCCCCACGGAGGGCCCCGATGATCCACGAGCTCCGCCGCTACACCATCAAGCCCGGCAAGCTCGCCGACTACGTCGAGAAGTCCGGCTCGATCGGCCGGCCCATCCGCGGCGACCGCTACGGCCGGCTCCTCGGCTACTGGTCGACGGAGCTGGGCCCGCTCAACCAGGTGGTGCACCTCTGGGAGTTCGCCGATCTCGCGGCGCGGACGGCCGCGCGGGCGGGCCTCGCGAAGGACGAGCGCTGGGTCCAGGAGTACCTGCCGGCGAGCGGCCCCTTGCTCGAGGCGCAGGAGAACATGATCCTCAGCCCGTTCGACTGGGCGCCGTTCCGGCCGACGACGGGCATGGGGATTCACGAGCTGCGCGTCTACCGGCTCCACCCGGGCAAGACGGCCGCCTACAGCGAGACGATGCGCGAGGCCTTGCCCATCCGGGAGAAGCACTCCGCCCCCGTGGGCTACTGGCAGGTCGAGATCGGGCCGCTCAACACCATCGTCCACCTCTGGGGCTACCGGGACCTCGCCCATCGCGCCGAGGTGCGGCGGGCGCTGGCCGCCGACACCACGTGGCAGACGGCGGCCGGGCGCCTCATGCCGCTCCTCCAGTCCCAGGAGGCGACCATCCTCGTGCCCACGAGCTACTCGCCCTGCCGGTAGCGATCGCGCGATGGATCCGCGACCGACGGCGATGACGACCGACCCCGGCCCCGGACGGACCGTCGTCGAGTACGGCTACGGGGGCAACGAGCGCCTCGTGATGAACATGGGGCCGCAGCACCCCTCCGCCCACGGCGTCTTCCGGATGATCCTGACGCTCGAGGGGGAGACGATCGTCGCCGTCGACCCGGTGATCGGCTACCTCCACCGCTGCCACGAGAAGCTCGGGGAGACCCTGACCTACGTCCAGTACCCGTCGATCGCCTCGAAGACCGACTACGTCTCGGCGATGACCGCCGAGCTCTGCTACGTGCGCGCGGCCGAGCAGCTCGGCCAGATCGAGGTGCCGAAGCGCGCCCAGTACCTGCGCGTCCTGATGGCGGAGCTCCAGCGCGTCGCCTCCCACTGCCTCTGGCTCGGCACCTGGTGCATGGACATGGGCGGGGCGCTCGGCGGCGGGGCGACGATGTTCCTCTACTGCTTCCGCGAGCGGGAGATGATCCTCGACCTCTTCGAGGCGCTGACGGGCGCCCGGCTCCTCTACGGGTTCCACCAGGTGGGCGGGACGCGCTACGACCTCCCCGCCGGGTGGGCGGACAAGTGCCGGGAGACGATCGCCCACGTCGAGGGGCGGCTCCACGAGTACGAGGCGCTCCTCGAGGGGAACACGATCTTCCTCGTGCGCACCCAGGGCGTGGGCGTGATCTCCCGCGAGCTCGCCCAGGAGGTGGGCGTCTCGGGCCCGCTCCTCCGGGGCTCGGGGTTCTCCCACGACATTCGCCGCGTGGAGCCGTACTCCTCGTACGAGGAGTTCCAGTTCGACGTGCCCGTGGAGACGGCGGCCGACTGTCACGCGCGCTACCGCGTGCGGATGCAGGAGTTCCGCCAGGCGATCCGCATCGTCCGCCAGGCGCTGGACGGGCTGCCCGCGGGGCCGATCTCCTCGCGCCCCGGGGTGAAGTCGATCGGCCAGGTGAAGCTGCCCAAGGGCGAGGCGTACGCGCGGGTCGAGAGCCCGCGGGGCGAGGTGGGCATCTACCTCGTCTCGGACGGGTCGACGAAGCCGTACCGGATGAAGTGGCGGGGCGCCTCGTTCTCGAACCTCGCGGTGGCGGGGCACATCCTCCCGGGCCACAAGATCGCCGACGCCGTCGCCATCCTGGGCTCGATCGACCCCGTCTTCGGCGAGGTGGACCGCTAGCCCGATGACGGACCTCCTCTGGACCGTCGGGCCGCCGTTCCTCCTCCTGAACGGCGTCCTCATCCTCGTCACCTACCTCACGCTCCTCGAGCGCAAGTTCGCGGCGCGCCTCCAGTCGCGGGTCGGGCCCTACGAGGTGGGGCGCCCGCACGGGTGGCTCCAGCCGATCGCCGACGCGGTGAAGCTCCTCCTGAAGGAGGACATCGTCCCGACGGCCGCCGACCGGCCGGTCTACAACCTGGCGCCGATCGTGTTCCTGGTCCCCGCGTTCCTCATGTACGCGGCGATGCCGTTCGCGCGGGGCTGGGTGCTGGCCGACCTCGAGATCGGCCTCGTCTTCGTCCTGGCGGTCTCGTCGCTCGAGGTCGTGGGCCTCTTCATGTGCGGCTGGGGGTCGAACAACAAGTACGCGCTCCTCTCCGCCATGCGGGCGGTGAACCAGATCATCTCCTACGAGGTGCCGTTCATCCTGGTGGCGCTGGTCCCGGTCGTGCTCACGGGCTCGCTCCGCCTCTCGACCATCGTCGACGCCCAGCAGGGCCTTCTCGGCTGGTTCGTCTTCTACCCGGTGCTCGGCCAGCTCGCCTTCGTCGCGTTCATGGTGGTGACCCTCGCGTCGGAGAATCGCATCCCGTTCGACATCGTCGAGGCCGAGTCGGAGCTGGTCGCGGGCTTCCGGGTGGAGTACTCGGGGATGAAGTTCGCCCTGATCCAGCTGGCCGAGTTCGTCCACCTCTTCGGCGTGGCCTGCCTCGGCACGCTCCTGTTCCTCGGAGGCTGGCTCGGCCCCGGCCCGGCGGCGCTCGGCCCGGTCTGGTTCGTGCTGAAGGCGCTCGTCCTCTTCCTCCTGGTCGTCTGGGTCCGCTGGTCGTTCATCCGCATCCGGGTGGACCAGATCCTGGCGCTCTCCTGGAAGGTCTTCCTGCCGGCCGCGGTCGCGCTCCTGCTGGCCGCGGCGGCGGTGGTGGCGGCGGGCGGAGGGCCCGGTGCCTGAGAGCGGCGTGCGGACCGCGTTCCAGATGGCGCGGGCGGCGGGCACGGCGATGGCCGTGACGCTCCGGAACCTGTTCCGGGCGCCGGTGACCGTGCACTACCCGCGGGTGACGCGGCCCTACCCCGACCGCTTCCGCGGGGTGCTCGCGCTCACCTACGACCCGGAGACGGCGGAGGAGAACTGCATCGGCTGCCGGCTCTGCGAGTTCATCTGCCCGCCGCAGGTGATCAAGGTCGAGATGCTCAAGGCGGAGAAGCGGAACTACGCGAAGCTCTTCACGCTCGAGCTCTACGCGTGCGAGTTCTGCGAGCTGTGCGTCCAGGTCTGTCCGACCGACGCGATCATCATGCTCCGGACCTTCGACCTCGCCACGACCGACCGCCGGGAGCTCCTGCTCGACAAGGATCGCCTCCATGCCCTCGGCCGGCAGTTCACGCCGTCCTGGGCGACCGGGACCGGGCTCCGGGCCATGCAGGCGCCGCCGGCCCGGGGGGGCGCCAAGGCCGAGGCCGCGAAGGACGCCGCCGAGTGAGCCGGGTCGCGGAGTCCCGCGCCCGGCGCGTGCGCGGCCCTGCCACCGGAGTGCACGGCCCCGCGGCGGCGCGGCGATCAGCCACCGGAGGGGCGCGCCGCCCGCCCGCGGCGCGGCGATCGCCCCGAGGGCGCGCCGCCCGGGCGGCGCGGCGATCAGAATGACCACGCAGGCGCTCGGGCTGGGCGGGATCGGCCTCCTGGTCCTGGGGGCGAGCCTGGGCGTCGTCCTCGCGCGGAACCTCTTCCACTCCGTCCTCTGGCTCGCGCTCGCCCTCGTGGGGACGGCCGGCCTCTTCGTCCTGCTCCACGCGGAGTTCCTGGCCGCCGTGCAGGTCCTCCTCTACGCGGGCGGCGTCGTCACGATCGTGGTGTTCGCCATCATGCTGACCGAGCGCCTGGTGGGGGCCTCCCTCCGCCACACGAACCGCGGGATCGTCGCGGGCGCGCTGGCGGCCCTGGCCGTGTTCGTCGGGCTCGCGGGGACCATCCTGCGGGCGGCGCGGCCCGGGATCCCGGCGGGGCCCGCGCTCACCACCGCGGCGCTCGGCCGCGCCGTGCTCACCGAGTGGGTGCTCGCCTTCGAGGTGCTCGGCGTCCTCCTGGTGGCCGCGCTCCTCGGCGCCCTCTACCTCGCCCGGACGGAGGACTAGAGCGCCGTGAGCCCGGTGTCTCAGCGGCCCGCGTCCCGCCCCGGAGCCCGGCGGCCGTGCTGAGCGCCTACCTCCTCCTCGCCGCCGCCATGTTCGCGATCGGGCTCTTCGGGGTCCTCACGCGGCGGAACGCCGTCGGCATCCTCCTCGGCCTCGAGCTCATGCTGAATGCGGTCAACATCAACCTGGTCGCCTTCGCGCACTTCAACGGGGCGGTGGCCGGCTGGGTGCTGACGCTCTTCACCATCGCGATCACCGTGACGGAGGTCGCGGTCGGGCTGGCGATCGTCATCGTGATCTTCCGCGTGCGCCGCACGGTCGACGCGGACCACCTGAACCTCCTGCGAGGCTGAGAGGCCGTGAACCCGTCCCTTCGGCGCCGGGCCGCATGACCGAGACCGACCTCGCCCTCCTGATCCTGGCCGGTCCCTTCGGGGCCGCGCTCCTGCTCGGCGCGGTGCCGCCGCTCCGGCGGGCGGGCCGGCTGGCGGCGCTCGTCTCGCTGGCCGGGATCGGCGTCGCCCTCTTCGCGGCCGCCCGGCTCGTGACGGGGCTCTGGCTCGCCCGGGCCGCGTACGTGGCCCACGGGGGCAGCGCGGTCCGCGAGGCCACGTTGACCCTCCCCTGGCTGGCGCAGGCCGGGCCCGTGCCGCTGGCGACGGCGGGGGTCTACGTCGACGCGCTCGCCGCCGCGATGGCGGCGCTGGTCGCCCTCGTCGCCGCCCTGGTCCAGCTCTACTCGCTCGGCTACCTCGCCGACGAGCCGCCGCCGGCCCTCGGGCGCTACTACCTCTACCAGTCCCTCTTCGCGTTCGCGATGCTGGGGCTCGTCTTCGCGCCGAACTTCCTCCAGCTCTTCGTCTTCTGGGAGCTGGTGGGGCTCTGCTCGTACCTCCTGATCGGCTTCTACTACCAGCGCCCGGCGGCGGCCCGGGCGGCGGTGAAGGCCTTCTGGGTGACGAAGCTCGGCGACGTGGGCTTCCTCCTCGGCATCGTGCTGCTCTGGGGCGCGACGGGGACGTTCGAGTTCGACACGCTCTTCCGCGCGGTCGCGGGCGGCGCCCTCCCCGCGAACCTCGCGCTCTACATGACGCTGATCTACCTCGGGGCCGTGGGCAAGAGCGCCCAGTTCCCGCTCCACGTCTGGCTGCCCGACGCGATGGAGGGCCCGACGCCCGTGTCGGCGCTGATCCACGCCGCCACGATGGTGACGGCGGGCGTGTTCCTGGTGGCGCGGGCCTTCCCGCTCTTCCAGGCGGTGCCGTGGGTGCTCCTCCTGATCGCCTACGTGGGCGCGTTCACCGCCCTCCTGGCGGCGACGCTCGCGCTCGGCGAGTCCGATCTGAAGCGCGTCCTCGCGTACTCGACCGTGTCCCAGCTCGGCTACATGATGACCGCGCTCGGGGCCGGCGCCCTCGTCGCGGGCGTGCTCCACCTCCTGCTCCACGGCTTCTTCAAGGCGCTCCTGTTCCTCGCCGCGGGGGCCGTGATCCACGCCGTCCACACGAACGACATGGGCGCCATGGGCCGGCTCGGGCGGGCCATGCCGAAGACCGCGATCGTGTTCGTCGTGGGCACGCTCGCGCTCGCCGGCGTGCCGCCCTTCTCGGGCTTCGTCTCGAAGGAGGCGATCCTCGGCGGGGTCTGGGAGGCGGGGCTCCGCGGGCCCTTCGTGCTCCTGTCCGTCACGGTGTTCCTGACGGCGTTCTACATGTTCCGGGCGGTCTTCCTGACGTTCTTCGGGGCCCGCGGCGCGGGGGGCCACCCCCACGACCCGCCGGGCGTGATGATGGGCCCGCTGTGGCTCCTGGCGGTGCTGTCGATCGCGGGCACGGCGCTCGGCGGGGCGGTAGTGGGCCTGACCTTCCCGGAGTTCCTGCGCGGCGACCCGGGCGCGGCGCTCCCGCACGGGCCCGGCTGGCTCACCCCCTTCTCCGTCGGGCTCGCGCTCGCGGGCCTCCTCCTGGCGTGGCTCGTCTACCAGCGGCGCGCGGTCTCGGTCCGGGCGCTCACGCGCGGGCTCGGGCCCTTGCCGGCGTGGGCGGCCCAGGGCTACGGGCTCGACGCGCTCTACGTGGCCGTCTACCAGGGCGCCGTCCTCGCGCTGGGCCGCCTCGTGGGGTGGATCGATCGGTACGTGGTCGACGGCCTGGTCAACGTCGCGAGCGCCGCCACCCTCCGGGCGGGCGCGGACCTCCGCCAGCTCCAGACCGGCCGCGCCCAGGACTACCTCTACGGCGTGACGGCGGGGGTGCTCCTCCTCCTGGTCCTCTGGAGGCTCTGGGCGTGACCGACTGCCCCGTGCTCGCGCTCGTCACGGCGACGCCCTTCCTGGCGGCCTGCCTCATCATGCTGGTCGGCCGGACGCGCCCGCTCGGCGTGCGGCTGATCGCCGTCGGCGCGGCGACCGTGACGCTCGGGCTGGCCCTCTACCTCTACCTCGCGTACGACCTGGCGGCCGGCGGGTACCAGTTCCGCGAGCAGTACCCGCTGGTCCGCGCGCTCGGCATCTCGGTCGAGCTGGGGGCCGACGGCATGTCGGTCCTGATGGTCCTCCTGACGGCGATCATCATCTTCGCCGGCGTGTTCGCGTCCTGGACCGTGCAGATCCGCGACCAGGAGTTCTACGCGCTCCTCCTCACGCTCGTGACCGGGGTGTTCGGGGTCTTCGTCTCGCTCGACCTGTTCGTGTTCTTCCTCTTCTACGAGATCGCGGTGCTGCCGATGTACCTCCTCATCGGCATCTGGGGCTCGACGGGCGAGGTGCGCCCCCAGGGGGTCTTCGCCTGGGCGTTCCGCGAGACGGGCGTGGGCACCAAGGAATACGCGGCGATGAAGCTGACCCTCTATCTCCTGCTGGGGTCCGCGTTCATCCTGGTGGGGCTCTTCGTCCTCTACTTCGCGGGCGGCGTGCACTCGTTCTCCCTGCTCGCGCTCTCCGAGGTGACCTTCAGCCCGGGCACCCAGCGCTGGGTGTTCCTCGCCCTCTACGTGGGCTTCGGCATCCTGGCGGGCATCTGGCCGCTCCACACCTGGTCGCCCGACGGGCACGCGTCCGCCCCCACGGCGGTCTCGATGCTCCACGCCGGCGTCCTGATGAAGCTCGGCGCCTACGGGGTCCTCCGCGTGGCGATGACGCTCCTCCCCGAGGGGACGCAGTACTGGGTGCCCCTCGTGGGGACGATCGCGGTGATCAACGTCGTCTACGGCGCCTTCTCGGCGATGGCCCAGAACGATCTCAAGTACGTCATCGCCTACTCGTCGGTGTCCCACATGGGGCTCGTGATGCTGGGCGCCGCCACCCTGACGGAGGCCGGGCTCAACGGGGCCGTCTTCCAGATGTTCGCCCACGGGATCATGACGGGGCTCTTCTTCGCGCTGGTGGGGCTCATCTACGAGAAGTCCCACACGCGGGAGATCGGCCGGATGGGCGGCTTCGGGCGGCGGATGCCCGGGATCGCCGCGTGCTTCACCCTCGGCGGTCTTTCGTCCCTCGGGCTGCCCGGCCTCGCGGGGTTCGTCGCCGAGATCCTGACCTTCCTCGGCGCCTGGCAATCGGCCTCCCGGTGGTGGCTCTTCCCTGCCGTCCTCGGCACGCTCCTCACCGCGATCTACGTGCTCCGCGTGGCGAAGCGGATCTTCTGGGGCCCGCTGGCCGCCGGGCCGCACGGGGAGTGGGCGGCGCTCCCCGACGCCCGGGGGCCCGAGTGGGTGAGCCTGGTCTTCCTCTCGGCCATCCTCATCCTCTTCGGGCTCGTGCCGGGGCTCGCGCTGTCGCGGGTCGACCCGGCGATCGTGGCGCTCCTCGACCGGATCGGGGTGCTGCCGTGATGCTGCTGGCGCTCGAGCTCGGGGTCGCGGCGCTCGCCCTCGTCGTCTTCCTGCTGGGCGTCGGGGGGCGAGGGCGCGGCTCGCGCGAGATCGGACTGGTCACCGCCGTCGGCCTCGCCGGGCTCTACGGGCTGTCGCTCGTCATCGACGCCCGCGGCCCGCTCTTCGACGGGGCGTTCATCGTCGACGGCCTGGCCGTGTTCCTGAAGCAGGTCTTTCTCCTGGCGACGCTCCTCGCGGTCGTCGGGGGCCTCGCGCGCCCGGACGGCGTCGAGCGCCGCCGCAGCCTCGAGTACCACGTGCTCGTGCTGACGGCGCTCCTCGGCATGATGGTCCTCGCCTCGGCCAAGGAGCTCGTGCTCCTCTTCGTGGCGTTCGAGCTGATGTCGATCCCGCTCTACGTCCTGGCCGGATTCGTCAAGCGGGATGCGCGCGCCGTGGAGGCGTCGCTCAAGTTCTTCCTGGTGGGGAGCCTCTCGACGGCGTTCCTGGTCTACGGGCTCTCGTTCGTCTACGGCGTGACCGGCAGCACCCGGCTCGACGTCGTGACGCGGGCGGTGGGGGCGGGCGACCCGCTCCTGATCCTGGGCCTCGTCCTGGTCCTCGGCGGCGTGGGATTCAAGATCGCGGCGTTCCCGTTCCACATGTGGGTGCCGGACACCTACGAGGCGGCGGCGACCCCGTTCGTCGCGTGGCTGTCGGTGGCGCCGAAGGCGGCGGGGTTCGCCGTGCTGCTCCGCGTCTTCGTCGAGCGCGCGGGGCCGCCGGCCGCGCTCTGGGCGGGGGCGGCGGCGCTCCTCGGCGCGCTGACGATCGTGGCCGGGAACGTGATGGCGATCCCCCAGACCGACGCGAAGCGGCTCCTCGCCTACTCCGGGATCGCCCACATCGGCTACATGCTGCTCGGGGTGGCGGCGCTCTCCGCGGAGGGCGTCGCGATGCTGCTCTTCTATCTGGTGGCGTACCTGTTCTCGAACATGGGCGCCTTCATGGTCGTGGAGGCCGTGGCCCAGGCCGAGGGCTCGTCCGCGCTCCGCACCTTCCGGGGGCTCGCCCAGCGCTCGCCGGCGCTCGGGCTCGCGATGCTCCTGTTCCTGCTCTCGCTGGGCGGCATCCCGTTCGTGGTGGGGTTCTGGGCCAAGCTCTACATCCTCTGGGCGGCGGCCCAGGCGGGGCTCTACGGGCTGGTGCTGCTGGCGGCGGTGCTGACCGTGGTGGCGCTCTTCTACTACCTCCAGGTCGCCAAGCAGATGTACATCGACGCCCCGGCCCGGTCCACGCCGGTGCCGGTCGCGCCGGCGCTCGCCCTCGTGCTGGTCGTCAGCGCCGTCGCGGTCGTGCTGCTGGGGCTCTATCCCGGACCGCTGCTCGACTCGGCGCTGCGCGCGGCCGCCCCGCTGTTCTGACGGCCGCCCGCCCGGGCGCTCACTTCTTCCAGCGGCCCTCGACGTAGACCCAGCCCTGGGGCGTCTGCTGATAGCGCCCCGGGATCCACGCGCCCTGCGCTTGGACCCAGTGGCCGGGGACCCACACCCAGCGGCCGCCCTGCCAGGCCCAGTGGCCGGCGATCCACACGAACTGGGGGCCGGGCGACGGGGGCGGCTTCTCGACCTGGACCGGCGGCGGGGGGCCGGGGGCCTGGGTGAAGCCGGGCGCGACCCCGACTCCGAGGCAGAGGCCGAGAGCCATCACGATGAGCAGGCCACGCGCACGAGTCGCCATCACCCCGTCCCCTTTTCCCGTCGCCTGTTCCGACGGCCCCCCACCGGACGCATTCAGGACCCGCCTCAGCTAAGCAGGGGGCCCCACCCCCGTCAAGCGGCGTCGCCGAGCGACATGTCCATTCTCCGACGTCCGGATGATCAGGCCCGCGGAAGTTGCGCGGCCGAGGCGCTGGCGGGATTGTGTGGGGCTCGCTTGACAGGGCTCTGGAGGCCACGCTAGTTTACCGACCGGTCGGTACACTCCAATGACCCCCTCGCCCGTCAAGGAGCAGATCCTGGAGGTGGCCACCCGGCTCATGGCCGTCCGGGGGTATCATCGGACTCCGCTCGACGACGTCCTCCGGGAGAGTGGTGCTGGAAAGGGTAATTTCTATCACTACTTCCGATCGAAGGAGGACCTTGGCTACGCGATCCTCGACCGGCTGTTCGACCGGTTCGAGGCGCGGACCCTGGCGCCCATCTTCGGGGATCATGCGCAGGAGCCGCTCGGCCAGGTCGAGGCCTTCCTCGACGAGGTCCTGGCGACCCAGCGCGCCCGGAAGTGCGTCGGCGGCTGCCCCATCGGCAACCTCGCCACCGAGCTGGCCGATACCCACGAAGGGTTCCGCCAGCGGCTGGCCGATGGGTTCGAGCAGTGGCGCCAGTACCTGGCCGCGGCCCTGACGCGCGCCCGGGCGCTCGGCGACCTCGCCGCGGACGTCGACCCCGAGGCGCTCGCCCGTTTCCTGGTTGCGGGCATCGAGGGCGCCATCCTCCTGACGAAGGTCCAGAAGGACATCCGGGTGATGGAGCACTGCGTCGCCGAGCTCCGGCGCCATCTGGCGCTCTATCGCCGCGCCGAGCGGCCCGTGGCGGCGGGCGCGGGACCATGACCACCGAGCGCGCCCCGGTCGTGTCCGCCGAGACGCCGGACCAGCGGCTTCATCAGGATCTGCTTGCCCAGGCCCCCGGCGCCGTGGAAGCGCTGGTCCACCGCTACGGCGTGAAGATCTACCGGCTCGCGCTCCGCATCACGGGCAGCCCCGAGGACGCCCAGGAGGTGAGCCAGGACGTCCTCTGGACCGTCGTCCGGAAGATCGGCACGTTCAAGGGCGAGTCCGCGCTGGGGAGCTGGATCTATCGCATCACCGCCAACGCCGCCTACGAGAAGCTCCGGAGCCGGCGCGGCAAGGACGAGGTGTCCTGGGAAGCCTTGCTGCCGGCCTTCGATCGGGACGGCCACCTCGTCGAGCCGGGACACGACTGGACCCAGCAGGCCGAGGATCCCGCGCTCCAGGCAGAAGCGCGGCGGCGCCTGCGCGACGCGATCGACAGCCTCCCGGCGGACTACCGGACGGCGTTCGTGCTCCACGACATGGAAGGGCTCTCGAACCCGGAGATCGCCGAGATGCTCGAGATCAGCCTGCCGGCGGTCAAGTCGCGCGTGCACCGCTCGCGCCTGTTCCTGCGCCAGCGCCTCGAGCAGTACTTCCGGCGCGGCTGACCCGGGGTCAGGCCTCGGGCTCGGCGGCCGGCGCCGGGACCCCGAGCCGCGCGCGCACGCGCGGGCCGAGCCACGCCGCCCCAGCCGCGAGCGTCGCGAGCCCGAGCGTCCCGCCGACGAGCGCCCGGGGCGAGCTGTCGCCGAGGTCCCCCGCCCAGGCCATGAGGAACGTCGC
This sequence comes from uncultured Candidatus Rokubacteria bacterium, assembly GCA_963749975.1. Classification (GTDB taxonomy): domain Bacteria; phylum Methylomirabilota; class Methylomirabilia; order Rokubacteriales; family DASRDR01; genus DASRDR01. The sequence continues at coordinate 66,224 of CAVVOZ010000017.1, read as the reverse complement.
GGGGGTCATGCCGATCGCCGTGGCGACGAGGAACGGGAGAAGACGCATCGGCGTCAGACCGGCGGCATAGCTCAGGAGGTCGAACGCGGTGAGCGGCAGGAGCCGGGCCAGGAGCACCGCGAACACCCCGTGGCGGAGAAAGAGGGCATCGGCCCGGCGGAGCGCCCGGGGGCTCGCCACGCGCTCGACCAGGGGGCGTCCCCAGCGCCGCGCCAGGCCGAAGCAGAGCGCGGCCGAGACGAGGACGCTGACCCAGGACAAGAGGCCGCCCCAGAAGGCGCCGAAGAGAAACCCCGTGGCATAGATCACCGGAAACGACGGGAGCGGTGCGAGGACCGCCTGGACCTGGATCAGGACGAAGGCGACGATGGGCGCCCACGGGCCGAATCCCCGCAGGTGCTCGCGGATGCGGGCCAGGTCTCCGGCCGCGAGGAGGCGCCCGGTCTCCCCGATTCCGAGGACCCCGGCGCGGAGCGGCGGCCAGGCGCCCCAGATGTGAAGGATCACGAGCCCGGCGAGGCCAACGGCCAAGAGTGGCACCAGCGGCACGGGGCGCAGGCGCACCCGGGCATGCTACCACTGCCTCGGTCGCTGCCGGGACGTGGGGGCGCATTACGTTGACAGCCCCGCACCGCTGTGGTCAAATCGGGGCTTCGGACAGCCCGCATTCGCCGCCATTCTCCGAGGAGGCAGCCCCGTGGAAGCCGTGATCATCTCCGGAGGCAAGCAGTACCGGGTCCGGGAGGGAGACCTCGTGCGTCTCGAGCGCCTCCCGACCGCCCAGGGCGACACGGTGGAGTTCCGCGAGGTGGCGTACCTCCGCGCCGAGGGTGACCCCGTCGTGGACCCCGCCCAGCTCGGGGCCGCGCGCGTCCTCGGCCAGGTCGTCCGGATCGGCCGGGCCAAGAAGATCATCGTCGGGAAGTTCAAGCGCCGGAAGAACTACCGGCGCCGGCAAGGCCATCGCCAGGCGTTCACCCAGGTCCGGATCACCCGGATCGTCGCGGGCGCCTGAGGACACACGGAGCCCCCGAACCATGGCACACAAGAAGGGTGTCGGCAGCTCACGGAACGGCCGGGACAGCCAGCCGAAGATGCTCGGGGTCAAGCGCTTCTCCGGGCAGTGGGTGCCCGCCGGCTCGATCCTCGTCCGCCAGCGCGGGACGCGCTTCTTCCCGGGCCGGAACGTCGGCCTCGGGGTCGACTTCACGCTGTTCGCCAAGGCGAACGGCGTCGTCGCCTTCGAGGAGCGCAACGGTCGGCGGCTCGTGAGCGTCCGCGAAGAAGCCGCCTCCTAGCCTCCGCCGCGCGCCCGTGCCCCCCGGACCGCCGTGTTCGTCGACGAAGTCGAGATTCACGTCCGGGCCGGCGATGGAGGCCGGGGCTGCGTCAGCTTCCGCCGTGAGAAGTTCGTCCCCCGGGGCGGTCCGAACGGGGGTGACGGAGGCCGCGGCGGCTCGGTGATCCTCGAGGCCGACGAAGGCCTCGGCACCCTCCTCGACTTCCGGTACCGCCGCCACTACGCCGCGCCGCGCGGGGGCCACGGCGAGGGCTCCGACCGGCACGGCGCCAACGGCGGGGATCTCGTCCTCCGCGTCCCGGTCGGCACGACCGTGCGCGAGCGTGACACGGGGCTCCTCCTCGGCGACCTCACGGCCGACGGCGAGCGGCTCGACATCGCCAAGGGCGGCCGCGGCGGCCGCGGCAACGCGCGCTTCGCCACCTCCACCCACCGCGCCCCGCGCCACGCCGAGCCGGGCGAGCCGGGCGAGGAGCGCGGGCTCCGGCTCGAGCTCCGGCTCCTCGCCGACGTCGGGGTGGTGGGATTCCCGAACGCGGGCAAGTCGACCTTGGTCGCCCGCCTCTCGGCCGCGCGGCCGAAGATCGCCGACTATCCGTTCACGACCCTCGTCCCGACGCTCGGGCTCGTCCGGCTCGACGCGGAGCGGAGCTTCGTCATCGCGGACGTGCCGGGCCTGATCCCGGGCGCGTCGGAGGGCAAGGGCCTCGGGCTCCGCTTCCTCCGGCATCTCGAGCGGACGCGCGTCCTGGTCCACCTCCTCGACCTCGATCCCGCCACCGGGCGCGATCCGGTGGAGGACTGGCGGACGATCCAGGCGGAGCTCCGAGCCTACTCGCCCGAGCTGGCGGCGCGCCCGCAGCTCGTGGCCGCGAACAAGATCGACCTCGAGGGCGCGGCGCCGCGGCTCAAGCGCGTCGTGGCCATGGGGCGGCGCCGCCGGCTCCCCGTGTTCCCCCTCGCGGCGCGGACGGGGCACGGGCTCGCGGAGCTCCGGGCGGCCCTCGGGGCCGCCCTCGCCGCGGCGCCCGTCGACCGCGCGGCGGGAGCCCACGCGTGACGCGCCGCCGGCTTCGCCGCGTGGTGGTCAAGGTCGGGAGCGGGCTGATCGCCGATCCCGTCGAGGGGCCGGATCCCGCGCGCATCGAGCCCCTGGCGGCCGACGTGGCCGCGGTGATGGCGGGCGGCGTCGAGGTCGCGCTGGTGACCTCGGGCGCGATCGCGGCCGGCACCGCGCGGCTCGGGCTCGGCGGGAAGCCGCGGTCCATTCCCGAGAAGCAGGCGGCGGCCGCGGTCGGCCAGGCGGCGCTCATGTGGCACTACGAGCAGGCCTGCGGGGCGCACGGCGTCCGGGTCGCCCAGGTGCTCCTCACCCAGGAGGACGTGAGCCACCGGGAGCGCTACCTCAATGCCCGGAACACGCTCATGACGCTGCTCGGGTTCCACGTCCTGCCGGTCATCAACGAGAACGACACGGTCGCGGTCGAGGAGATCAAGGTCGGCGACAACGACAACCTCGCCGCCCTCGTCGCGGCGCTGATCGACGCCGACCTCCTGGTGCTCCTCTCCGACATCGACGGGCTCTACACGGGCGATCCGCGCCACGACCCCACGGCGCGCCGGATCGCGCGCGTGGAGACCATCACGCCCGAGATGGAGGCGCGGGCGGGCGCCGGCGGGCCGGTGGGGACGGGCGGCATGGTGACGAAGCTCCAGGCGGCGCAGAAGGCGATGGCCGCCGGGATCCCCATGGTCATCGCCGACGGCCGGCGTCCCGGCGTGCTGCGGGCCGTGGTGAAGGGCGAGGCCGTCGGGACCTACTTCGAGCCGCGCACCGACCGGCTGGCGGCCCGCAAGCGCTGGATCGCCTTCGCGCTGCCGGTGCAGGGCGCGATCGGGGTGGACCCCGGCGCGCGCCGCGCCCTCGTCGAGCGCGGCAAGAGCCTCCTCCCGTCCGGCGTGCTGACGGTGAGCGGGCAGTTCGCGGCCGGCGACGCCGTGGGGGTGCGCGACGCGGACGGGCGCGAGTTCGCCCGGGGCATCGTGAGCTGTGACGCCCGCGAGCTCGAGCTCCTCCGGGGCGCGAAGACGGCCGACATGGAGCGCCTGCTGGGGTACCGCGTGACGGACGAGGTCATCCACCGTGACAACCTCGTCATCCTCTAGCCCCGTAACCCCGTGATAGTCTAGGGCCGTGGCGGCGATCGACGTGCGCGAGCTGGTCGAGACGCGCGCCCGGGCCGCGCGCGAGGCCGCCCGGACCCTGGCGCTCGCCAACGCGCGCGTGAAGGGCGAGGCGCTCCTCGCCATGGCGCGGGGGCTCGAGGAGAAGGCCCCCGCCGTCCTCGAGGCGAACCGGGCGGACCTCGAGCGGGCGCGCGGGCAGGGCCATCCGCGGGCCTTCCTCGACCGCCTCACGCTCACGGACGCGCGCGTCGAGGGCATGGTGGCGGGGATCCGCCAGGTCGCCGCGCTCCCGGATCCCGTCGGGGAGACGGTCCGCGGCTGGCGGCGGCCGAACGGGATCGAGATCGCGAAGGTCCGCGTGCCGCTCGGCGTGGTCGGGTTCATCTACGAGAGCCGGCCGAACGTGACCGCCGATGCCGCGGCGCTCTGCGTCAAGAGCGGGAACGCCTGCGTGCTGCGCGGCGGCCGCGAGGCGCTCGAGTCGAACGGGGTCATCGCGGCGATCCTCGCCAAGGGCCTCGAGAAGGCCGGGCTCCCGCCCGAGGCGCTCGGGTTCATCGACGTGCCCGACCGCGAGGCCGTCGAGGTCCTGATCACGCTCGACCGGTACGTCGACCTCATCGTGCCGCGCGGCGGGGAGGCGTTCGTCCGCCTGGTGGCCGAGCGCGCCACGATCCCGATCCTCAAGCACGACAAGGGGCTCTGCCACGTCTACGTCGACGCCGGGGCCGACCTCCACATGGCGGCCGACATCGCGGTCAACGCGAAGGCCCAGCGCCCCGGCGTGTGCAACGCGCTCGAGACGCTCCTGGTCCACGCGGACGCCGCGCCCGCGTTCCTGCCCGCGGTCGCCGCGCGCTTCCGCGCGGCCGGCGTCGAGCTCCGGGGCTGTCCCCGGACGTGCGAGCTCGTCCCGGGCACCCGGGCGGCGACGGAGGCCGACTGGGATACCGAGTACCTCGATCTCATCCTGGCGGTCCGGGTCGTTCCGAGCTTCGACGAGGCGGTGGGGCACATCCGGCGGCACGGCTCGGGGCTGGCGGAGGCCATCGTGACCCGGGACTACCTCGCGGCGCGCCGCTTCGTGGCCGAGGTGGACGCCGCCTGCGTCCTGGTCAACGCCTCGACGCGGCTGGTCGATGGGCAGCAGTTCGGCATGGGCGCGGAGCTCGGGATCTCCACGTCGAAGCTCCACGCGCGCGGTCCGGTCGGCGTCGAGGAGCTCACCACGACGAAGTTCGTGGTGATGGGCTCCGGGCAGATCCGCGAGTAGCCGTGGCGGGAGCGTCCCTCTGACGGGCCGCCGATGGCGGAGTGGCGGCTCGGCATCCTCGGCGGCACGTTCAACCCGATCCATCTGGGGCACCTGGTCCTCGCGGAGGCGTTCCGCGAGCGCCTGGCGCTGGACCGCGTCCTCTTCGTGCCGGCCGGGACGCCGCCCCACAAGCCGCCGGGCGGGCTCGTCTCCGCGCTCCACCGCTACGCGATGGTGAGCCTGGCCGTGGCGGGGCACCCGGGCTTCGTCGCGTGCCCGGTCGAGATCGAGCGGCCCGGGCCGTCGTACTCGGTCGACACCGTCGAGGCGCTGGCGGGTGACTGGGCGGGCGCGCGGCTGTTCCTCCTGATGGGCAGCGACACGTTCCTCGACCTGCCCACCTGGCGGACGCCGGAGCGGCTGGGCATCTTCGCGACCCTCGGCGTGGGCTACCGGGCCGGCAGCGCGTTCGAGCCGGACGGCCCGGCGGCGCGGGCCGTGCTCGCGCGGCTCGGCCGGACGGGCTGGCGTCGCGTGCCCCCGGTCACCGCGGAGGCCCTCGCCCCGGGCGACTGCGCGCTGGTCGAGACGCGATCGGTCGCCGTGTCGGCGCGGGGCGTGCGCGAGCGCCTCGCCGCCGGGGAGAGCGTCCGGGCCGAGGTGCCGGTGGCCGTCGCCGAGTACATCGCCAATCACGGCCTCTACGGGGAGCCCGCCTAGCGTGACCGCGTCCGCCGCGGAGAAGGCCCGGCTGTCGGCCCGCGCCGCCCTCGACAAGCGGGCGCAGGCCCTCCAGGTGCTCGACCTCGCCGCCCTGTCCGGGATCGCCGACTACTTCGTCCTCTGCACCGGCTCGTCGACGACGCACGTGCAGACGATCGCGGAGGCGATCGAGGCGGCGCTCAAGGCCGAGGGCCATCGTGCCCTCCATCGCGAGGGCGTCGCCGCGTCGGGCTGGCTCCTCCTCGACTACGGGGACGTCGTCGTGCACGTCTTCCTGCCGGAGACGCGCGCCTTCTACGCGCTCGACCGTCTGTGGGGAGACGCGCCCGAGCTCCCCCTCGAAGCCTGAGTGTGGACACCCCCGGGGGCGCATGCTACGGTGACCTACGCGCCCGGGGCGCGATAGCCTGGGCGCTGCGGAGGATGCGGAGCGGCGATGGCGACCACGCTCGGACCTGAGCGGCTGAAGGAGTTGCGCGCGGCGCTCGTGGCCAAGCGCCGTCAGCTCGAGGACGAGGTCGGCCGGAGCGTGGCCTACGAGAAGGGCCTCGACGACGACACCACCAAGGACCTCGGCGACCAGGCCAACACGGCGTACACCCGCGAGTTCCAGTTCGAGCTGGGCAACGGCGACCGGCGGCTCCTGCGCGAGGTGATGACCGCGCTCCGCAAGTTCGACGAGGGCGGCTTCGGCGAGTGCGAGCGGTGCGGGGAGCCGATCGGCGAGAAGCGGCTCGACGCCCTCCCGTTCGCGCGCTACTGCATCGAGTGCCAGCGGCGCCTCGAGCGCGAGGACAAGGCCGCCGCCGGCTGAGCCCGGCTCACCCGGGGGGCCCCACGATGGCCCTCGGCCTCGTCCGCTGGTTCGAGCCTGTCCTCGATCTCGTCTTTCCGGTCGTCTGCCCCGTCTGCCTCACTCGCTCGGACGATCCCGCCCACCGCCCGTTCTGCGGCCCCTGCTGGGCGGCGCTGCCGGTGGGGCTCGGGCCGGGCTGCTCCGTGTGCGGCGAGCCCTTCCCGGGGCTCGGCGGGGCGCTCCCGTGCGACGCGTGCCGGCGGACGCCGCCGCCCTACGCCTTCGCCCGCGCCGTCGCCGAGTACCGCGACGGGATGCGGGAGGCGATCCACGCGCTGAAGTTCGGCGGCCGGCCCGTCCTGGCGACGCCGCTCGGGCGGCTCCTGGCCGAGGCGGGCGCCCGTGCCCTGCCGGCCCCGCCGGCGGACTGGGCGGACGGGCTGATCCCCGTCCCCCTCCACCCGGCGCGCCTGGCGGAGCGCGGGTTCAACCAGGCCGAGCTCCTGGCCGCGCCGTGCGCGGCCCGGTGGCGCGTCCCGGTCCTCCCGCGCGTCCTGGTCCGCACGCGCCCGACGCTCCCCCAGACCGACCTCGACCCGGCGGCCCGGCGCGCCAACGTCCGGGACGCGTTCCGGGTCCCGCGCCCGGCCGCGGTCGAGGGCCGGCGCCTCTTGCTCGTCGACGACGTCCTCACGACGGGCGCGACCGTCGGCGCCGCGGCCCGGGCGCTCCGGGCGGCGGGGGCCGCCGCCGTCGGCGTGCTGACCCTCGCGCGCGTCGTCCTGCGCTGACGCTCGAGCGGGGCGGACGCGCGGGGAACCGCGCGCTCGTTGACCGCCCCCCGCCCGCGCCCTATAATCATCGATAATCCGCGACGTTCCTGACAGCCAAGGGGCGGGTTTCCGCACGAGGGGGAGCAATGGCGCTGAAGGTGGGCATCAACGGGTTTGGTCGGATCGGCCGCGTGTTCTACCGCGCGGCGTGGGGCACCCCGGGATTCGAGGTCGTGGCGGTGAACGACCTCACCGACGCGGCCACGCTCGCGCATCTGCTCAAGCACGACTCGGTGCACGGGACGTTCGGGCCGGAGGTCGTCGCCAAGGGGGACGCCATCTTCGTCGACGGCCGGCAGGTCCGCGTGCTGGCCCAGAAGGATCCGGGGAGCCTCCCCTGGCGGGAGCTGGGGGTGGACGTCGTGGTCGAGTCGACGGGGCGCTTCGTCGACCGCGCGAGCGCGGGCAAGCATCTCGAGGCGGGCGCCCGAAAGGTCGTCATCACGGCGCCCGCGAAGGATCCGGACGTGACGCTGGTCCTCGGGGTGAACGAGCAGGCCTACGATCCCGCGAAGCACCACGTCGTCTCGAACGCGTCCTGCACGACCAACTGCCTCGCCACGGTCACCAAGGTGCTGCTCGATCGCTTCGGCGTGCGCCGCGGGTATTGCACGACCGTCCACTCCTACACGAACGATCAGCCCATCCACGACTTCCCGCACAAGGACCTCCGGCGGGCCCGCGCGGGGGCGCTGTCGATGATCCCCACCACCACCGGCGCCGCGAAGGCGGTGGGGCTGGTCCTGCCGTCCCTCAAGGGGAAGCTGGACGGCATCGCGATCCGGGTCCCGACGCCGAACGTGTCGGTCGTCGATCTCACGGCCGAGCTCGGGCGGCCCGCCTCGGTCGACGAGGTCAACGAGGCGTTCCGGGCCGCCGCGGCAGGCCCGCTGAAGGGCATCCTCGCCTACACGGACGAGCCGCTCGTGTCGGTCGACTTCAACGGCGACTCGCACTCCTCCATCGTGGACGGGCCGTCGACGTCGATGGTGGAGGGCTCGCTCGTGAAGGTCCTCGCCTGGTACGACAACGAGTGGGGCTACTCGAGCCGCGTGCGGGATCTCGTCGCCTTCATGGGGCGGAGCCGGTAGGCTCCGGACCCCGGAGCGGCCGGGCCCGGCCGGCCGCCCCTGTCCCCGCCATGCCCAAGCGCACCATCGAGGACCTCGACCTCCGGGACCGCCGGGTGTTCGTGCGGGTCGACTTCAACGTCCCGCTCGGGCGTGACGGCGAGGTGAGCGAGGACGCGCGGATCCGGGCGGCGCTGCCGACCCTCCGCCACGCGCGGACGCGGGGCGCGCGCGCGATGGTCGTCGCCTCGCACCTCGGCCGGCCCAAGGGCGGGCCGGAGGCGAAGTTCTCGCTGGCGCCCGTGGCGCGGCGCCTCGGGGCGCTGCTCGGGGAGCCCATCCCGCTGGCGGCCGACTGCGTCGGGTCGGCCGTCGAGGGCCAGGCCGGGGCGCTGCCGCCGGGCGGCGTGCTCCTCCTCGAGAACCTCCGCTTCCACCCGGGCGAGGAGGCGAACGATCCCGCGTTCGCGCGGGCGCTGGCGCGGCTCGGGGACGTCTACGTGGACGACGCCTTCGCCGCGGCCCACCGGGCCCACGCCTCGACGGAGGGGATCACCCGGCATCTCCGGCCGGCCGTGGCCGGGCTCCTCATGAAGCAGGAGCTCACCGCGCTCGCGCGGATCTTCGACGCCCCCGTGCGCCCGCTCGTCGCCATCCTCGGGGGCGCCAAGGTCTCCGACAAGCTCGCCCTGATCGAGTCGCTCCTCGGCCGTGTCGACCGGCTGCTGGTCGGCGGCGGGATGGCGTTCACGTTCCTCCGCGCCCAGGGGCACGAGGTCGGGCGGTCGCTCCTCGAGGCGAGCCTGGTCGACACGGCCCGCCGTCTCCTCGAGCAGGCGCGGACGCGCGGGGTCGACTTGCGCCTGCCCGTCGACACGGTGGTGGCGGGCTCGCCCGAGGCCGGGGCGGGCCAGGTCGTCGAGAGCGACGCGATCCCCGCGGATCTCATGGGCCTCGACATCGGCCCGGCGACCGTCCGGCACTTCGCGGACGCCCTCCGCGACAGCCGGACCATCATCTGGAACGGGCCGATGGGCGTCTTCGAGCGGACGCCGTTCGCGGCCGGGACGCTCGGGCTGGCGCACGCGGTGGCGGACGCGCCCGCCCTGTCGGTCATCGGCGGCGGGGACACGGTGGCCGCCGTCCAGGCGGCGGGGGTCGCCGATCGGATCGGCTATCTCTCCACGGGCGGCGGCGCGTTCCTCGAGTACCTGGAGGGACGGACCCTGCCGGGCGTGGCCGCCCTGGACGACGCCTGATGATGGACGGCGGGGCGCCGCGCACGCCCGTGATCGCGGGCAACTGGAAGATGCACGCGAGCCTCGCCGAGGCGCGGGCGCTGGCGGCGGCCGTCCGCGACGGCTGCCGCGGGCTCGCGGGGATCCGCGTCGCCGTGTGCCCGCCCTTCACGGCGCTGGCCGCGGTGGCGGAAGTGCTCGCCGGCTCCGCCGTCCTCCTCGGCGCCCAGGACGCGCACTGGGAGACGGCCGGGGCCTTCACGGGGTCGGTGTCGCCGGCGCAGGTGTGGGACGCGGGCGCCCGGCTCGTCATCCTCGGGCACTCCGAGCGGCGCCACGGTCTCGGGGAGACCGACGAGGTCGTGCGGCGCAAGGTGACGGCGGCGCTCGCCCAGGGCCTCACGCCGCTCGTCTGCGTCGGCGAGACGGCCGCCGAGCGCGCGGCCGAGCGGACGCTCGCGGTGGTCACCCGCCAGCTCGACGCCGCGCTCGGCGAGCGGCCGGCCGCGGAGGCGGGGCGCTGCTGGCTCGCCTACGAGCCCGTGTGGGCCATCGGGACGGGGCAGACGGCGACCCCGGCGCAAGCCGCCGAGGTCCACGCCCAGCTGCGCCTGGCGCTCGGGCGGCGGGCGGGCCCGGCGGTCGCGGCGGCGTGCCCCATCCTCTACGGCGGCAGCGTCAAGCCCGAGGTGACGTCGGCGCTCATGACGGAGCCCGACATCGACGGCGCCCTGGTGGGCGGGGCGAGCCTCAAGGCAGCCGAGTTCATCGGCATCGTCCGCGCCGGCCTCGAGGCCAAGGGGCGGGCGGGAGCGCCCGCGCGCTGAGGCGCCATGACCGGCGTCATCGACCGTCTGGGACTGCTGGCGACCCTGGGACGCCTTGGGAGTGCTGGGCCACATCTGGCCGCGTGATCGACGCGGGAGGCCGGGAGCCGCGCTGCGCTCCCCCGCCGCCCGAGTGAGGAGCCTGCCGTGTTCTACGTGCTGATCGCCGTGCACACCCTCGTGTGCCTCGCCATCATCGGGATCGTGCTGCTCCAGGCCGGCAAGGGGGCCGACATCGGCTCGGCGTTCGGCGGGGGCGGGAGCCAGGCGGTCTTCGGCTCCATGGGCACGCCGACGATCCTGGGCAAGATCACGACCGTGGTCGCGATCCTGTTCATGATCACCTCGTTCAGCCTGGCGAAGCTCTCCTCGAGGGCCCAGTCGGTCGTGCCGGCGACCGTGCCCGCGCCGGCCGAGACCCCGGCGCCCGCCGCGCCGGCCGTGCCGCCCGCCGTGCCGAAGTAGCGGGGAGCCCGCGGCCGGATGGCAGGGACATGAGCCGAACACCGCGCGGAGGGAGGTCCATGGGATCCAGCGGCGCCCTGCTCCTCGCGGTCCTCCTCCTCTGGCCGTTCGGGCCAGCCGCCGCCCAGACCGGCGCGCCCAAGGTCACGGTCGGCCACGGGCACTCGATGTACGGGGACCTCAAGTACGGGCCCGAGTTCCGGCACTTCCAGTACGTCAACCCGGAAGCGCCCAAGGGCGGGGACGTCAAGCTGGCGGCCATCGGCACCTTCGACACGCTGAACCCGTTCGTCCTCAAGGGCGTTCCGGCCGCGGGGCTCGGCGGCACCGTCGACACGCTCACGGTGGCCTCGGAGGACGAGCCGTTCTCGCAGTACGGGCTCATCGCCGAGAGCATCGAGATGCCGGCGGACCGCTCGTGGGTCGCCTTCACGCTCCGGCCGCAGGCGCGCTTCCACGACGGCAGCCCCATCACGGTCGAGGACGTGATCTGGACGTTCGAGACGCTCAAGACGAAGGGCCATCCCTTCTACCGGAGCTACTACGCCCAGGTCGCCAAGGCCGAGAAGGTGGGGGAGCGCAAGGTCCGCTTCGGCTTCGCCCCCGGGGACAACCGCGAGCTGCCCCTGATCGTGGGCCAGCTGCCCGTGCTGTCCCGCGCGTACTGGAGCAAGCGCGACTTCGAGAAGACGACGCTCGAGCCGCCGCTCGGCAACGGGGCGTACCGGATCGAGTCGGTCGAGCCCGGCCGCTCGATCACGTATCGCCGGGTGAAGGACTACTGGGCCGCGCGGCTCCCGGTGAATCGTCGGCCGGGAGAACTTCGACTCGATCCGCTTCGACTACTACCGGGACATCACGGTGGCCATCGAGGCGTTCAAGGGCGGGGAGTACGACTTCCGCCAGGAGAACGTGGCGAAGAACTGGGCGACCGCCTACGCCTCGCCCGCGGTGACGCACGGGCTCATCAAGAAGGAAGAGATCCCGAACGAGGTCCCGACCGGCATGCAGGGCTTCGTGTTCAACACGCGGCGGCCCATCTTCCAGGACGCCCGCGTGCGCCGCGCGCTGGCCTACGCGTTCGACTTCGAGTGGGCCAACAAGAACCCTCTTCTACGGCGCCTACACGCGGACCAAGAGCTACTTCTCGAACTCCGAGCTCGCCTCGAGCGGGCTCCCGGGCGCCGAGGAGCTGAAGGTCCTGGAGGCGTTCCGGGGCAAGGTCCCGGACGAGGTCTTCACGCGGGAGTACCAGCCGCCGGCGACGGACGGCAGCGGCAACATCCGGGACGGCGCGCGGGAGGCGCTCCGGCTCCTCGGCGAGGCCGGCTGGACCGTCAAGGGGCAGAAGCTGGTGAACGCCCGCGGGGAGCCGATGCAGTTCGAGATCCTGCTCAGCGATCCGACGTGGGAGCGGATCGCGCTCCCCTTCGTGAAGAACCTCGAGCGGCTCGGCGTCGCCGCGCGCGTCCGGACCGTCGACGCCGCCCAGTACGAGAAGCGGCAGGACGACTTCGACTTCGACGTGGCCGTGTTCGTGTGGGGCCAGTCCCTGTCGCCCGGGAACGAGCAGCGTGACTTCTGGGGGTCCGAGGCCGCCGGCACCAAGGGGAGCCGGAACCTCGCCGGCATCAAGGATCCCGTGGTGGACCGGCTCATCGACCTCGTCGTCACGGCCCCGGACCGGGCGAGCCTGGTCGCCCGCACCCGCGCGCTCGACCGCGTCCTCCTGTGGGGCCACTACGTCATCCCGCACTGGCACATCCGGGCCTTCCGCGTCGTCCACTGGGACAAGTTCAGCCGGCCGGCCGTCTCGCCGAAGTACGCGCTCGGGTTCGACACGTGGTGGGTCGACCCGCAGAAGGAGGCCGCGCTCGCGCGGCGCAAGGGCGAGATCCCGAAGTAGTCTCGCCGAGCGCTGATGCTCGCCTACCTCGTCCGCCGCCTGCTGCTGATCGTCCCCACGCTGTTCGGCATCATGGTCGATCAACTTCATCGTGGTCCAGGCGGCGCCGGGCGGGCCCGTCGAGCTGATGATCGCCCGCCTGCGCGGCCACGCGGTGGAGGCGACCGCGCGGGTCGGCGGCTCGGGCGGCGGGGAGACGGGGACGGGCGCGGCGCGGCCCGCCCAGGGCGGGGCCCAGGCCGGCGACGTGACCGAGAAGTACCGCGGCGCCCGCGGGCTCGACCCCGAGCTGATCCGCCAGCTCGAGCGGCAGTACGGCTTCGACCGCCCCGCCCCCGAGCGGTTCGTGCGCATGATCCGGAGCTACGTCATGTTCGACTTCGGCACGAGCTTCTTCCAGGATCGCCGCGTCGTCGACCTGATCGTCGAGAAGATGCCGGTGTCGATCTCGCTCGGCCTGTGGACGACGCTCCTGATCTACCTCGTGTCGATCCCGCTCGGGATCGCCAAGGCCGTGCGCGACGGCTCCACCTTCGACGTCTGGACCAGCGCCGTCGTCATCGTCGGCTACGCGATCCCGGGCTTTCTGTTCGCCATCCTGCTGGTCGTCCTGTTCGCCGGCGGGAGCTTCCTCGACTGGTTCCCGCTCCGCGGGCTCACCTCGGACCACTGGCGGGAGCTGAGCTGGGCGGGCCGGATCGTCGACTACTTCTGGCACATCACGCTGCCGGTCGTCGCCCTCCTCGTCGGCGGGTTCGCCGGGCTGACCATGCTCACCAAGAACTCCTTCCTGGAGGAGATCAACAAGCAGTACGTCACGACGGCGCGCTCCAAGGGGCTGACGGCGCGGCGCGTGCTCTACGGCCACGTCTTCCGCAACGCGATGCTGATCGTCGTCGCCGGCTTCCCCGCCGCCTTCGTCGGCATCCTGTTCACCGGCGCCCTCCTGATCGAGGTGATCTTCTCCCTCGACGGGCTCGGGCTCCTCGGCTTCGAGGCGGCGATCAACCGCGACTACCCGATCATGTTCGGCACGCTCTACATCTACACGTTCGTCGGGCTCCTGCTGAACCTGGTGAGCGACCTCACCTACGTCGCCATCGACCCGCGCATCGACTTCGCCGGCCGGGAGACGTGACGTGCGTGCCGCAGGGGGTGAGCCGGCGCCTGAGCCCGCTCACGCGGCGCCGCCTCCACAACTTCCGCGCGAACCGGCGCGGCTTCTGGTCGCTCTGGATCTTCGGGGTGCTGTTCGGCCTGAGCCTCCTGGCCGAGGGGATCGCGAACGACCGCCCGCTGGTGGTCCGGTTCGACGGGGCGTTCTACTTCCCGGTCCTCCGCGCCTATCCGGAGACGACCTTCGGCGGCGCGTTCCCCACCGAGGCGGTCTATCGCGACCCGGCCGTCATCGCGATGATCCGCGAGAAGGGGTGGCTCCTCTGGCCCCCGATCCCGTTCCGCTACGACACCATCAACTACGACCTGCCGGTGCCCGCGCCGGCGCCGCCGTCGAGGGTCAACTGGCTCGGGACCGACGACCAGGGGCGCGACCTGACGGCCCGGCTGATCTACGGCTTCCGGATCTCCGTCCTGTTCGGGCTCACCCTGACCGTGCTCAGCTCCGTGATCGGGGTCGTCGCCGGCGCGGTCCAGGGCTACTTCGGCGGGCTGACGGACCTGCTGGCTCCAGCGCTTCATCGAGATCGTGGTCCGGCCTGCCGGTGCTCTACCTCCTCATCATCCTCGCCAGCATCGTCGAGCCGACGTTCTGGTGGCTCCTGGGGCTCATGCTACTCTTCAGCTGGATGTCGCTCGTCGGCGTGGTCCGCGCCGAGTTCCTGCGCGCCCGCAACTTCGACTACGTGCGCGCCGCGCGCGCGCTCGGCGTCCGGAACAGCGTGATCATGTTCCGGCACGTGCTGCCGAACGCGATGGTCGCCACGCTGACCTTCCTGCCGTTCATCCTGAACGGCTCCATCACGACGCTGACGTCGCTCGACTTCCTCGGCTTCGGCCTGCCGCCGGGCTCGGCGTCGCTCGGCGAGATCCTGGCCCAGGGCAAGGCGAACCTCCAGGCGCCGTGGCTCGGCATCACCGGATTCGTCGTCCTGGCCGTGATGCTGAGCCTCCTGATCTTCATCGGGGAGGCCGTGCGGGACGCGTTCGACCCCCGGAAGACCGTGTGATGGCGGCGGCGCCCATCCTGTCGATCCGCGACCTGTCCGTGTCGTTCGACACGCCGGGCGGCGAGGTGCGGGCCGTGCGCCACGTGTCGCTCGACCTCGCGAAGGGGGAGACGGTCGGGCTCGTGGGCGAGAGCGGCTCGGGCAAGTCCGTCACCGCCCTGTCCATCCTCCAGCTCCTGCCCTACCCGCCGGCGCGCCACCCCTCCGGGAGCATCGTCTTCCAGGGGCGCGAGCTGCTGGGCGCGGGC
Organism: uncultured Candidatus Rokubacteria bacterium; assembly: GCA_963749975.1. Classification (GTDB taxonomy): domain Bacteria; phylum Methylomirabilota; class Methylomirabilia; order Rokubacteriales; family DASRDR01; genus DASRDR01. The sequence goes on along the minus strand of CAVVOZ010000017.1, from coordinate 51,190 downwards.
GAGGCGGCCTTGCGGCAGGTCCGCGGCAACCGGATCGCGATGATCTTCCAGGAGCCGATGACGTCCTTGAACCCGCTCCACACCATCGAGAAGCAGATCAACGAGGTGCTGTTCGTCCACAAGGGGCTCGGGCGGCGGGCGGCGCGGGCGCGGACGCTCGAGCTCCTGGGCCTCGTCGGCCTGCCCGAGGCCGCGCGGCGGCTCGACGCGTACCCCCACCAGCTCTCGGGGGGCCAGCGCCAGCGCGTGATGATCGCCATGGCGCTCGCCAACGAGCCCGACCTCCTGGTCGCGGACGAGCCGACGACGGCGCTCGACGTCACCATCGAGGCGCAGATCCTGAAGCTGCTCCGCGATCTCAAGGCGCGGTTCGGGATGGCGCTCCTCCTGATCACGCACGACCTCGGGATCGTCCGGAAGATGGCCGATCGCGTCTCGGTCATGAGCCAGGGCGAGATCGTCGAGGCGGGGCCGACGACCGAGATCTTCGAGCGGCCGCAGCACGCGTACACGCGTCGCCTGCTGGCGGCCGAGCCCGGGCCGCGGACGCCCCCCGAGGATGGCGCGGGGCCGGTCGTCGTCACGGCCGAGGGCGTGAAGGTCTGGTTCCCGATCAAGGCCGGCGTGCTGCGGCGGACGGTCGACTATGTGAAGGCGGTGGACGGGGTGAGCGTCACGGTCCGCGAGGGCCAGACGGTCGGCGTCGTCGGCGAGAGCGGCTCGGGCAAGACCACGCTGGGGCTGGCGCTGCTCCGGCTCCTCCGGAGCGAGGGCCGCATCCAGTTCCGGGGCCGCGAGCTCCAGGGGCTCGGCTCCCGGGCGCTCCGGCCGCTCCGCCGCGAGATGCAGATGGTCTTCCAGGATCCCTACGGCTCGCTGTCGCCCCGGCAGTCGGTCGGCCAGATCGTCGGTGAGGGCCTCGCCGTCCACCACGTCGGCCAGAGTGTCGAGGAGCGGGAGGCCGTGGTCGCGCAGGCGCTGGCGGAGGTCGACCTCGACCCGGATATGCGCGACCGTTACCCGCACGAGCTGTCGGGCGGCCAGCGCCAGCGGGTCGCGCTGGCCCGCGCCCTCGTGCTGAAACCGCGACTGATCGTCCTCGACGAGCCCACCTCCGCGCTCGATCGGTCCATCCAGGTGCAGATGATCGACCTGCTGCGTGCGCTGCAGACGCGCTACCGGCTCGCCTACCTCTTCATCAGCCACGACCTCCGGGTGATCCGGGCGCTGAGCGACGAGGTCATCGTGATGCGGGCGGGGTCGGTCGTCGAGCGGGGGCCGACCGCCCAGATCTTCGAGCGGCCGGCGCACCCCTACACGCGGGCGCTCATCGCCGCCGCGCTGGACCTCGAGGTGGTCGAGGACGGCGCGGCCGCGAGCTGAGGGAGCGGGCGAGGCCTGCCGGATGCGCTCGACGAAGGGGCTCCTGCTCGCGGCGCCGACGCTGGTCAGCCTGTTCCTGCTCCAGTCCTACTTCTGGGTGCCGACGTTCGAGGACCAGGCGCGGGGCGACGCGGGACGGCTCACCCGGTACGTCGTCGCCCGGATCGGCGACGCGTCCATCCTCAACCCGACGCTCTCCGCCGACTCCGCATCGAGCGAGGTCAACAACCAGGTGTTCGAGGGGCTGATCGACCGGAACCTCGACCTCACTTTCCGGGGGCGCCTCGCCGAGTCCTGGCGGATTTCCGAGGAGGCCTACCTCTTCGCCGACGAGAGCCTGCGGCTCCGGGACGGCACGCCGGCCGCGCCGCGCGCGCTCCTCGACCGGCTCCAGGCCGCCCGCGCGGCGGGCGCGCCGGCCCTCCGCCGGGTCCAGGCCATGGAGCTCCTGCCGGCCGAGACCCTGACGGTCCAGCTGACGCCGCCCCCGGCGGGCCCTCCGGCCCGGGGGCCGCGCCCGCCGCCCCGGTGCCGGTGACGATCCGGCGCCCGCCCCGGATCAAGTTCACGCTGACCGAGGTCGACCAGGACTTCTTCCGGGAGCTCGACCGGCTCCTGGGAGGGTACCTGGAACACGCTCGATCCGCTCCGCTACGTGCGAGGCGCCCGATCCCGCGCTCGCCCGCCTCGCCGCCGAGGAGCACGTGCAGCCCGCCGAGGCCAACCCGGTCATCGTCTTCGCGCTCCGCCGGGGCGTGCGGTTCCACGACGGCCAGGAGCTCACGTCGCGCGACGTGCAGTTCACGTACGAGACGATCGTGGACCCGAGGAACCTCTCGCCCCGCGTCCCGGACTACGAGCCGGTGAAGCGGGTGGACACGCCCGATCGCTACACGGTCCGCGTCACGTACAAGCGGCTCTTCCAGCCGGGCTTCGAGAGCTGGAGCATGGGCATCCTCCCGGAGCACCTCCTGAACCGCGAGCGGCTCGCCGCCGAGGCGCGGGCCGCCGGCAAGGACCCGGCCAAGTTCAGCGTGCGGGACGCGAGCTTCAACCGCCGCCCGGTGGGCACCGGCGCGTACCGCTTCGCCGAGTGGAAGACCGACCAGTTCATCCGGCTGGTCCGCAACGACGACTACTGGGAGGGCGCGCCGAACTTCCGCGAGTACCTGATCCGGATCATCCCGGACCTCCTGACCGCGGAGCTCGCCTTCTACGCCGGGACGGCGGACGGCTACAGCGCCCAGCCCCACCAGGCCGCCCGGCTCCGGAACGACCCCCGGTTCCACGCCGCGACGGCCCTCGCCCTCGGGTACACGTACATCGGCTACAACATGCGGCGCCCGGTCTTCCAGGACGTGCGGGTGCGGACCGCGCTCGGGCTCGCGATCGACGTCGACGAGATCATCCGCTACGTCCTCTACGGCCAGGGCGAGCGGACCGCCGGCCCCTTCCCGCGGCAGGTGCCCTACTACGATCCGGAGGTGAAGCCCCTCCCCTACGACCCGGACGGCGCCGCGCGCCTCCTCCGGGAGGCGGGCTGGCGCCGGAACGCCGCCGGGCTCCTGGAAAAGGACGGCAAGCCCCTCGCCTTCACCCTCATCACGAACTCGGGGAACGAGGAGCGGAAGGCGATCATGGTGATCGCCCAGAACGCGTGGCGGCGGCTGGGCGTCCAGGTGGACACGCTCGAGCTCGAATGGGCGGTGTTCATCAACCAGCGCGTCGACAAGGGCGACTTCGACGCGGTCGTCCTCGGCTGGTCCATGGACCTGAACCCCGACATCTACCAGCTCTTCCACTCGAGCCAGACGGATCACTTCCAGCTCAACTTCGTGGGCTACCAGAACCCGAAGGCGGACGACCTGATGATCCGGATCCGGCAGGAGTACGACGACGCGCGCCAGACGGCGATGGCGCGGGAGCTCCACCGGCTGATCGCCCACGACCAGCCCTACACGTTCCTGTACGTGCGCCGGGTCCTCTCGCTGATGGACGGCAAGATCGTGCGCGAGGTCCCGGGGCCGGACGGGAAGCCCCGCTACCTGCCGTTCCAGGTGAACCGGCTCGGATCCATCGGGTTCGACTTCAACCAGTGGCGGAAGACGCCCACGCCGGTCCTGCCCCCCTATCGCTCCGAGCTGAGCCCGACCTGAGCATGCTCCCGTTCGTCCTGCGGGCCCTCGGGCGGAAGCTCTGGACGCTCCTCATCATCTCGATCGTCTCGTTCGCCGTCGTCCACCTCGCCCCCGGGTCGCCCAGCCAGATCGATCCCCTCAACCCGCGCTTCACCAAGGAGCAGCTCCAGCGCTACCGGGCCGCGTTCGATCTCGACAAGCCCCTCTACGTCCAGTACGGGCTCTTCTACCAGCGGCTGTTCACCGGCCAGCTGCGCGCGTTCAAGGACAACCAGCCGGTCCTGCCGAAGATCGTCGAGCGGGCGTGGAACAGCTTCCCCCTCTTCGTCGTCGGCACCGTCCTCGTCTGGTGCTTCGCCTTCCCGCTCGGGATCGCGTCCGCCGTCCGGCGCAACTCCTGGTTCGACCGCGTGGTGACGGTGGTCGTCTTCGCGCTGATCTCGATCCCCGGCTTCTACCTCTCCTACCTGGCGATCATCTTCGTGGTGCGGACGTTCCACGTGGACGTGATCGGCTTCCAGACGTTCGGACGCGATCCCGCGGGGTGGCCGTGGGTCATGGACCGCACCTGGCACCTCGTCCTGCCCTCGGTGCTGGGCGCGACGGCCGGGATCGCCGTGCTCTCCCGGTACGTGCGGTCGCAGATGCTGGAGGTCATCAGCTCGGACTACGTCCGGACCGCGCGGGCCAAGGGGCTGCCCGAGGACGCCGTGCTCTACCGGCACGCGCTCCGGAACGGGCTCCTCCCCTTCGTCACGATGCTGGGGCTCCTGATCCCGGGGCTGATCGGCGGCAGCGTGATCTTCGAGACGATCTTCGCGTGGCCGGGCATCGGCCGGCTCGGCTACGAGGCGATCCTGGCGCGCGACTACCCGGTGGTGATCGCGCTGAACTTCATCGCGGCGCTCCTCACGGTGGCGGGGACGCTCGTCTCGGACCTCCTCTACATGCTGGTCGACCCGCGGATCCGGCTGTGAGGCGCCCGTGAGCCCCGCGGCGCGCGGCGAGTCGCCGGGCCGGCTCGTCTGGCGGGCCTTCCGCCGGAACCGCCCGGCGGTCCTCGGGCTCGCGGTCGTCCTCGGGTTCTTCCTGATCGCGCTCGTCGGGATCCTGCTGACGAAGGGCGCGCATCCGGTCCTCGACCCGCGCGAGGTGCGCCTGCCCGACCGCCTCCAGGGCCCCTTCGCACGCCCGAACCGCGCGGCGGTGCCGGCGGCGAGCCTCCCGCGGCTCGGGATCTACCTCTTCGGCACGGACGAGCTCGGGCGGGACGTCTTCGCCCGCATGCTCGAGGGGGCGTTCGTCTCCCTCTCGGTCGGCTTCGTCGCGGTCGGGCTGGCCGTCGCGATCGGGATCGCCCTCGGCGGCCTGGCCGGGTACTACGGTCCCGTGCGGCTCCGGCTCGGCCCCGTGCGGCTCCTCACGGTGGACACGCTGATCACGGGGCTCATCGACGTCATGCTCTCGTTCCCGACGTTCTTCCTCATCCTGACCGTCATCGCCATCCTCCGGCCGTCGATCTGGAACATCATGGTCGTGATCGGGGTCACCAGCTGGGAGGGGACGGCGCGCTTCGTCCGGGCGGAGGTGCTGTCCCTCCGCGAGCGGGAGTTCGTCCACGCGGCGCAGGCGGCCGGGGCCCGGGGCGCCCGGATGATCGGGGTGCACCTCCTCCCGAACGCGCTCGGCCCGGTCCTGGTCTCGGCCACGCTCGGCGTCGCGGGGGCGATCCTGACGGAGTCGAGCCTGTCCTTCCTCGGGTTCGGCGTGCCCCCGCCGGACGCGACCTGGGGCAACATCCTCGCCGACGGCAAGCGCTACATCTTCGACGCGCCGTGGCTCACCCTCATCCCGGGAACGGCGATCCTGGTCGTCGTGCTGGCCTTCAACCTCTTCGGCGAGGGGCTGCGCGAGGCCTTCAACCCGCGACTCCGCGAGGGCTGACGGGGATCGGGCCCTGCCGTGCCCGCCCGTCGGTCGGGCCGTCGCGGCGAGGCCTCGCCCGCACCCTTCGGACGCCGCGCCCGCACCCCCGCGGTCTTGACAATGCGCGAGGCGGAACGGCAAGATACGCCCTGCGCCGAAGTGGCGGAATTGGCAGACGCGCACGTTTGAGGGGCGTGTGGGGTAACCCGTGGGGGTTCGAGTCCCCCCTTCGGCACCACTCCCCCCCTCTGCGCGGGGAGCGACGGGGCTCCGGACTGGAGCCCCGTTGTGATTTGAGGGGGAGGGGTCGGCACCACGGACGTGTGGGGCCCTGTGGCATAATGACCAGCGACGCAAGCCCTTGCCACGTATGACGCAGACGCTTCCCGTCATCCAGCCCGACGCTCTACGGGACCTCCAGGCGCGCAAGCCGGCCTGGCTCAAGGTGCGTGCGCCCGGCGGGGCGAACTACATGCGGCTGAAGGCGCTCATGCGCGAGCGGAACCTCCACACGGTCTGCGAGGAGGCCCGCTGCCCCAACATCGGCGAGTGCTGGGAAGAGCGGACGGCGACCTTCATGATCCTGGGGGACGTGTGCACCCGCCGGTGCGGGTTCTGCGCGGTGGCGCACGGCCGGCCCGAGTGGGAAGACTGGGGGGAGCCCGACCGGGTGGGTCGCACCGTCGCCGAGATGGGGCTCGAGCACGTCGTCGTGACGAGCGTCAACCGCGACGATCTGGCCGACGGCGGGTCCGAGATCTTCGCCCGGACGATCACGGCGATCCGGCGCGAGGCGCCGGGCTGCCGCGTGGAGGTGCTGATCCCGGACTTCCAGGGGTCGGCGGCCGCCCTCGAGACCGTGCTCCGGGCCCGGCCCGACGTCCTCAATCACAACATCGAGACGGTCCCGCGGCTGTACGGGCCGGTCCGCCCCGGGTCCCGCTACACCCGGAGCCTCGAGCTGTTCCGGCGGGCCAGCGGCCACGCGACGGAGCCCGTCACCAAGTCGGGGATGATGCTCGGCCTGGGCGAGGCGGCGGACGAGGTCCGCGCCACGATGGCGGACCTCCGGGCCGCCGGGGTCCAGCTCCTGACGCTCGGCCAGTACCTCCGGCCGTCCCCCGCGCACCTCCCGGTGGTGCGCTACGTGCCGCCCGCGGAGTTCGAGGCGTTCGCCGCCGACGGCCAGGCGCTCGGGTTCCGGCACGTCGAGGCCGGTCCGCTCGTGCGCTCGTCCTATCACGCGAAGCGCCAGGTCGAGGCGGCGGGCGCGCCGGCGCCGGCGGACTGATGCAGTACGTCCCGATCCTGATGGTGTTCGCGATCGCGCTCGGGGTGGCGTGTCTCCTCGCGTACCTCCCCGCGCTGCTCGGCCCGCGGCGGACCACCCCGGTCAAGCTCGAGACGTTCGAGTGCGGCAAGGACGTGCTCGCGCGCCCGGAGGGACGGTTCGCGATCAAGTTCTCGACCACGGCGATCTTCTTCATCATCTTCGACATCGAGCTGATGTTCGTCTTCCCGTGGACCGTGGTGTACCGGAGCCTCGGGCTCTACGGATTCGTGACCATGGTCGTGTATCTCGGGATCCTGATGCTGGGGCTCCTCTACGTCTGGCGGAAGGGAGGGCTCCAGTGGGAGTAGCGGACTTCTTCACGACGAAGCTCGACGCGGCGCTCGGCTGGGCCCGCAAGTACTCCATCTTCCAGTACCCGTTCGTGACCGCCTGCTGCGGGATGGAGTACATGGCGACCGCGTGCTCCCACTACGACGTCGACCGCTTCGGGGCGGGGCTCCCGCGCTTCTCGCCGCGCCAGGCCGACGTCCTGTTCGTCGTGGGGACGATCAGCCACAAGATGGCGCCGGTCCTCCGGCGGGTCTACGACCAGATGACGGAGCCGAAGTGGGTGGTGGCCTTCGGGGTGTGCACCTGCACGGGCGGGTTCTACGACAACTACGCGACCGTGCAGGGCATCGACACGATCCTGCCCGTCGACGTCTACATCCCGGGGTGTCCGCCCCGGCCCGAGAGCGTGCTCGACGGCCTCATGAAGCTCCAGGACAAGATCGCCGTGGGGCGGCAGCGGTACTGAGGCCGGCGCCCGCCCGCGCCCCCCGCCCATGAACGGCCCGGACATCCTCGCGCGGCTGACGGAGCGCTTCGGCGCCGGCGTCCTCGCGGCCCACGCCGTGCCCGGCGACGACGCCCTGCTCGTCAGCCGCGCGGCGCTCCCCGAGGTGCTGCGGTTCTGCCGGGACGACGCGGCCCTCCGGTTCGACATGCTGATGGACCTCACCGCCGTGGACTACCTCACCTACCCCGGCCGCGAGGAGGCCCCGCGGTTCGAGGTCGTCTACCACCTCTACTCGGTCCCCCACAACCACCGGGTGCGGATCAAGGCGGGGGTCGAGGAGGACGACCCGGTCGTCCCGACGGCGGTGCCGCTCTGGCCGATCGCGGACTGGTTCGAGCGCGAGGTGTGGGACATGTTCGGGCTGCGCTTCGCGGAGCACCCCGACCTCCGGCGGCTCCTCCTCTACGAGCAGTTCGAGGGGCACCCCCTCCGCAAGGACTACCCCGTCAGCCGGCGGCAGCCCCTGATCGGTCCCAGGAACTGAGCCCCCGGGGACGCCCATGACGCCGACGCCCGAGACCACCAGCGCGACTCCGCCCGCGGCCGGGACCCGGCGCGTCCAGGAGATCTTCCTCGGGGAGGGGGTGCCGGAGAGCGGCACCGAGAACCTCGTGGTCAACCTCGGGCCGTCGCACCCGGCGATGCACGGCATCGTCCGGATCGTCACGGAGCTCGACGGGGAGCAGGTCGTCAAGACCGACGTCGAGATCGGCTACCTCCACCGGGCGTTCGAGAAGGAATGCGAGATCGGTCCCTACAACGCGGCGATGCCGTACACGGACCGCCTCAACTACGTCTCGCCCCTCATCAACAACTTCGGGTTCTGCTCGGCGGTGGAGAAGCTCCTCGGCATCCAGGTGACGGAGCGGTGCCAGTACATCCGCGTGATCCTGAGCGAGATCTCGCGCCTGTCGGACCACCTGACCTGCGTGGGCGCCTCGGCGATGGAGCTCGGGGCGTTCACCGTCTTCCTCTACATGATCAAGGCGCGCGAGTTCCTGTGGGAGGTGATCGAGGCGGTCACCGGCGCGCGGCTCACGATCTCGCACGGCCGGGTGGGCGGGCTCAAGGCGGACCTCCCGCCCGACTTCGAGGCGCAGGTCCGCCGGGCGTTCGCCGAGACGCGGACGGTGCTCGAGGAGTCGCACAAGCTCCTCACCAGCAACCGGATCTTCGTCGACCGGATGCAGGGCGTCGGCATCCTCTCGCGGGAGGAGGCGATCGCGTACGCGGTCACCGGCCCGCTCCTCCGGGCCTCGGGCGTGCCGTTCGACGTCCGGCGGGCGACGCCCTACTGGGTGTACGACCGGCTCGACTTCGAGATCCCGGTCGGGGAGACGGGCGACAACTACGACCGGTACCTGGTCCGCATGGACGAGATGGAGCAGTCGATGCGGATCGCCGAGCAGGCCCTCGCCCAGCTGCCCGGCGGCCCGGTCAACGTGGACCACGAGGGGCGCCCGTTCGCCGTGCCCGCCGAGTACGTCGACCGGGGGAAGCTCGGCAAGACCGAGGGCCTCCTGATCACGGACATCCGGCTCTCGCCGAACCTGGCCGGCCAGGAGCGGCGGCACCACGTGACGGTCAACGCCCCCGACAAGCGCACCGTGCTGCCGCCGAAGGAGACGACGTACGGGTCGATCGAGGGCCTCATGAACCACTTCATGCTGATCATGGACGGCTTCGGGATCCGGCCGCCCCGGGGGGACGTGTACTTCCCCGTCGAGGGGGCGAACGGGGAGCTCGGGTTCTACATCGTGTCGGACGGCACCGACCGGCCCTACCGGGTGCGGTGCCGGCCGCCCTGTCTCCCCCCGATGGCGGCGCTCCACCGCATGCTCGAGGGCGGGATGGTCGCCGACATCGTGCCCACCTTCGGGTCCGTCAACATGATCGGCGGGGAGCTGGACCGGTGAGCGCGCCGGCGCCGGCCACCCGGCCGCCCGCGGGGCCGGTCCGGTTCTCGGACGCCCAGCTCGCCGAGGTGCGGCGGCTCCAGGCGCTCTACCCGGAGCGGCAGGCGGCGCTCCTCCCGGTGCTCCGGATGGCCCAGGACACCTTCGGGTTCGTCTCGCCCGAGACCGAGGTCTACGTGGCCGAGCTGTTCGAGCTGTCGCCCGCCCACGTCCACGAGGTCGTCACCTTCTACACGCTGTTCTTCCAGCAGCCGGTCGGGCGGCACGTGATCTCGGTCTGCCACAACCTGTCGTGCTCGCTCCGGGGGGCGGAGGACGTGGTCGCCTACCTCCAGGAGCGGCTCGGCGTCTCGGCGGGCGAGACCACCCCCGACGGGCGCGTCACGCTCCTGCGGGTGGAGTGCCTCTGCGCCTGCGAGGCCGCCCCGATGATGCAGGTCGACGAGGAGTACGTGGGGCCGCTCGACCGCGGCGCCGTCGATCGCGTGCTGGAGGGGCTCCGGTGAGCGAGCCGGTGCTCTCGCGGAACTTCGACCGGCCGGAGGCGCGGACGCTCCCGGGCTACCGCGCGGGGGGCGGCTACGAGGCGTTCCGGAAGGCGCTCGGCGCTCGGCCCCGAGGGCATCGCGGCCGAGGTCAAGAAGGCGAACCTCCGGGGCCTGGGCGGCGCGGGCTTCCCCACGGCGACGAAGTGGGGCTTCATCCCGCAGAAGCGCACGGGCCCCGTCTATCTCGTCGTCAACGCCGACGAGGGCGAGCCGGGGACGTTCAAGGATCGCTACATCCTCGAGCGCGATCCCCACGCGCTGCTCGAGGGGATGCTGATCGCGGCCTACGCGATCGGCTGCCACACGTCCTTCATCTACATCCGGGGCGAGTACGTCCGCCCGTGGCGGGTGTTCCAGGAGGCCGTCCAGGCGGCCGAGGCCGCCGGCCTGCTGGGCGCCAACATCCTCGGCTCGGGGTTCGACCACCAGATGGTCGTGCACCGGGGCGCGGGCGCCTACATCTGCGGCGAGGAGACGGGCCTCATCTCCTCCCTCGAGGGCAAGAAGGGGTGGCCGAAGGTCAAGCCCCCGTTCCCCGCGATCAAGGGCGCCTTCGGCCAGCCGACGGTGGTCAACAACGTCGAGACGCTGGCCGCGGTGCCGCACATCATCACGCGCGGGGGGGAGTGGTTCGCGGGCCTCGGGTCGAAGACCCAGGGCGGGACGCGCCTCTACTCGGTGTCGGGCCACGTGGCGCGCCCCGGCGTCTACGAGGCGTCGGTCGGGATCACGCTCCGGGAGCTGATCGAGCGGGCGGGCGGCGTGGCGAACGGCCGGCGGCTCAAGGCGGTGGTCCCCGGCGGCTCCTCGGCGCCGCTCCTCCGGGCCGACGAGATCGACGTGACGATGGACGTCGACGGGCTCCGCAACGCGGGCACGATGGCGGGCTCGGCCGGCGTGGTGGTCATGGACGAGACCACGTGCATCCCCGAGGCGCTCCACGTCGTCGCCCGCTTCTACGCCCACGAGTCCTGCGGGCAGTGCACGCCCTGCCGGGAGTGCACCGGCTGGATCTACAAGATCACGGGCCGGATCCTCGCCGGGAAGGGCGTCCCCCAGGACCCGGACACGATCGTGGACGTCGCCAAGCGCGGCGTGGGCAGCACGATCTGCGCGTTCTACGACGGGGCGATCGGCCCGTACATCTCCTACGTCGAGAAGTTCCGGGCCGAGTTCGACCACCACGTCCGCCACGGCGCCTGCGACGTTCGCCCGGGGGCCGCAGCGCGCGCGGGCGCGCACTGAGGGCCGTGAACCGAATGCGTCGCCGCTCCCCCCCGTGGACTGAGGCCGGCATGCCGAAGCTGACGGTCGACGGCCAGCCGGTCGAGGTCCCCGCCGGGACGAACCTCATCGAGACGGCGCGCCGCCTCGGGATCGAGGTCCCCCACTACTGCTACCATCCCGGGCTCCCGATCGCCGGGGCGTGCCGCCTCTGCATGGTCGATCTCGAGAAGGCGCCGCGCCCGACGATCGCCTGCAACACCCAGGCGGCCGACGGCATGGTGGTGATGACCCAGACGCCGCGCGTGCTGGAGCTCCGGCGCTCGGTCATGGAGTGGCACCTCATCAACCATCCGCTCGACTGCCCGGTGTGCGATCAGGCGGGCGAGTGCTGGCTCCAGATCTACTACATGCAGCACGGGCTCTACGAGCCCCGGATGATCGACGACAAGGTCCACAAGCCCAAGGCCGTGCCGATCGGGCCGCACGTGATGCTGGACGCCGAGCGCTGCATCCTGTGCTCGCGCTGCGTGCGCTTCTGCGACACGATCACGAAGACGGGCGAGCTCGGGATCTTCAACCGGGGCGACCACTCGGAGCTCGGGCTGTTCCCGGGCACCTCGCTCGACAACGCGTACTCCGGCAACGTCGTCGACATCTGCCCGGTGGGCGCCCTCACCGACCGCGACTTCCGCTTCCAGGCCCGCGTCTGGTACCTCGACCGCGCGAAGTCGGTCTGCCCGGGGTGCGCCCGCGGGTGCAACATCGAGGTCCACACCAACACGAAGCGCGCCCACCACGCGCAGGGCCGGCGGGTCGTGCGGCTGAAGCCGCGCTTCAATCCCGACGTGAACCAGTGGTGGATCTGCGACGAGGGGCGCTACGGCTTCGGCGACGGTCGACGCGCCGACCCGGCTCGAGCGCCCGGAGCTGCGCGAGAGCGGGACCGCGCGCCCGCTCAGCTGGGAGGAGGCCGTGGCCGCGGTGGCGGACGGCCTCCGGGCCGCGGGGCCCGCGGGCACCGGCGTCCTCTTCTCGTCCCGGATGTCGAACGAGGACCTCTGGCTCGCCCGGCGTCTGTTCGTGGACACGCTCGGCGCCGCCCACGCGGACTTCCGCGTGCCCCCGCGCGTGCCGGGCTCCGCAGGACGACCTCCTGCGGGTCGCCGACAAGACCCCGAACAGCCGGGGCGCCGAGCTGCTCGGCTGTGGCCGGGCGGGGGCCGCCGACGGGCGGCACGTCCTCGACGCCGCCCGGGCGGGCCGGCTCCGGCTCCTCTGGGTGTTCGATCACGACCTCCTCGACTCGGGCTGGCCCCAGGCGGAGGTGGAGGAGGCGCTCGCGCGGGTCGAGGGCGTGGTCTTCCAGGGGCCGAACGCCAACGGAACGAGCGCGCGGGCGCACGTGGTCCTGCCGAGCGCGGCCTGGGTCGAGCGCGAGGGGACCTGGACGAACGTGGCGGGCCGGGTCCAGCGGTTCTGGCGCGCCGTGCTGCCGCGCGGGGACGCGCGGCCGGACTGGGAGATCCTCGCGGCGGTCGCGCGCGCCCTCGGCCACGACTGGCAGCCGCTCCGGGCGGCGAACGTCTTCCGCGACCTGGCGGCCGCGACGCCCGGCTTCGCGGAGCTGAGCTACCGCACGCTCGCGGACCACGGCGCGCCACAGGCCGAAGGCCGTCCGATCAATCGGGCGGGGGCCCCGTGACCCGACAGGCCCCCCCGGGTCGCCACAGGCCGCAGGCCGTCCGCTCAATCAGATGGGGCCGACGGGGCACCCGGGGCGCGTCGTGAGCGCCGTCATGGTCGACCTCGGCATCGCCTTCGCGCGGGTCGCCTTCGTCATGGGGCTCGTCCTGAACCTGGGCGGGCTCCTGACCTGGGTCGAGCGCAAGCAGTCCGCCGTCATGCAGGACCGCGTGGGCGCGAATCGGGCCTCGATCCTCGGCCTCCGCCTGTTCGGGCTCTTCCACCCGCTCGCCGACGCGCTCAAGATGCTGACCAAGGAAGACTTCATGCCGGCCCGCGCCGACCGGGTGCTCTTCCTGGCCGCGCCGGTCGTGTCGGTCTTCTTCGCGCTGTCCGGCTTCGCGACGATCCCGTTCGGCGACGTCCTCCAGATCGGCGGCCGGGAGATCTCGCTGCAGGCGGTCGAGCTCAACGCGGGCATCCTCTACGTCTTCGCGATGCTGTCGATGGGCGTCTACGGGGTCGTGCTGGCCGGCTGGGCCTCGGCGAACAACTTCGCGCTCCTCGGCGGCCAGCGCGCGGCCGCCCTCATGATCTCGGCGGAGGTGGCGATCGGCGCCTCGATCATGGGCGTCTGCATGGTCTACGGGTCGCTCGACCTCCAGGAGATCGCGCGCGGCCAGGGGGCGTACTGGGGGGGCGTCATCCCCAAGTGGGGCATCCTGACGCAGCCGCTCGGGTTCGTCCTGTTCCTGACGGCCGGCATCGCCACGACCAAGCGGGCGCCGTTCGACTTCCCCGAGGGCGAGTCCGAGATCATCGGCTACAACGTCGAGTACAGCGGGATGAAGTTCGGCATGTTCCTGATGGCGGACTTCGTGGAGACCGTGGTGGTCGCCGGGATGACGACCGCGCTCTTCCTGGGCGGCTGGCAGGTGCCCTGGCTCTTCCGGGACGGGTTCCACCTGCCCGGGGGGCTGGAGCCTCGGCCTCCCGCAGCTCGTCGTGGCGCTGCTCCAGGTCGGGGCCTTCGTGACCAAGGTCGTGGCCATGGTCTGGTTCCTGATGCTGATCCGGTGGACCCTGCCGCGCTTCCGGTACGATCAGGCGATGCGTCTCGGCTGGCTCGGGCTCCTGCCGCTGGCCGTGCTGAACATCGTCCTGACGGCCGCGGTGCTGCTCTTCTAGGGAGGCGAGCACCGTGGCGAGCGCCCCCGTGTCCCCCCCTCCCCTGAAGGTCCTGCGGGTCCGCCGGCAGGTGCCGGCGAACACGCGCGAGCGCTTCTACCTCGCCGAGGTGCTCGTCGGCCTCGGGGTGACCGCGGGCCACTTCTTCCGGAACATGGGGCGCTGGGTCCGCGGCCAGAAGGGCGCCGTGACCTACCAGTGGCCGGAGGAGCGGCGTCCGCTGGCGACGCGGCTCCGGAGCCTCCACCGCCTGGTGCGGCGCGACGACGGGTCGCCCCGGTGCGTCGCCTGCATGATGTGCGAGACCGTGTGCCCCGCGCACTGCATCTACATCGTGGCGGGGGAGCACCCGAACCCGGACATCGAGAAGTACCCGACGCGGTTCGACATCGACCTCGGCAAGTGCGTCTTCTGCGGGTTCTGCGTCGAGGCCTGCCCCGAGGACGCGATCCGCATGGACACGGGCATCCTGGAGTTCTCGGCCTTCAGCCGCGAGGGGCTGGTCTACTCGAAGGACGTGCTCCTGGCCCTCGAGCCCGCCGGGCCGAACGGCCTGCCGACCATGGCGCCGCCGGCGGCCCTGGTCCGCCGGGGGTTCGAGTGATGAGCCGCCGACGCCTCGCCGTTCGCCATGTATGTGACCGTGCGGTGGGGGTGTGGCGGCGAGGCCGTTACGAGCGCCGCTCCCCCCGGGTGAACTGATGGAGTGGGTGGTGTTCGTCCTCGTGGCCGTGACGGCGGTCGGGACCGCCCTCGGCCTGGTGATCCGGCCGAACCCCCTCCACGGGGCGCTCTTCCTCGTCGCGAACCTGTTCTGCGTCGCGGTGCTCTACCTCATGCTCCGTGCGGAGTTCCTCGCCCTCGCCCAGGTCATCGTCTACGCGGGGGCGATCATGGTGCTCTTCATCTTCGCGATCATGCTGCTGATTCCGGGCCGCGCCGAGGAGGGCCCGGACCCGCTCGTGCGGGCGCGCCGGCTCGCGCTCCCGCTGGCGGCGGTGCTCGGGATCGCGATCGTCCTGGTCGCCGGCCGCACGGGCGGCCCGGCCGCGGAAGCGCCGCCGGGCGGGGTCGCGACCATCGGCCGGCTGCTCTTCACCGACTTCCTGTTCCCCTTCGAGGTGACCTCGCTCCTGCTCCTGGCGGCCCTGGTGGGCGCGCTCACCCTGGCCAAGCGCCGGCCGAGCGCGCCATGAGCCCGCAGGCCGGAGGCCGTCCGGTCAGCTCCCAGAGAGCCAGGGGGGCCCGGTGGGCGTGGTCCCGCCAGCGTACTATGTGGGATTGTCGGCGATCCTGTTCACCATCGGGGTGGTGGGCGTCCTGGTCCGGCGGAACCCCTTGGTGATCTTCATGTCCATCGAGCTCATGCTGAACGCCGCGAACCTGGCGTTCGTCGCCTTCGGGCGCGCCCACGGCGCGGCCGACGGGCAGATCATCGTGTTCTTCGTGATGACGGTCGCGGCGGCCGAGGTCGCGGTCGGGCTGGCGATCATCGTGGCGATCTTCCGGGCCCGCTTCCGGATCAACGTCGACGACCTGGCGTTGATGCGCTGGTGAGCGCCGCAGGGTCGCGCGACAAGGGAGGTCGGACAGTGGCGACGACGGGATCCGTGGCAGGAACGGTGGCCCGCGGGGACGCCGCGGTCGGGCTCGCCCTCCTCGAGCAGATGCAGCTCATCCGGCGGTTCGAGGAGAAGGCGGCCGAGATGTACGCCCTCGGCAAGATCGGGGGCTTCCTCCACCTCTACATCGGGCAGGAGGCGGTGGCGGTGGGGGCGATGTCGACCCTCCGGCCCGAGGACTACGCGATCGCGGGCTACCGCGAGCACGGGCACATCCTCGCGAAGGGCGGGGACCCGCGGCGGATCATGGCCGAGCTGTTCGGCCGGCGCGACGGCGTCTCCAAGGGCAAGGGCGGCTCGATGCACATGTTCGACCGCGCCATCAACTTCCTCGGGGGCCACGCGATCGTCGGCGGCTATCTCCCCATCGCCACCGGCGTCGGCTTCGCGATCCGGTACGAGGACCGCGCGCGGGTGATCCTCTGCTTCTTCGGGGATGGCTCGGTGCCCCAGGGGGAGTTCCACGAGTCGATGAATCTGGCCGCCCTCTGGAAGCTGCCCGTCGTGTTCATCTGCGAGAACAATCGCTACGCCATGGGCACCGCCATCCAGCGGGCGCTGGCGCAGACCGACATCTCGAAATTCGCCGCCGCGTACGCGATGGCCGGGGAAGCCTGCGACGGCATGGACGTGCTGGCCGTGCGAGAGTGCGTGGGGCGCGCGGTCGCGCGCGCCCGGGAGACCAAGGCCCCGACGCTGGTCGAGGCCCGCACCTACCGGTTCCGGGGCCACTCCATGCGGGATCCCGCCGCGGCCGTGTACCGGACGAAGGACGAGGTCGAGGAGGAGAAGCGACGCGATCCGATCATCGGCCTGCGCGAGCGGCTCCGCGGGGCGGGGGCGCTCGACGAGGCCGCCTGGCAGGCCCTGGTCGAGCGGGTGGAGGCGCGCGTCAACGACGCGGTGGAGTTTGCCGAGGCCTCGCCGGAGCCGCCGGCGGAGTGGCTGACCGCGGACGTCTACGCGTGAGGCGCGGCCGGGACCGGGGCGCGCGGAGAGGGAGGCAGGCATGGCGGTGATCACGTACCGGGAGGCGCTGAACCACGCCCTTCGCGAGGAGATGGAGCGGGACGACCGGGTGTTCCTGGTCGGCGAGGAGGTCGGGGTGTACGGCGGCGCCTACAAGGTGAGCCAGGGGCTGCTCGAGAAGTTCGGCGAGCGGCGCGTCGTCGACACGCCGATCTGCGAGTCCGGATTCACGGGCGTCGGGATCGGCTCCGCGATGGTGGGCCTCCGGCCCATCGTCGAGATGATGACCTTCAACTTCGCGCTGGTGGCGCTCGACCAGATCGTCAACCACGCGGCGAAGCTCTTCTACATGTCGGGCGGCCAGTTCCCCATCCCGCTGGTGATCCGGGGGCCGGGCGGCCCCGCCCACCAGCTGGCCGCGCAGCACTCGCAGTCGATGGAGTCGTACTTCTGCCACGTGCCCGGGCTGAAGGTGGTGCGCCCGACGACGCCCCGCGACGCCAAGGGGCTCCTCAAGAGCTCGATCCGGGACGACAACCCGGTGATCTTCATCGAATCGGAGACCCTCTACGGCGTCAAGGGCGAGGTGCCCGACGACGCCGACTTCCTCATCCCCCTCGGGGTGGCCGAGGTCAAGCGCGAGGGCCGCGACGTGACGGCCGTCGCCTACTCGGGCATGTACTACCGGGTGCTCGAGGCCGCCGAGGAGGTCGAGAAGACCGACGGCATCTCGGTGGAGATCGTCGACCCCCGCACCCTCCGTCCGATGGACACCGAGACCATCCTGGCCTCGGTGCGGAAGACGCATCGCGTGCTGGTGGCCGAGTCCGGCGCGGGGTTCGCCGGGATGGGCTCCGAGATCGCGTCCTTCATCACGGAGAGCGCGTTCGACGACCTGGACGCCCCGGTGACGCGGATCTTCGGCGCCAACGCGCCCATGCCGTACGCGCGGAACCTCGAGCGGCTCAAGACCCCGTCGAAGGAGCGGATCGTCGACGCGATCCGCAAGCTCTGTTCAGTCTGACGATCTCCCGAGGAGGGTGAGCGGGCCATGGCGGTGACCAAGGTTGTCATGCCGAAGCTGTCCGAGGCGATGGAGACCGGAAAGCTCCTGCGCTGGCTCAAGCAGGAGGGCGACCGGATCTCGGGTGGCGACATCATCGCCGAGATCGAGACCGACAAGGCCGACATCGAGCTCGAGGCGTTCGGCTCGGGCGTGCTCCGAAAGCTCCTCGCCACGCCGGGGACGGCGGTGCCGGTCGGCGGGCTGATCGCCGTGATCGCCGAGGCGGACGAGGACATCAGCGCCGTGGTCGGCGGGGCGCCCGCCCGGCCCGCGGCCGCTTCGGCGGCTCCCTCGGCGTCGGCTCCGGCCGCTCTACCGGCGGCCGCCGCGCGGGCTCCGGCGGCCGCCCCGGCACCCAGCGCGCCCGCGCCCGCGGGGGTGGCGAGCGCGGCCGCGGTGCTCCCGCCCGGTCGGCTGCGGGTCTCGCCCCTCGCGCGGAAGCTCGCCCAGCGGGCGAGCATCGACCTCGCCCGGGTGACCGGGACCGGGCCGAGCGGCCGGATCATCCAGCGGGACATCGAGGCGTTCGTCGCCGCGCGGCCCCCGGCCGCGGCGGGGCGCCCGGCCGCCGTGGCGGCGGCCATGCCCGCGGCCGCGGCGATGGCGCCGGCGGTCGCGCGCACCGGGCCGGACACCGAGGACGTCCCGCTGAGCGCGATCCGCGCCGCGATCGCGCGGCAGATGACGCAGTCCAAGGCCCCGGTCCCGCACTTCTACATCACGACCGAGATCGCCATGGAGCGCGCGGCGGCGCTGCGCGAGGAGCTCCAGGCGCTCCCGGGGGCGCCGAAGGTCACGTTCACCGACGTGATCGTCCGCGCCTGCGCGGTGACGCTCCAGAAGCACCCAGGGGTCAACGCGAGCTTCACCGGCGACGCCATCCGGCGGCATCGGGCCGCCCACATCGGGATTGCCGTCGCCGTCGAGGACGGCCTCATCACGCCGGTCCTCCGGGACTGCGACCGGAAGTCGCTGTTCCAGATCGCCGCGGAGGCGCGGGACCTGGTCGAGCGGACCCGGGGGCGGAAGCTTCGCCAGCAGGAGCTCTCCGGGGCGACCTTCTCCGTGTCGAACCTCGGGATGTTTCCCGTGGACGAGTTCAGCGCGATCATCAATCCCCCCGAGGGCGCGATCCTGGCCGTGGGGGCGATCGTCGACAAGCCGGTCGTGGTCGATGGCCAGCTGGCGGTGGGCAAGCGCATGCGCGTGACCCTGTCGGCAGACCACCGGGTCATGGACGGCGCGATGGGCGCCCGCTTCCTCGCCGATCTGAAGGCCGCGCTCGAGGCCCCCCTGGCGCTCCTGGTCTGACGCGATGAGCGAGCGCTTCGACGCCGTCATCATCGGCTCGGGCCCGGGCGGCTACGTCTCGGCGATCCGGGCGGCCCAGCTCGGGCAGCGGGTTGCCGTCGTCGAGGCCGACCGGCCCGGCGGCATCTGTCTGAACTGGGGCTGCATTCCCACGAAGGCGCTCCTCCGGAATGCGGAGGTGCTCCAGCTGTTCCAGCGGGCGGGGGAGTTCGGCGTGACCGTGGACAACCTCCGCGCCGACTACCGGGTCGCCTACACGCGGAGCCGCCAGGTGGCCGACCGGATGTCCAAGGGCGTCGAGTTCCTGTTCCGGAAGAACAAGATCACCCTCGTCCCCGGTCGCGGCACGGTCACGGCGCCCGGCGCCGTGCGCGTGCAGGCGCCGGACGGCAGCGTCCGGACGCTCGAGGCGCGGGCGATCGTGCTCGCGACGGGCGCGGCGCCAAAGAGCCTGCCGGGCGTGCCGATCGACAAGACCCGGGTCATCAGCTCCGACGAGGCGCTCCGGCTCGAGCGCCTGCCGCCCTCCGTGGTGGTGATCGGGGCCGGGGCCGTCGGCGTCGAGTTCGCCGACGTCTTCGCCGCGTACGGGGTCCAGGTCACGATCGTCGAGGCCCTCCCGCGGCTCTTGCCGATCGAGGACGAGGAGATCTCGAAGCTCCTCGCGCGGAGCTTCGCGAAGCGGAAGATCGACGTGCGGACGGGCGTGAAGGTCCAGGGAGTGCGCGTCGGCCGCGACGGGGTGACGGTCGAGCTCGAGCAGGAGGGCCAGGCCACCCGCGTGGAGGGCGCCCTGGTCCTGATGGCCGTGGGCCGAGGGGCGAACACGCAGGCCCTCGGGCTCGACGCGCTCGGGGTGGCCATGGACCGGGGGTTCGTCAAGGTCTCACCCCGGATGGAGACGTCGGTCCCGGGCGTCTACGCGATCGGCGACCTGGCGGGCCCGCCGCTCCTCGCGCACAAGGCGAGCGCGGAGGGCATCGTGGCCGCCGAGGCGCTCGCCGGGCACCCGGGGCACCCGGTCGACTACCGGACGATCCCAGGCTGTACCTACTGTCATCCGCAGGTGGCGAGCCTCGGACTCACCGAGGCGCAGGCCCGGGCCGACGGCCGCGCGGTGAAGGTGGGCAAGTACATGTTCCTGGCCAACGGCAAGGCCCAGGCGCTCGCCGAGCCCGAGGGTCTCGTCAAGATCGTCGCGGCCGCCGACACGGGCGAGATCCTGGGCGTCCACATCCTGGGGGCGGAGGCCACCGAGCTGATCGCCGAGTTCGGGCTCGGGAAGACGCTCGAGGCCACCGTCGAGGAGGTGGGCCACACGATCCATGCCCACCCGACGATGGCCGAAGCGGTGATGGAGGCCGCCCTCGACGCGATGGGGCAGGCCATCCACCTCTAAGGGCCGACTCCCGCCGCCCCGGCGCCCGGCGATGCCGGGGTGCCGCAGGCGGCCCGCCCGGCGGTGGGGCGAGGAGAGGGAACTCCTAGACGCCTTCGAGGGGCTCGTCGCGGCCGCGGAGCCGCGCGATCTCTTCCCGCATCGCGCCCCGCCCGGCCTCGAACGCGGCCTTCAGCTGGGCGGAGGTGTCCTCGACGACCTCGCGGCCGCGCCCGAGGTACTCCTGGGCCCGGACCTGGGCATCGCCCACCGTCTCCTGGGCCCGCTTGGCCAGCTCCGCCCCGCGCTCCCGGGCCTGGCGCGCCCAGTCGGTGCCCTTCTCGCGGAGCAGCTCGCGCGTCTCGTCGCCCGTCCTCGGGGCCAAGAGGAGCGCGGCGGCGGCGCCGATGAGGGCGCCCACGGCGAGGAGCCCCAACGCTCCCAGGAAGTTCAGGTCATCGCGGTCTTCACTCATGGCTCACTCCTTGCTGCGGTGGCGCGCCAGGCGGTGGACGAACACGTCGATCCCCTTCTGGAGGCCCCGCGCGACGCCGACCACGCGGCCCACGGTCCCAAAGCCCGCGAGCAGGCTGGTGAGGTTCGTCACCCGGGCCAGGACGTCCTGCGCCATCAGCGCGATGCCCTCGATCTGCCGGAGGTCCTTGGTCGCCTGCTGGGCGAGGGTGCGGTGCTCCTGGAGCAGGGCCTGGATCTGGGTGGTCAGGGGCTTGACCTCGCGGTCGACGGACGCCAGCGTCTGCTCCGCCGCGCGCGCGGTCCGGGCCACCTGGAGGAGGGCCGGGATGACCGCGATCACGAGCGCGAGGAAAGCCAGGCTGGCAATCAGCGCCGCTACCTGTAGCACGGGGGGCCCCTTTGTCGTCGCGAGGGTGAGTCCCCAACGTAACAGAGGCCCCGGGCCGGCGTCAAATTTGGGCCCGCTGAGTTTGACGGTCTCTCCAAAGGCCCCGTATACTGTTCAACCGATGTTTCATCAGGTCGCGCGGCCTCCTCGTCCCTGGTCCGGGAGCGCCGGTTGAGTCTCGACGAGCGCTTCGCCGAGCTGACCCGGCTGCGCGCGGCGGCCGAGCTCGGCGGCGGGCCCGAGCGGATCGCCCGCCAGCATGCCGCCGGCAAGCGGACCGCCCGGGAGCGGGTCGCGGGTCTCGTGGACAAGGGCTCCTTCGAGGAGCTCGACCGGTTCGTCGTCCAGCCGGCCACCGACGTCGACGGGGCCGGGCCAGGCGTGCTGGGCGACGGCGTGGTGACCGGGTCCGCGCGGATCAACGGGCGGCCGATCTACCTCTTCGCCCAGGACTTCACCGTGTTCGGGGGCTCGCTCTCGCTGCCCTACGCGCAGAAGATCTGCAAGATCATGGACCTCGCCCTCAAGGTCGGCGTGCCGATCGTCGGCCTGAACGACTCCGGCGGGGCGCGCATCCAGGAGGGCGTGGTCTCGCTGGCCGGCTACGCCGACATCTTCCTCCGGAACGTGCTGGCCTCGGGGGTGGTGCCGCAGATCTCGGCGATCATGGGCCCGTGCGCCGGAGGGGCGGTGTACTCGCCGGCGATCACGGACTTCACCTTCATGGTCCGCGGGTCGTCCTACATGTTCGTGACCGGTCCCGAGGTCCTCAAGGCCGTGACCCACGAGGAGGTGACCTTCGAGGAGCTCGGCGGGGCCGACACCCACGCGCGGGTCTCGGGGGTCGCCCACCTGGCCGCGGAGAGCGAGGACGCGTGCCTCGAGGCGATCCGGGAGCTCCTGAGCTTCCTGCCGCCGAACAACCTCGAGGATCCCCCGGTGCGCCCGACGGCGGATCCGCCCGACCGGATGGACGAGAGTCTCCAGCGCCTCGTGCCCGACAACCCGACCAAGCCGTACGACATGAAGGAGCTGATCCAGACGGTCCTCGACGACCAGCACTTCTTCGAGGTCCAGGCGGAGTACGCGCCGAACCTGGTCGTGGGCTTCGGACGGCTCGGGGGCCGGCCGGTCGGGGTCGTGGCGAACCAGCCGGCGCATCTGGCGGGGTGCCTCGACATCGCCGCCTCCCTCAAGGGCGCCCGCTTCGTCCGGTTCTGCGACTGCTTCAACATCCCGCTCGTCACGTTCGAGGACGTGCCGGGATTCCTGCCCGGCACCGCGCAGGAGTACGGCGGCATCATCAAGCACGGGGCCAAGCTTCTCTACGCCTTCGCCGAGGCGACGGTGCCCAAGCTCACCGTCATCACCCGCAAGGCGTATGGTGGCGCCTACTGCGTCATGGCCAGCAAGCACATCCGCGCGGACGCGAACTTCGCGTTCCCGACCGCCGAGATCGCGGTGATGGGGCCCGAGGGGGCGGTCAACATCCTGTACCGCCGGGAGCTCGGGGAGACCGACGACCCCGCGCGGTTCCGGGCCGAGCGGGTCGCCGAGTTCCGGGAGAAGTTCGCCAATCCCTACGTGGCGGCGGCGCGCGGGTACGTCGACGACGTCATCGAGCCGCGCGAGACGCGCCGCCGGCTCGTCTCGGCGCTCGAGACCTTGCGCACCAAGCGGGACCAGAACCCGCCCAGAAAGCACGGGAACCTGCCGCTGTGAGCTCCCCGCCCCCGCGGCCCGCCGCCCGCCCGCCCCAGTCTCCCGAGCCTCCCGGGCCCGGGCAGCCCCGCATGCCCAAGTGCCCAAGCCGCCCAAGCTGCCCAAGCTGCCAACGCTGGAGGACGCCCTGGCGCGCTGGGAGCGGGAGACGCTGCGGCCCGCGGTCGCGCGGACCCCCGAGCGCCCCCGGCTGGAGACGTCCTGGGGGGCGCCGCTGCCCCGCCTGGCGACGCCCGCCGACCTCGGGGGCTTCGACTACGTCACCGAGCTGGGGTTCCCGGGGGAGTATCCCTACACCCGGGGGGTCCAGCCGACCATGTACCGCGGGCGCCTCTGGACCATGCGGCAGTACGCCGGGTTCGGGACGGCCGCCGAGACCAACCGGCGGTTTCACTACCTCCTCGCGGAGGGGCAGACCGGGCTGTCGGTCGCCTTCGACCTGCCGACGCAGATGGGGCACGACGCGGACGCGCCGGAGGCGCGGAGCGAGGTCGGGCGCGTGGGGGTGTCCATCTCGAGCGTCGACGACATGGCCGAGCTCCTCCGCGACCTGCCCCTCGGCCGCGTCTCGACCTCCATGACGATCAACGCCACCGCCGCCACCCTGCTGGCGCTCTACCTGGCGGTGGCCGAGCGCCAGGGCATTCCCGCGGCGACGCTCGCCGGCACCGTGCAGAACGACATCCTCAAGGAGTTCATCGCGCGCGGCACGTACATCTTCCCGCCGGGGCCGTCGCTCCGGCTGGTGACGGACGTCTTCGGATACTGCAAGGACCGCGTCCCGCGCTGGAACACGATCTCCATCTCGGGCTACCACCTCCGCGAGGCGGGCTCGACCGCCGTGCAGGAGGTGGCCTTCACGCTGGCCAACGCGGTGGCCTACGTGCAGGCGGCGCAGGCCGCGGGGCTCCAGGTCGACGAGTTCGCTCCCCAGCTCTCGTTCTTCTTCAATGCCCACAACGACCTCCTGGAGGAGGTCGCCAAGTTCCGCGCCGCGCGCCGGCTCTGGGCCCGCCTCATGCGGGAGCGGTTCGGGGCCCGGGACCCGCGCGCGTGGGCGCTCCGGTTCCATGCCCAGACGGCGGGCTCGACCCTGACGGCCCAGCAGCCCGAGAACAACGTCGTGCGCGTCACCGTCCAGGCGCTGGCCGCCATCCTGGGCGGGTGCCAGTCGCTGCACACCAACTCGATGGACGAGGCCCTGTCGCTTCCCTCCGAGGCGGCCGTGCGCACCGCGCTCCGGACCCAGCAGGTCCTCGCCTACGAGTCGGGCGTGGCGGCGACGGTCGACCCGCTCGGCGGGGCCTACCTGGTCGAGCGGCTCACCCGGGACATCGAGGACGGGGCGGTGGCCTACCTCGACAAGATCGACGGTCTGGGGGGCGCGGTGGCGGCGATCGGGTTCATGCAGCGCGAGATCCAGGACGCGGCGTACCGCTACCAGCAGGAGGTCGAGAGCCGGGCGCGGGTCGTCGTCGGCGTCAACGACTTCGTGACCGCCGCGTCCCCGCCGGCCGCGCTCTTCCAGCCCGATCCCGGGGTCGAGAGCCGGCAAGCCGAGCGGCTCCGCGATCTCCGGCGGCGCCGGGACGGGGATCGGGCGGCGCGGGCGCTCGATGCCATCGAGCGGGCGGCGCGCGGGACCGACAACCTGGTGCCGCGGTTGCTGGACGCGGTGCAGGCCGACGTCACCCTGGGGGAGATCGGCGCGCGCCTGCGCGCGGTCTTTGGCGTCCACCGTCCGTCGGTGGGCTTCTGAGGCCATGCGACGCTCGCGTCCGGGCTGGAGCGGCGGCGTCGGGATCGTGGCGCTGATAGTGACCCTGGGGCTCCTCGGGACCGCGGGCCCGGCGCGGGCCGACATCCTGCAGGATCTCGGGGCGACCTACCAGACGACGGCCGAGCAGCTGGCCGCGGCATTCCCGAGGGTCGAGCTCCAGGTGACCGCGGCCACGGGGGACACCATCCGCGTCGAGGGCGCGGGGATCGCGAGCCTGCGGCCCGGCCTCGAGCTCACGCTCTTCCGGCGCGGGGAGATGTTCCGCCACCCCGTCACGAATCAGCCGCTGGGGCACACCGAGCAGGTGCTGGGGACGCTCGTCCTGACCGCCGTCGAGCCCAGCGCCGCGACCGGGCGGCTCGTGCCGCTGGCTGGACGGACCGCGCCGGCTCCGGCGCCCGGTGATGGCGCGCGGATCACCGCCGGGCGGCTCCCCGTCGCGGTGCTCCCGACCAGCGGGGTGCAGGCCGCCTTCGACAGCGCCGACCAGACCCAGCTCCTGCTGGTGGCGCGGTTCTCCGCGATCCTCGACAAGACCGGACGGTTCCTGTCGGTCGATCCTCAGCGGGTCCTGGACCTGGTGGGCCAGGGGCGGGGATCGAGCCCCTCGCCCCTCGAGGTGGGCCGCCGGCTCGGCGGGGTGGCCGTGCTCAGCTCCCGGCTGGTCCGCGATGGGACGACCCGCGTGCTCGAGACCACGTGGACCTCCGGACAGACCGGCGAGACGCTCGTGGCGGTCCGCTCGCCGCTGACGCCCGCGAGCTTCCCGCCGCGCTTCGCCTGGGAGGAGACCCCCGAGCTCGAGCGCCGGTATCCCCTGGACGGACCGGTTCGCGCGCTCGCGCTCGGCGACCTCGACGGCGACGGGCGTGCGGAGCTGATCGTGGCCGACGAGCAGAACCTGACCGCCTACCGGACGACCGAGGGCGGCAGCCCGGTCGCGGTGGAGGGCACCAGCTTCCGCGCGGGCGGACTGATCCTGTCGGTGGACGCGGCCCCGGTGACGGATTCCGGACGGGCCCAGCTGGTCGTCGTCGACCAGCGGGGCGAGGGCCGGGTGGGCGTGCGCGCGCGGGTGCTGGAGTGGAGCGCATCCGGCGGATTCCGGGTGCTGTACGACACGAGCGGCCGGTACCTGCGAGTCGTGCGGGTGGGGACCGAGAGCTGGCTCCTCGAGCAGGACGCGGGGGAGGACGAGCCGTTCGACCCCGAGATCCGCCGCCTGCTCTGGGACGGTGAGCGCTTCCGGGACGTGTCGCGCCTGCGCGTGCCGCGGGGCGTCAGCGTCTATGGCCTCGCCCTGATGCGCCTGACCGGGAGCCCCGAGCCGGAGGTCGTGGCCTTCACGGACGACTACCGCCTGACCGTGTGGACGGCGCAGCGGCCAGCGTCTCTGGACGAGCACGGATCCCCTGGGCGGCTCGGCCGTCACGTTCGAGTATCTGCCCACCGGCGGCGCCCGGCGCCAGGGCGAGGCCGGAGTGCACGGTCGGGCCGCATCGCCGGGCGGGTGGTTCCCCTGCCCGGAGACGGCCCCGGGGCCGGAGATCCTCGTCTACGAGAACCTCCTTCCCGCGCTCCAGCAGGGCCGGGGGATCCTCCCCCGGCTGGCGGCGACGCTGTTCAACCGGGGCCGGATCCACCGGCTCCGCTGGAAGGACGGGGCCTTCGTCCGGGTCTGGCAGAGCGGCGTGACGGAGGGCTACATCGCCGACTTCGCCTATGGGGACCTCGACGGGGACGGGCTGCCGGAGGTCGTGGTGGGGGTCGTGCCGCGAGGGTTCGATCTGGAGACCCTCAATCCCGTGGGACGCCCCAGGGGTCGTATCCTCGCCTACGAGCTGCCCTAAAGGGGTAGGGGGGGCGCGGGTCGACCGGCCAGCCCCCGGGGGAGCAGCCTCGAAACGGGGCTTGACACGGCTTTTCGGCCGGTGCTACGGTTGCGGCGGCTTACTGACATTTCTCAACGTGTCCCCGGCGATCGGCCGGCAGATTTCATCCGGGAAGGGGGGTGGTGCTGGGCACCAGCGGAGCGTTCACAGCCCGCGTTTTACCCAACAAGGCACTCATCGTAGTTAAGTAATCCACCACAGACGGGCGCCATCCGAAGCCGGGTGGCACCGGGAGGTGCGGGTAATGAAGCGAGCGCTGGCGTTGCTCGTCGGGGGGGTGCTGATCCTCGGATCGGCCCTCGCCGCGCACGCGCAGGCCCCGACCGTGAGCTTCGGCGGGCCGATGCGTGTCTACGGTTTCGCGTTCAACAACATCACGGACTTCACGGACAGCGGTCCGAACGGCGCCAACCGCGACAGCCAGAGCTTCTACTTCCAGCGGTGGCGTCTCTTCACCAACGTCGAGAGCGCCGACAAGAAGGCCAAGGCGGTCTGGGGCCTGGAGGTCGGTGACATCACCTGGGGTACGGGCGGTGGCGCGTCGGGCGGTGAGTATCCGTGGCTGCACGGGCCGGACCCCGTTCAATCCCGGCCGTCACGGTCCCGCCGCCGGCGGTTGCCGGGGACGCCGTCCGACGACGCGACGGTCGTCACGCAGCCCGGCTGCGAACGTCGCGGGTGGGTAACGGCGCGGGTGGGTGTCTCGGCGCCGACGGCGTCAACGTCGAGACCAAGCACGCGTACATCTGGCTCGACACCGGGCAGTGGGCTGCCGGGCTCGTCCCTCACGCTCGGTATCCAGAACATCGTCTTCATGACCGGCCCGCTCGGCGGGTACTTCGACGACGATGGTGCCGCGATCAAGATCAACATGAAGTTCGATCCGGTCGACGTCGAGGTGTACGCGGCGAAGACCGGCGAGGGTAACAACGCCAACGCCGACGACACGGACATGTACGTGGCGCGCGTGGGCGTCAACGCCACGAAGGACATCCGGGTCACGCTCGAGGGCATGCTGGTCAACGAGCAGGCCCTCGCCGGCGCGAACCTCGGTGACACCTTCTGGATTGGCGCGACGGTCGGCGCCAAGATCGGCACGATTCAGCTCGACGGCGCGGTGGTCTACGGGCAGCGGCCGTTCGCGCCCGCGCCGGCGCTATCGGCTGGCGAGCCCGGCAATCCGTTCTCGGAGAGCGGGATTCGGCGCCTTCGTGACGGCGCAGGTCCCGGTGGGCCCCGTCAACGTGTTCGCGGCTGGGCTGGTACACCACGGGTGACAGACAGGTCGGGCCGGCGGGCTGCGGCATGGCGCCCGGCGTCGTCAGCAAGCTCGCAACGCGGGTTGCAGCGCTCAGGGTACGGCCCGCGCCCTGACGCAGGACTCGGACAAGCTCCCGATTCCGGAGTCCGGCGCCGGCTGGTTCGGCGGCGGCGGCCCGTACATCGCGGAGTGGCTCTTCGGTAACTCCTCCATCGGCGCCCCGTCGATCGGCCAGGTCCAGTATGCGGACCCGACCGGCACCTGGGGTCTCGGTGCCTCGGTCACCTACGCCCTGACGCCGGCTCTCTCGTTCGGCGGCGGCGCGGCGTACGTGATGGCGACGGATGCAGATGGCCCCTACGGCGACGTGCGCTGTTCGAAATCGACGCGGGGGCCACGTACCGCTTCAACCCGAACCTGGTCTTCAACCTGTTCGGCGGTGTGATGCTTCCGGACTCGGGTGACATGGCGTGGGCCATCACCTTCCGGACGCAGTACTCGTTCTAGGACCTGACCGGTAGCTCCACGCCCCAGGGGGGTGACCCCCTGGGGCGTTTTTCTTTCCCCTTGATTCCCGTGAGAGCCGACCAGACAATGTTCGCGCGATGGAGCCCAGGGTGATCGATCGCGGTGCGTCGACTGGCGGTCGTGGGGCTCACCGTGGCGCTCGGGTGTCGGCGCGACCGGGCCGGTGCCGGGCCCAGGCCCCCCCCGGCGTCATCCGGCTGGCGCTCCTCCCGCAGTGGGTCATCCAGCAGCACCGGGCGTCCGGGACCTCCCTGAACCCCGCGCTGCGAGAGGCCCTCGACGGCGGAGTCGTCGACCGGACCGTCTTCGCCTGGCAGCGAGGGCGTGATCCAGCGTCAGGCGCTCGTCTCGAAGCCGATTCGACTCGTTCCCGAGCCCGAGTCGAGCGCGCTCGGAGGCCGTGGGCGGTTCGACGCTCGGGGCCGTGCGTCCGCCCGCGGGCCGCGCCGCGTGGACGGAGGTCGAGGTCAGCCGGTCCAGCAGCGGGCGCGGACGACGTGCTCCTGCTCGAGGTCGGCGGCGAGCGCAACACGGTGACGCAGGTGCTCGAGACGCCTGCTCGTCGCCGAGCGCGTCGCGCCCGCTCGTCGAGGTGCCGCTCGCGCGGCCGGCCCTGCGTCGCTGGCGCCGGCGTGCCGGTCGTCGCGGCGCCGTTCGAGCAGCCGATCCCGCCCGCCCTGGCCGGGCGGTTCCGCGAGGAAGCCGGGATGGGCCTCCTCGTCGTCCGGAGCCCGCTGTGGGACGTGCGCAACGGCGACCTCACGGCGAGCGGTCGGGCCGACACCGTGCCGTTCGGCGGCGGGGACTGGCGCGAAGGCGACCGCGTGTTCCTGCGGATTCCCGCCGCGGCGCTGGACCGGGGACTGGCCGGGCTCGTGCTCGGGTGGAAGGACCGGACGCTCCAGACGGATCCGAACGCCGAGTTTCCCCGCCGCTCCGCCCTGCCGTTCCCCGTCATCCGCTGACCGGTGGTGACGCGGTGCGAGGGCCTGCCGTTCACGAGACGAGTCCCGTGAGCCTCGGTCTGGAGGGCGCCCTCAGGGATCGGCTCCTGCACCTGGTCGGCGACGCGCTCCGTGCCTGCGAGGCGGAGATCAATCGCGAGCTGGCCGACTCGCCCGTCCAGCTCGTCCGGGATCTCGGGGAGCACGTCGCGCTCGCCGGGGGCAAGCGGCTCCGGCCCATCCTGGTCCTGCTCGGCGCGGCGCTCGGGGCGGATCCGGGCGCGCGCGCGGTGCGGCTCGGGTGCATCGTCGAGCTCCTGCACACCGCGACCCTGATTCACGACGACGTGGTCGACCAGGCGCCCCTCCGGCGAGGCCGGCCGTCCGCGCATGCCCGGTTCGGGGTGGACGCCTCCGTGCTGGTGGGGGACCATTTCTACTCGCGCTGCATGGCGCTCCTCGTGCGGGACGGGGACCTCGCGGTGATGGATGCCCTGGCGACCGTCATGGTGTCCATGACCGAGGCCGAGGTCTTCCAGCTCGAACGCAAGCGCGCGGGCGAGCTGTCGGAGGCCGACTACCTCCGCATCATCCGCCAGAAGACGGCCACCTTCATGTCAGCCTGCTGCCGGATCGGCGGCCTCGCCGGGGGGCTCGATGCCGAGGCGGTCGAGGCGCTCGCGACGTACGGCGAGCGGATCGGCATCGCGTTCCAGATCATCGACGACTCGCTGGACTTCGCCGCGGACCCGACCCGCCTGGGCAAGGCGATCGGCCACGACCTCCTCGAGGGGAAGCGCACCTTGCCCCTGATCGTCACGCTCGACCGCGCCACGGACGGCGAGCGGGCGCGCATCCTGGAGACGCTCGGGCGCCCGGGCCTCCAGGAGACGGACGTGGCGGAGGTCCATCGGCTGGTCAAGGTGTACGACGGCGTCGGCTACTCCGTGTCGCGGGCGTTGGCGTACGCGGAGACGGGCATCGCCGCGCTGGACCGGCTCCCGGACTCCCCCGGGCGCCAGATCCTGGCCCTGATCGCCGAGTACGTGATCCATCGGGATCGATGAGCCGGCGCCGGGGACCGCGCCCGAGCGGCCCAAGCGGCATCGTCACCCTGCTCACCGACTTCGGGCTCGATGACGCGTACGTCGGCACCGTCAAGGGCGTCCTCCTCGCGATCAACCCGCGGGCCCGGCTCGTCGACCTGACCCACGCGGTGCCGCCGCAAGACATCCGGCGGGCCGCCCTCCTCCTCGAGGCCGCCTGGCGGTTCTTTCCCCGCGGCTCGGTGCATCTGGCGATCGTGGATCCGGGGGTCGGCGGCTCCCGCCGGCCGATCGCCATCGAGGCGGGCGGCCACTACTTCGTCGGACCCGACAACGGGCTCCTCGGGTTCTGTTTCGACCTGCCGGGCGCGCGGGGCGTCGTGCTGGCCGACGCGCGGTACCATCGGCGGCCGGTCAGCCGGACGTTCCATGGACGCGACATCTTCGCGCCCGTGGCCGCCCACTGCTCGCGCGGCGTCCGGCTGGCGGCCTTCGGGCCGCCGCTCCGCCACCCGGTGCGTCTGTCCCGGTCCGAGCCCCGGCGGCTCGGTGGCCGGGTCGACGGGGAGGTCCTGCTGGTCGACCGCTTCGGGAACCTCCTGACGAGCCTCCGGGGGCGGGAGCTGCCGGGGCCGGCCGATCGGGGCGTCCTGCGGATCGGCGGGGCGCGCGTCCGTGGGCTCGTGGGGACCTACGCCGAGCGGCCCCGGCGGGCGCTCGGGGCGCTGATCGACAGCTCGGGCCGGGTGGAGGTGTTCGTGCGGGAAGGCAGCGCGCGCCGGCGGCTCGGGCTGGGCCCGGGCGCCCCCGTCAGCTGGAGGGCGTCGGAGTTGGCTTCGGCTTCGCCGGCGCCGCGTCGCTCGAGGCCCCGTCGCTCTTCTTCTCGCTCTTCGAAGACGCCCCGGTCGAGGCAGCGGCGTCCGTCCCGGTCGTCGCCGGGGCCGCGCTCGGGGCCGCGTCGCCGCTCGACTTCTTCTCGGCCTCCATCCCCTTCTTCCGGCCCGCGGAGGGGTAGTCGGTGACGTACCAGCCGCCGCCCTTGAGGATGAACGGCGCCGCGGACAGGAGCCGGCGGATCGGTCCGCCGCAGCGATCGCACGTCGTCAGCGGCTCGGCCGAGATACGTTGCCGGATCTCGAAGGTGCGATCGCACCGGTCGCAACGGTAGTCGTAGGTGGGCACTGCATCTCCCTCCAACAAAAAGGGCGCGCTTCCGCGCCCTGCGGCTTGGCGGCGCCAACCGTGGCCGCCGCATCGGGGAGTATAGCACTCGCTCCGAGCGGCTGCCAGGCGCGGGAGCCGCCTCTCTTGCGAGCGTCCACCCCCCCTGTTACCATTTCGCCTTGTTCTTGGGCATTTTCCGACTCGATGTCCACGGGTCCTCTGGAGGAACAGGATGCTCCGCGCGTTCGAGGACAAGACCCCGCGCATCCACGAAACGGCGTTCGTGGAAGAGAGCGCCCACGTCATCGGCGACGTCGAGCTCGGGGCGCACTCGAGCGTGTGGTTCCAGTGCGTCATCCGCGCCGACGTCAACCGGATCCGCATCGGGCACCACACCAACATCCAGGACGGCACCGTGATCCACGTCAACCGGACCGACCCGGTGGAGATCGGCGACCACGTCACCCTCGGCCATGCCGTCCGGCTCCACGGTGCCCGGGTGGGCTCGCACTGCCTGATCGCCATCGGGGCGATCGTGCTCGACGGGGTCGTGATGGAGGACGAGTCCATCGTCGCCGCCGGGGCGCTCGTCTCGCCCGGGACGCGGATCCCCCGCCGGACGCTCATGATGGGCAGCCCCGCCAAGCCTCGCCGGACGCTGACCGACGCCGACCTCGAGCTGATCCACCGGCCGACGAACAACTACGTCCAGCTGATGGAGCGCTACCGCGGTGGCGTCTAGGCTGCCCAGTGAGCCGCCGCGGGGCATGCGGGACATCCTGCCCGCCGAGGCGGAGCTGCGCGACGCCGCGGCGGGGACGATCCTCGGCGTGTACCGCCGGTATGGGTTTCGGCGCATCGAGACGCCGGCGCTGGAGAGCCTCGAGCTTCTCACCGGCGGGGGCGGCGGCGAGAACGAGAAGCTCATCTTCAAGGTGCTCAAGCGCGGGGAGAAGCTGGACCTGGGCGCGGCCACGAC
Organism: uncultured Candidatus Rokubacteria bacterium; assembly: GCA_963749975.1. Lineage (GTDB taxonomy): Bacteria > Methylomirabilota > Methylomirabilia > Rokubacteriales > DASRDR01 > DASRDR01. The sequence continues at coordinate 18,522 of CAVVOZ010000017.1, read as the reverse complement.
CGAGGCCGACCTGGCCGACCTGGGCCTCCGCTTCGACCTGACGGTGCCGCTCGCCCGGTACTACGCGCACAATGTCGCGAAGCTGCCGGATCCCCTCCGGGCGGTGCAGATCGGGCCGGTCTGGCGCGCCGAGCGGCCGCAGCGCGGCCGCTACCGTCAGTTCACCCAGTGCGACATCGACATCCTCGGCGTCGCGTCGGAGATCGCCGAGATCGAGCTGATCCTCGCCACCACGGAGGCGCTCGGCGCGCTCGGCCTCGAGGGCCTCACGGTGCGGATCAACGACCGCCGCCTCCTGGCCGCGATGGCCAGCTGGTGCGGCTTCGCGCCGGCGCGCCACGCCAGCGTCTTCATCACCCTCGACAAGTGGGACAAGCTCCCGGCGAGCGAGATCCGCCAGGAGCTGGAGCAGGCGGGCCACCCGGCGGCCGCGATCGCGCGGATGCTGGAGCTCTGTGCGACGACCGCCCCCTCGCACAGCCTGGCGGGCATGCAACGTCAGGTGGGGAACCCGAGCGCCGACGGCGCCTTCGCGACGCTCTCGCGCATCGTCGAGGCCGTGGGCGCGGCGGCCGGCGGCCGGTTCCGCATCGACTTCGATCCGACGCTCGTGCGGGGCATGGGCTACTACACGGGGCCGATCTTCGAGATCCGCTCGTCGAGCTTCGCCGCGGGATCGATCGCGGGCGGCGGGCGGTACGACGGGATGATCGGGCGCATGCTGGGCCGCGACGTCCCCGCCACGGGGTTCTCCATCGGCTTCGAGCGCGTCGTGGACATCCTCGGCCGGATCGAGAGCCGGACGGCGCGCGGCGACAAGCGGATCGCGCTCCTGTTCGACGAGGCGGCCCAGGAGCTGGGTGGCGTGCTGCGGGCGGCCCAGGCGCTCCGGGGCCAGGGCTATCTCGTGGCGCTCGAGCGCCAGACGCGGAATCCGGGCGCGCAGCGCGCCGCGCTGGAGAAGCAGGGGTACGAGGGCGTCGCGACGGTCGGTGCCGAGGGTCTGCCGAGCGTGCAGTGGTTCGCCGAGCGGGCCCATCGCCAGTCGGGGAGCCGGACATGACGGAGTCGTTCGGGGGGATGCGTCGGACCCACTCGTGCGGCGCGCTCCGCGCCGGGAACGCCGGACAGACGGTCACCCTGATGGGATGGGCGTCCCGGCGCCGCGATCACGGCGGTCTCATCTTCGTGGACCTCCGGGACCGCGAGGGGCTGACGCAGCTCGTGTTCAACCCGGCGCTGGACCCCGCCGCCCACGAGGCGGCCGGGCGCATCCGGGTGGAGTTTGTCCTGGCCGTGGAGGGGACGGTCGAGCGGCGGCCGCCGGGCACCGTGAACGCCCATCTCGCCACGGGTGAGATCGAGGTGTCGGTCCGGCGACTCCGCATCCTGAACGAGTCGAAGCCCCTGCCCTTCCCGCTCGACGAGTCCCAGGAGAGCGGTCGAATCATTGCGGCTCAAGTACCGGTACCTCGATCTCCGCCGGCCGGCGATGCTGGGGCACCTCCTGCTGCGAGACCAGGTCTGCCGCGCCACGCGCGACTACCTCCACGGCCAGGGCTTCGTCGAGGTCGAGACGCCGATGCTCACGCGGTCGACCCCGGAGGGCGCGCGGGACTTCCTCGTGCCGAGCCGCCTGACCCCCGGGACCTTCTACGCGCTGCCCCAGTCGCCCCAGCTCTTCAAGCAGATCCTGATGGTCGGCGGGCTCGAGCGCTACTTCCAGATCGTGCGCTGCTTCCGGGACGAGGATCTGCGCGCGGATCGCCAGCCGGAGTTCACCCAGATCGACATCGAGACCGCCTTCCTGGATCGGGACGACTTCCTGCCCGTGATCGAGGGCCTCGTCGCGGAGATCTTCCGCCGCACCAAAGGTCTCGAGCTGGCCCGCCCGTTCCGTCGGCTCACCTGGGACGAGGCGATCCGGCGCTACGGCTCGGACAAGCCCGACCTGCGTTTCGGCCTCGAGCTCAGTGACTGCTCCGACCTGTTCCGGGACGGCGCGTTCCAGGTCTTCGCGCAGGCCGTCGCCCAGGGCGGCGCCGTGCAGGCCCTCACGGTGCCGGGGAGCGCGTTCTCGCGCAAGGACCTGGACGACCTGGTGGAGCGCGCCAAGGGCGCGGGCGCGAAGGGGCTGGTCTGGGTCCGCGTGGGCGAGGGCACGCTCCAGAGCCCGGCCGCCCGCCACCTGGAGGCGGTCCGGGATGGCCTCCTCGCCCGGACGGGGGCGAAGGCGGGTGATCTCGTGCTGCTGGTCGCCGACCGGATGCCGCTCGCCGCGACGGTGCTGGGGCGACTCCGCGTCGAGCTCGCGCATCGCCTCGGGCTGATCCCCGGGGGGGCGTACGACCTCTTGTGGGTCGTCGATTTCCCGCTGGTCGAGTGGAACGAGGACGAGCGGCGGTGGGACGCGATGCACCATCCCTTCACGGCGCCCCAGGACGCTGACGCCGAGACCGGCCTGGCGGATCCCGGCGCCGCGCGCGCGAAGGCCTACGATCTCGTCCTGAACGGCCAGGAGATCGGCGGCGGCTCGATCCGGATCCACTCGCGAGCGCTCCAGCAGCGGGTCTTCGAGATCCTCGGGATCGGGGAGACGGCCGCGCGCGCCAAGTTCGGCTTCCTCCTGGAGGCGCTCGAGTACGGCGCCCCGCCGATGGGCGGCATCGCGTTCGGGCTGGACCGGATCGTCGCCATCCTGGCCGGCGTCGATTCCATCCGGGACGTCATCGCGTTCCCCAAGACCCAGAAGGGCACCTGCCCCCTGACCGACGCCCCCACGTCGGTGAGCCCGGAGCAGCTCAAGGAGCTCGCCATCGAGCTCGCCGTGCCCCGTGCCGTGGCCGAGCCCCCGCCGGATCGCGCCGTGGACGAGTGACGCCGCGGCCCACCGGGAAATTGACACGGTCCGGCGCGTGTGATACCCGAGGGGTTGTGACGGAGGCCGAGAGCCCGCCGCGTGGCTGAGCCCACCACCCAGCGTCTCACGCTCGACTCCGAGGTCGACCTCGGGGCCCTGCTGGGCCGGAACGACGAGAACCTGCGCCTGCTGGAGGCGGAGCTCGCCCTCCGGATCGTCGCCCGCGGGAACGAGATCACCCTCCGCGGGGACGAGCGGCAGGTGGAGCGCGGGGCCCGCATCGTGGAGGAGCTCCTGGCCCGGCTCGGGGCCGGGCTGCCGGTCCAGGCGTCGGACGTCCGCGCCGCCCTGCGCGTCCTGGCCGACGATGCGGGCGCCGATCTCAAGAGCATCTTCCTCGATGCCATCCCGGTGCCCTCCCGCAAGAAGCAGATCACCCCGAAGACGCTCAACCAGAAGCGCTACGTCGAGGCCATTCGCGGGCACGACGTCGTGGTCGGGATCGGGCCTGCGGGGACGGGGAAGTCGTATCTCGCGATGGCGATGGCGGTCTCGGCCCTGACGCGCCGCGAGGTCGCGCGGATCATCCTCACGCGGCCGGCGGTCGAGGCGGGCGAGCGGCTCGGCTTCCTGCCCGGCGACATGTACGAGAAGGTGCACCCCTATCTCCGGCCCCTCTACGACGCGCTCTACGACATGATGGAGCCGGAGAAGGCCGCCACCATGACCGAGCGCGGCGCCATCGAGATCGCGCCGCTCGCGTACATGCGCGGTCGCACGCTGAACGACGCGTTCATCGTGCTCGACGAGGCGCAGAACACGACGTCCGAGCAGATGAAGATGTTCCTGACGCGGCTCGGATTCAACTCGCGCATGGTGATCACGGGGGACATCACGCAGGTGGACCTGCCCTCGACGCGCGCGTCCGGGCTGATCGAGATTCAATCGGTGCTCAAGTCCGTGGCGGGGATCCGCTTCGTCTACTTCACCGAGAAGGACGTCGTGCGGCACGAGCTCGTCTCGGAGATCGTGCGCGCCTACGACGAGTGGAGCCGGCGGCGCGAGACGTGATCGTCGTCGCCAACCGGCAGTCCCTGCCCGTCGACCTCCAGCGCATCCGCCGTACGGTCCGGACCGCGCTCCGGGCGCTGGGCGTGTGGGACCACGAGCTGAGCCTGACGCTCGTGGACGATCGGACGATCCGGGCCTTGAATGCCCGCTACCGCGGCGTGCGCCGGCGGACCGATGTCCTCGCGTTCCCCCTGGCCGGGCCGGCCGCCGTGGTCGGAGAGGCGATCATCTCGGTCGAGACGGCGCGGCGCCAGGCGCGGATGCTGGGACACTCCCTGCGCGAGGAGCTCGACCTCCTGTGCTGCCACGCGTGTCTGCACCTCATCGGCTATGACGACCGCGAGCCCCGGGAGGCGCGCCTGATGCACGCGCGCGAGATGGACCTGCTTGGACGGCTCTATGAGCGCCCCGCCCGAACCCTCCACGTCGGCGCCTGATCATCGCGCCGGCTTCGCGAGCCTGATCGGCCGGCCCAACGTCGGCAAGTCGACGCTGTTCAACCGCCTGCTCGGCCAGAAGCTGGCCATCGTCTCCCCGAAGCCGCAGACCACGCGGAACCGCATCCGCGGGATCCGAACGCGCCCGGAAGGCCAGATCATCTACGTGGACACGCCCGGCCTCCATCCCCCGCGCGGCAAGCTCGGGCGGTTCCTGGCGTCGACCGTGGCGCAGGCCCTGCAAGAGGTCGACGTCGTCATCCTCGTCGCCGACGCGACGGCGCCCGTGGATGCGAGCACGGAGGAAGCGTTCCAGGCGCTCCGATCCGTCACCGCGCCCGTCGTGCTCGCGCTGAACAAGATCGACCTCGTACCCGCCAAGACCAAGCTCCTGCCGCGTCTCGAGGCCTACGCCGCCCGTCACCCCTTTCGGGCGCTCGTGCCCATCTCGGCCAAGAACGGGACGGGCGTGGACCGGCTCGAGGCGGAGGTGCTCGGGCTCCTCCCCGTCGGCCCGGCGCTCTACCCGGCCGACACGGTGACCGACCAGCCGGAGACGTTCTTCGTCGCCGAGACGATCCGGGAGAAGCTCTTCCTGGCCATGCGGCAGGAGGTGCCGTACGCCTGCGCCGTCCGGGCCGAGGAGGTGGTCGAGCGGGGGCCGGATGCCCCGCTCTACATTCGCGGGGAGATCTTCGTCGAGCGCCCGTCCCAGAAGGCCATCGTCATCGGTGAGGGTGGGGCGATGCTCAAGCGGGTCGGCCAGGCCGCGCGGCGGGAGCTCGAGGCGTTCTTCGGGGTGCGGGTCTTTCTCGATCTCCGCGTCCGCGTGCGGCAGGACTGGCGGCAGGACGACCGGGCGCTGCGCGAGCTCGGCTTCCAGCGGACGTCCTGAGGCGCGGCCGCGCGTGCCGCTCCTCCGGACCGAAGGGATCGTCCTCCAGGCCTGGGATCTGGGGGAGTACGATCGGCTCGTCACGCTCTACACCCGGGAGCACGGGCGGCTCGCGGTCGTCGCCCGGGGCGCGCGCCGGCTCCGCTCGCGTTTCGCCGGGGCGCTGGAGCTCTTCACCTGGGGTGACGCGGTCGGCTTCGAGCGCGAGGGGCGCCCGCTGGTGCAGCTCGATCACTTCGACATCCGGCAGCCGTTCCGGCGGCTCCGCGACGATCTCGAATGCCTCGGGCAGGGGGCGCGGATGATCGAGGCGGTGTCGCGGCTCACGGCCGAGCGCGACGCGCAGCCCCTCTGCTTCGCGCTGCTCCTCCGGGGGCTCCGCGCGCTGGACGCGGGCGCGGCGCCGGCCCGCGTTCAGCTCGCCTTCGCGCTCCGGCTCCTCGACCTGCTCGGCCACCGGCCCCGGCTCGATCGGTGTGGGCGCTGCGACCGACCGGTCAGCACGCAGGGGGTCGCGTTCGACGCGGTCGAGGGCAGCATGGTCTGCGCGTCTTGCCGCGCGGGCGGGCCGTTCCTCGCCCCGGCGGTGGTGGCGGCTCTCCGGGGGCTCCAGACGGCGTCGTGGGAGGCGCGCCTCGGCGCCCGGCTCGTGCCCGCCGTGGAGCAGGCGGCGGCCACGGTCCTCGACGACTACCTCGCGGCGCTGATCGGCGCCCCGCTCCGGGCGCCGCGCTTCCTGGCCCGGACCCGCGCCCCGCACCCCCAAGGGTAGGCGCGGCCGCCGCCGGGCGCGGCCGTCAGGGCCGCGCCGCCTGGGCGCCGGCCGGCGGGGCCGGAGGGGCGGCAAAATCCTCGACGGGCTGGCCCCGGAGCGCCGTGCGCATCACCGCGACCCAGATCGGCAGCGCGGCGCGCGCGCCGGTCTCGTCGTGGCCGAGGCTCCGGGGCCGATCGTAGCCGACCCAGACCCCGGCCACGACCGAGGGCGTGTAGCCCACGAACCACGCGTTCGAGAAGTCGTTCGTCGTGCCCGTCTTGCCCGCGAGGGGCCGCTCGAGGACCCGCGCGCCGACCCCGCTGCCTCGCTCGACGACGCCGCGGAGCATCTGGGTCAGCCTGTTGGCGATGCCGGGGTCGATGGCCTCGCGTCCCTGCGGGATGTTCTCCTCGACGAGGCGTCCCTGCGCGTCGGTGACGTATCGGACCATGAGGGGCTCCATGTGGATGCCCTGGTTCGCGAAGGTGCCGTAGGCCGCGGTGAGCTCGAGGAGCGTCACGTCACCGCTGCCGAGCGCGAGGGTGAGGTCGTGCGGGAGGGGGCTCTGGATGCCGGCCCGCCGGGCTGCCTCGATGACCGGACTCACGCCGACCTGCTCGAGCAGCCGGATGGTCGGCACGTTGATCGACTCCTCGAGCGCTTGCTGGAGCGTGACCGGCCCGCGGAACTTGCCGTCGTAGTTCTCGGGCGCCCAGACCTTGCCCGCGGACACGTAGCGGATCGGACTGTCGTCGAGGATCTCGGTGGGCGCATGGCCGGCCTCGAGCGCCGCCAGATAGACGAACGGCTTGAAGGCCGATCCCGGCTGACGATGCGCGTGGAGCGCGCGGTTGAACTCGGTCCGCGCGAAGTCGTCGCCTCCGATCAGAGCCTTGACGTAGCCGGTGGCCGCCTCGATCACCACGACCGCCCCCTCGGGCGGCACCACAGGGGCCGCGCTGCCCTTGCCCCGGGCGGCGGCGCGCGCGCCCTGCCGCCCGGCCAGGGACTGGAGTCCGTCGCGGAGGGCCTGTTCCGCCGCGCGCTGGAGGACCGGGTCGAGGGTCGTATAGATGGCGAGACCGCTCTTGTAGAGGACGTCGCTCCCGTATTTCGCCTCGAGGCTCTGCTGGAGGTACTCGAGGAAGTACTGGGCGCTTCCCCGGCGGCGCTCCGAGGAGACGAGCCCGAGCGGCGCCCGGTTGGTCGCCTTGGCCTCGGCCTCGCTGATGTACCCGTGCTCGAGCAGGCGGCCCACCACGATGGCCCGCCGCCGCTGGGCCAGCTCGGGGCGTTCGAAGGGCGAGTAGTTGCCCGGCGAGCGCGGGAGTGCGGCGAGCATGGCGGCCTCGGGCAGCGTGAGGTCCTGGACCGACTTGCCGAAGTACATCCGGGCCGCCGCCTCGACCCCGAACGCGCCGTGGCCCATGTAGACCTGGTTGAGGTAGAGCTCGAGGAGCCGGTCCTTCGAGTACCGCTTCTCGAGCTCGAACGCCAGCAGGGCTTCCTTGACCTTGCGGGAGAAGCTCCGGTCCGGCGTGAGGAACAGCACCTTGGCGAGCTGCTGGGTGATGGTGCTCCCGCCCTCCACGACGCGGCCATGGCGGAAGTTCGCGTAGGCGGCGCGGAGGATGCCCCGGACGTCGACCCCGAAGTGCGAGTAGAAGCGCGCGTCCTCGACGGCGATGATCGCGTTGCGCAGGGCCGGCGGGATTTGCTGGAACGGCACGAAGATGCGCTTCTCCGCCTGGAACTCCGTGAGGAACTCGTCGTCGTCCGCGTAGACCCGACTCCCGACGCTCGGCGTGTACTCCTCCAGGGCCTTCGCCGGCGGGAGGTCGGTCGGCCAGTACACGTACGCGGCGACGGCGACGCCGGCGACCGCGAGGACTGCGAGGAGAAGCGGAGGCAGCAGGATCCATCGGACGACACGCCACGAGGGCCACGAGGGCACGAAGCGCCAGCGACGGCGATGGCTGCCGGGCGCAGCGCGCTGACCGGGCACCGAGGGACGACGGCGGCGGCGTGCGGACACGATGGCGCGGACCTCCTGTGAAGCCTGGGAAACGCGCCCATTATACCCTCGGGCCTCCTGGACCTCCGTTGCTTGCGAGGGCCCGGGGCCTGTGCTACAACCCTCCCGCCATGGCCTCCTCCCCGCCCGTCGACGAGCAGCTCGCGCGGATCCGGCTCGGGACCGCGGCGATCGTCAGCGAGGACGAGCTGCGGGGCAAGCTCGAGCGGGCGCGGCGCGCGGGCGCGCCGCTCCGGGTCAAGGTCGGCTTCGACCCGACCGCGCCGGACCTGCATCTCGGGCACACCGTCGTGATCCAGAAGATGCGGCAGTTCCAGGACCTCGGGCACACGGTCTACTTCGTGATCGGCGATTTCACCGGGCTGATCGGCGACCCGACGGGGAAGTCCGAGACGCGCAAGCCGCTCACCCGGGTCGAGGTGGAGGCCAACGCCCAGACGTACCGCGACCAGGTGTTCAAGATCCTCGACCCCGAGCGGACCCGCGTGGTCTTCAACTCGGCGTGGCTCGCCCCGCTCCGGGCGGAGGACGTGATCCGCATGACCGCGCAGGTCACGGTGGCGCGCCTCCTCTCCCGCGAGGACTTCGCCACGCGCTACGAGGCGGAGCGCCCGATCCACCTGCACGAGTTCCTGTACCCGCTGTTTCAGGCCCAGGATTCGGTCGCGCTCGAGACGGACGTCGAGATGGGCGGCACCGACCAGACGTTCAATCTCCTGGTGGGCCGCGACCTCCAGCGGGCGGTCGGTCAGGAGCCCCAGATCTCGATCACGATGCCGATCCTGGTGGGCACCGACGGCGTCCAGAAGATGTCGAAGAGCCTCGGGAACTACATCGGGATCACCGAGCCGCCCGCCGAGATGTACGGCAAGCTCATGTCCGTCTCCGATGCCGTCATGCTCGCGTACTACCCGCTGGTGAGCGGCCTCGGGCCCGCCGAGGTGGAAGCGGTGACGGCCGGGGTCCAGGGCGGCTCGCTCCACCCCATGGAGGCGAAGAAGCGGCTCGCCCAGCTCGTCGTCACCCGCTTTCACGGAGCGGCGGCCGCCCAGGCCGCGGCGGAGTCCTTCGTCCGGCAATATCAGGCCCGCGAAGTGCCGGACGACGTGCGCGAGGTGGCCTACGAAGCGCCCCTCCTTGGGGTCAAGGTGCGCGTTTGGGAGGTCGTGGCCGCGTGCCACCTCGCGTCCTCGGCCAGCGAGGCGCGCCGGCTGGTCCAGCAGGGCGGGATCCGGATCGATGGGGACCGGGTCGAAGATCCCTATCAAACCGTGGAGATCCGGCCCGGGGAGACGCACCTGGTGCAGCGGGGGCGTCGCGATTTTGCCCGGCTCCGGGGCATCTCGGCCCCCGACTCCCCCGAGTCCGGGAAAACCCCTTGACAGGGACCCTCTAGGCCCTTAACATCCTCCTTTGCCTAGGCCGTCTTCGGTTTAGGCTTCGGTTGAGACACCCGCCCGGCTGATCTCGCATCACCGGTCGTCGTTCTTGACCCGGCTGTCTCTGCTCTTTGAAAGCCGAATATGCTACTGGCTCACCGATATGGTGTGCATGCCCTTGCCCTGTCCGGGGCCGCAAGGCCGACGACGGGGCTGTAATATGCTCGATATCAAACTGGAGAGTTTGATCCTGGCTCAGAGCGAACGCTGGCGGCGTGCCTAACACATGCAAGTCGAGCGAACCGTTTGGGGCAACTTGAACGGTTAGCGGCGGACGGGTGAGTAACACGTGGGTAACCCACCTGGGGGACCGGGATAACGGCTCGAAAGGGCCGCTAATACCGGATACGCTCCCTGGGGCACAAGCCTCGGGGAGGAAAGGTCGCGCAAGCAGCCACTCCCAGACGGGCCCGCGGCCCATTAGCTAGTTGGCGGGGTAACGGCCCACCAAGGCAATGATGGGTAGCCGGTCTGAGAGGATGACCGGCCACACGGGGACTGAGACACGGCCCCGACTCCTACGGGAGGCAGCAGTGGGGAATCTTCCGCAATGGGCGAAAGCCTGACGGAGCGACGCCGCGTGGGGGACGAAGGCCTTCGGGTCGTAAACCCCTGTCAGAGGGAAAGAAGGGTACCGGCGTGAATAGCGCCGGTATTTGACGGTACCCTCAGAGGAAGCCACGGCCAACTCCGTGCCAGCAGCCGCGGTAATACGGAGGTGGCAAGCGTTGCTCGGAATCACTGGGCGTAAAGGGCGCGTAGGCGGGGAGGTAAGTCGGGTGTGAAATCCCTCGGCCCAACCGAGGAACTGCGCCCGAGACTGCTTCTCTTGAGTCCCGGAGAGGAAGATGGAATTCCCGGTGTAGCGGTGAAATGTGTAGAGATCGGGAGGAACACCGGTGGCGAAGGCGGTCTTCTGGACGGTGACTGACGCTGAGGCGCGAAAGCGTGGGGAGCAAACGGGATTAGATACCCCGGTAGTCCACGCTGTAAACGATGGGTGCTAGGTGTGGGGGGTATCGACCCCTCCCGTGCCGAAGCTAACGCATTAAGCACCCCGCCTGGGGAGTACGGCCGCAAGGTTGAAACTCAAAGGAATTGACGGGGGCCCGCACAAGCGGTGGAGCATGTGGTTTAATTCGACGCAACGCGAAGAACCTTACCTGGGCTTGACATGTCGGGAGTACCAAACCGAAAGGGGAGGGACTCGTAAAACCGAGATCCGACACAGGTGGTGCATGGCTGTCGTCAGCTCGTGCCGTGAGGTGTTGGGTTAAGTCCCGCAACGAGCGCAACCCCTACCCCATGTTGCTACCGGGTAATGCCGGGCACTCTTGGGGAACTGCCGGCGGTAAGCTGGAGGAAGGTGGGGACGACGTCAAGTCATCATGCCCTGTATGCCCAGGGCCACACACGTGCTACAATGGCCGGTACAAAGCGCTGCTAACCCGTGAGGGGGCGCGAATCGCAAAAAGCCGGTCTCAGTTCAGATCGAAGGCTGCAACTCGCCTTCGTGAAGGCGGAATCGCTAGTAAGCGCAGATCAGCAGGCTGCGCTGAATACGTTCCCGGGCCTTGTACACACCGCCCGTCACACCACGAAAGCCGGTTGTACCAGAAGTCGCTGAGCTAACCCGCAAGGGAGGCAGGCGCCGAAGGTATGGTCGGTGATTGGGGTGAAGTCGTAACAAGGTAGCCGTAGGGGAACCTGCGGCTGGATCACCTCCTTTCTAAGGAGATCGAATCAGGAGCGCCTCAACCGAGGAGCTCCTGATCAGATCAACTAGGTCGGAACACCTGCCGGTCGAGCCAGTAGCATTTTTTCCCCGGGCCTTTAGCTCAGTTGGTTAGAGCGCGCGCTTGATAAGCGCGAGGTCCCTGGTTCGATCCCAGGAAGGCCCACCACTTGGGGGATGTAGCTCAGTTGGGAGAGCACCTGCTTTGCAAGCAGGGGGTCGCCGGTTCGATTCCGGTCATCTCCACCAGGTGTCGGAAGGTTTGGGGCCCTCAGGGGCCCCTCGGCTCTTTGACAACCGCATACGCGATCCTCGAGAAGCCAGAGCGTCTTCGAAATAGTCCGTGGTCAAGCTACTAAGGGCGGACGGTGGATGCCTTGGCGCCAGGAAGCGATGAAGGGCGTGGCAAGCTGCGATAAGCCGCGGGAAGCCGCAAGCAGGCATTGATCCGCGGATGCCCGAATGGGGGAACCCACGCGAGGTAATGCTCGCGTATCCGCCGCTGAATACATAGGCGGCGGAGGCAAACCGAGGGAACTGAAACATCTCAGTACCTCGAGGAAAAGAAAGCAACCGCGATTCCCCAAGTAGCGGCGAGCGAACGGGGAAAAGCCTAAACTCGACCGGCGTGATAGCCCGCAGGCGTTGCCGGTCGGGAGTTGCGGGGCTGGGACTGACGAGCTGCGGACTCGTCGGGGAGTTACCAAACCGACCGTTAGCCGAAGGATCTGGAAAGGTCCGCCAGAGCGGGTGATAGCCCCGTAGGCGAAAACGGCTCGGACTCCCTGGGCCCGGTTCCCAAGTACCACGGGACACGTGAAACCCTGTGGGAATCTGGGGAGACCACTCTCCAAGGCTAAACATTACCTGGCGACCGATAGTGCACCAGTACCGTGAGGGAAAGGCGAAAAGAACCCCGGCGAGGGGAGTGAAATAGAACCTGAAACCGTCTGCCTACAAGCGGTGGGAGGGCTATGCCGTCGCAAGACGGAAGGCCTGACCGCGTGCCTTTTGCATAATGAGCCGGCGAGTTGCTTCTGTGTGGCGAGGTTAAGCGCGGAGAGCGCGGAGCCGTAGCGAAAGCGAGTCCGAATAGGGCGTCTAGTCGCACGGAGCAGACCCGAAGCCGAGTGATCTACCCCTGGCCAGGGTGAAGCAGGTGTAACAGCCTGTGGAGGCCCGAACCGGTGTTGGTTGAAAACAGCTCGGATGAGCTGGGGGTCGGAGTGAAAGGCTAATCAAACTCGGAGATAGCTGGTTCTCCCCGAAATAGCTTTAGGGCTAGCCTCACGTATGAGACGCGGTGGTAGAGCACTGGATGGGCTAGGGGTCCTACCAGATTACCGATCCCAACCAAACTTCAAATGCCGCATCTTTAAGCGTGGGAGTCAGACGGCGGGGGATAAGCTTCGTCGTCAAGAGGGAAACAACCCAGACCGCCAGCTAAGGTCCCCAAGTTCGGGCTTAGTGGGAAAGGATGTGGGGTCGCCGAGACAGCCAGGAGGTTGGCTTAGAGGCAGCCATCCTTTAAAGAGTGCGTAACAGCTCACTGGTCAAGCGATCCTGCGCCGACAATTCAACGGGGCTCAAGCCCGATACCGAAGCTGCGGGTTCGCCGCGCAAGCGGCGAGCGGTAGGGGAGCATTCCGCACCAGGTCGAAGGCAGACCGTAAGGACTGCTGGACGAAGCGGAAGAGATAATGCCGGCACGAGTAGCGAAAAAGCAGGTGAAAAACCTGCTCGCCGAAAGCCTAAGGGTTCCTGGGGAAGGTTAATCCGCCCAGGGTTAGTCGGTCCTAAGCCGAGGCCGAAAGGCGTAGGCGAAGGGCAACAGGTTAATATTCCTGTACCGCCGCAGTGGCGCTATCACCGATGGGGTGACGCAGTAGGGTAGGCACCGCCCGCGATTGGTCGTGCGGGTCCAAGTCCGTAGGGGGCTCTGACAGGCAAATCCGTCGGAGCATCAACCCTGAAAGGCGATGGGGAGGCCTTCGGGCCATAAACGGGCCGATCCCAGACTGCCAAGAAAAACCTCTAGGGAGTCACTGAGGCGACCGTACCGCAAACCGACACAGGTGGGCGAGGAGAAAATCCTAAGGCGCTCGGGAGAACTCTCGCGAAGGAACTAGGCAAAATTGCCCCGTAACTTAGGGAGAAGGGGTGCCCCACTAAGGTGTTGAGCCTGAAGGGGTCGCAGTAAAGAGGGCCAAGCGACTGTTTACTAAAAACACAGGACTCTGCCAACTCGTAAGAGGAGGTATAGGGTCTGACGCCTGCCCGGTGCCGGAAGGTTAAGGAAGGGGGTTAGTCGCAAGGCGAAGCTCTCGACCGAAGCCCCGGTAAACGGCGGCCGTAACTATAACGGTCCTAAGGTAGCGAAATTCCTTGTCGGGTAAGTTCCGACCTGCACGAATGGCGTAACGACTTGGCCGCTGTCTCCGCGAGAGACCCGGTGAAACTGTAGCGCCAGTGAAGATGCTGGCTTCCCGCGAGTAGACGAAAAGACCCCGTGAACCTTTACTGTAGCCTGTCATGGAGTTTTGGCGGAGTCTGTGCAGGATAGGTGGGAGGCTTTGAAGCCGGCACGCTAGTGTCGGTGGAGCCGACGTTGAGATACCACCCTGACTGTGCTAGGGCTCTAACCTTGGTCCGTGATCCGGATCGGGAACAGTGGCAGGTGGGCAGTTTGACTGGGGCGGTCGCCTCCCAAATGGTAACGGAGGCGCCCCAAGGTCGGCTCAGCACGGTTGGAAATCGTGCGTCGAGTGCAAGGGCAAAAGCCGGCCTGACTGCGAGACCTACAAGTCGAGCAGAGGCGAAAGCCGGGCCTAGTGATCCGGTGGTCCCGAGTGGAAGGGCCATCGCTCAACGGATAAAAGGTACTCCGGGGATAACAGGCTGATCTTGCCCAAGAGTCCACATCGACGGCAAGGTTTGGCACCTCGATGTCGGCTCATCGCATCCTGGGGCTGGAGCAGGTCCCAAGGGTTGGGCTGTTCGCCCATTAAAGCGGTACGTGAGCTGGGTTTAGAACGTCGTGAGACAGTTCGGTCTCTATCTCTCGCGGGCGGAGGAGGTTTGAGGGGAGCTGCCCCTAGTACGAGAGGACCGGGGTGGACGCACCGCTAGTGTGCCAGTTGTCCCGCCAGGGGCAATGCTGGGTAGCTATGTGCGGCAGGGATAAGCGCTGAAAGCATCTAAGCGCGAAACCCGCCTCAAGATGAGACCTCCCAGGCGAAAGCCTCTGAAGGCCCCTGGAAGATGACCAGGTTGATAGGCCGGAGGTGTAAGCCCCGTAAGGGGTTCAGCTTACCGGTACTAATCGGCCGTGCGGCTTGACCGCGGATTGGCTTCTTTCCAATCCTGATTCGACGTGACGGCACTCGAGGATCGCGTGTGAGGCTTGCCGATTCCCGGCGGCCTTACCGGAGGGGCCACACCCGTTCCCATCCCGAACACGGAAGTTAAGCCCTCCAGGGCCGATGGTACTGCGCTGGTAGCGGCGCGGGAGAGTAGGTCGTCGCCGGGGTATTACCACGAAGGGCCCGGATCGCGAGATCCGGGCCCTTCGTCTGTTTCCGGACCTGCTCCGGGGCCGCCGCTCTCCGGCCGGCTAGAAGAGCGCCCGCAGCGCCGTCAGGTAGAGCGCGTTGACGAGGCCGAAGAGGGGCCCGACGATGTAGCGGGTCGCGCCGGAGAACACGAGCAGCAGCAGGATGAGCGGGCCGTACTGCTCGAGCCGCGCCAGGAGCGGCCACGACCGGCGGGGGAAGAAGTACGGGAGGAAGTGTCCCCCGTCGAGGGGCGGGAGCGGGATCAGGTTGAAGATCGCCAGGCCGAGATTGAACGTGTAGACGTAGCGGAGCATTCCCGCGACCGGCCGGGCGACGAACGGCGCGTCCACGAGCCGGCTGGTGAGGACGAGGAGAACGAGGCCGAGGAAGGCGACGACGAAGTTCGAGAGCGGCCCTGCGGCGGCGACACATGCCATGTCGCGCACGGGTCGCCGGAGATTCCGTGCGTTGACCGGGACGGGCCGCGCCCAGCCGAAGCCGGCGAGCACGAACGCGAGCGCGCCCAGCGGGTCGATGTGCGGGAGCGGGTTGAGCGTGAGCCGCCCCGCGAGGCGCGCCGTCGGGTCACCCAGACGCTCGGCCACCCAGCCGTGCGCGACCTCGTGGACGGTCACGGCCAGGAGAAGCCCGGGGACCATGAGGAGGAGCATCTGCACGGCGCCCGCCGGGTCGCGCAGGAGGTCGTCGATCATTCGTCGGCGCGCGTCTCGTCCGGCGCGCTGGGAGCGGGAAGGGAGAGCGGCGCGCCCGGCACCCGGAAGGTCCCGTCCAGCCAGCGTCCGAGGTCGATCAGCCGGCACGAGAGCGAGCAGAAGGGCCGTGCGGGATTCCCCGGCCACGAGACGGCACGGTCACACGTCGGGCAACGCGCACCGGCTGGCCGCTCGCGAGCCTCGTCTCACGGCCTCATCGTAGCCATGGCGCCCGCGACCCGGCAAGGGCCGTGCGGCCTGCCCGGCCCCCGGTCCGGGCGGAGTCGGCTCTGCTATACTGTTCGCCGATCTACGGCCGACCCGTACGGCATCCTTTCGCCTCAGGAGACCTCTACATGAACGCGATGTGCTGTCCGTCCGGCCGCCGCCTCGCGGCGCCGCTGCTGGCTCTCTGTCTGCTCGCGGTCTTGCTGGCCCCGCTGGCGGCGCCGATCCCGGGCTTCGCCCAGACCGCGGCTCCGGCGTCGCCGGCCGCCGCGCCTCACGCGGGCGGCGGCGAGGCCAGCCTCCGCATGCCCGACGTCGGGTCGATCCAGCTCATGGGCGTGAACGGGCGGACGCTCCTCCTCGGCGGGCTCGTCGTGTGCGTCCTGGGGCTCGTCTTCGGGCTCGTCATCTTCCGGCGCATCAAGAACCTGCCCGTGCACCCGTCGATGCGGGACATCTCGGAGCTGATCTACGAGACGTGCAAGACGTATCTCGTGACGCAGGGCAAGTTCCTCCTGATCCTCGAGATCTTCATCGGGCTCATCATCGTCCTCTACTTCGGCGTCCTGCTCCGGTACGAGCCCGTGCGCGTCCTGATCATCCTCCTCTTCAGCCTCATCGGGATCGGCGGGAGCTACGGGGTCGCGTGGTTCGGCATGCGGATCAACACCTTCGCGAACTCGCGGACGGCGTTCGCCAGCCTCGCGGGCCGGCCGCTGCCGGTCTACTCCATCCCGCTCGAGTCGGGGATGAGCATCGGGATGCTGCTCATCAGCGTGGAGCTCTTCCTGATGCTGTGCATCCTCCTGTTCGTCCCCGGGGAGTACGCGGGGCCGTGCTTCATCGGCTTCGCGATCGGGGAGTCGCTCGGCGCGGCGGCGCTCCGGATCGCCGGGGGCATCTTCACGAAGATCGCGGACATCGGCTCGGACCTCATGAAGATCGTGTTCAACATCAAGGAGGACGATGCCCGCAACCCGGGCGTCATCGCCGACTGCACGGGCGACAACGCCGGCGACTCGGTCGGCCCGACCGCCGACGGCTTCGAGACCTACGGGGTGACCGGGGTCGCGCTGATCTCCTTCATCCTCCTCGCGGTGAAGGACCCGACGGTCCAGGTCCAGCTCCTGGTCTGGATCTTCACGATGCGCGTCCTGATGATCGTGGCCAGCGGCGCCTCCTATCTGATCAACGAGGCGCTCGCCCGGGGCCGCTACACCGGCGCCCGGGAGATGAACTTCGAGGCGCCCCTCACGTCCCTCGTGTGGCTGACGTCGGGCGTGTCCGTGGTGATCACGTACGTCGCCTCCTATCTCCTGGTCCCCGGCCTCGGGGACGGCACGCTCTGGTGGAAGCTGTCCACCATCATCACGTGCGGCACCCTGGCGGGCGCGATCATTCCCGAGTTCGTCAAGATCTTCACCTCGACCGAGTCGGGGCACGTCCGCGAGGTCGTCACGTCGGCGCGCGAGGGCGGGGCGTCCCTGAACATCCTGTCCGGGCTGGTGGCGGGGAACTTCAGCGCGTACTGGCTGGGCATGGCGATCACCGCGCTCATGGGGATCGCGTACCTCGTGAGCACGACCGGCGTGGGGAGCCTCATGGTGGCGCCGGCCGTGTTCGCCTTCGGGCTGGTGGCCTTCGGCTTCCTCGGCATGGGCCCCGTCACCATCGCGGTGGATTCCTACGGGCCCGTGACCGACAACGCGCAGTCGGTGTTCGAGCTGTCGCTGATCGAGCAGATCCCCGGCGTCCGGCAGCAGATCCGGAAGGAGTACGGGTTCGACGTCGACTTCGAGCGGGCCAAGACGCTCCTCGAGGAGAACGACGGCGCCGGCAACACGTTCAAGGCCACCGCGAAGCCCGTGCTGATCGGCACCGCAGTGGTCGGTGCCACGACGATGATCTTCTCGATCATCGTGCTCCTCACCCACGGGCTCACCGAGAACCTGGACAAGCTCTCCCTGCTCCACCCGCCGTTCCTGCTCGGTCTGATCACCGGCGGCTCGGTGATCTACTGGTTCACGGGCGCGTCGATCCAGGCCGTGTCGACCGGGGCGTATCGCGCGGTGGAGTTCATCAAGGCGAACATCCGGCTCGAGGGTGCGACGAGGGCCTCGGTCGAGGACAGCAAGCGCGTGGTCGAGATCTGCACGCAGTACGCGCAGAAGGGGATGTTCAACATCTTCCTGACCGTGTTCTTCTCGACGCTGGCCTTCGCGTTCGTCGAGCCGTACTTCTTCATCGGCTACCTGATCTCGATCGCGCTCTTCGGGCTGTACCAGGCGATCTTCATGGCGAACGCCGGCGGGGCCTGGGACAACGCGAAGAAGGTGGTCGAGGTCGATCTCAAAGAGAAGGGCACGCCATTGCACGCTGCGACCGTCATCGGCGACACGGTCGGCGACCCGTTCAAGGACACGTCGTCCGTCGCCATGAACCCGGTGATCAAGTTCACGACGCTCTTCGGGCTGCTCGCCGTGGAGCTGGCGGTGACGCTGACGGCCGAGGGCGGCGCCGCGATCAGCCGGACGCTGGCGGCGGTCTTCTTCATCATCTCGATGGTGTTCGTCTGGCGATCCTTCTACGGCATGCGCATCGGTACGCTGGCGCGCTGACGGGACGGAGGCGGTGGTCGAGTATCTCGTCCAGGTCCTGACCGATCCGGCCGCGCTCTACGAGCTGGTGCGCTGGGGCGGGTACGTGGCCCTCGTCGCGATCGTGTTCACGGAGACCGGGCTCCTGATCGGCTTCTTCCTGCCGGGCGATTCGCTCCTGATCACGGCGGGTCTCGTCGC
>CAVVOZ010000016.1:0-166677 GCA_963749975.1 uncultured Candidatus Rokubacteria bacterium | reverse complement strand
GACGCAGGCGGCCATCTTCCTCGAACCGCCGCGGGAGCGCGGTCACGGTGATCGGCACCATGGCCGCGCCCGGCTATCCGCCCGCCGCCCGACCGGCTCGAGCGATCGGCGGACAAGGCCAGCGCGATCCTCGCCGACGATCGAGCTGCACCTCCTCGGCCGATCCCCCGCGCCGAGCGCTACGATCCGGACGCCGGCTACCAGGCGAGCTTCGACGGCATGATCGCGCACTGGTCGAGTGTCTTGAACCGGCGCTCCTTGAGACAGGGCCGGCGGACATACCTGAGACGCTCCGGCTCGGTGACCTTGCACGCCTACTGGACGACCGACTCCATCGCGTGCCGCCGGTCCGGAGCTGAGCCCGGACCGGAGGCGCCTCGCGACGAGCCGGCGCATGGTGAAGTCCGCGAAGCGGCGAAGCCGTCAGTCGAAGGTCGCGCCGGACGGTCCCGAACCGGTGAACTGCGTCTCGATCCGGTCCCCGCGCCGGCGATCGGGTACTGCTTCTGGAAGCTGAGCCCGACACGATCCGGTGCCCGGGCTCCAGCCGGCGGCGAACTCTGCGAGCTTGTCGGCGAGCCAGGTTAGCGCCCCGACGGGTGGCCGGTCTCCGCGTTCCGTACGGCATGGTCGACCACCCGTGCCGTTGGATGAAGACCTCCACCGTCGTTGGGCGGTCGCCATCCCGTCGGCAGGGCCATGGACGGGCCAGTGACGAAGGCCTTCTGCTGTTCGTCGTCGGTTGATCCTGAGCACCAGACATCCGCTCGGAATCGCCTCGCCCCTCGATGATCTCGAACGCCGGCTGGACGGCCCTGATGGCGCGCAGGGCCTGGGCAGGCGTGACCCCGGGCCCCTCGAGCCGTACCCCTACCGGTCCAGGCAGAGCTCATTCTCGAAGCCCGGCTCGATCAGCTCGTCGTGCTGGGATGTGACCCCGCTGTCGCGGGGTGGCCGCTCTCGAGCAGGAGCCCATCACCGGCTCGTGCATCCCGAACTGCTTCTGGATCACCGGGGCCGTCGAGCCCGACCTTCCAGCCGCCAGCCGATTCACCCTTCGCCACCCAGCGGTCGAGAAGGCCGAGCTGCACCCGGTAGGCCTGCTCGACGGTCAGCCGCCCCTTCCACTCCGCCGGGAAGTAGCTTCGTCGCAGGGTGTGCGCCCAAATCGACTCCGTGACCGCCTCGATATCCATTCTGGTTCCTCTCCATCTGATCGAACGGCCTTCGGCCCGTGAAGTCGGACGGCATTCAGCTTCTGACGGGTCAGCCCCCCAGGCGCGCGCGGGCCTCGCCGATCCGGCGACGAGCCTCGGGCGCGTACCAGGCGTCCACGAAGGCGCGGCGGAACGGCGCGAGCGTCGCCCACGCTCGCTCCACGGCCGGCCCCTCGAGAGCTGCCTTGGTGGCCTCGAAGGCGTCGCTGGGCGCCGCCGCGAGCCGGCCGCAGATTCGGCAGGCTGCCTCAACGGCGTCGCCGTCCACAACCTCCGAGACGAACCCTCGCTCCAAGGCCGCACGCGCGTCGACGAGCTCGCCCTCG
This sequence comes from uncultured Candidatus Rokubacteria bacterium, assembly GCA_963749975.1. Classification (GTDB taxonomy): domain Bacteria; phylum Methylomirabilota; class Methylomirabilia; order Rokubacteriales; family DASRDR01; genus DASRDR01. The sequence continues at coordinate 165,134 of CAVVOZ010000016.1, read as the reverse complement.
TAGAGCGCCGCCTCGACCCATTGCGCCGGGACCGCGTACCGGACGATCTCGAGCGCCGACGCCGGGAACGGCACCCCCAGCCGGATCTCGTTCAGCCCGAAGCGCCCGGCGCCCGTGCCCATCACCCGCGCGTCGCAGGCCAGCGCGAGCACGGCGCCGCCGGCCACGGCATGACCGCCGAGGGCAGCCACGACGGGCCGCGGAAAGGCGAAGACGCGCAGCATGACCGAATCGAACCACGCCATGAACGCGTCCATGGCGTCCCGTTCGAGCCCGTACAGGGCCAGGAGGTCGAGACCCGCCGAGAAGAACCGCTCGTAGCCCGTCAGGACGACGCCTCGCGCCTCCCCGCCCGCCGCCTCGTCGAGCGCGCGCTCGATGGCCGCGAGGCTTCGAGGATTGAGCGCGTTGGCCTTCCCCGCGGTCAGACGCACCAGCGCCAGGCCGTCGCGCCACTCCACACGGTACGGCGCCGTCTCCCCTGCGGTCCGCTCCGGCATCCCGCCGGCCGCGTCAGCCGCGCCGGGCGGCGGCGAGGCCCGACTCGAGCCGCGTGAGACCCTCGGCGAGATCCTCGTCCGAGGAGGCGTAGGAGAGCCGCAGGAATCCCCCCGACCGCGGGCCGAAGGCCTCGCCCGGCGAGACCACTACCCGGTGATCGAACAGGAGCCGCTCCGCCAGGCCGCGCGTGTCGTGCGTCACCGCCCGAACGTCGGGGAACGCGTAGAACGCGCCGTCGGGTCTCGGACAGCGCACCCCGGGGATCCGGCCGAGCCGCTCGACGACCAGGTCCCGGCGCCGCTGGTAGGCGAGCCGCATCGTCTCGACGCAGTCCTGAGGCCCGCGAACGGCCGCGAGGGCGGCGCGCTGGGTCGCAGAGTTCACGCAGGAGACCATCTGCTCCTGGACGACCGCCATCACGCGCAGCATGGGCGCGGGGCCCGTGAGATACCCGATCCGCCACCCCGTCATCGCGTATTCCTTCGAGAAGGAGTGTACCGACACCGTCCGGTCGCGGAGCCCGGGGAAGGACGCCGGGCTCACGTTCCGGATGTCACCGTACGTCAGCGCCCCGTACGTCTCGTCGGAGACGAGGAGCAGGTCGTGCCGGACGCAGATGTCCGCGATCGCGTGCAGGAGGTCCCGCGGGTAGACGGCGCCCGTCGGGTTCGACGGGCTGTTGACCAGGATGGCCCGCGTGCGCGGCGTCACCGCCGCCGCCACGTCCTCGGCATGCGGCAGATACCCGCGCTCCGGATCGGTCCGGACGAAGACCGGCCGCCCGCCCGCCAGAGTGATCTGGCCCTCGAAGTTCGTGTAGCTCGGGTCGGTGATCAGCACCTCGTCCCCCGGATCGAGCCCGACCATGAACGTGAGCAGCAGCGCCTCCATCGCGCCGACCGTCACGAACACCTCCGAGGCCGGATCGACCCGGTAGCCGTTGACCCGCTCGATCTTCTCCGCGATCGCCTCCCGGAGGTCGAGGTAGCCCTCGTTCGGCGAGTACTTCGTGAAGCCGTCGTGGAGTGCCTGACAGGCCGCCTCGACGATGTGCGGGGGCGTCGCGAAGCCTGGCTCGCCCACCGCCAGGCTAATCGCTCCGGGGACGCGGGGCGTCATGTCGAACATGCGTCGGATGAGGGACGGGGGCACTGCCCGCGCCCGCGCGCTCACCCGGTCTGTCGTGCTCCCCATGAGGACCTCCTCGATGCGCGGTGGGGTCAGGCGCCTGCGATGACGGCGATCTCGACCAGGTAGCTCGGAGTGGCGAGCCGCGCCTCCACCGTGGCGCGAGCCGGCGTGTGCCCCTTCTCGACCCACGCATCCCACGCCGCGTTCATGCCGTCGTAGTGACGGATGTCCGAGACCCACACGTTGGCCCAGACGAGCTTGGACTTGCTGCTGCCGAAGTGCTTCAGCGCCTCGTCGATCTTGTGCAGGATCTGCTCGGTCTGACCCTTGGCGTCCAGCTTCGTATCGTCGGCGACGGTGCCGGCCACGTAGATGGTGTCCCCGTGCTTGACGGCGGCCGAGAGGCGCGGTCCGACCTTGAAGCGATCGATGCTCATCGGTGTCTCCTCCTGAGGGTAACGGTGAAACTGCGCGTCCTCATTGGGATCTCAGCCGAACCAGAGGCGTTCGGCCGTCCCGCCCATGACGAGATCCAGCTCTTCCTTGGAGAGAAACGTCGCCTCCCGCGGCAGCAAGTGCCGGCTGCGGACGTAGCCGCACCCGGCGAGCACGTGGGGAAAGTCCGACCCCCACATGCACCGCTCCGCGCCGAAGGCCCGCACCGCCGCCTCGGCAAACGGCAGGCCGTCTCGATACGGGTACCGCTCGGGGCACCAGTGGTGGAAGCCCGAGAGCTTGACGTACACCTGCGGGTGCGGGGCGAGGTCGAGCAGGGCCCGGAAGGCCGCCTGCCCGAGCCCTTCCGCGGGAACCGGCGTGTTGAGATGGTCGACCACGATCCGGAGGGACGGGAAGCGGGCGAGGAGCGGCGGCAACCGCTCGAGGTCCGTCCCTCCGTGGAGCACGCAGACGATCGTGCCGGTCTCCGCCAGCGCCTCCCACAGGGGAGGGTCTGGTCGGTCGCGAGCCAGGGACCGCGGCCGGGCCGCTCGCCCGGCCGGAACGGGCGCAGGCGGATACCGGTCACGCCCTCGTCCCGCCAGCGCCTGAGCGCCGCCGGGGCCTTCGCCCCCCGCGGGTCGATCACGCACACGCCGCGGAAGCGGTCGGGGAAGCGGCGGAGGCACGACACCATGTAGTGGTTGTCCCAGTGGTAGAACCACGGCTGGACGAAGACAGCGCGGTCGACGCCGGCCTCGTCCATGTAGTCCATGAAGAGCTCGACGGAGGCCGTGGCCTGCGCGCTGTAGCCAATCTTCATGGGACCCGCGTCGAGGCCCGCGGCGGTCCCGTCCCACACGTGCAGGTGCGAGTCGACCACGGCGTGAGCCACGAGGACAAAGAGTAGCACGAGCGTTCCCAGATCGGCAGCGGTCTACTCGTTCTCGGCTCGTGCGATACTGCCGGCACGCATCGCCGGCCGGCCGAGGCGATGTCCAAGCACTCCGCGATCGGAGGTTCTCATGGGCGATCGGCACGACGTGGTGATCGTCATCCCCGGGGACCATCCCCCGCAGATCCAGGGCTCCCCGCATCTGGAACGCCTCCGCCGCTACGGGGAAGTGCGCCTCCACACCGATCGGCCCGCCACGCCCGAGGAGAAGCTCGCGCGGGCGCGCGACGCCGTCTGTCTCGTGAACACCCGGGGAGCCATCAAGTGGCCCCGCGAGGCGCTCCTGGCGTTGCCACGGCTCCGAATGGCCACCGTGTGCGGCATCGGAACCGACTCTTTCGACCTCGTCGCCGCGCGCGAGCGGGGAATCGTCGTGTGCAATATCCCCGGGAAGACCGCGCCCATCGTCGCCGAGCACGCGTTCGGGCTCATGCTCGCGGCCGCCAAGCGCGCTCACTTCCAGACGGCGGAGCTCAAGGCGGGTCGCTGGACCAGCATGGACAACGTCTATCTCCACGGCAAGACGCTCGGCATCGTCGGGACGGGGGCGATCGGCGGGGGCATGGCCCGCCTCGGGCGCGCGATCGGCATGGACGTCGTCGCCTGGACGTTCAACCCGAGCCCGGCCCGCGCGGCCGAACTCGGCGTCCGCTACCTTCCGCTCGACGAGCTCCTGCGGACGGCGGACGTCGTGTCGCTCCACGTCCGGCTCACGCCCGAGAGCCGTGGCCTCCTCGGCCCGCGCGAGCTCGGCCTGATGAAGCCGGGCGCCATCCTGGTCAACACGGCGCGCGGACCGGTCGTGGACACCGACGCGCTGGTGGCCGCGCTCCACGCCGGCCGCCTGGCCGGGGCCGCGCTCGACGTGTTCGACACCGAGCCGCTCCCGCCGGGGCATCCCCTGCTCGCCTGCCCGCAGGTCGTCCTGACCCCGCACAACGCCGATCAGACGCCCGAGGGTATGGACCTTCTCAACGCGGGCGTCGTCGACAACGTGATCGCGTTCCTAGAGGGGCGCCCCCAGAACGTCGTCGGGTAGCGCGCCGACGGCGCCGCGCTACCGGCGGCTCTCCGTCTGGAGTCGCCGCAGCGTCTCCTCCAGCTTTCTGAGGTCCTCCGCGAAGCCCGCGAAGTCGCCCCGGCCGAAGCGCTCGCGCGCCCGGGTGAAGTGCTCGAGGGCCTCGGCCGCCAGCCGCGGCGGGATGCCCCCGGCGGACGGGGCGCGCCGGCCGCGGCGGGCGCGCCGGCCGCCGCCGGGCGGGCGCCGAAGAGCTGCTGGAGCGAGGCTTCCAGCGTCTCGTCCATCGCGATCCGGTTCCCGTAGGCCACGATCACTCGCTTCAGCTCCGGCAGTCGCCCGCGCTCCGCTGCGAGGTAGAGGGGCTGGACGTAGAGGAGCGACTCCTCGATCGGGATCGCGAGGAGGCCCCCCCGGATCACCTGCGAGCCCGCCTGGCCCCACAGCGAGAGCTGCTGGGAGATGAACGCGTCCTGGTCGATGCGGGCCTCGACCTGGCGCGGGCCGAACACGAGCTTGCCCTTCGGGAACTCGAAGAGCACGAGCTTGCCGTAGTCCGGCGGGTCCGAGCGGGCCGCCAGCCACGCGATCATGTTGTCCCGGCGCACGGGGGTGAACGGCAGGAGCAGGATGAACTCCTCGCGCTTCTCGGCAGGGAGCCGCATGATCGTGTAGTACGGCTCCATCTCGGTGTCCCGGCCCTCCGTCTTCCGGATCGGGACCGTCCAGAGGTCCTCCTTGTTGTAGAAAACCTGCGGATCGAGCATGTGGTACTGCGCGTACATCCGCGCCTGGATGCCGAAGAAGTCCTGCGGGTAGCGGATGTGGGTGCGCAGATCCTCGGGCATGGCCGAGACGGGCCGGAACAGACCGGGGAACGCGCGCGCGTACGCGGCGGTCATCGGCTCGTCGGGCTCGACGACGTAGAGGGCCACCGTCCCGTCGTAGGCGTCCACGGTCACCTTCACCGAGTTGCGGATGTAGTTGCCCACCCCGGGGGTCCGGTGCGAGTAGGGAAAGTAGTCGGTCGTCGTGTAGGCATCGACGAGCCAGACGATTCGCCCGGCAGCGGTGACGACCGGGTACGGGTCGCGGTCCACGCGCAGGAACGGCGCGATCTTCTGCACCCGCTCGGCAACCTGCCGGTGGTAGAGGATCCGGCTCTCGGGGGTGAAGTCGTCGGACAGGAGGATCTTGATCTCGGCAAACCGCGCCGCGAAAGCGATGCGGCGCCACAGCGACCCGATGCTCACTCCACCCTTGCCCGAATAGGTCGTGTAGACGTTCTGATCGCCCTGCGGGTAGTTCAGCTCGGGCGCGCGCATCTTGACCAGCACGTACGCGTTGGCGACCTCGCCGTAGTAGACCTCCGGCTGGCTGATCTTGAGCGGGCCGACGGCCGCGGGCGGGATGTCCTTGACGAAGAACTCCGGCAGTCCCTCTCGCGTCACGCGGTTCACCGGGCCCACCACGATGCCGTACCCGTGCGTGTACACGAGGTGCTCGTTGATCCAGATGCGGCTCGGAAGGTGGGCGTGCGAGAGCTCGCGCACGGACAGCATCACCTGCCGGGACTCCCCGTCGAGCTGGTACCGGTCGTTGTCCACGTCCACGAACTTGTAGTAGGTGCGGATCTCCTGGAGCTGACCGTAGGAGTCGAGCGCGGGCCGATGCTCCCACAGGCGGATGTTCTTGATGGTCGCGTCGTTCTTGCGAAGGACAGCAGCGGTGAGGTTCTCCTCGGCCGGGAAGGGCCGAGACTCGATCCGGTCGAGCCCGTAGGCGCGGTTGGTGGCGGCGATGGTCCGCTCGATGTAGGGCCGCTCGGCCACGATCTCGTTGGGAGCCACCCGGAACCGCTGGACGACGGCGGGATAGGCGGCCAGGCCGATCAGGCCCCCCGCGATCCAGAGGGCGAGCCCGACGAAGGCGTAGCGGAGGCCGGGCCGCGTCATCTGGACCAGGCACAGAACGGCCGCGAGGCCGGCCAGGCCGATCATGGCGTGGAGCGCCGGGAGGCTCGCGTTGACGTCCGCGTAGCTGGCGCCGAACGACACCCCACCCCCGGAGAAGAGAAGGCCGAAGGCGTCCAGCGAGTAGCCCCACGCCTTGACGAGGAGAAATGCGGCCGCGAGACCCAGCAAGTGCCCCTTCGCCCACGGGGCGACGACGAGTCCCCGGGGCGTCAGTCGCACGCCGCGAGAAAGCACGTACACCGCGGCGACCGCCGCCAGGGTCACGGACAGGAGCAGGGTGAGGAACTGGAACACGCCGACCAGGAAAGGGTACGTGAAGACGTAGAACCCGACGTCCCGGCCGAAGAGGGGCTCGGTCACGCCGAAGGTCCCGGCGTTCCGGAACCGGATCAGGGTCTCCCACTGGGCCGTCCCCTGTCCGCTCAGCATGAACGCGATCACGAGGCAGCCGGGCAGCAGGAACCGCCGGTAGAACGGCTCCACCTGGCGCCAGCTCGGAAGCTGGGGCAGATCGTCCTCGCCGGCGAGCTCGACGAGCGGCCCGTGTCCCCCGCGCGTCGCCAGGAGATTGAGGTAGAGCACCAGGAACGCCAGGATCCCGGTTCCCACGCCCAGCAGGATCTTCGTCGACAGGATGGTCGCGAAGACCTCCGAGAAGCCGACCTCGTCGAACCAGAGCCAGTCGGTGTAGAGCTCGACGGCCTGCCGACCGAACGGCAGCACCATGAACAGGACGACCATCCCGACGAGTACGCCTATCCTTCCCATGCTCCCCTTCGTCGTCTCGGAAGGGACGACCAGAGTCACCCCGACCGCGATTGGTTGACTGCGAAAAGCGCTGCCGCCCGACGGCGCTTCGCCGGTGGACGGGCCCTATTCAGCCGCCGGCCGATCGCCGGGCGGCACGGGAACGCTAGGGGACGGGCGGACTCCGCGGGGCGCCGGCGGGAAGTGGCCGAGATGCGACGTCGTCTCGGAGGCTCCCCTCACCCTCGCAGCCGGCGGGATCGGGCACCAGAACGGTCGGCATGCAAGCGGGCGGGAGCGCCAGCGCCGGCGGCCGCAGGACCGGCCGATCGTCCGCCGCGACGTCGAGCTGGGCCTGGCGATACCGCGCGAGGACGATCCCGGGGGCGCGGTCGACGGCGCCGCCCCGCCCTGTCCGGGGCATGGCGGCGGCAAGCGGGATCAGATAGATGATCAGACCCAGGACTGCCCCCGCACGGGCGTAGGTCTTCGGCCGATGGCGGCGGCGTGGCCCGGGGCGCATGCCCCGAAGAGTAGCAATCCCCGCCAGGGTTGACAATGCGAGCGCGTGATACCTTCGGGGCAGCGTGCCCTCGCCCGTCGTCCGTCTCATCCCGTCCACCTCTGGAGCGCGCCGAAGGGGCACCGCAATGGACGAACACGAGCTGCGTCGAGTTGAGCGGCTGGGACTCGACGTTCTGGCGCCTCCCCTACTGGCATCGAGAGGCGTAGGAACGGTATGATTTCGCGTCGGCCGCGACGCGTGACCTCTAGCCCATGACGGAGGAGAACCTGATGCGCACGCACTGGACGCGCCATCCCCTCTCTCGACTCGGCCTCGTCGCCCTCGCCGCGCTGACGATCGCCATCGGGGCCGGATCGGCCGGAGCCGCGGGGACCTTCCGGATCGCCGTGGGCGTGGACCTCGACACGGTCGATCCCGCTCAGATGACGACGACCACCGTCGCGAACATGGTCGACTACGTGGTGGAAACGCTCACGGCGCTCGGCCCCGACGGGAAGGTCCAGCCCTGGCTCGCCGAGAGCTGGACGCTCTCGCCCGACGGGCTCACCTACACGTTCAAGCTACGGAAGGGCGTCCTCTTCCACGACGGCACGCCGTTCGACGCAAAGGCGGTCAAGTTCACGTTCGACCGGCTGAAGGATCCCGCGGTGCGCGTGCCCACGCGCGGGTCGCTCCCGCTCAAGGAGATCGAGGCCGTGGACGCGTCCACGGTCAAGGTGACGCTCACGCGGCCCTCCGCGCCCTTCATCGGTGCGCTGTCGCAGACCACGACGGCCATCATCTCGCCCGCGTCGGCGGACAAGAACGGGAACGAGTACAAGAACATCGTCCAGACCGTGGGCACCGGACCCTACGTGTTCAAGGAGCGCAAGAAGGGCGAGAGCTTCACGGTCTCGCTGAACGACAAGTACTGGGGCAAGAAACCGACCTACGACACCGTCGTCTTCCGGATCGTTCCCGAGGCGGCCACGCGCGAGAGCCTCATCCTGGCCGGCCAGGTCGATCTGATCGTGCTGCCGCCCATCGCGGACGTCCCGGCGCTGCAGCGCAACCCGGCGGTGAAGGTGCTCCTGGCGCCGAGCGACCGGACGATGTTCATCTCGCTGAACACGAGCAAGCCGCTGCTCTCGGACGTCCGCGTGCGGCAGGCTCTCAACTACGCGGTGGACAAGAAGGCCATCTTGCAGAACGTCCTCTTCGGCGCGGCCGACGAGATGGACGCGCCCATGGCGCCGAGTCTCTTCGGGTACTGCAAGGTGGGATCGTACGAGTACAATCCGGCCAAGGCGAAGCAGCTCCTGGCCGAAGCGGGCGTCAAGCCCGGCACCAAGATCTCCTTCCATCACCCGACCGGGCGCTACGTCCAGGACAAGGAGGCGTCGCAGGCGGTGGCGGGATACCTCCGGGAGGTCGGGATCGAGCCCGAACTCCAGACCATGGACTGGCCCTCCTACATCTCGATCATCAACGCGGGGCCGGCCGAGAAGACGGTGCACCAGCTGGCCTATCTCGGCTGGGCGCCGCAGTTCCTGGACGCCGCCCAGCAGATGCTGCAGTTCTGGACCGAGACACACCCGCCGAAGGGGCTCGCCATCACCTTCTACAAGAATGCGCGAGTGGACGAGCTGATCCCGGCCGCCGACCGCGAGTCGAATCCGGACAAGCGGAAGGAGCATGTACTGCGAGGCCCAGAAGCAGATATGGGCGGACGCCCCGTGGCTCTTCCTCTACGTCCAGCGCTTCCCGATCGTCTACTCCTCGAAGGTGACCGACATCGGCTCCCTGCCGGTGGAGAAGTTCTCCGCGATCCACGCCCGGCCCGCCAACTGAGCCGGGGCTCTCGAGGGCGCTGCCGGGGCCGTGAGCCTCTTCCGCCAGTACCTGGCGCAGCGGCTCCTGGCCTCGGCCGTCACCCTCCTGGGGGTGTCGGTCATCGTCTTCCTGATGGTCCGGCTCCTCCCCGGCGACCCGGCGCAGGTGCTCGCGGGCCTCCTCGCGACGGAGGAAGACGTCGCGCGGCTCCGGGTCGATCTGGGTCTCAACCAGCCCCTCCACGTCCAGTACGGCATCTTCCTCGCGCGGCTCGCGCACGGGAACCTCGGACGCTCGGCCCGGACGTCCCAGCCGGTGATGGAGGAGCTCAAGCCGCGGCTTCGCGCGACCCTCAGCCTCGCCGTGGTCAGCGCGGTCCTGGCGGCCCTCGCCGGCGTGACAGCCGGCGCCCTGGCCGCGACCCGTCCCTACTCGGGCTTCGACTACGTCCTATCGCTCGCGACCCTCTTCGGCGTCTCCATGCCGACCTACTGGCTCGGTCTCATGCTCATCATCGTCTTCGCCGTCCACCTGAACTGGCTGCCGGCGGCCGGGTCGGAGGGTGCGGCGAGCCTGATCCTTCCCGCCCTCACCCTGGCCGCCTTCTCGGTCGCGCTCATCGCCCGCATGACGCGCGCCAGCATGCTGGAGGTCCTGGGCCAGGAGTACGTGAGAACCGCCAGAGCCAAGGGCGTCGGAGAGACGCTGGTCGTGGCGCGCCACGCGCTCCGGAACGCGCTCGTGCCCATCCTGACCGTCATCGGCCTCCAGTTCGGGGCGCTGCTCGGCGGAGCCGTCCTGACCGAATCCGTCTTCGGATGGCCAGGAATGGGTCTGCTCCTCATCGAGTCGATCTTCTCCCGCGACTACGCGATGGTGCAGGGCATCGTCCTGGTCTTCTCCACCCTCTTCATCCTGACGAACCTCGCGGTCGACCTGCTCTATGTCGCCATCGACCCTCGAATCCGCTACGCCTGAGCGCGAGGTAGCCCAGGCGGCCCCCTCGGGCCGTTCCGCCCTCCGCCGCCTCCGGGAAGGCTGGCAGCGCTTCCGCCGGCACCGGACCGCGATGGCGGGGCTCGTCCTGCTCGTCGGCCTGTTCGTGCTCGCGCTCGCGGCCCCGCTCCTGACCTCCTACAATCCCGAGCGCCAGAGCCTGTCGGAGGCGCTCCGCCCCCTCTCACGCGCCCACCCGCTCGGGACCGATCACCTCGGGCGCGACATGCTGGCCCGCCTCCTCTACGGCGGCCGGCTCTCGCTCCTGATCGGCTTCCTCGCCGTCGGGCTCGGCGTCGTGATCGGGGTGCCCCTCGGTGCGGTCTCCGGCTTCCAGGGCGGGCTCACCGACCTCGTGATCCAGCGGTTCGCCGACATCCTCCTGTCGTTTCCGGGCTTCCTCCTCGCGCTGTCGCTCGTCGCCATCCTCGGCGTCGGGCTCCAGAACGTCATCATCTCCGTGGGGATCTCGGCAGTCCCATCGTTCATCCGGCTGGTGCGCGGCTCCGTGCTCTCGATCCGGGAGCAGGTCTACGTGCAAGCCGCCCACGCCATCGGACAGCGGCAGGCCGTCATCATCTTCCGACACGTCCTGCCGAACGCGATGGCGCCCGTCATCGTGCAAGCAACGCTCTCCCTCGGCTTCGCGATTTTGGTCGCCGCGGGACTCGGGTTCCTCGGGCTCGGCGTCCAGCCGCCCACGCCCGAATGGGGCACGATGCTCGGGGAGGGACGCCAGTACATCTTCCGCGCGCCCGGGCTGACCACGTACCCGGGCCTGGTGATCTTCCTCGCGGTTCTCGGCTTCAACCTCTTCGGCGACGGTCTCCGGGACGCCCTCGACCCGCGGATGAGCCGGATCTAGGCTCGTTCACCGCCGGATGCGAAGCGCCTCCACCGGGACCGGACCGCACGTGGCACCGACGCTTCGGGGCGCCGGCGCCGGGACCACCGGCGTCCTCATCTCGTCCGCCCCGGCCTGAGGGCACGTGCTCAGCCACGGCATGACCCAGCCGCGACCGCGCCGCAGCGTGCTCTACCGGATCGGCGTGGACCCCGGGTCGTACGAGGCGGCGCCGAGATTCCACCCGGACGTGCTTCTCTTCGAGATCGAGGACTCCGTGCCGCCGGGCGACAAGGAGTCGGCGCGCCGGCGCGTGGCGAACACGCTCGCCGCCGGCGGGTTCCGGCGCCAGGAGCGGCTCGTGACGGTCAACGGGCTCGACACTCCCTGGGGCCGGGACGACCTCGCGGCGCTGGCGCGCGTGCCGCTCGACGGCATCGTGCTGGCAAAGACGGAATCGCCGGACGCCGTGCGGGAGGCAGACGCCCTCCTCGCCACCCACGGCGCCCCCCCGACGCTCCGGCTGTGGGCGATGATCGAGACGCCACGCGGGCTGGCGCGCGCCCAGGAGATCGCCGCCGCGGCGCCCCGGCTCGTCGGGATGACCGTGGGGCTGGGCGATCTCTCGCGCGGGCTCAACGGGTTCCGTCGGCCGGCGCCCCACCGCTGGCCAATGGTGCCCGCGCTGGCCACGATCGTGCTGGCCGCGCGCGCCAACGGCCTCGCGGTTCTCGACAGCTCGTTCCGCGAGCCCCGGGACGCCGAGGGTTTCCGCGCCGCGTGCCTCGCCAGCCGCGAGCTCGGCTTCGACGGCAAGGTGCTCGAGGACCCGGCCCTGATCCCGATCGCCAACGAGGCCTACGGGCCGACGGCGGACGAGGTCGCGTGGGCGCGCCGGGTGGTCGCCGCAAGGCCCGGCGCGAAGCCGAACGGCGAGTACTGGGTCGACGGCCAGCACATCGATCCCCAGTACGAGGCGCTAGCCGAGCGAATCCTGGCCTACGCCCGAGCCATCGCGGCGGCCGACTCGGCCGGGTAGATTTCGCCGATCCTGGCGATCACGCCGACGCAACGACCCGGGCACTCCGCCTTCTGAGTGGATCCCGTGGCCCCGGGCCCTTGCCCTAGGCGACTCCTCTCGGCGCTCGGGCCAGGGCCCGACGGCAGGCGGCCGCTTGCGCGATGTCCGGTTGGGCAGGCCTAGGCCGGAGAGGTGAGGTAAGATCAGAAAAGTGCTGGTCGCTCGCCGATTGCCCTCGCCTCGTTGCAGCATGCAAGCGACGGGGCTCCGGCGCGGTGCGCGCCAACGTCCGCACACTCCGGCATCCGCCGGCAGGAGGAACATGAGCGTGGGAAGGAAGCAGGCGTCGGAATACCCGCAGGAGCTCCTGAACCTGTTTCACGAGTACCAGCACGGCGAGATCACGCGCCGTGCGTTCTTCGATCGCGCCGCGAAGTTCGCCGTCGGCGGCCTGACCGTGACGGCGATCTGGGAGAGCCTCAGGCCCAACTACGCGTGGGCCCAGCAGGTCCCCAAGGACGACATGCGGATCACGACCTCCTACGAGACGGTCCCGTCGCCGGGAGGTAACGGCTCGATCAAGGGCTATCTCGCTCGCCCGGTGCGTGCGGCCGGCAAGCTCCCGACCGTGCTCGTCATCCACGAGAACCGTGGAACCAACCCCTACATCGAGGACGTGGCGCGCCGCCTGGCGGTCCTCGACTTCGTCGCCTACGCGCCGGACGGCCTCACGTCGGTCGGCGGGTATCAGGGCGACGACGAGAAGGCCGCGGCGGCGTTCAGGACCGTGGACCGCGCGAAGATGACCGAGGACTTCATCGCCTCGGCGAAGTGGCTGAAGGCGCGTCCCGAGTCCAGCGGCAAGCTCGGCGCCGTCGGCTTCTGCTTCGGTGGCGGGGTGGTGAACCAGCTCGCGGTGCGGCTGCCCGAGCTCGACGCGGGTGCTCCGTTCTACGGCCCTCAGCCGAGCGCCGACGTCGTGCCGCAGATCAAGGCGTCGCTCCTGCTGCACTACGCCGGCAACGATCAGGGCATCAACGCCGGGATTCCGGCCTACGAAGCGGCCCTCAAGACCAACGGCAAGGCCTACGCGCTGTATGTCTACGAGGGCACCCAGCACGGGTTCCACAACGACACGACCCCGCGCTACGACGAGCAGGCCGCGAAGCTCGCGTGGCAGCGGACGACCGACTTCTTCAACCGCACGCTTCGCTAGGATCGAGAGCGTCGCATCCGCCGAGCGGGCGACGGCCCTCGACCTCGGCAGCACCGGGGATCGCCCCGGGCCACGCAGTGGACCCGGGCGGCTAGCGGTCGAGGAACAGGCCGCCGCTGAGGTTCAGATTCGCGCCGGTGACGTAGCTCGCCTCGTCGGACGCGAGGAACACGACGCACGCCGCGACCTCGTCGGGCGTCCCCTCGCGGCCGAGCGGGATGCGGAGGCCAGGCAGGGTCGAGCCGGCAGTGCCGCCCATGTCAGTCGTGATGAGCCCCGGCGCGACGGCGTTGACGCGGATCCGGTGCGGCGCCAGCTCCCTGGCGAGGGACCGCGTGATCGACACCAGCCCGGCCTTCGACGCCGCGTAGTGGGCGCACGGGTTGATCCCGCCGCTCCACGCCGCGTCCGAGGCGACGTTGACGATGGCCCCGCCCTCCCCGCGCTCCTGCATCGCGCGCGCGGCGGCCTGTGCGCAGAAGAACGCGCCCTTCAGGTTCACGTCGAGCACCCGATCCCAGTCCCGCTCCTCTATCTCGAGGGCGGGACGCCGCTCGAAGACGCCGGCGTTGTTGACCAGGACGTCGATGCGCCCGAACGCGTCGAGCGCCGCGCGGATCAGGCGTCGCGCCTCGGCCACCCGGCCCAGGTCGGCGGCGTGCCACGCCGCGCGGGCGCCGATCGCGGCGATCTCGGCGAGCACGGCGCGGCCGGCGACCTCGTCACGGCCGTTCACGACGACCGCGGCGCCCTCTCGCGCGCACGCGAGGGCGATCGCCCGCCCGATCCCCCGCGTGGCCCCCGTCACGACGACCGCGCGTCCGGCGAGCTGCTGCCCCCCGCCGCGGCCACCGCGCCGCTCATCGCGAAGGGCGGCGCGTGGTCGGCTTGCGCGGCGGCCGCCAGTCCCAGCCGGTCTTCACCGGGCGCGGCTGGCGGGGCCCGCTGGACTTCCGCGCCCCCATCACGGCTTGCGGAAAACGATCCGCCCCATGTAGGACTCGGCGGTGCCCTTGACGTCGTCCGAGTCGATGCCGAAGGAGATGCCGCCGGGATCCTCGGGCTCCTCGCCGTAGATCCGCTTGAAGTCCTCCCGGACGTCGCGGCGCTCGGTGACCCACTTCCCGAGGTCCGCCGGCCCCGAGCGCACCACGACGTAAGTCACCGTCCCGGACTTCTGGCTCTTGAACACGGATCCCACCGGGGCCGTCGTGTCCCAGATGTAGCCGATGATCTGGGAGCGCAGCGCCTGCGGGAAGCGGGGCCAGACGACGTACAGCTGGGCGGCCTCGTCGTCCGTCGCCGCGCGCCGCGCGTCGGCTCCCTTGGGAAGCGCCGTGACCTTCCAGGTCCACTCGAGAATGGGCGTCTCGGCGAGCCGGACCTTGCCCCGGATGTCCTTGTTGACGTTCGAGCTGTCGCTCGCGCTCTTCATCTGGACCGAGCGGTGCCCGTCCTGCTCGACCACCGTGAAGTCGTACCTCGGGCTGCCCCAGTCCTGCTTCTGCCAGCCGGGCGGGATGCCCCTGGCGCCCACGGGGGCCGTCGACCAGTCCTCGACGACGACGTCCGCCGCTAGGGCCACCGCGGAGACGAGCAAGCTCGCGAGCGCGACCATCCGGATTCCCAGCCCACCCCTCATGCGGTCCTCTCCCGTTCCCGCGCAGCCCCGGTCGGACGCGTGCCGTGAATGGCGCCCGTCCAGCGGAGCGAGTCGCGTCGCCTTCAGCATACCGGACGGACGTGGTCCGTGGGGTGGCGAACGCGCTGTCGGCCGACGGGACCGGAGGGGTCTGTAGCGGTCGGAAGCTCAGCGTGGCTTGCGCCCGAGGGCGGCGAGCGAGGCCTCGGTCTCGTCGAGCTCCACCGCGCTCGGCGGCGTCCCGCCGAACCGCGCGCGCTCGTAGAGCGCCGTCACGCGCGTGAACGCCGCACCGGCCGCCGGCCCGAGATCGGAAACGCGGCCGCTGAACTCCCGTGCGGTCTCGCCGGTGGCCGGGCGGAGGCCCCGGCGCGCCGCCGCCCGGAGGGCGCGTCGGTAGAAGCCGGGCGCGCGGCTCCGCGCCGGGCCGAGCCCTCCCCGACGGTGACGCCAGGCCGCCCACGCGCCGACGGCGCCGACCGCCGCGACGATGGCGAGGGCGCCCGCGCGGCCCAGGCGAGTCCGCGTTTCCGCATCGAGCCCGGCCGACCAGCCACGAAGCTTCGCCAGCCGGAACTGCACCGACTGGACGGCACGGATCTGGTCGCGGAGCGTCCAGTTCACCACGTAGCGGTGCCACTGGAGCCGGAGAGAGTCGAGGTAGAGGAACGCCGGCATCCGGCCCGCGAGCATGTCGACGGTCGCCCGCGGCGTCGGGTCGAAGGTCACCCAGCCCGTGTCCGGAAGGTACGCCTCGACCCAGGAGTGCGCATCGTAGTACCGGACGATGTAGTACTGGCCGTACGGGTTCCACTCACCGCGCTGGAAGCCGTTGACGACCCGAGCCGGGACGCCAAGGCTCCTGAGCATTACCGCCATCGCCGCCGCAAAGTACTCGCAGTGGCCGGCGCGACGGACGAAGAGGAACTCCTGGAGCGGATCCAACTGGCTCACCCGCTCGAGGTCGAGGGTGTAGCGGAACTGGGTCTGGAGGAACGCCTCCACGCGCCGGGCGATCTCCGTCGGCGTCCGGCTCGCGCCCGCGACCTGTCGCGCGAGCGCGGGGATCGCCGGCGCCAGGACCGGGAGCTGCAGGTAGCGCTCGAGCTGAACGTCGTCGAGCGGCGGCGCCGGGCGCGCGAGGGCTGCGCTCCGCACCGACGGGCCCTCCACCTCGGACTCGACCGTGTACCGGAGCCGCGCGCCGGGGGACGCCGCGGACACCGCGCCCATGTCGTCCATCGCCAGCACCGAGGTAGCCATCGACAGGCGGAGGATTCGCGGCGCCGCGAACACCACCTCGGAGCCGATCGGCTCGAGGAAGATCTCCTGGCGCAGGAACAGGCCGCTCCCCCGCAAGAGGCCCACGTCGAAGCCGCCCGAGCTGGGCTTGACCAGCCGGGTCTGGCGGGGATACCGGACGCTCCAGGCCTGCCCGTCGAAGGTGTCCAGCACGACGCCCCGCCAGCGAAGGTTCGGGTACCGGTCGGGCTGGACCTCGTCGGGCAGGTGCACGCGCATGACGACGTTCGAGTCGGTGAGGATGCTTCCGTACGAGCCGAGCTCGACCCGCTCGGAGAAGCCGGTGATCATCTGGCCGAGGCGCGCGCGGAGCGGCAGGGTCGCCAGCCCCACCCGCGGCAGCAGGAAGAAGAGTCCCCCCGCCACCAGGAACACCGACACGGCCGCGACGCTCGCCAGCACGGTCACGTAGCGCGTGGGCACCGTCTCGGTCCCCGCCGGAAGCCCGGCGTGGCTCTCGCTCACCAGGTGCTGGAGGAGCGCGATCCAGCTGAGCAGCCCGACGAAGGCGACGAACGCGAAGAGGAACCCCACGCCGAACGCCGACCCCGAGGCCGCGACGAGCATGAAGAACGCGAGGAACGCGACCGTGCGCGAGTCACGGACGCTCTGGAGCGTCGCGAGCTTGTAGAGCACCAGGAAGAGCAGGAGCCTCACCAGGGCGTCGAACACGCTGTCGGTGAGGTAGGCGATGTCCACCACCGAGGCGAGCGCCGCGAGGGGAACGAGGACCCGGCCGCCCACCAGGCGCCCGGCCCCCGACCGCGGCTGGAGGAGCCAGGCCGCCACGAGGAGCGCCGCCACGAGCAGGACGCCGCGCGAAACCGAGGAACTCGGCCAGGTAGAGGGCGAACAACCCGTCCGCGACGAGGAGGTAGAGCGCGATCCGGAGGACCAGCGGCACCGTCATCACGCGGAGTCCAGGCTGATGCGCGTCTCTCGGAGCCCGCCGTCCGGGGCAAGGCCGGCGCCATCGCCCGGGCCGGGCGGAACGTAGAGCGCCAGCGCGGTCAGGATGCGCCGCTCCTGACCGCGCCCACGGTCGAGGGGCACGGCTCCCGCGGCGCCTGCCAGCTCCACGCCGGTGCCGCTGCGGAGCAGGTGGACGGCGAGCGATGCCGCCTCCGACAGCGCCCGCTCGAGGCGCGCCCCATCCGCCGCGCCGGTACCGGTGAGCACGATCCGCGTGTCCTCGGTCGCGTCCTCCTCGAGCTCCCGCACCATGAGGCTCCCCGACTTGGCGGTGGTGGGCCAGTGGATCAGGTGCGGCTCGTCGCCCGCCCGGTACGCGCGCAGGTTGTAGAGGTCGTGCCCTCGCCCGCGCCGGCGAGCCGCCGCCTCGCCGCTCGCGGCCTCGCGGATCTCCCGCGGGCGCACCGGATGGACGGCCGGGTACACGAGGACCTCCTCGTCGAAGAGGAGCGGCGGGCCGATCTTGACGAAGAGCCCGAAGGGAAAGGCCGTGGCCGCCCGGAGCCTCGGCAGCCGCCGCCGGCCGCGCGTGGCGAGCGTGATCTCCCACCCGACGACCCGCTCGGTCCCGGCGGGAATCCGCGGCACGTAGGCGAGCCGCCGGGGAGTCCCGAGGCCCCGGCGGTCCTTCAGCCCGATGGCACGGAGCCGGTCGTCGAGCGTGCGGCGAGGCCGCCAGCGGGCGAACAGCCCGCTCCGGCCCGGCAGCGGGCGATCCAGCGCCTCGAGCGCGACCGAGTAGGACGCGAGCCGCCGCTTCCGGTTGGCCAGCACGATGGTGACGAGCGCGGGCTGGGTGGCGTGGATCGCGTCCGGCAGGGTCACGGTCACGTGGAGGCCGCGGATGGTGAGGTCCGAGAGCATGCCCGACACGATGATCAGGGCGAGGAGCATGGAGCAGAGGAGATACGCGAGGTTGTTGCCGGTGTTCACCGCGGCGACGCCGAGCCCCACCGCCGCGAACACGCACCACCAGCCGTCGCGGGTCGGGCGGATGGCCTTCGTCCGCCGCCACCACCAGCTCGCCAGGCGCCGCGCCAGCTGGATCATTCAGTGGTGATCGGACCGCTCCGCCGGGGCGTCGCTCGCGCCCCGGGTCAGCGGGGGACCGGGACGTCCTGCACGATCGTGCGGATGACCGCCTCGGCGCCCACGCCGGCTCCGTCCTGCCCGGGGCCCGCCAGGAGGACCCGGTGCGCGAGGGCGGGCACCGCGAGGCGCTTGACGTCGTCGGGCACGAGGAAGTCCCGCCCGTCGGCCAGCGCGTGGGCTCGCGCCGCGCGGAGGAGCGCGAGGGAGCCGCGCGGGCTCACTCCGAGCGCGAGCATGCGCGACCGCCGCGTCGCGGTCACGATCGCGAGGACGTAGTCCAGGACCGAGTCGTCGGCCCGGACCAGCTCCGCGGCCTCCTGGAGCTCGACCACGTCGGCCGCGTCCAGCACCGTCTCGAGCGTGTCCGCCACCGGCGTCCCCGCACCGCGGAGGATGGTCCGCTCGTCGGCCTCGCTCGGGTAGCCGATCCGGATCCGGAGAAGGAAGCGGTCGAGCTGGGACTCCGGCAGGGGGAACGTCCCCGCGTGCTCCCGCGGGTTCTGCGTCGCCAGCACCATGAACGGGCGCGGCAAGGCGTGCGTCGTGTGATCCAGCGAGACCTGCGCCTCGTTCATGGCCTCGAGCAGGCTCGACTGGGTCTTGGGCGTCGTCCGGTTGATCTCGTCGGCCAGCACGATGTTCGTGAAGATCGGGCCGGGCTTGAACACGAACTCGTGCTTGTCCGGCTCGTACACCGCCACGCCGAGGACGTCGGACGGGAGCATGTCCGACGTGAACTGGATCCGCTGGAACCCGGCGCCGATCGACCGGGCCAGGGCGGCCGCCAGCGTCGTCTTCCCCACCCCGGGCACGTCCTCGATCAGGAGGTGCCCCTTCGCCAGGAGGCCCACGACCGCCAGCCGGACCACGTCTGCCTTCCCGACGAGGGCACGTGACAGATTGGCCTCCAGTCGGGCGATCTGGGCGCGAAGATCCCGGGGTCTTGCCATCGTGGGGATTATCCCATGCAGGGCCCGTGCCGGCCGGATGGGTCCCGCCAGCGGGGACCGCCCCCTCTTCAACACGGTGGATACGGGCGGCGATCTTCCCTCCCGAGGCGACTTTCCCGGCCACGGGAGCGCGAGCCGGCCCCTAGGACCGGGCAGGCCCGAGCGTTACCGCCAGGGCCTCGAGCCCCCGGAGCGTGCTCGAGGGCCGCCAGACCGGGCGCTCCGCGGCAAGGGTCAGTGCCGGAAATCGTCGGAAGACCGTCCCGATCGCCACCTGAGCCTCGAGCCGAGCGAGCGGGGCGCCAAGACAGTAGTGGATCCCCGCGCCGAAGGCCAGGTGACGCGGCTCGGCTCGCCCGAGGTCGAGCCGGTCGGGCTCGGCGAAGTGCGCGGGGTCGCGGTTCGCGGCGCCGAGAAGCCCGAGGACGAGGCTGCCCTCCGGAATCGGCACGCCCCCGATCTCGATGTCGGACGCGGCCATCCGGCCCGTCCGCTGGACGGGCCCGTCGTAGCGCAAGAGCTCCTCGATCGCCGCCGGCAGGAGGCCCGGATCGTCCTGGAGGCGCCGCCGCTCCTCCGGGTGGCGGAGGAGCGCGAGGAGCCCGCTGCCGATGAGGTTCACGGTCGTCTCGTGGCCAGCGACGTAGAGGAGGATGCAGGTCGCGAGCAGCTCCCGCTCCGACAGGCGGTCTCCTGCCTCCTCGGCCTCGACGAGCCCGCTCAGGAGGTCGGGCCCGGGCCGGCGGCGGCGCTCCTCGCTGAGGCCGCGGAAGTAGCCCGCCATCTCGTCCGTCGCGTGCCGCCCGCGCTCGATCACCTCGGGGCCGACCGGTAGCGCGATGGCGTCGAGCGCGCGCGCCACGTCCCGTGACCACTCCTTGACCACCTCGCTGTCTCCGGTAGGAACGCCCAGGAGCTCCGAGATCACCGTCACCGGCAACGGGTAGGCGAGATCCTCGATCACGTCCATCCGGGGAGCGCCCGCCACGTGATCGAGGAGGCGGTCCACGATGGCCTGGATGCGCCCCCGGAGCGTCTCAATCACGCGCGGCGTGAAGGCCTTGCTGACGAGCGCCCGGAGCCGCGTGTGGTCCGGGGGGTCGCGGAACAGCATCGACACCGCGAGCCCGGACCCATCGGGCCCACCACCGAAGCGGCTTTCGAACAGAGCCTGGTACCCGCTCTTGCAGAAGCGCGGGTCGCGCAGGAAGGCCGCGACGTCGTCGTACCGCGTCAGGACGTAGAACCCCAGGGGATGGCGGTGGACCGGATCCTCGGCGCGGAGCCGGTGGTAGGCAGGATACGGGTCCGCGAGGAAGTCGGGATCGAGGAAGTTCAGCTCGGCCATGCCGCCCTCCGACGGGGCGAGTGTAGCGCGGACGCCGATCCCGGACCGTCACGGAAAATTCACCGTCTGTTCATCTCGCCACGCGATGCTCGGCCTGCCGGTCCCGTGAGGCCGGAGGAGGCATGCCATGGCGACGAGACCACTCCACGTCCTACCCCAGGCACTGAGGTTCCCTGCGCCCGGCGTGGCAGCTTCGATTCAGCGCGCGATCACAGCCGCCGGAGACCTACACTGTCCAGCGTGTACGGTCATCAGCGCCGCGATTCTCCAGGCGAGCCCCTCAGCTCATGTCGTCGTATGCCTATGTGCCCAATGCGCCGATGAACAGGCGCGATCCAAGGCGTCTGATGTCCGAGGACGCGTGTCTCGGCGTGTGCCGAGTGACATACGCGGCGGTCCGTAGCCTCATCCATGAGCCGCGCCTTCATGCGAGTCCCATGGGTCGCTCTTCCGTAGCATTTCGTGCTTCGTAGTCGGCGAGGTCATCTGCCACAATCAGTGTGGAAGCAAGAGTTGCCGGCACTGATGGACGTGTTCAAACGGCGCGAAAGGTATCCCTCCGCCCTGTGGCGCCGAAAGGGTCCACGGTGGTTCTTGCTGGGCTACCTCGGCGTCATCATTCTGATGACTATTGCCGATCGGGTCTTTGCAGACTTCGAGTATGTGCGCCAGCTCGATATCTTCATAGTCGTCCTGTACGGGCTCGCCTGGTTCATCGCGTACAAGCTGAGACCCGGAATCTTTGACTGAGAGGGCGTCGAACACGGCCGCCGGCCCAGCGGGTCGGTGACCGTGACCAGGTTGACGGCCTGACCGCGATTCGCGCCGCCCCGATCGGATCGCTGGCTACGCGAAGATCGCCTCCGGCAGGAACGCCGAGACGATCCAGTTCGGCGCGTCGACGATCTCGCTGATGCGGAGGTCGGCCGCGACGCTCGCGACGACGTAGGCCTCCTCGCGCGTGAGGCCGCGCTCCGCCACCAGGTGCTCGACCAGGTAGCGGACCGCCTGCTGGGCGGACAGGAAGAGGTCGGGGCCGTGGGCCGTCGTCGCGAACTCGGCGCCGCGGCTCGGCTGGGGCCCGGAGGTCCGGAGCTGGGGCTCGCGGAGCGGGCGCCCCTGGCGGAGCCCGACCCGGAGCGTGACGCGGGCCGACATCTCGACAGCGCTGATGCAGACCTCCCCGTCGCCCTGGGCGCCGTGGGCGTCGCCGACGGACAGGAGACCTCCCTCGACCCACACCGGGAGGTAGAGCGTCGTCCCGGCGGTGAGCTGCTTGATGTCCATGTTCCCGCCGTTCTTCCGGGGCGGCATCGTGGTGTGGCCACCGGGCTCGTCCAGCGCGGTCCCGACGACTCCGGGGAACGGCGCTAGCGGCACGGCCACGCGCGCGCCGGAGTGCGCGCGCATCCGCGCGAACGCGCCGTCCTCGAGGTTCCAGATCTGGAGGAACGCCTCCGGGAAGTCGGCCTCGGGCAGGAGCCCGCGGCCGGGGCGGATGTGGGTCCACCCGAAGGGCGCCGGCTCCACCTCGACGATGTCGACGACCAGGACGTCCCCCGGCCGAGCGCCGCGCACGGCGGTCGGGCCCGTGAGCGGGTGGCCCTTCACGGGGCCGCGCGCCGCCGTGTCCCGGCTCGTGGACGCGGGCGTGTAGTAGCCGTCCGCGGCGTCGCGCGTATCGAGGACGAGCGTGTCGCCGGGCTCCGCCACCAGGCGCGGCGGGATCGCGTTGTTCCATTCGTAGTGCACGACGGCGGCGTCGAGCCGGCGAGTCTCGGACATGAGGGCCTCCTCGAGAGCGGGTGGGTTCGGGGCGCCGGACGCCCTCGCGGGCGCTAGTGTATCGTACCGGCGTGGCACGCCCCCTCGTCCTCCTGTGGCTCGACGAGGCGGAGGTCTACGCGCGGGCCGTCGAGCGCGCAGGACTCGGCGGGCGCGTGGAGCTGGCCACCGTCAAGGCCGGGGAGACGCCGGAGCCGGGGCTCCTCGGCCGCGTGGAGGCCACCCTCGCGTGGCGCATCCCGCGCGGCACCTTCGCCGCCGCGCCGCGCCTCCGCTGGGTGCAGACCCTCACGGCCGGCGTCGAGGGCTGGCTCACGCGCGCGGACCTCCCGCCCGCGCTGACCCTCACCTGCGCGCGCGGCACCCACCGCGTCCAGATGCCGGAGAACATCCTCGGAGCGCTCTTCCACCTCACCAAGCCCTTCGCGACCGCCCAGCGCGACCAGGAGGCGCGCCGGTGGACGCGGCGCGTCTCGGAGCCCCTCGCGGGCAAGACGCTCGGCATCCTGGGACTGGGCGCGATCGGCCAGGAGGTGGCGCAGAAGGCCGCCGCGCTCGAGCTGACCGTGATCGGGACCCGGCGCGACCCGGCGCCCGTCCCGCACGTGGCGCGCGTCCTCCCGCCCGAGGGGGCGGGCGAGGTCCTCGGCGCGGCGGACTTCGTGCTCCTCCTTCTCCCCGTGACGCCGGCCACGCGCGACTTCATGAACGCCCGGCGGCTCGCCGGGATGCGCCCGACGGCGTGGCTCCTCAACTACGGGCGGGGCGAGCTGGTCGTCGACGCGGACCTCGTCGACGCCGTGAAGCGGCACGTCATCGCGGGCGCCGTCCTCGACGTCTTCCGGACCGAGCCCCTGCCGGAGGACCACCCGTTCTGGACGACGCCCGGCATCACCGTGCTTCCCCACTTCGGGGGGCTCCACCCCACCCGCGACGAGCTGGTGGCTGCCCTCTTCGTGGAGAACCTCCGGCGGTTCCTCGACGGCGCGCCGCTCCAGCACGTCGTCGACCGCACACGCGGCTACTGAACGGCATCGCGGCCGGTGGCGCGGTGAACGTCCTGTCCATCCAGTCGAGCGTGGTCTACGGGCGCGTGGGAAACCGCGCCGCGGTGCCCGTGCTCGAGCGCCTCGGCCACGACGTCTGGCCGCTCGACACTGTCGCCTTCTCGAACCATCCGGCGCACGGCACGTTCCGCGGGCGGATCGTCCCCGCCGCCGAGCTGGCGGCGCTCGTCGAGGGCCTCGCCGCCCGCGGCGTGTTCGGCCGCTGCGACGCGGTCCTCTCGGGCTATCTGGGCGAGGCGGCGACGGCCGCGGTGGTCGCGGACGCGGTCGCGCGGGTTCGGGCCGCGCACGGCGGCGCGCTCTTCTGCTGCGATCCGGTCATCGGCGAGGTGGGACGCGGCGTGTACGTGCGCGCGGGGATCCCGGAAGCCTTTCGCGACCTGCTCGTCCCGCTCGCGGACGTCGTCACGCCGAACCCGTTCGAGCTGGAGCTCCTCACGGGCGTGGCGCCCACGACGCTCGACGCCGCCCGTGCCGCCGCGCGAGCCCTGGTCGGCCTGGGACCAGGTCTCGTCGTCGCGACCGGCCTCCGCCTGGCCGAGGCACCCGGAGAGCTCGGGGTTCTGGCGGCTACACGCGACGAGGCGTGGCTCGTTCGCCATCCCCGGCGGGCCGTGCGGGTCTGGGGCACGGGCGACGCCTTCGCGGCGCTCTTCCTCGGCGCCTACCTCGGCCGGCGTGATGCCCGGGCCGCGCTCGAGCACGCCGTCGCGGCGCTGGACGGGGTCCTCGCGGTCGCCGAGGCCACGGACGCCGACGAGCTGCCGCTGGTCCTCGCCCAGGACGCCCTCGTCCACCCGTGCGCGCGCTTCTCCGCGGAGCGTCTCGGCTGATCCAGGGCGCCCCGTGACCCCTCGAGTGAAGACTGAAGCTCCACCTCCGATACCGCTGTTCCGGGAGGAAGCATGACCCCGCAGACCGCCACAGGACGCCACAGGCCGAAGGCCGTCCAATCAAGATGTCCGATGAAGACGTCCGACCAGTCTCAACGCCAAGCGAGGTAAGCCGATGACCAAGGGAGAGATCGGATTCGTAGGGGTCGGCCGGATGGGCCTCCCCATGTCGCGGAACCTGGCCACGGCCGGCTACCGTGTCCACGTCCACGACGTCGCCCGAGCGGCGATGGAGCGGGCGGCTCGAGTGGCAGGGGTCGTCCCCCACGCGTCGGCCCGCGAGGTGGCGGGCGCGTCGACCGTCGTGTTCACGGCCCTCCCGAACGACGCCATCGTGCGGGAGACGTATCTCGGCCCGTCCGGGCTGCTCGCCGGGGGCCCGCCGGGCCTGGTGACCTGCGACTGCTCCACCGTGAGCCCCGGCGCCACGCTCGAGGTCCACCGGGCGGCGAAGGCCCGCGGGATCCATCACCTCGACACCCCGATGCTCGGCTCGACGCCCCAGGCCGAGTCGGGCGAGATCTTCTTCATGGTCGGCGGCGACGAGGCCCAGATGCCGGTGATCCGGCCGCTCCTCGACGTGATGGGCCGGCTCACGATGCACGTGGGGCCCCCGGGCACGGGCAACCGGATCAAGCTCCTCCACAACGCCCTCGGCGCCGTGAACGCGGTGGCCGTGGCGGAGTCGCTCGCGCTCTGCGACGCGGTGGGGGTCGAGCCGAGTATCTACTACGAGGTCGTCAAGAACGGCGGCGGCATGGCGTACTCGACGTACTTCGACCGCCGAGTCATGCGGGTCGTGGCGGGGAACTACGACCCGACCTTCACCCTCGAGCTCATGCTGAAGGACGTCACCCTCGCCACCGAGATGGCCGGGGAGCTCCTACCCAAGCTGCCCATCCTCCGGGAGACGCTGGCCGCCTACGCGGAAGGCAAGCGCCGAGGCTCCGCTGCCGAGGACTTCTCCGCGGTCACCCACGTCCTCGAGGACCGCCTCGGCCACCGGCTGTTCGGGGGGTAGCGCTCGAGAATCTCGCTAGGCCGCCCCGCCCGCTCGCCGGGGCGGGTCCGGCGTGGCACCCATTCGCTCGATGCGTTTCAGACGGCGCTCGAGCGCGGGGTGCATGCCCATGAGAAGGCCCTCGCGCTCGGTGAACGACCCGCGCTGGACCCACCGCCCGGTGCTCTCCACGATGAAGAGGTGCGCGACCCCCTCGCCCCCCGGGATCACGGCGCCGGTCTCTCCCAGGTGCTGGAGCCCGCGATAGAGACCGGTCGGGTTGCGGGTGAGCTGGACCGCCGTCGCGTCGGCGAGGTAGCGCCGGCTCCGCCAGAGCAGGCCTACCGGGAGGCTCGCGAACAGGAGGAGGAAGCCCGTGGCGGCCGTGGCGAAGGCGAGCAGCGCGAGGAGCGGCGGGCAGATGCGGACGAGGATGCTCCCGAGCCGGCCGAAGTACTCGCGACCGAGTCCCGCCACCGGATCGTCCCCGCCGCCCCCGGCCCCGAAGCGCTTCCGGTGCTCGCTGAGAAGCTGGATCAGCGCCCGGGCCCGCTCGGCCCGCGACGCCGGTGACCGGAAGGCGCTCAGCAAGGGAAAGGCGAACCACCGCCAGGCGACCCGCCGCGGAAACCGCGCGAACGGAGCAAGGATGACGACGATCAGGAGCTCGAGCACGTAGAGGAGCGAGTGGATCTGGGCTGCGCCTCGGAGATCCCCGTTCCCGATCGAGCCGATCAGGTGGGCGAGAAGCCCCTCGGTCTCCTCGCGATCGAACTCGTCCAGGAGCCGCCGGCCGACGACCACGTAGCTCTCCGTCAGGCCCGTCCCGACGGCCGCGGCGTTCGCCACCTTGGCGTCGAGGAGACGCACCTCGGGCGCGGGGATCCCGGCGGCGATCGCCATCTCCTGGACCACGTTGACCAGCTGACGCTCCTCCAGGTCCCCGGCCGCGGGGGGCCGGGCGCCGATCGCGAGGAGGGTGTGCCCCACTCCCGCCGCGCGCCAGGCCGACCGCACCGTCAGCCAGCACACGAGCGGGAGGAGGAGGCCGATCACCCAGATCGCCTCGCCGTCGCCCGGCAGGAGACTCGGCAGCCGGCCCACGACCCCGAGCGGGGCCAGGCCCACCTCCCAGATCGGGTGCGTGAGTCCCGCCGTCGCAGGGCTCAGGAGCGCGAGCGCGCCGATGCCGAGGCAGAGTACCGCGGGAAGGAAGACGAGGGCGAACAGGACGAGGAACACGTTGGCGACGAAGCCCACCGCGGACACGAAGCCGCATCCGCCCACGACCACCGCGTAGGCGAGCGTGAGACGCCACGTCGCGCGGCGGTTCCGGGCCTGGAACTCGAAGAAGGGCGTGCGCTCGGTCGGGCGGGCCTCGGCCATGTCCGGCTCCGCGTGATGATCGCGCCCCCCGCCATCCCGGCGCAACGGGGTCAGACTGTGACTTCGAAACAATTCGCCGCGCCCGACCCGAAGTGTTCAGAAGTCAAAGTCTGACCCCGGCGTGCTACTCTCGCCCGCACCTCCATGGACACGCCGCCGACCAGCATCCTGACCCGCCTCCGCGACGAGTTCCCCGATTCGTCGGGCCGGCGCCTCCGCGCCTGGCTCGTGGCCGGTCGGGTGCGCGTGAGCGGCGAGATCGTTCGCGATCCGCGCACACCCGTGGCCGCGACCGATCCGGTCACGCTCGGCCCGGCGCCGCCCCCCGCCCTCGCCGCGCCGCTCCGCCTGGTCCACGAGGACGACTCGCTCCTCGTCATCGAGAAACCGGCGGGGCTCCTCACGATCGGGACCGAGCACGAGCGGGAGCGCACGGCCTACCGCATGGTGTGGGCCTACCTCAAGGGAGCGCGTCCTTCCCGCCGGCCGTTCATCGTCCACCGGCTGGACCGGGAGACCTCGGGCCTCCTGGTCATCGCCAAGACCCCGGAATCGAAGCAATACCTCCAGGCGCAGTTCTTCTCGGGCACCGCGGAGCGGCGGTACGTCGCGATCGTCGAGGGTGTGGTGACGGCGAACGAGGGAACGCTCCGCGACGTCCTCGTGGAGGAGCGCTCGCTTCGCGTCCGGCCCGCCGATCCGAGCCGGCCTCCGCCGAAGGGCCGGCGCGCGCGCATCGCGATCACCCGGTACCGCGTGATCGAGCGGCGAGCGGACGTGACCCGGGTGGCGCTCCAGCTCGGGACGGGCCGGCGTCATCAGATCCGCGTCCAGCTGGCGAAGCTCGGCCACCCGGTCGTCGGCGACGGCCGTCACGGCGCGCGCCGGGATCCGCTCCGCCGCCTGTGTCTTCACGCCACACGGCTCGGCTTCCGCCATCCCGACACCGGGGCGCCGGTCCAGTTCGACAGCGCGCCTCCCGCCGCGTTCGCCACCCTCGGGCGACCGGCGGAGCGTACGTCGCCACCTCCTGCGCCCAGCCCGGAACGTGACGCGCGCGACGCGATCCGCCGGCCCGCACGGCCCGAGCGGCGACCGCCGCGCGCTGGCTCGGCGCCGAGGCCATCGTGGGCGGAGCGTACGTCGCCACCTCCCGCGCCCAGCCCGGAACGTGACGCGCGCGACGCGATCCGCCGGCCCGCACGGCCCGAGCGGCGACCGCCGCGCGCTGGCTCGGCGCCGAGGCCATCGTGGGCGGAGCGTACGTCGCCACCTCCCGCGCCCAGCCCGGAACGTGACGCGCGCGACGCGATCCGCCGGCCCCCCCCAGCCGGGCGGCGGCCGCCCCGCTACGGCCCCCCGCCAAGACCATCGTCGGCGGAGCGCCAATCACCGCCTCTCCCGCCCGGCCCGGAGCGTGACGCGCGCGACGCGATGCGCCGGCCCGCACAGCCCGGGCGCGACGCGATCCGCGGCCCCGGACCGGCAGGATGGCGCCCGCCGCGCGGCGGCCCGGCGCCCACACCATGGCCAAGGGGACGGCCGCCGCGCCGACCCCCGCGTTGACCCGCCGTGGCCCCTCCGCTACCCTCGCTGTGCGAGGCGATGGCGGAGACCGTCGCCCGTAACCCCATAGCACCCGAACGGCAGGAGGCCCGGCAATGGCACAGCCAGCAGGCGAGCGAGTCGCGTACTTCAACGGCCGGATCGTCCTCGAGCGGGACGTGCGGGTCCCGTTCCGGGATCGCGGCTTCAAGTACGGCGACGCGGTCTTCGACACGACGCGGACCTTCGGGCACCGCATCTTCCGCCT
Source organism: uncultured Candidatus Rokubacteria bacterium (assembly GCA_963749975.1). Taxonomy (GTDB): domain Bacteria; phylum Methylomirabilota; class Methylomirabilia; order Rokubacteriales; family DASRDR01; genus DASRDR01. The sequence continues at coordinate 136,703 of CAVVOZ010000016.1, read as the reverse complement.
GAAGGAGCACCTCGACCGCCTCTATCGCTCGCTCCGCTACCTCCGCATCGACCCGGGCATCGGCCTCGAGGAGCTCAAGCGGATCACCGAGGAGGTCCTCCACAAGAACCTCCCGCTCCTCGAGCCGGACGACGACTACTGGGTGACCCAGCGCGTGACCCGGGGGCTCGATCCCTCGGACCGCGCGACCTTCGGGCAGTCGGGGCCGACCGTCATCGTCGAGTGCCTGCCGCTCCCGCTGCGCGAGCGGGCCACCCTCTACCGTGACGGCATCCGGGTCGTCGTGCCGTCCGTGAGGCGCGCGGCGCCGGACAGCCTCAGCGCCCGGACCAAGACGAACAACTACCTGAACGTGGTCCTGGGCGACCTCGAGGCCAAGGCGCGCGACCCCGAGGCGTGGGCCATCCTCCTCGACGTGAACGGGAACCTCGCCGAGGGAATCGGCAGCAACGTCTTCCTCGTCCGCGACAGCGTGATCTACACGCCGCGCGAGCAGTTCGTCCTGCCCGGGATCAGCCGGGAGACGGCCATCGAGCTCGCGCGAGAGCTCGGCTACACCGTCCACGAGCAGGACATCGACCTCTTCGACGCGTACAACGCCGAGGAGGCCTTCCTCACCTCGACCAGCCTCTGCGTCTGCCCGGTGCGGAGCTTCAACGGGGTGGAGCTGGGCGGGGGCCGGGTCCCGGGGCCCGTCACCCAGCGCGTCATCGAGGCCTACTGCCGCATGGTCGACTACGACTTCGTCGCCCAGTATCTCAAGCGGCTCGAGCGCTAGCCGGCCCATGCGGGAGCTCTATCCCGAGATCGAGCCGTACCAGCAGGGGCACCTCAAGGTCTCGCCGGTCCACGAGATCTACTACGAGCAGAGCGGCAACCCGAACGGGCGCCCCATCGTCTTCGTCCACGGCGGGCCGGGTGGAGGCACGGAGGGGTTCCAGCGCCGGTTCTTCGATCCGGCGACCTACCGGATCGTCCTCTTCGACCAGCGGGGGGCCGGCAAGAGCCGGCCCTACGCCTCCCTCGAGGACAACACCACCTGGCACCTCGTCAGCGACATGGAGCGTCTCCGCGAGGAGCTCGGGATCGACCGCTGGGTGGTCTTCGGCGGCTCGTGGGGCAGCACGCTCGGGCTCGCCTACGCGGAGAGCCACCCGGAGCGCGTGCGCGGGCTGATCCTCCGCGGGATCTTCCTCGTCCGGCCCAAGGAGATCGCGTGGTTCTACCAGGAGGGGGCGAGCTTCGTCTTCCCCGACGCCTGGGAGGCGTATCTCGAGCCCATCCCGCCCGCGGAGCGAGGCGACCTCGTCGCGGCGTACTACCGGCGGCTGACGAGCCCGGACGCGTCGGTGCGCGCTCGCGCGGCGCGCGCCTGGAGCGTCTGGGAGGGCTCGACGAGCAAGCTCACCCCCGACCCGAAGCTGATCGCCCGGTTCGCGAGCGACACCTTCGCGGAAGCCTTCGCGCGGATCGAGTGCCACTACTTCGCCCACGGGTCGTTCCTGCGCCACCCGGAGCAGCTGCTGGACGACGTCGAGCGGGTCCGCCACATCCCGGGCGTCATCATCCAGGGACGCTACGACGTGGTGTGTCCCATGGTCTCGGCCTGGGAGCTCCACCAGCGCTGGCCGGAGGCGGAGTTCCACGTCGTCCCCGACGCGGGGCACTCCGCCCTGGAGCCGGGGACCGTCCACCGGCTGGTCGAGGCGACCGACCGCTTCCGCACCCTGCCCTAGTCCCCCGGCCGTCGGACCGCCAGCGGACTGCGAGCGGTCCTTCTCCTCGTCCTCGCGCTGGCAGCCTGCGCCGGCCCCGCGAGCGCGCCACGCTGCGCGGCCTTCGAGCTCCAGATCCTGCACAGCTCCGACAAACGAGTCGGGCTTCGTGAACCCGGTCACGCTCGAGCCGAAGATCCTCCACTACGCCGCGCTCGCGTCGGCACTCGAGACGGACCGACCAGCAGGTCCTGATCGCCTACGTGGATCGCGTCTTCGGGCGGCGTGTCGACGTGCCCGATCCGGTCAGGGCCCCGCGCATCGTCCGCGTCGGCGACCAAGGGCCGCGGCGGCGGACAAGAGGCTCAGGCCGACACCCGCGGACACGGCACAGCGAGCGCCTCGATCCGCTCCGCCGAGACCGGATGCGCGTGGAGCCAGACCACCCACGCGTCCTCATCCGGGGTCCGGAGACGTTCCTCGAGGAGACTGACCAGCGCGCGGCAGCTTGACGGCTCGGCCTCGTTCAGGAGCGTGACGGCCATCGCGTCCGCCGCCTGCTCCTCCTCGGGCAGATAGGGCGTGCCCTGCATCTCCATCGCGGTGGTGACAGCCTTCCGCGCCGTGCCGATCCCCTTCGAGACCAGCCCGCCGACCCCGGGAATGAAGCCGGCGGCCGTGGATGCTGCGCGGCTCGCCGCCTTCACCTCCTTTTCCGTCTGCTTCTTCGCGTCCGCGCGCGCCTGGCGCGCGTCCGGGTGGCTGAGCTGCATGTGGGCGATCTCGTGCGCGAGCAGCGCGCGGAGCGTCGCGCGATCGAGCCGCGCCAGAGTGCCCTCGGTGAGGATGAGCCGGACGCGGCACGGCGCGTGCGGCATCAGGGCGACGCGCGACCAGATCCCCTTCCAGGACGCCGAAGTCGGCGGCGCACCCGTCCGCCGGCCCTCGCCAGAGCCCGGCCGCGGTCAGGAGCGGGTCCAGGGTCTGGGAGAGACTGTCACGCTCGGCCGGAGTGAGCGCCCGCGGCTTGGCGGGAGCGGGGGCGGTCGCGCACGCGGCGAGGGAGATCAGCGCCACGCCGAGCACGAGCTCTCGCGCGCCCATGACTGGACCACCGTAGCAGCGGCTCCGGCAGGACGCAACGCGCGTCGATGTCCCGGCCGAGCCGCTCCCGTGGGCCGGGCCGGCTCAGGACTCGGGCGGCAGGACGCGAACCTCCTCGGGCGGCCAGGAGAGCGCGATCCGCGCGCTGCGCCGGAGCGCGGGTCCTCCCGCGCGGCGTGAGCGGGTCACGGTGAGCTGCTCGCCTCCGCCGTCCGGGCGGAGGCTCATCAGGGTCCGCCGCCGAGGCGCGGCCGGATGACGCGGCGGAACGCCTCGATCTCGCGCTCCGGCATGTCGTAGCCGCCCGCCAGCGTGTGCGCGGGAAACAGAAAGACGTGCTCCACGCCGGCCTCCTCGCGGGCCCGCAGCAGGCGGTCGGCGCAGTGCTCGGGCGGTCCGAAGAGGCCGAACGCGTCCGCGATCCCGGCGGCGAGATCCTCCGAGACGTCCCCGGGCGCCACCGCGTCCGGGACGGGAAGACCGGCCAGGCGAAGCCAGTAGAGGTTCGACGCGCTCGGATAGGTCAGCCACGGATGGCCCGCGGCGAACCATTCCCGGGGCCAGCGCCGCGCCGCCGCGAGGCTCTCCTCGATGGCAATGGTCGTGATGAACACGGTGCGGAAGCCGTCGAGCGAGCGGCCCGCCCGGCGAGCGCCCGCCTCGAGATGGCGACGCGCGGCGGCCACCGACTCCCGGTGGAGACCCACCATCAGGAGAGCGCCGTCGGCCACCTCCCCCGCCAGCTCCACCATGCGCGGGCCCGCGGCCAGCAGATAGACCGGAGGCGGCGTGACGGCCCGAGGTTCCGGATCCGGCTCGGCGGCTCGCCGAAGGCGACCGACTCGCCGGCGAGGAGCCGGCGCAGCGCGACCACGGCCTCGCGCATCGTGTCCACGGTCGCCCGGCGCCGCCCGACGCTCCGCGCCGAGAGAAAGCCCGGCGCGACGGTGAGACAGATCCGCCCCGGAGCGAGCTCGTCGAGACTGTGTGCCAGCGAGGCCAGCAGGACCGGATGACGAACGATCGGGCTCGAGGTCGCCGGGTAGAGCCGGATCCGCCGCGTCCGCTCGGCGGCGAGCGCGAGAACCAGGTAGGCGTCACGCCCGCTGTGGGGATGATCGTGGACGCCCACCCCGTCGAAGCCGGCGTCCTCGCACCGCGCGATGACGTCGGCAACCTCCGGGATGGGGCGCCCGACGGGGACCCGGATGTCTACCTGCACTCGCGCCTCTTCTCAGTGCCGCTGCCGCTCGAGCTGACGCTGACGACTGATGCGCCGCGGGTGGCGCCGGTGAGGACCCCACCGCGCCGAGACCCGGTAGGCCGCCGCGCCTCGAGCGCCGCAGGCGCGAGACGCGTCGGCCGAGATGGGCAATCAGGCCCCCTTCGCGCTCCTGCCGCAACGCAACGCCCAGGGGCAGGGCGCGAACGGGTGACGGAGCCGACGCGCGTCTGGGGCGAACCGGCGCCAGGACCCACGGCGCTTCCGTCGACACACGCCGATGACAGGCGGGCTCAGGACACGTCGGCGCGGCGGACGACGGTCCGGTCGAGGTCGCCGACGCGCGGCACGCCGGTGAGCGCGAGCGCGTGGTCGACCTCGTTCGAGAGGATCTCCAGCGCCCGCCGGACACCGGGCGATCCCCCGACCGCCAGGCCGTAGAGGTACGGGCGGCCCACCATCACGGCCTTCGCCCCCAGCGCGAGAGCGCGGACCACGTCCGCCCCGCGCCGGACGCCGCCGTCCAGCAAGACCTCCATCCGGCCGCCGACGGCGTCCACGATCTCCGGCAGGGCTTCCACCGTCGCGGGACCGCCGTCGAGCTGCCGCCCGCCGTGGTTCGAGACGACGAGCCCGTCGACGCCGTGCTCGGCCGCGCGCCGGGCATCCGCCACCGTGAGGACGCCCTTCAAGAGGAGCGGGCCGGACCAGAGCGACCGGAACCACGCGAGGTCGGCCCAGGCGATCGACGGGTCGACCTGCCGGTTGGCCACGCCGGCCAGCGTCACGATGTCCGTCCGCGGCGCGCCCGGCATGCCCACCAGGTTCGCCAGCGTGAGCCGGGGCCCGAGGAGCACCCGCCGCACCCATCCCACTCGCCGGAGGGTGTCGACGACGTTCCGGACCGTCACGCGGGGCGGAATGGTGAAGCCGTTGCGGAGGTCCCGCTCGCGGCGGCTGATGACCGGCACGTCGACCGTGAGGAGGAGAGCGCGGTACCCCGCCGCCCGGGCTCGCTCGACGAACGCCCGCGTCAGGTCCCGGTTCTGCCACACGTACAGCTGGAACCACAGCGGCCCCGGCGCCCCTGCCGCCACCTCCTCGATCGAGCAGCTCGAGTGAGTGCTGAGCGTGTAGATGGTCCCGGCCTCGTGGGCCGCGCGGGCGGCCGCCACCTCGCCCTTGGGCCAGCAGAGCCCGGCCATGCCGGTCGGCGACACGAGAACCGGGGTCGCCACGCGCTCGCCGAGGACGACGGTCGCCTGCTCCCGCTTCGAGACGTCCACGAGGACCCGCGGCTGGAGGAGGAGCCGCTCGAACGCCGCGCGGTTCCGGGCCACCGTCTGCTCGTCGCCGGCTCCGCCCTCGACGAAGTCGAAGACCGCGCGGGGAAGCCGCCGCCGGGCGATGCGGCGCAGGTCGTCGATGGTGTAGGCCCGGGCCAGGCTCCTCATGTGCGCGGTGATGATACCATCGCCTCCCGTGAGGTTCGTATGAGTGGCCAGCGATTCGGAGAGATCGTCGAGCTCACCTGGCAGGGCGGCCTCCGCTTCGAGGCGCGCGCCGGCGACCACACGCTGGTCGTGGACAGCGAGCGCCGGGCTGGCGTGTCGCCGACGCAGGCGCTCGCCGTGAGCCTCGCCGGGTGCATGGCCATCGACGTCGTGGACATCCTCCAGAAGGGGCGGTTCGCGCCGGAAGGGGTGCAGGCCCGTCTCGAGAGCGAGCGCCGGGCGGAGCCGCCCCGCTACGTCACGCGAGTGGCGCTCCACTTCGTGGTGCGGGGCGCCGTGCCCGCCGACCGCGTCGAGCGGGCGATCGAGCTCTCGCGCGAGCGCTACTGCTCCGTCTGGCACAGCCTCCGGCCGGACATCGACTTCCGCACGTCCTTCGAGATCGTGCCGAGCCCGGAGCCTGGCCATGGCGTCCGAGACCGCTGACCCCGCGGCGTTTCACGCCTTCGAGCGGACCGGATGGGAGAGCATCCCCCGGGCGTACCAGGACGCCTTCGGCGACGCTGACGACCCAGGCGATCGGGCCGCTCCTGGACGCCGCGCGGGTGGGCCCGGGCACCCGCGTGCTCGACGTCGCGACGGGGCCGGGCTACGTCGCGGCCGCGGCCGCCCAGCGCGGGGCCGCGGTCGTGGGGGTCGATTTCTCGGCGGCGATGCTGGCCGAGGCTCGCCGGCACCACCCCGGGATCGACTTCCAGGCGGGCAACGCCGAGGCGCTCTCGTTCCCCGACGCGAGCTTCGACGCGGTCGTCATGAGCTTCGGGCTCTTGCACCTCGCGCGCCCGGACCAGGCGCTGGCCGAGGCGCACCGCGTCCTCCGCCCCGGGCGGTCGGGTCGGCTTCACCGTCTGGGCCAGGCCGGAGGAGGCGGTCGCGTTCGGCATCGTGCTCCGCGCCGTCCAGCGCCACGGCCGCCTCGACGTGCCGCTCCCGCCCGGGCCTCCCTTCTTCCGCTTCAGCGACCCGGCGGAGTGTCGCCGCGTGCTGCTAGGCCTGGGCTTCCGGCCGCCGGAGGTGACGGTCGTGCCGCAGGTCTGGCGAGCTCGGGTCCGTCGACGCGCTCTTCGACGATCATGCGGGACGGGACGGTCCGGACGGCGGGCTCCTGCGCGCCCAGACGCCCGAGGCGCAGGACGCGATCCGCGCCGAGATGCGGGAGTCGGTTCGCCTCTACCAGCGCGGACGGCGAGCGTCGAGCTCCCGATGCCGGCCATCCTCGCCTCCGCCGCCAAGCGCTGAGGGAGGCGGGGGCCCGACCGCCCGCCGGGCTCGTCAGCCCGCCAGCTGGCGGATGACGAGCTCGCGGTGGTAGTCGGCGTCGCCCCAGGTCGCCTCGAGGGTCTTCGCGCGCTTGAAGTAGAGGTGCAGGTCGTACTCCCAGGTGAACCCGATCCCGCCGTGAACCTGGATCGCCTCGCCGCACACCTTTCGCGCGGCCTCGCTCACGTAGGCCTTCGCCACCGACGCCGCCATCGCGCCGCCTTCGGGGTCCGCATCCAGCGCCCAGGCCGCATAGTAGGTCGCCGCGTGGGCGTTCTCCACCTCGAGGAGCATCTCGGCGCACCGGTGGCGGATGGCCTGGAAGGAGCCGATCGGCTGGCCGAACTGCTCCCGGACCTTCGCGTAGTCGACCGACATGTCGAGGCATCGCCGGGCCGCGCCGAGCATCATGGCGGCCGCGCCCGCGGCGCCGCGGCGGAGCAGGCCGTCGAGGACGCCGGCCGCGGCGCCGGCTTCGCCAAGCCGCGCGCCGTGACCCACCCGCACTCCCTCGAGCCGGACGGTGGACCATCGCATCCCCGGGTCCATGGCCGGCACCGGTGAGACGTCGAGACCGTCGGCCCCCGCCTCCACGAGGAACAGCGAGAGCCCCTCGGGGCCTCGCGCCGGGACCAGGAGCAGGTCCGCCACGTGGGCCCACGGGACCCACTGCTTCACGCCGGTGAGACGCACCCCGTCCGGAGCGGGCTCGGCCCGGGTCGCGGTCGCCTCCGGGCGCCAGTCCAGCTCGGCGTCGAGGAGCGCGACGGTGGCTCTCGCGGCCCCGCCGGCGATGGCTGGCAGCCAGCGTGCCTGCTGGGCGGGGGTCCCGGCCGCCTGGATGCCCTGGGCCGCCACGACGGTCTCGAGGTACGGCCCCGGGAACGCGACCCGCCCCAGCTCCTCGAGGACGATGGCGGTCTCCACCATGCCGAGGGCGCTCCCGCCGTGGGCCTCCGGAAGCGCGAGGCCGAGCCAGCCGAGCCGCGCCAGCTCCTTCCAGAGATCGTCGCGCTCCCCGCGCGGATCGTCCCACAGCGCGCGGACGACGGCCGCCGTCACGTGCTCGTCGAGGAACGCGCGGGCGGTGCCGCGCAGGAGCTGCTGGTCCGGGCTGAGGGCGAAGTCCACGCCGCGCTCCTAGGACCGCACCCGGTCGGCGCGAGCCTCCTTCGGCAGCCCGAGCACCCGCTCGCCGATGATGTTCTTCTGGATCTCCGAGGAGCCGGCATAGATCGTCCCCGCCCGGGACCAGAGGAATGCCGTCGCCCAGGTGCCCGGCTCCCCCGAGGAGGTGTCGACGTCCGTGAAGCCGTCGGCCGCGCTGCTCATCGCCTGACCCCAGGGCCCCAGGATCTCCTGGGCCCACTCGTGGTAGCGCTTCTCGAACTCGCTGTAGGAGAGCTTCGTGATCGACGCGGCGGGACCCGGGGACTCACCCTTCTCGAGGGCCGAGAGAATCCGCAACGCCGCGTAGCGCTGGACCTCGAGGTCCACGTAAATGCGGGCGAGCTTGGTGCGCACCCCTGGGTCCTCGACGAGCGGCCGCCCGCCCCGCTGGAGCGTCCGCACCGCCCGGAGCAGCTGGCGGAACGCGGCGGCGTAGCGGGTCACGCGCGCGAGCGAGCTGCCGCCCCTCTCGTAGGAGAGCGTGGTCTGCGCGATCGCCCAGCCTTGCCCGAGCTGGCCGACGAGGTCCGTCTTCTCGACGCGGGCGTCGCTCATGAAGACCTCGGAGAAGTGCGCGCTCCCGGTGATCTGGCGCAGCGGGCGGACCTCGACTCCGGGCTGGCGCATCGCGATCAGGAAGCACGAGATGCCCTTGTGCTTCGGGACGGCGGTGTCCGTCCGCGCGAGGAGCAGCCCCCAGTCGGCGACGAGGCCGCCGCTCGTCCAGATCTTCTGCCCGCTCACCACGAAGTGATCGCCGCGATCCTCGGCCCGCGTACGGAGGCTCGCCAGGTCGGAGCCCGCGTTCGGCTCCGAGTAGAGCTGGCACCAGAGCTCCTCCGCCGTCAGGATCTTCCTGAGGTAGCGGCGCTTCTGGGCCTCGGTGCCGTGCACGATGATGGTCGGCCCCACGATCGCGATGCCGAGTGGGTTGATCGGCGCCGGCGCCCCGGCGCGCGCCATCTCGTCCGCCACGATGGCCTGCTGGAGGGGGGTCGCGCCGCGCCCCCCGTACGGGACGGGCCATCCCATTCCCACGTAGCCCGCGTCGTAGAGCTGGCGGTGCCAGGCGCGCCTGGCCTCGAGCGTGGCGGGCTCCGCGTGAGGGACGTTCGCCTCGAGCCAGCGCCGGGTGGCCTCGCGGAAGCGGAGGTCCTCGGACGAGTACCTGAGATCCATGCGTCGCCTCCCCGCCAGCCCACGGCCAGCTGCCTCCCACGATATGCGCGCGGGAGCCGCGGCGCCAGCCTGGGATGGAGCGTGGATGGCCCTCGCAGGAGGGAGTCGTATCGGGAACGGCGGCCGCTCGAAGAGGGCGGTCGCGCGGCAGCCCGGGCCCGGTGTGCCAGGCCCGGCGCGGGGGTCAGGCCGGAATGGCCTCCACCGTCGAGGACCGCCGGAGCATCACGTCAGCCACCTCGGTCGCGGTCGGCCGGCCGAAGAGGTATCCCTGCCCCTGGTCGCAGCCAAGGCCTCGCAGCTCGGCGAGCTGCTCCGTCGTCTCGACACCCTCGGCCACGGCCTTCAGCCCGAGCGCGCGTGTGAGGCCGACGACGGCGCGCACGATGGCGGCGTCGCCGCGGTTCGCGGGCAGGCCGGCCACGAAGGAGCGGTCCACCTTGAGCACGTCGATGGGGAACCGCTTGAGGTAGCCCAGGCTCGAGTAGCCCGTTCCGAAGTCGTCGATGGCCAGCCGGATGCCGATCGCCTTCAGGTGCTCGAGGGTCTTGACCGTGGCGTCGGCGTCGCCCATCGCGGTGCCCTCGGTGATCTCGACCTCGAGTCCCGAGGCGTCGAGCCCCGACTCGGCGAGCACCTGCCCCACGTCCTGGACGAGCCGCGGGTGGCGGAACTGGCGCGGTGACAGGTTGACGGCCATCACGAGATCGAGGCCGATCTCCGCGTCGGCCCGCCAGATGGACGCCTGCCGGCAGGCGGTCTCGAGCACCCACCGCCCGATCGGCAGGATGAGGCCCGTCTCCTCCGCGATGGGAATGAACGAGCCCGGCGGGACCAGGCCACGCTCGGGATGCTCCCAGCGAACCAGGGCCTCCAGCCCCACGATGCGGGCGGAGCGGAGGTCCACCTGGGGCTGATAGTGCAGCCGCAGCTCGCCGCGGTCGAGGGCCCGGCGCAGCTCGGTCTCCATCTTGAGCCGGCCCTTCACCGTCTCGCGCATGCTCGACTTGAACACCTCGAAGCAGGCGCGGCCGTTGGCCTTCGCGCGGTACATGGCGATGTCGGCGTTGCGCAGGAGTCCCTGGGCGGTGGTGCCCTGGTCGCGCCCGCCGAGGGCGATCCCGATGCTGGCGCCCACGAAGATCTCCTGATTCTCGATCCGGAACGACCCGCGGAACGCCTCGATGATCCGCTCGGCGACGAGGGCCGCGTCCGCGCTCACACCGACGTCCTCGAGCAGCACGGTGAACTCGTCGCCGCCGATGCGCGCGATGGTGTCGACGCGCCGGAGGCAGCCGCGGAGGCGATCGGCGACCTGGACCAGGAGCTGATCGCCGTGGTCGTGCCCGAGGTTGTCGTTGACCAGCTTGAACCGGTCGAGGTCGAGGAAGAGCACCGCGGCGAACTTTCCCCGGCGCGCGGAGCGCTCGAGCGCCTGCTCGAGCCGATCCATGAACAGCATCCGGTTCGGCAGCCCCGTCAGCTGGTCGTGTAGCGCCCGCTGCACGAGCTGCGCCTCGAGGGACTTGTGCCGGCTGATGTCCCGGGCATTGAGGACGATTCCGCGCACTCCGGCCTGGTGGAGCAGGTTGGTCCCCTTCACCTCGAGCCATCGCCACGAGCCGTCGCGGTGCTGCCAGCGAAGCTCGACCGACCGCGATCCGCGCTGCTCGAGCAGCTCGGCGTGGAAGACCTGCGCGCTCTGCGCGTCCCCCTCGTGGACGAGCGCCCAGCCGCGGGTCCCGACCAGCCGGTCCGGCTCGTAGCCCAGGACCGTCTGGACCGCGGGGCTCACGTGGCGGACCGTGCCATCGGGCTCGAGGACGAGGATGACGTCGGCGGCGTGCTGCACCAGGGCCCGGAAGCGCTCCTCGCTCGCACGGAGCCCCTGCTCCTCGGTCGCCAGCAGGCGGTAGGCGCGCCCGAGACGGACGACACGGAAGCCGAGCCAGCCCACGGCCGCGCCGCCGAGGCTCGCGAAGACCGCGACGCCCGCCGCGAGAGCCCGATGGGTCCGCTCCAGCACGCCGGCATACGTGCCGGCGGCGAGCCCGGTAGCCTGGCTCACCTCTTCGAGCCCGGCCCGCGGCGCGACAGCCCGAGCCTGATCGAGGCGTCCCGCGAGAAGCAGCGCGAAGGCCTCGTCCACCGCGACCTGCTGCACCTGCACCGCGGCGCGCACCCGGCTCGACGCCCCTGGGCCGCCGTCCAGGCGCAGGATCCGGTCGAACGCGCCGATGCGTCTCTCGTCACGATCGAGCGTGTCCAGGTCGAGGGTGAGCTGCTGCCGCGTCTCCCGCAGCCGGCCGGCGAGCTCCGCGCCACGGCGCGGGTCAAGGATCGCCTGGCGCTTGATGACGTGCTCCTGGCCGATCCGCTCCTCCACCTGGGACATCAGGAGAAGCGCGCGACGGTGAGCCGCGGTCTGCTGGACGAGGAGGAAGCCGCCGACGGCCGAGAGCGCAGCGACGGAGAGCGCGGTCACCAGCGCGAGACGAGCCGACCGGTCGAGTGTCCGCCCGGCGGGAGCACTCTCGGGCCGCCGGGAATCACCTGCCCCCTCGAGGCCCGCAGACGATACGCGCGACCACGGCCAGACGGCTCGAAACGGCCAGCGGCGAACTCTCCCCTTCACAGGCTCTCCCACGCAGAGGTTGAGGGCTCCCGGGATCCTCCGGGGCACCGTGCGGGGATAAGGCAAGTCTCGTGCCCGGGGAAACCACCCGGAAACGGGGCGTGAGGACGGAGATTCGGGCACCGATTGAGCGGAACTGCCTCAGCGGAGACTCGATGGAGGGGTCGGATCTGTCCATGGGGACTGACAATCTGACGTATGACGAAATGCCGCAGCCGGCGCCGAAGATCGTCACACACGAGACGCCCCATCGGGCCCGCCGGCCCGCGGGGACCGGCGGGGTCAGAACGGCGGGGGCAGCCCAGGGATCCCGAGCAGGAGTCCGAGGCCCCAGCCCGCCAGGACCACGCCCACGGCCGCCGTCATCGCCCGGCCCCAGGCGGCGGCCTTCTCCACGAACATGACCACGGCCAATGCCAGCATCCAGCCGAGATGGGCCCCGCCGACGGCGAACATCACGAGCATCAGGGCCCAGCAGCACCCCACGCAGTACACCCCGTGGAGGGCGCCGACCCTGAGCGCCCGGAGCGCTCGCGAGCCGCCACGCCAGTGCTGGATCACGAAGCCGATCGGCGAGCGGCACTGTCGGAGGCATGAGTACTTGAGCGGAGAGAACTGGAAGAGGCCCGCTCCGAGGAGAAGGGCTCCCGGCAAGCGCTCCGGCCGTGACGCGAGCCACGTCGACCCCGCGACAACCCGATGGAGGCCCGCGTCCGCGAGGAGCGCCGCTCCGCCGAAGAGCGCCCACACCGCGAGGTAGCCCGCGCAGAGGAGGGCGAGAAGGCCCGCCGATCCCTCCGTGATCGTGAGGAAGACCCGGACGAGCGGAAACGTCGAGGGCAGCATCATCGCGACGGACATGAGGGTCCACGCGCCGAGGAAGCCCAGGAGCCGCGGCGACGAGAGGGCGCCCGCCTCCCCCAGGGCCGCGTGGGAGAGCCAGGCTCCCGCGCCGGCGGACTCGGCGAGACCGAGGCCCGCCCAGGCGGCCGCGACGAGAGCGGCCAGGACGCTCCCGTAGACCCACGGCTCCAGGCGGTCCCGGGCGCCAGAAGGAGACGGACGTGGCGGCCACGCTGACGGCTAGGCGGCGAAGCGGAACGAGCCCTCGACCGCGTTCCGGTTCACGAAGGACCACTCCATCCCGTGCTCCGGGATGTGAACCTTGTGGTAGGTCGCCTTGGCCACGTACGCGGGCGAGCCCGGGATGGTCGTGAAGATCGTGTTGCTGAGCGTCGTGGGGTTGCCCTTGGCGTCGACGTACGGCGCCATCACCGCTTCCACCTTGTCACCGATCTTGATGGTCCCCTTGCCCTTGCTGAGCTTGAACTGGATCGGGACGTCATAGACGCCCTTGACCTCGCCCACGAGCTTGGCGAGGTCGGCCAGGGGGCCACCGAGCTTGCCCGTCCAGGCCTTGAGGATCGCCTGCTTCTGGGCGGGCTTGGCCTTGTTGCTCACGTAGAAGACGATCTTCCAGTTGCCCTTCAGGACGTTGCCGGGAATCTGGGCGACCAGCGCGAAGGCGATGCCGCTCACGTCCACGCCTTCGATGGTTCCCTTGTCGATGCGGTACGCGAGGAAGGCGTCGCAGACACCGCCATGCGGGTCGTCCCCGATCCAGCACGGGCACGGTGCGCTGCAGGAGCAGGCCTCCAGGAGGGAGCCTTGAACTCGATACTTGGTCTTGGTTGGCATCGATGTCCTCCGTCGATGTGATACCTGGCCATAATCGCTGGAAGTATTGCGCCCCCGTCGAACGGCGCTACTCTACGGCCGCGCTCCGAAGGCCGTCAAGAGCCGCCGCGAGCTTGACACGCGCGCGGCCCGGCCGTATCTATGGGGCCTTGTGCAGAGGCATCCCGTGAGCCAGGAGATCTTCGGATCGAGGCGGTGCGCGTGAGCGACCGGTTCGATCTGGCCGTGGTCGGGGGAGGGATCGTGGGGCTGGCGACGGCGCGCGCGCTCCTCGCGGAGCGCCCCGGCCTTCGCCTGGTGATCCTCGAGAAGGAGGCGCGGCTCGCCTCGCACCAGACCGGACACAACAGCGGCGTCATCCACTCGGGGATCTACTACAAGCCCGGCTCGCACAAGGCGCGGCTCTGCGTCGAGGGCGCCCGGCTGATGAAGGAGTTCTGCGCGCAGCACGGGATCCGCGTCGACCCGATCGGCAAGGTGATCGTCGCCACCTCCGAGGCCGAGCTGCCGCGGCTCCAGGCGCTCTTCGAGCGCGGAACCGCCAACGGCGTCCAGGGCCTCCGGCTCCTCGACAGGGACCGCCTCCGCGAGATCGAGCCTCACGCCGCGGCCATGCGCGCGATCCACTCGCCCACCACCTCGATCGTCGACTACGGGGAGGTCGCCCAGGCTCTCGCGCGGGAGCTGCTCACGCAGGGCACCGTCATCCGGACCGGAGCCCGGGTCAGCGCGATCCAGCGGACCGACGAGGGATTCGACCTGTCGACCGCATCCGGCCCCATCCAGGCGCGCCGGCTCGTCAATTGCGCCGGGCTCTACTCCGACGTCGTCGCCCGGCTCGCCGGCGCCCGCCCCGGCGTGCGGATCATCCCGTTCCGCGGGGAGTACTACATGATCCGACCGGAGCGGCACGATCTCGTGCGCGGCCTGATCTACCCGGTCCCCGATCCCGAGTTCCCCTTCCTCGGTGTCCACTTCACGCGCACCGTCCACGGCGACGTCGAGGCGGGGCCGAACGCGGTGCTGGCCTTCGCCCGCGAGGGCTACCGCTTCGGGCGGATCCATCTGCGGGAGCTGGCAGGCACCCTCGGCTACCGGGGCTTCTGGTCGATGGCCCGTCGGTACTGGCGGACCGGAAGCTACGAGATGTACCGGTCGCTCAGCAAGGCGGCGTTCGTGCAGGCCCTCCAGCGACTCCTGCCCGAGATCGGGCCGGCCGACATCACCCCCGGCGGCGCCGGCGTCCGCGCCCAGGCCGTGGCCGAGGACGGATCGCTGGTCGACGACTTCCGCATCGCGAGGTCCACGGACGCGATCCACGTCCTGAACGCGCCCTCTCCGGCCGCCACGGCCTCGCTCGCCATCGGCCGCCACATCGCGGGGCTCGCCCAGGCCCTCGGCTAGCCGCACCGCGGGGCGCTTCAGCCCCCTTCCGCGGTGGGTCATGGCGCCGGTTCGCGTCGGACGCGCCTCGGCACGCGGGGACCCTCACCGGCGCCACCCACCGCACCAGGGCACAAAGCGAGGCGCGGGAGGCAGGTCGAACGAGCGCTAGCCGCGCGGCGCCGCGACCCTGGCAGCGAGGAATCCGGTGACCTCCGCGATCGCGTCGGCCCGAGCTTCGGGATCGGTCCCCACGGTGGCACCGCAGCAGCCGTCGGGCTTGCTGTGGTTGCGCACTTCCGGGCCGGTAGCGGACGGGGGTCGCCGGCGCGTCGAAGCTGTGGTGGGCGCCCGGGTACACCTTGATCGCGATCGGCGCGCCGGCCGCCTGCGCCCGCTCGACGAGCGCCATGCACGGCGCGGCCGGCGTCCAGTCGTCGAGGGCGCCCATCAGAACGTAGAGAGGCGCGTACGGGCGAAAGTCCGGCCCTCCCGGGTAGTTCCGGGTGCAGTTCGGGTAGAAGGCGACGGCGGCGCGGAAGTCCCGCTCGGCCGTGCCCCGGTCGAAGAGCACGCTGAGCGTGGCCGCCGCCCCGTTGGACCAGCCGAGGAGCCCGATCCGGTCCGCCTGCACGTCGGGCCGGTCCTGGAGATAGCGCAATGCGCCCCGGGCGTCGTCCGCGCGATCGCGGACCGGCGAGAGAAGGTGCCGGCCGGTGCACACCTCGTCGATGCCGCGCGTCGTGAAGCTGTCCACCAGGAGCGCGACGTAGCCGAGATCGCGCAGGTGCTCCGCCCAGAACCGGAGCTTCCCCTGGATCGCTCCCGCGGGGGTCCGGAGACCGGTGCAGCCGTGAAGCATGACGAGGGCCGGGAACGGTCCCGCGCCCTCGGGGCGGAAGAGCAGGCCTTCGAGCCGGGCGGCAGCCCGCCCGTCATGTGGCTCGCCGACGAAGCTCACGACCTCGCCCGGGCCGGCCGCCGGGGAGCTGGCCAGCGCGTCGCCGCGCGGTGCCCGGCTCGCCGCCGCGAGACCGATGGCGCCGCTGGCGGCGGTCACGAGTGCGGCGAGCCAGGGCGCCACGCGTGGCGCTCGCCTCACTGCATCGGCGAGTAGGGAGTGGGCCGCCAGATCTCGCTCCGGATCCGCGCGACGATCGGACCGTCTCGCTCCGACTCCGCGCGGACACGCTGCCACTCGGGATCGGCCCCGAAGGTCGCCCAGGCGCGCTCGCGGTGCCCGAGGTCGTCGAACCGGACCACGTAGTGGAGCACGTTGGAGGTGCCGATGACCACGTCCCAGAATCCGACGACGTCGATGCCGTGCTTCCGGAAGAGCCCGATGGTGTGGTTCTGGAACCGGGCGTGCATGGCCGGCATGCGGCCGGGAACGACCTCGTAGCTGCGCAGCTCGTAGATCACCGGTCGAGCTCCTCTTCGGCGTGTGGGGCGTGTGGGGCGTGTGGGGTGGGCGTGCAGGACACGAGGGTCCGCGCCGCGCGAAGCGCGCGGCGCAGGCCGGGATCGAGGTCCAGGGTCGCGAGCTCGTCCCACGCGAACCACCGGAGAGCCCGGGCCTCCGCGGCCAGGCGGCGGAGGCTCGCCCCGCGGGGCGCGACAACGAGGTAGCGAAGATCGAGGTGGCGGTGCGCGGGCTCGTCACCGCGAGCCGGGATGGGATGCACGTCGACGTCGAACGGCCGGGGCGCCGACGCGTGGAGGGCCAGCCCCTCGATGCCCGTCTCCTCGCGCGCCTCCCGGAGGGCGACCACCTCACCCTCCCGCTCGCCGGACTCCGCATGGCCGCCGGGCTGGAGCCAGCGCCGGAGCTTCCGGTGGTGGAGCAGGAGCACGCGGTCCCCCGTCGCCGACACGACCACCGCGCTACCCGTGAGATGCCCCTCGACGATGCCGCGATCGAAGGGCTCGGGGTGGCGGTCGAGGAACGCCAGGATCTCGGAGAGGTCGCTCGCCTCCTTCGCGTCCGCCGGAGCGTGCCGTCTCAGCAGGGCGTGAAGGGGTGAATCACCCGGGACCTCGGTCACGCCGCTCGGCCCGTCGCCGGACCTCACGGCCTGCTCGACACTCGCGACGTGAGGGCGCTCCCCGCGGGCGATCACGATCTCCAGCACGGTAGGGCGGCGGCGCGGCGGTGTCAACAACGTCACGCGAGCTCCGCCCGTGTGGCACACTCGGGCCGTGGGACTGGGCCGCACGACTCGCTTCGCGCCATTGCCCGCCGGCGCCCGGCGCGTCAGCGTGATGCGCGCGGGCACGGCCGGCGTGAAGGCCCTGGCGCCTTCCGATGAGCTCCTGGCGGAGTTCCAGGCCCGGAAGCGCGCGCTGATGCGCGCCGGCGCGACCGCCGACGCGGCCCACGCCGAGGCGCACCGGACGCTCGGCTATCGCGAGCGCTTCCTGCGAGAGATCCGCGGCCGGCCGGACGCGCTCGCCGTCCCTGCGCCGGCTCATTGCCGAGGCCCGCACCGGGGACGTCTACCTCATGTGCATGTGCGGCTACCGGACGCCCGGGCGCGCGTGCCACACCTACGCCCTCCTCGACCTCGCCCGGGAGCTGGACCCCTCGCTCCGGGAGCTGACCGAGCCCGCCCCGCGACGGCTGGCCTCGACCTCCGAGCGGGCCGCCCGACGTGGACGGCGCCACGGCGATCGCTAGGGTGGCCTGGCCCCGGCGCTAGCCGGGCGCCGCGCCGCGGCAGATCTCGCAGGGACACCACTCCCGGAGCTTCTGGAACGTGTAGATCCCGGTCGCGTGGCCGTCGCTCCAGCGGACGCGGATCGCGTACCGGCCCACCAGCGTGACCTCCTCGGCGCGGATGTCCGCGCGAACCGAGCGCGGGTCGAGCAGGCGCTGGCCGGTCAGCTCGTGCACGCAGCCGGCGCACGGGCACCGCTCGCGGAGCATCTTGTTCGGAAAGACGCTCCGGTGGCCGTCGGACCACGCGACGTCGATCTCGCGATCCTCGATCCGGCGGATCTCGACCGGCGACGCATCAGGCATTGTTTGAGTATCCCCCACCCGCGCCCGTATCCTACCAGCCGTGACGCCCGCGCCCCGCCGAGCCGTCGTCGCGTGGCTGCTCTACGACTTCGCCAACTCGGCCTACGTGGCCGTCATCCCGGCCACCGTGTACGCCAACTACTACGCGCTCTCGGTCGTGGGCAATGAGCACGGCGAGGGTGACTTCTGGTGGGGCCTCGCCGTGACCATCTCGATGGTGATCGTCGCGGCCGCCTCGCCGCCACTCGGCGCGATCGCCGATCACGCGGGGCTCCGCAAGCGCTTCCTCGGGGTGCTCACCTACCTCTCCGTCGGGGCGACCGCGCTCATGGCCACCGTCGACAAGGGCGAAGTCCTCTGGGGGCTGGTCCTCGCCGTCGGGGGGACGGTGGGTTTCGAGGCCGCCATCGTCTATTACAACGCCTACCTTCCCGATCTCGCCGACGAGACGCGGCGGGGTCGGCTCTCCGCGTACGGGTTCGCCACGGGCTACGCGGGCTCGGCCCTGGCGCTCGTCGCCGCCCTGCCCTTCGCGCTGAGCGGACGGTACGGCGGTGCGTTCCTCACCGCGGCGGTGCTTTTCGGTGTGTTCGCGTTCCCGGCCATGCTCTACCTACCGGCCGACCGCCCCGGAACCCTGACCCTTGCGCAGGCGATCCGCATCGGCTTCACCAAGACCCAGGCAACCCTTCGCCAACTCCGGACCCTCCCGGATCTCCGGGGCTTCCTCCTCGCCTACCTATTCTTCGAGGACGGCATCAACACGGTCGTCTACTTCTCCTCGGTGTTCGCCGGGCACACGCTCGGCTTCTCGACGGCCGAGGTCATCGGGCTGTACTTCGTCGTCCAGCTGTCAGCGCTCGCGGGGGCCTGGCTCTGGGCGAGGCCGATCGACACCTGGGGCCCGCGCTTCGTCGTGATGGTCACGCTCGTCCAGTGGTGCGTCGTCGTGCTGGCCGCGTACTTCGTGACGACGAAGGGGCAATTCTACGCCGTGGCCATCCTGGCCGGGACGGGACTCGGTGCCGTCCAGGCCGCCGCGCGCGCCTTCATGGCGAGCCTGATCCCCCGGGGCCAGGAGGCCGAGCTGTTCGGTTTCTACTCGCTCTGCGGGAAGACGGCCGCCGTGATGGGCCCCGTCATCTTCGGGACGGTGTCGCGCTTGACGGGCGGCAACCAGCGCGCGGCCATCCTCGCGGTCGGCCTCATGTTCGTGATCGGACTCATCCTGCTCGCCCGCGTCCGGGCGGGAGGTCCGTCGCGGCGCCTGCCTGACCGGGCCGGCCGCCTCCCGCCTCAGGCGCGGATCCGGGCGCCCTGCGGATCGTACAGCACGTCGGGGGCGACCTCGGCGGGTACCCGCTCTCCGAAGACCTCGACCTCGAGCGGCGTGCCCACAGCCCCGGCGAGGTCGACCGGCAAGTACACGAGACCGATGTTGCGGCCCACCGTGTAGCCGTAGCCGCCGCTCCGGAGCCGCCCCAGCACCCGGCCGTCCTTCCACACCGCCTCGCCGCCGTAGATCGTCGACGCGGGGTCGATCGTCACCGTGGCGAGCCGGCGCGTGAGGCCCGCGGCCTTGGCCCCGAGCAGCGCCTCGCGCCCGATGAAATCGCCCTTCCCCAGGCGGACGCAGAAGCCGAGGCCGGCCTCGTAGGGGTTGTCCGACGGCGTGATGTCGGCGCTCCAGTAGCGGTACCCCTTCTCGAGCCGGAGCGAGTCGAGAGCCTTGTAGCCCACCGGCGCGATGCCCTCGGGCCGGCCGGCCGCGAGGAGCGCGTCCCACACGCCGCCCGCGCCCCCGACCGGCACGTAGAGCTCCCAGCCGAGCTCCCCCACGTAGGTCACCCGCTGGGCCCAGACGTCGGCCGGGCCGATGCGGATCGCGCGCGCCGCGAGGTACGGGAACGCGGCGTTCGACACGTCGTCTCGACTCGCGCCCGCGAGGACGCGCCGGGCGGCCGGGCCCCACAGGCCGATCACCGCCAGCTCGTCGGTCACCTCGCGGACCTCGACGGAGCCGTCACGCGGGAGATGCATGCGGATCCAGCCGAGGTCGCCCGGGACGAAGCCCGATCCCGTCACCACGCGGAAGCGCTCGTCGGCCAGCCGGATGACGGTGACGTCCGCCTCGATTCCGCCACGCGAGTTGAGAAACTGCGTGTAGACGACGCTGCCGGGCGGCTTCCCGACGTCGTTGTCCGTGAGGCGCTGGAGGAGCGCCAGCGCGCCCGGCCCCCGGACGTCGAGCTTCCCGAACGAGGTCATGTCGAGGAGGCCGGCGCGCTCCCGCACGGCGCGGTGCTCCTCGCCCACCCGGTCGAAGAAGGCAGGGCGCCCCCATCCCCACGCGCGCTGGTCCGCCCCGGCGCGCCGCCCGGGCCGGCCCGGCTCGAAGTAGAGGACGCGCTCCCAGCCGTTCTTCTCGCCGAACACGCCCCCGAGCGCCAGACACCGTCCGTCGAGCGGCGAGAGGCGCCGCTGCCGCACCGACTCGTTCTCGTCGTGGGGATAGCGGAGCATGTAGTAGTAGCGGTAGGACTCGCGCGCCCGCTCGGCCGCGTATGCGCGGTCCTCGTACACCGGACCGAAGCGCCGCACGTTCATCTCGCTGACGTCGTAGGGGGGCTCTCCCTCCACGAGCCACTCCGCGATGATGTCGCCGATCGCGGCGCCCGCGCCGAAGCCCGTGTGGGAGAGCCCGGCCGCGGCCCAGAAACCCGGCACGCCGGGCACCGGTCCCAGCAGGGGCCGGCTGTCCGGGGTGATGCCCTCCGGCCCGTTGGTGAGATGGGCCATCTCCGCCCGGCCCAGGATGGGGACGCGCCGGATCGCGCCCTCCATGATCTCGCCGAAGAGCTCCCAGTCCGACGGGAGGAGCTTTTGGGTGAAGTCCCACGGCACGCCGTCCACCGACCAGGCCACCGGCTCGCGCTCGAAGCCGCCGATCAGGAATCCGCCGACCTCCTCGCGGAGGTAGACGAGGTTCTCCGGATCGCGGAGGCAGGGGGTCGCGCGCGGCAGCTCGTGCCCGGGGATCGGCTTGGTGGCCAGGTGCTGGTGGACGAGCGGCGTGATCGGCAGGCTCACGCCCGCCATCGCGGCCACCTGGCGGCCCCACATCCCGGCCGCGTTGATCACGATCTCCGCGCGCACCCGGCCGCGGTCGGTGACGACGGCCGCGACGGCGCCGTCTCGCGAGCGCTCGATGCCCGTCACGCGGACTCCGGTCTCGACCGCCACCCCGAGCGCCCGGGCGCGCCGCGCGAGCTCCGTCGTCGCCCCGCTCGGGTCGATCCACCCGTCCCCCGGCAGGTACATGGCCCCGTGGAGGTCGTCGGGGGACATGAGCGGGAACAGCCGGAGCGCCTCGGCGGGCGAGATCGTGTCCACGTCGAGGCCGAGAGCGCGCGCCGTCCCGACCTGCCGCCGCAGGAAGAGCCACTGGTCCCGGCTCGAGGCGACCCGCAGGCTCCCGACCTCGTGCCAGTGCTCGGGTGAGCCCGGCTCCGTCTGGAGGCTCCGGTAGAGGCGGATCGAGTACTGCCGCATGCGCATGATCGTCGGGGAGGTGTGGAAGTGCGTCACCATCCCCGCGGCGTGCCACGTCGACCCGCTCGTGAGCTCACCCTTGTCGAGGAGCAGCACGTCGGTCCACCCCTTGCGCGCCAGATGGTAGGCGATGCTGCAGCCGGCGATGCCGCCGCCGATGATGACGACCCGCGCCTGGTCCTTCACGCGCCTCCCTGCGTCCACGGCCGCGCGGACGACCGCTCCATTCTTCCCGTGCCGGCTCAGGCGGCGTCAACGCGAAAGACCGCGGAAACGGTGGCGCGGCGGCGACATCGGCTCGAATGCGGGAGATGCCGATCGCCGGGACGGCGATCGGCATCTCGCCTGCGGCACAGCGCCCGGGATACGCTGGGCCTTGGCCGCGACGCCACGCGGGAGTTCGCCGAAGGCACGCCGCCTGGCGGCATTCCTGCATCCGTGCGCTGGAGAGCCACGGCAAGCGCCACTGGAGAGCGATTCGCCTCTCCATGTCGGTCGAGCGGGAGAGCACGCGACTGTCGACGATCGAGGCGATGATGCCAGGCGCGTGGTCGTGGGGAGCCCTGGCTGCTGGTCTGGGCGACCGCCCAGCCCGGAGATCCCGCGCCCCGGGTCCTGCGAGCGCGGTGATTCCCCCCGCCCGACAGGTGCGGTGGGAGGTCGTCCGCAGCTCCCCCCATGATCCCGACGCGTTCATCCAGGGGCTCGTGTGGCACGACGGCGGGTTCTTCGAGAGCACGGGGCGCCTCGGCCGGTCGACGCTCCGCCGGGTCGAGTGGCCGAGTGGTCGAGTGCTGCGGAAGGTGGCGCTTCCGCCGGACGTGTTCGGCGAAGGTCTCGCCCGGGTCGGCAACCGGCTGGTGCAGCTCACGCTGGCGATCCGGTCGGGGGTTCGTCTACGACCTGGCGACCCTTCAACTGCTCCACGAGTTTCGCTACGAGGGCGAAGGCTGGGGGCTGACCCATGACGGCAAGAGTCTCATCCTGAGCGATGGAAGTGACGTCCTCACCTACCTCGACCCCCAGCGCTTCGTCTCGACCCGGAGACTCGCCGTCACCTGGAACGGCCGTCCCGTGCACCAGCTGAACGAGCTCGAGTTCATCGATGGCGAGGTGTGGGCGAACGTGTGGCAGACCGACTTCATCGTCCGGATCGATCCGACGTCGGGTCGAGTCTCGTCCTTTCTCGACATGTCCGGGCTCCTGCCAGCCGATCGGCGATCCGAGGCCGGGGCGGTGCTCAACGGCATCGCCTACGACCCGGCCACCCGGCGCGTGTTCGTCACCGGCAAGCTCTGGCCTCTCCTCTTCGAGATCCGCGTCCGCTGACCGGATCTCCGGCCGCCCCAGCTGGCCGCGTGACGCGAGAAGGACGGCCTCCCTACCCCTCGGCGGAGGCCACGACGCGCCAGCGGCGCCAGGCCCGGGACAGGAGCGGCAGCAGCAGGTACACGGCCGCGACCGTGAGCAGGCCGGCCGCGATCGGGCGCCGGAGGAAGATGCCGTAGTCGCCGCGGGAGATGATCAGCGCACGGCGGAAGTGCGTCTCGAGCATCGGCCCGAGGATGAGTCCCAGCACGATCGGGGCGACCGGGTACCCGTACCGCTGGAGCAGGAGGCCGAGGACGCCGAAGATCACCATCACCCAGAGGTCGAAGAGATTGCCGCCGACCGCGTAGGTGCCCGTCATGCAGAAGAGGAGGATGAGGGGCAGGAGGATGCGCGGCGGGACGCGGAGAAGCTGCACCCAGAGTCCCACGAGCGGCAGGTTCAGGATGAGCAGCACGACGTTGCCGATGTACATGCTCGCGATGAGGCCCCACACGAGCTCCGGATTCTTCTCGAACAGGAGCGGGCCCGGTCGGAGCCCCCAGAGCATGAGGGCGCCGAGCATGACGGCGGTGGTCCCGGAGCCCGGCACCCCCAGCGTCAAGAGGGGCACCATCGCCCCGCCGCTCGCGGCGTTGTTCGCCGTCTCCGGCGCACACACGCCCTCGATGACACCGGTGCCGAAGCGCTCGGGGTACCGCGAGGCCCGCTTCTCCGCCAGGTAGGCGAGGATCGACGCCAGGGTGGCCCCGGCGCCGGGCAGGACGCCCACCACGAACCCGAGGAGCGTCGCCCGGGGCAAGGTCCAGCGGCACGCGTACCAGTCGGCCCGGCTGGGGAAGAGCCCGCGGATCGGAGGCGCGGCGAGACTCTGCGTCAGGGGACGCGACGCGCCCGACAGCACCTCGGCCACCGCGAACAGCCCCATCGTCACGGGCAGGAACTCGAGACCGTCGAGCAGGCTCGGCGCCCCGAAGGTGAACCGGGCGGTGCCGGTCAGGGGGTCGCCGCCGATCGTCCCCAGGAGGAGCCCGAACACGCCCATGAGCAGTCCCTTGGCAACCGACTCCCCCGTGAGGCCGCCGAGCGTCAGGAGCGCGAGAACCATGATCGCGAAGTACTCGGCCGGGCCGAACTCGAGCGCGACGCGGATCAGCGGGCGCGCCAGCAGCATGAGCAGCACGATGCTCGCCGTCCCGGCCACGAAGGAGCCGATGGCCGCCATCCCGAGCGCGGGCCCCGCTCGCCCCTGCCGGGCCATCTGGTAGCCGTCGAGGCACGTCATGATCGACGAGGTCTCGCCCGGCGTGTTGATGAGGATCGCCGTGGTCGATCCGCCGTACTGGGACCCGTAGTAGATGCCGGCCAGCATGATCAGCGCCGCGGTCGGGCTCATGCCAAAGGTCAACGGCACCAGCATGGCGACGGTGGTGACGGGACCGATACCGGGCAGCACGCCGATCGCCGTGCCGACGACGACACCGATCAGGCAATAGAGGAGGTTCACGGGGGTGAGCGCGACGGCGAACCCCATGCCGAGGTGCTGCAGGAGATCGGTCATGCGCTCCTCAGGGCGTGAGGAGACCGGGAGGCAGGGGCACCTTGAGCCAGCCGGCGAAGAGCCCGTACGCCGCGCCGGTGGCGCACACCGCGACGCCCAGGACGACGGTCCAGCGCCGCTCCCCGTACATCCGCACCAGCACCGCCAGGAGCGCGGTCGTGGCCAGCAGGAAGCCGAGCCGCTCGAAGAGGAGCGTGTAGGCGCCCATCATCGCCACCGTCGCCAGGGCGCGACCGTGGCCCCCGGCATCGGCCTCGCCCGCGGGCGCGGTACCGGCGGGCCGGACCCGGGCGGAGCCGAAGGCGATCATGCCACCCAGAAGGATCATGAGCCCGCCGAGGAGCGCGGGCAGGAAACCGGTGCCGGGGCCGCCCGTGGCGGTGCCCTCGGCAAGGCCCCAGGTGAGGGCGACAGTGACGACCCCGAGGGCCGCCGCTGCCGCCCCCATGACGCGGCTTCCGTCCCAGCTCACGGGGCCCCCTCGTGGGACCCGCTTCGTCGTCCGTGCGCCGAGACGGGGGGGCAGGTCACTTCTTCTTCAGCATCCCGAGCTCGGCGAAGACGGCCTTGTCGACCTCCTGCTCCCGGTCGACCGACTGGAGGAAGGCGTCGCCGATGAGCCAGCCGTCCTCGAGCACGCTCTTCTCGAGGAAGTCCTTCCGCCACGCATCGCGTCTTCCGCACCCGGTCGAGCACGTTGACCCAGTAGTCGACCACCGGCTTGGGCAGGTTGCCCGGCCCGCCCACGGCGCGCCACTGGTTGCTCACCATCGCCACGCCGAGCTCTTTCATCGTCTGGATCTTCGGCAAACCCTTGAGCCGCTCTTCGTCGGCCACGGCGAGGGCTCGGACCTGCCCGGCCTCCAGCTGCCCGATACACTCGTTCGGGTTGGCCCACGCCGCGTCGACGTGGCCGCCCAGGAGGTTGGTCATGACCTCGCCGCCGCTCTTGAAGGGCACGTAGGTCAGGTCCACCTTCGAGGCCTTGCTCAGGTTGATGTTGGCGATGTGATCGACCTGGCCGACGTTGGTTCCCGCCACCGAGAGCCCACCCTTGCCCTTCGCCCGCGCCGCCGCGAGGAACTCCGGGACGCTGTTGATGGGTGACTCCTTCCGGACGATGAGGAGGTTCACGTCGGTGACCATGCGCGCGATGTAGGTGAAGTCCTTCCGGTAGTTCCAGGTCGCGTTGCCCTGGAGCTCCTGCTGCCAGTTGCCCGCGTCCACTGCAACCAGCGTGTAGCCGTCGGCGGGACGGTTGATGGCGTACGACTTGCCGACGATCCCGCTGCCCCCGACCCGGTTGGCGACCGTCACGGGGACCGGCACGAGCTTCTGCTCCTCGAGCATCTTCACGATCTGCCGCACCATGATGTCCGTGCCGCCCCCCGGGGCGTACGGCACCACGATCTCGATGGGACGAGCCGGGTAGTCCGCTGCCCGCGCTCCGTCCGGAACACCCGCCACGAGCCCCATCGCCAGGACCAGCAACGCCCGCCGCGTGATCATGTTCCCCTCCTCCTTCTCGTCGAGGTCGCGCCCCGTCCCGCGGACATCCCCGCGGGACCCACTGCTCACCGTCGCCGCCACGCCTGGGTCCGTCGCTCCAGCCACCGTGCGAGCACCGCGTGTATCGCGCGGGCGCCCACGTTCGTGTAGAAGATCATCATCGCCATCGCCGCCGCCGCCGCGATGTCCCCGGTGTCGTCCATGTTCAGGACCGAAACCGACGCCAGCTCCGTGCTGGGCCCGTAGAGGAACACCACTCCGGACACGGTCGCCATGGCGTTCACGAACAGGTACATGCCCGTGTCCAGGATGGCGGGCAGGCAGACCGGCACGGTGACCTTCCAGAACGTGCGATACACGGGCTGCCGCAGCGACATCGCCACGGTCTCGAACTCGGGGTCCATCTGCTTGAGCGCGGTCAGCGCCGTGAGGTGCGCCACCGTGTAGAAGTGGACGACGGTATTGATGACGAGGATGGCCATCGTCCGGTAAAGGCCATTGAGCGGGTTCCGGGGGTCATTGAAGAAGAAGATGTAGGCGAGGCCCAGCACCATGCCCGGCACGGCCATGGGCAGCATGGCGAGAAACTGGAAGCCCGTCCGGCCCCACCTGAACCCCCGGCCCTTCTCCACGACGTAGGCGCCCACGAACACGACCACGATTCCCGCCACGGCGGTGAAGAGCCCGAGGCGGATGGAGTTGTAGTAGGACTGCCAGCCCCCGCCGCCCTTCCGGTCGAAGTCGTAGTTGAGCGAGCGTCAGCGTCAGGTTGTAGGGCCAGAACTTCACGAGGGCGCCGAACTGCGAGATCGCGATGAGTCCCACCAGGAAGAGGCCGATGACCGCGCAGCAGGCCAGCATGGCGCCGTCGAACGCCGGGTTCGGCTTCGGGACGTAGGGCACGGCCCGAACGGTCAGGAGGGCGACCTGCCGCCGCTGGACGAGCCGGTCGACGAGGAAGGCGAAGCCCGCGGGCAACAGGAGCAGCACGCTCACCACGGCACCCATCTCGAAGTTCTGCTGGCCGATCACCTGCTTGTAGACGTCCGTCGCGAGGACGTTGTACTGCCCACCGATGACCTTGGGCGCCCCGAAATCCGTGATGACCATCACGAAGACCACGAACGTGGCGCTGATCAGGCCGTAGCGCGCGCCCGGCAGGGTGACCGTGAAGAAGATGCGGCGCCGGGTCGCCCGCAGGGCGACGGCGGCCTCGTACAGCCGGGCGTCCGCCAGCGACAGCGCCGTGACGATGATCAGGAGCGCGTGCGGAAAGGTGAAGAAGACCTCCGACATCACGATCCCGATGGGGCCGTAGATCGAGTAGCCCAGCAAGAGACCCTTGACCAGGCCCTGGTTGCCGAAGAGGTAGACCAGCGCCAGCCCGGGCAGGAGCGACGGGACGAGGATGGGGACCAGGGCCACCGTCTTGAACAGGGGCTTCCAGGGCAGACAGCTCCGCGTCAGCGCGTACGCGTACAGGAAGGCGAGCGGCACCGTGATGGCGGTGCTCAGGAGCGCGACGAAGAGGCTGTTGCTGATCGACTGGGCGAGCGCGGGGGTCTCGAAGTAGCGCGCGTAGTTCGCGAGGCCGACGAAGGCCCCCTTCGAATCCTCGACGCTCTTGGCGAGCATGATGCCGAGCGGCAACGCCAGGGTCACGACGAGGTAGAGGCCGATCAGCGCAAGAAGCCCGCGCATGAGCCAGTCGTCGCGCGATGCTCGTTGCTTGACGACGGCGGCGGGCACCCCGGTGGCGGCGGGGCCGACGGCCGTCGCCGCGCTCACCTGAGCCACGGCACGGCTCCCCGTGGGGCTCCCGACATGGCGCCACCATACCCGAGGCGCGGTGGGCGCTGCAATGGGCCCGCCATCGGCACGGACGCCGCCGCCGGTGCGGTGCTACAATTCCGGCCCGCGCATGCGTCCCGTCGGAGCCTCGTGCCAGGCGGTGCGACTCGGCGCGGCGGTGGCGAGCCTCGCCATGGCCGCCGCACATACCCGAGGCGCGGCGGGCACCGCAATGGGTTCGCCTCTTCGGGACGGGCGCCGCCACCGGGCCGGTGCTACAATTCGTGCCCGCAGCATGCGTCTCGTCGGGGCCTCGCGGGGGGATCACGATCGCCACGGCGATCGGCGCGCTCCTCATCGTGCTGGGACCCGTCACGCGTGACCGGGCTGCCCGGCCTCACTGACGTCCACGGGAGGCGCTCGATCCAATGGATCCGTCGACGATCGCCGGAATCTGGCCCATTCTCTACGCCTTCTTCGACGCCGCGGGACGGATCGACCGCTCGGTCATGCGGCGGCAGCTCGACGCCTGCGTGGCCGGGCGCGCTCACGGCGTCGCGGTGATGGGCCTGGCCACCGAGGTGGGCAAGCTCGACGTCCGCGAGCGGCGAGAGCTCCTCGAGTGGGTCGCGGAGGACCTCGGGCGGGCGGAAGCCCCTCGCGGTCACGGTGGCCGAGCCGAGCGTCCACGGCCAGGCCGAGATGGCGCGCGCGGCGGAGCGGCTGGGAGCGGGCTGGGTGATCCTCCAGCCGCCCCCGGTGGCCGGGCTTCCGGAGATCGAGTACGTGCGATTCCTCGGCGCGGTGGCCGACCGGGTGTCGCTGCCCGTCGCGGTCCAGAACGCGCCCGGCTATCTCGGCGTGAGCCTCTCGAACGCCGGGCTCCGCGAGCTGTCCCGGCAGCACCCGAACGTCTGCCTGCTGAAGGGCGAGGGCCCGGCCGTGGTGATCCGCCGCCTGATCGAGGAGACGCAGGGCGCCTTCCGTGTCCTGAACGGACGCGGCGGCCTCGAGCTGCCGGACAATCTCCGCGCGGGCTGCGTCGGGCTGATCCCCGCCCCCGAGTGCTTCGACGTCCAGGTCCGGATCTTCGAGCTGATGCAGAGCGGGCAGCCGGCGGACGAGGCGGAGGCGGAGCGGCTCTACCGCGGCATCCTGCCGCTCATCGTCTTCCTGATGCAGTCGGTCGAGAACTTCCTCTGCTACGGCAAGCGGCTGACGGCGCGCCGCCTCGGGCTCGGCGAGGTGCACGACCGCCCGCCGGCCCTGCCGCCCACCGCGTTCGGTCTGGCGTCCGCCGAGCGCTACGCCGCGCGCCTGGGAGCCTACGGCGCCGCGGTGAGTTGACGGGATCCGCCCGCGCCGCCGGCGCGGCGCGCGGCGTGACCCGACGCCGTCAGATCGCCCGGAGCCAGGTGTCCGAGAGCGTGTACCCCTCCGGGAACGGATCCTCGGGGTCGCAGCCGTACTGCCCGATGTCGGTGACCCATCCCCGGCCCGCGACGGTCGTCACCACGGCCGGCTTCCGTCCGACCCGGGTCGTGCCGACGATCTCGGCCAGGAAGTGACTGCCGATGACGGACTCGTGATCGAACGGCTGCCCCTTGCGGATCTGCCGCCGGGCGTGCATCACGGCCAGCCGGGCGGACGTTCCCGTCCCGCAGGGCGAGCGGTCCAGCCGGCCCGGCGAGACGACGACCGTGTTCCGCGCCGTCAGGCCGCGGCCCTTGCGGCGGAGGGGTCCCATGAACTCGGTGATCGTCACGTCCCGGATCCGCGGATTCTCGGGGTGCACGACCCGGAGCTGCTCGCGCGCGGCCTCCCGGATCTTCTCGCCCAGGCCGCAGATGTCACGCGCCTCGTCCGGCGTGATCCGCGAACCCGAGCCGCGCGGCGTCGACGAGGGCGTAGTGCATGCCGCCGTACGCCACGTCCATCGTGACGGTGCCG
Source organism: uncultured Candidatus Rokubacteria bacterium (assembly GCA_963749975.1). Taxonomy (GTDB): domain Bacteria; phylum Methylomirabilota; class Methylomirabilia; order Rokubacteriales; family DASRDR01; genus DASRDR01. Next base: position 107,109 of record CAVVOZ010000016.1, on the reverse strand, counting down.
ATGCCGTCGACCTCGACGGGCGCGTCGAGGTGCTGGACGAAGGCCGGGACGTTGCGGAACTTCACCTGGAGGACCCGGCCGCCCTCGCACCGGCAGCTCACCTCGATGAGCCCGGCCGGGGCTTCGAGGGTGAGCCGCGTCTCCGGCTCCCGCATCGGGAGGATGCCGGTCTCCAGGATCGCGGTCACCGTGCAGATCGTGTTGGAGCCCGACATCGGCGGATACTCGGTCGACTCCATGATGACGTAGCCGAGGGCCGCCTTCGGGTTGCGGGAGGGCAGGACGAGGTTCGCGCTGTGCACGGCCGCGCCGCGCGGCTCGTAGAGGAGGAACTTCCGCAGCCCGTCGTGGCGATGCGCGAGCCACTGCATCTTGTCGAACATGGTCCGGCCGGGGACGTCCACGACGCCGCCCGTCACGACCTTGGCGTACTCCCCCTCCGCGTGCACCCCGACCACGGTCAGCGTCCGCTTCCAGCGCATGAACCCTCCCCGCGCGCGTGCGCAGGCTCCGGTCTACCAGAAGCGCCGCCTCGCTCAACTCCCCTCGGTCACACCTGGCGCCGCATTCGAGGCTCCGCCTCGGGACGTCGCGTCGTGCCGGGCGCGCTTCGACCGCCACGACGAGGGGCCGGAAGCGGCCCGCCCCGCGGTGTCCGACCGAGCGCCGTGGCCGGAGGCCGATCGTCACGACGAACGCCGTGGGGCGCGGCGGGAAGGACAATCCCGGCGGCGCGCACGAACGTCCTTCCGCTCGCCGCGCTGCCAGGTCGCAGGCGACCCGCTCCCTCGCGCCGCGGACGGGGCTCGTCAGGCCCGGTCGGCGCGCCGCACGTCCAGGAAGGTGCTCTGGTAGGTCGCGCCCTCGCCGAGGTCGCTCAGTCGGTCCCTGCAGAGGAGGTTGATCGTCCCCGACAGCGGCCTCGCCCGCCGGGCGCTGCCCGGGAACCAGCACGACTCCCGGCGCGATCTCGTCGGAGACGCGCAGACGCATGCCCGACACGTGCCGAGATCGTTGAAGAGCTCGACCCCGTCGTCCGGCTGGAGCCCGCGTCGTCCCGCCTCGTCGGGGTGGAGGATCACGACCGGCGCGCCTTCGCGACGCCGGAGGGCGCGGTTGCCCGAGAAGGCCGTGTGGCTCTGAAAGTATCCCGGGCGCCGTGAGCAGGCGAAGCGGCCACCGGCGCCCCAGCCTCGTCTCCTCGGCATCCTCGTGCCAGTCCGGCATGGGCGGCAGCCCCTCGGCCGCGAGGGTCTCCGAGTAGAACTCGAGCTTCCCCGACGGCGTCCGGAATCGCTGACCGTCCGGATAGGGGTCGATCTTGACCGGGCCGGCGGTCCGGAGCGCGTCGGGATCGAGGCTCGCGGCGGGCCCAGTCGCGCCGACGAAGGCGGCGCGGACCAGCTCCGGCGTGGTCATCGAGAAGACCGCGTCGCCGACCCCGAGCCGTCGGGCCAGCTCCTGAGCGAGCCTCACGTTGGACCACGCCTCGCCCTGAGCCGGCACCGCCTGCGGGGCGAACTGCACGTAGTAGGCCCCGTACGCCCGGAAGAGGTCCTCGGTCTCGAGGTACGTCGTCGCCGGCAGCACCAGATCGGCATAGCGAGCGGTGTCGGTGAGGAACGGGTCGTGAACGACCGTGAAGAGATCCTCGCGCATGAGCCCCCGGCGGACGGTCGCGGCGTCCGGGCACGTGACGGCCGGGTTGTTGGCCGAGACGAAGAGGGCCCGTATCGGCGGGTCGCGCATCTCGAGGAGCGCCTGCCCCAGCCGCGAGTGGTTGACCAGCCGCGTCGCGGCCGGCCCCGACGGCCGGCGCACCGCCTCGAAGGAGAAGCCGAATCCGCCGACGGTCGCCAGCAGGGCGCCGCCGCCCGGCTTCGCGTAGGCGCCGACGACGGCGGGCAGGCAGGCGACCGCCCGCATGCCCTGGCCGCCCTGGCTGCTCCGAGACATGCCGAACCCGATCCGGATGTACGGCGCCCGCGCGCGGCCGTAGAGATGGGCGAGGCGCTCGATGTCGGCGCGCGGCAGCCCGGTGATGGAAGCGACCCGCTCCGGGCCGAACCGGGGCAGGACGTCCCGCTCGAGCCGATCGAACCCGACCGTCTGGCGCGCGAGATAGTCTCGATCCGCCAGCCCGTCCCGGACGAGCACGTGCATGAGGCCGAGCGCGAGCGCGGCATCGGTGCCGATCCGTGGAGCGACGTGCCAGTCGGACTGGGCCGCCGTGCGGCTCCGCCGGGGATCGATGACCACGAGCTGGGCTCCCCGCGCCCGAGCCTCCTCTGTCTTGGCCCACGCGTGGACCGCCGTCGTGACCAGGTCGGCGCTCCAGGAGACGATCAGGTCCGACTGGACCATCGTCTCCGGGTCCGCCCCTCCGACCGGCCCGCACGTCATCTCCCAGGCGACGTCGGCGCACGTGTCGCAGATCGTCCCCGCCTGGAGACGGGTGGTGCCGAGGACGTGGAACAGGGCCATCGGAACCCAGCGATTGAACTGACCCTGGTGAGCGCTGTAGCAGTAGCCGAGGATCCCGAGCGGCCCGTCCTCCCGGCGGATGGCCTGCCAGCGCTCCACCAGCTCGTCAAGGGCCTCGTCCCAGCTCACCGGCCGGAACTCCCCGGCGCCCTTCGGCCCCGTCCGGCGGAGCGGCGTGCGCACCCGATCCGGCGAGTGCACCAGCTCGGGCTCGCGTCGGACCTTCGCGCAGACGAACCCGGCGGTGAACGGCTGGTCGGGATCCCCCTCCACACGGACCAGCCGTCCATCCTCGACATGAGCCAGGATCGAGCACATGTCGGGGCAGTCGTGGGCGCACACCGTGCGGATCACCGTCGTCGTCACGTCGAGCTCCCTCTCCTGGCGCCCCCGGCTGGGCGCGGGCTGGCCGGGACCATCCAGGCCATGCTAGCGGGAGAGGGGTGGCCCCCGTAAAGAGCCGCTTCATGGCGATCCTCAGGGGCCATTATCGCCTGGTCTCGGCGATCAGGCGATGAGCCGCGGAGCCCGGGTAGACGCGAAGCCGTCGTCGGGGAAGCACGACGGGCAGGGCTTGTCCCTCGGCGAGGTCCAGGCGGCGAACGAGGTCGACTGCGAGGTCCGCCCGAAGCGTCACGCCATCCATGGCGTCGCCGGCCAGGTCGACGCGGAAGAACGAGCCCAGGAACTCCATCGCCTTGATCTGCACCGTGACCGCGTTCTCCTCGCTGCCCGTGACGCTCTGGACACGGATGTCTTCGGGGCGAATGGCCAGGGTCAGGCCGGCGCCCGCCGGCAGTCCCTCGAGGTCACACGCCAGCTCGAGCCCGGCGAACCGGGCGGTGCCGGGGCGGACCACGACCGCCGGCATGAAGTTCATGACGCCGATGAAGTCGGCGACGAACGCGGAGGCCGGCCGCCGGTAGACCTCGACCGGGCTGCCGACCTGCTCGATCGCCCCGCGATTCATCACCACGATCCGGTCGGCGATCGTGAGCGCCTCCTCCTGGTCGTGGGTGACCATGATCGTCGTCACCCCCACCCGGCGCTGGAGCTGCCGGATCTCGTGGCGGAGGTGGACCCGGACCTTCGCGTCGAGAGCCGAGAGGGGCTCGTCCAGGAGGAGCAAGCCCGGCGAGGTCGCAAGGGCGCGCGCGAGGGCCACGCGCTGCTGCTGCCCTCCCGAGAGCTGCGCCGGGTACTTGTCGCCCTGCTCGGGCAGGCCGACCATCTCGAGGAGCTCCCGCACCCGGGTCCGGATCTCGGCCCGGCTCAGGCGCGCGTTCTCGAGCCCGTAGGCGACGTTCTTCGCCGTCGTGAGGTTGGGAAACAGGGCGTAGGACTGGAAGACGATCCCGAAATCCCGCTTCGCGGCCGGGAGCACGGAGACGTCGCGGCCGGCCTGCTCGATGTGCCCGCTCGTCTGGGGGTCCAGGCCCGCGATCGCCCGGAGGAGCGTCGTCTTGCCGCATCCCGACGGGCCGAGGAAGCAGACGAACTCCCCCTCGTGGACGTCGAGCGAGATGCGGTCGAGGGCCGTGAACTCCCCGAACCTCTTCGTGAGGTCGCGGATGCGCAGAAACGCCGAACGGGCGCGGCGCGGACGCGACGGTCATCGCGAGCGGGCCCCGCGGGCTCGCGGCCCGCGAGCTCCACGCGGAGCCGGCCGCCCGGCGGCGGCCGGCCCCATCACGGACCCGCGGCGCCCGTCCCGGCTACTTCTTCGGCTCGGACTTCGCGCCGTACCGCTTCTCCCACTCCGCCAGGATGCGGGCGCGGTTGGTCGCCGCCCACTGGAGGTCGTTCTTGGCCATGTGCTGGAGCATGCTGGCCGGCAGGTGCTCGACCGGCTGGGCGATCGACGGAATCGCCGTCACGGCGTAGCCCTCGTTGTAGAGCTTCATCGCCTTCTCGCTCACCGACCAGTCCACGAGCGTCTTGGCGGCCTCGAGGTTCTTGGTCCCCTTGACGATCGCCGTCGCCTCCATGTCCCAGCCCGACTTCTCCTCCGGGAAGACGATGTCGATCGGCGCGCCCTGCTTCTTCACGCGGGCCGCCCGGAACTCGAACGCGACGCCGATCGGGTACTCGCCCTGTCCCGCCATCGTGCACGGCTTCGAGCCGGAGTGCGTGTACACCCCGATGTTCTGGTGAAGGGCGTCCATGTACTTCCAGCCCTCGGCCTCGCCGAACAGCTGGAGCCAGCTCGACACGTCGAGGAACCCGGTGCCCGAGGACGCCGGGTTCGGCATCACGACCTGGCCCTTGTAGACCGGCTTGGTCAGGTCCTTCCACGAGGTCGGCTTCGGCAGGCCCTTCTTCGCGGCCTCCGTCGTGTTGAAGCAGATCGCGGCGACCCAGGCGTCCATCCCGACCCACGCCGGCGGGTTCTCCTTGTCCCGGAACATGGGGTCGAGCTTCTCCGACGCCCTTCGGCGTGTACGGCAGGAGCATGCCCTCCGGCTTCAGCACGAGGAGGCTCGTGGCGGCCAGACCCCAGATCACGTCGGCCTGCGGGTTGGCCTTCTCGGCGAGGAGCTTGGCGGTGACGACGCCGGTGGAGTCGCGCACCCACTTGATCTCGATGTCCGGATGGTCCTCGTTGAAGCGCGCCGCGTACTTCTTCAGGTCGTCGGCCTCGATGGCCGTGTAGACGGTGAGCGTCGTCTTGGCGGCGGCGCCGGCGGCGCCCAGGCCCACCAGCGCCGCGGCGACGACGAGAACGCAGCACGACGGACCGCATCGTGGGCCACCCGCTTCGGATCATCGTGACCTCCCTCCGGCTGTGCGTGACACGGCGTGAGCAGGACGACCAAGCCGTGCACATTCTAGCGCAAGGATTTCCCCAGGAACAGTCGCACGCGCATTGCGGGCCGCGGAGCGCAGGCAAGCGGTCCCGTCGCTCGTCTGCAACCGAATCGTAGCCGATCCGACACGGGATCTCCCCGATCCCCAGGGCCTCGGTTGGCAAGCCGGTCGCCGTCGGAACCAGCCGCGAGAGCCCTCCCGAGCCCGGCTGGCGCCGGAGGCGGGGCGTCGCGGACGGCGTCTGGTAGGGTCTGGCGCGTAGGGACGGACTCGCATGACGCCGAGCTCGCCGCCCACCTCGGAGGAGCCCCCCATCACCGTCGTGGGATCGGGTCGAGCTGCTCCAAGAGTCAAAACGCTCGGCCTGGCGGTACCGCCGACGGTGCTGGCGCGGCAGGCGGCGCGATTCGCTGAGTGACCGCGGGGCGTTGATCTCCGTCGCGCAGTGCCATTGTCCGTGGGAGACGTGCGCATGCGCCTGGTGATGGCTGGAGGTACCCGGGACGTCTCGGCCTGGCTCGAGGCCGAGACCCCTGAGGAGACGGCGGCCCTGCGAGCGTGCGCTGCCCGGGGCGAGTGGACGAACGGGCGCGGGACGGAGGCCATCGCGAGGCTTCGCGCCCTGGCGGTGCGGCTAGGCTACCCGGTCGCGGACCCGAATCGCCCGGCGCGCCCGGCTCCGCCCTGCCTGGTGGTCGTACGGCGGGGCGAGCGCGACCTCTACGAGCGGCTGACCATGATCGCGCGCGACAACGTCACGGTCGTCTCGGACCGGCGTCAGGGCGAACGTCGAACGGCAGCCCGTCCGGCGGCTCGGGAGCGTCGACGCCAGGACCGCCGCAAGCCGCCTCCGCCCACATGGACGCACGGCTTCCTCGTGGTGCACTTCGAGAACGCGCCGCCGTGACGCCCACCCGTCGGCCCGGCGCTCAGTCGACGACGGCGGGAGTGGGGCGGGCGCGCACGCGCCGGAACAGGAGGACCAGCGGCAGGCACGCCAGGGCCAGCACCGCCAGCATCCGGAAGCAATCGAGGAAGGAGAGCAAGGTCGCCTGCTTGACGAGCGTCCGGTACAGGAGCCCGAGGGCGGCGGGCTCGGCGGCGGCGGACCCCACCTGCGGGGTCAGACGCGCCCGGGCGTCCTCCAGCCACCGCTGGTAGGCCGGGTCGTAGGGCGTGAGGTGCGTCACCAGGCGGGCCTGGTGGGCCTGGGTGCCCGCGCGTCAGGAGGGTCGTGACGATCGGCGATCCCGACGCTCGCGCCGATGTTCCGCATCAGGTTGAAGATCCCGGTGCCCTGCCCCATCTGCTCCGCGCCCCAGGGTCCCCATGGCCGTCGTGGTCAGCGGAACGAAGATCAGCGGGCCCGGCGAAGCCGTTCATGACGCTCGTCCAGACGACGTCCCGCTGGGCGATGTCGAGGTTCATGCGGCTGTAGATCAGGGCCGACCCGGCGGCCAGGCTGAAGCCGGTCCCGATCAGGAGGCGGCTGTCGATCCGCCCGATCAGCCGCCCGACGAGAATGCTGGCGGTCAGCGCCCCGAGACCGCGAGGGCTCACGGCGAGACCGCTCTGGAGCGCCGGGTACCCCAGGAGGGTCTGCAGGAAGAGCGGCAGCAGGGCGGTCGTGCCGTACAGCACGACGCCCGAGCACCGTGATGAGCGCGGTCCCGATGGCGAAGTTCCGGTTCGCGAGCACCCGCAGGTTCACGATCGGCGCGTCGGTCGAGAGCTCCCGGACGACGAAGGCCACGAACCCCGCCGACCGAGATCAGCGCGCACCACCGCACCCACGGCGCGGCGAACCAGTCCACCTCCTGGCCCTTGTCGAGCACCAGCTGGAGCGTCCCGAGGAACACGACCATGAAACCGAAGCCGAGGTAGTCGACGCGCCGCTGGCGCGCCGCCCGGATGTACGGCGGATCCTCGATGAAGGCCTGCACCATCAGGATGGCGACGGCGCCCACGGGCAGGTTGATGTAGAAGACCCACCGCCACGAGTAGTTGTCCGTGATCCAGCCGCCGAGGGTCGGGCCGAGGATGGGCGCGACGATCACGCCCATCGCGAAGGCCGCCATCGCCGTGCCGCGGCGCGCCGGCGGGAAGCTCTCCATGAGGACGGCCTGGGCGATCGGCTGGAGCGCGCCGCCGCCCGCGCCCTGGAGGATCCGCGCCACCACCAGCATGCCCAGGCTCGTCGCGGCGCCGCACAGGGCCGACGCCACGGTGAACACGACGATGCACGCGACCAGGAACCGCTTGCGCCCGAACCGGCTGCCCAGCCAGGCCGTCATCGGCAGCACGATCGCGTTCGACACGAGGTAGCTCGTGAGGACCCACGTCGCCTCCTCGGGCGTCGCGGAGAGGCTGCCGGCGATGTGCGGAAGCGAGACGTTGGCCACGGCCGTGTCGAGCACTTCCATGAACGTGGCCAGCATCACCGAGATGGCGATCAGCCACGGGTTGAAGCGCGGCACCCACTCGACGCGGGGCCCGCGGCCGGCGGCGGCGTCGGCGCCGGGTCGGCCCCTCGCTTTCCCTTCCATGTGAATCACATTACAATACGTGAACGTGAGTGTGAAATCAGTCCACGAGCCCGGAAGCGGCGGGTCGCCGCGCCGCCGGCGAACGGGCGCAAGGCGCGCGAGCGCGCGCGGCGCTGCGCCGACGTGCTGGCTGCCGCCGCGGCGCCTCTACGCGCGCAAGGGCTACCAGCAGACGGCCATGGTCGAGATCGCGCGGGCCTCCGAGCTGGCCGTGGGCACGCTCTACCAGCTGTTCCCGTCCAAGGAGGCGATCCTCCGGGGCCTGCTCGAGGAGCGGATGGACGAGCTGATCGCGCGCGTGCGCGCGGCCGTCGACGGGGAGCGGGACGTGCGCGACCAGCTGCGGCGCGTCGTGGAGACCCACCTCGACCTTCGCGCGCGAGAACGCCGACATCCTTCGCCTCTATCTCTCGGGCTGGATCGGCTACGACACCCGGACCCGCCAGCGCTTCGGCGACCGCATCGACGCGCGCTACGAGCGCTACGTCGCGGTGCTGACGGCGGTGTTCAAGCGGGGCGTGGAGACCGGCGCCCTCGCGCCGCGGCCGCCGCGACGGCTCGCCGTGACGCTGGCCGGGCCTGATTCACGCCGTGATCCGGCGCGGGCTCCGCGAGCGGCGGATCGACTTCACGGCCGAGGGCGACGCGCTCCTCGACATCCTCCTCCACGGGGTCCTGCACTCGCGGGCCTGCCGCCGGGCGCCTCGCGATGAGCGTCGATCCCGAGCTCGACGCCCTGCCCCGCCGCCGGCGCCTGCGGTGGGCGCCGAAGCGGATCGCGTTCCTCGCGCTGATCGGCGCCGCCGTCGTCGCCGGCGCGATCTACGGCCACGCCTGGTGGCGCCACCTGCAGGCCCACGTCTCGACGGACGACGCGTACGTCACCGGCCGCATCGCGCCGGTCAGCGCCCGCGTCTCCGGCCACGTGGCCAAGGTCCTCGTCAACGACAACCAGGACGTCCAGGCGGGCGACCTCCTCGTGAGCCTCGACGCGCGGGACTTCGAGGTCGCCCTCGCGGAGGCGCGCGCGGCCGCGGAAGCCGCGCGCGCCGACCTGCGGAACGCCACGCTCAACGTGCCGCTGACCGACGACACCACGCGGAGCGCGGCCACTCAGGCGGCGGCCGCGCTCGCCGCGGTCGAGCAGGGCGCCGAGATGTCGCGGCACGACCTCGAGCAGCGGCGGAGCGATCTCCGCGCGAAGCAGGCGGCCGTCGCGGCCGCCGACGCGGGCGTCCGCGCCGCCGCCGCCGACCTCGAGCGGGCGCGGCTCGACCGCGATCGGCTCGTCGAGCTGTTCCGCGGGCAGCTCGTCGCCCGCCAGGACCTCGACCACGCCGAGTCGGCGTTCCAGAGCGCCCGGGCGGCGCTCGACGGGGCCCGCGATCGGCTCGGACAGGCGCACGGCGAGGCGCAGCAGGCGGCGGCCGCCGTGGAGAGCCAGTCCTCGGCCCTGGTCCAGGCCACCCGGCGCGTCGACGAGTCCCGGGCGACCCTGGCCAGCGCCGTGAGCCAGCGACAGCAGGTCGGGGTGCGCCAGACGCAGGTCGACGCCGCGCGTGGCCGGCTGGACCAGGCGCTGGCCAACCTGGCCCAGGCCGAGCTGAACCTCGCGTACACGACCGTCCGCGCGCCGATGAGCGGGCGCGTGACCAAGAAGACGGTCGAGGTCGGCCAGGTGGTCCAGCCCGGCCAGCTGCTCCTCGCGGTGGTGGATCTCAGCGACGTCTGGGTCGTCGGAAACTTCAAGGAGACGGACCTCACGGACGTGCGACCGGGCCAGCCGGCCGCGATCACGGTCGACACCTACCCCGGCGTCGTCTTCAAGGGGCGCGTCGATTCGATCCAGGCGGGGTCGGGCGCGGTCTTCTCCCTGCTGCCTCCGGAGAACGCGTCGGGGAACTTCGTGAAGGTGGTCCAGCGGGTGCCCGTCAAGCTCGTCTTCGAGCCGGGGGAGACGACGAAGCACGCCCTCGTCCCCGGCATGTCGGTCGTGCCCACCATCGCCGTCCGCTGATCGCCCGACCCGCCGGCCCTCTCGCTGGCGCCCACCCTTGCTGCCGCCATCGGCTGGCGCCCGCTACGGCCCTGGCGAGGCCGTGTGCATGCGCAGCAGTGGGACGTGTCCGCAAGTTCGCTCGCGCGTGTGGCTGGAGTGATCTCGAACCCGCATCCGGCCTTGGACGCCACTCGGACGCGCCGGCCCGCCGCCCGGGGCCTCGGAGTATCCTCCGGCGAGAGCGCATGGCCAGCTACCGCATCCCGTTCAACCGTCCCGGCCTGGCCGGGAACGAGCTCCGCTACATCCAGGAGTCGGTGGACTCGGGGCGGATCTCCGGCGACGGCGTGTTCACCGAGAAGTGCCGCCGCCTGCTCGAGGAGCTGCTCGGCGCCCGCCGGGTCCTGCTGACCACCTCCTGCACCACGGCGCTCGAGCTCGCCGCCCTCCTCCTCGACCTCGGGCCGGGCGACGAGGTGATCATGCCGTCGTTCACCTTCGTCTCCACGGCGAACGCGGTCGTGCTCCGCGGGGCGCGCCCGGTCTTCGTCGACATCCGCCCGGACACGCTCAACCTCGACGAGCGCCTCCTGGAACCGCTCGTCACGCCGCGCACGCGGGCCATCCTCCCCGTGCACTACGCCGGCGTCGGCTGCGAGATGGACGCGATCCTGGCGGTCGCGGCCCGTCACGGTCTCGAGGTGATCGAGGACAACGCCCACGGCCTGTTCGGCACGTACCGCGGGCGGCCCCTCGGCAGCCTCGGCGGCCTGGCCGCGCAGAGCTTCCACGAGACGAAGAACATCAGCTGCGGCGAGGGCGGGGCGCTCGTCATCAACGACGAGCGCTACGTCGAGCGCGCCGAGATCCTCCGCGAGAAGGGCACCAACCGGAGCCGCATGTTCCGGGGCCTCGTGGACAAGTACACGTGGGTGGACGTGGGATCGAGCGCGCTCCCCTCCGACATCCTGGCGGCGTTCCTCTACGCGCAGCTCGAGGCGCGCGCCGACATCCAGGCGAGCCGCCGCCGGATCTGGGAGTGCTACGCGCGGGAGCTCCCCGGATGGGCCGGCGCCCGCGGCATCGGGCTGCCGTCCGTTCCGGCGCACTGCGAGCAGCCGTACCACCTCTTCTACCTCGTCACCGCGTCGCTCGAGCAGCGCACGCGGCTGATCGCGCACCTCAAGCAGCGCGGGATCCTGGCCGTCTTCCACTATCTTCCCCTGCACCTCTCCGAGATGGGCCAGCGCCTGGGGGGCAAGCCCGGAGACTGCCCCGTCACCGAGGATCTGAACGACCGCGTGCTCCGGCTGCCCTTCTACAAGGACCTGAGCGAGGAAGAGCAGGCCTACGTGGTCGACAGCCTGCGCGCGTTCGACGGTTGACGCCCGAGCGAGCCGGCGAGCGTCGCGCTTCAGGCTGAATGAGGCCGCTACTCCGGCAGCTGGGGCGCGGGGTCCGCGAGAGCCGCGAGCCGCTCCTGGTCTTCGCCGTCACCCGCGGGGCGCTCTTCCTGCTCGCCTATCTGAGCCTCGCCGTCCTGCCGCTCAACTCCGATCCCGGCGTCGCGGGGCCCGCCGGAGGCCCCTGGCGCGGCTTCCCGACCAACCTGTGGCTCGACGGCTGGACCCGCTGGGACGCCGGGTGGTACGACCACATCGCGACGCACGGCTACGTCGACCAGGCCGTCGCGCCCGCCGGCCAGCGCAACCTGGCGTTCTACCCCGCCTATCCCCTGGCCATGCGGCTCGTGAGCCTCACCGGGCTCTCGCCGCTGGCCGCCGGGATCCTGGTCTCGAACCTGGCGTTCCTCGCCGCGCTCCTGCTGCTGCACCGGATGGCGCGCGCGCGCTTCGGCGCCGAGGCGGCGTCAGGTGCGTCCTCCTCCTGTCGGTCTTCCCCTTCTCCTTCTACTTCAGCGCCGTGTACTCGGAGGGCCTGTTCCTGTTCCTGGCCGTGGCCTCGCTGTTCCTGGGCGAGCGAGGGCACTGGGCCGGGGCGTCGCTCTGCGCGCTCCTCTGCGGCGCGACGCGGGTGCCCGGGCTGGCCCTCGCCCCGGCGCTGGGCCTCCTCTACCTCGACCGGATCCGGTTCGATCTCAGGAAGGTGCGCCCGGACGTCCTCTGGCTCGGGCTGAGCGTGCTCGGGCCCGTCCTCTTCTACGCGTACCTGCACGTCCAGTTCGGCGACCCGTGGCTCGCGTTCAAGGCGACGCGGGTGGCGGGCTGGTGGCAAGGAGGATTCAGCCTGAAGCCCGTCGAGCGGGCCGTGCGAGCCCTGCGCTCGATCGAGAACCTGCGAACGGGCCAGTTCCCGGTGGTCTACGACCTGAACCTGCTGGCGGCGGCGCTCTGTCTCGGCTCGCTCGTCCCCGTGTTCCGCCGGCAGCCGCTGGCGTGGGGCGTCTTCAGCCTGCTGATCGTGGCGTCGGGCGTGCTCCAGCCGGGCGGCTGGGGGCGCTACGTGCTTCCGGCCTTTCCGGTGTTCCTGGCGTGGGCGCTCGCCCTGGAGAGCCGGCTGGCGTTCGCGGGAGCCGTGGTGCTCTCGACGCTCCTGCTGGCGCTGCTCACGATCCTCTACACGCACTGGTACTGGGTGGCCTGATCGGTCTCATCCGGAGATCGTCCCCGGAGGCAGGAGATGCCGGGCCTCCGGCGCGTGCCAGTGAAAGGTCGCCTGGGCGTTCCGGAACCGATAGCCGAAGTGCGAGACGAGGTTGATCACGCGCGTGTTGCCCGCCGAGAGCTTCGCCGTGATCCACCGGATGCCGAGAGCCTTCAGGTCGAGCTGCATGCCCGTCATGAGATCCAGCGCGGCCGGCGAGCCCTTGGCCGACTCCGCCACCCCCATGATGCCGACCTCGGCCCGGTCCTCGACGAGTCGCAGCTGGAAGAAGCCCTTGACGTTGCCCGGCTTGCCCACGACGTACACGCGGTCCGCCGGGATTCGTCGAGATGCACGCGCTCCGGACCCAGTGGCGGTAGCGCCGGTCCGCCAGCTCCGGCGGGAAGCGCGGATCGGCGTTGTACCGCCCGTGACGGAAGGTGTGTCCGGCGATCTCCTCGATCTGCGCATGGTCGTCCACGGTGGCGAGCCGTCACCGGGCGCGACGGGGGCGACGCCTGGTACGCCTGGACCCGGAACGTGAGGTCGAGGGTCTGCTCCACGCAGGAGAACCCGAGCACTGGCAGGAGCGTCCGCCAGACCCGGTCGTCGGCGCCGACGGTGCAGGAGACGAGCTCGACCCGCTCGGCGAGGCCCAGACGCGAAACCGCTCGCCGAATGCCTCCAGGCCAGCCTGGACGGCCCTCGCCTCCCCGGGCTCGTACGTGCCGACCGGAAATCCGAAGATGTCGGTGTCCCACGGCACGACGAACACCCTTCCCCACTCCGGACGCCCCTCGTCGAGCGGATGCGCCGAGACCTCAGGCATCGCCGTCGGCCAGCTCGCCGATCCGCTCCCGGATCACGTAGGCGGGCTCTCGCAGCACGCGATGGTGGATGCGGGCCACGTACTCGCCCAGGATGCCCAGCGTGAACAGCTGCGCGCCCGAGAAGATCGCCAGCGACGACGCCAGGAACCGAAAGACCGACAGGGGCTGCCCGGTCGCCAGGTAGGACCCGAGCACGAAGGCGAGCGCGCCGAGCCCCAGCAGCATCACGAGGAACCCGACGAAGCTGGCGAGACGGAGCGGCCACGTGCGAAAGGTCGTCGTCAGATCGATCGCCAGCCGGACGAGCTTGAGCCAGGTGTACTGCGACCGGCCGTGGCGCCTCGGCTCGTGGCGGACCTGCACCGAGGCGGTGCGGGTCGTCGTCCACGCGAGGAGCGCATCGATGGCGACCGCCGGCCCCTCGTAGTGGGCGAACCCCTCGCGGAGAACCGTCCGGAACGCCCGGAAGGCGCTCGCCCGGGACGCGATGGCCACGCCGAGCACGCGGTGCAGCCACAGCTTCGTCATGCGTGACGAGATCCTGCGCGACAGTCCGCGCTGGGCCAGAGCGGGAACCCCGTAGACGAGGTCGTGGCCCTCGGCCAGCATCCCGAGCAAGAGCGGAATCTCCTCCGGCGGATGCTGGAGGTCGTCGTCCATCGTCACCGTGACCGCGTAGCGGGCCGCGCGGATGCCGGCCAGGAGCGCGTTGTGCTGGCCGTAGTTCCGCATCAGGTTGATGCCGCGGATCCAGGCGTGCTTCCGCGCCGCCTGGCAGATCGCCTCCCAGGAGTCGTCGCGGCTGCCGTCGTTGACCAGCACCACCTCGAACCGATCGGCGACGGCGGGCAGAGTCGCGGCGAGGCGCTCGGTCAGGGCGGGAAGCGTCGCCTCGCTGTTGTAGACGGGGATCACGACCGTGCACTCGCCGCTCGCGGCCGTGGGAGCGCTGGGGCGACAGCCAGGACTCCGGCCGAGGCTCGGTCATCGCAGGGAGGCGGCGATCGGCCCCGGCGGCGTCACGATGCGGCGCGCCGGCGGGGCGCCGCGCCGTCGAGCCGGAGAGGAGGGTGACCGGGCGCCATCGACGAGCGAGCATGTCTCAGCCCTGGTCCTGCACGTTAGCATGCCCCTCCGCGTCCACGTACCCTCCGAGTGCGTGCACCGCGTCCTCCACGTCGAGGAGGCCGCTCGCCAGATCGAAGGGCGCGGGCCGATCGGCTCCGCCGGGCGGAGCTCCGGCTCCCCTCTTCCCTCCGGGCCCGCTATCCGGCCGTGAAGCCTCCGTCGACCACGAGCTCGGCGCCGGTCATGAACGAGGACTCGTCCGAGGCGAGGAAGAGCGCGGCGAACGCGATCTCCCGCGGCTTCGCGATCCGCCCGAGCGGGATGCCGGTCTCGAACTCCTTCCGGATGGCGTCGCTCAGGTACGGGGCCTGGAGCGGCGTGTCGACGATCCCCGGGTGGATGATGTTGCAGCGGATCCGGTCCTTCGCGAACTGGATCGCGAGCGACTTGGTCAGCGAGATGAGGGCTCCCTTCGCCGAGGTGTAGGCGTCCTGGGCGCGCGTGAAGCCGACCAGCGCCGACACGGAGCCCACGTTGACGATCGACCCGCCGCCGGCCTTCCGGAGGTGGGGGATGCCGTGCTTGGTCACCCAGAAGACGGACTTCAGGTTGACGCCCATCACCCGCTCCCACCAGCCGTCGTCGGTCTCCAGCACCGAGCGGTCGCGGTCCTTCCAGAGGACGCCCGCGTTGTTGTAGAGGACGTGCAGCGCGCCGAACCGGCGCGCCGTCTCGTCGATCATGCGCTGGACGTCGGCCTCCAGGGCCACGTCCCCCGCCACGGCGACGGCCTGGCCGCCCGCGCGCTCGACGAGCGCCACCGTCTCCTCGGCCGCGGCCTTGTTGATGTCAGCCACGCCGATCCGGGCGCCGTGCTCGGCGAACAGGACGGCGGCCTCCCGCCCCATCCCCATGCCGGCCCCGGTGATGAACGCCACCTTCCCCGCGAGCCTCGGCCCGAGGCCAGCCCCGTCCACCGTCATGACCCATCCTCCCCGTCCGTCGACCGAACTGGCGGTCGAGCTGAATGACGCCGCCATCCTACCTCAGTCCGCACGGCACGGACCCGCGGCGCGGCGCCGCACCGTCGTGTCAGTTCTCAGGGTACTCGCACCCGGAGCACGGCCGGGCGGATCCGCACGGTCAGGACCGGGCCGCCCGTGACGGCCTCCCCGTCCACGTGGAAGAGGATCGGCTCCGACGCCCGGATCTCCACGGTCGGCGTCCGCCTCGTGCTCACGCCGGGAGCCCGGTCGAGCGTGCCCCGGAAGAGATGGAGCGCGTCGCGCAAGGCCACGAGCGGGGGGCGTGTCGCCACCGTCACGACGTCGAGCTGCCCGTCGTCCGGCCGCGCGCTGGGGGCGACCACGGCCCCGCCTCCGTACTGACGCGCATTCGCGCAGATGATGACGAGGGCCCGCTCCTGCCAGGTCTCGGGGCCGACGCGGATCGTGTACTCCCGGGCGCGATAGCGGAGGATCTCGCGCACGCCGATCGCCACGTAGGCCGCGAGCCCGCGGCGTCCGCCGGGCCGGGCGTTGAACAGCGCCGCGACGTGCGCGTCGAGCCCGATGCCGGCCACGTTGACGAACAGGTGCCCCTCGACGTCCCCGACGTCGATCACGCGCTCCCGCCGGCCGAGCGCGACGGCGAGCGCCCCGGCCGGGTCCCAGGGGATGCCGAGCTCGCGGGCGAGGCCGTTGCCGGAGCCGGCCGGCACGACGCCGAGGGCCGTGCCGGTCCCCGCCAGGGCGCGGGCGACCTCGTTCACCGTCCCGTCGCCGCCCCACGCGCAGACGACAGCTGTGCGCGCGGCCACCGCGGCGCGGGCGAGCTCGAGCGCGTGGCCGGGCCCCTCGGTGAGCCGCACCGTCCCCTGGACGCCCCGCGCGGCGAGCACGCTCTCGGCGAGGGCCAGCCGGCGGTCTCCGGTCCGGCGGCCTCGCGGGCCCGCGGCCGGGTTGACGATGACGGCGACGGACGCGGTCAGATGCGCTCGAAGCCCCGCATCAGCTCCCAGTCGGTCACGACCTGGTCGAACGTCTGCTGCTCGAGCCGCGCGGTGTGGAGGTAGTGCTCGAACACCTCGTCGCCGAGGGCCTCGCGGGCGACCCGGGATCCCTCCAGCCCGGCGATGGCCTCGCGGAGCGTCTTCGGGACCTGCGGGAGCTTCGGGTCCTCGTAGGCGTTGCCCTCGTAGATCCGGGGCGCCGGAAGCTTCTTCTGGATGCCGTGGAGCCCGGCCGCGATGGTCGCGGCGAAGGCGAGGTAGGGGTTCGCGTCGGCGCCCGGGATCCGGTTCTCGACCCGGAAGGCCGATCCCTCGCCGCAGAGCCGGAAGCCGCAGGTGCGGTTGTCCCAGCCGGCCACGATCCGGGTGGGCGCGAACGAGCCCGCCTGGTAGCGCTTGTACGAGTTGACGTAGGGCGCGTAGAAGTAGGAGAACTCCTTCGCCATCGCCATCTGTCCGGCGAGCCAGTGGCCGTAGAGGGCCGAGCCGAATCGGCGGCCCTTCTCGTAGAAGAGGCTCTTCCTCCCCGTCCGGTCCCACAGGCTCGAGTGGAGGTGGAAGGACGAGCCCGCGGAGCCCATGTCGTACTTCGCCATGAACGTGATCGAGCTCCCCTGGGCGTGAGCGATCTCCTTCGCCCCGTGCTTGTAGAGCGTGTGGCGATCCGCCATCTCCACCGGCTCGGCGTACCGGAGGTTGATCTCCTCCTGCCCGCACCCCCACTCGCCCTTCGAGAACTCGACCGGCACCGCGGCCGCCTCCATGCCGTTGCGGATCGCCCGGACGAGGCCCTCCTCCTTCGTCGTCTGGAGGATGTGGTAGTCCTCGATGTACTGGGACACCGGCGTCAGCCCGTGGTAGCGCTTCGAGCGCGCCTCGCCGAACGACTCCTTGAAGAGGTACAGCTCGAGCTCCGACGCGACCATGATCCGGTACCCGAGCTTGGTCGCCCGGTCGACCTGGCGCTGCAGGATGCGACGCGGGCTGACCTCGATCGGCTCGCCCTCCTCCGTGTAGAGATCGCAGAACACGAGCGCCGTCTTCTCCAGCCACGGGATCCGGCGGAGAGTCCCGAGGTCCGGGACCGCCTTCATGTCCTGGTACCCGGTGGCCCACGAGGCGAACTTGTAGCCGGGCAAGGGCTCCATGTCCACGTCGACGGTCAGGAGGTAGGCGCAGGCGTGCACCCCGTCCCCCGCGATGTGCTCGAGGAAGTGGCGCCCGACGACGCGCTTGCCCATCAGGCGGCCCTGGACGTCGGGGAAGACCGTCAGCACCGTGTCGACCTCGTCCCGCCGGACGAGGGCTTCCAGATCCTTGAGGTCGAGATTGCCGGGCATGGCTCCCTCGGTCTCCGACGCGCGCGCCCGATCCCGGGACGGGGCGGCCGGCCGGTCTAGAAGGTGAAGAGATCTCCGCGCCGGTGCGCGAGGGCGGGCAAGGTCTTGCGGATGCGCTCCGCGTGGCCCAGGTCGATGTCCGCCACGACGACGCCCTCGCGGTATCCGGCCCGGGACACGACGGTGCCCCACGGGTCCACGATCATCGAGTTCCCGTAGCAGGCGTGGCCGGGAGGATGCGAGCCGCACTGGGCCGCCGCCAGCACGTAGACCTGGTTCTCGATGGCGCGAGCTCGCACCAGGACCTCCCAGTGATCCCGGCCCGTGTCCATGGTGAAGGCGGCGGGCACCGTGATCAGCCGCGCCCCCCAGGCGGCGAGCCGCCGGTAGAGCTCCGGGAAGCGGAGGTCGTAGCAGAGGGTGAGGCCGACCGGGACGCCCGCGAGCGAGGCGACGACGACCTCCTCACCGGGCGCCATCGTCGCCGACTCCTGGTAGGTCGTTCCCTCGACCTCGACGTCGAAGAGGTGGAGCTTCCGGTAGCGGGCGACCAGCTCGCCGTCCGGGTTGAGGACCACCGACGTGTTGTAGACGCGCTCGTTCCCCTCGACGGCCTCGAGGATCGAGCCGCCCACGAGCCAGAACCCGTAGCGGCTGGCCAGCCGGGCGAGGAACTCGGTCGTCTCCCCGGGGATCGGCTCCGCCACCTCGGCGTGACGCTTCCCGGACCCGAGGTAGGTCCAGAGCTCCGGCAGCACCACGAGGTCCGAGCCCCACGCCGCGGCCTGCGCGATGAGCATCTCGCCGCGCTCGAGGTTCTCCGCCTTCTCGTCCTTGCTGTTCATCTGGACCAGCGCAACACGCACGGCCTTGCCCTCCGATCGTCGCCCGCCGGCAGCCCGGCGGGCGCAGCCCCCATCCTAGCGCAGTCGTGCGAAGCGCCGCCAGATCGCCCGGAGGCGGGCTCAGCGCACGGACAGCGGAACGGGGGGCAGGAGCAGAACGAGAAGGATCAGGGCGAACAGCCCGAGCGCGCGCCGCCGGCCGTCGAGCGGCGTGATGTCGTCCATGGTCGGGCCGTGCCGGAAGCCCATGAGGCCGACGATGAGCGCCGCCCACACGAGCCAGTTGATGCTGCCGAAGGCGAGGCCGATCAGCACGAGGCCGCCCACGGCGAGCTTCGAGATGAGGGCGTGACGGCCGCCGAACAGGGCGTAGACGATGTGGCCGCCGTCGAGCTGGCCCGCGGGGATGAGGTTCAGGGCGGTGACGTAAGAAGCCGAACCAGGCGGCCACCCCGACCGGGTGGAGCAGGATGTCGAAATCGGACGGCAAGGCGCCGAGCGTCAGCCGCTCGAGGAGCTTCGGCAGCAGGGCGTCGCCGAACTGCATGACGGTTCCCTCGGGCGACCCCTGGGGGATCCGAACCACGGTCGACAGCTTGAGGCCGAGCACGTACACGGGCACCGCGACCACCAGGCCGGCGAGCGGCCCCGCCACCGCCATGTCGAACAGCGACCGGCGGTCGCGGATCGCGCCGCGGAGCCGGATGACCGCGCCGAGTGTCCCCAAGAAGAACGGTGGAGGAACCGGAATGAAGTACGGCAGGGAGACCGGCATCCCGTGCAGGCGACCGAGGGTGTAGTGGCCGAACTCGTGGACGCCGAGGATCCCGAGGAGCGCCATGGAGAACGGTATGCCGACGGCGATCCGGCCCGGGTGCTGCCACAGCTCGCCCAGAGGAGACTCCACCCAGGGCGAGCGTGCCGGCCAGCAAGGTCGTGACGACCGTGGCGAGAAACAGCGCGAGATGGACGAGCGGGCGGGACGGCTCGGCGACCTCTGCCTGGGCGAGCGCGTGCACCCACACCGTACCCTGATCCTCCCGGAGGAACGGCGCGTACCCGTGGCGCGCCAGGCGGGGCCGGAGGCGCTCGACCGCCACGTCGGGCTCCACGAGGAGGCGGCCCCCGAAGGCGAGCGAGCGCCCGAGGAGCCGCCGCTCCTGGACGATCAGGACGTCGTCGAGCTGGCTCCGAAGGAGCGCCTCGAGCGGGAACATCTCCTCCCAGCTCGGGGGCTCTTCGGGCGGGCGGCGAGACCAGAATGGCACGGGTGTTCCTCTCGTTCAGCCTATCACGGCGTCCGTTCGGCCCCCGGCGGCGGCGCCCCGACTCGCATGAGCCGGCCGACGAGCGGCGACACCGCGGCGAGCCCGCCCGTGAGGTAGAGGGCGGCCACCACGGCTTCGAGCGCGCTCGCGAGCACCGACTCCTTGTCCCGTCCGCCGTGCTGCGCCTCCCCGCGGCCGAGGCGGAGACACGCGTCCACCCCCAGCTCTCGCGCCCAGGCGGCCAGGCCGCGCGTCGAGACGATCTCCGCCCGCTGAACCGTCAGCGTCCCCGGCCCGGCGCCGGGGTCACGCTGGACCAGGAGGTCCGCGACGACGAGCCCGAGGACGGCGTCGCCCAGGAAGGCGAGGGTCTCGTTGTGCTCGGCGGGCGGATGCTCGTGCGCGTACGAGGGGTGCGTCAGGGCCTGGAGCAGGAGCTCGGAGGGCCCCGGAAGGCCGAGCCGCGTCGAGAGCGCGGACAGTGCCTCGCTCTCGACCTCCTCCCGTCGCGGGGCGGAACCGCCCGGCGCCTCATCAGGCGACGACCGAGCCGATTGCCCCTCGGGAGCGGATCCGGGGACGCCGGCCGCGCGCGTCAGGCGCGCCAGCGCCGGAAGGCGAGGGTCGCGTTGGTGCCGCCGAACCCGAAGCCGTTCGACAGGGCGGTCTCGACCTCGGCCTTCCGCGCCACGTTCGGCACGTAGTCGAGATCGCACTCCGGGTCGGGCGTCTCGTAGTTGATCGTCGGCGGCAGGATGCCGTGCTGGATGGCGAGCACCGTGACGATCGCCTCGATGCCGCCCGCGGCGCCCAGGAGGTGGCCGGTCATCGACTTGGTCGACGACACGGCGAGCCGCCGCGCGTGGTCGCCGAACACCTGCTTGATCGCCAGGGTCTCGGTCCTGTCGTTGTACGGGGTCGAGGTGCCGTGGGCGTTGACGTACCCCACGTCCTCGGGCCGGACGCCCCCGTCCCGCAGGGCGCCCGTCATGGCGCGAACGGCCCCGTCACCGTCCGGGTCGGGCGCGGTCATGTGGTAGGCGTCGGCCGTCATGCCGTAACCGACGATCTCCGCGTAGATGCGCGCGCCCCGCCGGCGCGCGTGCTCGGCGTTCTCCAGCACCACGATCCCCGCCCCCTCGCCAGCCACGAATCCGTCGCGATCGGCGTCGAACGGCCGCGACGCCCGCGCCGGCTCGTCGTTCCGGGTGGACAGCGCCTTCATCTGCGCGAACCCCCCGATGGGGAGCTCGTCGATGATCGCCTCCGAGCCCCCGGCGACCATGAGGTCGGCGTCGCCCCGCTGGATGATCTTGAACGCATCGCCGATCGCGTGGTTGCCCGTCGCGCAGGCGGTCACCACGGAGGAGTTCGGCCCCTTCAGCTTGTACCGGATCGAGAGCTGCCCGGACGCCATGTTCACGATGAGCGACGGGATGAAGAACGGGGAGATCCGGCTCGGCCCCTTCTCGAGAAGCACCCGGTGCCACTCGAGGATGGACAGGATGCCGCCGATCCCGGAACCGACGAGAGCGCCGGCACGCGTGGGGTCCACCTGGGAAAAGTCGACCTTGGCGTCCTCGACGGCCTCCACGCCCGCGGCGAGCGCGTACTGGATGAAGAGGTCGAGCTTCTTGAGCTCCTTCTTCTCGATCACCTTCAGCGGATCGAAACCCTTGACCTCGGCGGCGATTCTCGCGTCGAGGCGCTTGGCGTCGAACCGGGTGATGGGCCCGACGCCCGACCGGCCCTCGCAGATGGCGCGCCAGTACTCCGGGACGGAATTCCCCAGGGGCGTCACCGCCCCCAGTCCCGTCACCACGACCCGTGTCTTGCCGCCGTCCGGTGCCATCGCCCCGCTGACCTCCGTCTTTGGCGTCTCTGGCGTCCTCGGCTGGCGCCCCGGGGTCCTAGGTGTTTTCCTTGATGTACTGGATCGCGTCACCCACCGTCGTGATCTTCTCGGCGTCCTCGTCCGGGATCTCGATGTCGAACTCCTCCTCGAACGCCATCACGAGCTCCACCGTGTCCAGGGAGTCCGCGCCGAGATCCTCGATGAACTTCGCGGCCGGGGCCACGTCGTTCTCCTCGACACCGAGCTGCTCGACGATGATCGCCTTGACCCGTTCCT
The DNA here is from genome assembly GCA_963749975.1 of uncultured Candidatus Rokubacteria bacterium. GTDB lineage: Bacteria > Methylomirabilota > Methylomirabilia > Rokubacteriales > DASRDR01 > DASRDR01. The sequence goes on along the minus strand of CAVVOZ010000016.1, from coordinate 85,175 downwards.
CGACCGGCTTGTCGCTCGTCGCCATCTCCGTCCCTCACCTCCTCACATGTACAGCCCACCGTTGACGTGGATGACCTGGCCCGTGATGTAGCTCGCCCCCTCCGAGGCCAGGAACCGGACGACCTCCGCCACCTCGCGCGCAGTCCCGATCCGCTTCAGCGGGACCTGGCCGACGTATGCCTGCCGCATCTCGCCGGACAGGGCCGCGGCCATGTCCGTCTCGATCAGGCCCGGCGCGACGGCGTTGACCAGAATACCCCAATGGGCCAGTTCTCGTGCCGTGGACTTGGTGAGTCCGATCAGCCCCGCCTTCGCGGCTGCGTAGTTGGCCTGGCCGGGTGTGCCCATGACGCCCGCCGCCGAGGTCACGTTGACGATCCGGCCGGACCGCTGCCGGATCATGAGGCGCGCAGCCGCCCGGGTCGCCTGGAACGCGGCCCGGAGGTTGACGCCGAGGACCTCGTCCCAGTCCGCGTCCTTCATCCGGATCAGGAGGCCGTCCTTCGTGATGCCGGCGTTGTTGACGAGGAGATCGAGCCGATCGAACCGCTTGTCGGTCTCGGTCACGATCCGCTGCACGTCCTCGCCCCGGCCCATCTCGGCCACCAGGCCGACGGCCTTCCCCGCGCGTCCTTCGAGCCCCGCGGCAATCTCCTCGACCTTCGCGGCATCCCGGCCCGTGAACGCCACCGTCGCGCCGTCGTCGAGGAGGGCCTCCACGATGGCGCGCCCGATCCCGCGCGTCCCGCCGGTGACGAGGGCGACGCGGCCCTCGAGGGGCCGACCGGAGGTGGCCGAGTCGCTCACGACGGGGCACCGAGCGCCGCCAGCGCCTTGTCGAGGCCGGCCACGTCCTCGACCGCGATGCCCGTGAGCGCGCCGTCGATCCGCCTCAGGAGACCGGTCAGGACCTTCCCCGGCCCGACCTCGATGAACGTGCGGCATCCCTCGCGAGCCATGCGCGCGACGCAGTCCGTCCAGCGGACCGGCGCCGTCACCTGACGGACCAGGAAGGGTCGCACGTCGTCCGCCCGCGTCGTGAGCTCGGCGTCCACGTTTCGGACGACGGGCGGCCGCGGGTCCGCCGCGCGCACCCCCGCGAGGACCGCGGCGAGCCGCTCGGCCGCCGGCGCCATGAGGCGGCAGTGGAAGGGGGCGCTCACCGGGAGCAGGACGCTTCGCTTCCCGCCCCGCGCGGGGGCCAGCGCCACCGCGCGCTCGATCGCGCTACGGTGACCCGCGACGACGATCTGCCCCGGGGAGTTGATGTTCGCGACGTCGAGCACCTCGCCCTGCGCCGCGTCGCGGCAGATCTCCTCGACGACCGGCAGCTCCACGCCCAGGATCGCGGCCATCGCCCCCGTGCCGACGGGCACGGCCTCCTGCATGAACTCGCCCCGGCGCCGGACGACGCCGACGGCGTCCGCGAAGGCGAGGGACCCCGCCGCGACGAGGGCGGTGTACTCCCCCAGGCTGTGGCCGCCGACGATCGCGGGGACGAGCCCCCGCTCCGCGAGGAGCCGGGTGCCCGCGACGCTCACCGTGAGCACGGCGGGCTGCGTGTTGGCGGTGAGCTGGAGCTCGGACTCCGGCCCCTCGAAGCAGAGCTTCGCGACGTCGAACCCGAGCGCATCGCTGGCTTCCTCGAAGACCGCGCGTGCCGCGGGCGAGGCTTCGTGGAACGCGCGCCCCATTCCCACGGCCTGCGAGCCCTGGCCCGGGAAGCAGAACGCCAGGCGCGCGTCAGCGGCCACGCGCATAGATGCGCACATGTCCGCGCGCACTGTCAATAGCGACGGGGCGCGTTGGGCTCGGTCGGACCCTCGTCCGCGCGGCTCTTGCGCGCCTCGGCCAAGGACTGGCCCAGCTCCCCCGCCAGCGCGGCCCGGATGTGCCCGTTGACGTCGGCCTTGACCCACTCCGCGGCGGTCCGGATCCCGTTCTTCACGGCCCGGGCCGGCGAGGCGCCGTGCCCGATGATGCACGCGCCGTTGATGCCGAGGAGCGGCGCGCCGCCCGTCTCCGTGTAGTCGACCCGCTTCCAGAGCCGGCGGAAGGCCGGGCGGACGAGCAGCGCCGCCAGCTTCGTCGACACCGAGCGGCCCATCTCCTCCCGGAGGAGGTGGATCAGCATGTCGGCGAGGCTCTCCGAGACCTTGAGGCACACGTTGCCCGTGAACCCGTCCGTCACCACCACGTCGGTGTTGCCGTTGTAGAGATCCCGGCCCTCGACGTTCCCGACGAAGTTGATCGGCGACTCGTCGAGCCGCTTGAAGACCTCGCGGACCAGCTCGTTGCCCTTGCCCTCCTCCTCGCCGACGGACAGGAGGCCCACACGAGGCTCGGCGACGCCGAGGATGTCCCGGGCGTAGACGTGCCCCATCACGGCGTACTGGGCGAGGTGCCACGGCTTGGGATCGATGTTGGCGCCGACGTCCAGCAGGATCGTCCGGCCCCGCTTGTTCGGCAGTACCACCGCGATGGCCGGACGGTCGACGCCGGGCAGCACGCCCATCGTGAACATGGCGATGGCCATGGCCGCGCCCGTGTTCCCGGAGGAGATGAACGCCGACGCCTCCCCGTCGCGCACGAGCGAGGCCGCGACCCGCATCGACGAGTCGCGCTTGCGCCGGAGGGCGTGGGACGGCTGCTCCCCCATCTCGACCACCTGGGAGGCATGCCGGACGGTGATCGGGAGCGAGCCCACCCGGTGGCGCGAGAGCTCGCGCTCGACGATCGTCCGGTCGCCGACCAGGATGACCTCGAGACCGTACTCGCGGGCGGCGGCGATCGCCCCCTCGCAATTGACGGGCACGCCACCGTCCCCGCCCATCGCGTCGACGGCGATCTTCATCGGCCGATCACCCGGCGGCGCCGGGGGCATCGAGCGCGGCGCCTAGGCGCCTTCGGTCGAGATGACCTCTCGTCCCTTGTAGTACCCGCAGTGGGGGCAGACGTGGTGGGGAACCTTGGGCTCGCGGCACTGGGGGCAGATCGAGAGCGTGGGGGCCTCGAGCTTGTAGTGCGTGCGGCGCTTCCGGCCGCGCGTGATCGAGTGTCGCCGCTTGGGCAGGGGCATCGGTCCGATCTCCTATTGGAGGCGCCGGAGCGCCTCGAGCGGTGCCAGCCGCGGATCGGTCTCGCGCGTCTCGCACCGGCACTCGGTGACGTTGCGGTTGCCGCCGCACACCGGGCAAAGCCCCCGGCAATCGGGACGGCAGAGGGGTTTCATCGGCAAGGCCAGATCGGTCTCGCTCCGGAGGAGCCCCGCGACGTCCAGGACGTCCCCCTGGTAGAAGTCCACTTCCAGGTCGTCCCGCCCGAGCTCGACCTGCCCCTGGCGACTGTTGGGCTGAGGGACGAGCTGAAGGTCGACCACGGGCTCGACGCGCGTCACGAGGGACTCGAGGCACCGGCTGCACAGGAGGGTCGCGGTCGCCTCGAACCGCCCGGCGACCGCCACCTTTTCCCCGAGCCGCTCGACGAGGAGGTCGACGGCATCGAGAGTCCAGGCCGAGTCCGGAAAGACTCCCCCGAGGGCCGCCGGATCGAGCAGCCGGAGGCCGTCGTCCGGGATCTCTGAGACACGGATCTGCATGCGTAGCTCGCCTGAGACGTCAGTGGACGGATAAGTGTTGATTAAATCGATCTTTCTAAGGCGGTCGCAGTATACGGGCCGACCCTGGGGGTGTCAAGCGAAAAGGCGGCGAGCGCCCTGGCCGATCCGCACGCGACACCCCCCGCTCGTTGACGGTCGGGGGGGTGTCTGCTAGGTTTCCAGGTGACACCTGATGAGCGGCAGGGGGCTATCCCTGTCCGCGGAGCGAGGGTAACTGACGATGAGCAACATGGTGAAGACGACAGCTGTTCCTGGCCCTCCTGACTGGCCTGTTCATCGCCGTGGGCGGCCTCCTCGGGGGCCGGAGCGGCATGATGATGGCGTTCGTGTTCGCGCTGATCATGAACTTCGTGTCGTACTGGTTCTCGGACAAGATCGTCCTGAAGATGTACGGCGCCCAGCCCATCGGGGAGTCCGAGGCGCCGGTGGTGCACCGGATCGTGCGGAACCTGGCCACGCGGGCCGGCATCCCCATGCCGAAGCTCTACCTGATTCCCTCGGAGTCGCCGAACGCCTTCGCCACCGGGCGGAACCCGCAGCACGCCGCGGTGGCGGTGACGCACGGCATCATGCGGATCATGGACGAGAGGGAGCTCGAGGGGGTGCTCGCCCACGAGCTCTCCCACGTCCTCAACCGGGACATCCTGATCTCGACGATCGCCGCGACGGTGGCCGGCGCGATCTCGATGCTCGCCAACATGGCCCAGTGGGGGCTGATGTTCGGCGGCTCCCGCCACGACGACGAGGGCCGGGGCACCAACCCGATCGCGCTGCTCCTGACGGTCATCCTGGCGCCGCTGGCCGCCATGCTCATCCAGATGGCGGTGTCCCGCTCGCGCGAGTACCAGGCCGACGCCTCCGGAGCCCAGCTGACCCGCAACCCGAACGGCCTCGCGTCGGCGCTGGCCAAGCTGGGCCAGGCGACCAAGATGGTCCCCATGGACGCCAACCCGGCGACCGCTCACCTCTTCATCGTGAACCCGCTCAGCGGGCGCGCGTTGAGCAACCTCTTCGCGACTCACCCGCCGCTCGAGGAGCGTATCGCTCGGCTGCGGGCCATGCGCGTCTAGATCAGCCGGGTCTCCGGCCCTTCAATGCGGCCGCAGGTCCTCCGAGAGCGGGGCCTGCGGCCGTTGCGTTCCAGGAACGAGATTCCTGCGTGACCGGACCCCTGGCTCGGCCGTACCCTAGTCGGAGATCCGATGACAAAATCGCGCGACGCTGGCGAGGATCTCATCAGCCGTCTTCGTCCACACGAATGGTTTGGGAGCCTCGTTGGTGACGGTGATTACTGGCGGATCGCCGCTTCGAGCGCGCGCGTGCTCGGGTGAGCTCCTCGCTTGATCTGCTTCTGGGTCAGGGCGGCGAACCAGCGCTCGACGAGGTTGAGCCACGAGGCGCTGGTCGGCGTGAAATGCACGCGAAAGCGAGGCCGCTTCGTCAACCAGCGCCGAATCAGGGCGGTCTTGTGGGTGCCGTAGTTGTCCAGGATGAGATGCACGTCCAGGTCGGCGGGACCGCGGCGTCGATCGTGTCGAGGAACTTCCGGAACTCGAGGCTGCGATGGCGCCGATGCAGTTGCCCAATGACCGTCCCCGTCTTCGTGTCGAGCGCCGCGAACAGCGAGGTCGTGCCGTGCCGCGTGTAGTCGTGGGTGCGCCGCTCCACTTGGCCCGGCCGCATCGGCAAGAGCGGCTGGGTCCGATCGAGCGCTTGGATCTGGCTCTTCTCGTCCACGCACAGCACCAGCGCGCGATCTGGAGGCTGCAGGTACAAGCCCACGATTCCCGCACTTTCTCGATGAAGAGCGGGTCCGCGGACAGTTTGAAGGTCTCAGTCCGATGGGGCTGCAGCGCGAAGGCGCGCCGCTCCGATGATCCAGGCCAGCGGACTCGTGAAGCTCTACGGGATGCACGCCGCGCTGCGCGGCGTGACGCTGGAGGTGCCGCCGGGACAGATCCTGACCATCCTCGGCCACAACGGCTCCGGGAAGACGACGCTCGTGCGGCTCCTGGCCACCCTGGCGCGACCCACGGCCGGGCGCGGGCGAATCGGAGGCCACGACCTGATCGACGGGCGGGACGAGGTGCGCCGGCTGGTGGCGCTCGTGGGGCACAGCACCCACCTCTACGACGATCTCACGCCCCGGGAGAACCTGGCCTTCTGGGAGGCCCTCGCCGGCCGCCGGGCTGACGCGAACCAGATCGACGCGGCGCTCGCGAGGGTCGGCCTCGACGCCCAGGCCGGCACCCGCGTGCGCGCGCTCTCGAGCGGCCTCCGGCGGCGCGTGGCCCTGGCGCGGGCCATGCTCCGCGAGCCCCGGGTGCTGCTCCTCGACGAGGCCTTCTCGGGGCTCGATCAGGACAGCACCAAGCGTCTCGAGGACTACCTCCACGCCTTCAAGGCCGGCGGCGGCGCCGCGGTGGTGGTCACCCACAGCCTCGGGCGTGCCCTCGCCATCGCCGACCGCGTGGCGGTCCTCGCCGGGGGCCGCATCGCGGCCGAGGCGACCCGCGCGAGTCTCACCGAGGAGGCCCTCCAGCGGCTCTACCTCGGTGCCACGGACGCGACCGCGTGAAGGCGGAAGGCCGGGCGTGAGCTCGTTCCTTCGCACGGCGTGGGCGGTCTTCTGGAAGGACCTGGCGGTCGAGCGGCGGGCGAAGGAGGGCGCCAACGCGCTCGGATTCTTCGCGATCCTGCTCCTCTTCCTCTTCTACTTCGCCCTCGGGCCCGACAGTGACCGCATCCGCGCCGCGCTCCCCGGCCTGTTCTGGCTCGCGTTCATCCTGGCCGGGGTGCTCGGGCTCGGCCGCGCCTTTGCGCTCGAGCGCGAGAACGACTGCCTGGACGGGCTCATCCTGGCGCCGGCCGACAAGGGCGCGATCTATCTCGGCAAGCTCGCGGGCACGACGGCGCTGATGCTGGCGATGGAGGTGATCTTCGTCACGGCGACGGGGATCTTCTACAACCTCGACATCTGGGCGGCGGTGCCCCGCCTGCTCCTGGTCGCCCTGGCGGGCACGATCGGGTTCGCCGCCGTGGGGACCCTGTTCGCCGCGATGACCGCCCACCTCCGCGCCCGCGAGGTGCTGCTCCCGGTCCTCCTGCTGCCGCTTGCGGTGCCGGTCCTCCTCGCCGCCGTGAAGCTGACGGACCTCGCGCTGGCGGGCGAAGGCTGGGGCCCCGCGTGGCCGTGGTGGCAGCTGCTGCTCGGCTTCGACATCGTGTTCCTGGTCGCCGGGCTCCTCACCTTCGAGTTCGTCCTGGAGGCCTGAGCGTGCACCGGATCCTCGGCGGGCTGGCGGCGGTCCTCCTCGCGGTCGGACTCTGGCTCGGCCTGGGCGTGGCGCCCCGGGACGCGGTGCAGGGCAACGTGCAGCGCATCATGTACGTCCACGTCCCCGCGATCCTGACCGGCTACGTCGCGATCGGCCTCGTCCTGGTGGCGAGCGTCGGCTACCTGTGGACGCGCCGGGCGGCCTGGGACCGCGTGGCCGCCGCCGGCGGCGAGCTGGCCGTCTGCTTCGTGGGGCTCACGCTGGCCACCGGATCGATCTGGGGCAAGCCCACCTGGGGCACGTGGTGGACCTGGGACGCGCGGCTCACCTCGACCGCGCTCCTGTTCGTGATCTACCTCGGCTACCTGCTCCTCCGGAGCGTCGTGGAGGACCCCGAGCGCGCGGCGACCTATGCCGCGGTGCTCGGGATCGTCGGCGCGCTGGACGTCCCGATCATCCACTTCTCCGTCGAGTGGTGGCGCACGCTCCACCAGCCGGCGACCGTGCTGAAGCCCCAGGCCCCCTCGATGGATCCGGTGATGCTCCGGGCCCTCCTGGTGAACGTCGCCGCCTTCCTGGCGACCTTCGCCTACCTGGCGGCGCGGCGCTACCGCCTGCTGACGCTGCGGGCCGAGGCTCTCGCCCGAGCGATCACGGACGTCTAGCCGAGCCCGGGGCGAGCCCTAGGAGCGCTGGCGCCCGGAGTCGGACGGCCGTCCTTGCGCACTGGCCGACCCGACGACCTCGAAGGTCCGCTCGGCCTCCACCTCGCCGTTGATCGCGACCTCGACCCTCCAGAGGCCGGCTTCCATGGTCTTCACTGTGGACGAGGAGCCGCAATGAACCCTTGATCGGGTCTCAGGCCGGATGGCGCACGGAACCGCATCGCGACGCGCGCCACCATGCCTCCCTTCGGTCCGAACCATCTGAACGCGGCATCTCGTAGGATCTGCCAGGTTCGAGGTTCCGCATCAACGTGACGAACACGTGCGCGCGGTCGTCTTCGCCCCGCGTGAATCGCGTCGCGTGGGTCGCCGGGGATCGCCTCGCTCCTACAGCGCGTCTGCCCGATGCGCTCACATTCCGCCATCAACTGCCTGCACCGTGGCGTCGCGAAGCATCTCGGGAGAGCGCGGCACGTAACGAATCTCCGACGTGACGGTCACGGTGACGATGCCGGGAGGAGCACCCGGCGGCAGGTCAGTCGAAGGAGACGTTGCCGTCGAAGCGCAGGCAGCAAGTAGTAAGGCCAGGCAGCGCGCGCACGATCGCGTGGCCGCTGGAAAATCGTGCTCGGTCGCGACACGCAACGTGAGGCTCGAAGGACCCCTCGCCGGGCGAGTTCGGCAGGGTCCACATCGCCGATCAGGGCGCCTCGGTACTCCAGAAGAACTCGCGCCGCCCGCCGCGCGGGACGACGACGAGGCCCGACGGGTCGACCCGGTAGCGCTCCCGGTCGGCGGCGGAGTCGAGGCCCAGCTGATGCCCCGCCGGGATGATGTTGTAGCGGTCCACGATGGCGCGCCGGAGATGGGCGCCCTTCCCCACCGACGTGAAGTCCATCACGATCGAGTCCTCGATCACCGCGCCCTCGTTCACCCACACGCCGCGCCCGAGGATCGAGTTCCGGATCGTGGCCCGCACGACCAGGGAGCCCTCGCCCACCTGGGCGTTCTCGAACTCCCCGCCGATGATCCGCGCCGGCGGCCCGTCGTAGCGGCCCGCGTGGATCGGCCAGCGCCGGTTGTCGAGGTCGAAGGCGGGCGTCTCGCCCAGGAGGTCCATGTGCGCGCGCCAGTAGGCATCGAGCTCCCCGACGTCCCGCCAGTATCCGGGCTCCTCGTACGGCTTGATCCCGGGCACGACGTTGCCCTGGAAGTCGTAGGCGAAGACCCGCGCGGACGGGACCAGCGCCGGGATGATGCTCTTCCCGAAGTCGTGGTCGGTGCTCTGGCGGGCGTCGGCGAGGAGCGCCTCGACCAGGACCCGCCGGGAGAACAGGTAGTTGCCCATCGATACCAGCGCCTGCCGGGGGTTCCCCGGCATCGCCTGCGGGACCGTCGGCTTCTCCACGAAGTCGACGACCCGGTCGTCCGCGTCGACGACCAGGTTCCCGAAGCTCGATGCCTCGGACACCGGCACCGGGCGCGCCGCGACCGTGACGTCCGCGTCGTGCTCCCGGTGGAAGGCCACCATCTGGTTCACGTCCATGCGGTAGATGTGATCCGCGCCGAACACGGCCACCAGGTCGGGGTCGAAGTCGTCGATCAGGTTGAGGTTCTGGAGGACGGCATCCGCGCTGCCGCGGAACCACACCTCGCCGATGCGCATCTGCGGCGGCACGACGGCGATGAAGTGGTCCGGCACCAGGCCGCTCGTCTGCCACGCGATGCGCAGATGCTCGATCAGCGACTGCGACATGTACTGGACCAGGACGTAGAGCGAGAGGATGCGGGAGTTCACGAAGTTCGACAGGACGAAGTCGACGATCCGGTAGCGCCCGCCGAACGGCACCGCGGGCTTGCTGCGCTCGCGCGTGAGGGGCTCGAGACGCGAGCCCTTCCCTCCGGCGAGAATCAGGGCGAGAACGCGGTCTCGCGGCATCGATGAGCCCTCGGGGCGCCGGGCATCCGAGTGGCGTCCCGGCAGCGCGTCCCGGAGTATATCAGGCCGGCCCGGGCTTGAGCATCACCACGCCGAGCGGCGGGAGGGTCAGTGTCACCGACCACGGCTGGCCGATCCACGGCCGGGGCTCCGCCCAGACGCCGCCCGCGTTGCCGAGGTTGCTCCCTCCGTAGTAGGCGGCGTCGGTGTTGAGCAGCTCCCGGTAGAAGCCCTCCGCCGGCACGCCGACGCGGTAGCCGTGCCGGGGAACCGGCGTGAAGTTGCACGCGACGAGCACGAAGTCTCGCGGGTCGCGCGCGCGCCGGACGAAGGCCACGACGCTCTGGTCGGCATCCGAGCAGTCCATCCACTCGAAGCCGGCCGGCTCGAAGTCGATCTGGTGGAGCGCCGGCTCCGCCCGGTACACGCGGTTCAGGTCCCGGACGAGGCTCTGGAGCCCGCGGTGGTACGGCCCCTGATCGAGGAGGTGCCAGTCGAGACTCGTATCGTGATTCCACTCGCGCGTCTGCCCGAACTCGCCGCCCATGAAGAGATGCTTCTTGCCGGGGTGTCCGTACATGAACCCGTAGAGGGCGCGGAGCCCGGCGAACTTCTGCCAGTCGTCACCCGGCATCTTGCCGTGGAGCGAGCGCTTGCCGTAGACCACCTCGTCGTGGGACAGCGGGAGCACGAAGTTCTCGTGCCACGCGTAGAGCAGCCCGAACGTGATCTGGTTGTGATGGTACTTCCGGTGAACCGGATCGAGCCTCATGTAGTCGAGGATGTCGTGCATCCAGCCCATGTTCCACTTGAGCCCGAATCCGAGCCCGCCGACGTACGTGGGGCGCGAGACCATCGGCCACGACGTCGACTCCTCGGCGATGGTCATCGCGGCCGGGTGGTACCGGTAGACGACCTCGTTGAACTGCCGGATGAAGGCGATCGCCTCCAGGTTCTCGTTGCCCCCGTGGCGGTTCGGCAGCCACTCGCCCGGCTGCTTCGAGTAGTCGAGGTAGAGCATCGAGGCGACCGCGTCCACCCTGAGCCCGTCCAGGTGGTAGCGCCCGAGCCAGTAGAGCGCGTTGCCGATGAGGTAGTTGGCGACCTCGTGGCGGCCGTAGTTGAAGACCAGCGTCCCCCAGTCCGCCTGCTCGCGCTGTCGCGGGTCCGCGTGCTCGTAGAGGTGGGTGCCGTCGAAGTAGACGAGACCGTGAGGGTCGCGCGGAAAGTGGGCCGGCACCCAGTCGAGGATGACGCCGATCCCGCGGCGGTGGAGCGCGTCCACGAAGGCCATGAAGTCCTTCGCCGTCCCGTACCGGCGGGTCGGCGCGAAGGCGCCGATCTGCTGGTAGCCCCACGATCCGTAGAAGGGGTGCTCGCCAATCGGCAAGAGCTCCACGTGGGTGTAGCCCAGGTCGCGAACGTAGTCCCCGAGCGCCTCGCCGAGCTCCCGGTAGGTGAGGAACCGGTTTCCTTCCTCGGGGACGCGCCGCCACGAGCCCAGGTGGACCTCGTAGATCGAGATGGGCGCGTCCAGCGCGTTCCGGCGCGCTCGCTCGGCCGCCCAGGCCCCGTCGTCCCAGGGGTGCCCGTCGAGCGAGGCCACGACCGAGGCGGTGCGCGGCTCCTCGACCTCGAACTCGAAGGCGAAGGGATCCGCCTTCAGGGCGAGCAGCGCCCCCTCCTGCGCCAGGATCTCGAACTTGTAGCGGCTCCCCTCGCCGAGCCCGGGAACGAAGAGCTCCCAGATGCCGGCGCCGGGATGGCGACGCATCGGGTGTCGCCGGCCATCCCAGCCGTTGAAGTCGCCCACGACGCTCACGCGTCGGGCGTTCGGCGCCCACACGGCGAACACCACGCCCGCCACGCCGTCGAGGACGGTCGCGTGGGCGCCGAGCTTCTCGTAGGCCTGGTAGTGCGTACCCTCGCCGAGGAGCAGGCGGTCGAAATCCGACAGCGTCGACGGGAACCGGTACGGGTCCTCGATCTCCCGGACGCGCCCCGGGGCGTCGGTCACCGCGAGGCCATACCGGAAGAGCGCCGCGCGCCGGGGAAAGGTCGCCTCGAAGATCCCGTCCGGATGCAGGCGCTCCATCTCGCGAGGAGCGACGCCGGGCTCCCCCGGGCGGACCTCGGCCGCGATCGCTCCGGGAAGGAACGCGCGGATCGCGACCGCCGTCGCCCCACCCTCGCGGCAGACGTGGGGACCCAGGACGGCGAACGGATCCGGGTGCCGCCCCGCCACCAGGGCCTCCACGTCCGAGGCCGGCAAGGAGCCGTGAATCGCCGATGGGCCCATGTCGTCGCCCATGTCGTCGATTGTACGCGGGCCGGCGCTGCGAGGGCGCGGGTATACTACCTTCGATGGGCCATTGGACGGTTCGTCCTGGGCGCGTACGTGCTGGTCTTCGGCGTCCTCGTCACGTACTGGTGGCGCGTGGAATCCGGGATCCGGGTGCTCGAGCGCGAGGCGGAAGGCCGGCCCGCGGGAGGGCGGCCATGACCCGGCGGCGCCGCCTCCTTCTGGGCGCCGGGGTCATCGTCCTCGCGCTCGGCGCGCTCATCCTCACCGGCGTCAGGCAGTCGGTGGTCTACTTCGTCACCCCGTCCGAGCTCATGGCCCAGGACCGCCCTGCCGGGCGCGCCTACCGCCTGGGCGGCATGGTGGTCCAGGGCTCGCTCAAGCAGGACCCCGCCGTGCACGAGCAGCGGTTCCTCCTGACCGACGGCAAGGCGTCCGTCCCCGTCTACCACCGCGGCATCCCGCCGGACCTCTTCGGCGAGGGTCGCGGGGCCGTGGTGGAAGGAAAGCTCGGCGCCGACGGGACGTTCCAGGCCAGCACGATCATGGCGAAGCACTCCGAGGAGTACCGGGCACCGGCGGGGGCCGTGCCGGGCCACGAGGAGCTCCTCCGGACCCTCCGTCCCGCTGGCGGGAGCGGCGCGCCCCGGTGAGGCTCCGGGCGCGCTGGCTCATCCCGTTCGCCGCGCTCCCGGTCGTGGGGCTCCTCGCCTACGGCTTCCGCACCGACCCCCGCGCGGTCCCCTCGCCCTTGGTCGGCCGCCCGGCTCCAGCCTTCGCGCTGACCACGTTCGACGGCAAGGCCGTCAGCCTGGAGAGCCAGCGCGGCAAGGTCGTCGTCCTGAATTTCTGGGCGTCCTGGTGCTATCCCGCGTGCTACGAGGAGGCGCCGGTCCTCGAGGCAAGCTGGCGACGGGTCGAGGCGCAGGGGGTGCTGGTGCTCGGCGTCGCCATCCAGGACAAGGACCCGGCCTCGCTGGAGTTCATCCAGCGCTTCGGCCTCACCTTCCCCAACGCCCCCGACCCCGCGGGCAAGGTCTCGATCGACTACGGGGTCTACGGCGTGCCCGAGACGTTCGTGATCGACCGGAAAGGGGTGATCCGCCGCAAGCACGTCGGCGCCGTCACCGAGGCGGTCTTTCGCGAGTGGGTCGAGCCGCTCCTCGGCGAGAGCGCAGCCGCCGGAGGAGAGCGACACATCCAACGGGCCGAAGGCCGTCAGAACGACCGAAGGCCCGGGGCGGTGTGGCGAGCTGCCGGCTGGGTGGTCCCGCCGGCCTTCGCAGGCCGAGGGCCGGCGGATAGGCTCCCCCAGTGAGCGCGGCGGCGCGGCTCCTTGCCGTCTGGCTCCTGATCCTCGTCCCGAGCGTCGGCGCCGGCCGCCTCGCCCTGGCGGCGGCGGTCAGTGACGAGGAGGTCCACGCCATCGCGACCCAGCTGCGCTGCGTCGTGTGTCAGAACCTCTCGGTCGCCGACTCGCCCTCCGAGATGGCGCGCCAGATGCGCGACCTCATCCGCGAGCGGCTGGCGGCGGGAGACCGGCCGGAACAGGTCATGGCCTACTTCGTCCAGCGCTACGGCGAGTGGGTGCTTCTGGCTCCCCCGGCCCGTGGGCTCAACCTCCTCCTGTGGCTTGCGCCGTTCGGGGCGGTGGCGGGCGGCCTCGCCCTGGTCGTGGGCCTCTCGCGGCGCTGGCGACGGCAGCCGGCGTCGCTGGAGCGGGCGGCAGCCCCCGCCGTGGGTCCGGCCGAGCGCGAGCGGCTCGCCGCCGAGCTCGAGCGCCTGGGCGACTAGCGGGACGCCACGATGACGACGGCCCTCCTGACCCTCGCGCTCGCCGTCCCGGCGCTGGTCTTCGCCGTCTGGCCCTCCCTCGTGCGCCGGAGCGGCCAAGCCCGTCTCGTCGCCGCGCCTGCCGACGACGAGCGGGCGGGGCTCGAGAACGAGAAGGTCATCGCGCTGCGGGCGCTCCGGGAGCTCGAGCTGGACCGGGTGGCGGGGCACGTGGACGACGAGGACTATCGCGACCTCCACTCCCGGTACGAGGGCGACGCGGTCGCCGTGCTCCGCCGGCTCGACGCCCTCGGACCGGTCGCGCGTCCTTCTCGGGGTGTTCCCTCGCCGACTCGGGCCGCCGCGACACCCTGGACCCGCCAGCCCGCCGTCCTCGGCGCGATGGGAGTCGGGCTCCTCGTATTCGGGGTCGTCCTGGGCCTCCTGGTCTCACGCTACTCGACGCCGGCGCCCCCGGAGCCCGACATGACCGCCGCCCGGCCCGGGGCGCCCTCCGCCATGGCGCCAGGATCCAGCGGCGGCGGGGGGCGGCGGCGCGCCCCGTCCCCTTTCGAAGGAGATGCTCGAGGGAATGCTCCAGGCGGCGCACGCGAGCCTCGATGCCGGCCGCTACCAGGAGGCGATCGCCGCATACACCGCCATCCTCAGGCGCGAGCCCCGGAACGTCGACGCCATCACCCACCTCGGCGTGATCCTCGCCCTGGCGGGTCACCACGCCGACGCGCTCGAGGCGTTCGACCGGGCGCTCGCCATCGATCCCAACTACGCCCACGCGCTCTGGGACAAGGCGGGGGTCCAGGAGGCGCGCCAGGACCATGCGGGCGCGGTCGCGACGCTCGAGCGTTTCGTGCGCGTCGCTCCGGCGGGACCCGATCGCGACCGTGCCCAGGAGCGGCTCCGGGATGCGAAGGCCCGGCTCGCGGCCACGCCGAAGGCGGGCGCGCCCGTCGTCCGTCCATGAGCCCACAGGCCGCCACAGGCCGAAGGCCGACCAGGCTCGTCCGATCGAGCCCGTCCGATTGGGACCGTCCAATCGAACCCGTCCGATCAATCGCAGCGAGAGCCCACGGGCGGCGGGGCCCCTGGACAGGCTAGCCCGGTGAGCATGGTCCCCGAGCTCGGCGCGGCCACCCTGCTGGCCGCCCTCGTCGTCGCCGCCGCCGGCATGGTCTTCGGCGTCCGCGCGAGCCGCGCGGCCGCCCCGGGATGGCTCGCGAGCGCGCGGCGGGCCGCGGTGGCCCAGTTCGTCCTCGTGACCCTCGCCGTCGTGGCCCTCGAGTACCTCCTGATCACGAGCGACTTCAGCGTCCGGTACGTCGCCGACACGAGCACGTCGGCGAGCCCGGTGCGCTACAGGATCGCCGGCCTCTGGGGGGCGCTGGAGGGCTCGATCCTCCTCTGGGAGTGGCTGCAGGCGCTGTTCGTCCTGCTCGTCGCGCGCCGGGCGGCGGCGCTGCGCCGGGAGCTGTCGGGGTACGCGCTGGCCGTGCTCTTCGTCGTCTCCGGGATCTTCCTGGTGATGATGACGGTGATCGCGAGCCCGTTCGAGCGCCTGGCCGAGCCCGCCCTCGAGGGCCGGGGGCTCAACCCGCTCCTCGAGGTCACCGACATGCTCGTGCACCCGCTCCTGCTCTACACGGGCTACGTCGGCTTCGTGGTCCCGTTCGCGTTCGCGGTGGCTGCCCTGCTCGCCGGCCGGCTCGACGGCACCTGGCTCACGCTGACGCGGCGGTGGACCGTCACGGCGTGGCTCTTCCTCACCGCCGGGGTGCTGTACGGCGGCTGGTGGTCATACCGGACGCTGGGGTGGGGCGGCTACTGGGCGTGGGATCCGGTGGAGAACGCCTCGTTCATGCCCTGGCTCATGGGGACGGCGTTCGTGCACTCGGTCATGGTCCAGGAGCGGCGTCCGATGCTGAAGATCTGGAACATGGCCCTGATCACTCTCACCTTCGCGCTCACGATCTTCGGGACCTTCCTCACCCGGAGCGGCGTGATCTCGTCGGTCCACGCATTCGCCAGCGGGGCCATCGGCCCCTTCCTCCTGGCCTACCTGGCCGCGATCCTGCTGACGTCGCTCGGGCTCCTCGTCTGGCGCTGGGACCGGCTCGGGGAGCGCGCGGAGCTCGACGCCCTGCTGTCGCGCGAGTCCGTGTTCCTCGTGAACAACGTGCTGCTCGTGGCCTTCTGCTTCACCGTGTTCATGGGCACGATCTTCCCGCTCCTCTCGGAAGCCGTGACGGGGGCCAAGGTGTCGGTCGGCACACCGTACTTCAACTGGGTGAGCGTGCCCATCCTGCTCGTCACGCTCCTGCTGATGGGGGCGGGCCCGCTGGTCCCCTGGCGGCGCGGGTCGTGGCCGGTTCTGGGGCGCCTCCTCCAGGGGCCCGCCGCCGTCGCCCTCGGCGCGAGCCTCCTCACGTGGCTGGTCGGGGGGCTTCCGCTCGGGCTCGTGGGTCTCGGCTACACGCTCCCGTACTTCGTGGCCGCCATCGTGCTGGGCGAGCTCTGGCGGGCGGCGCGGGGCCGCCGCCGCGCGACCGGCGAGCCCTGGCCGACGGCCGTCGGCCGACTCCTCGCGCAGAACCACCGGCGCTACGGCGGGCTCGTGGTCCACCTCGGCGTGGTCCTGGTCGCGATCGGCGTCGCCACGTCGACCGTGGGCAAGCTCGAGCGCGAGGCGACGCTGAAGAAGGGGGAGACGCTCGAGCTCGGCCGGTACGCCGTGCGCTTCACCGGGCTCTCGGCCGGGGAGCAGCCGACGCACCTCCTGGTCCAGGCTGCCCTGGAGGTGAGCGAGGCCGGCCGGCCCGCGGGGACGCTCCGGCCGGGCCAGCGGCTCTACCCGGGATCCAGCTCGCCGTTCGCGTCCGTCGCGGTGCGATACGGCTTCGTCCGCGACTTCTACGTGATTCTCGGCGCGTTCGACCGCCAGGGTGAATGGGCCCAGATCAAGGCTCAGGTTCACCCGATGGTCGCGTGGATCTGGCTGGGAGGGCTGGTGATCCTCATGGGCGGCGGCCTCGCGCTGTGGCCGGCGGGACGGCGGGCGCCGGTGACGGTGCGAGCCCCGGCCGGAGCGGCGATCGCCGGGGGTGGCGGCCCGGAGCCCCCGCGCGATTGACGGTCACGGGGTCCGGTGCTCTAATCCGCCCCTGTGTCGGCACCCCGTCTGCTCCGTAGCCTCCTGATCGCGCTCGCGCTCGGCGCCGCCGTGGCGCTCGGGCTGGCCGCCACCGCGAACCTCTCCGCGACGCTGGAGGCGCTGGGGCGGTTCCGCTGGAGGCTCGGTCCTCTCGTCGTCCTCGCGGTCGTCGCGAACTGGGCTCTCCGCTTCGCGAAATGGCACTTCTACCTGCGCTGCCTCGACGTCCCGCTACCCTGGCAGCCGAGCCTCCGGGTCTTCCTCGCCGGATTCACGATGGCGATCTCCCCGGGAAAGCTCGGCGAGGTGCTGAAGGCCGTCCTGGTCCGCAACCTCGTCGGCACGCCGGTGAGCCTCACGGCGTCGATCGTGATGGCGGAGCGCCTCACCGACGTGGCCGGGCTGGTCGCGCTGGGCGGGCTCGGCGTGACCGCCCTCCCGCGCGGGCCGCTCCTCCTGGGCGGCATCGCGCTCGTGCTCGTCGCCGCCGTGATCGCGCTGAGGACGCCGGCGGTCGGACGCCGGGCCCGGCGGCTCCTGCCCGCGCGCCTGGTCGAGCCCGTGCGGCTGTTCGTCCACAGCGGACGCGCGCTCCTGTCGACGCGCGCGCTGGCGGTGGCCCTCGGTCTTTCCGTCGTCTCGTGGTTCTTCGAGTGCCTCGCATTCGCCCTGATCCTGGACGGGCTCGGGGTCGTCCTGCCGCTCCGCGTGACGACCTTCGTCTACGCGTTCGCCTCGCTCGCGGGAGCCGTGTCCATGCTGCCGGGTGGCCTCGGGGTGGCGGAGGGGAGTCTCACGGGGCTCCTCGCCGGACTCGGGACCCCGCTTCCCGCGGCGGCGGCCGCGACCCTCCTCGTGCGGGGCGCCACGCTCTGGCTCGCCGTCGCCCTCGGCGTCGTGACCCTGCTCGTCGCGTTCCGGGGGGCAACCCGCAGACCAACCGGCGCGCGCCTAGTCCCGGCGACGCGGCAGCGGCGTCCTGTCCCGAAGGAGCGTGTTATCCTCGCCTCTGTGGCGGCCCCCGGAGCGGCCCGGAAGCGCGTCGACCAGCTCAGGAAGCTGATCGCCCGCCACGACCACCTCTACTACGCGCTCGACCGGCCGGAGGTCTCCGACGCCGAGTACGACGCGCTCATGCGCGAGCTCCGCACGCTGGAGGCCGCGCACCCCGAGCTCCTCGCCCCCGACTCCCCGACGCAGCGCGTCTCGGGCCAGGTCTCCGACGCCTTCGCCACGGTCGAGCACCTGGCGCCGATGCTGTCACTCGAGAACGCCACGAGCGAGGCGGATCTCCGCGAGTTCGAGGCGCGGATCAAGCGCGTCCTGCCCGTCGTGGACTTCAGCTACGTCTGCGAGCCCAAGGTGGACGGCCTTGGTGTGGCGCTCCTGTACGAGCACGGCGTCTTCAAGCGGGGCGCGACCCGCGGCGACGGCCGGCTCGGGGAGGACGTGACCCCGAACCTCAGGACCATCCGCTCGATCCCGCTCCGTCTGGTCGGCTCGCTCGAGCGCTGCCGGCGCGTGGAGGTCCGGGGCGAGGTCTACATGAGCCACGCGGCCTTCGAGCGGCTCAATCGCGAGCTGGAGGCCCAGGGCGAGGCGCCGTTCGCCAATCCTCGCAACGCCGCGGCCGGGGCGGTGCGCCAGAAGGACCCTGGCGTGACCGCGAGGCGGGACCTCAGGATCTTCGTCTACCAGCTGAGCCACGCCGAGCCGTTCCCGTTCGAGGCCCACTCGGAGGCGCTCGCGGCGCTCCGGGAGAGCGGGCTCGCGACGAACCCGCGGAGCCAGCCGTGCGCGACCCTGGACGAGGTCTGGGCCTACTGCCAGCGGCTCGAGTCCGAGCGGGATCGGCTCGGCTACGACGCGGACGGAGCCGTCGTGAAGGTGGACAGCCTCGGTCACCAGCGGCGGCTGGGCGCGACGGCTCACCACCCCCGCTGGGCCATCGCCTACAAGTTCTCGGCCCGGAGCGCCGAGACACGCGTGCTCGACTTCAAGGTGAACGTCGGTCGGACCGGTGCGCTGACTCCCGCGGCAGTGCTCGCGCCGGTTCGCATCGGTGGGGTGACCATCAACAACACGACGCTGCACAACTTCAACGAGGTTCAGCGGCTGGACGTCCGCAAGGGCGACACCGTCGTGGTCGAGCGCGCAGGCGATGTGATCCCGCACATCGTCAGGGTATTGCTGGATCGCCGCCCGGCCGACGCCGTGCCCTTGCCCCTCCCGGACCGGTGTCCCGTCTGCGGCTCGAGCGCGTCGCGACCGGAGGGCGAGGTCGTCGTCCGCTGCACGAACGCCGCCTGCCCCGCGCAGCTCAAGGAGTCGCTGCTCCACTTCGGGTCGCGGGGGGCCATGGACATCGAGCACCTCGGCGAAGCCGTCGTCGACCAGCTCGTCGAGCGGGGGCTGGTCCACGACTTCGCCGACCTCTACCGGCTCACCGTCGCCCAGCTGGCCGAGCTCGAGCGCCTCGCCGAGAAGTCGGCGACCAACCTCGTCAACGCGATCGCCGGCTCCCGGAACCGCGGGCTGTCGCGCGTTCTCTACGCCCTCGGGATCCGCTTCGTCGGAGATCGCGCGGCCCGCCTCCTGGCCGAGCATTTCGGCTCGGTCGATCGCGTGGCAAGCGCCACCGTCGAGGAGATCTCCGAGATCCACGGTATCGGCCCGCGAATTGCCGAGTCGGTGCGACTCTTCTTCGATCAGCCCCCCAACCAGAAGGCGGTGGAGCGCCTCCGCGAGGTCGGGGTCGTGCTCGAGGAAGCCTCGCGACCCGCCGGGCCGAAGCCCCTCGCCGGAAAGACGTTCGTCCTGACCGGCACGCTCGATCAGATGTCTCGCGACGAGGCGAAGGCCCGCATCGCCCGGCTGGGCGGCCGGGTGTCCTCGTCCGTCTCGCGCAAGACCGACTACGTCGTCGCCGGCGAGGAAGCCGGCTCGAAGCTCGAGGACGCCAAGCGTCTCGGGGTCGCGGTCCTCGACGAGGCCGCCTTCCTCGAGCTGACGGCGCCGGACACGGCCTGAGAGGAGGCGCCCCATGATGAAGCTCGCGGCAGTCCTGCTCGTCGCCATGGCGGCCGCGCCCCCGGCCGAGCAGGCGGGGCTGCTCGAGCGGCTCCGGAGCGGCGCGGTCGAGGAGCGGCGAATCGCCGCCGGGCGGCTCGGCCAGATCGGCGACGACGGGGCGACCGCAGCGCTCGTCCAGGCGCTCCGCGACCCCGACTCCACCGTCCGCAGCGAGGCCCACGACGCGCTGTGGGCCATCTGGCACCGCTCCGGCGACCCCGCGATCGACATCCTCCTCGGACAGGGCATCGCCCTCATGCAGTCCGGCCGCCTGCCGGAATCGGTCGCGGTCTTCAGCGACGTGATCGCCCGGGCGCCCGGATTCGCGGAGGGCTGGAACAAGCGTGCGACCGCGTACTACATGATGGGCGAGCTCGACCGCTCGCTGGCCGACTGCGAGGAGGTCGTGAAGCGCAACCCGGCCCACTTCGGAGCGCTGTCCGGCTTCGGCCTGATCTACCTCCAGAAGGAGGACCTGCCCAGGGCTGCGGAGTACTTCGAGAAGGCCCTGGCGGTGGACCCCACCCTCGCCCAGGTGGAGGCCGTCCTGGAACGGATCCGGGAAGTCCTCAGACAACGCCGCCAGCAGTCCATCTGAACCCGAGACCGACACAGACCAACGGAGGACGCATGACCCCCCTCGACTCCCCACTCGACCCGAAGATTCTCGCCGAGCTCTCCCGCATCTCGTCTCCGACCATCGCCAACGCGATCGAGACCTTCAACGTGAAGCCCTGGAACACGGGCTTCGTGTCCTCCGACATCGTCTGCCGATTCCCGCGGCTCCCGGCCATGGTGGGGTACGCGGTGACGGCGCTGATCCGGGCGGAGCCGCAGCCCATCGAGGGCCACCGCGCCAACGAGTTCGCCTGGTGGGAGCACGTGGCGGCGAGCCCCGGTCCGCGCGTGATCGTGATGCACGACATCGACGAGCCGCGCGGCCAGGGCGCGTACTGGGGGGAGGTCCAGGCCAACATCCACCGGGCGCTCGGGTGCCTCGGCGTGGTGACCGACGGGACCGTGCGGGACCTGCCGGAGGCCGAGGCCGCCGGCTTCCACTTCTTCTCGGCGCACGTGTCGGTCTCCCACGCCTACGTCCACATGGTGGACTTCGGCGCCCCCGTCAAGGTCGGAGGCCTGTGGATCCGGCCGGGGGACCTCCTGCACGGCGACCAGCACGGTGTCGTGGTCGTGCCTCCCGAGATCGCCGCCAAGATCCCGGAGGCGGCGGCCCGGATCGAGGCGCGCGAGCGAAAGATGATCGCGGTCTGCCAGAAGCCCGGCGTGACGGTCGAGGACCTCAAGGCCGCTCGCACCGCCATGCGGCAATCCTACTGAGCCATGACGACCGCCAGCCGCGGGCCCAGCTTCTTCGAGACGGTCAACCTCCACTTCGAGCGGGCGGCCGCGCTCACCGACTACCCGCGCGGCCTCCTGGACCAGATCAAGGCGTGCAACAGCGTCTACGCGTTCCAGTTCCCGGTGCGCACCCGCCGCGGGTACGAGGTCATCTCGGGGTGGCGGGCCCAGCACAGCCACCACCGGCTCCCGGTCAAGGGAGGCATCCGGTACGCGGCCGAGGTCAACGAGGACGAGGTCAAGGCGCTGGCGGCGCTCATGACCTACAAGTGCGCCATCGTCGACGTCCCGTTCGGCGGCGCCAAGGGCGGCATCCGGATCGACGCCAAGCAGTACGACGCCGAGGAGATGGAGCGCATCACCCGGCGGTACACGGCGGAGCTGATCAAGAAGAACTTCATCGGGCCGGGCGTCGACGTGCCCGCGCCCGACTACGGCACGGGTCCCCGCGAGATGGCCTGGATCGCCGACACCTACTCCGCCTTCAATCCCGGGCAGATCGACGCGCTCGCCTGCGTGACGGGGAAGCCGATCACCCAGGGCGGCGTCTGGGGCCGCGTCGAGGCGACGGGCCGAGGCGTCTACTTCGGCCTCCGCGAGGCCTGCGCGGACGCGGACGACATGAAGGCGCTCGGGCTCTCGACGGGCCTCGAGGGCAAGCGGGTCGTCGTGCAGGGCTTCGGGAACGTCGGCTACCACAGCGCCCGGTTCTGCCAGGAGGGGGGCGCCCTGATCGTGGCCGTCGCCGAGCGCGACGGGACCATCTACCGCGAGAGCGGCCTCGACGTCGAGGCCGCGCAGAAGCACCTCCACGAGAAGGGCTCGATCCGGGGATTCCCGGGCGCCCGTGACCTGCCGACGGCCGAGGGGCTCGAGCTCGACTGCGACATCCTCATCCCGGCGGCTCTCGAGAGCCAGATCACCGCCGCCAACGCCCCGCGGATCCGGGCCCGCATCGTGGCGGAGGGCGCCAACGGCCCGACGACGTTCGACGCGGAGCGCATCCTGCTCGATCGCGGCGTCCTGATGATCCCCGACATCTACCTGAACGCCGGAGGGGTCACCGTCTCGTACTTCGAGTGGGTGAAGAATCTCTCCCACGTCCGGTTCGGGCGGGTCGGGAAGCGCTTCGAGGAGGCGGCGGCCGAGCGCATGCTCCTCGCCGTCGAGAAGGCGACCGGCCGCCGCTTCTCGCCGGACGAGCACCGCAGGATCGCGCACGGCGCGGACGAGATCGACCTCGTGAACTCGGGGCTCGAGGAGACCATGATCGGCGCCTACCGGCAGATCCGGGAGATGATGCGCCAGGACGCGCGGATCAAGGACCTCCGGACGGCCGCCTTCCTGAACGCGCTGCGGAAGGTCGCGACGACCTACCTCGAGCTCGGCATCTTCCCGTAGACCCCGGCGCTCGATGCGACCGGGATCGGCGTCCGCTCAGCGGGCGCCCTGGCCGGAGCGCGAGGCCGGGCGACCGCTCCGGATGTCCAGGTAGAGGTTGTAGACCGCGATGAGCGCCGGGAACAGGTTGGACAGGATGCCGACCGAGTCGTTCTTCCCCCAGGTGAAGTAGGCGAGCAGCAGGGCGCTGCCGGTCACGCTCATGTACCAGAACATCCGCGGCACCGTCGGCCGGCCTTCCGCGCGCGAAACGTACAGCTGGACCAGCCAGCGGCCGGTGAACAGGGCGAGGCCCAGGTAGCCGACGAGCTTCCAGGGGGTGAGCGTCACTCCGAAGTAGCTCGTGATCACGTCGCGCATCACCATCCCGCCCCGTCGGAGACGCCGGTGCGCCCCCGGGCCAGCGGACCGCCGGCTACCGGTGCTCGCCGACCCGGTGGAGCTTCAGCAGGTTGACCGTGCCGCGCACCGCGAGGGGCGCGCCCGCCCACGATGACCAGGATGTCGTTGTAGCGCACCGACCGGTCCGCGAGCAGGCTCGCCTCGATGTCCGTCACCATCTGGTCGATCGAGGTCTGCGACTTGATGAGCCGCGAGATGACGCCCCAGTCGAGGGCCAGCCGCCGCCGCACGCGCTCGTTGGGCGTGAACGCGATGATGGGAACCGGCGGCCGGTCCTGGGAGATGAGCCGCGCGGTGTAACCCGACTGGGTGAAGGCCACGATCGCGCGGGCCTTGAGCTCCCGCGCGGCGAACGACGCCGAGTCCGAGATCGCCTGGGGGAACGACACCTCGCCCCGCCGCGGGCGGTCCATCGTCTGCGGCGGGAAGGCCGCCTCGGTCCGCCGGATGATGCGGTCGAGGACCCGCACCGCCTCGACGGGGTACGCGCCGGTCGCCGACTCCGCGGACAGCATCACCGCGTCCGTGCCGTCCAGCACCGCGTTGGCGACATCCGAGACCTCGGCGCGCGTGGGACGGAGGCTCGCGACCATGGACTCCAGCATCTGGGTGGCCACGATCACGGGGGTCCTCGCCAGGCGCGCCTTCCGGAGGATCTCCTTCTGGGCGATCGGGACCTCCTCGAGCGGCACCTCGACCCCGAGGTCGCCGCGCGCCACCATGACCGCGGCGGTGGCGTTCAGGATCTCGTCGAGGCGCCCGAGGGCCTCGGGCCGCTCCAGCTTGGCGACGACCTGGACGTCGGAGCGGAACTCGTTGATGACCTCCCGAACCTCCAGGAGGTCCGCCCCCGATCGCACGAACGAGACGCCGACGTAGTCGACGCCGTGCCGGAGGCCGAAGTGAAGGTCCTCGCGGTCCTTCTCGGTCAGGATCGGGAGGCGGAGCGTCGTGCGGGGGAGGTTCACGCCCTTGTGGTCCCGGACCATCCCCCCCGTCGCGACACGGCAGAGGACGTCCTGGTCCCGCACCTCCTCGACGTCCAGCGCGATCCGGCCGTCGTCGATCAGCACGCGGTCCCCTGCCTTCACGTCCTGGGCGAAGCCGGCGTAGGAGATGCTCGCCCGCTCGGCCGTGCCCGGGACGGTCTCCGTCGTCAGGACGAAGGCGTCGCCGCGCCGCAGCATCACGGCCCCGCCGCCGGCGAACGTGCCCAGGCGAATCTTGGGACCCTGGAGGTCCTGGAGGATCGCGATGGGCTTCCCGATCCTGGCCTCCACGGACCGGATGCGCTCGATGGCCTGCAGGTGCTCCCCGTGGGTGCCGTGGGAGAAGTTCAGGCGGGCCACGTCCATCCCTGCCCGCGCCATCTGCTCGATGATGCCCTCGGCGATGGACGCCGGCCCGATGGTGCAGACGATCTTGGCGAAGCGCTCCTGGGACATCCTCAGGCCGTTCCCGGGACGGCCAGGGGGCCGGGCGCCATCGGCTGCCGCGTTATCCGGGTCGGCAAGCACGGACCGCGCACGTCAGAAGGCTCCCTTGTCCAGGCTGTAGAAGTTCCCGTAGATCGACTCGCAGGCCTCTCTGAGCCGCCGGCGCTCCGCGTAGCGGGGGCCGAACCGGTCCAGCGCCTGGCTGCTCGTGTCGGCCCGCGTCCGCCCCTCCAGGACCAGCTCGCTCAGCCACTCCCCGACGAGGAGCGACCCTGCGATCCCGATCGCGTTGCACCCGGCCGCGACCCAGAGCCCGCGGGCGGTCGGGACGGCGCCGAGCAGGTAGTTGCCGTCCGGCGTGAAGGTCGGCAGCCCGGCGCAGCCCTTGAGAACCGGGGCGCCCGCGAGCGCCGGAAACGCGCGGGTGAGGCCGCCGGCGAGCTCCTCCAGCACCCCCAGATCCTTCTCGGTGTGCTCGATCTCGAACGTGAGCGGCAGCTCGGCCATCGAGAAGGCCTTGGGGTGCGCCTCGAAGCCGCCGAGCATGAGACCGCCGACCTCGGGCCGGATGTAGACGGAGGCATCGGGCACGCGGACCACCGGCAGGTTCGCCGGCACGTCGGCCATGGGCGCCGTCGTCCAGTGCTGGTGCCGCAGCGGCACCGTGTCCACCGCGAGCCCGACCGCGCCGGCGACCCGCTCGACCCAGGGTCCCGCGGCCACGATCACGCGCGGGGTCAGGAGCGTGCCCGCCGGCGTGTCCACGCCGCGCACCGCGCCCCGGTCCATCTGGATCGCGGTCACCGGCCGGCCCGTCTCGAAGACCACCCCGAGGCGCCGGGCGGCGCGCGCGATCGTCATGGCGAGCGTGTACGGCTCCACGTATCCGTCCCCGGGAATCCACGCCGCCGCCTTGACGCCGGCGGTGTCGAGGAACGGCACGCGGGCGCTCGCCGACTTGGGCGTCAGCAGCTCGACCTCGAGGCCCCACGACCGCGCGTTGGCGACGTGCTCCTCGAGCTCCCGGACTCGCCCGTCCGTCAGCGCGAGCTTGAGGCTCCCCACCTGCCGGAACCCGCTCTCCTCGCCGTGCTCGGCCGCCCAGTGCTCGAGACGATCGACGACGTGGCGGATGGACCGGACCATGAGCTCGCTCGAGCGGAGCTGGCCGACGAGCCCCGCCGCCTGCGGGGTGTTCCCGCACGCGAGCTCGCGCCGCTCCAGGACGACGACGTCGCGCAGGCCGGCCCGCGCCAGATGATAGGCGATCGAGCAGCCCCAGATGCCGCCGCCAACCACGACGGCGGCGGCTTCGCGTGCGGGACTCATGGGAGGTCGGGAATGCGCCAGCCAGGCGGGGCGGGCAAGCGGCGAGGACTACGACGCGGCGGCCGACGCCGCCTGCTTCTGGCGCGCGATCTCGAGGAGCTCGTGGGGCAACCCGAAGCGGACATCCTCCTCCACCACGCGGAACTCTCGCACCGCCGGTGCGCCGCGGGCCCCGAGGTAGTCCACCACCTCGCGCACGAGGAACTCCGGCGTCGACGCGCCGGCCGTCACGCCGATGCGGTTACACCCATCGAGCCACTCCGGCCGGATGTCGCGGACGTCGTTGATGAGCCGCGCGCGCGTGCCCAGCGCCTCGGCGACCTCTCGGAGCCGGTTCGCGTTCGAGCTGTTCGCCGCGCCCAGCACCAGCACCAGGTCCACGTCGTTCGCGAGCTGCTTGACGGCCGCCTGGCGGTTCTGCGTCGCGTAGCAGATGTCGTCACGCGCCGGCCCGAGAATGGCCGGGAACCGGCGGCGGAGCACCTCGATGACCGCCCTCGTGTCGTCCACCGACAGCGTGGTCTGCGTCAGGTAGGCGACCTTCGCGGGGTCCTCGACGGTCAGCTGCTCCGCCTCCTCGACCGAGTCGATGACCACGATGCGCCGGGGCGCCTCGCCGAGGGTCCCGATCACCTCGTCGTGGTCCGCGTGGCCGACGAGCACGATCGTGCGCCCTTCCTTCGCGTACCGGATGGCCTCCAGGTGGACCTTCGTGACCAGGGGGCACGTCGCGTCGATCACGCGGAGGCGCCGCGCCGTCGCGGACTCCCGCACGGCCGGCGATACCCCGTGGGCGCTGAAGATCACCGTCGCGCCCTCCGGCACCTCGTCGAGCTCGTCCACGAAGACGGCGCCCTTTTCCCGGAGGGCCTCGACCACGTGGCGGTTGTGGACGATCTCGCGCCGGACGTAGATCGGGCACGCCGACGACCTCGAGGGCCTGCTCGACGATCTCGATGGCCCGCTCGACGCCGGCACAGAAGCCCCGCGGCCCCGCCAGAACGATCTCGGCGAGCGGCGCGGGAGCGGGAATCGAGGGCTGCTCGCGGCCCGCTGTTCGCATGGACCCTCAGTATAGAGGCCGCGGCCCGACCGACGCAAGCAACGCCGCCGCGCGCTTTGAGTTGTCGCTCGGCAGACGCTGGCCGCGTTCACCGGCTAGAGTTGCTCCTGGAATTCCTCCCAAGGTCCGGCGACCTCTCGCGCACCAAACCGGGCTCGGAGCGAACAGTGATTCCGCCGAGGGCCAACTGAGACACTGCCGCGCTCGCGTTGATGCCGGGGGTGAAGCTGCAGATCGTTGGGTTGGAGACGAACTGGAAGCGGTGCCCGAACATGCTCCCGGCACCCGGGACATCGCCCGACCCGGCGGCAACCCTCCCCAGCGGTCGGCGCCGTCACGGGCGGATCAGGACCTTGAGCGCTTCGCCTCGGCTCATCAGGTCGAGTGCCCGCGGCACGTCGCCGAGCCCCATCTCGTGGGTGACCAGCGGCGTGGGATCGAGCGTGCCGTCGGCGAGCAGCGCGACGGCCCGCCGGATCAGCGCGGGAGTGTGATGGAACACGCCCAGGAGCCGCAGCTCCTCGTAGTGGACCCGTCGCGTGTCGAGAGGGACGCTCGTGCCGGGAGCGCAGCCGCCGAAGAACACCACGGTGGCGCCCTTGCCGGCGACGGCCATCGCCTGCTCCCACGCCTCGGGCCTCCCGGTCGCCTCGATCACGCAGCGCACGTCGCCGCCGGCCGCCTCGCGCACGGCCGAGACCGCGTCGGGCACCCGCGCCACGTCCACGCAGGCGGCAAAGCCGAGCCCACGGGCACGCTCGAGGCGCAGTCCCGTCTTGCCCGCGAGAATCACCCGCGCCCCCCCGGCGCGGGCCAGGAGGCCGAGGAGGAGGCCGAGCGGCCCGTGGCCCAGGATCACCACGGTGTCCCCCGCCCCCACCTCCGCCGCGTCGATGGCCCGTAGACAGCAGGCAACGGGCTCGGCGAACGCGATGCGCGCCGCCTCGGCGCCCGGCGACACCGTCACCAGGTTCCGGGCGACCAGGCGCGGAGGGAGGGCGATGTACTCGGCGTAGGCGCCGTTCACGAAGAGGAGGTCGTCGCAGAGGTTCGCCCGGCCCCGGCGACAGGCCGCACACGTCCCACACGGGGCCGAGTTCGCCGCAACCGCCCGGTCTCCGAGCCGCACATGACCCACACCCGGCCCGATCGCCGCGACCGTCCCCGCAAACTCGTGACCGAAGACCGTGGGCACCCGCGGGATCATCACGGGATGGCCCCGCCGAAGCGTCTTCACGTCCGTGCCGCAGGTCAGTGCCGCCTCGATCCGGAGCACCACCTCGCCCGGGCCCGGCTCCGGCACCGGCGCGTCCTCGAACCGGAGGTCGCCGGGACCGTAGAAGACCTGCGCCCTCATTCGGGACCCCCCCCACCGCTGAACCCCCTCCCACCCCGAGGAGGGAGGCGGACCCGCATTGGAGCAACACGCGCACCGATCACGGGAGACTCCCCGGCTTGCAACCCATCTCCACGAAGACCTTGAGCGCCTCGCGGCGCTCCATGAGGCCGACCGCGTCGGCCAGGCGCTCGAGGGGGACGCGATGCGAGCAGAGCTCGTCCACCCGGATCGCGCCGCTTCGGATGAGGTCGAAGGCCTCGGCCAGGTCCGCCGGGGACGACGAGTAGGTCGCGGTCAGGGTCAGCTCCCGCTTGTAGAGCTCGCCGAACGGCACCGGCCCCTCGCCCTCGCCGACGAAGAGGTGAACCGCCCCGCCGTCCCGCACCCAGCCGAGCGCGGCCCGGACG
This sequence comes from uncultured Candidatus Rokubacteria bacterium, assembly GCA_963749975.1. Taxonomy (GTDB): domain Bacteria; phylum Methylomirabilota; class Methylomirabilia; order Rokubacteriales; family DASRDR01; genus DASRDR01. The sequence continues at coordinate 56,625 of CAVVOZ010000016.1, read as the reverse complement.
AGGGCGGGAGCCGCGGCCGCCAGCACGACCACGTCCGCGCCCCGGCCCTCGCTCAGGCCCGCGATGGCCCTGCCGGCCCCATCGGGCGCCACGGCGACCTCCGCACCCAGCGACTCCGCGAGCGCCCGGCGGGCCGGAAGCGGATCCACGTCCCACGACGCGCGCCTCGCGCCGGCGCGCGAGCTGGAGGAGGAGGCAGCCCATCGCCCCGAGCCCCGCCACGACGACCGTGTCGCCTCCCTCCACCGCCGCGCGCCGGATCGCCCGGACGCAGCAGCCGAGAGGCTCGGTGAACGAGGCGACGGCGTCGGACATCCCGGCGGGCACGCGGAAGGTCACGTGGCGCACGTTCTCGGCGGGGACGCGCACGTACTCGGCGAAGCCACCCGGGTCGAGGTTCGACGCCTTGAAGGCCCGGCACATCGAGACGCTGCCTCGCCGGCAGTAGTGGCAGGTGGAACACGGGACGTGGTGGGCCACGACGACTCGCTCGCCCGGACGAAAACCCCCGGCGCCCTCGCCCGCCTCGGCCACCTCGCCCACGACCTCGTGCCCGAGGACGGCCGGCCGCGGCGCCGGCCCGCGGAGCTTGGCCAGGTCCGAGCCGCACAGGCCGCAGCCCAGGACCCGCAGCAGGAGCTCGCCGGGCCCGATCCGGGGGGCGGGGTGGGTCTCGACCCGGATCTCGCCGGCACCCGCGTGGACGGCCGCCCTCATGGGGCGAGCTGGCCGTGCAGGTAAGCGCCGAGCGCGAGGGCGATCTTCTTCGGAGTGGAAACCCGGATGCGACCGTCGAAGACGCGGAACTGGCGCGCCTCGATCTCTCGCAGGAGCGCGCGGTAGATGCCGCCCATGATCTGCGCCGCGATCAGGCGGCGCCGGTCGGCCGGCGGCAGGGCCGCCTTGGCGGCACGGTAGTACGCGTGCGCGCGATCGGCCTGGAAGCGCATCAGCCCGACGAACGCCGGAGTGTGCCGCCCGTGGATGAGCTCGTCCTCCGAGTACCCGAACCGGCGGATCTCGTCGAGCGGCAGATAGATGCGGCCCCGCTCGGCGTCCGTGCGGAGGTCGCGCATGATGTTCGTCAGCTGGAGCGCGATGCCCAGGTTGACCGCGTAGTCCCGGGCCCGGGGGTCCGTGTAGCCGAAGACCTCGATGCAGGCCAGACCGACCGCTCCCGCCACCCGGTAGCAGTACTCGTACAGCTCCTCGAACGAGGCGTAGCGTCGCTTGTCGATGTCCATCTCGACGCCGTCGAGGATCGCCTCGAGGTGCTGGCGCTGGACGGGAAAGGCCCGGACCACCTCGGCGAGATGCTGAGCGATCGGCTGCGTCGGGCGGCCGTCGTACGCGCGGCCCAGCTCGAGCCGCCAGTCCGCCAGGATGCGGCGCTGCTCGCTCGGTGTCGCCGCCCCCTGATCCACGGCGTCATCCACCGTTCGACAGAAGGCGTACAGCGCGTAGATGGCGTGCCGCTTCCGCTTCGGCAGGAACAGGAACGAGTAGTAGAAATTCGACCCGCTGCGACGGGTGAGGATGGCGGAGAGGTCAGCCGCGTTCATGACGTGATGTGACACCGGCTGCGCGTGCCGGCAGGATGTCCACGATTATACACGGCGCCGGCGCGGAGCGTAGCCGTTCGCCCAGAACCAGTCCACCGCATCGCGGAGCGCCTGGTCCACGGGCGTCTGGGGCAGCCCGAGCTCCCGGATCGCCCTGGACGGGTCGAAGAACATCCGCTTGGCCGCCATCCGCACGGCAGTCCGCGCGACGACCGGCTCGGTCCCCGTCAGGCGCGCCACGAGCTCGGCGCCGGCACCGAGCGCCAGCGCGGCCCGGTGCGGCAGGCGCACCCGGGGCGCCCGCACCCCGGTGTAGGGGGCGAGCCGCTCGAAGATGGCGCGGAGCCCCAGGTTCCCCTCCGCATGCCCCAGGATGTACCGCTCGCCGACTCGGCCGCGCGCGGCGGCCAGGAGGTGCCCTCGCGCGACGTCGCGAACGTGCACGACGTTCAGCCCGGTTTCCAGGTAGGCGAGCATCCGACCCTTCAGGTAGTCCACGAGCATCCGCCCCGTCGGCGTGGGCTTCCAGTCCCACGGACCGACGGGCGCCGAGGGGTTGACGATGACGACGGGCAATCCGCGAGCGGCGGCCGCCTCCGCCTCGCGCTCCGCGAGGAACTTCGAGCGCTTGTAGTCCCCCACCATGTCCTCGAGCCGGACCGGCGTCTCCTCCGTGCCGGACCTGCCCTCCGGCGGCAAGCCGAGGGTGCCGACGCTCGACGTGTAGACCACGCGAGCGACGCCGGCCGCGGCCGCGGCGAGGAGGAGCGCCCGCGTGCCGCCGACGTTGACGCGGTAGAGCACGGCGGGGTCGCGCGCCCAGAGGCGGTAGTCGGCCGCGACGTGGTAGAGCACCTCCACGCCCGCGAGCGGCGCCTCCAGCGAGCGCGGCTCGGCGAGGTCGCCCGTCACGATCTCGACCGGAAGGTCGGCCAGGGCGCGCCGGTCGCTCCCCGGACGGGCCAGGACGCGCACGGTGACGCCGTCCTCGACCAGGGCCCGCACGACGTGGCTGCCGACGAAGCCGGTCCCGCCGGTGACGAGCGCTCTCATCGTGCCACGAGCGCTACCCGCGCTTTCGGACGAAGGTCCGAACGAACCCTGTCAGCCGTGTGCCGTGGGCGAGACGCGAGCAGCCCCCACAGGCCGCAGGCCGTGAGAAAGACGCAGGGAGGAGGCGGCCCGAGGCGTACTCCTGCACGGTGAGGGCCGCGGACGACCGAGGACGACGGGATGCGACGCGGATCGGCCACAGCTCAGAAGGGGTAGTCGAGGCCGACGTAGATCGCCGGCCCCTCCCGGCTGAACGCGAACTCGATGTGGCCGACGACGCTCGGCGGAGCCAGCCCGCGAAACCCGACACCGGGAGTGATCTCGAAGGGGGTGTCGAGGAACTGCTCGAGCGAGTTGAACACCTTGCCGACGTCGACGAAGGGCGCGACCTGCAACTCCGCGTCGACGCCGAAGATGCGGCCGCGGAACACACTGCCGCGCACCTCGGCATTGAAGAGCAACCGGGCGTCCCCGTAGAAGCGATTCTCGCCAAAGCCGCGCAGCGTGTCGACCCCGCCCAGCGTGGGCAGCACCTGGAAGGGGGTGTTCGACTCACCCGAGATGCCCTCGAAGAGTCCCCGCAGGACCAGCACGACCCGGCGGTCGAGGAAGGGCTTCAGGTACCTGCCTTCGGCGCCGGCCTTGATGTAGTCGGCGTCGCTCCCGAGGAGCTCGGTGGAGGCCTCGGCAAACACGCTGACGTAGAGTCCCTGCGTCGGCGTGGTCAGCGAGTCGCGGTTGTCGTGTATGAAGGCAACCCGCTGGGCGTGGATCGTGGCGCCCTGGATCCCGGGGAGGTCGGGGAAGAGGTCGCCGGTGAACGGTAGGCCCGGCACACCCCCTCGGGCGACCTCGAACCGCTGGAGGGTCTCGCCGAGGGACAGCCGCATGGTCGGAGTCACGTTGACGCCAAAGATGGCGTAGCCCCCCGTCGTCTCCAGCGTCATGTTGGACTCGTCCTCCTTCTGCGATGAGGGGCCGATACCGAAGAAGCGGATCGAGGACACGCGCTCGTGCAGAAACTGGAAGTCGGTGTGGAATCGGCCGCCGAACACGTCGAGATTCTTGTACTGGACCTTGAGCTCGCGGTCGATCTTCTCCGAGTAGGAGGCGATGAGCTCCAGCCGCTCGAAGGCGCTCGCGTAGAGGAAGTACCGGAACGTCCCCGTCACCCCGCGGATCTCGTTCCAGGTTATGGATGGGGCCACGATGGTCCGGATACGCCCCTCCTCGTCCTTGAACATCCAGACCGGCAGGACGCCGTAGGTCTCCCCCTCGTTCGGATCGGTGTCGAACGCGGGCAAGGGAAAGAAGGAATACGAGGTGTCCGCCGCCGCCGGGCGCGGCAGCGCGAGCAGGCAGCCGACCAGGAGCGCGGCGAGAGGCCTCAGGGCTCGCCCGGTGTGTCCACGAACGCCCGGATGAACCGGGCAAGGCTCTCGAGCGCCTGGTGCGACCGACGCCCGAGGCGCCAGGCCGCGCCGACCAGAGCCGGACGCCCGAGGAGGCGCGCCACGGCGCGGGCGCGCGTGCGGCCATCCGCCCCCACCACTCCGAGCAGCTCTCGCGGTACGTCGTCCTCGGGGCCGTCCGCGACGGCCCGGACCGCCAGCGCGGGAAGCCCGGCGCGCCGGGCCCAGGCGAGGACGTGCGCGCTCTCCATGTCGACGGCCAGCACGCGCTGCGTCGCCCACCACTCCGCCTTCGCCGCCGGGCTCGTCACGACGTCGTCCACCGTGAGGAGCCGTCCGACCCGGTAGCGAAGCCGGGCGGCATCGAGGGCGCGTGTGGCCCGGTGTCGGAGGCCGGGATCCCCGGCGTCACTGCAGGACTCCGCACCTGGGGTCGCCACGGGGTCGCCGACGATGACGTCACCCGGCCGGAGATCTGGCCCGCAGCCACCCGCGAGCCCGGTCACGAGCAGCCCCACGGGCTCCCGCGAGGCCGGGGGGATCTCGAGACGGTCGAGGAGGGTCGCGCGAGGGCCCACGATCCGGACGGTCAGCGCCCGCCGGGTGGCCGGCGGCAAGCGCCGGAGCAGTCCGCGGGCCTCCATGGCGAGGCCGGCGACGACGAGGAAGCGACCCTCGCGCGTGAGCTCGACCCCTGCGTCACGGTGGCGGTGGGCCCGCCGCCCGTCCGGCCTTCTCCGCCTGCTTCCGGGCAAGCCATGCGGCGTAGGACTTCCCGGCCGCGGTGTCCTTTCCGGTGAAGTGGATCGTGCGCACCTCCGCGTACGGAACGCGGTAGGGTCCCCCGCCCTCGGCATCGAACATCTCGAGGTACGGCACCGGAGCGTCCGCGTCCCGGTTGAACACGTAGCCGTGGATGCTCCGTACCGTCCCGCTTCACGACCGTGGTGTTGCCCCGGTAGTCGAAGGCGAGCTCGACGATGTGGGCGAGAGACATCTCGGCATCCGGCTCGGGCGCCCACCCCTCGAGGGTCTTCTCGACCTCCATCACGCACGTCCGGTCACGGTGGCCACCACCGTGTCCCGGAATCCGCGCCAGCTGGAGAAGGTCTCCTGGACGGCCGTCGCCTCGAACCCGCAGTGGACCATGCAGTCGCGGCACTTCTCGTTGCCGCTCCGCTTCCCGTAGCGCTCCCACCGCGTGCCCCGGAGCAGATCCTCGAAGCTCGGCGCGTAGCCCTCCTGGAGGAGGTAGCACGGGCGCTGCCAGCCGAAGACGTTGAAGGTCGGATTCCCCCAGGGCGTGCACTCGTAGTCCCGCTTCCCCATGAGGAACTGGAGGAACAGCGGAGACTGGTTGAACCGCCACCGCCGCTTCGGGCTCGACAGGATGCGTCGGAAGAGGTCGTTGGCCCGCTGCTTGCGCAGGAAGTGCTCCTGATCGGGCGCCTTCGAGTAGCTGTAGCCGGGGGACACCATCATCCCCTCCACGCCGAGGTCCATCATCGCGTCGAAGAACTGCCGCACCCGCTCGGGATTGGCGCCGTCGAACAGGGTGGTGTTCGTCGTCACGCGATATCCCCGGCGGAGCGCCTCCCGGATCCCCTCGACGGCCTGGTCGAAGACGCCGTCCTTGCAGACGGCCTCGTCGTGCTCCTCCCGGAGCCCATCCATGTGGATGCTGAAGGAGAGGTACTTCGACGGCGTGAAGACGCCGGCGTCGAGCTTCTCCTTGAGCAGGATGGCGTTCGTGCAGAGATAGATGTACTTCTTCCGCGCGACCAGCTCCGTCACGAGCCGCCCGATCTCCGGGTACATGAGAGGCTCGCCGCCCGGGATGGACACGATGGGGGCGCCGCACTCGTCGACGGCCTTGAGACACTGCTCGACGCTGAGGTTCTTCCGGAGGATCTGGCCCGGATACTGGATCTTGCCGCAGCCCGCACAGGCGAGGTTGCAGCGGAACAGCGGCTCGAGCATGAGGACGAGCGGGTACTGCTTGCGCCCACGAAACCGCTGCGTGAGCACGTAGCTCGCGACGGTCCACATCTGAGAGATGGGTACGCTCATACGCTCCGCTCGCCGGGTCTCATGCGGGCTCGCCAGCGCGCGCCGGTATCCGGCCCGCCTGGTCCCGCGATCGTAGAGAGCATACTACAACGGCTGCCAGCGGCACGTGGAGGAGAACCCCGACGCCGAGAAGCGCGGGCTCGGCCACCGCCGCCGTGATCGCCAGGTTGAAGGCCAGCACGAGATAGTAGAGCGCCACGGCCTGACGTCCGTGCTCCGGCCAGCGCATCCCCCAGGCGGGCCGCGCGCCGCCGACGCGAGGGCCGATGATCGTCCAGCCCCACGCGATCGCCGCGCCGACGAGCACCCAGCCGACGAAGTTCGCGACCGGCACCCCGAAGTACCAGCCGGGCTCCGGGTAGTAGAAGATCCGGCCGAGGAACCACCGGTCGCCCCGCACCGCCAGCGGATCGATCACGATGTCGAGCCACATCATGAGGAGTCCCGCCAGGCCAGCCAGGCGAAGGCGCGCGCCGGTCCGGGCCTGGGCCGCCTCTTCCCCGGCGCCGAGGAGCTGCCCGGCCAGCCCGAGACTCGCGTACGCGAGAAACGTGAAGGACACGGAGTCGAAGAAGGGGACGTTCGAGAGGTAGAGCTCCCGCCCCACGGTCGCCCCGGTGTAGTGGTAGAGCCCGAACGGGATCCCGGTGCGGGTCGAGCTCCACTCGGCGGCGAACGCCAGGCCCCCGGCCCAGACGGTGAACGCCGCCGCGCGCCGCCAGCCCCACACCGCCGCCGCAGCGGTGAGGTACACGGCGAGGAACCCGAACACGTACGGGCGCAGGAGGACGCTGCCCCACGCGCGCCCGAGCGCTGCCCCGAGCCCTGCGAAGATGAAGAGCTGGTCGCCGCCGCCCATCGGTCCCGAGCCACCCATGCTACACTAAGCCCCAATCAACCCGACCAGCGACACCAGCGATCAATGGTAGATACGAGCCGAGTCGACGCGGCGCTCCGGCGCTCGCAGGACCATCTCCTGCGGCTCCAGTCCCCGGCCGGGGACTGGGTCGGGGAGCTGGAGGCCGACTCCACCATCACGTCCGAGTACGTCCTCCTCCGCCATCTCCTCGGGACCGTGGATCGGGACCTCGAGCAGAAGGCGGTCGCGTACCTCAGGGACCGGCAGGGCACGGACGGCTCGTGGAACCTCTACCAGGCCGGGGCCGGCGACCTCTCGGCGACCATCAAGGCGTACTTCGCCATGAAGATGGCCCAGGTCTCCCCGGCCGATCCCGCCATGGCTCGCGCCCGGGAGTGGATCCTGGAGCGGGGCGGGCCGACCCAGGCCAACGTGTTCACCAAGATCACCCTGGCCCTGTTCGGCCAGTACCCCTGGGGCGGCGTGCCGGCGATGCCGGTCGAGATCATGCTGCTGCCCCGGTGGTCCTACTTCAACATCTGGGAGATCTCCTACTGGTCGAGGACGGTCCTCATCCCCCTCCTGATCGTCATGGACCGCCGGCCGGTGCACCCCGTTCCGCGCGGCTGGGGCATCGACGAGCTGTGGGCGCATCACCTCCACCTCGACGACCCGGCGTATGCGCGCCGCGGGCTCGTGTCGTGGAAGAACATCTTCATCGGCGTCGACGGCTTCCTCAAGACGTGGGAGGCCTTCGGACCTCGCCCCTGGCGCGCCCGGGCGATCCGTGCCGCCCACGACTGGCTGGTTCCTCGGATGACCGTCCCGGGCGGCCTGGGTGGCATCTATCCCGCCATGGTGAACGGGATCCTGGCGATGCGGCTCCTGGGCTACCCGGATGATCACGGACTGATCGCGGGGCAGATCAAGGAGATCGAGGCGCTCGGCGTCGAGGAGCCGCGTCGTTTCCACGTCCAGCCGTGCGTGTCCCCCGTCTGGGACACCGCGCTCGCGGTCAACGCCCTTCTGGCGTCGGGGCTCCCGAGCTCGCACCCGGCCGTCATTCGCGCCGCGGACTGGCTCCTGGACCGTCAGGTGCTCGAGACGGGAGACTGGCAGGTCAAGCGTCCGGGGCTCGCGCCCGGCGGCTGGGCCTTCCAGTTCGACAACCCCTTCTACCCGGATCTCGACGACACCGCGGTGGTCGCCATGGGGCTGGCCCAGATCGACCATCCGGACGACGGCCGGCGGCGCCTTGCCATCGACCGCGCCGTGCGGTGGCTCCGGGGCATGCAGGGCAAGGACGGGGGCTGGGCGTCGTTCGACACGGATCAGACGCGGCTGCTCTTCAACAACATCCCGTTCGCCGATCACGGGGCGCTCCTCGACCCGGCCACGGAAGACCTCACCGCGCGCTGCATCGAGTGCTTCGGGCGGCTGGGGGTCCCGCGTGACGACCCGGCGATCCAGCGGGGCCTCGCGTTCCTCCGCCGAACCCAGACGCCCGAGGGCGCGTGGCACGGGCGCTGGGGCGTGAACTACCTCTACGGGACGTGGTCGGTCCTCCGGGGACTCGAGGCGATCGGGCTCCGCGCCGACGATCCCATGGTCGGGCGTGCGATCCGATGGCTCGAGGCTCGCCAGAATCCGGATGGCGGCTGGGGCGAGACCTGCGATTCCTACGCCGACGCCCACCTCAAGGGACGCGGGGCATCGGGACCGAGCCAGACGGCGTGGGCCCTGCTCGGCCTGATGGCCGCGGGCCAGGCGGCCACCCCGGTGGTCGAGCGTGGCATCGAGTTCCTCCTGCGGGGCCAGCGAGCCGATGGCGGCTGGGACGACCAGCTCTGGAACGGAACCGGCTTTCCTCGGGTCTTCTACCTGCAGTACCACCTCTACGCCCACTACTTCCCCCTGTGGGCGCTCGGAGCGTGGCGCCGGCTCACGCGGTAGAGCCCGGCGGGAGCCCAAGCCACAGACCCGTTCACCCCCGAATGCCCGGTTCCCTCGTCCTCGACTCCATCCAGGGTCTCGGGCGGTTCGGCCTCGATACCCTCTCGGCCCTCGGGCGCTTCGGCGTCTTCCTGGGCGAGGCGCTGCGCTGGGCCGTCGTCCCGCCGTTCAAGGCCCGCCAGGCGCTCCAGCGAGTCTGGTTCGTGGGCTTTCGATCGATGTCCGTGATCCTTCTGACCGGGGCGTTCACCGGAATGGTCCTCGGGCTCCAGGGCATGCTGATGCTGCAGCGCGTCGGCTCGGAGGCCTTCGTGGGCCCGCTGGTGGCGATCGCGCTCGTGCGTGAGCTCGGCCCGGTGCTCGCCGCGCTGATGGTGACCGGACGCGCGGGATCGGCCCTCGCCGCCGAGATCGGCGTCATGCGCATCACCGAGCAGATCGACGCGCTGACCGTGATGGCGCTCAACCCGATGCGGTACCTGGTCGTGCCGACGCTGGTGGCGGGGCTCGTCGCCCTTCCCCTCCTCGCCTGGGTATTCGACGTCGTGGGCATCTACGGCGGCTATCTCGTGACGGTGAAGCTCTTCGGGATGTCCTCCGGAACCTACTTCGGGCAGATCCAGGCCTTCCTGGACACCGAGGACATCTGGGTCGGCTTCTGGAAGGCGCTCGTGTTCGGGCTCGTCATCACGTGGGTCGCCTGCTACAAGGGCTTCAACGTCGGCCACGGCGCCGAGGGCGTGGGGCGCGCCACGACCGAGGCGGTCGTGCTCGCGTCGGTCCTCATCCTCGTGCTCGACTACCTCCTGGGCTCGGTGATGCCGTGACGGGAGCGCCGGCCCCCGCGATCCGGGTCGAGGGGCTCCGCAAGCGCTTCGGACGCCAGGAGGTTCTCCGCGGGATCGACCTCGAGATCGCGCCGGCCGAGCTGATGGTCGTCATCGGGCGGTCCGGGGGCGGCAAGTCCGTGCTCCTCCGGCACCTCCTCGGGCTGGTCCGGCCGGATGCCGGGCGCGTGATCATCGACGGCCAGGACGTGGCGAGCCTCCGCGGGCAGGCCCTCGACCGGATCCGGGAGCGCTTCGGGGTCGTGTTCCAGGGAGGCGCCCTCTTCGACTCGCTCACCGTGCTCGAGAACATCCTGTTCCCGATCCGGGAGCGCCGCCGGCTTCCCCAGTCCGATCTCCTGCCACGGGCCCAGGAAGCCCTGGCCCAGGTCGGCCTCGGGGAGATGGGCCACAAGTACCCGGCCGAGATCTCCGGAGGCATGCGGAAGCGCGTTGCCATCGCTCGGGCGCTGGTCACCGAGCCCCAGGTGGTGTTCCTCGACGAGCCGACGACCGGGCTCGACCCCATCCTCGTCAACTCGATCCACCATCTGGTCGTCGGGCTTCATCGAAAGTTCGGCTTCACGGCCGTCATGGTCAGTCACGAGATCCCGGAGATCTTCCAGATCGCCCACCGTGTCGCGGTGCTCCACGAAGGGCGGATCCACATGGTGGGCACGCCGGAGGAGATCCAGGGCTCCAGCGACCCGGCGGTGCGTCGATTCATCCACGGCGAGGTCGAGGAGCAGGCCGTCTAGCTGCCATCTAGCTGGTCAAAGCGGAAGCGCGCAAAGAAGGCACGGAGGCCGTCATGGGGCGACGAGTGGAGCTCGGAGTCGGGCTGTTCATGGTCGCGGGAATCCTCGCGCTGGCGTACCTGTCCATGAATCTGGGCAAGGTCGACGTCCTGGGCCGTCAGGGCTACGTCGTCTACGCGGACTTTCCGACCGTGGGCGGGCTCAAGTCCGGAGCGGCCGTGGAGATCGCCGGCGTCTCGGTCGGCCGGGTGCAGTCGATCGGGCTCAAGGAGTACCAGGCACGGGTCGCCCTCCGGATCGACGACGCCGTGAAGCTCCAGACCGACGCAATCGTCTCGATCAAGACGAAGGGTCTCATCGGCGAGAAGTTCATCCAGATCAGCCCGGGAGGCTCGGACAAGCTCGTGCCGGCCGGTGGGCGCCTCACCGAGGTCGAAGCGCCGGTCGACATCGAGGAGTTGATCTCGAAGTACGTATTCGGCAAGGTGTAGACTCATGCGCTGGCACCGTCCCCTCACTTCCGGCGCCCCGGCAGCGCGGCCCGGCACGCGCGTGCCCGTCCGGGTGCTGCCCGTGGCGCTGGTCTTGATGCTGGGCGCAACGCTCACCCCGGGATCGGTCGGGGCTCAGGGCACCACGCCCCCACCGGCCACGCAGGGAACGTCGACGCCTTCGGCTCCGGCTACTCCCGCCCAGTCGGCGTCCGTCCTGGGACCGCCGGCCGTCCGGCTGACGCTGGAGGCGAGCCTCCGGGCGGCGCTCGGGCGGAGCCCCGAGACCCGCCAGGCGATCGCAGAGCTCGAGGGCTTCCGCGGCAAGCAGCTCCAGGCCGTCGGGATCGGCCGCCCGCAGATCGAGGTCCAGACCGTGCTCGGCCCGTCACCCCGGGCCCGCGGGAACCAGGTCGCCTCCCCTGACGACCAGTACTCCCCGGACATCACGGGCGCGTTCGTGCGGGGCACGGTCAGCATCATCCAGCCCATCTTCACGTGGGGCCTTGTCGAGAACGCGCGCCTGGCCGCCGACCACGGCGTCCGGGCCGCGCAGGCTGGCGTCGACGTCAAGAGCACCGAGGTCGCGCTCCGCGTGAAGCAGGCGTACTGGGGGGCCGTGACGGCCAAGGCGATCCGCGCGTTCCTGGTCGAGGTGCGCGATCAGGTCGACCAGGCGATCGCGCGGACCGAGCGGCTGGTGGAGGGCGGATTCGCGACCGACATCGACCTCTACCGGTTTCGCTCCAAGCGCGGTGAGCTCGAGCGGTACATCAACCTCACGGACAAGACGATAGACCTGGCCACCCAGGCCCTGGGAACGTGGACGGGCCAGCCCAAGGGGGTGGCCGTCGACCCGACGGATGAGGTCCTGCCGGCGGACATGAAGCCCATCCCGGCGCTGGACCTGTACGTTCAGAACGCGCTCGCCGGGCGGCCGGAGTTCTCCCAGCTCCGGGAGGGCATCGAGGCGCGCCGGAGACTGGTCGAGGTCGAGCGCAAGCAGGGCTATCCGCTCTTCTTCGTCGGCCTCCTGGGCGATCTCGCGTACGCGACCAACCGAGACCGGCTCGAGAACCCCTACGTCATCGACCCCCTCTACCACACCGCGGTGGGGCCGGTCATCGGCTTCAAGTACAACCTCGACTTCGGGATCCGCGCCGGCAAGATCAAGGAAGCCGAGGCGGAGGTCCAGAAGCTCGAAGCCCTGCGGGACCACGCCCTCGACGGAATCCCGCTCCAGGTTCGCGACGCGTACACCACGGTGGTCGAGGCCGAGCGGAACACCAGGGTCCTGTCGGAGGCGCACGACAACGCCAAGCAGTGGCTCGTCGCGAGCTCCTCGAACGTGGACCTGGGGGTCGGGGATCCGGACGACCTGGCGGACGCCTTCGTGCAGTATGCCCGGACCCGAGCCGACTACCTCCAGGCGCTCTACGCCTACGTCTTCGGCCTCGAGCAGCTCGCCCACGCCGCGGGCCAGGACGTCCCCGACGTGCAGCGGCTGGCTCCGTCAAAGCCGTGAGAGACTCCATCCGGAGGATTGAACGCATGCGACGGCTCGCCGTCTCGCTGTTCATCGTGGCGCTGGCCCTGCTGGCCGGGCGCGCCGCCCAGGCTGGACCGCCGACCGATCAGCTCAAGGGGGGCATCGACCGGGTGCTGGCCATCCTCCAGGACCCGGCCCTCAAGCAGCCCGGCAAGGCCGAGGAGCGTCGTCAGAAGATCCGCGCCATCGCCAATGAGGTCTTCGACTGGACCGAGACGGGCAAGCGCGCGCTCGCCCGGCACTGGCAGGGACGGTCGCCGCAGGAGCGAGAGGAATTCTCGAAGCTCTTCGCCGATCTTCTCGAGCGGTCGTACGTGGGCAAGATCGAGGCCTACAGCGGCGAGAAGATCCTCTACGGTGAGGAGACGCTCGACGGGGACCAGGCCACGGTGCGGACGAAGCTCCTGACCAAGAACGGGAACCAGATCCCGATCGACTATCAGATGCACAAGGTGGACGAGCGCTGGCGCATCTACGATGTGAAGATCGAGAACGTGGGCTTGGTCTCCAACTACCGCTCCCAGTTCAACCGCATCATCCAGCAGTCTGGCTATCCGGATCTCGTCCAGCGGCTCAAGACGAAGCAGGAGGAGCTCCAGTTCGACGAGGACGCCGCGGCGAAGGGCAAGAAGCCGTGACGGGCCTCGTCCTGGCCGCGGGCCTCGGCAAGCGCCTGGCTCCCCTCACCGAGGAGCGGCCGAAGGGCCTGATCGAGCTCGGAGGCCGGAGCCTCCTTGCGCGCCTTCTCGACGGCCTCCTGGCCGCCGGGGTACACGAGACCGTCCTCGTCGTCGGCTACCGCCAGGCGATGATCCGGGCCGCCCTCGGCACCTCCCATCGGGGCATGCCGCTCCGCTACGTCGTCAACCGCGATTTCGAGAAGGGCCCGCGGCTGTCGCTCTGGGCGGGCCGCGCGGAGTTCGAGCGGGACGACGTGGTCCTGGTCGACGGCGACGTGCTCTTCGCGCCGCCCCTGCTCGAGCGCGTCGTCCGCGCCACCGAGCCGAACGTGTTCCTGGGCGAGCCCGAGTTCATGGACACCGGCGAGGAGATCAACCTCTACCAGGCCGGCGAGCGGGTCGTGGCGATCCGCCGGGGTGTGAGCGGGCCGCCCGCCGTCCCCTACGACGCCAGGGCCGAGTGGGTCGGCTTCGTCAAGGTGAGCCGTGCCCGCGGGATCCGCCCTCGCGGCCGGACTCGACGCCATGGTCCGGGAGGGCCGTGTGGACGGCGACTACGAGGTCGCCCTCGACGGCCTCCTGGGTGGGCACCCGTTCGCGATGTGCCCGACGGCCGGGCTCCCCTGGATCGAGATCGACTTCCCCCAGGACCTCCACGCGGCGGAGGTCGAGGTGCTGCCCCGGATCGGCCGTCTCGCGCCGGAGTGAGGCGCCGAGGATCTCGGGTCAGGGCGCCGCACGCAGGAGATCTCTGGCGAGCGAAGTGAGGGATCGCGCGACCACCACCGTCAGAGGGCAGAGCGGTCTCACGTTCGCGAGTGTCATCGAATGGCCCGGTCATCCTCAGGCTGGGCGCTGGCTCCGCGCACCAGGCTCGCCGCGACCTCGTCGGCGAGGCGCCCGATCTGTCGAAGAGCGTCGTCGTCGAAGGTCCGGCCCGGTCCGTCCAGGAAGCCCAGCGCGCCCCGGATCGCGCCGTCCATCCGGACCGGCGCCGCCGCCACCGTCCGGAGCCCCTCCTCCTCGAGTCGCTCCCGGAGCCACGGCGCGATCGGAACGCGCGGGTCGGCGAGCAGGTCCGGCGTCCACACCGGCCGGCCCTCCCTCACCGCGCGCCCCGCCATCCCGACGCCGGCGGCGAGCGTCTGGCCGACCCACCCGTCCGTGCCGCCGGCACCCGCCGTGGCGACGCAGGACGAGCGGCCCAGGGCGTCGTCGAGCCAGAAGAGCGCGGTCCGCCTGACGCCGAGCTGCGCGCGGGCCGACGGCGAGCGCGCGCTGGACCGTCGTGGCCAGCGGGCCGGCGCCGAACGCCGACGCGGGCAGCGAGTCCGCTCATCCCGCTCACTCGACGGCGATCGCGTCGATCTCGACCAGCATGTCCGGATGGATCATCGTTCCGCACTCGACCCAGGTGCAGGCCGGCCGGACATCGCCGAACGCCTCGCGGTGCGCGCGAGCCACGGCCTCCCACTGGGCCATGTCGGCGAGATACACCCCCGTCTTGACGACGTGACCGAGGCCGAGCCCGAGCTGCCCGAGCGCCTCCGACATCGTGCGGATCGCCTGGACGGTCTGCGCGTACGCGTCCCCCCGGCCCACCACCGCGCCGCCCGGCCCCGCCGCCGTGCACCCCGACACCCAGGCCATGTCGCCGACCCGGACGGCCCGCGAGTACCCGACGAGCGGCTCCCAGCGCCCGCCGGACGAGACCCGCTCACGCGGGCGCATCACGGCCCGCCGTTGCGGGCGCCCCGCTGGAAGTGCGGCATCACGCGATCGGCGAAGAGCCGCATCGACCGCATGATCTGCTCGTGGCTCAGGTACCCGGCGAACTGGGTGACGTTCAGGAAGTCCGTCACATCGAAGTAGTCGATCAGCTCGCGGAGCCGCTTGACCGCGTCCTCCGGCGATCCCGAGAGCCGCGCCAGCGTCGGGATCCGATCGTAGAGGGTGTGCTGGTGCTTCTCGGCGTCGGCCGTGATGCTGTCGAGGAAGCCGAAGTACTTCTCCATGCCGCGCTCGAACGTCTCGTTGGCCTCGGCCGCGCTCTCGGCGAGGTAGCAGAACATCGTCAAGGCGACGCGCATCCGGGCTGGGTCGTGGCCATGCTCCCGGTACACGCGCCGGTAGGTGTCGATCTGGGTCCGGAGCGCCTCCGGCTTCTGGTTCGCGGGGAAGGTCAGGATGGGCCATCCGAGCGCCCCGTACCGCGCGAAGGACGCCTCGCTGATCGAGGCCCCCCAGCAGGGGATCGGATTCTGGACCGGCTTGGGCCAGATGCTGGCGTGACGCCCCCGGAAGAGCGGGGTCGCGTAGTCCAGGTCGTGAAGTTGGGCGAGGGCCTGGCGGACCACGCTGAGGGACTGGTCGAAGCGGTCCTGGCTCTCCTCGAGCTTCACCCCGAAGCCCATGAACTCGTGCGGCTGGTAGCCACGCCCGAGTCCGAGCTCGAGCCGCCCGCCGCTCAGGCAGTCCACCATCGCCGCCTGCTCCACGACCCGGATCGGGTGGTGCTGGAACGGAAGGACGACCACGCCGGTGCCGAGGCGGATCCGCCGCGTCTCGCGGGCGGCCGCCGCGGCCATGAGCAGGCAATCCGGCACCAGCGCGTACCCGGCGAAGTGATGCTCGGCGAACCAGCACGCCCAGTAGCCCAGCTGGTCCATGAGGCGCACCTCGGCCAGCTGCTGCTCGTAGCGCTCCTGGCTCGACTGGCCCTCTCGCCGGTCGCAGAGGACGAGTTGTGAAAAGCGCATCGTCCGGCTTCCTCCACGTCGCGACGGCCCGGCTGGCGGCCGGCTAGCCGCCGGCTGGCCGGCGAGAGCCGTCTCCCGCGTGCCGATCGTGACCGCAGGTCGCGACGGGCGTGACTGTAGCGACGGCCGTTCGCCGCTGTCAAGCGACCGGCACCCGCGGCGCGCCGCCGCGCCGCCTCTCATGCTGCCTGCTCGTATCTACCGCGTGCCGGTCACGTGCCCGATTGACGGACCGGACGCGCCGGGCTAGCGTTCCTGGGTGACGAACGAGCGAGCCCGCGACGACGCGAAGACCCGGAAGGCTCGGCCATGAAGTTCGGCCTCATCGCGCAGATGCAGGCGCCGAAGCCGTGGCCCGAGGGCGAGAACGTGGACCATCGGATCCACTGGGACACGCTCGCCGAGGCGGTGCTGGCCGAGGAGGTCGGCTTCGACTACTACTGGGCGACCGAGCACCACTTCTACGAGGAGATCGCCCACAGCTCGGCGCCCGAGGTGTTCCTGGCGGCGCTGGCGGCCCGCACCTCCCGCATCCGCCTGGGGCACGGGGTGGTCGTGCTGCCGTGCAACCACCCGGTCCGGGTCGCGGAGCGGGCGGCCACGCTCGACATCCTGTCCAACGGGCGCCTCGACCTCGGTACGGGCCGGGGAGCCTCCTGGTATCACACCGAGGCGTTCGGCGTCTCGATCGACGAGTCGCGAGAGGTCTGGGACGAGGCCCTCCGGGTGATCTGCGGTCTCTTCGTCAACGACACCTTCCCGGGGCACAAGGGCCGGCACTACGAGATCCCCGAGCGGAAGCTCGTGCCCAAGCCCCTCCAGCGGCCGCATCCCCCGCTCTGGGTGGCGGCGACGAGCCAGGCGACCTTCACGAGCGCGGCGCGCGCGGGGCTCGGCGTCCTCGGGTTCACCGCCGTGCCGCCCGAGGAGCTGGCGCCGGCGGTGTCAGCGTACCGCGCGGCCCAGGCGGCGGCCGATCCGGCGGAGTTCTTCGGCGCCGCGCCCAACTTCCAGGTGGCCGCGTTCATGACGGCGCACTGCGACACGGACGACCGTCGCGGACGTGCGATGGCCGGCGCCGCCGCGCGATGGTATCTCGGGGACAACGAGGCGCCCCTGAACCGCGTGCGGTTCGGGCCCGACTTCGACCGCGCCCGCTTCGCCAAGTACACGGACGACGCGCTCGTTCGCGACCGCATGGTCGTCGGGGGCGATCCGGACACGTGCTCCCGCGTCATCGAGGGCTGGGCGAGCGTCGGCGTCGACCAGCTCATCCTCATGGTGCAGGCCGGCGTGACGCCTCACGACGAGGTGATGCGCGCCATCGAGCTCCTCGGCACCAAGGTCCTGCCGCGCTTCCAGGACGCGCCCTGACGCCGCGCCCGCCGGCCCGGGGACCTCAGCGGTCGGCGCGGCCCCGGAATCGGAAGAGGGCGACGAGGGTCCCCGCGTCGAGAATCTCCCCCGCGTCGGCCATCCGGTAGGCCTCGGCGAGCGGCGCCGGCACGACCTCGATGTGCTCGTCGGCGTCGAGCCCGCGCGCGGCCGGCCGGAGCTCCCGCGCGACGAAGAGGAAGATGCGCTCGTCGGTGAGCCCGGGATCGGCGAGCGCCTCCCCCAGGGGATCGAGGCGCCCGGCCTCGTAGCCCGCCTCCTCGATGAGCTCGCGCCGGGCGCACGCCTCGGGCGACTCCCCTGCCTCGATCGTGCCGGCCGGTAGCTCCCAGATCTCGGCGCCCACGATCGGCCGGTACTGCCGGATCAGCACGACCCGGCCGTCGTCGAGGAGCGGCAGGATGTAGGCCACGGCGGGCGCGCGCACCGCGTCGACCGAGACGCGGCGCCCGTCCGGCAAGACGTGGCGCTCCCGCCGGACCCGGAGCCGCGCGCCCCGGTACTCCGGGGGATCGCTCCCGCCCCCTACTCCGCGTGCGGGGCGCGGATCCATCCGACGATCGCGTCGACCACTTGAGGCTCGATGCCGAAGTAGCCGTGCTGCGCCTGGGCCTCGCACGGCTCCGAGCGCGGAGGATTGCCGCCCTCGAACGTGAGGAGCTCCTTAGGGTTCGCTTGCGTCAGCGCCTTCAAGAGAGCCGGCGCGTCGGACGGGGACGAGTACCGGCAGCCGTCATCCTTGTGCCGCACGATCAAGGTCGGCACGCGGATGTCGCCGAGCCGCACCGTCCTCACCGACTCGCCGGTCTTCTGGGAGGTCAGCGTCACGGAGGAGGTGAGGACGACCCCGTCCGGGCCTCCTTCCGTGAGGCGCGCCGCCACGCTCGCGGCCGAGAGCGTGCCCATGCTCGTCCCGACGAGCCACACTGGAACGGGCGCAATCTCTCGAAGGGCGGCGATCACCTGCTTCATGTCCTCGGCGTGCTCCTTCGAGGTCCGGAAGTTCCAGTAGTCGACGCGGTCGGACGGCGTGTCCACCACGGCGACCAGCAGGCCGTGACGCGCGAACCGCTCGCGCATCTTGACGAGGAAGTTGAAGCGAAGCTGACCGATCCCGCTCGGAGACAGCGCCAAATGGCCATCGCCGCCGGCGAACAGTATGGCGCTGGCGACCGGGGCCCCAGGCGGCCGGACGAGGAGGAATCCCTGGGTGACGCCCTTGCGGGTCGGTACGCTCCGGACCTCGTCGTTCGCCGCTCCCGCCTGGATGGCGGCGACAAGGCAAACGAGGGCCAGGATGCGGCGCGCTTGCCGGCCGGCCGACTGTCTCATCGGAGCTCCTCCCCTTCTCGCCGTGATCAGGCCCGCACCCGCTCGCCTCGGGGATCCCAGAGAGGCGCCCTGCGGACCTCCGCTGGCACCAGTCTCCCGAACGACTCCACCGCGACCGCCGTACCCGGCTGCGTCAGCTCCACCGGAAGGTACGCGAGCGCGACGTTGTGCCCGATCGTGTGGCCGTAACCACCGCTCCGCACCCGCCCGACGACGCTCTCCGCCGAGACGACGGCCTCCCCGCCCCAGAGGACGCACGCCGTCCCGTCGAGGACCAGGGGGACGAGCTTTCGCTCGAGCCCGGCGGCCCGCTGGCGGAGGAGCGCGTCGCGCCCGATGAAGTCGCCCTTGTCGAACCGCACGCAGAAGCCGAGGTTCGCCTCGAGGGGCGTGTCGCTCGGACAGACGTCGTCACCCCAGTAGTAGAAGCACTTCTCGAGACGGAGCGTGTTGAGCGCGTAGTACCCGACGGGCTCGATTCCGAACTCCTGGCCGGCCGCGAGGACCGCGTCCCACACGCGCCCGGCGCCGTCCAGGGGGGCGACCAGCTCGTAGCCGAGCTCGCCCGCGAAGCTCACGCGGTTGGCGCGAACCTCGACCCCTCCCACGTCGATGACGCCGGGACGTGAGGTACGGGAACGCGGGGGTGGACAGGTCGCCCCGGCTCACCTTGGCAAGGGTACGGCGCGAGTCGGGGCCCCACAGGCTGATCACGGCGTGGCGCTCGGTGACGTCGGCGAGCTCGACCGAGCCGTCGTCCGGCAGGTGAAGCCGGAGCCAGCCGAGGTCCCCGGCCGCCGAGCCGGTCCCGGTCGTCACCCGGAACGCGGACTCTCCGAGGCGCGTCACCGTCACGTCGCACTCGATGCCGCCCCGCGAGTTCAGGCACTGCGTGTAGACGAGGCTCCCGGCCGGGCGGTCCACGTCGTTACTGCAGAGCCGCTGGAGGAAGGCGAGGGCCCCGGGACCGGTCACGTCGAGCTTGCCGAACGACGTCATGTCGAGCACGCCCACGCGCTCGCGCACCGTGCGATGCTCGCGCGCCACGTGCTCCCAGTAGCTCGGGCGCTCCCAGGTCCGCTCGTCGGCGCCCTGCCGCCGGCCGGGCCGCCCGGGGACGAAGTAGTGGGCCCGCTCCCATCCCCCGCGCTCCCCGAACACGGCGCCCTGCGCGAGGAGCCGCTCGAGAAGCGGGCTCGTCCGGAGGGGCCGGCCCCACTCGTTCTCGTCGCACGGGAACTGGGGCGCGTAGTAGTAGCGGTATACCTCGCGCGCCTTCTCGGCGGCGTAGCGGCGGTCGCCGAGGTGAGCCCCGAAGCGGCGGACGTTCAGCTCCCACACGTCGATCGAGGGCTCGCCCTCGAGGATCCACTCGGCCATCACGCGCCCGACGCCGCCCGCGCCCGCGATCCCGTTGATCGACATCCCCGCCGCCACCCAGAAGCCGGGCCGCCCGGGTACCGGGCCGAGCGCGTAGTGGCCATCCGGCGTGAAGCCGTCGGGCCCGTTGACGAGCTGCAGGATCTCGGCCTTCTCGACGGCCGGGAATCGCCGGATGGCCCCCGCCAGGAGCGGGTCGAACAGCTCCCACTCGGCGGGGAGCAGCTGCTGCGTGAACTCCCAGGGAACGTCGTCGAGGCGCCACGCCTTCGGGTGGGGCTCGAACCCGCCGACCAGGTATCCGCCCACCTCCTCGCGCACGTACACGAGGTTCTCGGGATCGCGCACCACCGGCGTCTGGCGGGGAAGCTCCTGGCCGGGGACGGGCCGCGTGATCAGGTACTGGTGCATCAGGGGGACGATCGGCAGATCGACGCCGGCCATCGCCGCCACGCGAGGCGCCCACTGGCCGGCCGCGTTGACCACGCACTCCGCGCGGATCGCGCCTGCGGTGGTCTCGACTCCCTGGATCCGGCCGCGCGGGTCGAGCCGGATCCCGGTGACCCGCGTCCCGGTAACCACCTCCGCCCCTCTGGCGGCGGCTCGGCGCGCCAGCTCACGCGTGATGCCGTTGGGCTCGAGGTACCCGTCGTCCGGGACGTGGACCGCGCCGTGAAGGCCCGCTCCGCTCATGACGGGGCAGATCTGGAGCGCCTCGGCGGGCGTGATGATCCCGACGTCGAGGCCGAGTGCTCGCGCCCGGCTCACGCTGCGCTGGAGGCTCTGGAGCATCGGGGCGCTCGAGGCGAGCCGAAGGCTCCCGACGGGCCGCCAGCCGGCGGCCTCGCCGACCTCGGCCGCGAGCTCCCGGTAGAGCCGGATGCTGTAGTTCATGAGGCGCATGTCGGCGGGCGACGTGCGGAACTGCGAGACGAGGCCGACCGAGTGGAAGGTCGTGCCGCTCGTCAGCTCGCCCTTCTCGAGGAGGACCACGTCCCGGCAGCCGGCGGCCGCCAGGTGATACGCGATGCTGCAGCCGATGATGCCGCCGCCGACGACGACGACCGCCGCCTCGCCCCGCATGTGGCGCTCGCGCCGGCCGCTAGCGCCGATCCAACTGCCTTGAGCGAGCCGCGGGGCCCGTCGCCGGGCTTGCCTCCCGCGCCTCGGCCACCCTCGCCCGGTGTAGGGACCCCCGGCCTCGGCGCGGGAGGCAGCACCCGGCGCCACCCGCGGCGTACACAGCCACCGAATCGATTTGGACTTGCACTGGACCCAGCCCAGGCGTGGGTCGGAACCGCATCAGGCGAGAACGTCCTCGAGGACGCGGCCGTCGACGCGGCCGGCGTCCATCCCCGTCAGGCGGCAGAGCGTCGGCATGAGGTCGATGGTCCGCCCGGCCCGGATCTCGGCGCCCGGCCCGCACGCCCGGCCCGGTCACCAGCATCGGGATCCGCTGCTCGTGCTTGGAGCCATGCGAGCGCAGCCCGGTCTCGGCGCGGTGCGCGGGCTCGTCCGCCCAGACGCCGAGGGCGACGTCCCGGGCCGCCCAGCAGATCAGGTCGCCGACGCGCTCGGGCGGGAGGTGATCGCGTCGCGCCTCGGCGTTCGGGACCACCTCGTCGATGCCGGCGGTCCGCCCCAGGATGGCGTGCGCCTCGCGCGCCTTGCCCGGGTCGTCGAAGTAGAGGTAGAGCGCCCCGCCGAGATCCCGGTGGTGTGCGTAGAGCCCGTCCCGGATGAGCGGCACCCCGTGCGTCGTGATACCCGCCTCCGCCAGCACCCGCACCGGCGAGACGGAGCGGAGCTTCGCGTTCATGCCGTGATCGGCGGTGAGGACGACGACCGTCTCGGCAGGGTCGTACACGTCGAGGAGCCGCCCGAGCGCCTCGTCGCTGGCCTCGAGGTAGCGCTGCATGGCGGGCTCGTCGGGCGCCAGCATGTGCTGGGGGTAGTCCGTCGTGGCGACGTAGAGGAAGTCCGGGCGCTCCCGGAGCGCGACCTCGCGGGCCATCCGGAACACCCAGAGATTGATGTCGAGGGAGAAGATCTCCGGGGGGGGCCCGGCCACCGCCCGGTGAGCTTCCGGGTGGGTCTTCATGTCGACGCAGATGTCCAGGCCCCGTCGGAGGAGCTTCGTCAGCTTCTCCTTCGCCGTGACGAGCGCCGTGGACCAGCCGGCCGCCTTGAAGTGCTCGAACACGAGAGGCTCCTGCACGAACGAGACCTGCTCCATGAAGACGTCCGTCCGCGTGGCCCTGTCGTAGAAGAAGTTCGTCGACAGGCCGTGGCGCGCCGGGTACGTGCCCGTGAGGAGCGAGATGTGGTTCACGTTCGTGAGGCTGGGGAGCACGCCGCGACCATCGAGGGTCGAGGCGCCGGCCTTCATGAGCGCGGCCAGCCGCGGCATCCGGGCCGGCTGGACGTAGCCCGGGTCGAATCCGTCGAGGAGGAACATCAGGACACGCTTCGGTCGCGTCATCGGTCAGCCCCCGGGGTCACCGTCCGACCCCCACCGCCAGCTCTGACAGGCTGGCCCGGAACGCGTCGACCACCCCCTCCATGTCCCGGGGGGTGAGCGTCCCCATGTTGGACACGCGGAACGCGTACGTGCGGATGTCCCCCTGACCGGCGTAGATGACGTACCCGCGCCGCTTCATCGCGTCGTGGAGCGGGTCGTAGGTCAGTCCTGGCAGGAGCCGGAACGTCGTCAGGATGCTGGACCGCGCCGCCTCCGGGACCAGGATCTCGAAGCCGAGCGCCGCCATGCCGCGCCGCAGCACGCGGGCGTTCTCCGCGTACCGGGCGATCCGGCCGGCCACCCCCTCGGCTTCCAGCTCGACGAGGGCCTGCCGCATCGCGTGGAGGACCTGGACCGCCGGGGTGAAGGGCGTGTTGTCCCGCTCCTGGGTCGTGTAGTGGCCATGGAGGTCCAGATAGACGCCGCGCGGTGGCTGTCCGGCGAGCGCGTCCAGCGCCGTGCGGCGGCCGAGGACGAAGGCGATTCCCGGGACCCCCTGCAGGCACTTGTTGGCGCTGGCCATCACGAAGTCGACGCCGTCGGCGTCCACGTCGAGCCGCTCGCCGAAGAGCGAGCTCATGGCGTCGATCAGGACCCGGCGCCCCGCCCGTGCGGCCACCCGCGCGACGTCCATCACCGGGTTCAGGAGGCCCGTCGTGGTCTCGTGGTGGACGACCGCCACGTGGCTCAGCTCGGGCCGCGCCCGGAGCGCGGCCTCGACGTCGGCCGGGGCCACGGGGGTGGTGACGTCGTACGCGAGCACCTCGGCGGGGATCCCGTGGACCCGCGCGATCCGGGCCAGCCGGTCGCCGTAGACACCGTTGTTCACGATCAGGACCGCGCGGTCCCTCGGCACCACCGAGCTGACGGCGGCCTCCACGGCGGCGGTCCCCGACCCGCTGAACAGCACCGCGGCGAAACGCTCGTCGCAACCGGCCAGCCGGACGAGCCGAGCCCGGCACTCTCGCATCATCTCGAAGAACTCCGGCTCCCGGTGGCAGAGGTCCGGCATCACCAGGGCCTCCCGCACCGATCGGCTGGTGTTGGCGGGGCCGGGGTTCAGCAGGATCCACTCGCGCTCGCGCATCTCCGATCCTCCCGGCCGTCAGGCTACCCTCGCCGCCGCCGCCCGTCCACCCCACTCCTTCCGCGACGTCGTCGAACGCGCGCGCGCAGATGCGTGCAGATGGTGGACGCCTTCGACGAGGATTGTCGTGAGCCGTCGGCGTGCGCCGGCGCAGGAGCCTGCCCCGTGGACGTGTTGCCATGGCGTGTTCGCAGACCCGGGCGACGCACAGGTGCGCGGTAGCTGGTTCCTCCGAGGACTACCTCGCCTCATGGCGAGTCGAGACCGTTGAGCTTGGCGGCGCCTTGCCGCGGAGTGTCATACTTTCATAGTAGTTTTTACCTGTTACTCGCAGAAGCGAATCTGCTGCGCTCCTAAGTGGCTGTAAGGGAGCCCCGTCGCCCGGCTTCGCTGACTGGCACCAAGCTTGAACACGGTCCGCGCGGTCACCACTTCCGATAGCCCAACACAGCGCGCTGAGGCCTATTCCGAGAACGGCAAACCCGTCGTGAGGCGGGGGCGCAAAGCCGCGGGTCAGGCCCCTCCGTGGGGCGCCTGACAGCCGGGTTGCCGAAGAAGAGGAGGAGCCCAGGCTCCTCCCGGAAGAGCTTCGGGGAGGAGCGTGCGCCATGCGGTCATACTCGCGTTCCGGCAGCCCGCTGATCCTGATGGTGCTCCTGACCTTCGCGCTCCCGTGGTCTTCCGCCGTTGCGCAGACGCCGCTGACCGCCCAGGCGCAGGCCGTCATCGCCAAGGTGCCGGCGCCGCTGGGCTCCGGCGCCGGGTTGTCGGTGATCCGCGATGGAGACCGGCCGCCGGCCGGCACCGGCGACACGCGCCGCCAGTACGACAGCTGGGACGGGGCCAACGCCGCCACCGAGGATTGGGTCGGCTACACCTTCGCGAGTCCCCAGACGTTCACGCGGGTCGTGTTCCAGGAAGGCGTCCACTTCTGGGATGGCGGGTGGTTCCTCAGCCTGACCGTGCAAGTCCGGCAGAGCGGCCAGTGGGTCGCCGTCCGGAACCTCGCGACCACCCCCGCCTATTCGGGCAGGAACGCGCCCAACTACACGACGTACACCCTGAGCTTCGACCCGATCCAGGGCGACGGCATCCGGATCTACGGCGCCCCCGGCGGAAGCGCCGCGTTCATCTCCGTCGGTGAGGTCGAGGTCTTCGCGCCCGCAGCCACCGGAGGCGGTGGGGGTGGCACACAGACCGACGCGTCCGTGACCGCCCAGGCGCAAGCCGTCATCGCCAAGGTGCCGGCGCCGCAGGGCTCCGGCGCCGGGTTGTCGGTGATCCGCGATGGAGACCGGCCGCCGGCCGGCACCGGCGACACGCGCCGCCAGTACGACAGCTGGGACGGGGCCAACGCCGCCACCGAGGATTGGGTCGGCTACACCTTCGCGAGTCCCCAGACGTTCACGCGGGCCGTGTTCCAGGAAGGCGTCCACTTCTGGGATGGCGGGTGGTTCCTCAGCCTGACCGTGCAAGTCCGGCAGAGCGGCCAGTGGGTCGCCGTCCGGAACCTCGCGACCACCCCCGCCTATTCGGGCAGGAACGCGCCCAACTACACGACGTACACCCTGAGCTTCGACCCGATCCAGGGCGACGGCATCCGGATCTACGGCGCCCCCGGCGGAAGCGCCGCGTTCATCTCCGTCGGTGAGGTCGAGGTCTTCGCGGTCGCGGGCGGATCCGGAGGCGGAGGTAGCAGCCCCGACCTGACGGTCGGATCCTTGACTGTGAGTCCGGGGAGCGTCTCCGCTGGAGGCAGCCTCAACGTCAACTTCACCGTCAGGAACGCAGGCACGGCCGCCGTCGGCACTTCCTCGGTCGGATTGTATCTGGCCAGCAGCCCGGACTCGGCGCTGCCGGGGATCGCGAGCCTCAAGACGGTATCCGTGCCGGCACTCTCCGTGGGCGCCTCCACGGCCGTGGTGACGTCAGCGACGCTGCCCAATGGCAGCCCAGGCGCGTACTTCATCATTGCCGCGGCCGATCCCGGCGGCACGATCGCGGAGTCGGTCGAGACGAACAACCGCGCAAGCGCGGCATTCAATATTGCGGGCACGACGGGCGGCATCACGGCGTGGGTGACGGATCCCCTCACGCGGGTGCAGCCGACCGATCCCCCGGGAGCCATGCTGTCGGCCTGGATCAAGGCCGCGCGGAACGAGTACGAGGCCTTCCAGCTCGTGATCCGCGCGCCGAACGGCCAGTCCCTGTCCAACGTCAACGTCGTCGCATCGAATCTCGTCGGCCCGGGCGGCGCCAGCGCGGGGCCCGTGCGCCTGTATCGGGAGCACTACGTGCTCGTCACTCAGTCGACCGCAGGCTCCCCGTATCCGCCCGGCTGGTGGCCCGACGCGTTGATTCCCTTCGTCAATCCGGACACTGGACAGCCGCTCGGCGGGCGATTCCAGGCGGCCCCCTTCACGGTGAGCGCTGGGCGGAACCAGCCGATATGGGTGGAGGTCCAAGTGTCGCCCTGTCTCCATTGCTATTGGACCGGTGCGACCCCTCGGTTCGGAGCGCAGGCAGCGCGGCGGCGCCACGGTGACCTGGCTGACCCCGCCCGGCCCGACGACGGACCCCATGCGTCGGCGCCGGTCCCGCCCGCGGCTCTACGCGGCTCCCGTCCCGAGCGGACGCGGTAGCCGCGCCCGAGCCCGCGACGCCACCCGGCGCCGGCCCCCGCCCGGTCCGATCCCCGTGACCCGCACGGCCGCTCCCTAGCCGGTGCCGTGTCGAGCTCGTGAGTGTCTCGATGGGCCCCGGCTGGTCGACGATCTGGGCGCTCGCTCGCCACCGCTCCCGCTCCCGCCGTGAGGTCGTCCGGTTCCACGAGGCCGCATGGATCCTCACGGGGTACGGAGGCCTTGGCCTCCGGCGAGGGACACGGGCCGTGGCGCCCAAGCCTGGCCCCTGATGGGTCCGAGCCAGCCGGCGCCACCAGGGTCGGGCCGTGGTTTCTTCCTTGCAGCGGAGAGAGTGACACGCTAGATTGCCGCTAGGAGGACGATACCCAGGGCTATGGCGCAGCTCGCCTTCCTGATCTCGCTCGTGGCACTGGGAATTTCCATCCTCGCCTACCAGGAAGCCGGCGGCACGAAGGACCTCACGAAGAAGGTCGAGTCGCTCCGGGAGGATCTCCGGCGCGAGACGGCGGACGGCCTCTCCAAGCTCGAAAAGGCCCTTCGCTCGGCCGAGTCGGCGAAGCCGAAGCCGTGATCCGAACCGAGCACGCACCCGCGCCCTTCGAGCGCTAGAGGCGGTGGACAGCGAACCCGACCCCCCTGACGGCGACCCGCACACCGAGCCGCGCTCCGCCGAGAGCCGGGTCGTTCTGCGACGGCACCGGCTATCCCACCTGCCCGGTCTCGAGGTGAACGGCAGCATCTTCGATACCCGATACGCCCCCGGATCCTCGCCGGGACACTGCGACGGGATGTGCTGTTCGAGCGGCGTCAAGGTGGACGTCGCCCAGCGCGATCAGATCCTTGCCCACGCCGACCTCATCCGGCGCGCGATGGATCCCGGCCAGGACCAGGATGTGGGCGGCTGGTTCGAGGAAACGGAGGTCCCGGACCCTGACTTCCCGTCTGGCCGGTGCGTCGGTACGCAGGTGCGCGGCAGCGGATGCGTCTTTCTGGACGCGGCGCGGCGATGCGTCCTCCAGGCGGTGACGATCGCCGTCGCCCGGCCGGGCTTCGATCTCAAGCCATTCTTCTGCTCGGCCTTCCCCATCACGATCGCCGCCGGCGCCTTGTGGATCGACGAGATGTGTCTCGACGCGCCTGACGGCTGCTGCCGGCCGACCCCCGGCGGTCCGCTGGGGGTTCTCGACGTCTGCGAGGTCGAGCTGCGCCACACGCTCGGGAACGAGGGGCTCGAGGAGCTCCGCCTGGCAGTCGAGGAGTAGCCGCCATCCAACGCGCCAGCGCCCACGTCCCTGCCCCCGGCCGCGCGGTCCGCCCGACCGGCCGGGCGGTCCTGACGGGAGCGCCAGAACGCAACGGCGGGCCGCGATCAGCGCCCCGGATCGGCTTCGCCTTCAACAAGAAGCCGGACGACGGGGCCCCGCCACCCATCGCGCCCACCAGGAACCCGAGTCTCGGGGACCCCGCCGATCTCTACGCCGAGTGGGACGACGAGGTCACGATCGCGGCGATCGAGGCGGCGCTGGCGGAGGCCGGCGAGGTCACGCGGCTGGAGGCGACGGAGGACTTCCCGCTCCGGCTGCGGGAGTCGCAGCCCGACATCGTCTTCAACGTGGCGGAAGGGCTCTGGGGGCCGAACCGCGAGGCCCACGTGCCGGCCCTCTGCGAGTTCTGGGGCGTGCCCTACACGGGAAGCGATCCCCTCACCCTGGCGATCTGTCTGGACAAGGGCCGCGCCAAGGAGATCCTCGCTTACCACGGCATCCCGACCGCGGAGTTCACCGTCGCGCCCGGAGGGGCTCGGCTCGACGGGATCCCGCGGCTGCCCGTGGTCGTGAAGCCAGTCCACGAGGGCTCCAGCAAGGGGATCACCCAGGCGTCGCTCTGCCGGACCCGGGCCGAGGTGGGCCGCGCCGTCGGCCTGGTGTGGCGGCGCTACCGCCAGCCGGCGCTCGTCGAGCGGTGGCTGCCCGGCCGCGAGTTCACCTGCGCGATCCTCGGGAACGGCCCGAGCGCCCGCGTCCTGCCGGTGGTCGAGGTCGATTTCGACGCGCTGCCTCGCGGGGCGGCGCGCCTCTACTCGTACGAGGCCAAGTGGCTGTGGGACAGACCGGAGCGGCCGCTCGCCATCTTCCAGTGCCCCGCCTCGCTCCCGCGCGGGCTCGCGCGGCAGATCGAGCAGACGGTGCTGGCCGCCTATCGCGTCCTGCGCTGCCGGGACTGGGCCCGCATCGACGTTCGCTGCGACGCCCGAGGGGTGCCGCACATCCTCGAGGTGAACCCCCTGCCGGGGGTGCTTCCGGACCCGGCCATGAACTCCTGCTTCCCCAAGGCTGCGCGGGCGGCCGGGATGGACTACGGGTCCATGATCCGGGCCGTCCTGCGGGCCGGAGCCGTGCGACATGGCATTGTCGTCTAGGCCTCGGCTGCGGCCGCGGGGACGGCTCCGCGTGGCGGTCATCACCGATGCCCTGTCGGAGGCGACTGCCCAGGCTCTCGGCACGCCGTCAGCCCCCGGCAACCCCGGGCCGGTGCTGGCCGCCCTGCGGACGCTCGGCTACGATCCGGTGCTGGTCGAGTTCAACGGCAACCCCTCGGAGTGGCTGTCCGAGCTGGCAACCGGACGCTTCCAGCTGGCGTTCAACCTGTGCGAGGGCCTGGACAACCAGGCGGCCGGCGAGCCCGTCGCCGCGGCCCTCGTCGAGCTCCTCGGGATTCCCCTGACCGGCGCCTCGTCCGACATGCTCGCGCTGTGTCTCCGGAAGGACCGGGCGAACGCCGTGCTCCGCGCCCACGGTATCCCGGTGCCGGAGTGGATCCTGGTGCGGCCGGACGGCCCCCGGGCACGGTGGCGCCGGTTCCCGGCCATCGTCAAGCCCGCCGGCGAGGACGGGTCGTTCGGGATCGGCGCCGACTGCGTGGTAGGCGATCGGGCCGCGCTCGAGACCGTCGTGGCGCGCGGATGCCAGCAGTGGGGCCGCATGCTCGTTCAGCGCTTCGTCGGAGGCCGGGAGTTCAACCTGGCGATCGTCGGCGGGCGGGTGCTCCCCCACGCCGAGATCGACTTCAGCCGTCTCGCTCCGGGACTGCCCGCGGTGGTGACGTACGCGGCGAAGTGGGAGCACGGCAGTCCGGCGGACCGGGGGACGGTACCGAGGTGCCCCGCGCGCCTGCCGGCCCGCCTCGCCGCCCGTCTGACCCAGCTTGCCCAGCACGTCTGGGCCGCCGTGGACGGCACCGGATACGGCCGCATCGACGTCCGGGTCGACGGCCGCGGCACGACGTTCGTCACGGACGTGAACCCGAATCCGGACCTCGGGGTCCAGGCGGGACTGGCGCGCCAGGCGGCCGCCGCCGGGTGGAGCTATCTCGACCTGATCGCCCGGATCGTCGAGGACGCCCTCGCCCGGGCGCGCCGGGCAAGCGGACCGGGTCCGACTCCTCCAGCGGCGCTCGCAGATGCTCGACGCCTGACGGAGGGCATGCTCTACACCCAGCGCCTCGCGTCGGCCCTCGGCCGGCGTGAGCCCAGGGGGACGAGGCCGACGTGACCTATTGGCAAGAGAGTCTCCGCGAGTCGGTGACCACGGTCGACGAGCTCGTCAAGCGCTTCGGGGTCGACTACATCGACCAGGAAGCCGTGCAGCGAGCGGTCGACGGGTTCAACCTCCGCATCACCCCCGAGATGCTCAATCTCGTGAAGGAGCCGGGGGACGCGATCTGGCGGCAGTACGTCCCCACGCCCGAGGAGAACGAGGTGGTGGACGGGATCGTCGACTCGCTCGGCGAGGACGCCGATTCGCCGGTCCCGAACATCACCCACCGCTATCCCGACCGCGTTCTTTTCCTCGTGAGCCCGGTCTGCGCCGCCTACTGCCGCTTCTGCACGCGGCGCCGCAAGGTGGGCGATCCCGAGAAGATCCCCCTCGGCCAGTTCGACGCGGCGTTCGACTACATCCGGCAGCACACCGAGGTCCGGGACGTCAGCCTCTCGGGCGGCGACCCCCTGATGCTCTCGGATCGGCGGGTCGAGTACTTCCTCGCGAAGCTCCGGGCGATCCCCCACGTCGAGATCGTGCGCATCCACACCCGGATTCCCTCCCAGCTGCCCGAACGCATCACGCCGGAGCTCTGCGAGACGATCAAGAAGTTCCATCCCGTGTTCGTGAACGTGCATTTCAACCATCCGGACGAGCTGACGCCGGCGACCCGGACGGCGCTAGCAAGGCTCGCCGACGCCGGCTGCCCCCTGGGCAGCCAGACCGTCCTCCTGAAGGGTGTGAACGACGATCCGGTCATCATGAAGCGGCTCATGCAGGAGCTTCTCAAGTGCCGTGTCCGGCCCTACTACCTCTACCAGGCGGACCTCGTCGCGGGCGGAGAGCACTTCCGGACGTCCGTCGCCAAGGGAATCGAGATCATCGAGGCGCTCCGGGGATGGACCTCGGGGCTGGCCGTCCCGCACTTCGTCATCGACGCGCCCGGCGGCGGCGGGAAGATCCCGCTCCTGCCCGAGTACGTGCAGTCCGTCACCGATCGGGAGGTTGTGCTGCGGAACTACGCCGGCAAGACGTTCCGGTACATCCTGCCGAAGCCGGACGGTCCGCCGCCGCTGAGGCCGGCTGTCACCCCGTCCCGCGGAAGCTCCGCGCCAAGGCCAAGAAAGCAGAAGGGGCGAGCCGCGAGTGCGGCTCACCCCTTCCCGTTGCCGGTCCTGAAGGCTCAGAAGAATCCGGCCGGGCGCTGACGCTCCGGCAGGGCAACCCCGCTCCGCCGGAACTCCGCGCGGAACGCCTCGGCGTCGGGTCCCTCGAACCCGGCCATCCCCTCGCGGAGGAGCGACACGGCCGACGCGC
Source organism: uncultured Candidatus Rokubacteria bacterium (assembly GCA_963749975.1). GTDB lineage: Bacteria > Methylomirabilota > Methylomirabilia > Rokubacteriales > DASRDR01 > DASRDR01. The sequence continues at coordinate 25,436 of CAVVOZ010000016.1, read as the reverse complement.
ATCGGCTCTTTCGCCGCGAGGCGGCCTGCAGCACTCCCGCGATCGCGACCACGAACCCACCGGCGAGCATGAAGTCCAGCATGGCGACCTCCCTCACGCGGCCTGGAGCCGCCGAGCGTGGCGCGCCACGGTGCCGAGCGGGCGCACGACGGCCGGTTCCGGGGTGAGGACCAGCTCGTACCGGCCGGCGCCCGCCCGCGTCAGGGTGTCGTGGGCGATGGCCACGATGCGGCTCACCGTTGCCGGCCGGCCGACTGGGACCCGGATCTCGACCCGCCACGGGCCTCCCAGCGGCTTGGCGACCAGCGGGGCCACGATCGGCCCCAGCTCGTCCGCGATGGCGTCGGTCAACCGCACCTGCCGGGCGATCACCGCTTCCCGGCGGTGGTCGCGCCATGCGGCGAGCCCGAGCAGTCCGAGAACCACGAGGATCGGCGAGGACATCGTCAAGGTCATGATCGCTGCGGTCATCATGTGGGGCCTCCTCCCTCTTGCCCGTTGAGACACCGCTCGGGCGGCGGCGTGAAACCGCGGGAGGAGGGCGGCGGGAGCGCTGCTACTGGATGAGAAAGGGCTCGAGGGCGGCCAGGGTCTCGGCCGGGGCTTCCTCGGGCAGGAAGTGGCCGGAGGGCACCGGCTGACCCCGGACGTCGCGGGCCCAGTCCCGCCAGATGGCGACCGAGTCCCAGTCCGGCTCCACCCGCTTGTCCTCGGCCCAGAGGGTGAGCACCGGACAGGCGATGCGCCGGTGGCCCCGGTCGGCGGCGTCGTCCTCGACGTCGATCGTGGCGCCGGCACGGTAGTCCTCGCACGTCGCGTGGATGACGTCAGGATCCCGGAAGACGCGGTGGTACTCGGCCAGGGCCCGCGGGTCGAACGCGTCGGGACGCCCGGCCCAGCTGTCGAGGGTCCACCGGAGGAAATAGCCCGGATCGGCGCCGATCAGCCGCTCCGGCAGGTCCGCGGGCTGCGCCAGGAACATCCAGTGGTACGTCTCCAGCCCGAGGCGCCGGTCCATCCGTGCCCACGTCTCGACGGTGGGCACGATATCGAGCACGGCCAGGCGCGTCACGCGCTCCGGATGATCGAGCGCCAGGCGGTAGGCCACGCGCCCCCCGCGATCGTGGCCGACCACGGCGAACCGCTCGAACCCGAGCCGCGCCATCACCTGGCGCTGGTCCTCCGCCATGGCGCGCTTCGAGTACGCGCGGTGCGCGGGGTCCGAGGGAGGCCGGCTGCTGTCGCCGTAGCCCCGGAGATCCGGACACACCACGGTGAAGCGCGCCGCCAGCGCGGGGGCGACACGGTGCCAGCACGCATGCGTCTCGGGATACCCGTGGAGCAGGAGCACCGGCGGCCCGTGGCCCCCGACGACGGTGTGGATCTCGGCCTCGCGCGTCCGGATCCGCTCCCGGCGGAACCCCGGAAACAGCGCCTCGTCCGCCGGACCCGCGGGATCGGACTCGCTCAATTGACCTCGTGGAGGGGGTGGAGGTCCGGGCGGCAGCTCGTGCAGGGGTGGAGCCCGACCGCCTCGGCCCGGCTCCGGGAGCCGAAGTACGTCAGGAGCCCGGACTGGAGTGTCTCCATCGACGGGCAGCTCGGGAGGCAGTACTCGCTCTCGCCGGGCGCGAGCAGGTACATCGCGCCCCGCGCCACCGCGAAGTCGTTGTGCGCCGGCACCAGGGGCACGCCTTCGGTCGTGAGCAGCTGCCGCTTCCGACCGGTCTCGCCGCCCGCATAGCCCGTCAGGAGGCCCGAGGCGCCCACCACCCGGTGGCACGGGATGGCGATGGGGACCGGGTTCCACCGGAGCGCTTGCGCCACGGCCCGCACCGCCCGAGGCTGGCCCAGGTCCCTCGCCAGTCGCTTGTACGACACCACCGCGCCGTACGGGATGCTGGCGGTGCGCTCGAGGACCTTCCGCTGGAACGGGCTCCTCGCCAGCCGGAGGTCGAGCGCCCACGGGAGCTGTTGCGTCCGCCCCTCGACGTACGCTCGGAACTCCCGGTAGAGCTCCTCGGACTCGCCTCCGTCCTCGACCGCCTCGATCCCACGCATCCGCGCGAGACGCGAAGCCCCGAGATCGTGCCGGCCGTGGAGGTACTCCAGCAGGACGACGCCCTGCTCCGAGTGCGCCAGGAGGATCGGCCCCAGCGTCGAATCGAACACCCGGTAGGCGACGATGCGGCTCCGGAGGTCGTCGAGCCTCGCGTCGAGCCGCTCGCGCGACCGCGCCACGCCCTGGACGTCCACGGCCGCCTCCCGGATCACCCCGAGCTCGCGGTCGATCGCCTGGTAGCTCACGTGCTCGACCCGGCACGATTCGCACCGCGCGACGTGCGCGGCCACGCGGCCCTCGGCGCCGGCGTCCGCCTCGCCGATCGCCGCGGCCACGAGGTCCGCCTCGATCTCGATGCAGCTCGCCCCCCTACGCTTCACGACACGAGCTCCTTCCCGATCAGCTCGCGCCCCTCGAGGGCGCGGCGAACCTTCCGGAGAGCCTGAAACACGTGGGCCCGAGCGGTCTCGGCCGAGCACTCGAGGCTCCGGCCGATCGCTTCGTAGTCGAGCCCGTGGACCTTCCGCTGGAGGAAGGCCAGGCGCTGCTTGAGCGGGAGCCCGGAGACGACGTGCTCGACCGCCGCCCCGATCTCCTGCGAAAGAGTCACGGTGTCCGGCCGCTCATGGTCCGTCTCCCGCACCTCGGTCACCACCGCGGCATAGGCCAGTCGGCGCCGCTTCTGCGACCGGAAGTGGTTCCGGGTGAGGTTCGTCGCGATCGCGAAGAGCCAGGCCCGGGAGTTGGCATCGGGCGGGAGCGTCCTGTGGGCCCGGAAGGCCCGCAGGAACGTCTCCTGCGCGAGGTCATCGGCATCCTGCCGCCGTCCGGTCACCCGGAGCACGTACCGGTAGATCTCCGCATGGTGGTCAGACATCAGCGCCTCGAACGTCCGATCGCCCATCACTCCCAAAGACCCCGCAGCCGGGCCGCCGTGAAAGGGCGCCGACGTCGGCCCTGGGGCACCACCGATGAATCGTGACTCTTATCCATACAATCAATATGTTATCTATCGTCTCGGAATAAGCCTGACCTTGAGCCAGGCGCCAGCCGAGACCAGTGCGAGGCGCGTGGAACCTCGGCGAGCGCCGCTACCCCGCCGGCCGCGCTTCACGCTGGGCGTGGCCGGAGAAGGTCGCCTCCGACGGATCGGCTCGAGCCACGTCCACCATCGTCGAGTGGAACGCCGGTCCCCCGCCCATGTCGGCGAGACCATCCGAGGTGAGGACGTTGACGCCGCGTCCCCCCGGCATGAACTTGTGCCACCAGATCCCCTCGATGACCACCTGGCCGGGCAGGGTGTCGTCGGACAGGACGGCGGTGAAGAGCGCCCGGCCCCGGTCGTTGAAGACCGCGACGAGGTCTCCCCCGGCGATTCCCCGGGTGGCCGCGTCGTCGGGATGGACGAGCACCGTCGGCCCACCCTGCCGCGCGCGGAGCAGGGCCGACTGGCTGAAGGACGAGTTGAGGAAGAAGCGGTTCGGCGGAACGTGGCAGCGAAGGGGGTAGCGCGGGCCGATGGCCGGGTTGTCCCGGCTCTCCCGGAGCGGGACGTACGTGGGCAGCGGCGGCAGCCCTTGCCTGCCGAGGGTCTCCGAGTAGAACTCCACGCGCCCCGAAGGCGTCGGCGCCCCGTCCGCGAAGGGCCGGAAGGGCCGCGGTACGGCGATCCGCGCCGAGTGCTCGACGCGGAGGCGTTCGTGGGTGATCCCGTCGGCGACCGGACCCGCGGCCCGGAGATGGGCGTCGATGAGCCCCGGGAGCGGCGTCTCGTAGTGGCGGTCGGGCATCCCCATGGCACGGGCCAGTTGCCCGAAGACCTCCCAGTTCGTCCGGGCTTCCTCCCGCGGGGCGATCACCGGCTCGGCCAGCTGGAGGTACAGGTGGCCGAACGACCGGTAGACGTCCTGGTGCTCCATGCTCGTGGTCGCCGGAAGAAGGAGGTCCGCGTAGTCCGCCGTGTCCGTCTGGACCTGCTCGTGCACGACGGTGAAGAGGTCCTCGCGAGCGAGTCCCTCCAGCACGAGGCTCGAGTTCGGACAGACCGCCGCCGGGTTCGAGTTGTACACGTAGAGCGCCATGACGGGCGGGCGGAGATCCGGGTCCGTCAGGGCGCGCCCGAGCTGGACCATGTTGATCGTGCGCGGCGCGGGTGAGGGCAGGAGGTCCCTCCGCTCCAGGACCGTGTCGCCGGGGCCGAAGGTGCCGGAGCTCCCGAGGAGCGCCCCGCCGTGAGGATGAGCATAGGCGCCCGTGAGGGCGGGCAGGCACGCGATGGTCCGGCACGTCATGCCGCCGTTCTCGTGCCGCGACAGCCCGATGCCCACGCGGAGATAGCTGGCCTGCGTCCCGCCGTATCGCCGCGCGAGGCCGACGATCGCGTCCGCGGGGAGCCCGGTGATCGCCGCCACGCGCTCGGGCGGATAGGCGCGGACGTGCTCGCGGAGCGCCTCGAAGCCGAGCGTCGCGCGCGCGATGTAGCCGTGGTCGAGGAGATCCTCCCGGATCAGGACGTGCATCAGACCGAGGGCCAGCGCCCCGTCCGTCCCCGAGCGGATCATGAGGTGCTCGTCCGCCTGCCGGGCCGTCCGGGTGCGGTAGGGATCGATGCAGACGATGTGCGCGCCGCGCGCCCGCGCCTCCTTGACCAGGGTCATCAGGTTGATGTGGGTGTAGGCGGCGTTGATTCCCCAGAGGACGACCAGCTCGGCGCCCACCATCTGCTCCGAGTCGTTCCCGGCGACGACGCCGAGCGTGGCCCGCCACCCCGCATAGGCGGTCGACACGCAGATCGTCCGGTCGAGCTGGCTCGCGCCGAGGGCGTGGAAGAACGGGTGACCGGCGTAGTACTGGATGCGGCCCAGTGTCCCCGCGTACGAGAACGGCAGGATGGCCTCGGGGCCCCACTGGGCGATGATCCGCGTGAACCGGTGGGCGATCTCCTCGATCGCCTCGTCCCAGGAGATGGGCTCGAAGTCGGCGGCCCCCTTCGGCCCGACGCGCCGCATGGGGCGGAGCACCCGCAGCGGGGAGTACACGCGCTCCGCGTAGTCGTGGACCTTGCCGCAGATCACGCCCCGGGTGAACGGGTGCGCCCGGTCCCCGACGACGTCGACGATCCGCCCGTCCTCGGTCGTGACCTCGAGCGCGCAGGCGGACGGGCAGTCGTGGGGGCAGACGGAGGCGTGCGTGCGATGCGTCATCGCTCCTCCTCGGGTCCGCACCAACTCACGAGCTCTGGAGCCTGAGCTTCCCGATCGCGGCAATTCGCTGGAACACGGCGTCTCGTGACAGGAGCAGCGCGCCCCGATCGAGAGCGCACTGGGCCACATGGGCATCGGGCGTCGACACCGCCAGCCCTCGTCCGCGCAGCTGTCGACGAAGGTCCCCGACCCGCACCCAGTGATCCAACGGAGTCTCGTGCAACGGAAGCTCCCGCATCAGACCGGTGATGGATTCACGGTCGCGAGATCGTCTCGCCCCGCTGACCAGCTCCGCCACCACCAGAGGCGACAGGACGACACTCCCCTGTGCCAGAGCATCCTCCAGCGAGGGCATGGGTCGCCCTGCGAAGAAATCGATCCAGACCGAGGTGTCAACGACGACGCCGCTCACGCGACTCATCCAGGTCAACGTCGAGTGTGATCTTGCCCCGGAGGGCCATGGCCATGGCGTGCGCACGGCTCTGGCGGACGAGCCGGAGCCCCGCGACCAGCGTGTCGGTAATCCCCTTGCCGCTGACCTCCATCGCGTCCTTCAGGAGGTCTTCGGGAAGGTTGGCAGTCACTCGGCGAGCCTTGCTCATGCCGGCATACTAACGTCTGTGATGACGTACGTCAATACGTCGGTCAGTATCGTCGTGAAGATCTCGCGAGCCTTCGTCCGGGACCCGCGAGCCCAGGGTGGCGCGGAATCGGGACGGCGGCTCTCCCCACTCCTGGCGGAACGCGTTGGTGAAGTGGCTGTGATCCGCATACCCGAGGTCGAGCGCGAGCGCGGTCAGGTCCCCGCCCCTTCTCCGGCGAGCTGAACAGCCGATGCTCTCGTTGCTGGGGCTCGAGCTGGCGGCTCACGGCGCCTCGTCCGGCGCCGAGCGCGTCGCATACTCGTACCCACGCCGGAGCCAGCGGAACGCGCGCGAGAGGACCTCGGGGTCCTCGACGTCACACTCGATCCAGCCGCGGCCCGCGAACCGGCGGTGCGGCCGCACCCCCGGCGTCGCCAGCGCGCGGGCCTGATCCGAGCGCGACAGCCGCACCCAGAGGTCGTTGTCTCGCGGCCGGATGGGGTAGCAGGCGAACAGCTGCTCGCCGACGAAGTAGCCGAACCGCCCGAACATCGGCGTGATCCGGACGCCGAACCAGCCGCTCAGGACGCGGTTCAGCTCCGCCGACACTCCCTCTCCACCCTGGCGCATCACCCGCCGGTCCCGGCGCGCGCGGCCTGTGCCGCGCGGACCAGGCGGGGGGCCGGGCCGTCGCTTGCGCATCGTCAGATCCGTCGCGGCGGGACGCGCCGGTAGAAGAGCAGCTCGCGTGTCCCCTGCGGCAGGTTGTCGATGTGGCCGCTGGGCGCGAAGCCGAGAGCGCCGTGCAGGCGGATCGCGGGGCCGTTCGTCTCGTCCACGGACGAGAAGACGCGGGGAGTCGGGGAAACCGCGTCGACTGACCGCATCAGCTCGCGCGCGATACCCCGCCGCCGGAACTTCTCCTGCACGACCACCAGCGAGACGAACGTGCACTGGAACCAGTCGGTCCGGTAGGCGCAGAGCCCGACGACCTCACCGTCCGCCTCCGCGACGATGAGGTGGTGCTGCTCCAGGTGCGCCTTGACGAGCGGCCCGGCGCGGTCGGGGCCGACGACGAGCGCCGCCAGCTCGGCGCACGGGCGTGCGTCACCCTGGCGCGGCGGGCGGATCTCGATCAGCGCCATTCCTCCCTCATGCCCCCACACCGGCGCGCACGGGCTCAGCCGGCGCGTCCACGCCAGGCGCCGCCAGGAGGGCCCGGAGCGTCGCCACCACGCGATCGACGTCCGCCCAGGGAGCGCCGCCGGGGGGGCCGGCGATCGCCCGCACATGGGCACCGAGTGGCGCCCACACCGCCGGATCGGTCGGCCCGAAGAGCGCCACGGTCGGGCAGCCCACGACCGCCGCGAGATGGGTCGGGCCCGAATCGTTGCCCACGACAGCGCGCGCGAGCGAGAGGAGAGCCGCGATCTCCGGAAGCGGCCAGTCCCGGACCAGGCTGTCCTCCTGCAGCGCCCCGACCTCGAGGAGCGCCTGCACGACCGGTCCGTCGGCCGGCCCAGCCAGGGCGACCAGCGGAAGGCCGGCGGCGCGGAGCCGGTCCGCCAGGACCGCGAAGCCCGGCCACACCTTGGCGGCGCTCCCGGCACCCGGCTGGAGGACCACGGCCTCCGCGGGTCCGAGCCCCCGGGCAGCGAGCCACGCTCCGGCCACGGCCCGGCTGGCCTCCGTCGCACGAAGGCGCACGGAGGGGAGGCCGGCCGGAAGAGGCCCCAGCGGAGCCAGGGTCTCGAGGAGATGCCGGCTCACGTGGCGGCCGGTCCCCGGCGGCGGGACGGCTCGCGCGACCACCGTGGGACGGCCGAGCCGGGCGAGGTTCGCGCGAAAGGCCGAGTCCCCTGCCCCGAGCCAGCACACGAGGGCGTCGAAGCTCGCGACGCCGTCGTGCGCCGCCGCACCGGGCGGCTCGACGAAGAGCCGATGGAGGGCCAGGGCCTCGAGGTCGCACGCGTCGTCGACCAGGCCCGAGCCTCTGAAGAGAGGCACGAGACGGGAGGTGACGGCCAGCGTCGTACGGAAGCCGAGCGCGCGCAGATGCCCGAGCGCGGGCCCGGCCAGGAGCACGTCGCCCAGCGCGCCTGGATGGACGACCAGGCAGCGCGGCATCACGCCGCCGCTCGGCTCCGCGGGACAGGCCCCGGCGTACGCGCGCGCCAGCGAGGAGCGAGGTAGCGGGCCACGAGGTAGACGCCCGCCTCGCCGGCCCACCAGCCGAAGAGCGCGCCGCCGAGCACGTCCGAGAGGAAGTGGGCGTTCAGCACGACGCGCGAGGCGCCCACGCCGGAGGCCGCGGCGAGAACCCACCCGCGGCGTCGGCCCGGCGCCCATCCGACGAGGGCGGCGGCAGCCGCGAAGGCGGTCGCGGCATGACCCGACGGGAATCCGTGGTAGTCACGCTCTCCGAAGCACGGCCAGTGAAAGAACCCGCGGCGCGCGGGCGCGTCGGGCGGCGTCGACGCCCCGACGCCCCAGCCGTCGACGAGCCGAGGCCGCGCGCGACACGCGACGTGCTTGACCACCTGCGTCGCGAGTCCCGCGAGGAGGACGCCTGCCACGCCGCCCACCGCCGCCTGCCACATCTGGGCGTCAGCCGTCCGGTGAGCCACGGCCGCCAGGCCAAGGAGGCCGACGGTCGCGACCTCCGTCGTGCCCAGGAGCGTGAAGCCGTTCGCGAGGAGGCGCACCTCGTGCGAGACGAAGTGGCGGAACACGAAGTCGTGGAGCATCTCGTCGGCCGGGGTCGCGGCCGCCAGGACGGCGAGCGCGAGCACGGCCGCCTGGACCATGCGGGCTCGGTGAAGCCTCTCGATCACGGGCGCTAGTATCCGCCCCGCCAGCGGCGCGGCGCAAGCTGCGCGGGGCCCGTCGGAGAGCTCAGGACGCCGGGGAACGGCGGCCGAGGATCTCGGCGAAGGCCCGGGGCCGCGGGTCGGCCTCGATCGCCTCGAGCGTCTGGGGCAGCGCCAGCGACCAGTTCGCGCGGCGGTCGCCCGTCGTCCCCGGGAGGTTCGGCCGCTCCGCGACGCCGAGGACGTCCTCCAGCGTCGCCGCGACCAGGACCGAGGGCGCCTCGGCGAGGCGCCGGTGGATCGAGAGCGCCACGGCATCGGACGGCGCGTCGTCCGGCAGCCGCGGTCAGCTCGCGAAGGCGCGCCCGGAGCGCCTCCGTTCCCGCCACGTTCGGCGGGATCCCGACGGCCTCCTGCTCCCGGAGGTCGCTGCCGGTCCAGAGGCCCCGCACCGTCGGGAGGTCGTGCGTGGTGACCGCCGCGAGCGACAGCCCGGGGTAGCCGGCGGGCGGGCCGGGCTCGAACCAGAGCACGCGGGTCGAGAGGATCCGCTCGGCGAAGAGGCGCTCGCGTACGCCGGGCGCGACGGTTCCGAGGTCCTCGCCGATGACGAGGGCGCCCGCCCGCTCGCTCTCCAGCGCGAGGATGGCCAGAAGGTCGTCGGTGGGGTAACGGACGTACGCCCCGCTCCGGGCCGTTGCGCCCCCGGGAACCCAGAACAGCCGGAAGAGCCCCATGACGTGGTCGACGCGCATCCCGCCGGCGTGACGGAACCCGGCCCGCACCGTCTCGACGAACGGCCCGTACCCCGCGGCGCGGAGCCGGTGCGGCACGAATGGCGGCAGCCCCCAGTCCTGCCCCTCGAGCGCGAAGTCGTCGGGCGGCGCCCCCACCGTGACGCCCTGGGCCAGCACGTCCTGCCACGCCCAGGCGTCGGCGCCCTCGCCATCGAAGCCGATGGCCAGGTCGGTCACCAGGCGAAGCGCCCGCCCGGCGCGAGCCAGCTGCTCGTCGAGCAGCCACTGGAGCCAGGCGTGAAATCGCGACCCGCTCCCGCTGCTCGGCGGCGAAGCGCGCGACCGCGGGGGACGCGGGATGTTGGTGCTCGGCTGGCCAGCGCCGCCACCCCGACCCGTGACGCTCGGCGAGCGCGCAGAAGACCGCGAACTCCTCGAGGCCTCGACCCTCCCGGGCGCGATAGCGAGCGAACCCATCCGCGCCGGCGGCGCCGCGCGCCCACAGCCCGCCGAGGGCCGCCATCTTGAGCCGGAACACGGCGTCGCGATCGATCCGGCGCTCGGCGTTGAGAGCGCGCCCCTGGACTGCCAGCCGCTCCACGTCGAGTCCGGCCTCCGCCGCACCGGGCACCTCCTCGACCCGGAGGTAGAGCGGATTCCGGTAGCGGCGGCTCGAGGGAAAGTACGGGCTCGGCTCCTGCGGCACGAGCGGGAGCGTCGCGTGGAGCGGGTTCAGAACGACCGCGCCCGCCCCGAGCGCGAGCGCCGACCAGTCGGCGAGCTGCCGGAGATCGGCGAGGTCGCCGATCCCCCAGCTCCGCCGTGACCGGAGCGCATAGAGCTGGATCGCCCACCCCCAGCTCCGGAGTCCTTCGGGGAGGTGGCAGCGCGGGGGCGCCACGATGAGGCGCACGGCCGGCCGGCCGTCGAGCGGCCGGAGCTCGTGGTAGCCGAGGGGCAGATCCGGCGGCAGTCCCCGATCTACCCGGAGGAGCGTCCCGTCCTCGAGAGCGAGCTCGACAGCCCCCTCGACGGCCGGCAACGGCTGGCCGTGGCGGTGGACGAGCGGACCGGCATCCGGTGGAGGCGCCTCGCCGGTCGCGCCCATCGCCACGCGGATCCGGGCCCGCGCCCCGGTCCCCGTCGGGCGCCAGGCCCCGCCGGTGTCGATGTAGCCATCCTCGATGCCCCAGGCGTCGGCGCTCAGGGCGCGGCGGCTCCGTCGCCCGCGGGCAGCGTGAAGCTCACCGTCGTGCCGTGGCCGAGGACGCTCTCCACGTGAAGCTCGCCCCCGTGCGCCTGGACCAGATGCTTCACGATCGCGAGCCCGAGCCCCGTCCCGCCGACCTCCCGCGACCGGGTCTTGTCCACGCGGTAGAAGCGCTCCGTGATCCTCGGCAGCTCGGTCGACGGGATCCCGATGCCCGTGTCGCGGACCCGGACCGCGACGCGGCCCTCCGGCCCCGCCCCGGCCTCGATGCGGACCCGGCCACCCTCGGGCGTGAACTTGACCGCGTTGTCCACGAGGTTCACCAGGATCTGGACGAGACGGTCCCGGTCCGCGCGGACCGCCAGGCCCGGCGGCACGGCGCCCTCCAGCGTCTGGCGGTTCTGGGCGGTCCGACGCTCGAACATGGCCACGACCCCGGCGACGACGTCGCCCAGGTCGAGCCGCATCGGCACCAGCGTGACGCGGCCGCTCTCGATGTTCGACAGCTCGAGCAGGTCGTCGATGAGACGGTCGAGCCGCTCGGCATGCGTCCCGGCGACCTCGAGGAAGCGCCGCGCGTTGAGCCCGGTCGTCGAGCGCGCCGTCGAGGAGCGTCTCGAGGTAGCCCTTGATGCACGTGAGCGGCGTCCTGAGCTCGTGGGAGACGTTGGCCACGAACTCGCTCCGGACCCGCTCGAGCCGGCGGAGCTCGGTCACGTCGTGAAGGACGAGGAGCACGCCCGCCGACTCCGGCCCGAGGCCGAGCGGCGCGCCGCGCGCCGCGACCACGCGATTGACGGGCGGGCCCAGCTCGAGCTCGTGCCGCGCCGGCGACGCCGAGGCCCGCACCTCCTCCACCAGATCGAGGAGCCCCTTCTGCCGGATGACCTCGACGAAGGGCCGACCCTCGGCGACCCCGTTCTCGACCCCGAACATCGCCCGCGCCGCGGGATTGAGGAGGAGGAGCCGGCCCCGGTCGTCCAGCGCCACGACCCCCTCGGTCATCCCGTCGAGGATCGTGCGCACCTTCGCCTGCTCGTCGCCGAGACGCTCGATCTTCTCGCGAAGCGCCAGGGCCGTCCGGTTGAGCGCGACCCCGAGCGCGGCGATCTCATCCGTTCCCGCGACGGGCACCGCCTGCGCGAGGTCGCCCTCGGCCATCCGGCGGGCGGCGTTCTCCATCCCCCGGAGGGGCCGCGTCACCCGCCGGCTCACGAAGAGCCCGATCACCACGGCCACGCAGATGGCGAGGATGGCGCCGCCGGCAACGGTGCGGCGGACGAGCGCCCGGGCCTCGTCGACGTCGTGCGTCGGGAGCGCGAGCCGGAGGACCGCGCGCCGCCGGCCCTCGCGCTCGATCGGCACCGCGACGTACAGGAGGTCGCGTCCGACGGTCGCGCTCCGGCGGACGTCGCTGCCGACCTCGCCCGCCAGCGCCCGGCGCACCTCCGGGCGGCTGGCGTGATTCTCGATCTCGCGGACGGACTCGCGGTCGGATTCGGCCAGGACGATGCCGTCGGCGCCGATGACGGTCACCCGCGCCCCGAGGACCCGCGCGTAGCGCTGGGCACGTCCCTGGAGGTCGGGCCCACCGGGCGGGCCGTCGAGCAGGGGCACGAATGCGTCGTGGAGAAGCCCCGCGTGGGTGACGAGCGTCCCCTGGAGCCGCGCGACGGCTTGCGCCTCGAGGGTGCGGCTCACGTAGATCCCCATGACGAGAACGCCCAGGCCGGCGACGACTCCGAGGAGGATGGTGAGTCGCGCGGCGAGACCGAAGCGGCGCCGCGCCGCCCCGTGCGGCGTCACGTTTCGCCGTCGAACCGGTAGCCGACGGCCTTGACCGTCACGATGCGGCGCGCCTCGGCCCCGAGCTTCGCGCGGAGACGGCGAACGTGGACGTCCACGGTCCGCGACTCGATCTCCGCGGCGTTCGCGTAGCCCCACACCGTTTCCAGGAGCTGCTCGCGGCTGAGCACGCGGCCGTCCGCCCGCATGAGCGCCGCGAGAAGACCGAACTCCTTGGCGGTCAGCTCCACGGGGCGACCGCCGACCGTCACGGCGTGCCGCGCCTCGTCGACGTGGAGATCGCCCGTCGTGCGCCCCGCCGCGGGTGGCTCCGGCCCCTCGACGCGCCGGAGCACCGCGCGGATCCGGGCAAGGAGCTCCCGGGGGCTGAACGGCTTGACGACGTAGTCGTCCGCGCCGAGCTCGAGGCCCACGACCCGGTCCACCTCCTCGCCGCGGGCGGTGAGCATGATGATGGGGAGGCGCCGGGTGGCGGCGTCTCCGCGAAGCTGGCGGCAGACTTCCAGTCCGTCGAGCCCGGGCAACATGAGGTCGAGGAGGGCCACGTCGGGGCGCTCCGCGCGCGCGAGCCGGAGGGCGGCGCCACCGTCGGCCGCGTGGACGAACCGCATGCCTGCCTTCTCGACGTGGTAGCGGACGAGATCGGCGATGTCACGCTCGTCCTCCACCAGTAGCACCGTCACCGGCACGCTCGCCCTCCTCGCGGCTGAATTGTAGCCCGGGAGGGCCAGACCGAGGCCGGGCGATCGACGGGGTCGGGGAGGACGGCCGGGAATCAGACGACCGCCGCTCGCGCCTCCGCCATCTGGCAGAAGTAGCGGTGGACGGCCAGGTCCTCCGTGAGCTCGGGGTGGAAGGTCGCGACCAGGACCGTGCCCTCGCGCGCGAGGACGGGGTCGCCCGCGTGACGGGCCAGCACCTCGACTCCGGGGCCGACGCGGCGGATGCGTGGCGCCCGGATGAAGACCATGCGGAGCGGGTCACGGCTCTCGCCGAGCGCCGCCGCCGTCTCCGCCTCGAAGGACTCCCGCTGGCGGCCGTAGCTGTTGCGCTCCACGGTCACGTCGATCAACCCGAGAGAGGGCTGACTCGGGACCCTCGACCTCCCGGGCGAGGACGATCAGACCGGCACAGGTGCCGAAGAGCGGGCGGCCGCTCGCGTGGAACGCCCGGAGGGCGGCCCCGAAGTCCCAGACGTTCATCAGGTGCAGGAGCGTGGTGCTCTCACCGCCCGGAAGGATCAGACCCTCCACGTCGTCCAGCGCCCCGGGCTTTCGCACCTCCACCGGCTCCACGCCGGCACGGCGGAGGGCCGCCGCATGAAGCGCGAAATCGCCCTGGAGCGCGAGGACGCCGATCCGCACCGTCCTCACCACCCCCGGGTCTGGAGGAGCTCCCCGGCGGCGAGCTTGGAGGTCTCGAGACCCACCATCGCGTCGCCCAGCTCCTCGCTCACCTTCGCGAGCACGTCGGGATCCCGGTAGTGGGTCGTCGCCTGCACGATGGCGCGCGCCCGGCGCTCCGGGTCGCTCGACTTGAAGACGCCCGAGCCCACGAAGACCGCCTCGGCCCCGAGCTGCATCATGAGGGCCGCGTCGGCCGGAGTGGCGATGCCGCCCGCGGAGAAGTTCGGCACCGGCAGGCGCCGGTTCGCCGCGACCCACCGCACGAGGTCGTAGGGCGCGCCGAGGTTCTTCGCCTCGGCCATGAGCTCCTCGGCGCCGAGCGAGGCCAGGCGCCGGACGCCCGTGGTGAGCGCGCGCATGTGCCGGACGGCCTCGACGATGTTGCCCGAGCCGGCCTCCCCCTTCGTCCGGATCATCGCGGCGCCCTCGCCGATCCGCCGGAGCGCCTCGCCGAGGTCCCGGGCGCCGCAGACGAAGGGCACCCGGAAGGCGAGCTTGTCGATGTGGAAGTGCTCGTCGGCCGGGGTGAGGACCTCCGACTCGTCGATGAAGTCGACGGCCAGGGCCTCCAGGATCTGCGCCTCGACGAAGTGCCCGATCCGGGCCTTGGCCATCACCGGGATGCTGACGGTCTGCTGGATCTCCCGGATCTTGCTGACGGCCGCCATGCGCGCGACCCCGCCGTCGCGCCGGATGTCCGAGGGGACGCGCTCGAGCGCCATCACCGACGCCGCGCCGGCCTGCTCGGCGATCCGCGCCTGCTCGGCGTTGGTCACGTCCATGATCACCCCGCCCTTGAGCATCTCCGCGAGACCGATGTGCTTGGGATCCGCGATCCTGAGACCGTTCACGTCGCTCATCGTGTGCCGCTCCTTTTCATTCGTCAGGGCCGAAGCCCCCCGAGAGTCCGAGATCACACCACCAGCGCCTCGAGCCGGTCGGGGGCCGGCCGGGGGCTGCCGCCCCGCCGCCAGTCCGCGATCGCCTCGGCAAGCCGCCGGACACCGTCGTCGATCCGCCGCGCGGGCACCGAGGAGAACGACAGCCGTGCCGTGCCCTCGCCGCTCCCGTCCACGAAGAACCGCGCCCCGGGCGTGAAGCCCACCCCGCGGCGGAGAGCCCCCGGGAGGAGCCCTGCCGCGTCGCAGCCCGCCGGCAGCGTGAGGAGGAGCGAGAAGCCGCCGCGGGGCTCCGTCCAGCTCACCCCTTCCGGCATGTGCCGGCCGAGCGCTTCGAGCAACGCCGTCCGGCGGCGGTCGTACTCCCGCGCGATCCGGGCGATGTGCCGGTCCAGCAGGCGTCGCTCGCAGAATCGGTGGACGGCGGCCTGGATGAGCGGGCTCGTCCCCAGGTCGGCGAGCTGCTTCGCCGCCCGCAGCCGCTCGACGACGGGCGGCGGCGCCACGAGCCATCCGAGCCGGAGACCCGGGAACAGCACCTTCGAGAAGGTGCCGATGTAGAGGACGAGGCCGTTTCGGTCGAGCGCCCGGAGCGGGAGCGGCCGCCGGTCGCCGTAGTAGAGGCTGCCGTCGAAGCCGTCCTCGACGACCGGCACGTGATGCCGCGCCGCCGCGTCCAGCACCCGTCGCGCCGCCTCGGGCGACATCGTCACCCCCGTCGGGTTGTGCGCGGTCGGCTGGCAGTAGAAGAGCTTCGGCCGGTGGCGCGCCAGCACCTGCTCGAGCGCGTCGGCCGACGGCCCCTCACGGTCCCAGGGCACGGGCACGAGCTGGGCCCCGGCGGCCCGGAACACGGCGATCGCGCGGGGGTACGTCGGCTGCTCCATCGCCACGACGTCACCCGGATCGATGAACGTGCGGGCGATCAGATCGAAGCCTTGCTGGGAGCCGTTGACGACGAGGATGTCGTCGGCGCGCGCCTCGACGCCGAACCGCAGGAGGTAGGTGGCGAGGTACGCTCGGAGCGGCAGATAGCCGTCACCGCCCGGCGGGTACTGGAGGAGCGCCGCGCCCTCCGTCCGGACCACCTGGTTCAGCACCCGCCGGAACGCGTCGGTCGGGAAGAGCCCGCTGTCCGGCGTGCCCTCGGCGAACGAGATCACGGGCCGCCCCCCCGCGGGAAGGGCGGCCCGTCGCTCCGCGCCCGAGCTGGCGATGTGGGCGCTCCGCGAGAACAGGCGCGACCAGTCGAGGGGCACGCGCGCGGACGAGGGCAGCGCGGGGCGCGCGCCACCCGCCGGCGACGCCGCCACGAACGTCCCCTGCCCCACGTGCGCCCGCACCCGCCCCGCCGCCACCAGCTCCTCGTAGGCGAGCGCGACGGTCGTCCGGTTCACGCCGAGCGCCTGCGCCAGCTCGCGCGTCGCCGGCAGCTTCACCCCCGGGGCCAGCCACCCCTCGCGGATCAGCCGCTCGATCTGCTCCTGGATCTGCCGGGCCAGCGGCACCGGGCTCCCGCGGTCGAGCTGGAGGCTGAGCGCCATACCAGCCATTTTCGTGACGATTCGTGACACGGTCAACAGCCAATTGGAGAAGCGTCCACCCCACCAAAATTGACCAATCCCCCACCCCACCAACCTGGGCGCGACCCGCGATTGCGTGCCCCCAGCGGATCCAGGCCTCCCGCCGGCGCGATCCTGTCAAGGCCGAGGACGGAGCTGCCTGTCGCTCGAACCGACGATTCCGTAACGGTGACTTACAGTAACAGAGGTTTCGTGAGCCCCCAGGCCGACAATCGCGGGTAGACGGAGGTCGGACTGGGATGCGAATCGCGATGTTCGCCGACACGGTCCACCCGGAGATGGGCGACTTCGCCGGATCACTCCTGGCAAGCGCCCGGGCCCTCTGGCGCCGAGGACACGCGGTCCTGCTCGCCGTCCCACGCTACCCTCGGTTCGACCCTCTCGAAGAAGCCGTGCCAGACTCTCACCGAGACGACGGGATCTCGGTGCTGCGGCTTCCGGCCCTTCCTGGACGGGAACCGGACAGGCTCGCGCGATCGTCCCAACCGCGCTTGGTGTGCTCCGCTGCCGGACCTGGGCGCCGGACGTGGTGCACGCCCACCTGCCCTTCGGAGCCGGGCTCGAGGCCTTCGCCACGTCCCGCCTCCTCCGGATCCCGCTGATCGGGACCCATCACGGGCCGACCGATGGCTTCGCGCGCCACGTCCCCGCGCTCGGGGCGCATCTGGCTCCCGTGGCGCGACGCTACGTGCGCTGGTACTATGACCAGTGCGACCGGGTCACGTCACCATCCCGAGAACTCATCGCCACCATGCGGCGAGACGGCCTTCGCGCCCCGGCGAGCGTCGTGGCCAACGCGCTGGCGTTCGATGGGCCACGAGAGATTCCGGATCTATTCGAGCCCAAGCGCTGGCCGAATCTGCCCGGGTTCACTTTGCTATACGTCGGGCACCTGGCCGCCGAGACGCGCGTCGACGAGATCATTCGCGCGCTCCCATCTCTGCTCATCCGGATACCCCGGGTGAGCCTGTCTCTGATCGGACGGGGCGCCGCAGAGGCATCCCTTCGGAAGCTCGCCGAGACACTGCAGGTCTCGACCCTCGTGCGCTTCCTCGGAGACGCCACGCCCGCACGGCGCCGCGAGGCGTGCGCCGGCAGTGACGTGTTCGTCACGATGGACACGGCAGGGACCCAGGACTCGCGCTGATCGAGGCCAGGGCGTCCGGCCGTCCGGTGATCGTGCACGTTGTCCGAATCTCGCGGAGCACGTGGACACCTCGCGCGAGCCTCCTGGTCGAGCCCGGCCGCCCGGCCGCGCTGGCCGAAGCGATCGTCTCGCTTCATCGTCATCCCGGTCATGCCGCCGCGCTCGGGGCGGCCGGCCGCGTGTACGCCGCCCACGTCAGCCCGGACCGGATTGCCGCTGAATGGGAGCAGCTCTGACGCCAGGTCCTGTCGCCCTCCCGACGAACCGCAGCGGTGGCCCTGGCCACGCCACCGGGCACGACATCTCGGCCGATGATGGCCGTCGGCGGCATTCCAGCATGACCTGCTGGAAGACATCCGCCGCTCCCCATCTCAACACGGCCGGGGCCAGCGTCGCCCGGGAGTCTACGATCGGTCCGGTCGGACGACCTTCACGGAGCGAGCGCGATGACACGTGACAGCGGCGTGCCCGATCCGCATGGGCACCTCATCGCCCCGCATCACACGCGAACCCTCGCCTTTCAGCTCGCATCTCGGGTCCGAACGGCCTCGAGCCGAGCGGCGAGCGATACACCATGCGCCCGCATAAGGACGCCTTGCGGCTTCTCTCTCCCACTTCGATTCTCCCACTTCGATACCGAAGTGCTCAACTGCGTCAACCTGCTGCGCTTTCAGCGCTCCTTGCCGAGAATGTCGACTTCCAGGTGAACGACAACTGGGAGGTCCTCGTGAAGGGGGAAGTGATCGACACGCTGGACTCGGTGAACTTCGACGAACTCTGACGGCAACGCTGAGAGACATCAGCGGTTCCGAATTTGCGCCCGCCGCCCCGCGGCGAAACACCCGGACCTAGCCCTTGAGCCCGCTCATGACGACCGCCTGGACCACCCAGCGCTGGCAGACGACGAAGATCGCCAGGATCGGCAGGATGCTCAGGACGGCGGCCGCGGTGACGAGGTTGTACTCGATGAAGTAGATGTTCGTGAAGCTGACCAGCCCCATGGTCACGACCTTCATGGTCGGCGAGTTGATCACCACCAGCGGCCAGAACAGCTCGTTCCAGGTCCACATGAACTTGATGATCAGGAGCGTCGCCAGGGCCGGCCGGACGGCCGGGAGGATCACCCGCCAGAAGATCCCGAGCTCGCTCGAGCCGTCGATCCGGGCGGCGTCGATGTAGTCGCTCGGCACCACCTCGATCGACTGTCGCATGAGGAACACGCCGAAGACGCTCACGAGGTCGG
The DNA here is from genome assembly GCA_963749975.1 of uncultured Candidatus Rokubacteria bacterium. Lineage (GTDB taxonomy): Bacteria > Methylomirabilota > Methylomirabilia > Rokubacteriales > DASRDR01 > DASRDR01. Next base: position 6,746 of record CAVVOZ010000016.1, on the reverse strand, counting down.
GCGCGAGGATGCCGAGGTAGGTGTCGAGGAGTCCCAGGCGGCTCACCCAGAGATACAGCGGGACGACGACCGACTGGAACGGGACCATCAGGATGCCGATGATCGCGAAGAAGATAAGATTGCGGCCCGGGAATCGGAACTTGGCGAAGCCGTAGCCGGCGAGCGACGAGACGATCAGGCTCGACACGGCCGAGACCGAGGCGACGAGGGCGCTGTTCAGGAGGAAGCGCCCGAAGGGCTGGCGGGCGAAGACCTCCCGGTAGTTGTCCAGGTTGCCCCAGCGATCGGGCAGGACCTGGAGCGGAACCCGCTGGATCTCGGGCACCGTCTTGAGCGACGTCACCGCCATCCAGAAGAACGGAAAGAACACCGTGATGGCGCCGGCGCCGCGCATGCCAGCGCCAGCGCCGTCACGCGGCACCCTCGCGCCGCGAGGTCGACGGCGGCCGTCGGCCTGTGGCTCAATGCTCGACCTCGCGCCGGAAGAGCCGCCACTGGACGAGCGTGACCAGAAGGAGACACGCGAAGACGAACACGGCCATGACCGAGGCATCCCCGAGACGGAAATACTTGAAGGCGGTGTCGTAGAGCAGCATGATCACGGTCTGGCTCGCGCTCGCCGGCCCGCCCTGGGTGGTCGCGTACACCTGGTCGAAGACCTTGAAGTTGAAGATCAGCTCCAGGATCGACACCATGACGAGCTGGGGGTTGAGCAGCGGGAGCGTCACGGACCAGAAGCTCCGCCAGGCCCCGGCGCCGTCGATGGCGGCCGCCTCGTAGTACTCCCCGGGAATGGCCTGCAGCGCGGCCAGGAAGATCATCGTGTCGAACCCGAGGCGGACCCAGACGTTGATGAGCGCCAGGGACGGCAGCACCTCCTCGAGGCTCGACAGCCACTTGTGCGGGCCGATCCCGACCCGGCCGAGGAGGTGATTGAGGAAGCCGTACACCGGCTCGTAGAGCCACTGCCAGACGAGAGCCGCCGCGACCAGCGAGACCGCGAACGGCAGGAAGTACAGGACGGCCCACACGCTGCGCCAGCGAACCCTCGCGAATCGATTGAGGCCCAGCGCCACGACGAGCGCCAGCACCACCGTGGCCGGGGCCGACAGGAGGAGCAGCTTCACCGTGTTGCGGACGGCCTGCCAGAAGGTGGGATCGGTCAGCACCCGCTCGTAGAGCCGGAGGCCGACGAACTGGCTCACCCCGCCGGGACGCGTCCGGTAGAAGGAGCCGAGGACCGATTCCCCCAGGGGAACGAGGAAGACCGCGGTGAAGTACACCAGGGCGGGCAGGACGAAGAGGAATCCTGCCCGCCGCTGGCGGTCCGTGTAGGTCCGGGGAAGGACGAGCCGGACGACGCGGCCCACGATCCGGCTCGTTCTCCCGGGCCCAGTCCCGGCCTAGTCTTGTAGGATCCGGTCCATCTTCGCCGCCGCCTCGTCGAGCAGCGGCTTGGGCTGCCCCTTGCCGTAGAGAACGCCGACGACCGCCTCGCCGAAGGCGGTGGCCAGCTCGTTCGACTTCGGGTGGAAGTACGTCGGCGGCACCGGCTGGGCCAGCATGTCCTTGGTCGACTGGTAGTCTGGCCGGCCCTTCGCGTATGCCGAGTCGAGGTTCGCGTTGAACACCGGCATGAAGCCGCCGAACTGGTGCTGGTCGAGATCGTCCTTGGCGTTCGAGATGAAGCGGATGAACTCCCAGGCCGCCTGCTTGTTCGGGCTGTTCTTGTAGACCAGGTTCGTCCAGGGGAAGAGCGCCCCGGCGCCGGGGCACGTCTTCGCGCACGGGAGCGCCGCGACCTTGAACTTCACGTCGGGCGCGTTCTTGTGAACCCAGCCGTAGAACCAGGACTCCCGGAAGATCACCGCCGCCCGCTTCTGGCCGAAGGCGTCCTCGGGGTTCCCCAGCGCGAGACTCGCGACCTTGTCCTTCAGGACCAGGTCACCGAAGAACTGGAGTGCGGCCACCATCTCGGCGCTGTTGGCATAGCCGGTTGCCTTCTCGAGATCGGGTGAGAGCATGCGCGCGCCGTACGCGTGGGCAAACGGCAGGAACTTGTCGGTGATGCCGACCGGGTGGCCCTTGTGCCGGAGGGCGAATCCGACCTGCGTGTCCCCGGAGGTCAGCTTCTTCATGGCGGCCAGCCACTCGTCAAGGGTCTTCGGAGGCTTGTCCGCATCGAGGCCAGCCTTCTTGAAGAGATCCACGTTCATGTACATCTGCTGGAAGTTGCCGTGCTCGAGCGGCGTGCCGTAGCGGACGTTCTTCCACTTGCCGATCGGCACCATGTACTTGGGGATCGACTCGTCCCAGATCTTCGCCAGATCCGGGGGCATCGGATCGCAGAAGTCGTACTGGCCGCACCACTGGTGCGTCATCCCGTTGAAGAAGTCGGGCGCCCCGCTCTTGCCCATCAGGGCGGCGAGGTACTTCGCCTCGTAGCCCTGGTAGGGAACCGTCACCACCTCGACCTCGTAGCCCGTCTTCTTCGCGAACTCCTTGCCCTTCTCCACGTACCACTTGTTGAAGTCGGGCTGCTGGTCCCAGTGGGTCCAGTAGACCAACTTCTTCGTCTGGGCGGGGGCGGGCGTGATCGCCACGGTCACGGCGCCGACCGCGGTGGCCAACGCCAAGCTGAGCCACATGCCGCGTCGCATGCTGCGCTCCTTTCGAGTCGGAGGGTTCGTCAGGCCGGGAAGGGACCGGATCTCCAGCATCGTACACAGTCCCCCACGACGGGCCCGCCGTCAATCCTCCTGAGGAAAGGCGCTCGCGATTCTGGGGATCAGCGTCGCGGAGTCGTCTCTCTCCGCGTCACGGCCAGATAGACCGCCGCCGCCAGCCCGAGGCTCGGCAGGGACGCGCCGAGCGCCGGGAGCCCCGCCAGACCGAGCGGCTCGAGCCGGCCCGCGATCCACAGGTAGGCGCCGAACCCGATGGCCCAGGCAAGCGTCCCCTGCCAGCGCATGCCGGGAACGACCCCGTCTCTCCCGGAGGCTGCGAGGAGCGCAGCCGGGGCGTAGCGACCTCGCCGCACCACGAAGTAGTCGGCCGCCAGCACCCCGAAGAGCGGCACGAAGACCGCGCCGATCAGGAGAAGGAAGTCCTCGTAGCGGGTCACGTCGAAGGCGAGCGCCAGGACGATCGCCGTGCCCCCGAGCGCCCCCACCAGCGGGCGGACCGAGGCGCGCGGAAAAACGTTCTGGATCGAGACCGCGCACGAGTACAGGTCGGCCCACGCCTCGTCGGTCTCGTCGGCCAGCAGCACGAGCAGGATGAGCGGCCCGGCCAGGAGCGCGATCGCCTCGACGAACGCCTTCGGCTCGGGGCTCGTGCCCATGCCGAGGAGGATCAGGGCGCCGAGGGTGTAGAACCAGACGTTGGCGACCAGATACCCCAGCGTGGTCCCCCAGAAGGCCGGGGCCGGCCGCCGGGCGAAGCGGCTGTAATCGCACACCAGCGGCAGCCACGAGATGGGCATGGCGATCACGATGTCGACCGCCGCCCAGAACGAGAGTCCCCCGGCCGCCGGGGCGGCCCAGAGCGTTCCGACGTCGACGCGGCCGAAGAGGCGCCAGGTGAGCCAGCCGGTCGTGAGGACCACGGCTCCGAGGGCGAACTTCGTGAGCCATTCCCGCACCACCGCGACCGGCCCCCAGAGGCCGAGGGCGATCACGGCGCTGCCGAACCCGGCGATCCAGAGCCAGGCAGCATCGAAGCCGGTCAGGCTCCGGACCACGGCGTTGGCCGCGTGGCCCATGATCGCCAGCTCGAACACCGTCCAGCCGAGGAGCTGGACCACGTTGAACGCCGTCGCGACGTACGAGCCGCTGCGCCCGAGCGCCGGCCGGAGGCACACCATCGTGGGGAGCCCGGTCTGACTGCCCACGATCCCGGTCAGCCCGAGCAGGGTCACGCCGATGACACTCCCCACGGCGATGGCCCCGAGCGCCTGCGGAAGCGAGAGCGCGGGAACCAGGAAGCTGCCGGCCAGGAGGACCAGAAGCCCGATCCCCAGGTCGCCCCACAGCACGGCGAACCCCCAGGCCCCGAGCTGACGCGCTTCGGACGTGACCGGCTCGAGCCCTTGCGAGGGTGCCGCCTCGGTGGCCATGGCGCATTCTCCTTAGCGGCGAGACCCGAAACAACGAAGGGCGCCGGGAATCCCCAGCGCCCTCGGTGTCGTCTCGTGCGTCCCTACGCTGGCATTACCCAGATCAGGTTCTGGCGGTCGGCGGCATGTTGGCCGCCCTCTCAGCTCGGTGCTCCCCGAGCTCCCGCTGTCGCGCCTCGCGCTATCTACGCCGTCACATGCCCCTCCGGGAGACGAACACGCTTCACTCTACACCGCCGGGGGCACCGGAGTCTGCCCCACGGGAACCCGCAGGCCCTTCCGGAGCTCCTTGTCACCGCGCTCCCGCACGTCCTCGCCCCTGACGATGTAGATCACGTCCTCGGCGATGTTGGTCGCGTGGTCCGCGATCCGCTCCAGGTTGCGGGAGATCAGGATCAGCGCGAGCGCGCGGGGAATCGTCGCCGTATCCGCCATCATGTAGACCAGCAGCTCACGGAACACCTGGTCGCGCAGGTTGTCGACCGCGTCGTCCCCCTCGATCACGGCGCGGGCAAGCTCCGGGTCTCGCCGCACGAAGGCATCGAGGCTCTTCCGCACCATCTCCTGCGCCAGCGTCGCCATGCGAGGAATGTCGATCAGCGGCTTGACCTGAGGCTCATGGAGCAGCGACCGCGCCCGGAGCGCGATGCTCACGGCCTGATCGGCCATGCGTTCGAGGTCGCTGTTGATCTTGATGCTGGCCACCAGGAAGCGGAGATCGGAGGCCATCGGCTGCTGGAGCGCCAGGCGCGTGAAGCAGCGGTCGTCCACCTCGATGCAGAGGAGGTCCATTTCCTCCTCGTGAGCGAGGACCGCCTGGACCAACGCCTCGTCGCGGTCCACCAGAGCCCGCACGCTCTTCTGGATCATGGCCTCGGCCAGGCTCCCCATCGCGAGGAGCTTCTCCCGGATCGCCTGAAGCTCAAGTTCGAAGTGCCGCTCCATCGGCTTCCTCCGCGACCGAGCCGAATCGCCCGGTGATGTACGCCTCGGTCTTGGGATCCCTGGAGTCCGGAACAGCTCCTTGGTCGTTCCGAATTCCACCAGCTCGCCCATGAGAAAGAAACCCGTCCATTCCGATACCCGCGCCGCCTGCTGCATATTGTGCGTCACGATCGCGATGGTGAGATTCGCGCCGAAGATCCAGCATGAGCTCCTCGATCTTCGCGGTGGCGATGGGATCGAGCGCCGAACAAGGCTCGTCCATCAGCAGCACGTCTGGGGCTGAACCGCGAGCGCACGCGCGATGCACAGGCGCTGCTGCTGGCCTCCCGAGAGGCTCACCCCGGACTTGTCCAGGTCGTCCTTCACCTCGTCCCAGAGAGCCGCATGACGCAGCGCTCGCTCCACCGCCTCGGCGAGGTGAGTCCGGCGACGCATCCCGGCGAGACGGAGCCCTGCCGCCGCGTTGTCGAAGATGGACATCGTGGGAAACGGGTTCGCCTTCTGGAACACCATCCCGATCCGCCGACGAACCTGGACCGGGTCTACCCCGGCGTCGTAGAGGTCGTCGGTCCCGAGGAGCACGCGTCCCGTCACGCGCGCACCGGGCACGACCTCGTGCATGCGGTTGAGGCAACGGACGAAGGTCGACTTGCCACACCCGGAGGGGCCGATCAGCGCCGTCACACCGTGCGGCGTCACTGACAGCTCGATGTCCTTGAGCACGTGGTGCGCACCGAACCAGGCGTTGAGGTCCTTGATGGTCAGTCCGTCTCCCATGGTCATGGCCTCATCGAGCGGCAATCCGACGGCGAATGGCCAGTCGGGGCGGCCAGGCTCGTGATCAGGACCAACGTGATGAGAACCAGCGCCCCTGCCCACGCCTGTCGATGCCAGTCATCATAGGGCGCGATCGCGTAGGCGTAGATCTGCAGCGGCAGGGCCGCCATGGGCTGGTCGAGTCCCTGGTGCCAGAAGCGGTTGCCGAGCGCGGTGAAGAGCAGCGGAGCCGTCTCTCCGGCGACCCTCGCCATGGCGACCATGATCCCGGTGACGATCCCGGCCCGCGCGGTGGGCACGACGATGCGCAGAACGACCTTCCACTCCGGAAGACCGAGGCCCAAGCCAGCCTCCCGGAACGTGCCGGGAATCAACCGGATCATCTCCTCCGTCGTCCGAAGGACGATCGGCGTCATGATGAAGGCGAGCGCACATCCACCCGCCAGCGCCGAAAAGCGCCGCATCGGAAGCACGAGCATCGTGTAGGCGAAGATTCCGAAGACGATGGACGGCACTCCGTTCAGCACGTCCGCCGCGAACCGAACGAGCCAGGGGAGCCTCGGATCGATCGCGCCCGCCAGATAGACGCCACCCAGGACGCCGAGCGGAACCGCCACGCACGCGGCCAGCCCGACCATGATGACGCTGCCCACGATCGCGTTGGCCATTCCACCCCCGGGCTCACCGACGGGCTTGGGCAGATGGATGAAGAAGTCGAGGTTCACGGCCGACGCCCCCTGGTAGACGAGGAAACCGAGAATGAGGATCAGGGGCGCAATGGCAAGCAAGGCGGCACCCAGGCTCAAGTACGACATCGCCGCGTTGACGATGCGTCGACGCGTCGCGTTCACTCGCGCGTCCCCTTCACCGGGCCACCCATGCTCCACACGAGGAGTCGAGCGAGCGC
>CAVVOZ010000015.1:0-87483 GCA_963749975.1 uncultured Candidatus Rokubacteria bacterium | reverse complement strand
CGGGGCGTGATAGCATGCCTCGTCATGGTCGGGAACGATCCCACGCGCGCAACGGTGACCGAGCTGTCGGCCGCGCTCGAGAGCCGACAGCTCTCTCCCGTCGGCCTCATGGATGCCGTCCTCGACCGGATCGCGCGCCGCGACCCTGAGCTCCACGCCTTCGTCACCGTCTACCGCGACGACGCGCGGCTCGCCGCCGAGGCGGCCGAGCGCGCCATACGCTCGGGCCACCGGATCGGCCCGCTCCACGGCATCCCGGTCGCCCTGAAGGACCTGATCGAGCTCGAAGGCCGGGTCACCACCGGCGGATCGAAGGCGTGGCTGGCCCGCATCTCGCCAGAGACCGCGACTCTGGCGCGACGGCTCGTCGAGGCCGGCATGATCGTGCTCGGCAAGACGCACACGGTCGAGTTCGCCATGGGCGGCTTCGGGACCAACGTCGAGCTCGGCACGCCGCGTAACCCCTGGGACCTCCGGGTTCATCGCACGCCGGGCGGCTCGTCGAGTGGCTCGGGCGTCGCCGTCGCCGCCGCTCTCGTCCCGGCGGCGATCGGCACCGATACCGGCGGCTCGGTGCGTCTTCCCTCGGCATGGTGCGGCATCGTCGGGCTGAAGGTCACGGTGGGGCGCATCTCGACGCATGGCGTCCTGCCCTTGTCCGCGACGCTGGACACGCCAGGACCGATGACGCGATCCGTCGAGGACGCGGCGATCCTCTTCCGCGTGCTGCAGGGCCCGGACCCTCACGATCCCCGGACGCGACTCGAGCCTCCCGTCGATCCGATCCCGGGGCTTCGCCGCGGCGTGGCCGGTCTCCGCCTCGGAGTCCTGTCAGAGCCCGAGCGCGCCGGGGTCGATTCCGAGGTCCTCGAGGCCTACGATCGCGCGGTCGACGCTCTCGCGCGCCTCGGCGCCCGCGTCGAGCGAGCGCGGCTTCCCCGGATGTTCCAGGACTACCTCGCGGGGACCGGCCGGATCATCGCGGCCGAGGCCTACCACGTCCTTGGCCCGCTCGCCGACGATCCGGCGCTCCCGCTGGACTCGCACGTCCGGGTCCGGCTCCTCCAGGGGCGCGGCGTGACGGCCCGCGACTACCTGGCGGCGCTCCATCAGCAAGCGGAGGATCAGCGAGACTACGCGGCGGCGACGGCCGATCTCGACGCGCTGCTGACGCCGACCACCCGCACGCCGGCGATCCCGCTCACCGAGGTCGACGAGACGAGCACGCCAGCGTACTTCACCCGCATGGCGAACTACCTGGGCCTGTGCGCGCTCGCGGTGCCGAATGGCCTGACGCGGGCCGGGCTGCCCACATCGCTCCAGATCATCGGCCACCCGTTTGCCGAGGCCACCGTCCTGCGGATCGGCTGGGCGTACGAGCAGGCCACGGAGTGGCACATGCGCCGACCGCCCGAGTCCTGACGGCATCGCACCCTTCCAGTCACCCGTCCAAGGCTGACACGCCCGTTCGAATCCCCGGGGGAGCGACGTGTCGGCTGCCAGACGCGACCGCCCGCGCGCTTCCCCCCTCGACCAGAAGGCCCCCGTCGGCCCGTGATGTGGTTCCGTGGCACGAGTGGTCGTCTCCGAGGGGATCCGCGTCGCACACCCGCGGCATCGGCGGGGCGGGGGTGTCGAGAGCGGCCGGGACGCCGTAGAGTCGTGGGGCGGCCGGAGGCCGCAAATGGAGGCGCCATGCTCGACATCCTGATCCGGGGCGGGACCGTGATCGACGGCACGGGCCGACCCGCGCGGCGGGCCGACGTGGCCATCGCGAGGGACCGCATCGAGGCGATCGACCTCTTCCCCGGCGCCGGCGCGGCCCGGGTGATCGACGCCGCCGGTCAGGTCGTCGCGCCCGGGTTCGTGGACATGCACTCGCACGCCGACTTCGTCCTCCCCGGGCTGCCGACTGCCGACAGCAAGGTCCATCAGGGCTTCACGCTGGAGGTGGTCGGCAACTGCGGGGCGAGCCCGGCCCCCCTCACTCCGGCGCGGCGCCAGGACGTCATCGACAGCTCCGGCCTCGCCCTGCCGGCCCTCGCCTGGGACTGGACCACCTTCCGGAGCTACCTCGACGGCCTGAGCCGCCAGGGCCTCTCGATCAACGTCGCCCCGCTGGTGGGACACGGGACGGTCCGCCTCGTGGTCATGGGACCGGGCGACGCGCGCCCGACGGCCGATCAGCTCCGGGCCATGGCGTTCGAGGTCCGGCGCGCGATGGACGAGGGGGCCGTCGGCTTCTCCACCGGCCTGATCTACCCCCCCGGCGTGTTCGCCGACACCGACGAGCTCGTCGTCCTGACCCGGGCCGCCGGGGAGGTCGGGGGCTTCTACGCCAGCCACATCCGTGGCGAGAGTGACACGCTTCTGCCGGCCATTGCCGAGGCGATCGATGTCGGGCGCCGGGCGTCGGTCCCGGTGGAGATCAGTCACCTCAAGGCCGCGGGCCGATCGAACTGGCCGCAGATGGCCCGCGCGATCGAGCTGATCGAGGAGGCGCGCGCCGAGGGCCTCGACGTGACCGCCGACATGTACCCGTACCCGGCGGGCAGCACGGCCCTCAGTGCCCTCCTGCCTGTCTGGGTCCACGCGGGCGGTCGCGAGCCACTCCTCGCGCGGCTGGCCGACCCTGCCGATCACGCGCGCATCCGGGCGGCGCTGGACGGCCCGGGGATGGCGCGCGACGCCGGGTGGGAGGGGATCGCGATCGCGGGGTGCCCCGGCCGGCCCGAGTACGAGGGGCAGACCCTCGCCCGGATCGCCGCGGGGCTGGGTGTGTCGCCCGGCGAGGCGGTGATCGAGATTCTCCGCCAGGCCAAAGGCGACGTCGACATGGTGCTCTTCATGATGAGCGAGGAGAACGTCGCCCTGGGTCTCCAGCGCCCCTGGGTCATGATCGGCTCCGACGGCGAAGGCCGGGCGGCCCAGGGCCCCTACGCCACGGGCAAGCCCCATCCACGGAACTACGGCACCTGCCCGCGGCTCCTGGGCCACTACGTCCGGGACCGCGGCCTCCTGTCGCTCCCCGAGGCGATCCGCAAGATGACCAGCCTGCCGGCGGCGAAGCTGGGCTTGCGGGACCGCGGCCGTCTCGAGCCGGGCGCCGTCGCCGACGTCGTGGTCTTCGACCCCGCGACCATCGCCGACACGGCGACCTTCGCCGAGCCCCACCGGTATCCCCGCGGCATTCCCTGGGTGCTCGTCAACGGCGAGCCGGTGATCGCCGGCGGCCAGCACACCGGGAGCCGTCCGGGGCGTGTGCTGGCGCGCTGAGCGCCGACCCACCGGCACCCGCTTGATTCGCAGTCAAACGGGTAGGGGAACGCCGGTTCGCGATGTGGTGCCGTGCAGCGCGCCGGCCCCGAGGGAGGGCGGGCGAGCCCGGGGCGCCGTCGGGTCGCCGTGCACCACGCGGCGGGGCAACACGGGCACTGTCCCGAGGTAGGATGAGCCATGCTGAAGGATCTCGCCTCTCCGAAGACCGTTCTCCTGCACGGCCTCGCCGCCCGCCCCGCATGAGCCCGGCGCCGATCGATCCCGTCGAGACCCGAGCGCTCGGGCGCACCGCGGTGCGGGTGACTCGCCTGGGGTTCGGGGGCGCGCCGCTCGGCAACCTCTTCCGTCCGATCCCGGAAGTGCAGGCCGTCGACACCGTGCGTGCCGCCTGGGCCGCCGGCGTGCGCTACTTCGATACCGCGCCCCTGTACGGCCACGGGCTCAGCGAGCGGCGCATCGGCGCGGCGCTTCACGGCCAGCCGCGCGATGCGTTCGTGCTCTCGACCAAGGTCGGGCGACGCCTCGTGCCTCGGCCCGCCGATCCCGCCGCGGAGAGCGCCTACGTCCACACGCCGGCGCTGACGCCGGTGTTCGACTACACGGCCGAATCGGCGCGGGACTCCCTCGCCGCGAGCCTCGAGCGACTGGGGGTCGGCCGCGTGGACGTCGTGCTGATCCACGACATCGGCCCGGTCACGCATGGCACCGAAGATGCCGCCCGGTATCGCCAGGCCATGGACGGAGCGTATCGCGTGCTGCACGACCTCCGCGCCGCCGGTGTCATCCGGGCGATCGGCGTCGGCGCCAACGAGTGGCAGATCCTCGAGCGCTGCGTGCGGGACGGCGACTTCGATTGCTTCCTGCTCGCCGGGCGGTACTCCCTCCTCGAGCAGACCGCGCTCGACAGTTTTCTGCCGCTGTGCACCCGGCGTGGCATCAGCGTGATCGTGGGCGGGCCCTTCAACTCCGGGATCCTGGCCAGCGGCGCGGTCACGGGGGCGACCTACAACTACCAGCCCGCCCCGCCCGAGATCCTCGAGCGCGTCCGGGCGCTGGAGCGCGTCGTGACCGCCCACGGCGTGTCCCTCGCGACCGCGGCGCTCCAGTTCCCGTTCCACCACCCCGCCGTGGCCACGGTCATCCCCGGCGCCCGGGCGGCCGCCGAGGTCGAGCAGAACCTCGGGCTCCTCCGCTCCGCGATCCCGCCCGGGGTCTGGCGCGATCTGAAGACCGAGGGTCTCGTCCGGCCCGACGCGCCTACGCCTGGATGACGGTGCGCGGGGCGCGGCGCGTCGACGCCCACCAGCACTTCTGGCGCCTCGCGCGGGCCGACTACGGCTGGCTCACCCCGGCCCTGGCGCCCATCTACCGGGACTTCGCGCCCGCGGATCTCACCCCGCTGCTCGCCCGCACCGGGATCGACGCCACCGTGCTCGTCCAGGCGGCGCCGACGCTGGCCGAGACGCGCTTCCTGCTCGAGCTCGCCGCGGTGACGCCCGTCGTGGCGGGCGTCGTCGGCTGGGCGCCGCTCGACGCGCCCGATGCGCCCGACGTGGTCGCGGATCTCGCCCGGGACGCGTACCTCAAGGGTCTCCGCCCGATGCTCCATGACATCCCGGACGTCGACTGGATGCTCGGCCCTGCGCTCGCGCCGGGCCTCCGCGCGATCGCCGCCTCGGACCTCACCTTCGACGCGCTGGTCCGGCCGCCGCACCTGCCGAACCTCCGCCGGCTGCTGGAGCGGCACCCCGATCTCCGCGTGGTGATCGACCACGGAGCGAAGCCGGAGATCGAGCGGGGCGGGCGCGAGCCGTGGGCGACCCACATGGCCGGACTCGCCCGGGACACCCGGGCGTGGGTCAAGCTCTCGGGACTGGTGACGGAGGATGGGCCGGGGTGGTCGGTCGACCGCTTGCGGCCCTACGTCGATCACCTGCTCGATTGCTTCGGGCCGGAGCGTCTGATCTTCGGGAGCGACTGGCCCGTCGTCACCCTGCGGGCCAGCTATGCCGAGTGGGTCGCGGCGGCCGAGGCGCTCCTCGCCGGCCTCGAGCGGGACGCGCGCGACCGCGTGCTGGGACTCAACGCGACGGCGTGCTACCGCCTCTGAGCGGCGAGGTCACCTCGAGCCCGAGTCGGCCGCCACCCGCCGCGCGAGGAAGTCGCCGTGTCCCTCCGTGGACGCGCCGTTCGTCTCGGCGCGGCCGTTCCGTCTGGTTCCGCCGGCCCCCAGTCTGACCGCGATCCGATCGACGCCCGTCCGGTCTCGTGGGTGGCCCCGCTTGTTCCTGCTGAGCTCGTCCGGGTCGATTCTTTAGCGTTGACAAGTATCATGGCGCCGGGGATCGCGATGCGCCAGGTCGCGGTCGTGGGGCACTGCTTCAGATCAGATGCTCGTACACCTAGCTCCAGCGAGCCCGGTTCGCTCTCCTGGTAATTCCCCGCTTCTGCTCCGCCGAGAGAGTCTGAGCGCCCTTCTTGCGCCCGGTGACGGCTCCACGTCGGCCTTGCTCACCCGTGCGGCGGTCTTCAGACTTCTCGGCCGAGGAGGAGAGGAGGTTCGGGCGGGAGGGTTGCCGCTTCTTGGGAGTGTTCGATTTCTTCCCCATGGGCGGAGTATGCCACGAGCGACGCCTCGGCGTCAGCTGCGGTCAGACGTACGCGCCCTGAGAGCCCGATGACGTGACACTGTGGACAGCGACGAATCCGAAACATCCACCCAAGCCTGGCCCGCTACGCGGAACGACGGGCTGCCAGCCTGCAAGACCGAGTGGCCGACGCGATCACCGCGTTCGCCGGCTCGATGGGATTCGTGTACCTCCACGTCAGCTGGTTTGCTCTGTGGCTCAAGGTCGAGCCGTTCAACGACGTATTCCCGTACGGGCTGCTCACGATGATCGTGTCCCTGGAAGCGATGTTCCTGGGCACATTCGTGATGATCAGCCAGAACCGCGCCGACGTGAAGCGGCAGGTGCTGGCCGACCACCAGTGGGACATGATCCAGGCCGAGGAGCGGCAGAATCAGCGGCTGCTGGACCTTTCGACGCAGCTCGTGGCGCTGACGACCCAGATCCACGCGCTCACGACTGAGGTGCATCAGGTCGTGAAGCGACCTGCTGCGTGAGCAGGGATAGAAGAGACGGGCGGCCGGAGGCGGCCCGCCGAACAGGAACTCCTCGCCGACCCCCGCGCTCGCGGCCCGTACACACTCAGCTGCGGTGGCGACCGTGCTACTCTCCCCGTACACCGGACCTTCTCGACATGAGGTGTGCACCGAGAAGGTCGACCCACCCGCGTGCCGGCAATTCGATCGATCATCAGGAGGAGGACACGTGTCACCTGGTGGAGAGAAGGCCCTCGACGCCTTCACACGGATGGGGCTGGCGAGCACGCTTCCCGGCGACGCCGGCACCGTGTCGAAGTTGCTGGAGCTGCTCCGCTCCCTGCCGAGCGCTGCGAGCGCCTCGGTGTCGATACCATCGGTCGATCATCGTCAGCGTTCTGTTGAACACGGCCTTCTGGGCGAGTCTCCAGCAGGAGGAAGGGCGACCGGTTGCCGTGCCCTTGTTGCTTCAGTCGCCTTCCACCGCTGAGGATCTGGTGCTCGAGCATCCCATCCCATTGGACGTCCAGGCGGTCGTCAAGCTGGGTCCCGCCGTTCACCGAGAGCGACACGGTCTTGGCATCCGAGCGGAGGGATCCGAGAGGCTCGCGATCTGGGGCCTCACCCCTATCACGCCCACTGCCCTCTGCGTCGACGTCAAGGGACCGGGACTCCTGGTGGTCAAGGGGATGCTTCGGAACGTGATGATCTATCACGCTGGAGAAGCGACCTTCCTGGAAGACGAGGACTACGACACGCTTGTCCGCATCACCCGGCTGGCGCTGCCGGCCGACACCCCCGCCGGCGATCGCTTCGTGAACGCCTACTGGACCACGCGGGTCGTGGATTCCATGCGCAGGGCCGGTCACGGGGGCATCGTGCTTCTCGTCCCAAGCGGCTCGTCCGACTGGCGAGACGCTCTGAGCGACGCGCCGAGGTATCAGTGCGCTCCACCCTTTCTCGGCCTTCACGATGCCCTGGATCGCGTGCTTCCGAACCCGTACGCCATACACGCATTCATCGAGTCGGAGCATCTGCAGTACGCCGCGGACACGGTCGGGCAGGTCACTGCAGTGGACGGCGCCACGGTGCTCGACATGGATCTGAGGTTGCTCGCGTTCGGCGCCATGATTCAATCGGGCCAGCTCGCCATCGGCGACGTCCTCTGTGTCGAAGCCGGTCGAGCGAAAGCTGGAGGGATCACGCGCTCGATTCGCGAGCTTGGAGGTGCGCGACACCGCGCGGCCGCGGAATTCTGCTGCCGTATCCAGGAGTCGGTCGCCTTCGTCGCCTCGCAGGACGGGTCGCTGACGGAGCTCGGCTGGCTGAAGGCCGAGGGGAAGCTGATGGCGCTTCTTCACGCGGAGCGCTACCTCCTATGACGGCGGACGCGCTCGGATTGCGGGAGCGAGAACTACACGACGACTGGCGAGAGTAGGCTCCTCCGGCGCCGCGACCCGATCGGCGTCCGCCCGGTCTCCGCGGCAGCGGCGGGCTATCTCTCGACGTAGAGGCTCGGGAACTTCTTCCGCAGGCTGTCGATCTTCGGCCAGTCGTGGAACACGATGTAGGGGTCGTCGGGGTGCCGATTGAGGTAGTCCTGGTGATACGCCTCGGCCGGGTAGAATCCGGCGAGCGGGACGACCTGCGTCACGATCGCCCGCGGAAACGCCCTCGCCGCGGTGAGCTGGTCGATGTGCGCCTGCGCGCTCGACTTCTGCGTCGCGGTCGCGTAGAAGATCGCCGACCGGTACTGGGGCCCCACGTCGGGACCCTGCCGGTTGAGCTGCGTCGGGTCGTGGGCGACGGTGAAGAACACCTGCAGGAGCTCCGCATACGAGATCCGCGCCGGATCGAAGGTGACCTCCACCGACTCGGCGTGCCCCGTGGTGCCGCGGCTCACGGCCTCGTACTGGGCCGAGCCGGCCGAGCCCCCCGCGTATCCGGACACGGCCCGCGTGACGCCCTTGACTCGCTGGAAGACCGCCTGGACGCCCCAGAAGCACCCGCCCGCGAACACGGCCGTCTCCTCGGGCGGTCCTCCCGCGGCCAGATTCGGCTTCCCGACCGTCGCGCCCGCCGCCAGGCTCGTGAGCGTCACCACGATGGCAAGCCAGCCGCGACAACGATGGAACCCTTGGATCATCACGACCTCCGTCGACCGGCCGCCTCTTGGTGGCGTCGGTCCTCGTGAGTTGGGCTGTGAGCGTCCATGGCGCCTGGTTCACAGTGCGCCCCGCGGGGCCCGTCACGTGTCACAACCGAGTGAAATCGTTGGGTTCGCCGCGTCGAGCCGGTCCCCAGCCCCACACACCCTCGGGAGGCCGTCGGGCTCTCCATCCGCCCGGTCTCCATCTAACCTCAGCAGACGGCGCGATCATCTGCTATAGTCTGTTTGCGGGTCGATGGGCCCACAAGGGTCACCATCGGCTCCGCAGGGTGCTCTGCCGGACTTCCCCTCTCTGAGAGACTGGCCTCGCCTCCGTCGGTTCATCCGCATCTTCGGGGCGCGTATCCCAAGCGGATGAGTTGAATGACCCCCGACGCGATCGGGGGAGAAGGAGGCGCCCCATGGCGTCCAAGTTATATGTCGGCGGAATGTCCTACTCGACCACCTCCGAGAGCCTGCGGCAGCTGTTCGCCCAGTGCGGGACGGTCGAGTCGGCCACGGTGATCACGGACCGGATCTCGGGCGACTCGCGCGGGTTCGGGTTCGTGGAGATGGCCACCGAGGCCGAGGCGCAGGCGGCCATCCAGAAGCTGAACGACCAGTCGTTCGAGGGTCGGAAGCTGATGGTCAACGTGGCGAAGTCGCCGGGCTCGGGCGGCGGCGGCCCGCGCAAGACGTCCCGCTGGTAATCGCGACCGGCTAGACGTCGTCAGAGCGGCGCAGGAGCCTCGGCTCCTGCGCCGCTTCTCTTTGTGGCGGCTGGCGGCGGGTCTTCGCGCCGGTTGCGGCCGGGCCTCGGGGTCTGTCTCCACAGCCGGGCGCCGATGCGGATCACGTCGCGACGCGAGCGGACTCCAGCGCCCGCCGGACGCGAGCCCCGAGCAGGGTGAGCCGTTCGACTGGCTCGTTGCTGAAGACGAATCGGACGTGGCGAGCCGCGACCTCGCCGCCCCAGCCAGGCATGGGCGTGGCCGCGACCTTCTGCTCGAGCAACCGGCGAGACACCTCCGCGGGGTCGAGACCGAGCGTTGCCACGTCGAGGAGCAAGGACCATGCGCCCGCCGGCCGGACGGCCGGCAGCCCCGCGAGCTGGCGGAGTGTCTCGTCGCGGCGCCGCTGCCACTCGGCGTTGGCGGCCGCCAGATCGCCGGGCGGCTCGGCGAGGGCCACGCGGGTTCCGACCTGGGCGAACCCGCTGCTGACGAGCCCGTTGTAGATCTGGACGCGAGAGACGTCGTTCACCAGCGCGCCCGGCGCCACGACCCAGCCCACGCGCCAGGCGATCATCCGCTGCTCGAACGAGGGCGCGCCCACGGTCACGGTTCGATCGCGCATGCCCGGCAGCGCCGCCGGGTGACGGATGGGTCGGCCGTCGAAGAGGACGCCCTCGAAGCCTCCCCAGTAGAGGAGCCAGAGGTCCCGCTCACGGCAGAGCGCCGCGATGGCCGCCCATTCCTCGTCGCTCGCGACCCAGCCGGTCGGGAAGGACGCGTTGTTGACGAACACCACGCGCGTGCGGCGGCCCGCTGCGGCCCGCAGCGCCTCCAGATCGAGGCGCCACTCGCCGCCGCTGACGCGAAGCGGCACCAGGCGCGGCGCGGCTCCGACCAGCCGGACCCGGTTGAGCATGCCGGCATAGGTGGGGTCGGTGAGGATGACCTCGTCGCCCGGATCGGTGAGGCAGAACAGCGCGTCGACGATCGCCTCCCCCTCGCCGCAGGTGATGACGATCTCGCGCCGGCCGTCGTAGCGGGGCCCGCCTCGCCGCTCGATGTAGGCGGCCACGGCGTCCTTGAGATCGTCGCGTCCGGTGAAGGGGAGCCAGCTGTTCGCGTCGTCCTCGCCGAGGGCGAGGCGAGTCGCCGCGACGGCGCTCGCCGGCGGCGCGATGTCGGTGTCGAGATTCTCCATCCGCAGGACGCTCGGATCGTCTCCGGCCGCCGCCGCCACCCGATCGATGTTGAATCCCGGAATGTCACGGAGTCGCGAGACGCTCATGCGCGCACGCTCCCGTGGCCCTGAGCCCGGGTCGCGCGGGCGGACCCTGCAGGGGCGACGGCCGACGTCGCGCCCGTCGGCGGTGCCCGGCGCCGGCTCGTCGCGGGCGCCGACCGGGCGGGGCTCGATCACGGCGCCGCGAAGCGGCGAAGGACGTTGTCGACGACGCGGGAGATGTTGTTCCGGTAGCCGTTGTGCGAGAGGCTCCCGCAGAAGGTGATCGAGCCGACCGAGAAGACGGCCCCGCCGCGCGGCGTCTCGAAGTAGACCATGTCGGCCCGGATCAGCTTGTCGGGCGGGTCGCCGGGCCAGGTCGCCACGTGGGTGAGCCAGTCCTCGGGGACGAGGACGAACTTCGTGAGGTCGTGCTTCTCCGAGGCGGCCAGGACCACCGCGTGGGGCGGCGTCCCGAGCCGCGCGTCGGCCCGATCGAGCTCGAAGCCCGCCGCGCCGCCGCCGGAGAGCCCGAAGTCGCCGAGGATCTCGTCCGGCACGCCGTCGAAGATCCAGGAGACCCGAGGGTCCCGCGACGCGGGAAGACGGCGGTAGTACGAGCCCTCGAACGGTCCCTGGGAGGTGAACCCCACCCCGGCCAGCTTCTGGGGCGGCCGCCCGTTACGCCGCCAGAGCCCGCCGTACTGGCCGTCCAGGCTCATGAAGTACTCCCCGGGCTCGGCGGCCCAGGCGCGGATGCCGCCCTCGGCGCGCCGCACCTCCAGCGCGCCCGGCACGGCCGGGTGGGCCGCGACGCGCCAGTAGAAGCCGTTCCCGCCGAGGTACATCAGCCGGCCGCCCCGCTCGAGGTAGGCCGTCAGCGCGTCCATGGTATGGAGGCTCTGGTACTCGGGATGGGTCGGCGTCAGGACGACCTTGTACGGGGCGAGCAGCTCGAGGCCCTCGGCGTGGAGGTCCTCGTCGGTGACCACGTCATAGCGGTGGCCCATCTGCTCCAGCCAGTCGAGGAGGTAGAGATCGGCGGGGAGGTGGCGGACCCCCGACCCGCGCGGGTCCACGTAGGCGAGGAAGCTCGAGCGAAGGTTCAGGATCGGCCGGAGGCGCGAGGAGTAGGCGATCCCGCTCCCGTCGTGATGGTAGTTGTAGGTGGACAGCGCGTAGTCCTGGTGCTCGTCGCTCGTCCACGGGCGCGCCCCCCAGGCCGCCACGCGCGCCCGGTACTCGTCGTTGGTGACGTCGCGCGCGATGTTCGCGTACACGATGTACGTGAACGTCGGCATCAGCACGCAGACGTCCGCGGTCCGCCGCCCGCGCGGCGGGCGGACGAAGAACGGGATCATGTCCTCGACGTCGCCCGCCCTGAGCCGCACCGCGTACACGCCGCTCCGGAGCCCGTCCGGCACGGTGTAGGTGAAGTCGGTGGCCCATCCGCAGTCGTAGAGATCGTCGTCGTGGAAGTGGATGGCGCCGTACTGGCCGGGCGCGTGGCGCCAGCACATCTCCTGGCCCGTCCAGGTCGAGCCCATCATGGCGCGGGCCGGGAGGTTGACGAGCTCCCCGTGGAGTCCGCTCGGCCCCGCGTCCACCGCGCGGGTGCTGGAGGTCTCGCGGCTGAAGTCCCACGCCGCCACCAGGTGACGGCGGGAGGTCCCGTCCGGCGCGGACGGGATGGCCGTCTCCCCAAGCGCGACGTCGTAGAGCGCGGGGCGCTCGATCTTGCCGTTGTAGTGGCCGCCCACGGGCGCGCCGCCCAGCGCGGCGACGAGCAGCGGGGTGCCGCTGTCGAGCGCCGGGGAGAAGTCGACGGAGACGGCCGCGTGGCCGGCGTCGTCCGCCCGCACGCGAGGCACGAGCGGCGCCTGGCCCACGGCGAGCGTGCGCGTGGCCGCGTCATAGGTGGCCCAGACGCGGTACCAGGTCCTCGCGAGGAGGGGCTTGTCGACGTGGACCGTCGCGACGCCCCCGTGGCCGTTCCCGACCAGGGCGCCCGCGCCGCGCCCGTCCACGAAGAGGGCGAGCCCGGTGCCGGCCTTCGGATCGTGGCGCGCCACGATGCCCTGGCGGCCCTGACCGGGCGTGGTCGGCCAGATGGTCGCGACCGTCGTGAAGCTGGCGAGCCGCCGGAACGCCGGGGCGTCCGGCACGCGGAGGTAGGAGCCGAGCGGCACCGGCTGGACCCGCGAGGGGTAGCTCCCTGCAAACGGCGCGGGGACGGACTCCTCCTTGATCCCGGGGCCCGCGGGGTTGGGATCGCCCGAGATCAGGCGGACCAGGCGCGCCTGGTAGGGCGTCGCGGCGGTGCTCGACACCTTGAAGGCGATGGTCTGGCCCGGGGCGACGGAGAAGCGGTCGGCGTAGCCGGTCAGTGGAAGCATGGTCCTCCTCGGCGGCCGGACCATTCGCCGGTCCGGGGATGAGGGCGTCACGCGCGCCCGTAGGATCGTCGTCGGGGTCGGAGTCTAGCGCGCGGTGGGTTGGACCGGCAAGAGGCGGGTCGCCATCAGGCCGCGCCGCCGAGCTTCGCGCCCAGCTGGCGCACGCATGCCGCGCCCCGGCATCCCCTTTCGAGTAACGCGCGATCCGGCGATTCGTTCCCGGGCTGCATGAGCGGGGAGCTCCTCGCGGGCGCCGCCATGCCAGCCGCTGCGCCTTAGCGCTGGCGAGTGTGATTCCGAGCGCGCCCTGCGCCGGGAGGCCAACGGCCGGACCGGCTGCAGGGCGCCCGGATCCCTCGGCATCACGCTCCGCGGCGACGCTCGGCCACGTCCTCCAGCGCGAAGCCGGTCACGCGCTTGTAGTCGTCGGAGAGCCGGCGCAGCTCGGCCTGTGTGATGTAGTGGTCGAGGTCGTCGAACGGCCTGTCGCCGACGAGCTCCTCCACGCGCCCGATGATGTAGTCCGGCGGATGCTCGCGGTTGGTGCGCACGACCTGGGCCGTCGGCCCGGAGCGCGCGGCCTCGTAGGCCCTGAGGGCGGTCCGGGGATCACCGCCCTCGGCCAGGCGGTCGGCGAGCGCGCGCGCGTCGAGGATGGCCTGGGCCGCGCCGTTCGAGCCGCGCGGGTACATCGGATGGGCGGCGTCCCCCAGGAGGGTCACGCGGCCGAAAGTCCAGCGATCGACGGGGTCCCGGTCCACCATCGGGTACTCGAAGATGACCTCCGACCGGCGGATCAGGTCGGGCACGTCGAGCCAGTCGAATCTCCAGCTCGCATAGATGTGGAGAAAATCCTCGAGCCGGCCCGGCTTGTTCCAGTCGTTCCTGTCGTAGCCCGGCTGTGCGACCTGGGTGGTCCAGTTGATGAGCTGGTTCCCGTCGCCATCGACGTCGTCGATGATCGGATAGATCACGATGTTGCCCGTGTGAATCGAGCCGGCGCGCACGTAGCTGCGACCGGTCAGGAACGGCTTCGCGCGCGTGACGCCGCGCCACGTGTTGATGCCGACGAAGCGCAGTTCCTCGTCCGGGTAGAACTGCCGGCGCACGGCCGAGTTGACGCCGTCGCACGCGATCGCGACGTCGGCCTCGACCGACGCGCGCGCCGCGCCGGTCGCGCCGGACCGGAAGTGGAGGGTCACGCGCTGGTCGGTCTGCTCGAGCCCGACGTATTGATGGTCGGTGAGGATGCGCGCGGCGCCGAGGCGCGCCACCGCGGCGTTCCACAAGGTCAGATGGACCCGGCCGCGGTGGAGACCAACCTCGGGGAAGGGATAGCCCGCGAACCGGCCGCGCGGCTCGGCGTAGATGAGCTGGCCGAAGCGGTTGAAGAAGCAGCTCTCACGGTTCTCGATGCCCTGGCGCGTCAGTGCCTCGCCGAGGCCGAGCGCCGCCATCTCGCGCATGGCGTGGGGCAGCAGCGTGATCCCGACGCCCAGCTCCTTCACCTCGGGCGCGCTCTCGTACACGCGGCAGGAGACGCCGCGCCGGTGGAGCGCCAGCGCGAGGGTGAGCCCCCCGATCCCGCCGCCGACGATGGCGATGTCCATGAGCTCGATTCGCCCCTGGCGTCTCCCTGGCGGGGGAGCCACCACCGAAGCGCCTCAATCCTGCGCTGATCAGGCCTGCGCTGATCAGGCCGGGCGGTCCCGGATCTCGCCGATCTTCCGGTCGCGGTCCCGGCCGAACCGGTCGCGATCCCGCGCCAGCTCCTCGTTGAGCTTCTGGACCTCCTCGTGACTCTTCGCCTGGCGCAGGGCGTCGCGGTGCAGGATCTCCCGCTCCGCCACCTTGGCCTCGTAGACGCGCCGCGCCTCCGCGATCGCCGCCTTCTGCTCGCTGGTGAGCGGGCGCTCGACGACGCCCCCCTCCTTGTCCTTCAGGCGGAGGCGCTCCATCGCGAGCTCGTACGCGCTCTTGGGTCCGCTGTCCGTCACGGTCGCCACCTCGCTTTCCCGGGCGTTCCGCGTAGTGTACCGCGACGGCGGGATCCGCGGGGAGCGCGACCGCGGGTGACGCGGGAGACGATCTACGCTAGCATTCCTCGCGACCATGACCGCGATCGCTCCGGCTGTCCGGGCCGACCTCGCTCCGAGCGGGACGCTTCGCGCCGGCGTCAACTACGGGAACTTCATCCTCGCCACGAAGGACCCGGCGAGCGGGGAGTCCCGCGGGGTGGCGATCGACCTGACGCAGGAGCTGGGCCGGCGGCTGGGCGTGCCGGTCGCGATCGTCGCCTACGACAGCGTGGCCGTCATGGTGGACGCCGCGAAGACCGGCGCCTGGGACATCGCGTTCCTCGGGATCGATCCGGCGCGCGAGGGCGAGATCGGCTTCACCGCCGCCTACCTCGAGATCGAGGCCACCTATCTGGTGCCGGCCGGATCGCCGCTCGGCGCCGTGGAGGACGTCGACCGGGAAGGCGTGCGCGTCGCCGCGCCGGCGAGGGCCAACTACGAGCTGTTCCTCGGCCGACATCTCAGACATGCGCAGATCGTGCGGGCCCCGAACGCCGAGGCGGCCTTCGGATTGCTCGTGGCCGGTCAGGTGGATGTGCTCGCCGGTCTCCGGCAGGCCCTGATCGCGCTCCCCGAGCGGCTGCCCGGCGCTCGCGTGCTCGACGGCCGGTTCATGGCGGTGCAGCAGGCCGTCGGCATGCCGCGGGGCCGCGACGCCGGCCTCGCGTACCTCCGCGGGGTCGTCGAGGACGCGAAGGCCTCCGGGCTGGTCGCGCGCGCGATCGAGAAGACGGGCGCGCGCGGCGTCTCGGTGGCTCCCCGAGCGGCCAAAGCCGGATGACCCCCGATTTCCTGTACGGCACCGCCTGGAAGGAAGACCGGACGGCGGCGCTGACCGAGCTCGCGCTCCGGACCGGCTTCCGGGGCGTCGACACCGCGAACCAGCGGCGGCACTACTTCGAGGCCGGCGTCGGGGAGGGGCTCGCCGCGGCCTACCGCGCGGGGGTGGTGTCGCGGGCGGATCTCTTCCTCCAGACGAAGTTCACGTACCAGCCGGGCCAGGACCACCGGCTTCCCTACGATCCCGCGGCCGATCTCTCGACGCAGGTCGCCCAGTCGCTCGCGAGCTCGCTCGAGCACCTCGGAACCGACCACGTCGACAGCTTCGTGCTGCACGGTCCCGCCTCCGGCCACGGCTGGACGCCCGACGACGCCGAGGTGTGGGCCGCGATGGCGCGGGAGCGGGACGCCGGGCGCACGCGGCTCCTCGCCGTGAGCAACGTCTCCCTGCGGCATCTCCAGCAGATGGCGGCCTCCGGCGCCGAAGCCCCCGCGTTCGTCCAGAACCGCTGCTTCGCCCGGGTCGGCTGGGATCGCGAGGTGCGGGCGTTCTGCGCGAAGGGGAGGATCGTGTATCAGGGCTTCTCGCTGCTGACCGCCAACCCCGAGGTGCTGCGCCACCCCCTGGTCGCCGGCATCGCCGCGCGCGGCAAGGTCACGCCGGCCCAGGTCGTGTTCCGGTTCGCGCAAGCGATCGGGATGCTCCCGCTGACGGGCACCACCGACGCCGCGCACATGCGGCAGGACCTGGAGAGCCGCGCCCTGGCGCTCACCCCCGACGAGGTGCGGGCGATCGAGAATCTTGCGTGACTTCGAGGCACGTCACGATCACGCCTGACGGATCATGAAGCCCGGGTGGTGGTGTTGGGTTCCTCGAACAGAGGGGCGCGCTCACGGTGGTCCGCGGCCCTCGAACTGACGGGAGGTTCAGCATGGCCAGGGAGCGTCCCCGGGTCATCGGCCTCGATGAGCTCCTCAAGCTTCGCAAGCCGCTTCCCGAGAAGCCGGCTCCCCTCGTCTACCTCACGGACAAGGAGTTCGCGCGTCTGACCAAGGGCGCCGTCGAGCTCCCGCGTCGACCGCGGGGAGCGCCTCTCGCCGCGTTCGAGCCCTGGCCGACCGGGGGGATGGTCCAGAGCAAGTGCGAGAGCCTGCCGGGACAGACGTGTTTCGGCCGGTGGACGCCCGCGGGGCCGGGGCGGGGCGCCGGTGTCTACCTCGAATGCGTCTGCAAGGGGATCAAGGATGATGGAGGGAAGCCGACGCCGCCGACTCCGTGTCAGCTCGTCCTGCGCGCGGCTGGAGGATTTCAGTGCTCGGGCAGCTGCCAGGCGAGCCTCCAGTGCCGTCTCGGCCTCTGGAAGGATGCTGGGAGCGGCCGAGTCGTGCTCGACTGCCGCTGCTCGAGCGTGCTCGTCTCCGCGTAGCGGCAGCCGCTGGCCCGCCTCCAAGCACTCGGCGCGCGCTATGCCCTCATTCCTGAGTGGGTGAGCCGGGCCTGCGCGATTCCACGAGGCGCTGCCACGAGGTAGCTCAGGAGCCAGCCCACGCCCCCCGCGATCACGATCGCGCCCGTCCAGAGGTGCACGGACCAGGCCACGCGCACCCACATCATGATCGCGAGGAAGTAGAGCAGGTACTGCACGGCGGGAATCGCGAACGCCACCGTGCGAAAGGCGCGGACCCGGTCCGGCGCGGGCCGGAGCCACGCGAGCAGGGCGTCGCCGATCAGCCCCGCCAAGACCGCAGATCCGATGAGCGGATACGGACCCGTGTCGAGATACTTGTCGTGGATGATCGTCATGAGCGCGACGTTGCCCGACAGGAGGACCGTGAGGCCGCCCAGGGGGAGCGGCTGCACTCGCAGGACGAACAGCACCAGCCCCATCAGCACCGCGGGCTGGACCAGGAACCCCGCGAGACCCGCCGACAGGTACACCTGGCTCCCGGTCCGGGGGGTCTCCGTGACCCACGTCGTCGCGTACGGGCTCGCGTACTCGGTGAAGAACGTGATCAGCGAGAGAAAGAGGGTCAGGGACACGACCATGGGCATCCGGGAGAGCCAGCTCGGCCGGTCCGGGGCCGGGTGGTGGAGCCCCGCCCTGAGCGGCCCCGTCACCATGAGCCCGCCGCCGACCGCCAGGGCGAGGTGGCTCGGGCTGATGAGCCCCTCGACGCCCTTCTCGATCCCGAAGGTCACGTGCCACAGCATGTCGGCCACGCCGGCGATGAAGAACACGAACGCGCCGACGAGCGAGAGACCGTAGCCCGCCGGCAAGGCTCTCGAGCGTGGCGCGCCCCGGCGCCGGTTCCGGCGCACGGTCACGGCGAGCACCACCGCCCCGGCGATGTAGCCGGAGTAGAGGACCGCGTGCCACGGCGTGAAGAACGTCTCGAGCGCCGGCACGTGGATGTGCGCCCATCCGTCGAGGTAGAGGCCGCCGATGAGCCAGCCTCCGAGGATAGCCATCAGCCAGTCGAATCCGGCTCCCCCGATGGCCGTGGCGTCCGGGCCGGCCGCCCCCGGAGTCGTGGTCCTCGGTCCGGGCTCGGCTACGACCGTGCGGGTTGCCATCGAGATGCCTCCGGTTCGGGAGCCCGCCGTGCGCTCTGGCGGATCTCCGGGACGGTCGTAGTGTAGCGCGCCCGCGAGGGCCCCGGACGCGTCAGGGCCTCGGTCTCCGAGATGGCTGGGGCCCGGGGTTCTCCGCCGACGCCCGTCTGCCCTGGTTGACCCCATGACGGGCTGCGCGGACCGACTACCGAATCTCGTCACACTCGAGCCCCGGAGGCGATCGGGCGGAAGCCCGCCAGCCGGCCGTCCAGCCCGCAAGGGCGCGCGCAAGGGGATCCACGGTGGGAGTCCGCCAGTGGCACACGCCTTGCTCGCTCCCACCGGGACACGACTGCCACATCCGGCGGCGGGCCTTCCTCGGGAGGCGGCGACCGGCTCAGGAGGGCTCATGGCTCCACATCGGGCGACGAAGGGGATGGCGCTGGTCCTGGGGCTCGGCCTCGCGATGGTGGCGGCGCCCGCCGGGCCGGTCCAGGCGGCCGGACCCACGGTGGCGGGCTGTCCGCTCCTACCCGCCGACAACATCTGGAACGTCCGCGTCGACGGCCTGCCGGTGGCGGCCAACTCCGCGAGCTACATCTCGGCCATCGGCACCACGCGGACCATGCACCCCGACTTCGGCGCTGGGATGTGGGATGGCGGTCCGATCGGAATGCCATTCGTCACCGTGCCGGGGAGCCAGCCACGCGTGCCGGTGACGTTCGACTACGACGACGAGAGCGATCCCGGCCCGTACCCGGTGCCTTCGAATGCGCCCATCGAGGGAGGGGCCGATAGCGACGGCGACCGGCACATCCTGGTCGTGGACACCGCACAGTGCGTCCTCTACGAGCTCTACTACGCGTATCCTCAGCCGGGCGGGGGATGGCACGCGGGCTCGGGCTCGGTGTTCGACCTGCGCTCGAACGCGCTCCGGCCGGACACGTGGACGTCCGCCGACGCGGCTGGGCTCCCCATTCTGCCCGGGCTCGTCCGGTACGAGGAGGTGGCGTCGGGCGAGATCCGCCACGCGCTGCGCTTCACCGCGCCGGTGACCCAGAAGCGCCACGTCTGGCCTGCCCGCCATGACGCCTCGTCCAACAAGAGCACCAGCGTCCCGCCGATGGGGCAGCGGTTCCGCCTCAAGGCGTCGTTCGACATCTCCGGGTTCTCGCCGGCGGTCCAGGTCATCCTCACCGCCCTCAAGCGCTACGGGATGATGCTGGCCGACAACGGGAGTGCCTGGTACCTGGGCGGCGTGCCCGACCCGCGCTGGAACGACGACGATCTGGTGGGCGGGCTGCGGCGCGTCCCGGGGAGCGCCTTCGAGGCGGTCGACGTCTCGACGCTCATGGTCTCCGCCAACTCGGGCCAGGCGAGGACCGCGCCACTGCCACCGACCCCTCCGCCGCCGCCGCCGGTCAAGACCTACACGCTGACCGTGAAGGTGACGGGCGGCCCTGGCAGCGTGACGAGCGCGCCTGCCGGTATTCGCTGCACGGCGGGCGCGTGCGGCGCCAGCTTTCCTGCGGGCACCCGGGTCACGCTGACGCAGACCGGCGGAACCTTCCGCGACTGGAGCGGAGGCTGCTCGGGCCGAGGCGCGTGCGTAGTGACGATGACGAAGGGTCGCTCGGTCACCGCGCGCTTCCGGCCCTGACCGCTCGCGCGTCCTGCCGTTGCCCTAGCCGGTGTTGCGGAGGCCGGCGGCGATCCCGTTGATCGTGAGCAGGAGCACTTCCCGGAGGGCCTCGGCGCCGGCTCCATCCGGGTCCGGCAGGGCGCGGAGGCGGCGGAGCATCTCGACCTGGAGGTAGTTCAAGGGGTCGACGTACGGGTTCCGGAGCTGGACCGAACGCTGGATGACCGGATCTCCGGCCATCAGCACCGGATGCCCGGTGATGGCCAGGATCGCCTGGTGGGTGCGGTCGTACTCGGCGCGAATCGTCGCGAAGACGCGACGGGCCAGCTCCCGGTCGGGCACGAGATTCGAATAGAGCGCCGCGATCTCCATGTCGGCCTTGAGGAGCGACATCTCGGCGTTGTCGAGGAGGGCGTGGAGGAAGGGCCACTGCCGGTACATCTCGCGGAGATCCGCGAGATCGCCCGCGGCCAGTGCGCTCCCCAGACCGTACCAGCCCGGCAGGTTGAAGCGGCTCTGCATCCAGGAGAAGACCCAGGGGATGGCCCGAACGTCCGCCACGGCCAGCGCGCGCCCGCGCCGGGCCGGGGGGCGGGAGCCGATGCGGAGCCGCGCGATCTCGTCGATGGGCGTGGCGCCCCGCCAGTAGTCGACGAGCCCGGGCGTCTCGTGGACCAGGGCGCGGTAGGCGGCCAGGGCGCGCCGGGCCATGCGCTCCACCGCCGCGCGCCACGCGGCGGGGATCTCCGGCGCGGATCGCGGGGCGGATGCGAGCAGCACCGCGCTCACGACCTGCTCCAGGTGGCGGTGGGCCAGGTCGGGCGCGGCGTAGCGCGACGCCAGCACTTCCCCTTGCTCCGTGACGCGGAAGCGCCCGCCCACCGTTCCGGGCGGCTGGGCGCGGATGGCGCGGCCCGCCGGGCCGCCGCCGCGGGCCACGCTGCCGCCGCGCCCGTGGAAGAGCGTGAGGCGGACGCCGTGGTCCCGGCAGACGCGGACGATCCGCTCCTGCGCCCGGTAGAGCGCCCAGTTGGACGCGAGGTACCCGCCGTCCTTGTTGCTGTCGGAGTACCCGATCATCACCGTCTGCTCGCCGCCGCACGACACCAGATGGGCGCGGTAGGCCTCCAGCGCGAAGAGCTCGGCCAGCACGGCTGGCGCCTGGTCGAGATCGTCGAGCGTCTCGAAGAGTGGCGCCACCGGCAGACCGCCGGCGCCACCGGCCCAGCGGGCGAGGACAAGGACCGTCAGCACGTCGGCGGCCGACCGCGCCATCGAGATCACGAACGGCCCGAAGAGCTCGGGCCCGTACACTGCCCGCGCCCGGGCGAGCAGCCGGAACAGCGCCCAGGTCTCGCGCGCCAGGTCGTCGAGGCCTTCCGGGTCGGAAGCCGCGGCGGCGGGCGGGGCGGCGGCGAGGAGGACCCCGAGAGCGCGGTTCCGCTCGGCCCCGGTCGCCGCGGGGTCGCCGGCCTCCACGCCCCAGGCGCGGCGGAGCTGATCGAACGCTCCGGCGAGGCGGCCGGCATCCTCGCGGAGATCGAGGCGGGCCGCGTGGAGACCGAACAGGTCGATCTGGGCGCGAACGGTCCGAAGCCGGTCCTCGGCGAGGGGCGAGGGCACCGCGCCCGCGATCAGGTCGAGCGTGCCTGCCAGCTCGTCGACGCGGGCGCGCGCCTGGTGCGGCTGGGTCTCGAGAAGCCGCGCGGTCATGTCCTCGGCGGAGGCGGCCCCGAGATCTCCGGCCAGGAGCGACAGCACGATGCGGTAGGGCTCGGCGCCGTAGCGGCGCTCCAGGTAGGCGGCGCGCTCCGGAAGGGGCCGCCGGCTCCCGAGCCATGCTGCGAGCGCCGCGGGGAGCGGTAGCCGCCGGTCGCTCAGGCTGAATCGCCGCGCGAGATCCTGGAGCGCGCGGCGATGCTGCGCGACGGCGAGACCCCGGTGCAAGCGCAGCGTCTCCGCGGTGACGGCCGTGGTGACGTAGGGATTCCCGTCCCGGTCGCCGCCGATCCACGAGCCCAACCCGAGCCACCGGCGCGGGACGGTCAGCCCCGGGTAGTGCTCCCTCACCGCGGTCGCGAGCTCGGCGTGGACCCGCGGCAGGACGCCCCAGAACGTGTGCTCCACGAAGTAGAGGCCGGTGCGAACCTCGTCGGTGACCTCCGGATGCGCCGTGCGCGCCCGGTCGGTGAGCCAGAGCGCCGTGATCTCGGCCCGGAGCGCCGTCTCGGCGGTGGCCCGCTCCAGCGGCAGGAGATCGTCCCGGTGGAGGTCTGACAGGGTCGCGCCGATGCGCTGGAGCTTCGAGAGCACGCTGCGACGCTTCGCCTCGGTCGGGTGCGCCGTGAGCACGAGCTCGACTCTGAGGTCCCGCAGCAGCGCCGCCATCTGGTCGCGGGAGACGCCGGTCCGGCGGAGCGTCGTGACGGCCTCGCCGATGGACTCGCCGATCGGCTCCGGCGCCTGCTCTCGCGTCCGCCGCCGGAGCTCTTGGATCCGGTGGACCTCCTCGGCCAGGTTGACGAGGTCGAAGTAGAGCGTGAAGGCGGACGCGATCGCGCGGGCCGTGGTGGGCGGCAGGGATTCGACGTCCTGCGCCAGCTGAATGGCCGCGGCGGGGTCGCCCGCGCGGCGCGCCTTCGCGAGCGCGCGGATTCGCTCCTCGGCCTCGAGCAGCGCCGGCGACTCCTGGGCAGCCAGCACCTCGCCCAGGAGGTTGCCCAGGAGGTGAATCGCGTCCGACAGCGTCAGGCTCACGTCGACCCTCGACGACTCCGGCAGGAGCCGAAGCCGCGCGGCGGAGCGACTTCGGGATCGCACGCGCCGCGGATCATTCGAGCCGGAAGTCCCGGGTAATCAGGAGGTCTCCGCGATCCCGCCCGATGACCCGCGTCAGTCGCGCGGGTCCGAACGCCTCGACGGCGGTCCCCGGCGATGCGCCCTTCACCCCGATCAGGAGATGCGAGACGAACGGGGTTCCTCGCGGGTCGACCCGGCCTCCCACCGAGCGAAAGGCCCGGACCGCGTCGTCCGCCAGCTGCCCCACCCCGTCATCCCTGATGGCGGCCACCACGATCCAGCCGGCCGGTACCCGAGCGATGAAGTCGGCCAGTCGCGCGCTCTCGGCCCGGGCGATGAAGGTGTCGAACACGTCGCGCCCCTCGACGCTGCCGGAGCGGGGATCCACGACGACGACGTTGTAGCCCCGGAGATTGGGGGCGACGTCCCTCCCGTTGACCTCGATCGAGGCGATCCAGCCGTGCCCCTTGCCGGCGCTGGTGACGACCAGATCGACCGGAGAGTGGACTCCGGTGCCCCCGATCAGATGCCCCGAATCGTGCGACGCGTGGGGGCGGAGACGGTAGGTGAGCTCGAGACGAAGCACGTTGCGGTCGACCCTCGGGTATGGAGGGGCCAGCGGGACTTCCAGGTCCGCCGGCGCCGCCGCCGGGACGAACTGGGTCAGCCGGCGGCCGTTGAAGGCGATGTCCACCGTGGGCTCGATCTCCGGGTCCTCCCGCGCGAGAGCGACGCCCACGCGGGCGTGAGGGTGGGCGGCGACGAGGTCCGTGGAGAACGTCCGCTCCCAGCGACGGCTCTGCTCGGGCGCGGCCGTGACCTCAAAGGCGATCGTGTCCCCGAAGCGGCCGACCACACCGAGACCCTCTGGCGGTGCTTGTTCGAACCGCTCCCAGCGCGTCCGCTCCTCGGGATCAGGCAGCAGGTTCAGGTGGACGAGCAGGAAGCGCAGAGGGTAGATGCTGCGGATCTCGGAGAGGACCCGGGTGTCCGGCAGCCGGGCGACGGCCTGGCGGATCTCCTGGGTGAAGGGCGGGTCGAAGCCGCTCGAGCCATTGACGAGACGCTTGCCATGAAGGAGCGACCACATGCCGTACGTGGCATCCGGGAGCTCGTGGAAGGATGGCCACTCCATGATGGCGAAGTCCCCGCGCTGCTGGGCAAGCCACGGGTAGACCGGGGGCGGCTCGTCCCAGCGGATCACGTCGTACCAGAGCGGGACGGGCAGGTATTCCACGAGCAGCAGCAAGGGGACGATCGTCATCGCGTGACGGAACCGGCTGCCCGCCAGCCGGGCCTGGAGCGCGGCCAGACCGAAGGCGGCGAGCAGGCCGAGGAGGAGCATGACGGTGAAGCCGATCCGGTGAGTGATGCGCAGCGCGCGCATCGGCAGGAAGACGTCGTAGAGCCTCGCGTAGAGGCCAACTCCGATGGGCTGTCCGCCCAGATGCATCACGGGCCCCAGCGAGAGCAGGACGAAGACGACGGTGAGCAGGCCGAGCAGCGTCACCCACTCCCGCGGGCTCAGTGAGCGCTCGTCTCCGGCCCGCGCCCAGGCCCACCCCTCGAGCGCGAGCCACACGGCGCCGAGGCCGAGCAAGAGCCCGGCCGAGCGCTCGAACCCGGTCATCCGGAGGCGGACACCGAGCACGCGGACGGAGCCTCCCCGCGTCGCGAGGAAGACCGCGATGGCAGCGAGCGTCAGGGTGAGGCTCCACGCAACCAGGCGTCTCGCCCAGACGCCCACCTGCGGGAGTGGCGGCAGGGCGCGCCGCGAAGACAGGGCGAACGCGGCCAGCAGCAGGGCGTACACGGTGAAGCCGGGAAACATGGCCGGGTGGGTGCCCGACCTCACCCCTCGGAAGATTCGGTTCTCGCGGCCGGCATCGAGGTAGGTCAGCAGGTCGGCCGATCGAGGCCCGGCCTCGGCCAGGTCTCGCTCGAACCCCATCTCCGACCGAGCGGCCACGTACGGCAACGCGACGGGCAGGTAGGCGAGGGAGAAGGCGACGCCACCCACCAGCAGGGTGACGAGCGCGCGGCGCGGCCAGCGGTGCGGGCGAAGGAGGAGGACCCCGGCCGTCAGGAGCGCCAGCAGCATGGTCAGGGGGATCCCGAAATACATGACCGTCACCATCTGGCACCACAGGAAGAAGAGCGCCCAGGCCAGGTCCCGGGCACGGTGCCGCTCGAGGAAGCGGGCGAACGCCAGGAAGGCCAGCGGCATCGCGAACGAGAGCTGCATGTGCGCGAAGTGGTAGTACCCGGACCGGATGGGCGAGAGCGCGAAGGCGATGCCGCCTATCCAGCCCGCCGCGGAGCTGCCCGTCAGCCGGCGGGCCGCGTAGTATCCGGCCCAGCCGGCGAGGGCCTGGAACAGCACGACGGTCACGTTGTAGGCGAGGATGGGGTTCCGGCTCACCGCGTAGACAGGGGCGAAGGTGACGACGGCCGGGACGAGCATCGGCTCCGAGTACGCCAGGGAGAGACCATGGGGGTAGAAGATGTTGGCGTCGAAGAGGGAGCTCGGGGCCTCGAAGATTCGCCGGGCCACCCAGCCGAGCTCCCACACGAAGTAGTGGACGTCGAGCCACTGGCGGAGGTGAGCGCTCGGGTTGAGCACGAGCGGCCACGTGTATAGAAGGACGAGGAGCACGAAGACGCCATAGACGGCCGCCAGGCGGCCGGGGCTTTCCGCTTCGTGCCCCCTCGGCGGGATCATGGCACGATCGTCGGCTCGATCACCGACCTCCCGCCCTCACCGGCCCGGAGCGCAGGTGGTTGCTTCTCGGCGAGGGCACGGACGCCCTCCGGGTGGGGGCTCGTCGGATCAGCGCGAGGGGCCGCGGGCCTGCGGCGGCAGGGGAACGTGCTCGGGATTGCCGCACTGGTCACACACGGGTCGCGTCGCGATCGTGGCCGACACCTCCCCAGGGGCTCGTCCCCGCGTGCTCGACATTGTGACCCCGGCGCCGGGCAGCCGCAAGGACGCCGATGGACGGATGGTGCCCAAGTTGGAGCGAGTCGGGGCATTGCCGATGGACGGGCCGAGGAGCGGACAGGAGTGGCCGACGGCGGAGTTGACGCGCCACGGGGAAGGTGTTGAGGTTTGCTGGCGACTCGCAGGCGACGGGCCGCAGCCCTCGACGTCCGCGCGGCCCCCAGGTGGTCGTGCGGAGCGGAGTTCCACCTGAACCGGGGAGGCATCGATGACGGAGCGGATCATCCTACGCACTGGCGAGGCACTCGTGACCGGAGGGCCGCCGGGCACGGCGGCAGAACCTGAAGTCGTGATCGGGGCCCTGGACGGCCCGGTGGGCACGGCGATGGCCACGCTGATGGGGGGCCAGGTCAAGGGTCACACGCGCGTGTTCGCGCTCCTCAACACCGACGTCCAGGTTCGCCCCGCCACCCTGATGGTCAGCAAGGTCACGGTCGGAGGGGAGAAGGCGACGAAGTACACGAACATCCTGATGGGCACGGTGCAGGCGGCGATCGCGCACGGCGTGCTCGACGCCGTCAGGGCCGGCGACCTGCCGAAGAGCCAGGTCAACGACCTCGGCATCATCTGCGCCGTCTGGCTGGCGCCCACCATCGTCGACGTCGTCGATCTCGACCACCGGATGCTGTTCGACATCCATCGGCGAGGCATGGCCAAGGCGATCGGCAAGGCGATGCGTCACGAGCCGTCGATCGACTGGCTGCTCGAGAACCAGGACAAGGTCGTCCACCGGTACTTCCAGATGGGGCTGGAGGGAAAGATCTAGCCCCGGGGGCGACGCGCCGCCGCTGCCCCGGGAAGGTC
This sequence comes from uncultured Candidatus Rokubacteria bacterium, assembly GCA_963749975.1. Classification (GTDB taxonomy): domain Bacteria; phylum Methylomirabilota; class Methylomirabilia; order Rokubacteriales; family DASRDR01; genus DASRDR01. The sequence goes on along the minus strand of CAVVOZ010000015.1, from coordinate 60,945 downwards.
GCGGCGGCGTCGGCCGTGCTGCCCGAGACCGGGCGTCGCCTCCCTTCCTTGGTGAGAGAAGCCCCCGCCGATCACCGGCCCGACGGCCGGCGAGGCGCCCTCACGGCGCCCGCTAGCGCTGCCGGAGCCGCGCCCTCCGGTCGAACTTTGGCGACCTGGCCTGCAGGAAAGGGAGCGCTGGCCCCGGGGTCTGAGGGTGCCCGTCAGCGCGAGAGCGGAGAGGCCTTACGAGGCGGGAGCGCCTCTCGTCGCGAGGGTCACGGCAGCTTCTTCAGGAGGCCCTCGAAGACTCGGTCGTTCCGGGGGCCGCCGGTGGATCCGCCCCGGTCCCCGAAGTACGAGGCCGCCCGGCTCACGATCCGAACCTGCACCCCCCCGGTCGTCAGCGCGTAGTCGGCTTCCTCGGTCACGTACTGCTGCTCGAGATAGCCGCCGCTGGTCCGCTCGAAGCCGGTGTGAAGGACGTACGCGACCCCGCCCGGGCGTTTCACGACGGACGCCACCGCCATCGTCATCACGCCGCCGCCGGGTGGCACGAACTGGATCTGTCCGGGAGCGGAGAGCTCGACGGTCCGGACGAGTCCCTGGTTGTTCTCGTAGGTGAACAGGAAGTAGCCGTTCTCGCTGAAGGTCGCCGTGAACTCGACCGCCTGTCCCTCCACGGTGACGGTGCCGCGCCACGTGCCGGTGAGGTCCTCTGGACGCGCGGGCCGGGCTGAGAGGAGGAGGACGGACACGAGCGCGACCACGAAGACTCCGAGCCTGGGCGCGATGCTCATGCTCCCGCCCGTCGCGAAAAGGCTACCGCGCCCGCTCCCGGTCGAGCAGCACCCGGCGCAGGACCTTGCCCGAAGCCGACTTGGGGATCTGGTCGATGAACTCCACCTGCCGGATGCGCTTGTGGGGCGCTACCCGCTCGGCCACCCAGTCCATGAGCGCGTCGCCGCTCGTCCCGCGGGCGGCCTCGTCGGGCTTGAGCACCACGTACGCGAGCGGCACCTCGCCCGCCTCCTCGTCGGCCTTCCGGATGACCGCGGCGTCGAGGACGGCGGGGTGCGTCAGCAGGAGCGCCTCCAGCTCGGCGGGCGCCACCTGCAGCCCCTTGTACTTGATGAGCTCCTTGGTGCGGTCGACGACGTAGAACCAGTCCTCGTCGTCCACGTAGCCCACGTCGCCGGTGTGGTACCAGCCGTCACGATCGATGGCGTCCGTCGTCTCCTGGGGCCGGTTGAGGTAGCCGCGCATGATCTGAGGGCCGCGGATCAGGAGCTCGCCCTGCTCGCGCCGGCCGAGCGCCGCGCCGGTGACGAGATCGGCGATCTTCACCTCGGTGTTCGGAACGACCTGGCCGATCGATCCGGGCTTGGACGGCGCATCGATCGTCGGGCTCAGGTGGGTGACGGGGCTCGCCTCCGTCATGCCGTAGCCCTGGACGACCGGGCATCCGAGCTTCCGGGCGAGCGCGCGGGCGATCTCCTCCCCGAGCGGCGCGGCGCCGGAGAATACGAGCCGGACGCTCGAGAGATCGAACTGGGCGACGGCCGGATGCTTCACGAGGCCCAGGACGATGGGCGGCACGAGCGGCAGGACGGTCACCCGATGCTTCTGGATCAAGCCCAGGAACTCCATGAGGTCGAAGCGCGGCATCGTCACCAGCGTGCTGCCGTTGGCCAGCGAGAGCTTCATGATGACGACCATGCCGTAGATGTGGAAGAACGGCAGCACGGCCATGACCACGTCCCGCTCGCCGAAGCACTCGAAGCCCCGCATGCCCTCGCATTGCCGGAGATTCGCGACCAGGTGGCGGTGGGTGAGCATGACCCCCTTGGGCAGTCCCGTCGTGCCGCTCGAGTACGGCAGGACGACGAGATCTCGCCCCGGATCGATGGTGACGGCGGGAGGGCTGGGCGGCGCCTCCAGCAGCTCGGCGAACGGGCGGGCACCCTCGGCCGCCCCGATGACGAAGATCTCCTCGATCCCCGTTCGCGCCGCCGCCTCCCTCGCCCTGTCGAGGACGGCGGGGACGGTGACCAGGAAGCGCGCTCCCGAGTCTTTGAGCTGCACGGCCAGCTCGTCGGCGGTGTACGTCGGGTTGACGGTGGTGTTGACCCCGCCGAGAGACGCCACGGCGTGGAAGACCACCACGTACTCGGGACAGTTCGGGCTGTAGATCGCCACCACGTCGCCCTTGCGGAGGCCGCGGCGCGCCAGGCCGGTCGCCGCGCGTCGGATGGCGTCCTCGAGCTGCCCGTACGTCAGGACGCGGCCGCTCGGCCCGTCGATGATGGCCGGCTTGTCGCCGAGCCTCCGGGCGTGCCGCAGCACGTACTCCGTGATGGAGACGTGGGGCACCGTGACGTCGGCGCTGCGGCTCCTGAAGATCATGAGTCTGCTCGCGGGGTGAGCCGGCGTGGGCCGCTCATCGATGGGAGACTATCGCCGGTGCTCCAAGGCCGTCAAGTCGCCTGCCGGGGGCCGAGGCGGGCCCCGTTGTCGACAACGGGCGTGTTGCCTGAACACGCTCGCCCGTGGCTGGCGCCGTCCCTGCTCCGATTGGACGGCGTCCTCCGGGAGGCTCGGCGGGAAGGGTGGATCCGAGAGGGCGAGCCTCGGGGGCCGCGCCGGCGCGTCTAGATGTGCTCGACGACGATCGCCCAGAAGGGGGCGCTGCCGACGTTGCGGATCTCGTGGACCATGACCTGCGGCGCCCAGTGCACGCCCCCCGCCGGGAAGCGGTCCTCGCGGGTCTCGCCGCTGGGGAACCGCTGCACCGCATGGGCTGGCGTGAGCGGGAGGATGAGCCGAGGCGCGTGGCTGTGCATCCAGCGGACCTGCGCGGGCCCGAGGATCTCCTCGTAGACGCAGACCGTGTCGTTCCGGAAGAGCACCTGATCCCCGAAGGTCCGCGTCACTCCCGGGGCGTCCGGCAGTGACCGCACCTCCACGAGCATCGCCTCGCCAAACGGCTGCGACCCGGCCTGGGGCAGGAGCTCGCCGGCTCCGAGCCAGTCGACCCGGCCCCGCGCCACCGGAAGGTATCGACCCTCGTCGCGCTGCCGATGGAGCAGCGAGCCTCCGCCATCCCGCACGCCGATGAGCAAGGCGTTCGCGTGCGGGATCGGCGGCCCGCCGTGCCCCGTTCCCGAGGCTTCATCGATCCCGATGACGAGCACCGCATCGTTGTCCAGCAGGGTCCGAATCGGCATGGCTCCTCCGCGCTCCGGTGGCCCGGCGCGATCGCCTTCTCTCGGGCGCCCAGGTTTCCCGTCTGCCCTCAGATTCCCCACCGCCGCCGAGACACCTCCACCGGCTCGAGCGGGGCGCCGGGCTGCCAGAAGGCCGAGTGGCCCGCCGGCGCGGCCCCGGCCCACCGATCGTCCATCGGCTCGCTGGCGCGCTGGTAGCGGGTGTCACAGCTTAGCCGGTAGCGGTCGGTGGTGTTGACCAGCGAGGCATGGAGCATGAAGAGGCCGAAGATCACGACGTCTCCGGCGCGGAAGGTCGCCGTCGCCCAGCGTCCCCCGAGGCGGTCGACCAGCTCGGCCGGGTCCCGGCTGAAGATCCCCTCGATCAGATCGCGGTCGACGTCGCACCCCCCGTACGTCTCGCGAACCCGGCGCCAGCGATGCGAGCCGAGGCAGAGGGCGAGCGGCCCCATCTCCGGCGTCACGTCACCGAGCGGGGTCCAGCACGTGTAGACGTCGAGCGTGCCCCGGCCCATGTACGGCGCGTCACAGTGAATGCCCGTGCCGGCGCCGGGCCCTGCCGCCCGCAGCCACTGGAACTGATAGCTCGCCACCGGCGCGTCCAGGAGCCGCGCGAAGACGCCCATGATCCGGTCACCGTAGACGACGGTGGCGAGCGCCGGGGTCTTGAGCCGCTCGCGCGCCCGCACGGAGGTCGTGGGCGTCTCGCGGGAGGCAGGATTGGCAATGCCGTCCATCAGGGGGTGCGCGGGGTCGAGGAGCCCCTCCTCGGCCATGCGCTGGAGGATGTCCCGGCGGGCGGCCAGCACCTCGGCCGGGTCGTGCACGCCCCGGAGCAGCAGATACCCGTCCTCCGCCAGGCGGTGGCGAAGCGCCGCCGGGTCGGCGAGGAGATCGTTGCTGGCGCGGAGCTCGAGCGTCAGGTACCGGCTCCTGGCCGCGAGCTGCCGCTCACCGATGCGGTATTCCATCCGTGCCGACCCCGGCGGCCGAGTCTAGCAACGGCCTCTCGAGCGCGTCAACGCGAGGCGTCTCGAGGGCCGTGTCTCAGTCCTGGACTGGCCGTCAGGACTCGGCGGACTTGTTCAGAGCCGCCCGGCACGGACGACCTCGCAGTGATAGCAGCCGCTGTTCCCGTCGAACTGAGGCACTACCGACCTCGAGATCGGGGCTGGGAAGGGCCGCCGAGATTTCCGTGCAGGCCGGGCCATCCCGGGGTATAGTGATGACTGTCTGGTTCTGACCGTCGGTTCATCTTCGAGCCTGAGTCCTTTTCAGACCGCGCAACCCCGCCTCCTCTTCCGCACGGTGGGACGCGACCTCAACATCGCGGAAGACTGGCTGGGCCCAGGTTTGCCCTGAAGGGACTCACATACCCATGTCGTTCAACACGTTTGACCTTCACCCTGACCTCCTGCGGGGCGTCGCCGCCCTCGGGTTCGACACGCCCACCCCGATCCAGCGGGACGCCATCCCGCCGGTTCACGCGGGCCGGGACGTGCTCGCGTGCGCCATGACCGGGAGCGGCAAGACGGCCGCCTTCCTCCTGCCGATCCTCCACCGGCTTCTCGGACGCCCGCGCGGGACCACGCGTGTCCTCGTCCTCGCCCCCACGCGCGAGCTGGCGGCGCAGATCGACGAGCACCGGCAGGAGCTCGGGCGTCACACGCGCCTCACCGGAGCGGCCATCTTCGGCGGGGTCGGCTACGGGCCGCAGGAGCAGGCGCTCCGCCGCGGGGTCGACGTGCTCGTCGCCACGCCCGGTCGGTTGCTGGACCACTTCGGGCAGCCGTACGCCCGCCTCGCGGGCCTGGAAGTGCTGGTCCTGGACGAGGCGGACCGCATGCTCGACATGGGGTTCCTGCCCGACATTCGCCGCGTCCTGCAGCACCTCCCGGCGCGCCGCCAGACCCTGTTCTTCTCGGCGACGATGCCGCCGCCCATCGTGGCGCTCGCCCGGGAGATCCTGCGCGACCCCGTCACGATCGCGGTGGAGCGCCCGGCGGCGCCGGCCACCGGCATCACCCACACGGCGTACCCGGTCGCGTCCGAGCTGAAGTCGCGGCTGCTCCTGAGCCTGCTCGCGCAGCCGGGCACCCGCAGCGTCCTCGCGTTCACGCGCACCAAGCACCGGGCGAACCGGCTGACGGAGTTCCTCGGCCGCCACGGGATCCGGGTGGAACGGATCCACGGCAACCGCAGCCAGGCCCAGCGGACGCAGGCCCTGGCCGGCTTCAAGAGCGGGTTCTACCAGGTGCTGGTGGCCACGGACATCGCCGCGCGCGGCATCGACATCGACGCCCTGAGCCACGTGGTGAACTTCGACGTCCCGCCGTTGCCCGAGGACTACATCCATCGCGTGGGCCGGACCGCGCGGGCGGAGGCGCGCGGCGACGCGCTCACGCTCGTCGCGCCGAACGAGGAGGGGGACCTCCGCACCATCGAGCGGGCCATCGGGACCCGGATCCCCCGGGCGACGCTGCCGGACTTCGACTACGGCCAGCGGCTGTCCGAGCGCCTGGAGGTTCCTCTCGCCGAGCGCCTCGCCGCGATCCGAGCTCAGCGGGCCGGTCAGCGTCGCGGCGCAGGGGGCGGACGGCGCCACTCGGCGGCCGGGGCGGTCCGGTCGGCGCGGCAGGCCTAGCGCTTCGGGCTCCCGCCTCACCGCATCACGGAGCGGCGGGGGCCCGTCAAGTCACTGGGGCCGTCGCGGCTCCGCGCGGTAGACTGGGCCGGGATGGCTGACCCCGCGTCCCGGCTCTACGAGCTTCGCCTGCCGACCCTCCCCGACGCTCGGGTACGCGACGCGGTGGTGCGGGTGCTGGGCCGACGGCTTCCGATCCAGCCCGGCCCGAGCCAGGGCGAGGCCCTCGCGCGTACCGGCCTCGTGGTCCGCTTGCCGCTGGGCGACGCCGAGGCGGCGGCGCTCCTGCGAGATCTCTACGCGACGGGCGTGGCGCCGGCCGGCGTGGTCCTGCGTCCCCTCGGCGTCGGGGTGCCGCGCGATCGAGCGGCCGAGGAGCCCGCCTTCGCGATCTTCGCGCGCCACGGCGGGAGGTTCGTCCCGACCTGGAACTGGCGGGCGTTCGTCTTCGGGCCGCTCTGGTATTTCAGGAGGGGCCTCTACGCCAAGGGTCTGGTACTGCTCGGGCTCAGCGTGTGCCCGTTCTTCACCCTCGCCCTCACCGTGCTCCTGTCGGCCGCGACCCTGGTCTACTGCGGCGTCGCGGGCAACTGGGACGACTACCTCTGGAGGGTCAAGGGCACTCAGTGGTGGTGACGATCGGGGTCAGCCCGACCGCCCCGAGTAGCGTGTTCCGTCCGGCTCCTCGAACGGCCTGACGCGCGATCGTCCCGCGCCGGGCTTGGCGCTGGGGATGGATCGGGCGTGCCCGGCTCCGCGGCGGCGGGGGATTTCGGGCCGCGCATGAGCGCGAGGCACACGTACCCGATGAGAATCCAGACGGCTTCCCGGAACCGGCGGGCGACGCCGAAGGCCAGGCCGGTGCCCGAGCCCAGCCCGAGCAGGGCGAAGATGCCGACGAGCCCGCCCTCGAGGATGCCGATCGACCCTGGGATCAGGAACCCGACGGCGCGCACGCCGGTCGCCCCTGCCTCGATGACGAGCGCCGTCAGCAGCGAGACCGGCGAATCGAGCAGGGCGAGCATGAGCCACGTCTCGAGCGCGCCCGTCGCCCATCCCACCAGGCTCAGGGCGAAGACCCCAGTGGCCTGCCCCCGCCGTTCCCGGTAGAACCACCGCAGGTCGGCGTCGAGCCGGTCGGCGCTCGCCGCCACGCGATCGCCCAGTCCGAGCCACGCGAGGGCGCGGCCGCCCATCCGGAACATGCCCCGGACCTGCGCCCACATGAAGCCCGCGGTCGACGCCGCCATGTACAGGGCGAGCAGGGCGAGCAGGGCGAGCATCGAGGTGGACATTCCCCCGAACGCCCACGCGAGCACGAGCGCGCCCCCGATGAAGCCCGCCAGGGAGGCGACGAGAGCCGTCTTGGCGACCACGACGGCCACGAACCCCTCCTCGACGGGCACGCCCGCCCCCGCCTGCACGAGGAGGTACGCTTTCAGCGCGTCCCCGCCCATCGTCCCGGTCGGCGTCGTCTCGTTCACCGCCTCGCCCGCGAGCCGGACCGGGAAGAGAAGTCCGAAGCGCGGGCGCCGCCGGGGGAACGCGATCCGCCACGCCTCGGTCTTGAAGAGATTCGTCACGACCTGGGGCAGGAGGATCAGCGGGAGCCGCCAGGAGAGCTTGCGCAGCTCGGCGACGAGCGTGGCGACCCCGATCTCCCAGATGAGCCAGACGACGATGAGCCCCCCCGCCAGGACGGCGAGCGGGCGAAGCGCCTTCAGGAGCACCGGGAGACCGCGGGGGACGATGCCAGAGGGCGGGCGGGGGAGATCCGGGAGCAGCTCACCGCCCGCGCATTTTACTCCAGGAGCCGAATCGACGGAGAGAGTATCGCCTCAGCGCGCCCCGTGCTTCCGGGGTGAGCGCGGCGGCGTGCGGGGCGGTCGCGCGCGGCGCCGTTCCGCCCTGATCCTTCCCAGCAGATGGTGCGCCGCGGATTCGAGCCGCGACACGTCGCCGTACGAGCGCGCGATCAGCATCGCGCCCTCGAGCGATCCGACGAACAGGCGCGCCACGTCCTTCGGCGCTCCGTTGAACGTGAGCTCGCCGGCGCCGCGGCCTGGGCCAGCACCGCCGACACCCAGGCCTCGTTGGCGTCGAAGAAGCGTGTCACCTCGTCCTGGATGTCCCGCGCAGGATGGTCGGCGCGATCGCGCGGCCCTCCGGCGGCCGGCGCCCCGTGACCCGAGGCCCGCGCGGGCCGCCGGCCCGTCTCTTCCGGCTAGCTCAGCGCTAGACGGCCTCGGCGGCGATCCGGGCCCGAAGCTTCCCGTCGGGCAGCCGCCCGTAGGCGGCCTTCATGTTGTCGCGCAGGTGGGCCGCGCGCGACGTGGCGGGAATCGCGCAGGTGATCGCGGGGTGCGAGACGACGAACTTCAGCAGGACCTGCGCCCAGCTGTCGCAGTCGATCTCGGCCGCCCATGCGGGCAGCGGCTTTTGGCGCAGGCGGCGGAACAGGTCGCCGCCCGCGAAGGGCCGGTTCGCGATCACCGCCACGCCCCGCTCCTGGGCGAGCGGCAAGAGGCGGCGCTCGGCTTCGCGCTCCCCGACGGAATAGTTGATCTGCACGAAGTCGACCGGCTTCGAGGCGATGAGCCGTGCCACGGCCTCGTGGCTGCCGGCCGTGTAGTGCGTCACGCCGACGTAGCGCACGCGGCCGTCGCGCTTCCATCCCGCCAGGGTGGCGAGGTGCGCGTCGACGTCCACCAGGTTGTGCACCTGCATCAGATCGATGCGGTCGGACCGGAGCTTCCGCATCGATTCCTCCATCTGCCGGATCCCGGCCGCTTTCCCCGACGTCCACACCTTGGTGGCGATGAAGAGCTTCGGCTGAAGCCCGAGCTTGGCGGCGAGGTCGCCGACGACCTCCTCGGAGCGGCCGTACATCGGCGACGAGTCCACGAGGCGGCCGCCGAGCTCGACGAAGGCGCCGAGGACGTCCTCGAGGGGTGCCCGAGCGGCGGGACTGGGCCCGACGTCGAAGGTTTGCCAGGTCCCGAGACCGACGACGGGAATGGTCTCGCCGGTCGAGGGAATCCGGCGCGTCAGGATGGCCGATCCTGGTCCCGGTCCCGCTGCCCCGGCCGCGCCCGCCGCTCCCATGGCCACTCCCATCCCGGCTGCGCCGATCAGGCGCAGCGCGTCACGTCGCCTCACACCGGCCATGCGCGTGGCCCATGCATTCGGTCACGCCGCGGGAGTGCAGTCTACGTCGGCACGGTCAGGGGGCGGCCCGGACGGATCACGGCAGGCGGCGTGAACTCGTGGACCCGCTCCCCGATCTCGAGGCGCTGGAGCGTCAGCGCGCCGGCCTCGACCTGCACGACCGCCTCCCGCGCGGAGATGCGGACGGTGCCCCACGCCGTCCCCGCGGTGAACAGGCTGCGAAAGTCCGGCGCTGCCACGCGCGGCGCAAAGCGGAGCCGCCGGGCCGGCGCGCTGTACTCGTAGCCCGAGAGGGCGAGGAGAAGCGCCCACGACGCGAGCGCGCGGGCGTAGTGGTGGCCGCACTCGAACTCGTCCCAGGGGTTGCGCCGGACGCCGTCGTGGCGGTCGCGCACGGCGCGGACGACCGCCACGCCGGCGTCGACCTCGCCCTCGTACATGAGGAGCCCGGCGACCGCGTACTCGGTGCCCGTCCAGCACTCGTCCGCGTAGGGGAAGGGGTACCGCGGCCGGCCGCCGCGCGGCCACGTGCACTGGAGGAGCGCGGCCTCCTCGTTGACGGCGTAGGCGCGCTGGCAGCTCTCGTGGTCGGCCACCGACGGCCGGAAGTTGTACCGGAAGATCGAGTGGGCCGCCTTGCGGACGTGATCCGCCGGCAGGAGGTGGCCGAGGCCGACCACGTGGGCGAACCACTGGCCGAGGAGCTGGTCGGCCAGGCAGCCCGGCCCGTACTGGTACCGCGGGGTGGACTCGCCCTCGCGGATCGCCGGCGGGTGGCGCTGCGGGTACTTGCCCTTCTGCACCTCGTGGGGCTCCGGCATCCGGACGTGCTGCTCGTAGTACTCGCCGTTCCACAGCTCGCGGTCGTACCGGGCGCGGCCGGAGGCATAGATGCGAGCGTACTCGGCGGCATCGGGGTCGCCCAGGTGGCGCGCCATCTCCTCGGCCGCCCGCAGCGCGCCGAGGTAGAGGGCGCCGCACATCGTGTTCGGGCCGTAGAACTCGATGTCGTAGGTGTTGTGCTGCTCGCCCTCCATGACGCCGTCGCGGTTCGGATCCCACAGCTGCCACGCGTAGGCGAGCGTCTTCTTCGCCTGGGGCCAGAGCGACCGGAGATAGGCGTCGTCGCCCGACACCAGCCACTCCCGGTAGAGCTTCATGAGCGTGCCCATCTGGCCGTCGGCCGCGGCGACGTAGTTCCAGAGGACGCCGGTCTGGAGCGGCAGCATGGTGCGGAACTTCTGCTCCCCGTCGGGCAGGGTGTTGTACTGGTAGTCGGTCAGCCGCACGGACCGCTCGAGCTGCGGGAAGAGGAACGCGAGCGCCTGAGCGTAGTTCCAGACGTGGGTGCAGTTCATCGGGCAGCAGCCCGCGTTGTCGTCGCACCCCTCGAAGGCGTGGAAGCGGCCGTCGGCGGTGCGGAGACACGTCGTGGTGCGGATGATGGACATCTGGCTCGAGACGGCGTCCAGCACCTCGGCCGGCAGCGTCGAGTCGAAGAGCGCGTCGCGGAAGGTCCGCGTCCGCGCGGTGAGGTCGGGCAGGCTCTCGAGCGTCTCCTTCGCCGCCGCCCAGGCGTCCGGCCACTGGGTGGCGAACCAGTTGGTCATGCGGCCGCCGACGACGCTCTGGCCCGGCAGCGTCTCGAACGGCCCCCAGTAGTTCACCAGGCTCGGGAAGTGCCAGGCGAGGACGACCGGGAGCTCGACCGTCTCCCCCGGCCCGATCCGCGCGCGGAGACCGAGCGTGCCCGCGTCCGTTTCCCCGGCCGGGCTCGGCGTCCCCTCGGCGCGGTCCGGCAACCGGCCGTCGGCGCGGAAGTCGTCCCAGAAGTTCTGGATGTCGTCGAACCAGCCGCTCCGCTCCCAGTGCTCGGAGAACGTGACGTCGCGCCACGTCGTCGCGACCGCCACCGTGCCCGCGCCGGGGTGGGTGGGATCGAAGCCGGGCCGGCTCATCCGGAGCCCGCGGATCCCGTGCTCGTCCGTCCACTGGTTCACGTTGCCGCCGAACATCGCGTGCCGCCGGCCGCGCGGCAGGACCGCGACCCCGTCGTACCCCACCGGGTTCATCTGCGTGTAGGCGAGGGTGACGTCCACCGCCCGGCTGGAGGGGTTCCGCAGGCGCCAGAGGAAGACGGCGACGGGGAGGCCGGAGACCCGGTCGTCGAGCGGAACGAACGGCGTGAACGCCTCCAGCTCCGCCTCGACGGGCAGGCTCGAGTCGTGGAACCGGACGGTCGCCGTGGGATACGTTCCGACGAAGGTCGCCTCCTCGAGGCGCGGGAGCGAGGCGACGGCCCAGGGCGACAGGCCCCGGTCGCCCACGAAGGGCGGGAGGAGGCGGCGCTCGAGGATCCGCGCGATGGCGTCGCCGCCTTCCGGTCGCGTCCAGATCGAGAAGAAGCAGAGGGGCAGGTCACACCCCTTGGCGGGGCGGTTGAAGATCTCCCAGTCGCGCAGCTGGCCACGGCCGCCCAGCGAGATCGTCCCGGTCCCGATGCCCCCGAGCGGGAACGCGATCTCCTTGAGGGCCGCGCCGGTGAAGTGACGGGCACGAGAGGCGCCGCCGGCACCGGTGGTGCCCGAGGTGCCGAACGTGCCGAACGTGGTTGTCGCGCGGGACGTGGTCGCGGTGGACATGCTGGTCTCCTAGCGTGAGGTCGTCGACACCCGCCCGATGGCCGCGGCGTAGCCCGCGAGGAGCGGGTGGGGCCGGCCGGGCACCGAGCGGGTCTGGGGCAAGAAGAGCGTGGCCAGGAAGAAAGGGTGGCCGGGCAGCTCGACGATGCGGACCTCGCCCTCGTCGCCGAGGCCGCTGACCCGCAGGCCCCCTTCCTCGAGCGTCGCCCGGTACGCGGGATTGACGCCATAGGCGCAGTAGTAGTCCTCGATCACCTGGCTCGAGCCGCCGTAGAGCGTCGCCGCCATCGTTCCCGGCAGGATCGTCACGGACTGGGCCGTCCCGACCAGGGAGCAGGAGAGCGCCGTGACGACGGCGCGATCCGCCCCCGGGTTCGTCTCGGCGTGGTCGGCGTCCTCGATCCCGAGGACGTGGCGCGCGAACTCGACGATCGCGTGCTGGAAGCCCCCTCAGGTCCCGACGAGCGGGACGCCGCGCTCGCGGGCGTGGCGAATCGCCCGGAGCGCGCCCTCCATGCTGCGGTAGGGGCTGGCGGGAGCGATCCAGAGCCCGGCGTACCGCGCGAGCCTGGCCGCCGCGTCGTCGCCCACGGCGTCGGTGGCCACCCACTCGGACGCGAGGTCCACGTGGGCGAGCGCCTCGTTCGTGGCCACGTGCGTGTGGTTCCGGGGGTTGAATCACGCCGCCGAGCAGCAGCGCCGTCACGATCAGACGGTCGACCATGCGCCCCCGGACCAGATCGGCGCGCGCCCGCGCCCTTGCGGCCTGACGGCCCCGCGGATCCTGCTCGCGTCACGGCCCGCGTCACTGCCGGCTCACTGATAGAAGACCCAGATCCGGCTGAGGCGGAACTGGATGAGGGTGAGGACGACCACGATCAGGAAGAGCGACAGCGCGATCGTCGAGGCGTAGCCCATCTGGAAGAAGCGGAACCCCGTCTCGTAGATGTACATCACGACCGTGCGGCTCGCGTCGCCCGGACCGCCGCTGGTCAGGATGTACGGAGAGTCGAAGATCTGGAAGGCGTTGATGAGCCCCCAGACGATCGAGAAGAACAGGACGGGCGTGAGGGAAGGGAGCGTGATGTAGCGGAAACCCGCCCACCGCCCGGCGCCGTCCAGCGCCGCCGCCTCGTAGAGGTGACGCGGAATGCTCTGCAGCCCGGCCAGGAACAGGACGAAGTTGAACCCGAGGTTCTTCCACACGCCCAGCACGACGAGGGACTGAACGGCCCACTGGCTCGAGGTCAGCCAGGGGATGCGCGGGATCCCGATCCGACCGAGGTAGTAGTTGATGATGCCGAAGTCGGTGTTGTAGAGGTACTGCCACACGATGGACACCGAGGCGAGCGACGTCAGGACCGGGAAGAAGTAGGCGGTGCGGATCAGGTAGCGCCAGAGGCCCAGCATGGGCCGGTGGGCGGCGACGGCGAGCGCGACGCCGAGGACGGTGGTCGCGCCCACGTACCACAGCACGTAGGTGAGGGTGTTCAGGTAGATGCGCGGCAGCCGTGCGTCCCCGAGGAACTGCTTGTAGTTCGCGAGCCCGACGAACCGCGGGGACGTCAGGATGTCGTAGTCGTAGAGGCTCAGCCCGATCGCGGCCAGCGCCGGGCCGAGGACGAACACCAGAAAGCCGGCGATGGCCGGCGCGAGGAAGGCGAAGGCGACCCACGCCTCACGGCGTCGGGCGTGTCCGCGGAATCGGGTGAGTGGCATGACCGCTTCGGGATCCACATCCGGCGCGATGCGCCGGGAGCGCCGCCGCCACCATTGGCAGACGCGGCGGTCCGGCGGGCGGGAGTCGCGAGCGACCCCGCCCGCCGGAGCGGCCGCTACCGGCTCGCGAGGATGGTGGTGAACTCCTTGTCCGCTTCCTCGAGAGCCGCCGCCGGCGCCATCTCGTTCGCGAGCACGCGGCCGAGGTAGCGGCGCCACGTCGCCTCGATCCGGTTGTAGGTCCCGGGCGACGGCACCGGCTTGGCGTTCGGGCCCTCGATGGACTCGTAGAAGATCCGCGCGTTCTTGGGCGGCAGCTCGAACATCGCCGGGCTGACCGCCACCGAGCGCCGCGCCGGGATGGCCTGGCCCACCTGGGTCAGGATCTCGTGCGCCCGCTTCGACGTGAGGTACTTCGCCCACTTCCAGGCCTCCTGGGGATACTTCGTGCTCTTCGATGATCACGAAGCCGCCGACCCCGTACTCGGTCACCTGCTCCTTCCAGCGCGGGAAGTACTGGATGTCGAAGTCGGAGAACCCGGCCTTCGTCATCTGGAGGACCGGCCACCGTCCGCCGCCCGCCATGGCGATCTTGCCGGCGGCCATGAGGGAGTAGATGTCGGTGTGCGACGCCGGGGGCTTGGGCGAGACCTTGTGCTTCCAGACCAGGTCCTGCATGAACTGCAGCACCTCGAGGACCTTGGGATCCCGGAGGTTCGACTTCGTCCAGTCGTCGCTCAGGATGTTGGTGCCGTTGGCGAACATCCAGGGCATCGTGCCCGAGAAGTACTGGACGGCGAAGCCGAAGCCGAAGACCTCGGGCTCGCCCGAGGCGGACCGCTTGGTCAGGCGGTCGGCCAGCGTCACGAACTCGTCCTTGGTCCACTCCTTCTTCGGCGCCGCGAGCTTCTCCTTCTCGAGCATCTTGGTGTTGTAGTACATCACCATGTTGTTCCAGTCGAAGGGCAGCTCGTACGTCTTGCCGTCGACGCGGAACACCTCGAGGAGCCGCGGGCTCACGTCCTTCATGTACTCGTCGATCTCGGGATCGCCCTTCATGAAGTCGTCGAGCGGCTGCGCCAGGCCGCGGGAAACGACGAGCCGGGCGCCCTCGATGGCCACGCGGCTGACGTCGGGCGGGTTGCCGCCCGCGATCATGGTCGCCAGCTTGTCGAAGTAGTCGCCCCAGCTCTCGCCGGGGACGGGCTGGTAGCGGATCGTGATGTTGGGGTTGGCCTTGTCGAACTCGCCGATCAGGCTGTCCCACATCGGCTTGTCCAGCCCCGCGCTGTAGTTCACGTAGGTGAGCGTCACCGGCTTCGCCTGGGCGGCGGCGAGGCGCGGCCCGCCCACGGCGCCCGCGGCGGCGGAGACTCCGAGACCCTTGAGGACCTGCCGGCGCGACATCCTCGTCTTCACTGGCTCTCCTTCCTGTTCCTGGCCTGTTCCTGGGTGATCGGCCGTCGCGAGCGTGGGGCAACCCCGGCCATGGTACCGTCTACATACTAGGCAAGTCGCTGCGATGTCAACGGCGGCTGGCCGCTTGTTGCGCACGCATCCTGCCGTGCCGCGCGCGCGGCTGCCCGGGAGAGGGCCAATGATTCGGTTCCACGTCCACGTCACCACGCACGACCTTCCCGGCAGCGTCGCGACGTACTCTCTCATCTTCGGGCCGCCGTCCGTCGAGAAGGCGGACTACGCGAAGTGGGAGCCCGACGGCTTCCCGGTGATCTTCGCCGTGTCGACGCGGAAGGCGGCGGCGGGGGTCGACCACCTGGGGATCAAGGCCGACTCGGAGGAGGAGCTCAGGGCCATGAGCGAGGGGCTCCGGGCCCGCGGCCTCGCCCACGTGGAGCAGCGGGACGCCGAGTGCTGCTACGTGCGCGCCGACAAGCTCTGGGTGACCGACCCGAACGGGATTCCCTGGGAGCTGTACGCCGGGAAGGGCTCCATCGAGGTGTTCGGGGACGACGCGCGGCCGGCCGCGAGCGAAGCGTGCTGCGCCGGCGAGGCCGGGGCCCCTCTCATCTCCCTCGGTTCGAAGCGAAACTGAGCTCTCGCGAAGCGAGGGGCCGATCGGGCTGCCTCTCTGCGCGCGCGGACGTCGCACCTGACCGGGCGTGACACCGGGGCGAGACGAGCGCTCAGTCGCCCCGTCCGGCGACATGCGCGCTCCAGTAGTGATGCGTCTTCGCCACCACCGTGATGACGCTCTTCACCTCGTCCATCAGCGCGAAGGCGGGGTCGGCGGGCACGAGGAGCCGCTCCTCGTCGCAGCGGGCCTCGACGTTCTCCAGGATGATCGTGGCGCAGAGCCAGGCCGCCATCCGCGGCGATTCGCACGAGACCGCGAGCCAGCCGGGCGCCGCCGGCTCCGAATAGAGCCCGGTCGTCTCCCAGATCCCCCGGCGGATCTCCGCGACCGCGCCGGATCCCTCGGACGCCGCGGGCTTGCTCGCCCCGGCCCCGAGCACGCTCTCCGGCCCCCGGTGGGGCGGGCCCCCGAAGAGCGCCAGCTCGCAGAAGGTGCTCCACATGGCTCGCCAGTCGGGACGGCCGTCCGGCCGCCAGACGAAGGGCGCCGAGGACATGGGCGCGGCGGGAGTGGCCGGGTCGGGCTCGATGACTTCGCGCCGTCCGGCGGGAAGCTCGTGCAGCACCGAGGCGATCGGATCCGGCACCCCGTCGAGTCGCCACAGCTCGACGGGGCCGCCGAGGAATCCCGCGAGCAGGCGGCACTGCCCGCGCCAGTCGTCCAGGATCGTGTACGGCATCTCGACCGGGGACACGAGTAGCACGCGTGTGGGCACGGCACCGTCCTGGTTGGAGTACGATGAATCCATCACCGTGTGGCGCGGAGAGTGAACGTCATGGCCTTGTACGATTTCCGCTGCACCGTCTGCGGGCTCGAGTTCGAGGTGTCACGGCCCATGGCCCAGGCCGGGGAGCCCGCCCGCTGCCCCGTCGATGGCGCGGAGAGCCGACGCTTCTTCACGATGCCCATGACGTTCTCCAAGTCGAGCTCGAGGCCGCGCCCGCCGGGGCGAGCCTGGCGCCACCACGGTCACCGCCACGGGCCCGGCGCCGGCCCTCACGTCCACTGAGGAGCACGCCAGCCCATCCTCCGTCCCCGCGCCAACCGCGAGGAGGGTGAGCGGCCAGTCCCGCGCCAGTGTACACGGGGCGGCGCCCCCGATGGCGGAGGCGGGGGCGCTCCGCTCGAGGGTCCCCGGTCAGGCCGCTCCGCCGGCGGGCGGCCGGCGCCGCATCGTGTCGAGAAAGGCGTCGAGCTCGGCGTCGGTGGCGAAGACGTCCGTGGACGGGAGCGCCTTCACGATGTCGAAGACCTGCCGCACCGCCGGCTGAAGGCGCGCGACCGCCACCCCGCCTCCACGCGCCTCGAGCGTCTTTCGCGCCCTGATGAGGACGCGGATGCCGGCGCTGCCGATGTACTCCAGACCGGCGAGGTCGAAGAGGGCGGCGGTCACGGCGGGTGACGCGAGGAGCGGCTCCAATCGCTCGTCGAGCGTCGGCGCGGTCTCCGTGTCGAGCCGCCCGCGAAGCGAGACGCGGCGGCCTCCGTAGCCTTCCTCGGTGATCTGGATGTCGAGCCCCATGGGAACCTCCCGCGGTCGGTGACGTCAGGCTTCCGGGCGGCGGCCGGCTTGCCGGCTCGCGGCCGCTTCAGTATCCGTCACGGCCATGCGGGGCGGCCACCTTGCCCCGGTGCAGACGGAAGAGCAGGACGAAGTAGGCGACGGCCAGGGGAGCCCCAACGACCCACCAGCGGAGGGCGGTCACCAGGCTCGTCGCCGGCACACTCGCATTGTAGGCGGTGAGCGAGCCGCCGTCGCTGCCGATCGAGCGCAGCATCACCGGGAAGACGCAGGCCGCGGTCGCCGCCAGCATGCCCGCCAGGAAGGCGCAGGATCCGAGGAACGCCGGGAGGGGCCGGCCCGCGCGCAGACCGCGGCGAACGCCGAGCAGCCCGCCGACGGCCAGCAGGAGCGACAGCCACGCCAGCGGCCGGCCCGGCAGCGCCGCCAGCATCGGAGCGTTGACGAGCCACGTCGCGACGGTCAGCAGCGGCCAGAGCACGGCCACCCCCGCGTAGAGGCGCCCCGCCGCCCGCCGGCACCGCTCGTGCACGGGCCCGTCCGATTTCCACAGGAGAAACGTGGCGCCGTGGCCGGCGAGGGCGGTCAGCGCGAACACGCCGGCGAGGACGGTGTACCAGTCGAGGATGCCGACGGGCGTTCTCGCGGTGAAGTCCGTGAAGAGCGGCAGCGAGAACCAGCCCTCGGCGTCGAGGGGCAGCCCCCGCACGAGATTCCCGAGCGCCGCGCCGAACAGCACCGGCAGCGTCGTGCTCGCGCCGGCGAAGACGGCGTCCCAGGCCGCCCGCCACAGCGGGTGATCGACGTGGCTGCGGAACTCGATCGAGATTCCGCGGAGGATCAGGACCCAGAGCACGAGGAAGATCGCGAAGTAGAACCCCGACAGCCCGGAGGCGAGCACGCGCGGGAAGGCGACGAAGAGCGCGCCGCCCGTCGCGAGCAGCCAGACCTCGTTTCCGTCCCAGAACGGCCCGATGGCCGCCAGCACCTGCCGGCGCTCCCGGTCGCTCCTCGCGACGAACAGATGGAGCGCGCCGGCCCCGAAGTCGAAGCCGTCGAGCACGACGTAGGTGGCGAGCATCGCGGCGGCGATGGCGAACCACAGCTCAGCCACGGGACGCCTCGGCCGTGGCGGGCGGGAGCGTCTCCGGCGCGTGCGTCTCGAGCGGGCCCGGTCCGTGGGCGACCTCGCGGCCGACCAGGAAGAGGAACAGCACCCCCAGGACGAGGTACAGGCCGGTGAAGCCGATCAGCGTGAACAGCGCCGTGCCCGAGTGCACCAGGGGACTCGCGCCGTCCGCGGTGCGCATGAGGCCGTACACGAGCCAGGGCTGGCGGCCGAGCTCGGCCGTCATCCAGCCCGTGGTGGTGGCGATGTACGGGAACGGAAATGCCAGCATCAGCGCCCAGAGCATCGGCCGAGATCGCGCCAGCGTCCCGCGCACCGCGAGGAGCGCCGCGAGGCCCATGACCAGGATGAACAGGGTGCCGAGCCCCGCCATGATGTGAAACGCGTAGTAGAGGAGCTCGACGTTGTCGGGCCACAGGTCCTCGGAGAACTCGTTCAGGCCCTTGACGTTGCTGTGGAACGTCCCGTACGCGAGGAAGCTGAGGAATCCGGGGATGGCGATCGGGTTGTCGAGGCGCCGCTCCTTCACGTTGGGCTGGCCGATCATCACGATGCCGGCGCCGGTCTCGCTCTCGAAATGTCCCTCCATCGCCGCCAGCGCCACCGGCTGATGCCGGGCGACGAGCTTCGCCTGCTGGTCGCCCGTCGGGAACGCGACCAGCACGCTCGACACGAGCCCCGCCGCGACCCCCACCCGGAGGAACCGCGGAGCCTGATCGGGATGGAGGCCCTGGAGCGCGTAGTAGGCGCCCACGGCCGCCACCACGAAGGAGGCCGTGACCACGCTGGCCGCCATGGTGTGGGCGTACTGCGCGAGGGCCCACGGGTTCAGCAGGAAGGTCCAGAAGTCGCCGAGCTGGAGCGTGCCGTCGGCCGCGACGACGTGGCCCACCGGATGCTGCATGAAGGCGTTGGTGCAGATGATGAAGTAGCCGGAGAGCCAGCTGCCGGCGAAGAGCGCGAGGGCGGCCAGGAAGTGCCCGCGACGACCGAGACGCCGCTCGCCGAACACCAGCAGCCCGAGGAAGCTCGACTCCAGGAAGAATGCGAACAGGCCTTCCATCGCGAGCGTATGACCGACGACGCCGCCGGCGTACCGGGAGAAATTCGCCCAGTTGGTGCCGAACTGGAACTCCATCGGGATGCCCGTGACGACGCCGACCGCGAAGTTGACGCCGAAGATCCGGATCCAGAAGCGCGCCGCGTCATCCCACCGGCGGTCGCCGGTGCGGAGGCCGATGGCCTTCATCAGGACGATGAGCAGGGCCAGGCCCATCGTCAGCTGCGGAAACAGGTAGTGGAAGACGATGGTGAAGGCGAACTGGAGCCGGTGCCAGAGGAGCGGGTCGGACATGCCGGGTGCCCTCCGTACGGTGCCTGGCTCCCGTCAGGGTAGACGAGTCGGCGGTCCCTGGCCAGGGCCGCATCGGGTCTGAGCGGCGATTGCCCGAGGCGGGGGCCGCGGCTCAGCCGTCGCGGTTGCGCGACCCGAGCCCGATGGGGAGGTCATGCTGACCCGCGCGCTGTCCCGGTGGTCCTTGAACCGGCAGAGCGCTCCGGCGGCGACGAACGCCACGCCGCGGCGGCCGCCGCCGCGAGCCGGCGAGGCTCGCCGGTGCTGTCGGGGGCCGGCGTGAAGCGCTGTCCGATGTCACCGGTCGTCGAGGAGCGTATCGCCGCGGAGCGCGTAGGCCCTCGGGCAGCGGGGTTCGCCACCGTGGACCTATCGGCAGCAGATGGCGCCAGCGCGGGGCTGGAGTCCTGCCTGGCCGTCCTCCGATCCGAGGCGATCAGGCTCCTGCCGGCGATCGCCGGGGAGCCTGGACAGCCGCAGGGCGGGGTTCGCCGGACCGTCTACCTCGGTGAGGTCGCGGAGTGCGGTGGCCGAGTCGCGCTCCCCGCGTACCCGGTCGCCTGTCCCGCGTCGTAGCAGCCGCGGCGAGGCGGCGCGGTGGCCTCGCCTCCTGGGAGCTAGCTTACGCGAACCCCAGTCTCTCCAGGACGCCCCGGACGGACAGCTCCCGAGCCTTCACACCCAGTCGAGCGCCTTCAGCAGGCCACGCTGCTCTTCGAGTCGCTTCGTCCGATCCCTGGCGAACCGCGTGACGCCCGCGAAGATCGACTCGGGATCCAGGTGCGCCTCGGCGATGACGTCCGCCTCGAGCCCGCCCGTCAGCCACTGATTGTCCCAGTCGGACGTCAGCGAGTACTCGTCGGTCAGCGAGCCGACGTTCCGCAAGCGGCCACATGCGGCGCGTGCCCGAGCTGACGAACATGAGATCCTGCCGCGCCTCCGGCGGCAGGACGGCCCGCTGATAGGCGGCGGTCTGCCGATCGAACAGGTCCTCGCTGATCGCGGAGATGACCTTCACGTTGATCCCCGCCTGCTCCAGCCGCGGCAGGATGCTCACCAGGTTGAACGTGGCGCTCGACCCTTGCGCCGACCACGTAGCCGTGCTTCGGCTGGCCCGGCGCGAAGTCGCGAATGACGTACAGCCCCTTCGCCGCGGCGCGGAGATCCGTGTCCGCGAACTTGGTGCGATCCGCCACCTTGAAGTCCGGCCGCGCCACCTCGATGATGATGACGCCGACCTTCTTCTCGCGCGCCGCGATCTCGGCCGCCGCGAAGTATCCCGGCGCGACGTCGTTGTAGTCCCAGAAGCTCAGGTGGATGGCCTGGCCGCGCGGGAACAGCTTCCACACCTGGGGCGAGAAGATCCCGAAGTGCGTCCGGGCGTCGGCCGCCGTCTCCGGCCCGGAGTGCCCGGCCAGGATGTGCAGCACGCCGGTGCGGAACTTGCTGTCCTGGTTCTGCTGGCTCCAGACGCGCGCGGGCAGGTACATGAGCGGCGTGAACGCCCCGTAGGTGCCGCTGAACGCCCAGACGCCGGCGAACTTGTCGGGGTCGACCGACGCGCTCTGGCTGACCAGGCCGATCGCCGTCGACGCGTTGCCGGCCTCCTGGATCGCCGCCTTCAGACGCGTGCCGAGCGGATTCGTGTCGGGATCGTAGTGTCCCCAGAGGCTGCCGTGCTCCAGGTTCACCGACTCCGACAGGTCCGCGGCCAGCGTGAGCGCGCGGTTCTCGGTGACGTAGTTCAGCCACTTGACGAGCTCCGAGATGCCGCGGCGCGCGCCCGCGACCTCGCCGTACTTCCGGAAGAGCGCGACCTTGACCTGCTTCTCCGCCCCCGAGATCGGGTTCTTCACCGAGAGGGTCTGCGGCTCCTCGGGAAGGTTCGCGACGCGAAGCCGCTCGTCCTGGAACGGGTCGTGCCGGACGTCGATGCGGACCTTCAGGTCGTCCGTGAGCGAGTCGCCGATCTCGACCAGGCGATCGGCCAGCCACTCGCCGAGTCCGTTCCGGTCGAGCACGGACATCGCGACGTCGATGTTCGTCTTGAACTGGATCAGGCGCTCGCGCGGGTCGGTCACCGCCCCGTCGCGGATCCCGACGAACTTCACCCCGTAGCGCTGCTCGAAGGTCTGCGCGAGCGAGACGAAGTACTCCGAGTTCATCTTGAAGGCGTAGGGATGGCTCGGATACCCGACGATCTGGTCCGCGCCCGGGAGCTTTCCGTTCACCGCGCCGGGCCAGTACCCCTTGATCGTCTTGCCGAACACGATCATCGGCCGGCGATCGCGCGGGTCCCACTCCTCCATGTCCCGCAGCACCCGGACGATCTGGTCGTAGTCGTGGCCGTCCGGGATGGAGAAGACGTTCCAGCCGTAGGACGTCCACTGATCGATCAGGCGGTACCCGTCGAACTTCCGGCTCACCACGCCGCCGATCAGCGCGTCGTCGATGCCGGCGTTGTTGTCGGAGAAGAAGATCCGCAGGCGCTTGCCGACCTGGAGCGCGATGGCCTGCGTCTTCAGCTCCTGGGCGTGACCCGCGCACATCGCGAACTCGCCCTCGAAGGCGACGACCTTGGGCGACCCCGCCGGCGCGCCGATGAAGTCCCAGAACGCGGCCTTGCCCGCCGCGGTGGCGATCCCGATTCCCGACGGGCCGCCGTTGACGTCGTTCGTCACGTCCGTCGATTCGATGTGTCCCGACAGCGCTCGAATGCCGCGGCCTTGGGCCTGCGCGAACAGCGGATGGTCGGCGAGGCCCTGATCGGCGAGCAGGGTCTTCAGGGCGCCGGCGCCGCGCCGGAATCCCAGCGCGTCGACCGACAGCATGGCCGCGTCGGGCGCCACGTGATAGCGCCGATCGCCCGTCGCTGCGTGCCGGCGGTACATCGCCTCGCCCATGATCATCCACAGCGCGTAGCAGGTCGGGGCGCAGTGGCCGGCGGCCAGCATGAACTTGTCGGCGTAGGGGTGCTTCTGCCGCCGGTAGTCGAAGCGCAGGCCGCCCGAGGCCGGCCCCGCCAGGTGCGTGGCCACGTTGAACGGCGTGTAGGCGAGCGGGCCGCCGAAGTGCCCGGTCTGGGCGTAGTTACCGAGCAGCACCAGCGTCATGCACGTCATGTAGCCGACGTCTTCGAGTCGCTGCCGCTCCGTTGGCACCTTCGATCCGCCGACCGACGCTGGCGACGCTTGGCTCATCTGAATGTCCCACCCTTCCCGTGTGAATGTCGGTTCGGCCGCGACAGGCTTCGGGCGGCCGGCACCCGCGAAGTCCCCGTGTGCGCGAGGCAGTGTCCGAGGCTGCCCGAGAATTCTACCCGAAGTTGGGCGGTTCGGGGATGAGGGGGCGGATCGCCCGGAGGCCCCGGTGGCAGACCCGTCCTGGACGGATCCGAGGGCTCGGAGCCGGCCCCCCGGGGCTCACCCGGCCTTCCCGGGCACGCCGCGGCGGTGGGGTCGGGCGGAGGTCGGGACGATCGCACGGCGGCGGCCCAGGTCCGCCGCCGTGCGGACAGAGCGGGGCCGCCGGCGGCCCCGCTCGCGAGGCTAGTGCCCCGCCATGCTCGGAGCGCCCTCGCCGTGGAAGACCTCTGGGTTGTCCGCGCCCTCGACGATCAGGAATCCGGCCAGGCCGCGCTCGAGCCGCGACAGGGCGTGGTCCACCAGGATGTAGCGGCCGGGCACCTCGAGCTTGAACTCGACGATCGTGGCCCCGCCTGCCGGGACGGTCGTCGTCTGCACGTTGGTCGCCCGGGGCGAGCCGATGGCCGCCTGGTCGTACACGTGGTCGAAGATCTCGCCGATGACGTGGAACGAGGACGTGGCGTTCGGCCCGCCCACGCCGAAGTAGATCCGGACCGTCTCGCCGACCTTGGCCTTCATCGGGTGCTCGGCCGTGAGGGCGCCCACCGCGCCGTTGAAGACGAAGTACTCGGCGCGCTCGGCGAGGAGCTTCTCGACGCTGAACTCGTCGTGACCTCGCTGCCCGAAGGCCCGGTCCGTGTAGAGCTCGCCCTGCATGACGTAGAACTCGCGATCGACCTTGGGCAGGCCACCCACCGGCTCCACCAGGATGAGCCCGTACATTCCGCTGGTGATGTGGTTGGCCACCATCGGCGTCGCGCAGTGATAGACGTAGAGCCCCGGGTTGAGCGCCTTGAAGCTGAATGCCTTCGTCTCGCCGGGCGGGGTCTGGGTCATCACGGCGCCACCCCCTGGCCCGGTCACCGCGTGAAGGTCGACGGAGTGGATCATCCGGCTGGTCTCGCGGTTCTTGAAGGTGAGCTTCACCGTGTCGCCCACGCGCACGCGCAGGAACGGCCCCGGGACCTTGCCGTTGAACGTCCAGTAGTTGTAGGTCGTCTCGTTCGCGAGCTTCCCGATCAGCTCCACCGCCTCCAGCTCGACCGCCACCGTCTGGGGCGGCCCTGGCGGCACCGGGCCCGGAAGGTCTACGGGGTTCCGGGCGATGCTGACCGAGGGAGGCAGGGCCGCCACCGCGGGCTTGCCTCCGCCCACCACGAGCTTGCCCTCCATCCCCGCCTGCCGATGCCCCGGCAGCGAGCAGAAGTACGCGAACTCGCCCGCCTGATTGGCGCGGAACACGGTGACGCTGCTCGCGCCCTTGCGGTTGACGCGGTCGGTGGCGGCCTTGAACTCCGGGAACACGACGTCGTGCTCCACCCCGTCGCCGTTGATGATGCCGACCTGGACGACGTCGCCCTCGGCCGCGCGAAGTGTCGGATTGACGACCCCCTCGATGTCTCCGCCCACGCCGACGAAGGCCATCTTGCCCTCGGCCAGCTCGGTGCGCAGGCGGAAGCGCACGTTTGGCGTGTAGTCCGCCGCCGGACTCTGCTTGGAGACCTTCGGCGCGGCTGGCGCGGTCGGCGCCGCCGGCCGGGTCTGGGCCATGTGAGCCTTCCCCCCGCCATGAGACATCTGCGCGCGAGCCTCGAGCGCGAGGGTAGGAGCGAGGAGCCAGACGACGCACAGGAGGGACATCAGGAGGGAGGTCATGATTGTCCTTTCCGCCGGGCTACGATCGTCCCGGCTCGGGTCGATCACCGTGGGTGTCACCGCTGCACTGGCGGTGCCAGCCAGGAGCCGCGCCGCCTGCGCGGAATCGTGCGGAGATACAGCGGCCACGATGGCAGGCGGGTGGGTCACAGGCGCCCCATCGGGGCAGTGGAGGGTCACCGCCCCGCCAGACCGAGCACGCTCTGACGCCGGCGCGGCGCCGCGACGGTGCCGACCGCTGGGATACACTGGCGCCACCACCATGGCGCCATCCTGGATGGAGTCCGAGGTCCGGAGTCAGCCCGCCATGCTCACCCGGCTCGCCGAGGACGCGGCGCCGCTGGTGGCCGAGCTCGGCCGGGCGATCGCGCGGCGGCGACCCCGGTTTGCCGTGCTGGCCGCGCGGGGCTCGTCCGACCACGCTGCGATCTACGGGAAGTACCTCCTCGAGACCCAGGCTGGCCTCGTCGCTTCCCTGGCCGCGCCGTCCGTCTACTCGGTCTACGAGCGGAGCCCGGACGTCCGGGACGCGCTCGCCATCGGCATCTCCCAGTCGGGGCAATCGCCCGACATCGTCTCGGCCATCGACGGGGCTCGGCGCGCAGGAGCCCTCGCGCTCGCGGTGACCAACGACGAGACCTCCCCGCTCGCCAGGGTCGCCGACCTCGTGCTGCCGCTGGGAGTGGGGCTCGAGCGCAGCATCGCGGCCACCAAGACGTTCACGGCCGAGCTGCTCGCGCTCTGGCTCCTCGTCGGCGCCGTCGCGGGCGCGGACCCGGCGCCCGCGCGTGGTGTCGGCGAGCAGGTCGCGGATGCCCTCGATGCGGCCGAGCGCACGTTCGCCGGGCTCTCGCTCGGAGATGCGGCGGGCCCGGTCGTGGTGGTGGGGCGCGGATACAGCTTCCCGATCGCGCTCGAGATCGCCCTCAAGCTCCGAGAGGTCGGCGTCCGGAACGCTCAGGGGTTCTCCGCCGCCGACCTGCTGCACGGCCACATCGCGGCGGTCCGCCCGGGCACGGCCGCCATCCTGGCCGGCGCGGCTGGTCCGACTCTCCCGAGCCTGGTCGAGTGCGCGGCGGCCCTCCGCGCGCGCGGGGCGCGGACCTTCGTGGTGAGCGACGCCCCCGAGCTGCGCCAGTCGGCGGACGTCACGGTCCCGCTCCAGGCGGCGACCGAGAGTCTGGCGGCGATCCCCATGACCGTCGTCGGCCAGTGGCTCACCCTTCAGGACGCGGTGACTCGGGGGCTCGACCCGGATCGGCCTCCCGGTCTCTCGAAGATCGTCCGCACCGTCTGAATGCGGCAGGCGGCCAGCGACCGCACGGCGCGCGGAGCGGGTCTTGCCCGGACGGCGGGAGCCGTGCTTTTCTTCATGCAACAGCACCGTGGGGTAGCCGGGCGAGACGAACCCGGGGACGGACCTGGAAAGGGCGGCTTCGAGCCGCGGAGGAGCCGAGAATGAAGGGGACGATCCGAAAGGTGTGCGGGATCGCGCTGGGCGGCGTGCTGGCGTGGCTCGGTCTCCTGGCGGGGCCGGCCGCCGGCCAGGGGAAGCCCGAGGGCGAGGTCGTCGTCTACTCGGCGGCGGACGCCGACATGGTGAACGCGATGGTCGCGGCGTTCCAGCAGAAGTACCCGGCGGTCAAGGTCTCGACGGTGGTTGCCGGCACCGGGGAGGTCATCAAGCGGGTCGAGGCGGAGGCGAGCCGTCCGCTCGGTGACGTGCTGTGGAGCGTGGGTCCCGAGAGCCTCGGCGCCAAGAAGAGCCTTCTCGCGCCCTACGAGAGCCGGGAGGCCGCGGCGTTCTTCCCGGGCCAGGCGCCGGCGGACCGCGTCTGGACGCCGTTCACCGTCATGCCCTACATCATCATGTACAACAAGAAGCTCGTGCCGGACGGTGAGGCGCCCAAGGCCTGGAAGGACGTGCTGGACGCCCGGTGGAAGGGGAAGGTCGCCTACGCGGACGCGAGCAAGTCCGGCTCGTCCTACACGCTGCTCGTGACCTGGCTGACGGTCTTCGGGAAGAACGACACGGGCTGGAAGTACGTGGAAGACGTCCTCCGCCAGTCCAAGGTGCTGCCCAAGTCGAGCATGACGTACCAGATGGTGGCGAACGCCGAGATCCCGATCGGCCTCACCTTCGAGCAGGCGGCCTTCGACTACCTGAAGGGCGGGGCCCCCATCGGCATCGTGTATCCATCGGAGGGCACGGCGATCATCCCCGATGGCAGCGCGCTCATCGCGAACGCGCCTCACCCGAACGCGGCACGCCTCTTCCTGGACTTCACGGTCTCGAAGGAGGGGCAGGCAGCTCGTCGTCGAGAAGTTCGGCCGCCGGTCCGTGCGCCGGGACGTCGCGACGCCGGCGGGCCTGCCGATGCTCGACAAGATCAAGCCGATCGCCTACGACCTCCAGTGGGCCGCCGACAATCGCGCCGAGATCCTGAAGCGGTTCCAGGACACGCTGATCAAGACCCAGTGAGGGACCGCTAGCCCGAGCTCCGTCCGCGCGCCGACTAGCCATCGCCGGGCGCCGATGACACGGGTCCGCATCGACGGGATCGTCAAGCGCTTCGGCGAGGCGTCGGCGCTGAGCGGCGTCAGCCTCGAGCTGCCGCCCGGGGAGCTGTTCACCCTGCTCGGCCCGAGCGGGTGCGGGAAGACCACGCTGCTCCGCATCGTGGCCGGGCTGCTCGCCCAGGATGCGGGCTCCGTGGCGTTCGACGGGGTGCCGGTCGACAGCGTGCCGCCGTACCGTCGGAACATCGGCGTCGTGTTCCAGAGCTACGCGATCTTCCCGCACCTCACCGTCCGGCAGAACATCGCCTATGGCCTCCGCGCGCGGCGGATGGACTCCGAGCGGGCGGCGGCGAAGGTGGCCGAGGCGGCCCGGATGGTCCAGATGGAGCCGCTCCTGGACCGCATGCCGGCCGCGCTCTCCGGAGGTCAGCAGCAGCGGGTCGTGCTCGCCCGGGCCCTCGTCATCGAGCCGCGCCTCCTCCTCATGGACGAGCCCCTGTCCAACCTGGACGCGCGGCTCCGCGTCGAGATGCGGACCGTGATCCGGCGGCTCCAGCGGGCGCTCGGCATCACCACCCTCTACGTCACCCACGACCAGGAAGAGGCGCTCGCCATCTCCGACACGATCGCGGTCATGGACCGCGGGGAGGTTCTCCAGACCGGGCCGCCGTGGGCGCTCTACCGCGCCCCGCGGAACCGCTTCGTGGCGGAGTTCCTCGGGGGGATGAACGTCCTTGCGGGCCGGCTGACGAGTGCCGCGGGGGCGGGGGAGCGTCACGATGGTCGAGACGGACTTCGGCGCGCCCTGGGTGGTGGCGGCGGACGGCCCGGCGCCGGGACCCGGGCCGGTGTGGCTCGGGATCCGGCCGGAGTCGCTCAGGGTCGAGCCGCCGCCCGGGCGCCGCGGACCGCTGGAACCAGGTGGCGGGGACGGTGACGGAGGTCGGCTATCTCGGGGCCGTGGCGCGGTATCAGGTCGACGTCGCGCCCGGCGTCTCGCTGACGGTCGAGGTGCACGATCCGGATTTCCAGACCCTTCGGCAGGTGGGCGACAGCGTGCGTCTCTGGTGCGACCCCGCCAAGGTCCGGATCCTGGCGCCGCATCCGTGAGCGGGCCGGCCGTCCGTCCGGACGCGCGGCCGCGCCGCCACGGCGACATCTGGTGGGCCGTCAGCGCCCTCGGATTCGCCGTCGGTCCTCGCGTTCCTCATCTGGCCGCTGGGCACGCGTCCTGGTCGGCAGCGTCCTCGGCGAGAGCGGATGGCTCGCGCTCGGCGAGACCTACGGGCGCGTGGTCGTCGCACCGATACTACTGGTCGAGTGTCCTCAACAGCCTCGGCCTGAGCGCGGCGGCCACGATCGGCGCCGTTCTCGTCGGCACGCCCTTGGCCGTCGCGCTGGCCCGGTACCCGATCCCGGGGACGGTCCTCGTCCGGACGGCGGCGAACCTCGCGCTCCTCTCGCCGCCGTTCATCGGCGCCTACTCCTGGGTCGTCCTCCTCGGGCGCAACGGCCTCGTGACCCGCTGGCTCGAGCCCCTCGGGTGGCATGTCCCGACCATCTATGGCTACCGGGGCATCCTGCTGGCGTTCGTCGTCCAGTACTTCCCGCTGGTCTTCCTGCTCGTCTCGGGTGCGCTCACGGCCGTGGACCAGTCGATGGAGGACGCGGCGCTCAGCCTCGGGTCCCGCCCGCGCCAGGCCTTCTTTCGCGTCATCCTCCCCGTGATCCTCCCGTCGCTGACGGCGGGCGCCCTCCTCGTGTTCATGGCGACCATGGCCGATTTCGGCACCCCCATGGTCCTCGGCGAGGGCCTGCGCACGCTCCCGACCCTCATGTACGGCGAGTTCATCAACGAGCTCGGCGGGAACCCCACGATGGCCAGCACGCTCGGGAGCCTCCTCATCCTGATCAACACGGTCGCCCTCATGGGGCAGCGCTACTGGGCGTTCCGGAAGGCGTACCACATCGTGTGCCTCCGGCCGCTTCAGCCTCGGCACCCGCCGGGCGCCCGGCTCGCCATGGTGTCGGCGGCCGTGTACGGGGTGATCGCGCTCGCCCTCGTCCCCGCCGTGACCATCCTGGTGTCCTCGTTCATGCCGACGCGGGGCCCGGTGATGTACCCGGGCCTGAGCCTCCAGAGCTACGCCACCGTGCTCCACCTCGTTCCGCGCGCGATCGCCAACACGTTCATGCTCACCGGCCTGGCCGTCGCCCTCGACGTCGCCCTCGGCGTGCTCCTCGCCTACTGCCTCGCCCGGCGCCCGTCGCGGCCGCACGCGGTGCTCGACGCCCTCATCATGCTGGCCTACGCGATTCCGGGCACGGTCGTCGGGGTCGGCCTGATCCTCGTCTACAATCGTCCGCCCATCGTCCTGACCGGAACCTGGGTCATCCTCCTCGTCTCCTACTTCATTCGCCACCTGCCCTATCCGGTGCGTGCCTGTACCGCGATGCTCCAGCAGATCGACGTCCGGGTCGAGGACGCGTCGATCAGCCTCGGCGTCCCGCCCTTCCGCACCTTCTTGCGGGTGACCGTGCCGCTCATGTTTCCCGCCATCGTGTCGGGCGCGACGCTCGCGTGGATCACGACGATCGGCGAGCTGTCGTCGTCGATCCT
The DNA here is from genome assembly GCA_963749975.1 of uncultured Candidatus Rokubacteria bacterium. Taxonomy (GTDB): domain Bacteria; phylum Methylomirabilota; class Methylomirabilia; order Rokubacteriales; family DASRDR01; genus DASRDR01. The sequence continues at coordinate 31,305 of CAVVOZ010000015.1, read as the reverse complement.
GCTCTACTCGGGCCCGTGGGCGACGACGTCGGTCGCGATCTTCACCCAGGTCTTCAGCAACCACTTCGGCACGGCGTCCGCGCTCGCGTCGATCCTGATCGTGGCCGCCGCCCTGCCCCTGTTCCTGATGTACCGGCTCCTCGGCCGGCAGACCGCGGTGGCGCCGTGACGACCGCGCCGCGCTTTCCCGTGTCGATCAAGGGCGTTCTGCTGGTGCCGGGGGATCCTCGCGTAGCCGGGAGCCGGCGCGTGGCGCTCCTCGAGAACGAGCGGGGCGAGTGGGAGCTGCCGGGAGGGAAGCTCGAGCGAGGGGAGACCCCCGAGACGTGTCTCGTCCGGGAGATCCGCGAGGAGCTGGGCGTCACCGCGACGCCCGGCCCGCTCCTCGACGTGTGGCTGTACCGGCTCCCGGCGGGCGCGCCGGCGAGCGAGGTCCTGATCGTGACCTACGGGTGTCGCGCCGAGCCCTTCGACGAGATCCGGTGGACCGCCGAGCATCGCGGCGGTCTCCTGGCGGCGCTCGACGAGCTCGAGCGGCTGCCGATGCCGGAGGGCTACCGGCGATCGATCCGGGCCTGGGCGGCGACGTTCGACGGGGACGCCTTCCTCAGCTGACGTGCGTCCCGCGCCCGCCATGTCCGGGGACCGCAAGGATCGTGAGGACCGGTCATGCGACTGGACGAGCATCCCCCAATGGACGCCCTGGGTTCCTGGCTGGAATGGGGCAGCCCGCCCTTCCGCCCCGATCGTCCTCCAGATAGCCGGCACACTCGGGCGGCTTGTCGAAAGGCAGGGGGACCTCTATCTTCAGGAGGCGCGGCTCCCGCTCGAGCCGCCCATCTCCACCCGAGGAGGCCGGACTCGCCATGCTCGATCGCCTGCTGGAGACCCGTCGCACCCACCGGAAGGCGCCCTTGCCGTCACCGTCCATCGGGCTCGACGTGGCCTACCGCGTCCAGGACGAGCTGCGCGAAGCGCTCGTCGCCCGGGGGGAGCGGGTCATCGGCTGGAAAGCCGGGCTGACCGGCCGGATCGCCCAGGAGACCATGGGGATCCATCACCCCGTATCGGGCTTTCTCCTCGGCGACGGCGTCTACGCGACGGGCGACGCGGTGCCCCTGTCGCGGTTCGCGGAGCTGGCGGTAGAGGTCGAGATGGCCTTCGTGATGAAGCGGAAGACCTGACGGGGCCGGGCGTGACGCCGGCGGCGGCGCTGCTGGCGGTGGAGGGCGCGCTCCCCGCGCTCGAGCTGGCGGAGTTCCGCTGGGACGGCAACCCCACGGGCGGCGACCTCATCGCGGACGGCGTCGCCGGGAACGCGATCGTGCTGGGCCAGCCCCTGACGCCCGTGGTCGGCCTCGACCTCGCGCTCGAGGGGGTCGTCTTCGAGATGAGCGGGCGGGTCATGGCGACCAACACCGCCGCGGAGGTCCTGGGCAATCCCCTGAACTCGCTCGCCTGGCTCGCGAATCACCTCGGGGAGCGCGGCCTGGGGCTCCACGCCGGCGACCTCGTGATGAGCGGGTCGATCTCCGTGCTCCTGCGGCCGAAGGCGGGGGACGTGGTGACGGCGCGCTTCACGCGCCTGGGATCCGTCAGCGCCCGGTTCATCTGAGGACGGTTGTGAGGACGGCATGAGCAAGCTGCTGACGGCGGCGCAGGTCGAGCAGTACCACCGGGACGGGATCGTCTTCCCGGTGCCGGTCCTGTCTCCGAGCGAGACCGCGCACTTCCGCGCGGCCTTCGAGGAGGTGGCCGCCCGGCTCGGCGGCAGACCCGTCGCCCAGGCGCTGGGCCACACCCAGTCGTACTTCCGCTGGGCGTACGATCTCGCGACCCACCCCAGGATCCTCGATGCCGTCGAGGACGTTCTGGGGCCCAACCTCCTCGTGTGGACGGTGTCCATCTTCCCGAAGTACCCGCGCGATCCGGGGTACATCTCGTGGCATCAGGACGGCACCTACTGGGGGCTGGACTCGACCCGGGTCGTGACGGCGTGGGTCGCCCTCACCGACAGCACCCGCGACAACGGCTGCATGCGGGTGGTGCCGGGCTCGCACCGGCAGCCGATCCTGCCGCACCGAGACACCTACGCCGCCGACAACCGCCTGAGCCGGGGACAGGAGATCGAGGTGGAGGTGGCCGAGCAGGACGCGGTGGACGTGGTCCTGCGGGCCGGCGAGATGTCCCTCCACCACGTCAACATCATCCACGGCTCGAACTCGAACCCGTCGGACGGCTCGCGGATCGGCTTCGCCCCCCGCTTCATGACGCCCGAGACCCGTCAGATCGACGGCGAGCCGCTCACCGCGGTGCTGGCGCGAGGGCGCGACAACCACGGGCACTTCCAGCTGCTTCCAGGGCCGCCCGCGCTCGGCTTCGACGAGGCGCTGGCCGCTCAGCAGGCGGCGGCCGGTCAGTTCCTCACCGAGATCCGGAAGACGCGTGGGCACTACGCGGCGGGCGCCGGCGGAGACTGACCGCGGCGCGGGGACTGTACACCCGGGTAGTGGAGCCTTCCGTGTCCACGGCCCGACGGGGCAGCCGGGTCAAGGCGGAGCCAGGCTGCACAGTAGACTGTGCAGGGTGCACTGTGGACTGTGCAGTCTTCGTAGACTGCTGAATTTTCAGGCGCCGCGTCGTTCATCGCCCGCCCGGGATCGCCGCCCTGCACAGTGGACTGTGCAGGGGCCTCCCGCGCCTTGCCCGCTCCGTGATCCCCAACTGTCGATGACCACTGGCCTCGTCATCCACGGCATGACGGGCACGGGCCGTGCACAAGAAGGCGTTCTTGGATTCCCCGACCCCAGCGGAGGTGAGGTTGCGCCCACGAGCCGGGAAGGGCCCGCGCGTTCCTGGGGCACCCATCTCTTCCGGCGCGACAGCGCGGGGTCCCTCGCGGGTCCTGATGACGGCGACGTTCGAGCCAGCACCGCGACAGGACTCGCTGATCGCGTGAGCCGCTCCGGGTCTCGCTGCCCGGGAGGTCGCGGTCGCCGAGGGCGTCCTTCGATGGCGAGGGCCGTGGCGATGGCGACGAGGGGTTTCCGGGCGGCTCTCCGAGCGACGCCGGCTGCGGGAACGCTGACCGCCGGTCCGGACGGGACCAGTCGCGTGGGCACCCGGATGATCCGCGCTCGAGGGTGAGGAGGCCGCACATGGGCTGGCTCGACGACCTGAGGAAGTGGCTGAGCAACGCCGAGACGCCGCGCGCCGGGCGAGGCCGCGTCCCCGCCGCCGGCCTTCACGACCGGCCCGCGTCCGTTCGGAGTGGGTCGAGACGTGGCCGGGGTCGAGTGGCAGACCGACAAGCGGACGAGCGCGCTCGTGCGCTACCGTGCCACCGGGGTCGAGGCGTGGACCGAGGTGGTCGACGAGAGCCGGCAGCGCGACCACCAGCGCACCTTGATGGGCCTGACTCCGGACACGGACTACCAGGTCGAGGTGACGGCGACCGTGCCGAAGCGCGGCGGCGGCGCGGTGACGCGGACGATCACCCTTCGGACCCTGCCGACCCTCGCCCCGCCGGTTCAGCCGGCGCCCGTCCAGCCGCCGCCGATTCTCGACGCCGGGCGAGGAGCCGATCCCGCACCCGCCCATGACCGTGAACGTCCTGGCGGAGCAGGCGGTCTGGCTTCCCGGCACCCTGACGCAGGTCGACCCGGCGTTCACGTCCTGGCTGCAGCGGACCTGTCTGGGAGGCGCGACGAAGCTCGTGCTGGCCGACCTGGGGCAGGTGCCGGGCCGGATGCGCCAGGCGGGATTCCGGGGCCGGGACAATGCCCTCTGGTACACGCTCTCGCGCTCCTACGCCGGGTGGCCCTGGCACGGAAATCCCGGAGACCCCGACGCCCACCTGAGCGATCAGCGCGACGAGCTGCACGACATCTGGTCGAACTACATCGACGTCGTGGTGGCGGTCATGTCGGCCGCCCCGCAGACGACGGCGCTCATCCTGGACAACGACGGGCCCGATCGGTGCGGCAAGGAGCTCGGGGAGTACACGCAGCGGCAGATGAGCGCCGTGGGTGGTCGCGTCGAGCTGGGGCGCTTCCACCACGGCTGACCGGGAGAGGAGGCCCTGATGCGCGCCCGCGCCCGTCCCAAGCCGCCGCCCAGGTTGCGAACGTGCACCAGTTGCGCCGGATCTCCCGCGGGCCGCCAGGGCATGCGACAGCTCACCATACGTCTGCGTGATGCGAAGGTTCCGGACGATCGGGTCCGGAATCGCGCAGATCGTCTCGACCTCCCCGATCCCGGGACCGGCGTCGGCGCCCTCGAGCTCCGTCACGGCGCCGGCCCGAGTCCCGTTCGGGCAAGCGAGTCAGGAGCCCCGGCGAGCTGGCGGCCCGAGCCGGGCCGCTGCGCGGGGCGTCCCACGTCCACCATCGGGCCACCCAGCAGGAGGAGCGTGATGGTTCGTGCCTATCTCCTCGTCGACGCCGATCCGGTAGCGGGCTCGCAACCTGCTTCCGCGCCTGAGGAGCCTGAGCTTGGGCAACTGCCGTCGCTGCTTGCGGAGCAGATGATGCCCGGGGCAGATCATTGCGCACCTTCACTGCAACGAGCGACCGGACGTCACCAGGGCGATAGTCGACGGACATCGCGCGACTCGACCGGGGTCAAGCGGACGACGCTGCTGATGCTGACCGATCAGGGGTAGCCTCCTGATCCTCGAGCGGGCAACAGGCTACAGCGATCCGCATCGAGCTGGCAAGGGCCAGCACCGGATGCGGTGGCGAAACGGCGGTGCACCTTGATCGTCTGACCCCCGCGATCCCGGCGCGCGCGGCACCCTCGATCCGCGACGCCGGCCGAGCCCGGTTCCGGCCGGCGGGTCAGGGACGCGGGCGAGCTGGCGGCCCGTGCCGAGCCGCGCGCCGGGCGTCCTGCGTCCACCATCGGGCCACCCAGAAGGAGGAGCGTGATGGTTCGTGCCTATCTCCTCGTCGACGCCGATCCGGCAGCGGGCTCCAACCTGCTTCCGCGCCTGAGGAGCCTGAGCCTGGGCAACTGCCTCTTGCTCGCGGAGCAGATGATGCCCGGGGAGATCGTTGCGCACCTTCACTGCAACGAGCGACCGGACGTCACCAGGGCGATAGTCGAGGACATCTCGCGACTCGACGGGGTCAAGCGGACCACGCTGCTGATGCTGACCGATCAGGGGTAGCCTCCTGATCCTCGAGCGGGCACCAGGCTACAGCGATCCGCGTCGAGCTGGCAAGGGCCAGCGCCGGATGCGGAGACGGAACGGCGGTGCACCTTGACAGCTGACGCCCGCGTTCCAGGCGCGCGCGGCACCTGATCGGAGAGGACCATGGCGACCACGCGCCGGCGCGCCGGATCCCCGCAGCAGCTCGACCGGGACCTGATGGAGCAGCTCCTCTTCGGGACGGGGCGGGCCCGGCGTTTCACGCAGGACTCGCCGGTGCTTCCCGACGTCTGGCTCGAGTACGCCAAGCAGCCGGCGGACGACGCTGGCCGCCGGCCGGGCGCGGCCGGGCGGCGGAGTCGGCGCCCGCCGGTCGAGCCCTTTCCGCCGGTCAAGCTGCTCCTGACGCCGTACCGCGAGGTGGCGGCCGGCGAGGTGCGCCGGACGGTTCGTGAGCGCCTGCCCGTCGAGCGCCGGGCCGCGGCGTGGCGCTCCTTCGGCCACCCGCCGGAGCCGCTTCCGCGCGTCGTCTACAACCTGTCCACGGTCGCGGCCACGCTCCACTTCGAGGACCTGGTCCGTGTCGTGCTGCCGATGACCGAGTGGTGGCATCGCCTCACGCGGGACTGGACGGTCGACGACATCCAGGACAGGACCTCGCAGCGCTGGCTCGCCCAGGCGATCAAGGACCCGGAGCACCCGCCCATCAGGCCGGGGGCGGAGAAGGTGAAGCAAAGGCTCCGGGTGCGCTCGGATCTTCTGTGGATGATCCGGGTGGTAGGTGCGCTGACGATCGTGCGACGAGGGGGCCGGCTGCCGCGGGCCTTCACGGTGACGGAGGAGGGCGTCGCGGCAGCGACGGAGGCCGACTGGCTCCAGCTGGTCCTCGCCGTGGCCGAGCTGGTCCGGGACGTCACGCCGGAGCCGCGCGCCATGGTCTACTCGGTCAGCCTGAACCGCGAGGCGGCGCCGACGGTGTCGCGGTCCACGCTGGCCATCAAGGCCGACGCCGCCCGGCGCCTCTTCGCCATCTCCTGCCGCGACCTGACGTGGGCGGTCATCGACAGCGGCATCGACGCGCGTCACCCGGCCTTTCGCATCCGCGATCCCAAGAGCGACCGAGCGGTGAGCGAGAAGCCGTTCGTCGACGAGAAGGGCAAGCCCGCCAACTGCACACGCGTCGTCGAGACGTACGACTTCACGCAGATCGACCTCCTGCTCGACCCCGACTCCCCGGACCTGCCCGCGGAGCTGAAGAAGCGGCTGGAGGACGGCTCCCCGGCCACCAAGAAGCTGAAGCAGCACCTGGAGGAGCTCTACGGCGCCTTGCGGCGCGGCCGCGCGATCGACTGGGGCCTCGTCGCCCCCTTCATCCGCGTCCCGCACGTGGACGGAGAGTACAGACGCCCCGAGAACGACCACGGCACGCACGTCGCGGGGATCCTGGCCGGCGACTGGCGGAGGGCGGAGTCCGACGGGCTGCTCGAGGACGACCTGATCGGCGTCTGCCCGGATCTCCGCCTGTACGACCTCCGCGTGCTCAACGAGGCCGGGCGGGGCGACGAGTTCGCCGTCATGGCGGCGCTCCAGTTCGTTCGCTACCTGAACTCGGCGAACGAATACGTGGTCGTCCACGGGGCGAACCTGAGCCTCTCCATCCCGCACGAGATCTCGAACTACGCCTGCGGCCGCACGCCGGTGTGCGACGAGTGCGAGCGGGTGGTCTCGGCGGGCGTGGTCGTGGTGGCGGCGGCCGGCAACCAGGGTCGCCAGCGGTACACGACGGAGGCGGGCCGCGTCGCCGAGGCGTACCTCAGCGTCAGCATCACCGATCCCGGGCAACGCCGACCTGGTCATCACCGTCGGCGCCACGCACCGCTACCGGCCGCACACCTACGGCGTCAGCTACTTCTCGAGCCGGGGACCGACCGGTGACGGCCGGATCAAGCCGGATCTGGTCGCTCCCGGGGAGAAGATCACGGCGCCGGTTCCGGAGGGCGCCTTTGGCCTCAAGGACGGCACCAGCATGGCCGCCCCGCACGTGAGCGGCGCGGCGGCGCTCCTGATGGCGCGGCACAACGAGCTGGTCGGGCGTCCGGCGCGCCTCAAGCAGATCCTCTGCTCGACGGCGACCGACCTCGGCCGCGAGCGCTACTTCCAGGGCGCGGGCATGCTCGACGTGCTGCGGGCCCTGCAATCGGTCTGACCGGAGGGCGTCCGCGGCGAGCCGGCCGCGAGTCCGCCCGAGAGGAGGCGCCGATGCTCGTGCTCGAAGCGCTTCGCGCCAGGTTCGGCGATGCGCTCATCCTCCATTCCGGCAGCAAAGCGAAGCCCCAGCTCACCGTCATCGACGGCGGGCCGCCGGGGGTCTACGGCGACGCCCTGCGGCCGAGACTGGAGGCGATTCGCGCCGAGCGCGAGCTCGACGCCCGGACGCCTCTGGACATCGAGCTGATGATGGTCAGCCACATCGACGACGACCACGTGTCCGGTCTCCTCGAGCTGGCGGAGAAGCTCAACGACCGGCGCGAGAGCGGCCAGCCCTTGCCCTGGAAGATCCGCCGGTTCTGGCACAACTCGTTCGACGACATCCTGGACAACGACGATCTCCAGGTCGCCGGGAGCGCGTCGACGATGAACACGGCGTCGCTCGGGGACTTCCTGGCGCCCGAGGGGTCGCTGATCCTGGCCAGCGTCAAGCAGGGGCGCGAGCTTCGCAAGCTGCTCGACGCGCTGACCCTCGGGGGCAATCCGCCCTTCAAGGGCCTCGTCCTGACCGACGGCGCGGCGAAGGCCGTGACCGTGGGCGACCTCAAGATCACGGTGGTCGCGCCGCGCAAGGCCGAGCTGGTGGAGCTGCAGAAGAAGTGGAACAAGGAGATCAAGCCGCTCCTGAAGAAGGAGCGGAGCCGGGAGCGGCTGGCCGAGGTCGCCGCCTACGTCGACAAGTCGGTGCACAACCTGTCGAGCATCGTCGTCCTCGTGGAGTCGCAGGGGAAGCGCATCCTCCTGACGGGCGATGGTCGCGGCGACCACACGCTCGAGGGCCTGAAGGCGGCGAAGCTCTTGAAGGACGGCAAGCTTCGCCTCGACGTGCTGAAGCTCCCGCACCACGGCAGCGAGCGGAACGTGGCCGCGGACTACTTCGAAACGATCATCGCGAAGCACTACGTCGTCTCCGCCGACGGGAAGTTCGACAATCCCGACGTCGGCACGCTGAAGATGATCTCCGCCGCCCGCCCCGACGACGACTTCACGATCCACCTGACCTACCCGCTGGACGAGTTCAACGTGGCGAAGATCGGGCAGCAGGTCGGAAAGTTCTTTGCCGCGGAACGGAAGGCCGGCCGGGCCTACAAGGTGGTGACGCGCCCGTCGGGGGAGCTGGCGGTCCGGGTCGCTCTCGCCTAGCCCCTGCGTGCGGCGGGGCGCGAGGACGGTCTAGGCGCGCGACCCGGCGGGGCAGCCCGGGCTGCCGAGCAGCGGCGGCGGCTCAGGATCGGGCGGATCGGGCGCGATGGCTGCGGGCGGCCTGCCGAGACCTCCCCGGCGCGCGGGAGGCGGGGGCCGCGGGCTTCGCGTGCCGGCGGCTCGACCGTCCGGCCGGGGCCGCGGCGGTGGGGATCACCGTGAAGCCGAGCACCCGCATGAGCGCCTCGGTGGGGTTGGCGGGCGGGCGCCGGCGGTCGCTCTGCCGGCGGTCCTGTTCCACCGTGCGAGGCGCGCGGCGTCGCTCCTCGACCCGCCGGTCCAGGATCACGCGCCCGCGGCCCGAGGATTCCTGGCGGGGCTCGAGATACTGGGCGAGATCCGCCATGGCGCGGCTGACGATCACGAGGTCGCCGGCCGCCGGACCCAGCCGAGCTCGGACAGCCGATTTCTTGACGGCGCCCGCGCGCCTCCCGACGGTGCGAGGTTCCACGGCTGCGCTGGGTCCCGAGGTGCGCCGACGGAGCACGCGTTTCATCCTAGGTTCGAGGATGCCAAAGGAGGCTCCGGGCACCAAGCCTTATCGGTCGCATCGCCTCCGACAGCGGGGCGCCTCGCGCCCGCGACGTCAGCAGGCGTGAAGCGAGCGCCGGTCGCCGGGGCACCACCATCATGATGCGGGCGGGCGGCCCATCCGAGCCGAGCGTCGGCCGAGAGACGCCGGTTCCGTGTTGCACAGTCCACAGGGCACCCTGCACAGTGCACAGTGCAGGGAAGCTAAGAGCCCGCCGAATAACGCCTCCCGGCTCGCCTCGCCGAGGAATCGGCCTGACCTGCAACCTAGACTGTGCAAGTGCCGCTCCGGCAGGCCCTGCCTAACCCCGCGTTCCGCCGGCCCTGGGCTCGACCCGATGCCATGGCATTCGTGTTGCTCTGTCGATCGCGGCCCGCGTCGTTCGAAGGCGGAGCCGTCCCGCGGGAGGGTGCGCCGTGCCGTTCGGGATCGAAGGAGTCGAGCCGGGCATTGGCCTCGCCCTCTCGGGAGGGGGTTTCCGGGCGACCCTGTTCCATTGCGGCGCGCTCTGCCGTCTCGGCGAGCTCGGCGTCCTCGCTCGGCTGGACCGCGTCTCGAGCGTCTCCGGCGGCTCGATCACCGCCGGCGTTCTCGCCACCCGGTGGACGGCGCTGCGCTTCGAGGGCGATGTCGCCGTGAACCTCCGGGAGCTGGTCGTCGCGCCGCTCCAGGCGTTCTGCCACCGGACGATCGACGCGCCCGCGATCGGGCTGGGCGCCCTCCTGCCCGGTCGGCGGCCGAGCGACCTGCTCCAGGCCGCGTACGCGGAGCATCTCTACGGCGCGGCCACGCTCCGCGAGCTTCCCGATCGGCCCCGCTTCGTCTTCAACGCGACGAACCTGGCGACGGGGGTGAGCTTCCGGTTCTCCAAGCCATACGCCGGCGACTACCGGATCGGCCTGATCCGGGACCCGACCTTCCCGGTCGCGCTCGCGGTCACCGCATCGAGCGCCTTCCCGCCGTTCCTGTCGCCGGTCGTGATCGAGACGGATCCGGGCGCGTTCCAGCGGGTCGAGGGCGCCGATCTCTTCGACCAGGTCGCCTACCGCAAGCGGCTGCTCCTGACGGACGGCGGGGCGTACGACAACCTCGGGCTCGAGACCGTCTGGAACCGCTACGACACGGTGCTGACGAGTGATGCCGGCGCGCCGTTCGGGCTCGAGCTCGATCCCGAGACGGCCTGGCACAGCCAGGTGCTGCGGGCGCTCGACATCGCGACCAACCAGTCCCGCGGGCTCCGGAAGCGCATCCTGATCGACGACTACACGCGCGGCGGCCGGAAGGGTGCGTACTGGGGCATCGACACCGACATCCTGAAGTACGGGCTCGCCGATTCCCTGCCGGTGCTTCCGAGCCGCATCCAGGAGCTCGCCCGGATGCGGACCCGGTTGAACGACTTCTCCGATGCGGAGCAGGGACGGCTCATCAACTGGGGATATGCCGTGTGCGACGCCGCGATGCGGCGACACGCGACGGCCGGCGCCGGCCCCGCGCCCGCGTGGCCGGTGCCCGAGCTCCGGCTGGACCGGTAAGGCAGCCACAGGAACAGGAGGACCATCGGATGAAACGCTCAGCGCCTCGTCAGCCCTCGCGCGCTCCGCGAACGACCCCGAATCCGCCGCCGGCTCCGGGCGCCGCCCGGGGCGGCCTGCGCCGGATGTGCGCGATCCGCGAGGGACCGCCGCGCCAGTTCCCCTCGACGCTGTCGGGCGAGCGGGCGCGCCTCATCATCATGCACGCCGACAAGTGGGTGAACGGCACCGTCGTGAAGTACGCCTTCTTCGAGCCCAAGGAGCCGTTCACGCGGTGGGCGGGGACGGACGCCCTCCGCAGCCAGGCCCGGAAGGCCTTCCAGCGCTACATGGACCTCGGGATCGGCGTCCGGTTCGAGCCGGTGGCGGACCGCGCGAGCGCTCAGATCCGCGTCGGCTTCGAGGAGGGCGACGGCCACTGGTCGTACGTCGGGCGCCAGGTGCTCAAGCAGGGCGTGGACGACCGCACGATGAACCTCGACCCGTCGGACCGCATCTCCAGCGGGGACTACGGCGTCGACGTCGCGACCCACGAGATCGGCCACTCGCTCGGCTTCCCCCACGAGCACCAGAACCCGAACGCCGGCATCGTCTGGGACGAAGAGGCGGTGTACCGGGCGCTGGGCGGGCCGCCCAACAACTGGTCGCGCGAGATGACCTTCCACAACATCATCCGGAAGATCCAGCCGGACCAGGTCCAGGGCTCCTCGTGGGACCCCGACTCGGTCATGCACTACCCGTTCGAGCCGGGCCTGATCCTGAAGCCCGAGCAGTACCGGCAGGGCCTCCAGCCGGCGGGCGGCCTGTCCCAGCGGGACCGGGAGTGGGTGCACACGTTCTATCCTCCGCTGACGCCCGCCGACGACGAGGAGCTGAGCCTGCTCGAGGCCAAGCGGCTCCAGATCACCCCCGGGCAGCAACGGGCCTTCGTGCTGAAGCCGACCGTCGACCGCTACTACGAGATCCGGACGTTCGGGACCTCCGACACGGTGATCGTGCTCCTCGAGCGGACGTCGAGCGGCCGCGAGGCGTTCGTCGCCGGCGACGACGACAGCGGCGAGGACCGGAACGCCTACATCCGGCGGCGACTGCACGGCGGCCGCACGTACGTGCTGCGCATCCGCCTCTACTACGCGGCCGACTCGGGCGAGACGGCCCTGATGTGGTGGTGAGCGAGGAGAGAGGCACGGCATGACCGCGGTGCCGCGGCCGGTCGTTCCGGGCAACACGTCGACGCGGTGTGCCTCGGTGACCGTGCCCCGGCCGGGCAGCGCCGGGAAGTGCTGAAGGAGCTCGCCCATGGGCGATCTGTCGAACCAGCTGCACGCGATCGCCGCCCGGTTGCAGATGCGGGTCGGGGAGGCGCTCGAGACGGAAGCCCGGAGACGAGTGAGCGCCTCGGGGACGAAGGGAGAGGACAGCCCTCTCTGGCGGCTGCTCCGGGGCTCCTCGGAAGCGCCGGACATGGAGCTCCTGGACGTCCTTGCGGGCTTTCACCAGCTCGACCTGCTGGACCTCCTGGACGACAAGAGCCTCCTGGATCGGCTCCCGGGCGTGTTCGACCGCTCTCGCGACGTCATCGGCCGGCTGCTCGACGCCCGGTCGCCGTCCGCGATCCTCGCCGTCGGAGGCGACCTGGGTACCGAGATCGTCCGGCCGGCTCTCGGCGGCGTCGCCCGGCTCGTCGGGGGAAACCTGGGGATCGTGCTCTCGTTCGTGACGACGCTGCGGAATCTCGCGGACAGGCGGGTCCCCGACGCGGTGCGGGAGGCCTACCTTCAGTACTTCTTCGGGAACGGGTTCTCGGCGGTGGACGGCACACGGATCACGTCGCCCGTCCAGCTCGCGGGGCTGGACTTGCAGGGGCTGGCCGACCTGCGGACCGCGGTGACCCCGAGAACCGGCGAGCGCTACGTGCGCGACCTCGTGCGCCTGCTCGTCGAGGCCGTCGACGACATGCGCTATGACGGTCTCGGGCGCCGGGTCACGGCCGCCTGCGCGAAGGCCCGCGACCATCAGGACAAGCTGATGCGCTGGCTCCGGGGCGTGTCGGGCGTCGCCGAGTCGCAGGCGATGAGCGCCGTGGAGCAGGCGACGCTCGGGGTCTCCACCTTCCAGTCGAACCCGCTGATCGCGGCCGCGGCCGGCACGTTCGCCGGCACGGCGGCCCGCAAGGCCGCCCAGCACGTCTTCCTGAGCGAACTGGGCGTGTGAGGCGGGCCGTGGCGCGGTCCCGCCGTGGCCACCGGATCGGATCGGGTCAGATCGGCCAGATCGCCCAGAGCGGCCCAGCGCGCCCAGCGGGCGTGGAGGCGACCATGAACGGAACGCGGGAGCTTCTGGGTCAGGTCAACCGGCGGACCGACGCCTTCGTTCATCGTCTCGGCGTGCCCGCGGCGGACGTGACCGAGGGGACGGCGGACGGGCGCTTCACCCTGCCCGGGCTGATCGCGCTCCTGGCCGTGGGCGCCCGCGATCGCCCGCGGCAGCCGCTCGTCGCGGAGGCGATCACCCCCGCCACGATCGAGCGCGCGCTGGACGAGATCGGCCGCCTGCGCGGAGTCCCGATCCGGGTGTCGGAGGTCCGGGAGGTGATCCAGCTCCTGACCACCGGCGAGGTGATCGTGGACGTCGCCACCGGGCTTCGCGCGGTGCTCCTGCTCGTGCCGCGGCTTCCATTGGCGCTGACGCGGGACGCGCTGGCCCTTCCCGATCTGCCGCGCGAGGTGGCGGAAGCGATCCGGGCGGACCTCAAGGACGACGCCCCTCGCACCCTCCGGGACGTGATCGTGGACCTGCACGATGGCAAGCTGGACGGCCGCCGACGGATTCTCACCAACACGCTACACGTGCTCCTCGGCCGGGCGACCCCGGGCGTGCTCGTCGAGACGATCGGGGCGCTCATCGGGCCCGAGAACCAGACGCTTCGGCTCGCCGTGCTCGTCTACGCGCGGACCCAGGGCATCGACCTCGACGAGAAGGACCTCGACGCGCTCTTCCGAGCGCTGGATCCGGGCAATCCCGACCTCGGGGTCCTCCTGGACCGCGGGCTCGAGCGGGTGACGGCCGTGTACGGGGACGCCTCGCGGGCCGTGGCCGTGCTCCGGCGGATTGCCGCGCCTCGCTCGGGCGCGGCGCCCGCCTGATGGACAAGCGGATGGACAAGGAGACCCACATGGCCGACCGCGGCGTACGCAGGCGCCGAGTCCTGCTGTCCCTGTGCGTCACGCTTCTCCTCGCCGGGTGCGGGAAGGGCGGGCCACGACCGGGCGAGGTCCTCGACGAGGCCAGCCGGGCGGGGCGGACGGCCGCCTCGTTTCCGGCCGCCGCCGAGGACTACTTTCACGACATGGACGGCGGCGGCAGCCTGACCCGGGAGGAGATCCAGGGGCGCAACACCTGGATCGTGTGGACGGGCGGGAACGACCGCTTCTGGGACGGGATCACCGTCTCCAGCTTCGGCCTCTTCGACCTCCTCAAGATCGTCTCGTCCCACCCGGACAAGAGCATGGAGCACCTCGACCGGAACAAGCGCTGGGTGTATCTCGGCCTGGTCAACGAGCCCTGCTTCGACAAGCCGACGGGCCCGGACCCCAAGCGCTACGGCCTGTGGCTCGACAAGAGACGCGCCGACTGTCCGCCCGATCCCTTCGAGAACGAGCAGAGGTATCCGGGTGTCCGGATCGGGGCGCGGGGCGCGAACGTGCCGGTCGGCTCCTACTACGGGTACGCGTCGGGGATCGTCGGCCTCCGGCTGTTCCCGAATCCCGACTTCGACGAGGCGGCGGCCAAGAACTGGGACCCGGTGCGCTACTACACCGACGAGAAGTACTACGACTCGAAGGACCTGGTGCGGCCGTACCGCGTCGGCATGTCGTGCGCGTTCTGCCACGTCGGGCCGAGCCCCACCAAGCCGCCCGCCGATCCGGAGAACCCCAAGTGGGAGAACCTCGCCTCCAACGTCGGCGCCCAGTACTTCTGGGTCGACCGCATCTTCAGCTGGAGGAACGATCGAAGGAACTACATGTATCAGCTGCTCCACACGTCCCGGCCCGGCGCCCTCGACACCTCCCTCGTGTCGACCGACTACATCAACAACCCGCGCACCATGAACGCGGTCTATCAGCTGGGCCCGCGCCTCCAGGTCGGCAAGCGCTGGGGGAAGGAGAAGCTCGCGGGCGGGGGCCTGAACAACAGCCAGTTCAACGACTACGTCAAGGACGGGCCGCTGACGGAGTTCTTCGAGAAGCCGGACACCGTCTGGACCCCGCGGGTCCTGAAGGACGGCTCGGACTCGGTGGGCGCCCTGGGGGCCCTCAATCGCGTGTACCTGAACATCGGTCTCTTCAGCGAGGAGTGGCTGCTGCACTTCAAGCCCCTCGTCGGCGGGAAGCCGATCTCGCCGATCGAGATCGGGGTCGCCCGGAAGAACTCCGACCTACTGGCTCGCCACCGAGGCTCAGACGCCCAGCATGGCGCTCTTCTTCCTCAGGACGGCGGTGCCCCACCGTCTGAAGGACGCTCCCGGCGGCGCCGCCTATCTGACCAAGGACCAGGCCCTGCTCCGGCGCGGCAAGGTCGCGTTCGCCGAGCGGTGCGCCCGCTGCCACTCGAGCAAGGCGCCCGAGCCGGCGGTCGCCGTCGACCCCGGCGGCTGCGCCGGGTCCGGCTATCTCGCCTGCTGGACTCGGTACTGGGAGTGGACCAAGACCGACGAGTACAAGCAGAAGATGCGGCAGATCGTGCTCGCCGACAACTTCCTCGACGGTAACTACCTGTCCACCGAGCTCCGCGTGCCCGTCACGCTGCTCGAGACGAACGCCTGCAGTCCGCTGGCGACCAACGCGATCGCCGGCAACATCTGGGACAACTTCTCGTCCCAGTCGTACAAGGACCTCCCGTCGGTCGGGACCATCACGGTGCACGATCCGTTCACCGGCCAGCCGCGGCCGTATCAGATGCCCGCCGGAGGCCGTGGCTACACGCGTCCGGCCTCGCTCGTCAGCGTCTGGTCGACGGCGCCCTTCCTCCAGAACAACAGCCTGGGGAAGTTCGAGTGGAGTCCCTCGGTCGAGGCGCGCATGCGGTCGTTCCAGGACTCCATCGAGAAGCTGCTCTGGCCGGAGCGGCGGCCCCGGGACCCGGTGCTCGGAGACAAGGTGCCCGGAATCATCGACCGGACGACCGAGCGGAGCGAGCTCCGGGTGGCGGCGGGCTACCTCCCGGACGAGCTCCAGCCGTTGCTCGGCCCGCTCAATCGGTACGCTCCCTGGCTCTTCGGGGCGGGCGGCGTCAAGATCGGCCCCATTCCAGCGGGCACGCCGGTGAACCTGATGGCCAACCTCGACCTGATGCCGGACGGCGCCGACCTGGCCGGGCGCGCCGAGCACGTGCGGAAGCTGCTCCCCATATTGCACGAGCTCCTGCGGGACCTGAAGAAGGTCGGTGACTCGGCGAGCGACGAGGAGGCGCGCCGGGCCTTCGCGCCGCTGGCGCCCCGGCTGCTCTCCATGAGCAAGTGCCCGGACTTCGTGGTCGACCGCGGCCACTACTTCGGGACGAGCGCGTTCAAGGAAGAACCCGGACTGAGCGACGAGGACAAGCGCGCCTTGATCGAGTTCCTCAAGACCTTCTAGGGCGGCCCCAGCCGCATGGACCCGAGGGCTTCCCGCTCCGCGGATTGCGAGTACGTCGTGGTCGGCTCGGGCGCCGGCGGCGGGACCTTGGCCGCCCGGCTGGCCGAGTCCGGGCGCACCGTCGTGCTGCTCGAGGCCGGCGGCGACCCGCGCCGGCTGGTCGGAGGGGATCCCACCGATCCGGATGGCAACCGTCTCCCCGACACCTACGACGTTCCGGCCTTTCACGCCTTCGCCTCCGAGAACGACGCGCTGGCGTGGAACTTCTTCGTCCGGCACTACGAGAGCGATGCGCGGCAGCGTGAGGACCCGAAGTACCGGGAGACCTGGGACCACCGGAAGGTCGACGGGGTGCTGTATCCGCGCGCGGCGACCCTGGGCGGCTGCACCGCGCACAACGCGCTGATCTTCCTCTACCCTCACGATGCCGACTGGGACGGCATCGCCGCGCTCACCGGTGACCGCTCGTGGAGCGCCCGGAACATGCGCCGGTACTTCCAGCGGCTGGAGAACTGCCGGCATCGCCCCGTGTACCGCTGGCTTGCCAAGCTCGGTCTCGATCCCACGCACCACGGCTGGGCGGGCTGGCTCCACACGCAGCGGGCGGACATCCGGCCCATCTTCCGCGACCGGGCGCTGGCCAAGGTGATGAAGAAGTCCGCACGCCGGGCGATTCGCGAGGTCGCGCCGCCGATCACCCGCCTGTGGTGGCTGCTCCAGGGCAAGGCCGATCCGAACGACTGGCGCCTGGTGCGACAGAACGCCGTGGGCATCGGCTACCTTCCTCTCACCACGCGCGACCACGCGCGGACGGGGTCGCGGGAGCGGGTCCTCGACGTCGCCCGGCGGCATCCGGACCGCCTGCGCGTCGAGCTCGACGCGCTCGCGACCCGCGTGCTGCTCGACGCGGAGAACCGGGCGGTCGGCGTGGAGTACCTCTCCGGTGAGCGGCTCTACCGGGCGCACCGCCACCCCAGCGGCGCCGCCGGCGAGCGCCGGGAGATCCGCGCCTCGATGGAGGTCATCCTGGCCGGCGGGGCCTTCAACACGCCGCAGCTCCTGATGCTCTCCGGGATCGGGCCGCGCGAGGGACTGGAGCGCCACGGCATCGGGGTTCGCGTGGAGCTCCCCGGCGTGGGCCGGAACCTCCAGGACCGCTACGAGATCGGCGTGGTCAGCCGGATGGCCTTCGAGCACTGGAAGGTCCTCGAAGGGGCCCGGTTCGCGCGGGGCGATCCTCAGCACCGGGAGTGGGCGACCCGGCGGCGAGGCGTGTACGCGAGCAACGGCGCGATCCTCGGGGTGAGCGCGCGCTCGGCGCCGGAGCGCATCCTCCCGGACCTCTACTGCTTCGGCCTGCTGGCGAAGTTCGAGGGCTACTTCCCCGGGTACTCCAAGCCCATCGCGGAGCGCCTCGACTACCTCACGTGGGCGATCCTCAAGGGCCACACCGGCAACCGCGCGGGGGAGGTGACCCTCCGCTCGCCCGACCCGCAGGAGCCGCCGCACGTCAACTTCCGCTACTTCGAGGAGGGCAGCGACCCGGCGGGCGAGGATCTGGACTCGGTCGTCGCGGGCATCAAGCTCGTCCGGCGCATCAATGCCGGGCTCCGGCGGGACGGGCTCATCGCCGAGGAGGAGCGGCCCGGCGAGCACGTGCGGTCCGATGCCGAGCTTCGCGACTTCGTGCGCGCCCACGCCTGGGGCCATCACGCGTCCTGCTCGTGCGCGATCGGACCGCGGGAGCGCGGCGGGGTGCTGACCGCCGACTTCCGCGTGCACGGCACCCGCGGCCTGCGCGTGGTCGACGCCTCGGTCTTCCCCCGGATCCCGGGCTTCTTTCCCGTCAGCGCGGTCTACATGGTCGCCGAGAAGGCGGCCGACGACATCCTCACCGCGGCGGGTCACTGATGACCCGTCACCGGTTCCCCAGTCCGAGAGGAGGCTACTGACATGGCGTACGACGTGCCCCAGCTCCTGACGATGTCCCAGAAGGAGCTCGACGACCTGTTCACCAAGAGTCCGGCGGGTGACATTCCCGACGGCGAGGCGCAGGGCACCGCGATCGTCGCCCCGGGCACGACCTACGGCGCGGATCTCGCCACGCTCATCAATCACTTCGCGTGGCAGGGCAAGGTCTTCGATGGGAAGAAGGGTCTGCTCAAGAACCGGATCCTGCCGTTCGGGCTCAACGCCATCATCGCCCGGATCTACAAGGCGCCGAGCTGGCTGGACGGCAAGGAGTGCATCGTCCTCGACTACTCGGACACCTCGCTGGTCGCGCAGTGGATTCGCGACGAGATTCGCCAGATCGGCCCCGGCCTCTACCTGGGCAAGGTCTACTGGAGCCACAAGCGCCTCATGGACTTTGCCCTGAGGTTCTGATCGACCCGTGACGCCGCAATCCAGCTTCGCGGTGGTGGCGGCGCTCGAGACGGGGCGCCAGGACGACCTGCGAGCCCTGCTCGCCTCCATGAACCGGCGTCCGGGCGTGGTCGATCCGGAGAACGATCTCGTCCCGTTCGGGCGATTCGAGCGGCTGCACTTCGCGCGCTTCGTCGTGCTCGAGGACCGGACGGTAGGCGACATCGCCGCGCACGGAGTGACCCCGCCCCGCCATCCCCTGTCCCTGGCCTTCGTGGGGGATTGCGACGGGCCGGCGAAGGACTTCCTCGCCGACCTCGCCCAGCGCGCCGGGCCGGGGCTTCGCCGGATCTTCGCGCACTGCCGGGGATTCCCCGCGCGTGGCGACCTGCTCGAGTGGATGACGGCGCACGATCAGCCGGCGGCCACGCACTACGTGAACTGGGTGGGGCGGACGGTGCGGCAGATCCGGGAGGAGAGCGCGCTGCGGCAGGCTCTCGAGGCGTATCTCGATGCGAACGCTCGAGCCCTCGGTCACCCGGGCGCCGGCGCAGGTCTGCGACGATCTGCGCGCCTTCGTCGCTCGGGAGCGCCAGGCCGGGCGCCTCACCCTGACGCCGCCCGAGCCGACCCCGCTCGGGTGGCGGCTCCGGAAGCTCCTGCATCTGGTCGGCGTGCCGATCGTCCTGCTCCTCGCCTCGCCGCTCCTGCTCCTGTACTTGCCGGTCTTCGCGATCCTGCTTCGCCGGCGGGAGCGGTCGGACCCGGAGATCGCGCCACGGCCGGACGCCGAGCACGTGAGGCGCCTCGCCGAGCTGGAGGACCACGACGTCACCAACCAGTTCAGCGCCATGGGCACCCTGAAGCCCGGCTGGTTTCGCCGGACGACCCTGGTCTTCGTGCTCTGGATCGTGGCCTACACGACCCGCCACATCTACACGCGGGGATTCCTCGCGCGCGTCAGCACCATCCACTTCGCCCGCTGGACCTTCCTGGACGACAAGCAGCGGCTCCTGTTCGCCAGCAACTACGACGGCAGCCTGGAAAGCTACATGGACGACTTCATCAACAAGGTCGCGTTCGGCCTGAACGTCGTGTTCACCAACGGCGTGGGTTACCCGCGCACGCGGTGGCTCGTGCTCGACGGCGCCAAGGACGAGCAGAAGTTCAAGTACTTCATCCGCCGGCACGAGCTGCCGACGGAGGTCTGGTACAACGCGCATCCCGGCCTCACGGCTGTCGAGCTGGAGCGGAACGGCCACATCCGCGCCGGCCTGGAGCGGCCGACGATGACGGACGCGGAGGCGCGCGAGTGGCTGCGGCTGCTCTGATGGAGGCCCGACGATGACGTCCTCCGCGGTCGACCATGACGACGTGCAGGGACTCGTGCGCTACGGCTACGCGCACATGACCGAGGCGCGCTTTCTCCTCCTCCGGGTGGTGGATCCCGGCGCGGCCCGTGCGTGGCTGCGCGCGGCGCCGATCACGACGGCGACCCGGACGGTGCCCCGGCCCGCGACGGCGCTCCAGGTGGCGTTCACGCGCGAGGGGCTCCAGGCGCTGGGGGTGCCGGCCGGGATTCTCCAGGGCTTTTCCGCCGAGTTCCTCTCGGGCATGGCGGGCGAGGAGAGTCGCTCCCGCCGGCTGGGTGATGTCGGCGCCAGCAGCCCGTCCGGCTGGCAGTGGGGCGGACCGGGCAACGTTCCCCATCTGCTGGTCCTGCTCTATGCCGAGCCGGGACAGCTCGAGCCGTGGACCGGAGCGGTCACGCGCGATCCCTGGCACGCCGCGTTCCAGGTGCTCCCCAGTCCGCTCCCGGCGCTGCTGGACGGCGTGGAGCCGTTCGGGTTCGTCGACGGCATCAGCCAGCCGGTGCTGGACTGGGAGCGGAGCCGGGTCATCGACGGCCGTGACCTGCTGGAGTACGGCAACGTCCTGTCGCTCGGCGAGATCCTGCTCGGCTACCCGAACGAGTACGGGAAGTACACCGACCGCCCGCTGGTCGACCGGCAGGACGATCGCGGAGCCGGGCTCCCCCCGGCCGACGACGCTCCCGAGCTGCGCGATCTGGGCCGCAACGGGAGCTACCTCGTCGTCCGCCAGCTGCGCCAGGACGTTCAGGGCTTCTGGCAGTTCCTGCAGCGCCAGGCGAACGGAGACCCGGAGGCGGGGCGCGTGCTGGCCGAGGCGATGGTGGGGCGGGCGCAGACGGGCGATCCGCTCCTCGAGGTCGGCGGCCGCCCGATTCCCGGCGTCGACCCGCGCGACCCTGACGAGGTGCGCTACAACCAGTTCACGTTCGACTCCGACGTCCACGGCACGCGATGCCCGCTCGGCGCCCACATCCGGCGCGCCAACCCGCGGAACGCCGACCTCCCGGGCGGCCCCGCCGGTCTCGTCGGCCGCCTGATCCGGACGCTCGGCTTCGGCCGGAAGAGCTTCCGGGAGGACGCGATCGCCTCCACCCGCTTCCACCGGATCTTGCGGCGCGGGCGGGAGTACGGTCCGGTGCCGCCCGTCGAGGCGGCGCGCCAGCAGGGCGGCGTCGGTGACGGCGAGTGCGGGCTCTACTTCATCGCCCTCAACGCCAACATCGGACGCCAGTTCGAGTTCGTGCAGAGCGCCTGGATGATGGGCAGCAAGTTCGGCGGTCTCGCCGAGGAGAGCGACCCGCTCGTCGGAAGCCGGGAGCCCATTCCCGGGTGTCCCGTCACGAGCACCTTCTCGCTCCCGCAGGCTTCCGGACTGCGACGCCGCATCACCGGGCTCCCGCAGTTCGTCACGGTCAGGGGCGGGGCGTACTTCTTCCTGCCGGGCCTTCGCGCGCTGCGCTACCTCACCGGCTTCGGGGGCTGATATTCCGAGGGTGGCTCGGCTGGCTCGAACACCTCGTCTCCGGTCGGCTCGCGGTGCGGCGTGGCGTTCATCGACTGCCGGAGCCGGGACAGCTCGACGTAGAGGCGGCGTCGCCCGCGGTTCTGATTCCCGAGCGGGCGATGGTCGGGGACACAGTGCCAGGGGTTGAAGGACAGGTTGTGGGCGAACGCGAGCTGCGCCGGCGTGTCGAACGTCTGCCGCGGGAGCCGGAGGGTGGCGACCGGCACCGGCCGCGACAGCCGCTCCGGCCAGCGCACGGACGCGTTCTCGACGGGCATGCGATGGGCGTCGGTCTGCACCTGCACGAGGAAGTCGAACTCGACGTCCTGCCGCGCGAGCGTGGCCGCCATGGCCTGACGGAGGTAGTGATCGGGGGGGCGGAGCGGCAGGCGCGGCACCCGGCTTCGGGTCCGCAGCCGGGGGCGGAACGAGTACTGCATGGCCCGGCCCTCGCCGAGGAGGTAGGGGACGCAGCCCCAGTACGCGGTCTCCAGCGGACTGGTCAGCGTCCGGGCCCACAGTCCCTGCATCACGCCGTCCAGGAGATGCGAGTCGAACGGGTTGATGAAGTAGAAGAGGGGCGTGCCCCTGAGGCTGGCTGCCTGCAGCTTCGCGTTCTCCCGGACGTCCGGCGTGGTGAAGGTGGGGGCGCTGATGCCGGTGAAGTCCTGGGTGAAGCGCTCGTCGTCGAGGAGCTTCGGTCCCGGCACGCCCATCAGCTTGGCGCTGATGCTCACGACCCCCACCTCCTCGATGTCGGGCGGGCTGGCGGGTCCGGGACCGGCGAACCGCACCCAGGCCCGGAAGGTCCGGGGCTCGGCGAAGACGCCCCGGCGCCATTCCGTGGGCACGTCGTCCCGCACGGTGAACTCACCGCGCACCACCCCGTGCGTCTTGGTGTTCCCCGCGCGCTGGAACTCGCCCGGCGCGTAGTGAGCGCGCATGTAGGCGGCCATGTCGCGGATGATGGAGTCGAGGAAGGCCTCCTCGCCGGGCAGGAGCCGTTCCTCCGCGAGCCCCAGCCCCTCGTTTCGGCGCCTCAGGTTGATCAGGAACTGGGCGAGGGCCGCCAGCGGCTCCCGCAGGAGGGCGTCGAGCGCCGGCCGGAAGAACGGATCGATCCGCCGCTCCAGCTTCATGAGCTCGATGACCGCAGCGTGGAACGTCTTGAGGAGCATCCGGCTCTCTCCCGTCTGCGACGAGTCGCCCAGCCGGCCGTTGCCCCATTGTATGCCCGCCGCGCGTCCGTTCGCCTGCCTCGCCGGCCCGGCCGACGGGGGAGCGCGTGACCGTGCGGCGGCACGCGGGCGGGCTCTTCCTGGGCGTGGGGCTGCTCGTCGCTGGATGCGGCAACACTCCCGCCGATCTCGAGGCCTGCGTCCGGACCGTGTGGGCGGGGCTCCGTCCGGTCGCGGAAGACCGCGCCCAGCGATTTCTCGGCAAGGTCGGCGAGGATCGCGCCCGATGCCGCGGCGGCGCCCGGGCGGTGGCGCTCCGGCCCGGCCCCTGGGTGGACTGGCCCCACTACTGGGCGACGGGCGACGGCGGCAGCCGGATGTCTCCGTCGGGCGGGGGACTCCGCTTCCTCCGGCCGGACCGGCGAGGGATCGACGGAGCGCTCATCGATCTCGAGTACCAGCGCGTCGAGCTGCTCCGCTTCAACCTCTTCGACAGCAGCGGCACGTATCCGGACTACGTGCGCGGCCGCGGCGGCACCGCTGGCCCCGCGCTCCGGATCTGGCCCGAGATGCGGCTGCCGCCGGATCACCCGTCCTTCGCCGCCGCGGGCGGCTCCGGCGAGCAGCTCTGCGCCGGCGAGCTGGTGCGCCACCGGACGCTCACGGGGATCTGCAACGACATCCGGAACCCCCTCATGGGATCGACGGGCATGCCGTTCGCCCGGAACGTCGAGTTCGAGGCGACCTTCCCGGATCTCGGCCGCACGGAGCTTGCCCGGAACCGTCACGGCACGCGTCTCGGCCTGCTCCGGCCTGACCCCCAGGTGATCAGCCGTCGGCTGCTCGGCCGGGTGTCGCCGTCGCCCGACACGTGCCACGCGGGGCGCGGATTGCCCGGCTACTCGGCCGCGGCGCGCTGCGACTACAAGACGGCGTCGTCCCTCAACGTCCTGGCGGCGTTCTGGATCCAGTTCATGACGCACGACTGGTTCTCCCACCTCACCGACGGACGGAACTCGCCCGAGACGATCGCCATGGGGTGCCGGACGGCGCGGGTCGACGACGTCGAGCGGCCGCTGACGGGCGCGGACGCGGCCCGGCTCGGATGCCGCGCGGCGGACCGGGTCGCGGCCGCCGCGCTCGCCCAGGCCTCCGATCCACCCACGTTCGCCGGGCCGGGCGGCGACCGCCTCCCCCGCGCCTACCGCACCACGCTCAACACCGTGACGGCGTGGTGGGACGCCTCCCAGCTCTACGGCCATGACGAGGCGTCCCGGTCGCGCGTCAAGCGCGACCCGGACGACCCGGCCAAGCTGCGCCTGCTGGTCCTCGGCGCGCGCGTGGCGGCGGGAGATCGGCTGGGCTATCTGCCCGTCTTCGAGGCCGGCGATCCGATCAACCCCCTGTGGGCCGGCCAGGAGGCGACGGCCTTCCCCGACAACTGGAGCATCGGGCTCAGCCTGTTCCACAACGTCTTCGCGCGCGAGCACAACCTCTTCGTGGACGCCTTCCGGAGGCAGGCGGCGGCGACCCCCGACGGCGACTCGGGGCTCCGCCACCCCGAGCGGCCTGACCGCATCCTGCGCTATCGCGACGTCGGGGACGACGAGCTGTTCGAGGTGGCGCGCCTCGTGATCGCGGCGGAGATCGCCAAGATCCACACCATCGAGTGGACGCCCCAGCTCCTCTACGACGAGCCCTTGCGCCTGGCCCTCGAGGCCAACTGGTCGGGTCTGCTCGCCGACGATGCGCTCGCCCGGGCCGCGCTCGCGAAGGTCCTCCGCGCGCTCGCCCGGTCTCGGGATGCCGGGAAGGCGACCGCCTGGTACTCGGTCTTCGCCTCGGGTCCGGGCATCTTCGGGCTCGGCAGCCACGTGTACGCCGACGGCCGGGCGGGGAAGGCGGACCTCTGGAGTCTCGCGAATCCCGACCACGTCAACGGCGGGACGAACCACTTCGGGTCGCCGTTCAACTTCCCCGAGGAGTTCGTCACCGTGTACCGCCTGCATCCCATGATTCCGGATCTCATCGAGTACCGGACGTGGGCCAGGGATCCCGATCGCATCCGGCTCAGGATCCCCGTGGTGGACACCGTCCGGGGCCGGGCGACGCCGGCGATGCGGGAGCACGGCCTCGCGAACTGGGCCCTGTCTCTGGGCCGCCAGCGCGTCGGCCGCCTCACCCTTCAGAACCACCCCCGGTTCCTGCAGGACCTCGACCTGCCGCACCCCGGGAGCCCGACAGGCAAGGTCGACGTGGCCGCCCTCGACCTCATCCGGGACCGCGAGCGAGGAGTGCCGCGGTTCAACGAGTTCCGCCGGCAGTACGGCCTCCGGCAGCTGACGAGCTTCGACGACTTCGTCGATCGCCGCCTGCCCGCCGGCGCGCCCGAGCGGACCGAGCAGGAGCGGCTGGTCGGGATCCTGCGCGAGGTGTACGGGCAGCACCGGTGTGACGCCTCGAAGCCCATCACGGCCGCCCAGACCAACGACGACGGCACGCCGATCAACGACTGCCTGGGACACCCCGACGGGAGCCGGGTGGACAACGTGGAGGACGTCGACACCGTCGTCGGCTGGCTCGCGGAGTTCACGCGGCCCCACGGCTTCGCCATCTCCGAGACACAGCTCCAGGTGTTCATCCTGAACGCCTCCCGCCGCCTGTTCAGCGACCGCTTCTTCACCTCGAGCTTCCGGCCCGAGTTCTACGGCCATCTCGGCGTCCGGTGGGTCACCGACAACGGGCCGGACGGCAAGGTCATGGAGCGGGGAACGCCGGGCGGGCGCGCGGTGGAGGTCTCCCCGTTGAAGCGGGTGCTCCTGCGGACGATCCCGGAGCTCGGCCCGGAGCTGGCCCCCGTCGTCAACGTCTTCGATCCGTGGGCGCGGGACCGGGATGACTACTACTCGCTGGACTGGAAGCCGCGCCCGGGCGCCGAGGCCGACGAAGCCTTCAGGTAGGGGAGACACTCATGCTGGAGCCTCAGCTGCTCGGCATCGGGGCGAGACATCTCGAGCGGCTCGTCATCGCCCTGTCGGGCGCGCTCGCCATCTGGCTCGGGTACCGCCTGTTCCTCAACATGCCGCTCGCCGAGAAGGGCCGGGTAAGCAGCTTCTGAGCAGCATCTCGACGGCAAGCCAGTCGTTCGACGGAGTCTTCGACGGTCGGCTGAGCGACGGCACCGGCGCGTTGCCTGCCCGCACCGTCCTGTGGCGGCAGGGCGATCGCGTCACCGGCGTCTACAGCTACGGCGTGGGCCAGGGCGAGATCTCGGGGATCGTCGAGGGGGACACGCTGCTCTTCGTCTGGCAGTCGCGCGGCAGCCGCGGGCGCGGGCGGATGCGGACGGGCCCGGGCGGCGTGGAGTTCGACGGGACCTGGGGCCATGGCGAGGCGTCGGTGGGCGGGGGCACGTGGACCGGCGCTCGACGAGGTCGGTGAGA
This sequence comes from uncultured Candidatus Rokubacteria bacterium, assembly GCA_963749975.1. Classification (GTDB taxonomy): domain Bacteria; phylum Methylomirabilota; class Methylomirabilia; order Rokubacteriales; family DASRDR01; genus DASRDR01. The sequence continues at coordinate 5,120 of CAVVOZ010000015.1, read as the reverse complement.
GGGCTGGCGTGGCGGGTAGGGGCGCGCGCACCGAGTCTCTCGTGGTCGGCCCGGGCTGCCGGGGCGCCGAGAAGCGGTCATCAGTTCACCATCCGAAACGGGTCCGTGATCGCAGGGGTCCGATCCCGCGTCGTCACGGACCTCATGACCTGGCACTGCCACCGCGGAAGGGCAGTAGGGGGAGGCGTCCAATGAGCCCCATGACCGCTGGCATCGTCCTGTCGACGGTCGCGCTTCTCGTGCAGGGGACCCGGTGCCTGATCCGGCAAGGCGCCCCGCCGTTCGTGCGCCGCTTCGGAGCTCTCACCTTGCTCCTCGCGGGGCTGAGCGCGGTTCTCTTCGTCCTGCTCCACTTCGGCGAGGCCGTCCTGAGCCCCGAGTTCGACGCGGTGATGGCGCGCGGCCACCGGCGCGGCCTGGCTTCCCTCGTCCTCGGGCTGGCCGTTCGCGGCCGGCCTGGGGCTGCATGTCCAGCGCCTGAAAGCGGAGCGGCCGGGCCGGCTGGCCGTCCTGCTCGCCCTCGGGGCGGGTGTCGGTCTTCTGGCGACGATGCGCATCACGACGCTGAACCCGGATGAGACGGAGGCGTTCCGGATCTACGCCTACGATCTCTGGTGGCCGCCGCTTCTCGTGTGGGTCAGCGCCTGCTTCCTGGACGGCGCGATCACGATCCTGGGCCTGAACGACCACCGAGTGCGGGTCGGCGCCTTCGCGGCCCTGCTCCTCGGCCTCTCGTGGTCGGCGCGGAGGCGGGCCTCCTTCGGCGACCCGACGTCCGAGCGTCTGTGGGACTGGGTCTTCTGGGGCGGCGTCGCGCTGAGCGTCGCCCTTCTGGTGCTGCTGGTTCGAGCGACGCCCGGGGGCGCTCGGGGCGCCTGGTCCTGGCTTGCGTCGGCGCCGCATCGAGTCCGTCTCGCTGCCGGGCAGGCGTGGCAACAGATCGTGATCGAGGGCTGGGAAGACGAGCTGACGATGGTACGCGAGCGCGTGTCGCTGGCGTACGGGCGCCTGCTCGGTCTGCTGGCGATCGCGACGATCGCCGGGACCCTCATCGACATCTTCTACATCGGCCGCTTCTCCAACGTCACCGCGCTCATCGTTCTCGCGGTCGCCTGGACGTGTCTTGCCGAGGTGACGGCCGAAGGCCCCCTGCGGGCGTTCGTGGTCAACACGCTCCCCGCGGCCTACGACGCGCTCGCGAGCCAGCAGTCCCGCCTGGGAACGGTGTGGTCGACCCTGCGCGCCTGGCTCGCCCGGCCGCTCCAAGCTCTTCGCGGCGCGGCCAGTCGCCTGCTCAGCTTTCGCCCGCTTCCGGAGGGCCTGCTGAAGCTCGCCTTCCTGCTGGTCGCGGCCGTCGTGCTCTTCGAGATCCCCAATCGCGGCAAGACGCTGCTCCAGCCGTTCAAGGCCGCGGTGGTCAAGTCGAAGGACGGCGAGGTGCCGGCGGTGGAGCAGCAGGCGGCCATCGGCCAGGCGGTGTTCGATCACCTCGTCAACACCCTCGGGGCCCTCACACAGGATCTTCAGCCTGACGTGATCCTCCTCCTTCCCCCCGATCCGCTGCGAGGCGCCCAGTTCCGGACCATCGCCGCCGGAGGCTCCGGCAGCATCGACCCCTTCCTCTCCGGGCGCTCCGGACCTCGACCTGGGTGTAGGGGTCAAGATCCCGCTCGGCTTCGTGCTGACGCCCATCGTCAAGCCGGTCCGGTGGTTGCTCGGCGTGCGGATCATCGAGGGGAGTGTCCTCGCGGATCCGCAGGGCTACACCGTCCTCGTCCGGTCGAGCTCGGGTGAGGTCTGGCAGGCGCGGCTGCGGTCCTCGGAGCGCTCTCCAGGAGCACATGGCGCCGGGGCGCCTGGCGCCCGCCAGCGCCTTCAGGGACCTGGCGCTGGAGCTGGCGTTCCGGATCATGAGCGCCGAGCCGGCGCTGGCCAGCGTGGGCATGACGCGCTCCTGGGAGGCGTTCAGCGAGTTCCGGAAGGGGCTCGAGTTCTGGCAGCGCTACGCGGTCCAGAGCGGTGAGCAGGACCCCGACGCCCTCACCCAGGCGATCCGAGGCTTCCGCGCCGCGATCGGGGTGGATCCGGCGTTCGCCCTCGCGCACTACCGGCTCGGCCTGGCGCTCCAGAAGGACCGCCAGCCATTCGCGGCGGCCGAGGCGCTGCGGACCAGCCTGAAGGCCAACCCTGGATTCGTGCCGGCGCGTGTCGCGCTCGCGTCCGTGCTGTACGGCCTCGAGAGTCGATCCTTGGCGATGTCGATCGGCCCCGCCGAGCGATCGGGGCGTCGGATGCGGCCGGCGCGCGATACCACGACTGCCAGCGCTTCGTCAGCGAGCGATCGCGACGGCGCGATTCCGGAAGCTGGTGCGGAGCCCACCGATGGGCTGCACGACGCCATGCTCGAGGAGGCCCGCGGTCTTTGGCAATCCGTGATCGTGGCGGAGGAAGACGCCTCGGACGCTCGACCGTGCCGCGTCGTGGGCGGGGCTTTGCCGGTACGCGTTCGAGCGTGGTGCCAGGGACCGGGGGCCGGATCCCGGCCCCCGGATGGCTGCGCTGGATATGGCCGACGGGAGCCGGGCCGCGGCTGCTCCACGCGGCCTACTTCAATTGCCAGCAGGCTGACCGCTTCTACACCGCGCTCCTCGACACGCGGTGGGAGGACGTTCGGCTCCGGACCGCGCGTGCGTCCGTCCTGGCCTCGATCGGCTTGCTGCTCGAGCAGCACGGGCCGCCGGGCGTTCGCCACGACGTGGATGGGTGGCAATGCTCGGCGGACGCCGTCGTGCCCGCGACCCTTCTGCCCGACGCTCGGGTGACACGTAGCGTCCTCGTGGGACGCTTCACCCGGCCTGCGCTCCGGTACTATCGACGCGCGCTCGCGCTCCTCCCGGACGACACGGTGCTCCGGTGTCGGGAAGCGACGGCCACACTGGCCCTGGACCCGATCTACCGGGACGACCGGCTCATGCGGGCCCTGCAGAACGTCTCGGCGGCGCACCTCGGCCTGGCCGATTCCTACTTCGATCAGGGGCTCCGGTATCTCGCCCGCGCGCGGTCCGGGGACGCACCCAGTCCGCCAGGGCCCGGAGCCACCCCGCAGCCCGAGCCGGGGCAGGTCGCGGCGACCTTCTTCCAGCTCGCCCTCGAGGAGTACCGCGAGGCGTTGAAGCGTGACCCGACGAGTGCGACGGCGCTCATCCAGTTCGCCCGTGTGTTCTGGGAGTGGCGCCAAGGGGCGGCCGACAAGGTCCTGCCTCGCGAGCCCCTGTTGGCCCACGCTCGGGAGGCGGAGTGGAACGCTCGTCGCGCCGTCGCGATGGTCGAGGCCAAGCTCGACGGCGCGTCCACTGGCCTGATCGTGTCCGATCGCTCGGAGGGTGCGCAGAAGCAGCTGGCCGCTTCGGTCCCGCCCCACCTTCGTCCTCCCGCGGCCGTCGCGCTGGCGAGCTTGGGCTCGGTGCTCCTCGGCCAGGCGCGGCCGCACGAGGCCCTCGGCGTGCTGGCCTCGGCCCAGACGCTCGCGCCCGAGCACCCGGCGTTCGACGACGTTCGCTGGATGCTCGGCCAGGCGCTGCTCTGTTCCGCTTCCCGGGAATGGCGCTCGGACTTTCCTCCCGAGATGCGCAGTTCGAACCCGAACTGGCGCGAGACGGAGAGCGCGCAGCTGGACACCATCGAAGCCCTCCGTCAGGAGGCCGCGGTCGTGCTGGACCGCGTGCGGGATCACGAGCGGGCGCGCGAGGGACGGCCGTTCGCCGGCCGCACGGACGTCGCCGGGTCGCTGAACGCGTGCCGCGGGGACTGGCTGGCGTCGGCCAGCGACCAGGAGGGTCGGGGTCGCATCCGGTACGCCCTCAAGCAGACGCAGGGCCGCGGCCGCTATTATCTGTGCGGACGGCTCGGCGTGAGGGCACCGCGGCTGCCCGGGGAGGAGGAGGTCGTCTACCTTCGCGTGTGGGGGGGCGGAGCGGAGCGCCTGCGTCTGGAGGAGGGCGAGGACGGTCTGGTTCGACGGTCGGACGTGATCTCGCTGGCCCCCACGTCGAGCCGTTTCTACTACTTCGCCCAGCTCGAGAACGAAGGCGGCCGACCGCTCTCGGCGCCGCTGGCGCTCGACCCGAGCGCCGTGCCCCCGAGGGCGGCATCGCCTTCGGCAGCCCGATGCCCCGACGCCCGGACGCTGATCACGCTCACCGTCGAGCAACCCGTGGACCCCGGGCCCGCGCGGCCCGAGGGTCGCAGGTCCGGCGGCCGCAGGTCGAAGACGGCGCCGACCGCCGGTGCGCCCGACGACGGCAGGTCGGGCACCGCGGTGCGCTAGCGCCGACGCGGTCCGGTGGGCAGTCACTGCGACTGCCGGGAGGTGACCATGCGCCTGCTGATGCTCCTCGCCGGGTGGTTCTTCGTCTCACTCGCGCACGCCCAGCTTCCTCCTGACGACCTCACGGGCACCTACGCGCTACAGACACAGCGGGGCCTGATGGTCGTGAGGATCGAGGTCACCGGCGGGCAGCTCACCGGGACCCTGGACGTGCCAGGCAGCAGCACGATCGCCCTCCGGGGCAACGCGCTGGGCCGGTACGCGCGCGGCACGATGTCCTCGCCTGTCGACACCGGTGAATTCGAGGCCCTGGTCGAAGGGGACACGCTGGCCCTGAAGCTCTCGCAGAAGGCCCAGACGGTGCCGTTGCGGCTCCAGCGCGTCGACACGAGCACCGCCGCGGCGCCGCCGGGGCAGGTCCCGGCGCCCAGCCCGGGCCCCGCGGTCGAGACCGGAACGCGCGACATGCGCCTGGTAGGAACCTGGGTCGGCCAGACTCTGATCACCAGCGGCGATGCTTCCATGGCATCCGAGGAGTTCCTGGTCTTCCGCGCCGACGGCTCGTACGCCTATGGCAGGGGGCGCGCGGTGGCGGGGGGATCGGGCTGGTCCTACGAGGGCGGCGGCGGAGCGACGGAGCAGGGTCGGTGGCGCGCCGAGGACGGCGTGTACTACATCCTGGGTCAGAACGGTCAGTGGAAGCGGGTCGGACGGTATGGCATGACCGACGACGGGCAGACCATGAGGATCATCTACGACGCAGGGGGCAGGAAGCTGTGGAGCCGCCGCCGGT
>CAVVOZ010000014.1:0-230924 GCA_963749975.1 uncultured Candidatus Rokubacteria bacterium | reverse complement strand
GCCATGTGCGCCTGGGCCGCCAGGGCGAAGCAGGGCGGCGCGGTCAGCCCGTGGGCCGCCTCCCACTCGCGATCGACGCCCGTTGCCCATGTTAGAGGGCCTCGTCCGGCGACGGCACGTTCAGCTTTCTCCACGCCCAGGACCATGACCAGATCCGCGAGGCCAGCCGCGATGAAGGCGTACGCGTACCGAAGCCCGACGGTGCCGGAGGCGCACATGTGCTCGGTCCGGGCGGAGAGCCGGGTCGGCTTGATCCCGAGCGCCTCGGCGGCGGGCGGAGGCGATGTGGCTCTGGAACGCCGTGCGCTCCGGCATGACCGAGCCCACGACGATCCCCTCGAGATCGGCCGGCACCCGGAGGCCCGGGACCGAGTCGAAGCTCCTTCCCGGCCTCCCAGATGAGGTCGCGATACGTCGCCTTCCGCACGCCGAAGCGCGTCATGCCCGCTCCGACCAGGGCCACCTTCCGCATGCCCGTGCTCCTCCCGGACGCCGTCGGCGCCGGCTGGCCCCAACCTTACCCCAGGGTGCGTGCCCCCGCGAGGGTCGAGGAGGGGCAACAGCGGCAGTGTCGTGGCGAGTCCGACTGGATGAGGGTGATCGTGCATGCTAGTATTTCCGGCCCATGTCCCCCAAGCCGATATCACCGACCCTGGAGATCCCGATCCAAGGGGCCCCGGATGTGGTCCGTCCCTCCCGCACGTGGAGCCTGTCGCCTGGCGACCGGCAGGCGCTGGTCCGGGTCGTGGGCGCGTTTCTGTTGACGCGGCTCCTCCTATACGTGGTGGGCGCCATCGCCATCCGAATGGACCCGCTCCAGGCAGGGCCGCGCGCCGACGCGGCGCTCGGCAAGAACCTCTCGCTGGTCCCCTGGGTGGGGTGGGACGCCGCGTGGTATCTGTCGATCGTCGAGCGCGGCTACTCGTTCGACCCGCACGGACCGTCGAATGTCGCCTTCTTCCCCCTGCTACCGCTCCTGATCAAAGGGATGGCGTTCCTCACTGGCAACGCCGTCGTCGCCGGACTCCTCGTTGCCAACTTGGCAGCGCTGGGTGCGATCCTGGCTCTCTGGCGCTGGGTGCGAGCGGAAGCAGGTCCCGTCGCAGCGGAGCAGGCCGTGCTGTGGCTCCTCGTCTATCCTTTCTCGTTCTTCTTCCACGCGATCTATGCAGAGTCACTTTTCTTCCTGCTCGCGACGCTGGCGCTCGACGCGAGCGCGCGCGGGCAGCGACTGGCTGCGGGATTCTGGGGTGCCCTGGCCGCGACCACGCGTCCCATGGGCATCCTGCTCACGCCTGCGCTGGCCTGGGGGCTCTGGCGGGACTGGCGGGCGGACCGCCATCTCCGTCTACGCGACCTGATCGCCGTGCTGTTGCCTCTGGCGGGTCTGGGCGCCTATGCGGCCTACCTCTGGGCCACGGTCGGCGATCCTCTCGCGTTCTGGACGGCCCACGTCGTCGGCTGGCACGTCGAGTTCCGGTGGACCGTGGCGAAGTACTGGACGCGAGACGTACTGGGTCGTGACGCGGCTGGTGCGCCTCCACACCTACACGCACCTCCTCGATGCGATGCGAATCCTGCTGCCGGTGGTGTTCGTTGCGCTCACCGTGCAGGTATTCCGCCGCTTGGGGACCGTGCCGGGGATCTACGCGAGCCTGACCGTGGCGGTCAGCGTGTTCTTCGCCTTGGAGAGCGTAGGGCGGGAGTTCCTGGCCGTGACGCCGGCCTTCGCCGTGGCCGGACTGACCGGGCCGCGGGGAACACTGGGCGAGGCACTGCGGTTGTTCTCGCTGGGCCTCCTCTTGCTCTTCCTCTTCGCGTTCGGCACCGGGCGGTTCGTCGGCTGAAGCGGCCTGCGCGCCGGCGCAACCGCCGGGGACGAGGGCAGGCGCGGCGTCGACCGTCAGCGCGGGAAGGCAGACTCTGGGCTCGGCCAGGAACCAGGCGGCGATGTGGTGGAGCTGGGAGAAGCTCCCCGCGCGGATGAGCTCGAGGATGACCTCGGGACGGACGTAGTCGACGGCGACCCCGGGCTCCGGGACGAACTCCGGCAGGGGTCCGGATGCCTCGACGCGGAAGACGTGCTGGACGAGCTCGAGGCGACCCGTGTCGGGGCGGAACCCGCCGAGGTAGGTGACGCGCTCGGCCCGGAGGCCCGTCTCCTCCAGGAGCTCCCGGCGGCACGCGGTCTCCGGATCCTCGCCCGGATCGATCAGGCCGGACGGCAGCTCCCACGTGTACTGCTCGACCGCCGGCCGGAACTGCCGGACGACCGCGACGCGCCCGTCGGGCGTCCGCGCGACGGCAACGACCCAGTCGAACGGCCCGAACGCGTGATACGTGTCCGGCGCGCGGCCCGGAACGAACTCGACGTCCTTCTCGATGAGGGTGGTCCACGGCGACAGCTGGCGCACTCGCCGCGCCACGATCCGGGCCCGCTCGCCCCACCAGGTCTCGAGGAACCGCGCCGTCGGCTCGTGGCCCCGCGCCCGGGCGAGATCGGCGGGGGTCCGGCCCTCCGCGGTCCGCATCGACGTCTCGGCCCCGCGCAGGAGGAGCCGTGTCACCAGGGAGAGCTCCCCCCGGCTCGCCGCGAGGTGGAGCGGCGTGAAGCCTCCGCCGTCCACGGCGTTCACCTCCGCGCCCGCCGAGAGCAGGCGGTCCACCAGGTCGAGCCCGGCGGTGCCCGCCAGGCCCGCGTGAAGTGGCGTGTTGGCCAGCGGGTTCCGGGAGCGAGCGCGCGGATCCCCGCCGTGCGCGAGGAGCAGGGCGACGGCCGGCGTCTCGCCGAAGTGAGCCGCGAGGTGGAGCGGCGTCCAGCCATCGCCCGCGTGCGCGGAGACGAGCTCCGGCGCTTCCCCGAGGAGCGCGGCAAGCCGGGTGACGTCGCCGGCGGCGGCGGCCTCGAACGCGTCGAGCACGGCGCCGCGGGCCCGCAGGAGGCCGAGGACCGCCGGCACGCGGTGGTAGCAGGCCAGGAGCGCGGGCGTCTGGCCGTTGGCGCCGCGGGCCCGGACGAGGGCGGGATCCCCGTCCAGGAGCTCCGTCACCCGCGCGAGGTCCCCCGCGCGGATCGCCTCGAAGAGAGCCGCCGTCGAGCCGTCGGGCATCGCGGGCCGGTCAGACGCCGACGGACATGCCGCCGTCGACGAAGAGAACCTGGCCCGTGATGTACGCCGCGTCCTCGGAGGCGAGGAAGGCGTGGACGCCGGCGATCTCCTCGGGCCGGGCGATGCGCCCGGTCGGGACCTTGGCGACGATCTTCTCGCGGATCGCCTCCGGGACGCCCGCCAGCATCCGCGTCATGACCGGCCCGGGCGCCACGCAGTTCACGGTGATCCCGAACTTCGCGTACTCGAGCGCGAGGGTGCGGGTGAGGCCGATGACCCCGGCCTTCGAGGCCGCGTAGTTGGCCTGGCCGATGTTCCCGAGCGACCCGATCGACGACGTGTTGATGACACGCCCCCATCCGCGCTCCCGCATCCGCGTCAGCGCGGCCTGGGCGCAGAGGAAGGTGCCCTTGAGGTTGACCGTGAGGACCTGGTCCCACTGCTCCTCGGTCATCTTGTGGCTCATCGCGTCGCGGTTGATCCCGGCGTTGTTGACGAGCACGTCGAGACGGCCGAGCTCGGCGACCACGTGATTCACCATCGCCTCCACGTCGGCCCGCTTCGTCACGTCGGCCGCGACGGACAGCGCTCGCGCGCCCTGCCTTCTGGAGCTCGGTCGCGATGGGCCGCGCCAGCTCGATGTCGACGTCGTTCACGACGACGATCGCGCCCTCGCGGGCGAACCGGCGGGCCGTCGCCTCCCCGATGCCGCTCCCCGCCCCCGTGACAGCGCCACGCGCCCCTCGAGCCGCATTCGCCCCTCCCGTCAGGCCCCCGCCCGGGCCACCGCGACCAGCCGCGCCGCGTCGAGGTCGTACGGGGCGCCGTCGAGATCGCCGTAGAGCGCCACCGTGGCGAAGCCCGCCTGAAGGAGCCGGTCCCTCAGCTCCAGACCGGAGTACACGGAAAGCCGCAACCGGAACGTTCGAGTCCGCCCCTCGCGGAAGAGGATCCCCTGACTGTCGACCCGCGTCCAGTCGTCCACCACGGTGTTGCGGTCGATGAGCAGCGTCCCGTCAGAGAGCGATCTCGACCGCGTGGGCTGGAAGTGGCGGGCGAGCCACTCCTTGCCCATCACGTCGATCACGAAGACGCCGTGGGCTCTGAGGCTCGCCCGCACGTTTCGGAGGACCCTGAGATCCTCGTCACGCGAGTCGAAGTACCCGAACGACGTGAAGAGCGAGAGCGCGAGGTCGTAGGCATCCGGGCGCCGGAAGTCCCGCATGTCGGCCTCGACCAGCTCCACTTCCACTCCGGCGAGCCGAGCCCGCTCGCGAGCCCGGTCGAGGAGGAACGGGTCGCGGTCGACCCCGGTAACCCGCAAGCCACGCTGAGCCAGCGGGACGCTGTGGCGGCCGGGCCCGCAGCAGAGGTCCAGGGCCGCCTTCCCCTCCGGCTCGAGCGTCGAGTCCGCTAAGGCGAGGGTCTTCGCGACCTCGTCCGTCCCTGCGCGCAGACGCTCCTCCGTGAACGTGAATGGATAGAGGTCGGCCCAGAGGGACTCATCCTCGAACCACTCGCCCTTGGCCACTGTCCTCGCAACCGATCAGGCCATAGTGGAGCGGGCTCGACCGGGCCATGCCGCCGGAGAGCCCGGCGAAGCGGTCCACGGTCCCCTCGGTCACGGTGCGCGCGGCCGTCGTGAAGGTCTCGCCCGTCGCGAACTCCTCGAAGTGCCGGCCGCGCGGGACGTAGGTCATCCGAGGCTCGGGGGGCGGTCGAGATCGCGCCCGATGATGACCCGCAGGATCTCCGACGTCCCCCCGCCCCAGAGCAGGAAGCGGGCGTCGCGGAAGTAGCGCTCGATGGGGTACTCGGTCGCGAAGGAGTAGGACGCGAAGATCCGGGAGGCCTCGTCGCAGATCCGGTTCGCGGCCTCGGAGGCGAAGAGCTTGGTCATCGCGGCCTCCCGCGTGACCGGCCGCCCCTGGTCGATGGACCATGCCGCGTGGTAGACGAGCAGGCTCGCCGCGTGGAGCTGCGTGAGCATGTCGACGAGCCGGAAGGTCACCGCCTGGTGCTCGCCGATGGGCTTGCCGAACGTGACGCGCTCCTTCGAGTAGCGGAGCGCGGCGTCGTAGGCCGCACGGCCGAGGCCGACCGAGAGGGCCCCGGTCATCACCCGGATCTCCGAGAGGATGCCCCCCACCTTCTCGACGCCGCCGGTCTCGCCGCCGAGGAGGTGCTCGTCGGGGACGACCACGTCGTCGAGGATGATCTCGCCCGTCGCCGACGCCCGCACGCCGAGCTTCTCGATCTTCTTGCCGAGCGTCACGCCGGGAAACTGCCGGTCGACCAGGAACAGCGCGATGTGCTTCATCCCGCGCTCGGGGGACGTCTTCGCGCAGACCGTCAGCATGTCGGCGACGGGGGCGTTCGTGACCCAGGTCTTGGTGCCCTTGAGACGCCAGCCGCCCTCGACGCGCTCGGCCCTGGTGGCGAGGTTGCCGATGTCGGAGCCCGCGTTCGGCTCCGTCAGGGCGAACGTGGCGACCTTCTCTCCCCGGAGCGCCGGGACGAGGTAGCGCTCGCGGAGCGCGTCGCTCCCGTACTTCCAGATGAAGTGCGTCCCCATGAGGCTCTGCATCGCGGCGAGCGCGGCGACCGACATCGACCCGCGGGCCAGCTCCTCGGCGAAGAGGCAGTAGGTCACGAAGTCCGCGTCCGCCCCGCCGTAGGCCTCGGGATAGCGAAGGGCGAGGTAGCCCTGCTCGCCCAGGCGCCGGAAGAGCGCGCGGGGAAACTCCCCCGCCTCGTCGAGCTCGTGGGCGACCGGCGCCACCTCGGCGTCCACGAAGCGGGCGACGGCCCGCCGGAACTCCTCCTGCTCCGCGCTCAGCCGGAAGTCCATCCGGTGCTCACAGGTCGCGAGGAATCAGACGCGGCATGCGCCCCCGGATCGTGACGCCGCGCGAAGTGCCGCAGATCCAGCGTGAGCGATCGATCACGGTCGTCCGCGTCACCTTCGTCATGCCGTAGTTACGGCAGCACGAAACGATGGCCGAGGTCGCTCGATCACTGGCGGACGCCCGACGGAGGGCTGGAGCGCCTACAGGGAGCAGAGTCGCGATCCGGTCGCGCTCACTGGCTGACGGTACGGAGCCGATCGCCGACGCCGCCAGCTCCACGCCTGCCCATTGCTGCCGCGAACTCGAGAGATGCGAGGTGGAAGGCGTCGAGCGTCCGGGCCGGACCCGGGAACGGCGCCGACGCGTCGCCGCACCAGCACCGGTCGGCCGCCTGAGAGCGGCCCAGGTCACGGCGCGAGGGCACGAACCCAGAGTCGTACTCGACGGGCGCCGGCGAATCAGCGGCTCGCCCACAGGGCCTCGGCGGGATCCGATCCTCGGCGTCGAGCTGCGCCAGGGCCGCCGACCGTGTCCAGCGTACGATCACCGATCGCGAGCGGCCCATCGAGCTCCGCCAGCAGCTCGCTCCGCTTCGCCATCGGCCTCCGAGGCGGCACCCTCGGCCGACCCAGTAGCGGGGGGCGACCCGGCCGCGCGCACGCGCCTCGGCCAGCAGGCGTCCCCCAGAGCGCTCCGGCCGCTCGCCGGCGCGCAGCAGCTCGGCCACGACGCCGTCGCGGATCAGCGTCAGCCGGCGACCGCTCGGCGCCGGCCGCGAGCCTGACGTACTCCTGAGCTCGCTCGTGAGGGTCTTGAGCCCACGCGCGCATCGGCAAGGTAGCATCCGGAATCGTACCTTGTCACTGTCCTCACCTCATGCCACATGTCATACGGCGACAACGGATGTGTCCGCTCAAGATCGACTCGGCGAGGGTGCCGCTCAGCGACCGACGCCTGGTAGCCTGGCGTCATTCGATCAGCTGGTCCGCGCCGCGCGAGCACCGACCGGCGGGATGCTGATCGAGAGTGTTCTGGCCGACAACGTCGCCGGCTTGAGGTTGAAAGCCCGGCGCGAGAATCCCGAGGCGGTAGATCTTGCTCGCCGACCCCGCAGGCTGCGACCTGGGCAGGCGACACGGCGAGAACGCCGAGCATCGTGAGGACGACGAGAGCTACCCGCGCGTCCATCATCAGCGCCGACGCGGTCAGACCTTGACCTTCGGCAGCCCGGCCAGCGCCGCCTTCACCTGCTCCGCGGGGTACTCGAAGTCCTCGAGCTTGCCCGTCATGTAGCGCTCGTAGGCGGAGAGGTCGAAGTGGCCGTGGCCGCAGAAGTTGAACGCGATGACCTTCCGGTCGCCCGAGGCCTTGCAGCGCAGCGCCTCGTCGATGACGACCCGGATCGCGTGGGCCGCCTCGGGCGCCGGCAGGAACCCCTCCGCCCGCGCGAACGTCAGCGCCGCCTCGAAGGTGGGGTTCTGGTGGACGGCCACCGCCTCGATCACCTTGTGGTCGTACAGCGCGCACACGAGGGGCGCCATGCCGTGGTAGCGGAGCCCGCCGGCGTGGATCGGCGCCGGGATGAAGGAGTGGCCGAGCGTGTACATCTTGACCAGCGGCGTCATCTGCCCGGTGTCGCCGAAGTCGTAGACGTACTCGCCCTTGGTGAGGCTCGGGGCCGCGTGGGGCTCGACGGCGATGACGCGAAGGTCCTTCCGCCGCCCGCTCAGCTTGTCCTGGAGGAAGGGGAACGTGAACCCGCCGAAGTTCGAGCCGCCCCCGATGCAGCCGACGAGGATGTCCGGGCGGTCGCCCGCCATCTCGAACTGCCGCTGGGCCTCCAGCCCGATGACCGTCTGGTGCGTCAGGACGTGGTTCAGCACGGAGCCGAGCGAGTACTTCGTGTCCTCCCGCTGGGCAGCCTCCTCGACCGCCTCCGAGATCGCCATGCCGAGGCTTCCCGGCGAGTGCGGATCCTTCGTGAGCGCCGCGCGGCCGGCCGCCGTCTCGCGAGACGGGCTCGCCACGACCTTGCCGCCCCACGCCTCCATCATGATGCGCCGGTACGGCTTCTGGTCGTAGGAGACCCGCACCATGTAGACCTTGCACTCGATCCCGAAGATCTGGCAGGCGAACGACAGCGCCGAGCCCCACTGCCCCGCGCCCGTCTCCGTCGTGATGCGCCGGACGCCTTCCTGGTGGTTGTAGTAGGCCTGGGCGACCGCGGTGTTCGGCTTGTGGCTCCCGGCGGGCGAGACGCCCTCCCACTTGTAGTAGATCCGCGCGGGCGTCCCGAGCGCCTTCTCCAGGCGATGGGCACGGTAGAGCGGCGTCGGCCGCCAGAGCCGGTAGACGTCCCGCACGGGCTCGGGGATGTCGATCCACCGCTCCTGGCTCACCTCCTGCTTGATGATCTCCATCGGGAACAGGGGGGCGAGGTCCTGAGGACCGATGGGCTGGAGCGTGCCCGGGTGGATCACGGGCGGGAGCGGCGCCGGCAGGTCCGCCTGGATGTTGTACCAGCGGCTCGGCAGGTCCTTCTCGTCCAGCAGGAACTTGGTCTGGGCCACGGGAACCTCCTTGTTCAGCCTTGGCGGCGTTGGCCGGGTCGCGCCGGATCCGGGAGAGTCGCCCGCGCGAGCGCGTCCGCGTACGCGTGGCGTCCCGCCTCGTCAGCGAAGAGATCGTCGGGGATGCGGTGGTCGGCGAACTGCCAGAGCCGCTCGGGGTAGCAACGGTCGACGGCCAGCCCGCCACCGAGGCACGCGAGCGGGCGCGCCCGCTCGCGCTCGACCTCGGCCACGAGCGCCGCGAGCGGTCCGGCGAGCGCGGCGAGCGGCACGGCCAGCCCGAGCACGCGGTACGGCAAGAGGAAGCGCGTCGACTTCGGCGGCAGGAGCGCCCCATCCGCCCGCCGGCGCACGGTCGGCTTGTCGAGCGCCGGCGGACGCAGGACGACGACGTCCGCCGCCCCCAGCCACCCGGCGACCGCCTCGTCCTCGACGAGACGCGCCGGACGCCGGTGGCCGTTCCGTGAGACGAGTCGCTCGACCTCGCTCGCCAGGGCGTAGGCGTCCGACGCCTCGGGTCCAGGCCGACCGTAGACCCGATCGCCGTAGTGACAGCGGAGCCCGCCCTCGGCGCCAGCCTCGAGCCCGAGCGCCCTGCGCGCGGCGTCGAAGGCGGCCGCCGGCACGCCCTCGAGCACGCGGCACCAGGTTCCGATGCGAACCTCGGGCGAGTCGAGGTCGACCCGCTGGATCACGGCGAAGCGCGCGCCGAAATCGCGCGCGAGGACGACGGCGCGATGGCTCCCGTCCAGGATCAGCCCGGATCCGGCATCGACGACGAGCGGCCACGACAGGACGCGCGCGGCCCCGAGGAGGTCCGCCACGCGGGACTCACCATCCGGGGACGTGGCTTCGTGCGGGCGAAGGTCCCCGAGCGTGGCAACGGCGAGACTCGCTCGGACGTCGTCCGCTGACTCCATGGGCCTCGGCGCGTCCTCTGCTGGTTCGGGGAACGGATCCGCGCGCGCCGGTCAGCGCCCGCGGAGCGCCCGGCGCGCTTCCTCGGTAGCGTCGCTCTCCGGAAAGTCACGGACGAGCTGGCTCCAGGCCTGCCGCGCGTCGGACTCGCGCTTCTGGGCGCGATAGGCGAGGCCGAGGCGGAGCAGGGCCTGGGGCGTGTCCTTCCCCTTCGGGGCGAGATCGACGGCCTTCCGGTACTCGAGCGAGGCGCGCTCGAAGTCGCGCGCCGCGTAGTACGCCTCGCCGATCCGGAACTGCGCCGACGCGGCGAGCGGGTCCGACGGAAACGTCTGGACGAGCTCCTCGAACTCCAGCACCGCCTGTCCCTGCTCGCCCTTGTTCCAGTTCTCCATCGCGCGATCGAAGAGGGCGCGGGCGGTGGACGATCCCGGCGCGGGGAGGGTCGCCGTCGCCGCCGTGCCGGTCTTGGCGGGGCGCGTCGGCGTCGCGCCCGCCGGGCGCTCCGGGGCCGCCGCTTTCGGCTCGACGGGAGGCGGAGCGGCCTTCGCGACGCGCGCCGCGTCGTCGGGGGCCGGGCGAGCCGGGGGCGTGGCGCGAGGCGCGTCCGTCTTCTTCCGCCGGCCGGGGGCGCGTCGGCCACGCGAGGGCCCGTCGAGTCGACCTTGGTCTCGCGCGGGGGGGCGGGCGCCGCCGCTGCGGGCGGTGTCGAGCTCCTGGGGTTGCGCGAGGACCCGAGCATCGCCGGCGGCGTGAGGCCGGCCCCCGCCGCGGCGCTGTCCGGCGCGGAGGCCGGCGGCGTGGGCTCCTCGGCGGGGCGGGGTGCCGGTGACGCGGCCGGCGACCGCGCCGGCGATCCGCTTCGGGCCCCGGGCGCCGGTGCCGACGCAGGGTCGAGGACCCGGGCGAGCTGGCTCTCGATCCCCGCGAGACTCAGCTCGACCCGGCGCAGCGTCTGGCCGAGCTCGGTCGCTCGCCTCTCCAGGAGGTCGATGCGCCGGGCCTGGGCGTCGAGCACCTCGACCTGGCGCTGGAGGTCGTGACGGGACGACGCCTCGATCGCCTTCTGGACGGCGTCGAACTCCGCCCGGGTCTCCTGCGCGACGCGGTCCGCGTGCTCCGTGCCGGCGCGCTGCGAATCCTCCACCCGCGTGCGGAGCTCGGCGACATCGCCGCGGAGACGGTCCACCTCCTGACGCAGGGCGGCGGGAGAGTCGGGCGGCGGCGCCTTCGTCTCACCCGCCGGCTTCGCGCCGCGCCCGCAGCCGCCGCTCAGGCCGGTCAACAGGACCACCGCGACCGCCACAGCCGTGTCGAGCCAGCGCCGCGCCCGGTCGCGACCTCGGACCTCTCGTGCCTGGGCCGATTTCACGCGCACAGTATCGCACCGTAGCACCCGCGCCGTTTCAGGGTCAACCAACGGGCGCCCGCTGCGGTTGCCACATGGGAAATGTCACCCCACCCAGCTGGCGCCCGAGCGGCGCGGCGACGGGTGCGACAGCCGGGTGGCTGCCGCGGGTGGCCGCCCGGCGCGGCGCCGCGGTAAGCTGGCCAGGTGGCCGTCGCGACGCCGTCCCGGCTCCGCGTCCGACACCCGCTCCCTCCGGCGCGCTGGCCGACGCGCGAGGAGGCCGAGCAGGCCCGCTGGTTCTCCCCGGTCCGTCTCGGCGTCCACTGCCTGGCGGCCGACCGCACGTGGGTGCCGGCGATGGTCCCCTGGCGGGCGACCGAGGACGGCCACGTCACCCCCGAGGTGCTCGAGTGGTACGGCCGCTTCGCCGAGGGCCAGCCCGGCGTGCTGGTCGTGGAGGCAACCGGCATCCGCGACGTGCCGAGCGGCCCGCTCCTCCGCATCGGCAGCGACCGCTTCGTCCCGGGGCTCCGGCGGCTCGTCGAGACGGTGCGGGAGCGGAGCGAGGGGCGGACGCGCCTCTTCATCCAGGTCATCGACTTCATCGCGGTCCGGCGGCGGCCGGAGCCGGCGACGTTCTTCACGCGCTATCTCGAGATCGGGGACGACCTCCGGCGCCGCCTGGCCGAGGCGCTCGACGACGCGCGCTGGCAGGACGCGGCCGCGGCGCCGGAGGCCGAGGTGCGGGCCCGCCTGGCCGGAGCCGGCCGCTCCCTCGTCGAGGCCGTCCTCAGCGCGCGCGAGCGGGAGTCGCTCGATTACGGTTACCGCGAGCGGGTGGGCGACCTCCACCTGCCGCACATCCGCGACCTGCCGCGGGTCCTGCCGGGCCTCTTCGCCGGGGCCGCGCAGCGGGCGCGCGAGGCGGGCTTCGACGGCGTCGAGCTTCACTACGCGCACGCCTACACGATGGCCTCGTTCCTCTCGCGGATGAACCGGCGGACTGACGGCTACGGCGGGGCGCGCCCGGAGCGGGCGCGGCTTCCGCTGGAGGTGCTCCACACGGTCCGGAACAAGGTCGGCGCCGACTACGTGGTGGGCATCCGCTACCTCGGCCACGACGTGGTGGCGGGCGGCAACGACGTCGACGACGCGATCTGGTTCGGGCTTCGCTTCGCCGAGAGTCGGGCGGACTACCTGTCGGTGTCCAAGGGCGGCCGATTCGAGGACGCCCGGCAGCCCAAGGTCGGCGAGGCGGTCTACCCCTACACCGGGGAGTCGGGCCATGAATGCATGCCGACCGTGATGTCGGACGCGCGAGGCCCGTTCGGCCGCAACGTGCCGCTGGCGGCCGCCATCCGGGCCGGCCTCCGGGCGGCGGGGCACCAGGTCCCGGTGGTCACGAGCGGCGGCGTGTCCACCTTCGACCAGGCGGAGGGCATCCTGGCCCGCGGGGAGGCGGACATCGTGGCGGCCGCACGCCAGACCCTGGCCGATCCGGACTGGTTCCGGAAGATCCGCCTGGGCTACGGGCACCTCGTCCGCCGCTGCGAGTTCACGAACTACTGCGAGGGCCTGGACCAGCGGCACAAGCAGGTGACCTGCAAGCTGTGGGACCGCGATCTCGACCCGGATGACCCGGGGGTGAGGCTCGCGAGCGACGGGCGGCGCCGGCTCGCGCCTCCGTCCTGGCGGCCGCCGGCCGCAACGAGCGCAGAATCCTGACGCGCGGCTCCGCTGGAGAGCCGGCGCACGCAACGGAATCGCGACAGCCCAGGGGGGCGCCCCGATGGACGTCGGCGTCACCCCGGATCACAAGGGGATCATCGATGGGGAGCTACTACACGCCCGAGCACCTCGGGAAGTTCGGAACCATCGCCCAGGGGAACCCGGACCTTGCCGAGAAGTTCTTCGCCTGGTACAACGCGGTCTTCGCCGAGGGCGCCCTCAGCGAGCGCGAGAAGGCGCTGATCGCCCTGGGCGTGGCCCACGCCGTCCAGTGCCCCTACTGCATCGACGCGTACACGAAGACGTGTCTCGAGAAGGGCTCCGATCTCGAGCAGATGACGGAAGCGGTCCACGTGGCCTCGGCCATCCGGGGGGGCGCCTCGCTGGTCCACGGCGTCCAGATGCTCGAGCACGCGCGGCACGCGGGGATGGCGGAGTGACGCCACCTGGGACGGGCGCCGCCGCCGCCGACCCCGACCTCGCGACCCTGGCCGCGGGCCCCAAGGGAACACGAAGCCTCCGCGCCCGGGGCTCCCCGCTCGCCTCGACCGCGGCTCAGCTCCGGCTCCTCGAGACACTGCCGCTCCCCGGCGGGGATTTCGACGCAACCCTCGGAGCCTGTGGATGGGCCGCGCTCAGGCCGGCGCCGCTCGAGATCTTCCAGATCAACGTGGGCCGCCTCTGCAACATGACCTGCCGCCACTGCCACGTCGACGCCGGGCCGGATCGGGTGGCGGAGAACATGGACCGCGAGACGGTCGACCTCTGCCTCGCGGCCCTCGACCGGACGACCGCGCACACGGTCGACATCACCGGCGGGGCACCCGAGCTGAACCCTCACTTCCGCTACCTCGTGGACCAGTCCGTGGCGCGCGGAAGACACGTGATGGACCGGTGCAACCTCACGATCCTCCTGCTCCCTCGCTGCGCCGACCTGCCCGAGTGGCTCGGGGCGCGCGGCGTCGAGATCGTGTCCTCGCTCCCCCACTACCGCCGGCTGAACACCGACGCCCAGCGGGGCGAAGGCACCTTCGACCGGTCGATCGACGCGCTGAGACGGCTGAACGCCGCGGGCTACGGGCAGGGCGATCCCCGACGCCGGCTGACGCTCGTCAGCAATCCGGCCGGAGCGTTCCTGCCGGGCTCGCAGGCCTCGCTCGAGCGCGACTGGAAGGCGGGGCTCGCCCGCCACCACGGCGTCACGTTCGACCGGCTCTTCACGCTGACCAACATGCCGATCAATCGCTTCCTCGACTGGCTCGTCGAGAGCGGCAACCTCCAGGAGTACATGGAGCGGCTGCTGGCGACCTTCAACCCCGCGGCGGTCCCGGGGCTCATGTGTCGCAACACGATCTCGGTCGGCTGGGACGGGACGCTCCACGACTGCGACTTCAACCAGATGCTCGACCTCCCGGTCGAGGCGCCTCCCGGTCGGCGCCCCCACGTGCGGGACCTCGACCCCGCCTGGCTCGAGGCGCGCCGGATCCGCACTGCGCGCCACTGCTTCGGATGCACGGCGGGCGCCGGGAGCTCCTGCGGCGGCGCGACGACGTGAGCGATTCCCCGAGGCTGCTCCCGGACGACGCCCACAACCGCGCGCTGATCCAGCAGGTCCACCCGCCCGGCTGGCAGAACCCGGAGCCGGCCCGGCGGTACAACCTCGTGGTGGTCGGCGCGGGCACGGCGGGCCTCGTGAGCGCGGCGGGCGCCGCCGGCCTCGGCGCCCGGGTCGCCCTGGTCGAGCGCCACTTCATGGGCGGCGATTGCCTCGTCACGGGCTGCGTCCCCTCGAAGGCCGTGATCCGCTCCTCGCGCGTCATCGGCGAGATCCGGGAGGCCGCAACGTTCGGCGTGAAGGTGCCCGGCGGGGTGGTGGTCGACTTCGGCGCCGTCATGGAGCGGATGCGACGGATCCGCGCTGAGATCAGCCCGCACGACTCGGCCTGGCGCTTCGGTCGGGAGCTCGGCGTCGACGTCTTCCTCGGCGACGCGGCATTCACCGGACCCGACACGCTGGCCGTCGCCGGCCAGACCCTCCGCTTCACGAGGGCCGTCGTCGCCACCGGAGCGCGGCCCGGACATCCGCCGATCCCCGGTCTCGCCGAGACGGGATTCCTCACGAGCGAGACCGTCTTCGAGCTGACCGAGCGGCCCGGCCACCTGGCCGTGGTGGGCGGCGGCCCGATCGGGTGCGAGCTGGCCCAGGCGCTCCGCCGTCTCGGCGTCGAGGTGACCCTCCTGAGCGACGCGCCGCAGCTCCTGCCGCGCGAGGATGCGGACGCCGCCGAGATCGTCCGGCAGGCGCTCCTCCGGGACGGCGTCCGCCTGATCCTCGGCGCCGAGATCGCCAGCGTCACGCGCGAGACGACGCGGAAACTCCTCCGCTACCGGGAGAGCGGACGGGAGGGCGCCGTGGCGGCCGACGAGATCCTCGTCGCGACCGGCCGCGTGCCGAACGTCGAGGGGCTCGGGCTCGAGAAGGCAGGGGTGCGCCACGCGCGCGAGGGCATCGTCGTGGACGACCACCTGCGGACGACGAACCGCCGGATCTACGCCGCCGGCGACGTGTGCCTCGGCTGGAAGTTCACCCACGCCGCCGGCGCCGCCGCGCGGATCGTCGTCCAGAATGCGCTCTTCGGGCTCGCCGGGCGGCGCCGGGTGAGCCGGCTCGTCATGCCGTGGTGCACGTACACGGACCCCGAGGTGGCGCACGTCGGGCTCAGCGAGCGCGAGGCGCGCGAGCGCGGGCTCGGGATCGACACGCTCGTGCGCCGCCTCGAAGACGTGGACCGCGCCATCACCGACGGCGAGACGGAGGGCTTCGTCAAGGTGCACGTGCGGCGCGGGACCGACCGGATCGTCGGCGCGACCATCGTCGCCCGGCGGGCCGGCGAGATGATCAGCGAGGTGACGCTGGCCATCGTCGCCGGGGTGGGGCTCGGCCGGCTCTCGGGCGTGATCCACCCCTACCCCACGCAGGCCGAGGCGGTGCGCCACGTCGCCGATCAGTACCAGCGGACGCGGTTGACGCCCTTCGTGCGCGGGGCGCTCAGGGCCTGGCTCAGGTGGGCGCGGTGAGCGAGGCGCACCCCGGGGGCTCCGGCCGGCTGGCCCTTCTCGCGCTCGGCCTGCTCGCGGCGGGCGGCCTCGCGTGGGCCCTCGGGCTCTACGAGTGGGTACGGCCGGAGCGGCTGGCCCACCTGAGGACGGCGATCGAGACGTACGGGGCCTGGGGGCCCCTCCTGTACGTGGGGGGCTACGTGGTGGCCGAGCTCCTCTTCGTCCCCGCGCTCCCCCTGACGCTCCTCGGCGGCCTCGTGTTCGGACCGGTCTGGGGCACGGTGTACACGTGGATCGCGGCCACCCTCGCGGCCGCGCTTGCGTTCCTGGTCGCCCGGCACCTCGCGCGGGACACCGTCGAGCGCTGGCGGGCCCAGAGCCCCCGGGTCGCGCGGATCGACGCCGCCGTCCAGCGCCACGGCTGGCGCATCCTGATGGTCACGCGCCTCGTCCCGCTCTTCCCGTTCAACCTCCAGAACTTCGCGTACGGCCTGACGCGGATCCCCTTCTGGACGTACGTCGGGGTGTCGTCCGTGTGCATGCTGCCGGGCACGGTCGCCTTCACCCTGGCGGGCGGCGCGCTCTCCGGCGGCGGCAGCCCCACGCGGATCGCGTGGACCCTCGCCGCCGCGGCCACCCTGATCGTCCTAGGGTCGCTCGTGCCCCGCTGGCTCAAGCGGAAGAGCCCGGCGG
Organism: uncultured Candidatus Rokubacteria bacterium; assembly: GCA_963749975.1. GTDB lineage: Bacteria > Methylomirabilota > Methylomirabilia > Rokubacteriales > DASRDR01 > DASRDR01. The sequence continues at coordinate 214,645 of CAVVOZ010000014.1, read as the reverse complement.
CCAGGGAGCTCCTTGCTCCGGACCGCTGAGCCGGCCGCGCCGTGAGGCTCTCGATCGTCGTGCCCGTTCTCGACGAGGCCGACCGGCTCGAGGCCCTGCTGGCGGAGCTCGCCCGGAACTGCCCAGGTGTCGAGGTGGTCGTCGCGGACGGCGGGAGCCGGGACGGAAGCGTGGAGATCGCCGCGCGAGCCCCGGGTGTCGGTCTCGTGTCCAGCGACCGCGGCCGCGCGCGCCAGATGAACGCGGGTGCCCTCCGCGCGACCGGCGAGATCCTCCTCTTCCTCCATGCCGACACGCGCCTGCCGTCGGGGGCGGCCGAGGCCGTCCAGCGCGCCCTCGCCGACCCCTCGGTCGCCTACGGCCGCTTCGACGTCCGCTTCGACCGACCCGGGGCGGCATTCCGGCTGATCGCCCGGCTCATGAACGTCCGCTCGCGCCTGACGGGCATCTGCACGGGAGACCAGGCGATCTTCGCCCGCCGCGCAGCGTTCGAGCGCCTGGGCGGCTACCCCGCGATCGCGCTCATGGAGGACGTCGAGCTGACGCGCCGGCTGAAGCGCATCGGCCGCTTCGCTCCGCTGGGGCTGCGGGTCACGACCTCGGCCCGGCGATGGGCGCAGAACGGCGTCGCGCGGACGATCGTCCTCATGTGGACGCTGCGCGTCCTCTACCTCTGCGGGGTCGGGCCGGACCGCCTGCACCGCTGGTACTACGGAGTGCCGGCGGGCGGCGCGTCGAGCGGGAGGGGCGGGTCAGCTCCGGTGGTGCTTCACGGCGCGCCGACGCGCCTCGCGCCACCGGCGCCATCGGCTGGTCCCTTCCACGCGGCTCCCCAGGAGCACGGCCGGCACCGAGAGCAGGAGCACGACGATGAGCGCCACGCCGAGCCAGCGATTGGCGTCGGCGCCGAACCACCGGACCGCGCTCTGCTGAACGATGAGCCCCACCAGCACGGCGCCGGACCAGAACAGCGCTCGACGTCCCATGGCTCGCCGTCCTCCCTCCGTCAGGGGCGCTCGGAAGCTAGGCGTCCACCCTAGGGCGCGCTCCGGGATCGCGCAAGAGGGACTCACGCGGGCGCGCGGTAACGGTCGACGAAACGGCGGTCGATGCGGTCCTTGAGCCACCAGGCGAAGCGCGAGTGGCTGACGATCCCGTGCCAGCGGAGGAGAGCCTTCCCGTCGGCGGTGTTGAGGAGCGACAGGAAGGTCCGCTGCGGGACGTAGGTCGCGGGTCTCCCCTCGCCCAGCGCCGCGCGCAGGTTCCGCGCCAGCACCGGTCCCTGGCGGACCGCGTACACCCCCGCCTTCGGCGTGGCCGGGTAGTCGGCGAGCGTCGCGCAGTCACCCGCGCCCCAGACGGGCGCGCCATTCGCGGCCCGAAGCGTGGCGTCGACGCGCAGGAAGCCCCGGGGATCGAGCGGGAGCCCGGCGCCCGCGAGCAGGGCGGGACCCGCGGCGCCGGCGAGCCAGACGATCAGGTCCGCGGCCGCGCGCGTCCCGTTCGTGAGCTCGATGGCGTTCCCGTCCACCCGGCCCACCGCGCTCCCCAGCGTGGCGGCGACGCCGCGCCGAGCGAGGATGTCCGCCGCACGCCGCCGCACCGGCGCCTCGTAGTCCGGCAGGACGTCTGACGCCGCTTCGACGAGGGTGATCTCTGGCCGCGAGCCGGCTTCCCGGATGCGCCGGTGGACGGCCAGCGCCACCTCGACGCCGCCGGCACCGGCCCCCACGACGCTCACGCGCACGGGACCGCGCCGGGCCGGTGCCGCCAGCGCGTCGATCCGCGCCCGGAGCGCGACCGCCTGTCGCATGGGTCGGACCGTCACCGCGTGCTCCCGCACACCCGGGACGTCGAGCCCGGCCGGCGCGGCGCCCACGTCGAGCGACAGGACGTCGAAGGGAAGCCGCGCCCCGCCCGCGTCCACGGTGCGCCCGCTCGCGTCGATCCGCTCGGCCATGGCCTCGAGGAGCCGTACCCCGGCGCGGGCGGCGAGCGAGGCGAGATCGATCGCCAGGTCCGCCTCCGCGTACACGCCCTGGAGGAAGCCCGGCGCCATGCCGGAGTAGTGGTGCCAGGCCGACGGCGACACGAGCGTGACCTCGGCGCCGGGCAGCGGCCGGGCGGCGAGATCGGCCAGGACGTGAAGGTGGGCGTGACCGCCGCCCACCAGGACAAGCCGGATCAAGACCCTCGACGGGTCCGCCGCCCGTGGCGTCGGACGCGACGCAGCCGGGTGCGATACCAGTCCTCGATCTCGGCGACAGTCAGTTCGCCTGTCGCGACGGCGACAAGCATCCGGTCAATCTGACTCTCCGTGCCTCGCACGAAGGTCCAACCACTTCTCTCGACAAGGAGGTGCACTGCGAGGAGGGCGGTCCGCTTGTTTCCGTCGACGAACCCATGATTGGTGACGAGCGAATGGGTCAGCGCAGCGGCCTTGCTCGAGATGTGACGATGGTAGCCCGAGTAGGGTCGTCCGATCGCGGACTGAATGGCGTCCGCGCTGAGAATGCCCGGTGCCCCTCCGGTCTCCAACGCACGCTGATGTGCATCGAGAACGTCGCGCAGGGACACCCGGTAGTGCTTCAGTCGGTCGCCCAGCTACTTCGTGGCGAGACGCTTCAGGGTGCTCGCGAACCGTTCCGCACCCCTATCGATCACTTTGGCCGACTTTGCAACGGTGAAGCGGCCCGTCCGACTACTGCGAATGACGGTGACCAGGCCGGACTTGGTCCTCATCGACACGGTGACGACGCCGAAGCCATCAGTCGCGGCGGTAGCGGCACTACCGGACCGCGTGCGCGACGGAGCCGGTGATCTACCCTTGCGCCGCTTCGTTCGCAACCTAGACATCTTGGACTTGCTCACAACGCGAGTGTAGCAGACCCGTGTGAGTAGGCGCGCCCCTCAGGACGGCCCCGGCGGCAGGTGCTCTCCGAACCACTCCAGCAGGATCCGGAACCGCGCGAGCCGGTGTCGCGGCCGCCCGGAGCGCGAGAGCTCGTGGTCTTCGTCCGGGAACCGCACGAATCGAACCGTCCGCTTGAGCTTCTTGAGCGCCACGTAGAGCTGCTCCGCCTGCTCCATCGGGCAGCGGAGATCGCTCTCGGAGTGCACGATCAGGAGCGGGGTGCGGATGTCACGCGCGTAGGAGAGCGGGGAGCGCTCGAGGTACCAGCGGAGGTCCTCCCAGGGTGGCCGTCCCAGCGCGTGGGCCTCCTGGAACCAGAAGCCGATGTCACTGGTCCCGTACATGCTCCATGCGGCGTTGACGGCGCGCTCCGAGCACGCGGCGCGGAAGCGGTCGGTGTGGCCGACGATCCAGCTCGTCATGAAGCCGCCGTAGCTTCCGCCCATCACCCCGAGCCGTCCCGCGTCGAGATAGTCGAACCGGCCGAGCGCCTCGTCGAGCCCGGCCATGAGGTCGGCGTAGTCGCCGCCGCCCCAGTCCCCCACGACCGCCCGCGCGAACGCCTCGCCGTAGCCCCGGCTGCCTCGAGGATTGAGGTAGACGACGGCGTAGCCCGCGCCCGCGTACACCTGGAACTCGTCGAAGAAGCGGTGGCCGTACTGGCTCGCGGGCCCGCCGTGAATGTTGAGGAGCACCGGGTAGCGCCGGCCCGCCTCCCGGCCGAACGGCGGCATCACCCAGCCGTCGACGCTGAAGCCTGCGCGCTCGAACCGGAAGCGCTCCGGGCGCGCCCGCGCGACTTCCGCGTTCCAGTCCCGGTTCAGATCCGTCAGCTGGCGCTCGCCGGTCCCGTCGGCCCGGCACACGAAGACCTCCGCGGGCGACGCGTCGTCCGTGGCGGTGAAGGCGATGAGGGCGCCGTCTCCCGCTGCGGAGAACGCGGTCACCTGGCGGGTCCCGCCGATGAGGCGCCCCGGAGCGGCGCCGCCCGCCGCCGCGACCCGGTAGAGGGACACGTTGCCCTCGTCCTCGACCTGGAACAGCAGCGCATCCGGACTCCCGAGCGACTGGCCGAGCCACTGGGGGCCCACCGCGCCCATCATCGGCTCGCAGTTCCGGTCGAGGCTCGCGGTCAGGCATGCCGGCACGCCCCCGTCGGCGGGAACCACGTACAGGCGGTGGTGGCGGGAGACCCCACGCGCGTCGGTGTGCCCGACGTACGCCACCGTCCGGCCGTCCGGCGCGAAAACCGGCCACGACACAGGTCCCTCGGTCCGCGTCAGCTGGCGTGCCTCGCCTCCCTCGACGGGCACCGTGAAGACATCGGCCGCGCCGTCCTCGTCGCGGTCCGCGTGGCGGGCGGACACGAACGCCACGCGCTGGCCGTCCGGCGCCCACGCGGGATGGTGATTGTCGAACGTCCCGACGGTGAGCTGGCGGGCCGGACCGCCGTCCCGCGCGACCACGAAGACCTGCTGCGGCCGGTCGTGGACGAAGCCCACGCCGTTCGACTTGTACTTGAGCACGTCGATGATCCGGGGCGGCTTGGAGCGCTCGCGCTCCTCCTCGTCCGTCGGCTCCTCCCACCCGCCGACTCGCGAGACGAAGGCGAGCCACCGGCCGTCCGGGGACCAGGCGGGACTCGTGACGCCGGGCCGGAGGTCCGTCAGCCGCACGGCCTCTCCCCCGTCCGCCGGCATCACGTGGAGCTGGCCCTTCCCCTTCTTCTCCCGCTCGGACACGAAGGCAAGCCACCGGCCGTCGGGCGACCAGCGAGGCGCCGTGTCGCGCCGCGGCCCCCGGGTGAACGGGCGCGCGTCGCCGCCGCTCACGTCCACGACCCAGATGGTGGAGAGGTACTCGTCCCGCGCCTCGGACAGCACGGTGACGACGAAGGCGACGCGGCGCCCGTCGGGGTGGAGCTGGGGGTCGCTGACGAATCGGATCCGGAAGAGGTCTTCCGGAACCATGGGGCGGCCAGGCGGCTGGGTCATCGGCGCTCCGTCGGGGCCGCTCGGGCGGATCGCGAGGCGGCCGACGGCAGTCTACCATCGGCGACGCCCGCGGATCCGCCCGGCGCCCTCCGGCTCGGAGCGATCGGCTCCGGGAGGAGGCTTCGCTCAGCGCGACGCGGTCGGCTTGATCCGCCCCCCGCTCGACTCGTAAGCCTCGACGGCCTTCTTGAGATCCTTGTACTGAGAGCACGGGAAGAAGCAGAGCTTGTCGAGACGCCCGAGGTGCTCCTTGGCCTTCGGCAGGTTGTCGAGCGTGAGATACGCCTCGCCGATGTACTCGTGGGCGCCGCGATGCTTGGGATCGATGGCGAGCGCCTTCTGGTAGATGGGGATCGATCCCGCCGGATCACCGTTCCGGCGCGTGGCGTAGGCCAGCCAGTTGTAGGCATCCGGGTTGGTGCCGTCCCGCGCGATGGCCTTCTGGAGAAGGGGGATCGCGGTCGCGTACTGGCCGGCGTCGATCGCCTTCACCCCGGCGGTGTAGTCGGGATCCGCCGGCTTGGCGGGCATCTCGGAAGGCCCCGCGCCGCCGCCACCCCCTCCCCCGCCGCCACCACCACCGCCTCCGCCGCCGGCACCGTCGGCGCTCACTCCCGAGGGTGAGGCCAGGAGCAAGAGCGCGGCAAACCCCGCGCCGAGGGCCCATGCCGCAAGTGTGGCCGAGGTCGACCATCGTCCGTTCATGTGTGTCCTCCAGCCGGACGGGTGCGCGTCTGGGCGCGCCCGGTCCTATTTCTGGAACGCGCCGGCAAGCCGCCGCGTTCCCGCGGCACCGGGGTGACTCCGGCCGGAGACCGGGGGCCGCGCGCCCTGATCCCGGAGCGGCGCCGCCTTGACCCCCACCGCCGGCTGGCCCTACAGTCGCGCCTGTCGACGGGCGCGCCCGGGGCGCCCGAGGGGGACGAGATGCGGTTTCCGCTGACCGCGGAGCAAGAGGGCATCCGAGCGCGCGCCCGCGCGCTCGCCGACCAGGAGTTCCGCGAGCGGGCGGCGCGCTGGGACGAGCGCGAGGAGTATCCCTGGGAGAACGTCAAGCAGCTCGTCGAGGCAGGGCTCATGGGCATGACCGTTCCCGCCGCATACGGCGGCCAGGGCCGCGCCCTCCTCGACGTGGTCCTCGCGATCGAGCAGGTCGCGCGAGCCTGCGGCGTGACCGGACGCCTCCTCGTCGACTCGAACCTGGGTCCGGTCGGCGCGATCGTCCACCACGGCACCGAGGCGCAGAAGCAGAAGTACCTGCCGCGCGTCGTCCGGGGGGACAAGCCGGCCATTGCCATCACCGAGCCCGGCGCGGGCTCGGCGGCCTCCGAGCTCGAGACGCGGGCCGAGCGGGACGGCGATGCGTGGGTGCTGACGGGGACGAAGCGCTGGATCACGGGCGCGGGCGTCTCGCAGACCTACGTGGTGCTCTGCCGATTCGACGACATCCCCGGATCGGCGGGGATCGGCGCGCTGATCGTCGAGGCCGACACCCCGGGCCTGGCCGTCACACGGCGCGAGCGGGCGATGGGCATGCGCGGCATCCCCGAGGGCGAGGTCGTCTTCGACCGTTGCCGCGTTCCGGACGACAACCTCCTCCTCCCCGCAGGCGGCTTCAAGCGCCTCATGTCGGCCTACAACGGCCAGCGGCTCGGCGCCGCGACGGTTGCGCTCGGGCTCGCCCAGGGAGCGCTCGAGGCCGCCGTCCGGTACGCCGGGGAGCGCCAGCAGTTCGGCCGGCCGATCGGACACTTCCAGGGGCTCCGCTGGATGGTCGCCGACATGGCGCTCCAGGTGGAGGCCGCGCGGCAGCTCATCTATCGCGCGGCGGCCAACGCCGGGCACGGCCTGCCCGACATGATCGAGGCCGCCATGGCCAAGACCCTCGCGAGCGAGACCGCCGTGCGGGTCACGAACGACGCCCTCCAGATCTTCGGGGCGAGCGGCTACTCGCGCGACCTCCCGCTCGAGCGCATGGTGCGCGACGCCCGCATGTTCACGATCGGCGGCGGGACGGTCCAGATGATGCGGAACCTGGTCGCCGGCGCCTGGCTCGGCCGTCCGGACGACCCGGGTCTCTGACGGGCGGGACCCGGATGCCGGCACGCGCCGTTCCGGCTCGCGACGGATCATGAGCGCCGACGCGTACGGGCTCCCGGCCACGACGGCCACGGCCGCCGCGCTCGCCCGGTACGACGAGGGAGTACGCGATCTCCTCGGCTGGGGCCGAGGCGCCCTCGACGCCTTCCGGGAGGCGGCCGCGCTCGACCCTGGCCTGGCGCTGGCTCACGCGGGCGCGGCCGTCTGCCTGTTCCTCGAGGAGCGATTCGCTCCGGCGCGGGAGGCGGCGGAGCGGGCGCGCGCGGCGGCGTCGACCCAGACGGCGCGGGAGCGGAGTCACGTCGAGACCGTCGCCCTTCTGGTCGGGGGCCGACCGGCCCCGGCCGAGCGACAGATGACGGAGCACCTCGACGCGTGGCCGCGGGACGTGGTCGTCCTCCAGCGCCTCTACTTCGTCTGGTTCTGGCAGGGCCGCTTCCCGGAGATCCTCCAGATGACGACCCGCGTCCTGCCGGCCTACGGCGAGGACTCCTTCGTTCTCGGGCTCCACGCCTTCGCCCTCGAGCAGGCGGACCGCTGCCGGGAGGCGGTTCGGGCGGCGGAGACCGCGATCGCGCGGAACCCCCGGGACGCCTGGGCGGTCCACGCGCTGGCCCACGCCCTCTACGAGATGGCCGCGTTCGACGAGGGCGTGGGCCGCCTGCCGCCCGCGATCCATCCCTGCCAGCACCTCAACTGGTTCCGCAACCATCTCGTCTGGCACCTCGCGCTGATGCACCTCTCGCGCGGGAACTACGTGCGCGCCGTCAGGATGTCGCGCGCGGCGTTCGAGCGGGCGCCCTCGGCCATCGCGGGCGACCTCCACGACTCCATCGCGCTCCTCTGGCGGCAGGATCTCCTGGGGCTGCCGGTCGGCGCGCGGTGGGGCCCGTTCGCCGCGATCGCGCGCGAGCGTCTGGACCGGCAGGGCCTGCTCTTCCACGCCGCCCACCTCGGCATGGCCCTCGCGGGGGCCGGGAGACTGGGCGACCGCGGAGACCCAGATCGGGATGCTGCGGCAGCGCGCTCCCAAGGATGCGTCCGGGCTCGTGGGCGACGTGCTGATCCCGCTCGTGGAGGGGCTCGAGGCGTTCGCGCGCCGGGAATACCGGACCGCGATCGACCGGATCGAGCCCCTCCGCCCGCGGATCGTGGAGCTCGGCGGCAGCCGCGCCCAGCGAGACGTCTTCCACGACACCTTGCTGGAGGCGTGCTTCCGGGCCGGCGACGCGGACCGCGCCACTCGCCTGCTGACCGAGCGCGTCGCGCGCCGGCCCGACCACTACTGGCTCCACCGCCGCCGCGCTGCCGGCGGCCTGAGGTCCATCGCGACCCTGGCGCCGTCGGCAAGACGCAGGTGGGCTAGCCCGGGCCACCTCCGACCCTGAGCCCGACCAGCCGCTCGAGCGTTGCCCGGTCCGCGAGCAGCGCCGAGGACGCCGCCCGGTGCGCGATCCGCCCCCGCTCCAGGATCAGGGCCGTGTCCGTCAACGAGAGCGCGAGCTCCGCGTGCTGCTCCACCAGGATGACGGCGGTCCCCTCGTCAGCGGTCATGCGCCGGATCGCGCTCGCCAGCTGCTCGGCGATGATCGGCGCGAGCCCCTCGAGAGGCTCATCGAGCAGGAGCAGAGCAGGATTGGTCATCAGCGCACGCGCGATGGCCAGCATCTGCTGCTCGCCGCCCGAGAGGTGGCTGCCCATGCTGTGGCGCCGCGACGCGAGCGACGGAAAGAGATCGTAGACGGCCCCCAGGTCCCATCGGCCCGGCCGGGCGGCGACCGTCAGGTTCTCCTCGACCGTCAGCGAGGAGAAGACCTCGCGCTCCTGCGGCACCCAGCCCAGTCCCCCGAGGGCGCGGCGGTGGGACGCCGCCGCGGTGATCTCGGCGCCGCGCCACACGATCGCGCCGCGGCTGACATCCGTGTGGCCCATGATGGTCAGGAGGAGCGTGGACTTGCCGACCCCGTTCCGCCCGAGCACCGCCAGACGGCCGCGCTCGGGGAGGTCGAACGATACGTCGTCGAGCACGACCGCCTCGCCGTAGCCGGCCCGCACGTTCCGCAGCGCGAGCAGAGGCTCAGCCACGGCGTCCCCCGCCGAGATAGATCTCCTGCACGCGCCGGTCGGAGGCGATCTGGGACGGCGTGCCCTCGACGAGGATCTGGCCGCCGACCATCACGATGACGCGGCTCGCGAACCGGAAGACCACGTTCATGTCGTGCTCGATGAAGAGCACCGTCAGGTCCTGCGACAGACCGGCGACTGCGGCGAACAGCCCGGCGCTCTCGTCCCGGGGGACGCCGGCGGCCGGCTCGTCCAGCAGGAGCACGCGTGGCCGCGTGGCCAGGGCGAGCGCGATCTCGAGAAGCCGCTGTTGCCCGTAGGGCAGCTCGCAGGTCGGCCGATGGCACACGGCGTCGAGCGCCAGGGAGGAGAGAATGTCGTACGCCTCGTCCACCTCGCCCCGGTAGGCGCCGAGCCCGCGCCACCACGTGGTGGCGACCCCGCGCCGCTCGCATACGGCGAGGGTTGCGGCCTCGAGCGGGCTGAGACGGGGAAACAGGGCGTTCATCTGGAAGGTGCGCGCGAGCCCGCGCTTGACGCGCTGGGCTGGTTCGAGCCCGGTCACGTCCTCCTCACCGAGGAGGACGTGACCGCCGTCGGGCGGGAGCATGCCGGTGATCAGGTTGATGAGGGTCGTCTTCCCGGCGCCGTTGGGACCGATCAGGGCGTAGCGCGCCCCAGGGGGAAGGGACAGCTCGACGTCCTTGGCCACCACGAGGGATCCGAAGCTCTTGCTGAGCCGTCGCGTCGACAGAGCCGGGGCGCTCACGAGGTCCTGTCCCGCCGCGACGGGGCGAGCCGCGCGAGGCGTCCCACGATACCGCGGCCCCGCGGCCCCGGTGCGGGCCGCCCGCCGGAGCTCGGCCGGGCTCCCGCAAGCCGGGCGAGCCCACCAAGCACGCCGTTGGGCAGCACCATGACGACCAGGACCAGGAGCGCGCCCAGCCAGAAGTACCAGTACTGGGGATTGAGGCCGGAGAACTGGTCGCGCGCGACCAGGAAGATGACGGCGCCCACCAGGCTCCCGTAGAGGCGGCCGGCGCCGCCGAGGATCAGGATCACGAGCACCTCCGCCGAGCGCTGGAAGTCCAGCGTCGCGAGGGACACGGTCTCGGTCGTCTGGGCGAGGAGGGCGCCGGCGATCCCCGCGAGGACCGCGGCGATGGCGTATGCCTTCCGGATGTGCGAGCGGCTCGGCGCGCCGAGGGCGGGCATCCGGACCGGATTCTCGCGGATCCCGCGCAGCGAAAGCCCGAACGGGGAGTGGACCAGCCGCCGCACGACGAGGAAGGCGAGGGCGAGGACGACGAGGGAGTAGCCGTAGGCGGTGTAGCCGTAGAGGTCGAACCGGAAGCGGCCGAGGAGCGGCCACATCCGGACCCCCTGGAGGCCGTCGGCGCCGCCCGTCAGCCAGTGCGCCTTGTTCGCGGTCTCGTGGACCAGGAGGCCGAGGCCGAGCGTGACCATGATGAGCGCCAGGTGCCGGACGCGGGCGACGATGAAGCTCGCAGCGTAGCCGGCCAGGCCGGCCGCCGCCCCCGCCGCCGCGAGCCCCGACAGCGGCTCGCCCCAGCCGCCCTTGGCCAGGAGCCCGGCGGCGTAGGCGCCCACGCCAAAGAAGGCGGCGTGGCCGAGCGAGACGATCCCCGCGTAGCCCAGGAGGAGATCGAGCGACAGCGCGAAGAGCGCGGTGATGGCGATCTGGCTCGCCAGCTGGAGGTGGGACGGGAAGAGGAGGAAGGGAGACAGCGCGGCGAGCCAGAAGGCCGCCTCCAGGCCCCGCCACCGGGCCCGGCTCGCGAGCTCGTGACGCGGGTCCGCGGCCGTCCCGGCGGCGCCCACCCTAGCGCCGGCCGAACAGACCGGCCGGGCGCCACATGAGGAGCCCGACCATCACGAGGTAGATGAGGAAGGCGCCGAGCTCGGGGACGTAGTACTTGCCGGCGACGTCGCTCACGCCCAGGAGGGTCGCCGCGGCGAACGATCCCCCGATGGAGCCGAGCCCTCCCACCGACACCACGATGAGGACGTACACGAGGTAGGTGAAGGCGAAGGCGGGATCGAGGCCGACCATCTCGATGGCGAGCGCCCCGCCGAGACCCGCGAGCCCGCTGCCCAGGGCGAAGGTGACCGCGAATCGCCGGTCGACGTCGATGCCGAGCCCGCGCGCCATGCGCTGGTTGTCGACGGCGGCGCGGACCTGCGCGCCGAAGCGCGTGTACTCGAGGGCGAGGACGAGGACGAGCGTGATCGCGAGCGCCGTCGCGATCAGGAACAGCCGGTACACGCCGAGCCTGAGGCCCAGCCAGGTGACCGCGCCGCGCAGGTAGGGGGGCGTCTCGATCGGCTGCTGGGTCGTCCCGTAGACGTAGGCCGCCGCCGCCACCGACATGAACACGATGCCGATGGTCAGGAGGCACTGGTCGAGATCGCTCGCGCGGTACAGCCGGCGGTAGAGCGCGCGTTCGAGCAGGACGCTCGCCGCGGCGGCGGCGGCGAACGCCGCCGGCAGCGCGGCGAGGAACGGCCATCCGAGCGTCTGCGTCAGCGTGATCGTGACGTAGCCGCCGAGCATGGCGAAGCTGCAGTGCGCCAGGTTGACGAAGTTCATCATGCCCAGCGTCACCGACAGGCCGACCGAGAGGAGGAAGAGCAGCATCCCGTAGGCGAATCCGTCGAACAGGACCCCCACCACGGGCACGAGCACGGCCGGTCTCGCGCCGGCCGTCAGGAGCGGCGGTCGGTCATGGCTTCGAGCGGGCCTTCACCGGGTCCTTGACGTTCTCGACCTTGTCGAACTCCACGTTCCGGAGCTGCCCCCCGACCTTCTCCACCCGGCGGATGTAGACCGTCTGGATGATGTCGCGCGTCTCGGGGTCGATGGAGACGGGCCCCCGCGGGCTCTCCCACTGCATGCCCTTGGCCGCCGCGACGAGCGCGTCGCCGTCAGTCTTGCCCCCGGTCTTCTTCAGCGCCTCGTAGATGAGGTGCATGCCGTCGTAGCCGCCGATGCTGTAGATGTTGGGGTTCCGCCCGCTGGCCTCGTGGTAGGCCTTCACGAACTCCCGGTTCAGCGGCGGAATCGTGGTTGTAGTCGTAGTGATAGACGGTGATGATCCCGAGGCCGGCGTCGCCCATGCTCCGGAGCGCCTCTTCCTCCGTCAGCTCGCCCTGCCCCAGGATCCGCGTCTTCTTGGGGTCGATCCCACGCTCGGCCAGCGTCTTGCCGATCGCGGCTGGCTGCACGCCCCCCGGCACCCAGATGTAGATCGCCTCCGGGTTGAGGTCCTTGGCGCGCTGGACGAAGGCCGAGAAGTCGGGATTCGCCACCGGGAACCGCACCGATCCGACGATCTCCCCGCCGGCCTCCTTGAACGCGCGCTGGAACGCGCCCTCCGCGTCGTGGGCCGGGCCGAAGTCGGATACCATCGAGTAGAGCTTGCGGGTGCCGCTCCGGAACGCCCACGCCCCGAACGACTCGTTCAGCTGCGGGGTGGTGACCGAGGTCCGCACGATGTACGGCGACTTCGTCGTGATGATCGACGTGGCGGCGTTCATCACCACCATGAGCTTCTTCGCCTCCGCCGACACGTCGCCGGCGGCGAGCGCGTTGGGCGTGAGGACGAAGCCGGCGAGGATGTCCACCTGGTCGCGCACGATGAGCTCCTGCGCCAGGCGCTTGGCGACGTCGGGCGCGACGCCGCCGGTGTCCCGGCGGATGAACTCGAGCTTGCGGCCCGCGACGGTGTCGCCCTTCTGCTTCACGTAGAGCTTGATGGCGTTGTCCATCTGGGTCGCCGTGTCCGCGAACTGGCCCGAGTACGGCATGATCAGCCCGATCTTGACGGGTGGCTGGGCATCGGCCGAGGCGACGGCGAGCAGGACGGCGAGGCTGCCGAGTCCGATCACGATCCTTCGCATTGGTGCCCTCCTTGAAGGAGCAACGGGCCGCGGTCCCTGGACCCCGAGGGGCAGCATAGAGCACCTGCCGACCCGTTGGCCACTGGCAGGAGCAAGGCCATGTCCCCCTCGACGGCCTGGAATGACCTGAGAGTCCCACCCTCTATCATGTCGAGCCTCGCACGCAGAGCGACGTGATCGCCCCCTCACCTCGATACGGGAGCCGCACCTCCACCCGCACCCCCCGCCCCGGTGGTCCCCCCAGCGCCAGCTCCGTCGCGCCGCCCGAGAACGTGAAGAGCGTCCGCCCCGCCCAGGCCCACTCCGCCACGGGACGGGCGCCGTCCACCGTCCGCCAGGTGCCGCCGTCGTCGGACAGCCCCACCCCGAGGATCGCCGCGTACCGGGTCGAGACCCGCGGGTGCTCGAGCCGGATCGTGGCGAGGCGGGTGCGCTCGGGCAGACGTCCCTCGACGACATAGCGCGCGCTGCGGCCGTCCGGCTCCGGCGTCTCGGACGTCACGCGCCAGTCCAGCGGCCGGCAGCGTCCCGACGTGACGGGCGGCCCGGCCAGCTGGAACAGCACGGCGGGTCCGATCGGCTCCGACGTGACGGGCACGCCCGCTGCCTCGAATCGCTCGCGCAGCTCTCCCGCGTCCTCCGCCGGCACCAGGGCAGCGTCCGTCTCCCGCAGCCGGAGGCGCGCGAAGAGATGGGTCGGCGGCGAGAACCCGTGACTGTTGAGCACGCCGTTGGCCGGCAGGGTGGCGACCGCCCCTTTCGTCACGAGCGTCACCCGGGCGGACACGACCGGGTCGGCCAGGAGCCGCGTCACGCCGCGGGCGCGGACGGCGCGGAGCAGGGCGTCGACGTCCGGCCCCTCCTGCACGGCCTGATCGACGGCCTCGTAGAGGAAGAGCTCCCCCACCATCCCGACGCCGACCGAGCCCGGCTCCGCCGGGCGGATGCGCAGGTACCGAGCCAGCCGCGGCGCCGTCACCAGCTCGAGCCAGCCGTTGCGTGGCCGGAACAGCGGGCGCTGCCCGGCGATGAAGATCGGCTGGGCCACCTCGGCCGGCGTGACGCCCAGGCGGTCCCACGTGATCGCGTCCAGCGAGGCCGCGACCTCGAGCGGCACGATCAGATCGGTCAGCGCCGTGGGCCAGAGGACGAGTCGCGCGACGGATCCGGGCGCGCCGAGATCCAGCACGAGCGGGTCCGCCTCCGACTGGTCGAGCCGCTGCGCGGGCCAGACGGTGCCCAGGTCGCCGTCCGCCGCAGCCGGCGGTGAATCGGGCTCGCCGAGGGCCCGCCACCCTGCCCGGGGCAGCAGCCGGTACGCCCGGCCCGGAACGCGGACATCCTCGTAGAGCCGCTCCTCGCCGAACCGCGTCACCGACGCGGTCGCGCCGAGCGCCGCGAGCTGCTCGGGGATCCGCGCGCCCCGCCGGGACGCGAGGATCGCCACGCGCTCCGACGCGTCGGCCGGGATCGCCGACGGGTAGTAGACCTCCGACGTGAGCGCCGAGATCCGCGGGCGGCTCAGGAGGAACTGCCAGCGGAGGCTCTCCATGCGGGTCGTCCACGAGGAGCGCCTCGGCGGTCCGGGTCTCGAGGCGCTGGGCGAGCGCCGCCCGCGCGGCCATCTCGGCGCCGCGCCGCGCCCGCTCGGCGGGCCAGAGCGGCCACAGGTAGGCGAGGTTGGTCCACAGGTGGAACGCCAGGACGAACGCCAGCACGGCTCCCGCCGCCAGGCGCGAGCGGCGCGCCAGCCGCGCGATCGCCGCCCCGAGGAACAGCAGGAGGGGAATGTACGCCGGCAGGAGGTAGCGGCCTCGCGACATCTGCCACAGGAGGTTGAACGTGGAGCCGTAGAGCGCCGCGTAGGTGGCGACGAGCGTCAGCAGCAGGAGCCAGAGTCCCCACGTCCGGCGCGTCGGCATCCCGCCGCGGAGGGCGCGGATCGCCTCCACGCCGGCGAGGACGACCGCCGCCGCGTACAGGCTCAGGCACAGCCCCAGCGCCAGGACCCGGACGGGCGTGTCGGGCTCCCAGTAGTACGTACCCACGACGAGCGGCACGGCGTTGGTGAGGAACTCCCACATCCGCGCCCACGAGAGATCGATGTCGGACTTCGAGGAACCGCCGGGCGGAGCCGAGATTCCCCGGCCCCGGGTCCGGGCTGGGTGAGGTAGAAGAGCCAGGCGGGCAGGTTGCCCACCAGGAACCCGGCGCCGAGGAGCCAGCCTCCGCGGCGCAGCGGCAGGCGCGGGTCGTGGATCAGCAGGACCAGGAGGATCGGGCCCAGCACCACCAGGGTCTTCATGCTCGTCCAGCACGCGAGCCCCGCGATGAACCCCAGGCCCGCGAGGGCCCGGATGCGAGCGGGGCCCCGCCCGCGCCATCAGGGCCACCAGGGCCACCAGCAGGAGGAGCACGCCGAACGTGTTGGTCTCGAAGTGCGGCTCCGCGACCGTGCTGTAGTACGTCAGCAGGAAGGGCGGGACCGCGGCGAGCAGGAGCGTCACCCGGGCGGCCGTCTCGTCGTAGAGGCGCCGTGCCAGGACGTAGAGGCCGAGCGGGAACAGGAGGGACCAGGCCACCGCGTTCAGCCGCACCAGGAGGACGGAGGGCCCGAACAGGAACAGGGCCGGGACCATGTGGAAGCCGTTGAGCGATCCCATGAACGACTGGCGGTAGAAGAACGCCGGCAGGTCCTCGCCGCTCAGGATGTGCTTCGCCATCAGGGCCACCGTGGCGTCGTCGCCGGAGATGTTCTGGTAGAACATCGCCGCGACGCGCACGAGCGCCGCCAGCCCGAGGAGCGCCGCGACGACGGGCCAGCGCGACGGGCGCGGCGGCGCGGGAGTCGCCGTGGGGTCTAGCGCGCCCGTGGCGTGTAGCTCTTGACGGAGACGTACTGGTCGGGCCACGGGAGGTCGTAGTCCTGCTCCCGGGCGGCGTGGCGGGTCCAGTAGGGGTCGTAGAGATGGCCGCGGGCGAGGACGCACAGATCCGCCCGGCCGGCGGCGAGGATCGAGTTGGCGTCGGCGTGCGTGGACAGGTTCCCGACCGTCATCGTCGGGATCCCCGCCTCGAGGCGGATCCGGTCGCTGAACGGCGTCTGGTAGAGCCGCCCGTAGACGGGCTTCTGGTGCCGCACCGTCTGGCCCGTGGAGACGGTGACGGCGTCGCAGCCGTGCGCCCTGAGCCTCGCCGCGATCCGGACCGCGTCGTCGGCGGTCGTGCCGCCCGGGGCCCAGTCCGTGGCCGAGATCTTGACCGAGATGGGCTTGGCCGCCGGCCAGGCGGCCCGGACGGCGTCGAAGACCTCGAGGGGGTAGCGCATCCGGAGCTCGAGCAACCCCCCGTAGGCGTCCGTGCGGAGGTTGGTGAGAGGCGAGATGAAGCTCGCCAGGAGATAGCCGTGCGCCATGTGGAGCTCGAGCATGTCGAATCCGGCATCGTCGGCCATCCGGGCGGCCTCCCTGAACTGGTCGCGGACCAGGTCCATGTCGTCGCGGGTCATCTCGCGCGGGACCTGGCTCTGCGGGGAGTACGGGAGCGGCGACGCGGACACGAGCGGCCAGTTACCCTCCGGAAGCGGCTCGTCGATCCCCTCCCACATGCGCTGCGTCGAGCCCTTGCGCCCGGCGTGGGCGAGCTGGAGCGCGATCCGCGCCTCCGTGTGGCGGTGGACGAAGTCCACGATGCGCCGCCACGCGTCGACGTGCTCCGGCTTGTACATCCCGGTGCACCCCGGGCTGATGCGCCCCTCCCGGCTCACGTCGGTCATCTCGGCGACGATCAGGGCGGCCCCGCCCGCCGCGCGGCTGCCGAGATGGACGAGGTGCCAGTCGTTCGGCGTCCCGTCCTCGGCCGAGTACTGGCACATCGGCGACACGACGATGCGGTTCGAGAGGACGAGGTCCCGGAGCCGGAACGGCGTGAACATGGGCGGCGGAACCCGCGCGGGCGGCGCGGGGAGGGGCACGCCGCTCTGCTGCGCGGCGCCCTCCGCGAACCACCGGTCCACCGTCGCGACGAACCGGGGATCCCGGACCTTGAGGTTGTCGTGCGTGACCCGGAGGCTCCGCGTGAGGAGGCTCATCGCGAACTGGATGGGCTCGAGGCGCTGGTACCGCTCGGTCGTCTCGAACCATTCGAGACTCACCTGGGCCGCGCGCTGGAGGCTCTCGACCTCGGGCCGCCGCTCCGCCTCGTAGGCCGCGAGGGCGGCCGGGACTTCCGGGTGGCGCTGGAGGGCCCGGCTGAGCGCGATGGCGTCCTCCATGGCGAGCTTCGTCCCGGAGCCCACCGAGAAGTGCGCGGTGTGGGCGGCGTCGCCGACCAGGACGACGTTCCCGTGCGACCAGCGCTCGTTCCGGACCACGGGGAAGTTCCGCCAGAGCGACCGGTTCTTGAGGATGGGGTGGCCCTTGAGCTCGTCCGCGAACAGCTCCTCCGTGAACGCCACCGTGTCGTCCTCGGACGCCTCGTCGAGGCCCGCCCGGCGCCAGGTGGCGTCGGTCGTCTCCAGGATGAAGGTGGCGTGCTGCGCGTCGTAGCGGTAGGCGTGGACCCGCCAGAGCCCGTGCACGTCCTCCTTGAAGAGGAAGGTGAAGGCCGGGAACGGGCAGGTCGTGCCGAGCCAGACGAAGCGGTTGGGCCGCCACTCGATCCGGCGGCCGAACCGCTCGGCGTGCCGGGCCCGGATCGCGCTGTTGACCCCGTCGGCGGCGAGGATCAGGTCCGCATCCCGGTACGGGGCGAGGTCGCGCACCTCCGTCTGGTACTCGAGCGTCACGCCGAGGCTCCGGCACCGGCGCTGCAGGATGTCGAGGAGGAGCTGCCGCGACATCCCGGCGAAGCCGTGGCCGGTCGAGGTGACGACGGTGCCGCGGTAGTGGATGTCGATGTCGTCCCAGTGGGCGAAGGCGCGGCCGATCTCGTCGTGCGTCTCGCGATCGGCCTGGGCGAAGTGCTCGAGGGTCGCGTCGGAGAAGACGACGCCGAAGCCGAACGTGTCGTCGGGGCGGTTCCGCTCGACGACGGTGACGTCGTGCGCGGGATCGGCCTTCTTCATGAGGGCCGCGAAGTAGAGCCCGGCCGGACCCCCGCCGACGCAGACGATCCTCAACCGCGCGCCTCCTTCGACCCTGGCGCCCCTGGCGACCCCGTCCGGACGCGAATCGGCGACGACGTCGGCGGTAGTGTATCACCGCGCGTCGCGCCGGCCGGCGCTTGCGCCGCGGCGGCGCGTGCCCGCGTTGACCCGCCTTCGGAGCGGCGTCTATACTGCGCGCCGTGAAGCTGCCGGACCGCGTCGCCCTCGTCACCGGCGGCGGCCGGGGCATCGGGCGGGCGATCGCGCTCGCGTTCGCCCGCGAAGGCGCCCACGTCGCCGTCACCGCGCGCACGGGCGCGGAGCTGGACGCCGTCGCCGCGGAGATCCGGGCGCTCGGCCGGAAGGCGCTCGCCGTGCCCTGCGACGTCGGCGAGCGGGCCCAGGTGGACGACGCCGTGCGGCGCGTCGCCGAGGGCCTCGGCCCGGTCCAGATCCTGGTCAACAACGCGGGCATCGCCGTCTCCGCGAAGCTCCTCGACACGGACGACGCCCTCTGGGAGCGTCACCTCCGCGTGAACCTGACGGGCGCGTTCCTGATGACCCGCGCGATCCTGCCCGGCATGCTGGCGGCGCGGTGGGGCCGCATCATCAACATCGCGTCGATCGCGGGGCGCCAGGGGTATCCGCTCATCGCCGCCTACGCGGCCTCGAAGCACGGCCTGCTCGGGCTGACCCGCGCCCTCGCGCAGGAGGTCGTGGCGGCTGGCGTGACCGTCAACGCCATCTGCCCCGGCTACGTGGCGACCGAGCTGACGTGGGCGGGCGCCCGCAACATCCAGAAGCGCACGGGGCGCGCGTACGAGGAGGCGGTCCAGGCGCTCGCGGCCTTCTCTCCGCAGAAGCGCCTGATCGAGCCCGAGGAGGTGGCGGCGCTGGCCGTGCTGCTGGCCAGCGACGAGGCGCGCGGGGTGACCGCCCAGGCCTGGAACGTCGACGGCGGCGCCGTCCAGGCCTGAGGAGACCGATGGGCCCCTACCGCGGGTTCGACTACCGGATCGAGGAGGGCGTCGGGACGGTGACGTTCGCCCGCCCCGAGACCCTGAACTCCCTCACGTTCGAGGTCTACGCGGAGCTGGAGCGGCTGGCGCTCGAGTGCCAGACCGACGAGTCCGTCCGCGTCCTCGTCCTCACCGGCACCGGCAAGGGCTTCTGCTCGGGCGGCGACGTGCACGAGATCATCGGCGAGCTCGGGAAGCGCGACGTCAAGGGCATGCTCCAGTTCACGCGCATGACGGGCGCCGTCGTCCGCAACCTCCGCCTCCTCGAGAAGCCGGTCGTGGCGGCGGTCAACGGCATCGCGGCCGGGGCCGGGGCGGTGCTGGCGCTCGCGTCGGACTTCCGCCTCCTGGCCGACACGGCCCGCTTCGCCTTCCTCTTCACGAAGGTCGGGCTCGCCGGCGCCGACATGGGCGCCGCGTTCCTCCTGCCGAAGGTGGTGGGGTTCGGGCGGGCGACGGAGCTGCTCATGCTCGGCGACACGATCGACGCCCCGACCGCGGAGCGCTACGGGCTCGCGACCCGCGTCGTGCCCGCCGACCGCCTCGCCGACGAGACCCGCGCGCTCGCGCGGCGGCTCGCCGACGGGCCGGCGCAGGCGCTCGGCATGACGAAGCGGATGCTCAACAACGAGTGGGGCATGGATCTCGCCTCGGCCATCGAGGCGGAGGCCCAGGCCCAGGCGCTCCTGCTCATGGCCGAGGACCACAAGGAGTTCTACCGCGCCTTCACGGAGAAGCGGCCGCCCCGCTTCACCGGACGCTGACCGAGGAGGGACTCGTGCCGAAGGTGATCGTGAATCCGCCCTGGCTGCCGAAGCCTTCGGGGTACTCGCACGGAATCGAGGCGCAGGGCCGGATCCTCTTCGTCGCCGGCCAGACGGCCCTGGACGCCGACGGCCGAGATCGCCCCGGCCGGCGACCTGGTGGGGCAGTTCCGGCACGCGCTGGCCAACGTCGGCGCCGTCGTCGGCGCGCGCGGCGGGACGCTGCGGGACCTCGTCAAGGTGACGTTCTACGTGGTCGACAAGCGCGAGTACCGCGCCAAGGCCCGAGAGATCGGGCAAGTCTACCGTGAGATGATGGAGGGCCACTGGCCCGCCACCACGCTGGTGGAGGTCAAGGGGCTCTGGGACGACGACGCCCTGATCGAGATCGACGCGATCGCGGTCCTTGGGTAAGGGGGGCTAGGAGGCGACAATGCAGGTCGGCCCCGTCTATCACACCGGCTTCACGGTGAGCGACATCGAGCGCTCGCTGGTCTTCTACCGGGACGTCCTCGGTCTCACGCTCGTCAAGCGGCAGACGGGCACCGCGCCCTACCTGGCGACCATCACGGGCTTCGACGGGAGTGCGCCTCGAGACCGCGCATCTCCAGCCGGCGGCCGGCGGCAGCATGCTGGAGCTCCTCCAGTACGTCTCGCACCCGGCGCCGCCAACCGATCGCGCCACGAACCGCCCCGGCAACGGCCACCTCTGCTTCAAGGTCGACGACGTGCGGGCGGCCTGCGCCGAGCTCCGCCGCCGGGGCGTGACGCTGATCTCGGAGCCGGCGGAGATCACCGCGGGCGCCCACGCCGGCGGCTGGGGGGTCTACCTCCGGGATCCGGACGGCTTCACCGTGGAGCTCTACCAGGGCCCGGCGGCGAGCCCGGCCGACGCGGCGGCCGCCACGGCCGGCGCGAGCCACCGCGCCTGATGAGCCGCAACGGCTCGACACCCCTGGTCGGGCGGGTCGCCGGGGCGCTCGCCTGGCGGGTGTTCGTCAGCACCGCCTACACGACCGGGCTGACGCTCCTGATCCCCTTCGTCGCGCTGCGCGTCCAGCCCGCCGAGCTCAAGCTCGTGCCGGTCGCGATGTCGCCGGTGCTCCTGTGGGTGGCGATCGGGCTCATGACCGCCGCGCTGATCGTGCGGCTCTGGGTGACCCGATCCCTGAGCGACTCCCTCAAAGCGCTGGGAATGCTGACCTTCCTCCCGGGCTTCATCGGCATTCTCGCGTCGATCTTCGGGCGCGAGTGGCTCCTGAACCGGTTTGCGGACACGGTGCCGCGCTTCCAGGAGGTCCGCCCGGCGATCGAGCTCTACCTCGACCGCGCCGTGCCCCAAGTCGTATACCTGACGGTGGGCTTCTTCGTAGCTGGCGTGCTCCTGCTGACGCTCGGCAGCCGGCTCGCCCCGCGCCCGCCCGCCGGATCCTGAGGCGTCAGCGACCCCGCTGGCTCCAGAGCAGGAGCAGCAGCAGGGGGACGTAGAGCGCGAGCACGCCCTGGAGCGTCAGCATGGGCCCTTCCGCCCCGCTCGTGACCAGCGAGCCGCGCACGACCGGCACGAAGGCCCACATGGGATCACCGAGGGCGTCGTTCAAGACCTTGCCGAGGAGGCCGATCACGGCTCCCGGCAGCAGGAACGGCAAGAGAGAGGCGACGAAGCAGACGGTGACGACGACCGTGAGAATCAGCGCCATCAGGGCCTCCTCGCATCGCCTATCGTCCGCCGACGCGTCGGCCGATGTCAACGAATCGGTGGGCCCCGCCGGCGGCCCGCCAGGGCCCCGGCGCGACCATCCGGCCGGTGGCGGCGTGGCGGTGGCGAGCCGGCGCCGGTGACGAGCGAGCCGACGGTCAGCGACGCCGCCTTCTGGCAGGGCCTCTACGACAAGGGGAGCGACCGCTGGGAGCTGGGCCGGCCGAGCCCGTCCCTCGGCGCCGACCTCGCCCGCCGGCCCCTGCCCCCGGGAACCGTGGCCGTCCCCGGCTGCGGCCGCGGCCACGACGCGCGGCTCCTGGCGCGCCACGGCCACCGGGTCTTCGCCTTCGACTTCGCTCCGGAGGCCCTTCGCGTCGCGCGCGATCTCGCCGAGCGCGACCGGGTGGAGGTGACCTTCGAGGATCGGGACGTGTTCGGGCTCGCCGAGGCCTATCCCCGCTTCTTCGACGGCGTGTGGGAGTACACGTGCTTCTGCGCCATCGACCCCGGCGCGGCGGCCGGAGTACGTCGAGGTGCTCGCGGCGATCCTCAAGCCGGGCGGATGGCTCCTGGCCTGCTTCTTTCCGATGGGCGAGCGCTCGGGAGGGCCGCCGTTCGCGGTGAGCGAAGCGGAGGTCCGAGGGCTGCTGGCCCTGCGCTTCGAGCTGGTCGAGGACTACGTCCCCTTCGCGTCCCCCGAAGGGCGCCAGGGCCGCGAATGGATGGTGCTGGCGCGGCTCCGGGACGCCGCGCCGAGCTAGCGCCCGGTCACCCCGTTCCGCAGGGAGCCGGCTGCCGCAAGGCGCCGTGTTCTCGCATCGCGGCTCGGGAGGAGGATCGTTCGCCGCCACGCCGAGGGAGAGCGGCCGGTCCGGCGCCGGAACGCCCGGGTGAAGGCCGTGGAGCTTCCGAACCCTGCGGAGAGGCCCGCCTCGAGAGCCGTCAGCCGGTCGTCACGCAAGAGCGCCTCGGCCCGTTCCGCCCGCAGGTCGGCGAGCGCTCGCATCGGCGTCCGGCCATCGGCCGCCCGGAAGCGGCGACCCAGAGCGGACGGGCTGGCGGCCAGCAGTCGCGCCAGGCCGACCAGCGTGAGCGGCTCGCCGAGCCGGACTCGCATCGCCTCGAGCGCCCGCTCTGCGAAGCGGCGATCGGCCTCCGCCGGCCCGCCGGGCAGCTCCGGCCGACAGCGCTTGCACGCGCGGTAGCCCGCTCGGGCCGCGGCGTCCGGCGTGGGAAAGTACTCGACCCGCTCGGGGCGCGGCCGGCGGCAGGTGCAGGAGGGCCGGCAGAACACGCGGGTCGTCCGCACCGCCGCGACGAAGCGCCCGTCGAAGCGGGCATCGCGACCCGCGAAGGCGGCCCACATCGCCGATCGCTCCACGTCAGACACCACTAGCACCTCCCCGACACGTCTACAACACCGCCGCGCGCGCCGTCGCGTCGATTCCCGGCGGGTTATCCCCTCTTGCCCCGGATAACTCGCCGCGAATCGGCGCGACAGTGCGGGCCCTTGTCCGGTATCCCGGATGCCGGCATGGACCAGCGGCGGGAGACATCCGGGCTCGCATCGCGCCGGCGCCAGCCAGGCCGGTCGGGGAGCGTCGCTCGGGCTGACCTCCTCGCCGTGCTGGCGGTTGTGAACTGGGGTCTCAGCTACGGCCTCACCAAGCTCGCCTTCCGCGAGTGGCGGCCGCTCGTGTTCACCGGGACGCGCTTCCTCGCCATGGCGGTGATCGCGCTGGTCGTGCTGACCGTTCAGGGACGGCTTCGGGCCGTCGTCGGCCGCGATCGGGCACGCTTCACGCTCGGCGGGCTCTTCGGCTTCACCCTCTACCAGCTCGGCTTCACCCTCGGACTCGACCGCACCTCGGCGTTCGCCTCGACCCTGCTCCTCACCACGGTGCCTCTCTTCTCGCTCCTGTTCTTGAGGCTCGGTGGCGTCGAGTCGGTGGGGCGGCGCCAGTGGGCGGGAGTCGGGCTCGCGACGGCGGGCATCCTTCTGTTCGTGAGCGGAACCTCGGGAGGCCTTCGCCTCACCGAGACGCGCGTGGGCGATCTTCTGTCGCTCGGGGCGGCAGCCTCCTTCGCTCTCTACGGCATCGTGAACAAGCCCCTGGCCGCCTGCTACCCACCGTCGACGGTGCTCGCCGGCACCCTCCTCATCGGCAGCGTGCCGCTCGTGCCGCTTGGACTCCTTGGGTCCGCGGGACAGTCGTGGGAGGCCATCTCGCCCTCGGGGTGGGCGATCTGGATCTACGCGGTCGTCTTCCCCATCTACCTCGCGTACACGTGGTGGACGGCCGCGATCGCCCTCCGCGGCGTCGCCGCCGTCGCGCCGTACGTGCTGCTGGTGCCGATCGTGGGCGGGTTGTTCGCGCTCGTCTGGCTCGGCGAGAGCGTCGGCTTCCTGAGCGGAGCCGGCGCGGCGCTCACGCTCCTCGGCCTGGCCCAGAGCCGGGACTGGCTGCCGCGACGCCGCCGGCGAGCTTCGGGCGCCTGAGTCGAACGCCGGCCTTCCCCACGGTAGACCTCTCGTTGCGCGACCCGGGTGCGAGGTGCGGTGCCACGCGCGGGGATCCCTGGCGTCCGGGCTCTCGCCCGCGCTACCATGCCGGCGGCCGGCCGGGTCGGTGGAGCCGCGCGCCGCCGCGAGGCGATGAAGGACCCGGTGCGGGCCGGGAGGACGTCCATGGCCGCCTACGTCATCGTCGATCTCGAGGTCACCGATCCCGCGCGCTACGCGGAGTACCGGCAACGGGTGCCGGCGACCGTCGCCGCGTACGGGGGCCGCTTCCTGGTGCGGGGCGGCGAGCATGAGGTCGTGGAAGGCAGCTGGCGTCCGCGGCGGCTCGTGGTGCTCGAGTTCCCGAGCCTCGCCCAGGCCCGGCAATGGTACGACTCGGAGGAGTACCGCGAGCCCAAGGCGATGCGTCTCGCGGCCTCGAACGCGAACCTCGTCTTCGTCGAGGGAGCGTAGGGATGGCCGCGAGCGCGAACGTCGGCCTGCGCCACGACGGCCCGATCGCGACCGTCACCCTCGACCGGCCCGAGCACCGGAACTCGCTGAGCGACGCCATGCTCGGCGAGCTGATCGAGGTGCTCGGAGCCCTCCGCGACGACGCGCGGTCGCGCGTGGTGATCGTCACCGGGGCGCCGCCGGTCTTCTCGGCCGGCGCGCACTTCCCGGCCCGGCGCGGGATGTCCCCCGAGGAGCGCCGGCAGGTCTTCCTCTCGACGCCGAACCAGTTCCGCCGGCTCTTCGAGCGGGTCACCGGGCTCCTCGAGAACCTCGAGCAGGCGACGATCGCCATGATCAACGGCCACGCGATCGGGGGCGGCTTCGGGCTGACGCTCGCGTGCGACTTTCGGTGGGCGGCGGCGGAGGCGACGCTCGGGATTCCCGAGGTCGATCTGGGCGTCCCGCTGGGCGTGGCCTCGACCACGCGGTTCGTCCGCCTGGTGGGCCCGGCCCGCGCCAAGGAGATCATCATGGAGGGCCGGCGGTACACGGCGGCCGAGGCGCACGCGATGGGCCTCGTCCATCGCGTCGTGCCGGGCGACCAGCTGGCCGCCGCGGTGCGCGCGTACGCCGAGACCCTCGCGGCCAAGCCCTTCGGCCCGCTCGCCCAGGTCAAGGCGCGGATCAACGCCATCGCCCGCACGGGCATCCCCGAGGTCAACGCGATGACCGAGGGCTTCCTCCCCCGCGAGTGAAGGAGTGAGCGCGTGACGCCGCCGTCCGGCGACCAGGGGTCTCCCGGCATGCTCGCGGGGATCCGCGTCCTCGACCTCTCGCGCGTCGTCGCGGGCCCGTACTGCGCGATGCTGCTGGCCGACCTCGGCGCGGACGTGATCAAGGTCGAGCGCCCGGAGCGGGGCGACGACCTGCGCGAGTGGCGCGCGCGCACGGGACGCGGCGGCATGAGCGCCGTGTTCGCCGCGATCAACCGGAACAAGCGCGGGATCGCCCTCGACCTCCAGAAGCCGGAGGGCGCGCGGATCCTCCGGGAGCTGGCCGCCCGGTCCGACGTGCTCGATCGAGAACTTCGTGCCGGGCGTGGCCGAGCGGCTCGGAGTGGGCTACGAGGCCGTGAGCGCCGTGAACCCCGGGATCGTCTACGTCTCCGTGAGCGGGTTCGGCCAGACCGGCCCCTACGCCCAGCGCCCCGGCTACAACACGATCGCCCAGGGCATGGGCGGCCTCATGGGCGTCACCGGCATGCCGGGCGACCCGCCGACGCGAGCCGGCGGGTCGATCGCCGACGTGGCGGCGGCCTACCTGTCCTTCGGCGCCACCAACGCGGCTCTGGTCCACCGGCTCCGGACCGGGCGAGGCCAGCACCTCGACGTGAACCTGCTCGCCGCGACCCTCGGTCTCCTCCCCGATCCCGTCGCCCACCTCTTCGACTCGGGCAAGCGCCCGGCGCGCGTGGGAAACCGGAACCCGACGCTCACGCCCGCCGAGGCCTTCCGGACGAAGGACGGCTGGCTCAACGTCGTCCTGATGAACCCCGAGCAGTGGGACCGGTTCTGCCGGGTGCTCGGCGACGAGGTCCTGCGGACCGAGCCGCGCTTCGCCACGAACCTCGGCCGCCTCGAGAACCACGAGGAGATGAAGGCGCGCGTCGAGGCGGCGCTCGCCACCGAGACGACCGCGGAGTGGGTCACCCGCTTCGAGGCGGCGTCGATCGCCGGCGGGCCGATCTACGAGCTGGACGAGGTCTTCGGCGACCCGCAGATCCGGCACCTCGGGCTCCTGGCCGAGGTGGAGCAGCCGACGTACGAGGCTCACGGAGGGCGCGTGCGGATGCTGGGCTTCCCCTTCGGCGCGTCCGCGACCCCGGCGTCGATCCGGCGGCCTGCCCCGCTTCTCGGGGAGCACACGGCCGAGGTGCTGACCGAGCTCCTCGGGCTCTCCCCGGCCGAGGTCGCGGGCCTGGCCGAGGCCGGCGCGATCGCCTGCGCCCCTCGCTCCTGACCCGGCGGACCGTCAGCTCGGGCGGGTCGCGACGAACAGGTAGCGCGTCAGGCTGAAGAAGTACTCGCCGCCGCCGGCGCGCGCGAGGAGATCCGCCTTCCAGGCGTCCGCCGCCTCGCGCGGCACGCCGTAGCGACCGGCGAGGTCGGCGGTCGGCCCGATCAGGCCGCCGCTGAACGTCCCGGAACTCCCGTCGAGCTCGAGCACGGGGATCGCCTCGGCGTGCGCGAGCTCGAGACCCGCCCGGCCGAGGAGCCCCGGCAGCCGCGCCGGGAGATGCGGCTGGGCGAAGTGGCCGCCGCGCGCCTCCATCACGCGGCGATGCCGGTCACGGTCGGCCGTGAGCCACACGCAGGAGTCCCAGTCGGTGTCGACCACCGCCAGGCGGCCGCCAGGGCGAAGGACGCGCGCGGCCTCCGCCAGCGCGCCCTCGACGTCGGGCACGTAGAGATAGACCTGGACCGCGGTGACGAAATCGAAGGCGGCGGCCGGGAACGCGAGCCGGGCGGCGTCGCCCTGCTGGACCTCCACGCGGTCCGCCAGGCCCTCGCGCGCGATGCGGGCGCGCGCCGCCTCCAGCATCTCCGGGCTCTCGTCGAGGCCGACGATGCGCCCGCCGGGCCCCACCTCGTGACCAAGCTCGCAGGCGAGGAACGCCGGCCCGCACCCGACGTCGAGACCGCGCTCGCCTGGGCGGGCGCCGAGCGCGGCCCGCGTCCGCGCCCGCTGGGCGGCGATCGCGGGCGACGCGTAGACGGTCTCGAGCCGCGCCACCTCGCGCGCGCCGAACTTCGCGGCCATCTCGCACCTCCAGGAAAGACGCCGGCGGATCGCCGGCTCCGTGGCAGCCTAGGGTGGAACCCGAGAGTCGGCCGGCCGGGTGGCCGCGCCGTCTGCGGGCCTCATCGTACATCGGCCAGGCGCCCGCGGGGAGTCGCGCGCCCTGGTCTGGCGACCGGCCGCACGACTGACCGCATGGGTTGTTCCACACGGGGAAGTTGGCTACCATTGCGCCGCGCGGTGGTCTGGCTCCGGACAGAGGAGGGCCCTGGGTGGCGGTCGCGATCGAGGAAGGTCTCCCGCCGAAGGCGCTCTGGCCGGAGCGAATCTACACCCTCCCCGAGACACGCTATCCCGTCCGACTCAACGTCGCCACGGCGCTCCTCGACGCCAACGCCGACGGCGGCCGCGCCGGCCGGCCCGCGATCCACCACCACCAGGCCCAGGTGCTCACCTACGGCGACCTGCAGAAGCAGGTCAACCGGCTCGCCAACGGCCTCCGGGCCGCCGGCGTCGACCGGGGGGACCGCGTCCTCCTGCGGATGCCGAACTGCCCGGAGTTCATCGTCACGTGGCTCGCGTGCCAGAAGCTCGGTGTCGTCACGGTGTCGACGATGCCATTGCTGCGCGCCCGGGAGCTGTCCTACATCGCCCAGGACGCGGGGACGCGGGTCGCCGTGGTGTCGAGCGGGCTGCGGGAAGAGCTGGAGCGGGCCCGCCCGGCCGCGCCGGTCCTCGAGCAGCTGATCGTCGTCGGGGAGACGCGGCCCGGCGATCTCGCGTGGGCGAGCCTGCTGGACGGCCAGTCGGAGCGCTTCCAGACCGCGGACACGCGCGCCGACGACGTCGCGATGATCGCCTACACCTCGGGCTCGACGGGCGTGCCCAAGGGCTGCGTCCACGATCACGCGGACATCCTCGGATCGGCCGACTCCTATGCCCGGTACGTCCTCCAGCCCAGCGAGGAGGACCGGTTCGGCGGCCATCCGACGCTGGCGTTCACGTTCGGCACCGGCGGGCTCCTCGTCTTCCCGTTCCGCTTCGGCGCCGCGACCGTGCTCTCGGGCCCGTTCGACCCGGAGCGGATGCTCGAGGTCTTCCAGCGCGAGCGCGTGACCGTGGCCTTCTGCGCGTCCACGTCGTACCGGCTGATGCTCGGGGTCCCGGACGTGGCGGGGCGGTTCGACCTCGGAAGCCTCCGCCTCTGCGTCTCGGCCGCGGAGCCCCTGCCCGCCGCGACCTACGAGGCGTGGGTCGCCACGACCGGCAAGGAGTGCCTCGACGGGATCGGCTCGACCGAGATGTTCCACATCTTCGTGTCGTCGGAGCCCGGCCGGGTGCGCCCGGGCTCCACCGGCGTGCCGGTGCCGGGCTACGACTGCCGCGTCGTCGACGAGGAAGGTCGCGAGGTCCCCCGCGGCACGGCCGGGCTGATCGCCATCAAGGGCCCGACGGGCTGCAAGTACTGGCGGAAGCCCGAGCACCAGGCCGAGTACGTGCGGTTCGGGGGATGGAACGTGACCGGCGACGTCTACGTCCACGACGACGACGGCTATTTCTCGTACCAGTGCCGGTCCGACGACATGATCGTGACGGGCGGTTACAAGATCCCGGGACCCGAGGTCGAGCACGTGCTGGACGAGCATCCGGCCGTCGCCGAGTCCGCGGTGGTGGCGGCCCCGGACGCGACGCGCGGCTTCGTGCCGAAGGCATTCGTGGTCCTGCGCCCGGGGTTCACGGCCACCGACGAGCTGGCGAAGGAGCTGCAGGACCACGTGAAGAAGGTGATCGCTCCCTACAAGTACCCCCGTCAGGTCGCGTTCGTCCCCGCGCTGCCGCACACGGAGACGGGCAAGATCCGCCGGGTTGAGCTCAGGCAGCAGGAGGCAGGGCGCGCCGCACCGCCCTGACCCCGCCGTTCCCCGAGCGGCGGGCCCGGTCCCGCCGCTCACCAGGCAGGCTCTCCAGGCAGCGGGCCCCCGGCCCGGGAAGGAGGCGTGATGGACGGCAAGAAGGTGACGATCGTTGGCATCGTGGCCATCCTCATCGGGCTTCTCGTCGGGTACCTCATGTGGGGCGCCCAGACGAAATCGCTCCAGGGCGAGCTCGATCAGCTCAAGGCGCGGCTCACCGAGGCGCAGAAGGCCGCGACGCACGAGAAGGAGCTGTCCGACAAGCTGGCGCAGATGGAGGCCCAGCTGAAGCAGATGAGCGACGATCTGGCCAAGGAGAAGGCGAAGCGGGAGCAGATGCAGATGCAGATGTCCAAGGGCAAGAAGTGAGGCGAGAACGCGCGGGGCACGAACGGGAGGTGCCATGCAAGCAGTCGTGATCGGGATCATCGCCGCCGTCATCGGGCTGGGCATCGGGTACGCCACCTGGGGATCGCAGTCGGCGCAGGCCGCGAAGGACGTGGCCGCGGCGAAGGCGCAGCTCGAGGAGGCGCGGAAGAGCGCCGAGCGGGAAGGCCAGCTCGCGACCAAGATCCAGGAGGCCGAGGCCAAGCTCAAGGAGACCCAGGAAGCCCTCAAGACCGAGACGGACCAGGCCAAGAAGCTCGAGGGAATCCTGGCGAAGCGCAAGAAGAAGTAGCCGGCGGGACCCACGCGCCCTGAATCACTGGCACGGGGGCGCGCGGGGCTCGCGCGGTAGAGCGCTCCACCGACGGTGGAGGTCGGCCCGCCGTCGGGCGGACCTCTCCTGCGGGCGGGGCTCGTCCGGTGTAGGCTCTGGGCACCGCTCGCATCGTGACCGGGCCGGGGGCCCGCCCGTGCCGTGACGCTTCGCCGGACCGCACGCTCGGGACTGTGAAGAGGAGGACGCATGGACCATCAGACTCGCAGGACGTTCCTCAAAGCCGCCGTCATCGGGGGCGGCGCCACCGCCGGGATGGCCACCGGGCCGTGGGTCCTCCGGGCCGGCGCTCAAGGGGGACCGGTCAAGATCGGCGTCGTCCTCCCCTACTCGGGCGTCTACGCGGAGCTCGGGAACAGCATCACCCAGGCGATGGAGCTCGTCTTCGCGCGGGAGAACTGGACGGTCGCGGGCCGCAAGATCGAGATGATCAAGGAAGACGACGAGATGGCGGTGCCGATCGGCGTGCGGAAGACCGAGAAGCTCATCGACTCGGACAAGGTGGACATCCTGACGGGGCCGGTCCACAGCGGCATCCTGATGGCCATGCGCGACAAGGTCCACAACTCGAAGACGATCCTGCTCGTGTCGAACGCGGGCGCCGATGCCATCAGCCGCACCCGCTGCTCGAAGTGGATCTTCCGGACCTCCTTCTCCAACTGGCAGCCCTGCCAGCCCATGGGCGGCTGGGTCGCGGAGAAGGTCTCGAAGGAGGTCTTCCAGATCGCGCCCAACTACCAGGCCGGGAAGGACATGATGGAGGCGTTCCGGGAGACCTATCACCCAGCCGGCGGAAAGATCGTCGGCGAGGACTACCCGAAGCTCGGAGAGACCGACTACGCGCCGTACCTGACCAAGATCAAGCAGTCCGGCGCCAAGGCGGTGTTCGCGTTCTTCTCCGGGACGGACGCCGTGAACTTCGTCAAGCAGTACGACGAGTTCGGGCTCAAGCCGGGCATCAAGCTCACCGGACCCGGCTTCCTGACCGAGCCCGACGTGCTGCCCGCCCAGGGCAAGGCGGCGCTCGGCACCCTCACCGGCCACTTCTACACGCCGCAGCTCGACAACCCGGTAAACCAGAAGTTCGTCAAGGAGTTCCGGGACAAGTTCAAGGGCAAGACGCCGGACGGCTTCGCCTGCCAGGGGTACGACACCGCCGAGGTGATCGTGCGCGCCCTCAAGGCCGTGAACGGCAACACCCAGGACAAGGACAAGCTCGTCGCGGCGATCGCCGAGACGGAGTTCGACAGCCCGCGCGGGCGGTTCCGCTTCGACCCCAAGACGCACAACGTCATCCAGCCCTTCATCTACATCCGCGAGGTCCGGGAGGTCGCCGGCAGCCTCGCGAACGTGCCGATCGACAAGGTCGCCGGCGTGCGCGACCCCGGCACTGGCTGCACGCTCCCGGCCTGACGAGGCCTCCGGAGGCCGGGGCGTCGCGCCCCGGCCTCCGCCCATCCCGTGCCCTTCCTCTCGGACGTCCTCGGCCAGGCGCTGAACGGCCTGGCCTACGGAGCCCTGCTGTTTCTTCTCTCGGTCGGCCTGACGCTCATCTTCGGAATGCTCGACGTCGTCAACCTCGCGCACGGCTCGTTCTACATGCTCGGCGCGTACGCCGGCCTCGCCACCCTCACCTTGACCGGCAACTTCTGGCTCGCTGCCCTCACGGCCCCCCTCGCCGTGGGCCTGGTCGGCGCCCTCGTCGAGCGCGGCCTCCTCCGGCCGCTCTACCGGCGATCCCCGCTCGACCAGGTGCTCCTGACCTTCGGCCTCATCTATCTCTTCGAGGACCTGGTCAAGTGGGGCTGGGGTGGCCGCATCCGCTCGATCCCGGCCCCCGAGCTCTTCTCCGGCCGCGTGACGGTCGGCGGTCTCACCTTCCCCGCGTACCGGCTCTTCGTCATCGCCTTCGGCCTGCTCGTCGCGGTCCTGCTCTGGCTCGTGATCGAGAGGACGCGCCTCGGGGCCGTGATCCGCGCCGGCGTGTACGACGCCGAAATGGCCGCGGGGCTCGGGATCGACATCGGGCGCGTGTTCACGTTCGTCTTCGCCTTCGGCGCGGCGCTCGGCGGGCTCTCCGGGGTCATCGCCGGGCCGATCCAGTCCGCGTACCCGTCCATGGGCGTGAGCGTCCTCATCCCCGCCCTGATCGTGGTCGTCGTCGGCGGCCTGGGCTCCCTCAAGGGCTCGCTCGTGGGGAGCCTCATCATCGGGCAGGCGGAGACCTTCGGGAAGGTCTGGCTGCCCGGCGTCTCGATGCTGATGATCTACGTCGTGATGGCCCTCATCGTGCTGCTCCGCCCGCAGGGCCTGTTCGGCCGGGCCCTCCGGTGACACCCGCCGCGCCGTCCCGCCCCCCGGCCGAGGCGCTGGCCTTAGCCAGCCGTGAACGCGCGGAACCTGTCATCCACCCGCGCGACCACGATCCTCACGAATTGCCCGGCCTAGCCTCCCGAGGCCCGCAGGGATGACACAGGCCCGGGGCTTGCGCGTCTGGGGGTTCGCCGTCCTCCTGCTCGCCGTCCTCGCGTTCCCGGCCGCATTCGGCCGGTACCCGGTGAAGCTGCTCCAGGAGATCCTGATCTGGGGGCTCTACGCGATGAGCCTAGACCTCCTGATGGGCTACGCGGGGATGGTGTCGTTCGGACACTCCGCCTTCTTCGGCGTCGGCGGCTACGTGGCCGCTCTGGCCCTGACGGCACATCCCGGCCCGGTCGGCGCGCTCCTGCTGCCGGCGCTGGCCGGCGCTCTCGCCGCGCTCGTCATCGGCTTCTTCTCGACCCGGGTCAGCGGCGTGTACTTCATCATGCTCACGCTCGCGTTCTCCCAGATGCTCTACGCCTATGCGTTCCAGGCGTCGTGGCTCGGCGCCGAGGACGGGATCACGGGCGTCTCCCGGCCGGCGCTCCTCGGCGTGCCGACCGGGGAGGGCTTCGCGTTCCACGTCTACGTGGTGTCGATCGCCGCCGGCGCCATGCTCTTCCTGTGGCGCGTGGTGCGCTCGCCGTTCGGCCACGTGCTGATCGGCATCCGCGAGAACGAGGGACGCATGGAGGCGGTCGGCTACCCGGTCCGCCGCTACAAGCTCCTCGCCTTCGTCCTGGGCGGCACGCTGGCGGGCCTGTCGGGCTCGCTGTACGCCCAGTTCAGCGGGTCGATCACGCCCGACGCCTTGTTCTGGAAGACGTCCGGCGAGGCCTTGCTGATGGTGATCCTGGGGGGCACCGGCACGCTCGGGGGGGCGGTGCTCGGCGCCGCCGCGTTCATCCTGCTCCAGAGCCTCGTCTCGACCTACACCGAGCGCTGGATGCTCATCCTCGGCGTGACCTTCGTCCTCTTCGTCCTCTTCGCGCCGGGCGGGATCGTCGGCGCGCTCCGCGGCCGCATCGGGCTCCGCGCGTGACGGCCTCGCCCGCCCTCGCGCTCGACGGGCTCAGCCGGAGCTTCGGCGCGCTGACGGCCGTCAACGGCGTGACCCTGTCGGTGGCGCCGCGCGAGCGACGGGCCATCATCGGGCCGAACGGCGCCGGCAAGACGACGCTGTTCAACCTGATCACGGGCCACCTGGCGCCCACCGCCGGGCGCATCCTCTTCGAGGGCGCCCCGATTGCGGGCCTCCCGCCGCACGTGGTGGCACGTCGCGGCATCTCGCGCTCGTTCCAGCGCACGAACGTCTTCCAGCGGCTGCCGGTGCGGGAGAACCTCCGGCTCGCCGCCGCCGCCCGGGGCCGCGGCAGCTACCGCATGCTCGGCTCGGTGGACCGCCTCTGGGTGCCGATCGAGCGGGCGCGGGGCGCCGCCGAGGCCGTGGGGCTCACCGAGCGGCTCGACGCTCCGGCCGGTGCCCTCTCGTACGGGGAGCAGCGCCAGCTGGAGATCGGGATCGCGCTCGCCACCGACCCGAAGCTCCTCCTCCTCGACGAGCCCACCGCCGGAATGTCGCCCGAGGAGACGCACCGCATGACCGAGCTCCTCGCCGGGCTGCCGCGCGCCATCACCCTCCTGATCATCGAGCACGACATGGACGTGGTGTTCACGCTCGCCGATCGCATCACCGTGCTCCACTACGGGGAGGTGCTGGCCGAGGGCACGGCCGCCGAGGTCCGCGCGGACCCACGCGTCTACGAGGTCTACCTCGGTGGGCAGTGACGGCGGTCCGGCTTTGACTTCCGGACGCCTGCCCCGGTTGTCGAGGGCTCGACGCCCGCACCTTGACGGCTTGAGACCGGACACCCGGGACGGCAAGGCCTGACCCGATGCTCGAGATCGACGGCATCCAGACCTACTACGGGGAGAGCCACGTCCTCCACGGGGTGTCGCTCCGCGTCGGCCCGGGCGAGGCCGTCGCCCTCCTCGGACGGAACGGCGCCGGCAAGACGACGCTGATCCGCAGCATCATGGGGTTCACCCCGCCTCGCGACGGCCGCATCCTGCTCGAGGGAACGCCGATTCACGACTGGCCCGCGCATCGCATCGCACGGCGGGGCCTCGCGCTGGTGCCGCAGGGGCGCCGCATCTTCGCGCCGCTCTCGGTCCGCGAGAACCTGCTCCTCGGCGCCCGACCGGACGGGTGGACCCTCGATCGCGTCTTCGAGCTGTTCCCGCGCCTCCGGGAGCGTGCAACCCAGGCGGGCGGCACGCTCTCGGGCGGCGAGCAGCAGATGCTGGCCGTCGGCCGGGCGCTCCTCACCAACGGCCGGGTGCTGCTCCTCGACGAGCCGTCGGAAGGGCTCGCCCCGCTCATCGTGCGCGAGATCGGCCGCATCCTCGTCCGCCTCAAGACCGAACGCCTGTCCATCCTCCTGGTCGAGCAGAACTACCACCTCGCCCTCCAGATCGCGGACCGCGTCTACGTGATGAGCAAGGGGCAGATCGTCTACGAGGGCACGCCGGCCGCGCTCGAGGCCAACGAGGAGGTCAAGCGCCACTACCTCGGCGTGGCGTGACAGGCGGTCAGGAAATACGCGTCCGGAATCCCGCCGAACCGCTCAGCGCCGCGCGGCGCGGGCCCGCCGCCGCCACCCCAGGACCCCGCCGATCGCCAGGCCCAGCACCGTGACACCCGAGACCCCCAGCCCCAGCCAGAACGCCGGCTGCCGGTAGCGGAACTCGACGACGTGGCTCCCGGGCCCGAGAGGGATGCCGCGGAGCGCGTGATCGGTCCTGAGGATCGACACCGGGCGGCCGTTGTCCCAGGCCTGCCAGCCACGGTCGTGGGTGTCGCTCAGGATGAGGAGGACCGGCTCGGTGACGGTCGTCTCGAGCCGCACGCGGTGCGGCGTGTACTCGGCGACCCGCACCGGAGGCAGCAGACGGCCGAGCGGGACTTGCGTCGGCCATCCGGGCGGGAGGGGATCAGTCAGCAAGGCCTCCTCGGCCGGGTCGAGATACTTGAGCTCCTCCAGCATGCCCTCGGGCGCCACGCGGCGGGCCCGGCGTACCAGAAAGGCCCGGGGCAGGGCCGCGTCGTTCTCGTAGAGCTCCGGTCGGATCAGGCGGTAGGGCGCTCGCCGACGGAGAGCCTCTCCGTCGAGCCTGACCTCCTCGATCTGGAGCCACCCGCCGGGCGCCGCCCGCTCGATGGCCAGCTCGGCCAGACGAAAGCCCGAAGGGAGCCGGAAGGAGGCGCGGTAGCTGTGCCCTTCAAACCCCTCGGCGGGCATCGGCCACGAGCGCGCGACGGGAGGCTTCCGGTGGGCCACGCTCCCACCAGGCCGGTCCATCGTCCACTCGGCGGTCTCGTGGCCCGCTCGGACCTGGAGCGTGTGCGAGGCGCCGCCGGTATCGATGGCGTGAATGACGGCCACCCGGGTGCCGTCGGGAACGTCGCGCCCGACGATGAGCCGGCTGTCGAGCTCCAGCGTCTGCGTGAGCCGGGGAGCGGGAAGCGTCACCCGGTGAAACGCCCCGGGCGGCAGCACAAGACCCTGGACCGGCGCCGGAACGGGCTGCCTCGACGATTTCGCCAGGTATCGGACGTTCAGCAGGTCCAGGATCCGGGGGTTCTCGTCCACGAGGAAATAGAGATCGAGGAACCTCGACGGCGCGAACGTGCTCCCGCCGTCCACCACGGAGATTCCGTGGCGGTAGATCGTGCGCGGGCCGAGACGCTCGGCCAGGCTTGCCCGGAACGGACCGGGCTGGGCGTCGAGGAACGTCGCCAGCTCGCGCTCCTTCCCCGATTCACGATCGGGGTGGGACCTGGTGCCGTTGATGGGCAGCGATCCCAGGATGAGGTCGAGGACGAGCGCGGCGAGGATGGCGGCGCGGACGAGTCCCGGCGCATCGCCCCGAGCCTGCCAGGCGACCGCCGCGAAGATGAGAATCAGAACGAGCAGGAGGAGCACGTACTGATCGGCGAGGGTCGCCGCCGCCTCCGCGACAACTCCGTTGGCGCTCCAGAGAAGCAGTAGATACATCCCCGGGGCGACCGAGGCGGCGAGCGCCATGAGCCAGGTGAGCACGCGGCGGAACCCCGTCGGCTGCCGACTCCTCAGCAGAGCGTGGACACCGAGGCCCGCCAGGATGGCCGTCGCGAAGTTGAAGAGCACCAGGATCCGCGCCGGGATCCGGAAGAGCGCGACGCCGGGAATCAGGTCGAACGCAACCCGGTAGAGCACGAAGCGGTCGCCGAACGCGAGCAGGAGGGCGCCCAGCCCCAGCGCGGCGTGGAATCCCACGCGCCAGTCCCAGCGGAAGGTCAGCGCGTACCCGGCGAGAAGGACCGGAAGAATCCCCGGGTAGAAGTAGGTCTCGTCGTTGAGCCACGTGGTCAGCGGCTGGATGGCGCCGGGAAGCCCGAGCTGGAACACCGCGCTGAGGGGAAGCGACCCCACGGCCTTCCATCCGAAGCCGAGGCCCGCTCGATAGGAGCCGGTGGCCACGGCCCACGCCGGGAAGAGCTGCACGGCCGCCACGCCCAGGGCCACGACAGGGACGAGCAGGCACGCCAGGGAGAGGCGCCCCCAGGGATGGCCGGCGCCCACGCGGCGGCCGACGAGCACGAGCGCCAGCCCGCTCACGGCAAATGCGTTGTACATCGCGAACTGTGGCGCGCCGGCCAGGAGCGCGACGCCGAGGGCGGCTCCCCCGAGGGCCCCCCACCAGAGCCGCCCCGTCTGGTCGGCGCGCACGACACAGGCGAGAATCGCCGGCAGCCACGCGACGGCGTCCACGAACGTCCAGTGGTTGAAGTGCGCCATCATGAAGCCGGAGAAGACGAAGGCGATCGACGACACCGTGGCCGGGAGCCGGTCGACCCCGAGGATCCGCGCGTACGCGTAGGTGAAGGCCCCTGCGAGGCCGTAGTGGAACAGGTGGTGGCCGAGGAGCGCGGAGTAGGCAATCGCGTAGTGGCGCTCGGCGAGGCCAAGCCATAGAAGATTCAGCGGATAGAAGAGGTGCAGGTTGGAGATAACCGGGAACCTCGGGTGGGTCCCGCCGCCCAGCAGCCAGGATCCGGTGCCGATCGTCGGGTCCCAGAGCAGGACCACTCCCCGTTTCAGCCAGTGGTAGAAGTGCGGCTCGATGCTGAGCGCGAAGTCCCCGGTCCGGTACTCGCGCTCCCAGGGACGCAGAAGGTTCCAGCACTTGACGACCACGAGCAGGGCGACGACGAGAATGGCGCCGACGTCCGGCAGCCAGGGCCATCGTGAAGGCGGGCGCTCACTCTGTTCGCTCACGGGCCCCCAGTGTAGTGCAGGACCGCAGGATCCGATCCCCCTTCGGTCCGCGCGCCCGACCCGAGACCGCGCGCCCGAGACTCCTCGCCCCCTCCGTCCGGCACGGGCTGGACACGCCGCGGAAGTTCCGGTAACAGAGAGGCCGTGGCCTTCCGGGTCGGCTTCGACGTCGGCGGGACCTTCACCGACTTCGCGCTCCAGGCCGACGACGGGCGCCTCCTCACCGGCAAGCGGCTCACGACGCCGGACGACCCGGCCCGGGCGTGCGTGGAGGGGCTCCGCGAGCTGGTCGCCCGCGCAGGGCTCGGCTGGGCCGACCTCGTGCAGGCCGTGCACGGGACCACGCTCGGCTCGAACGTCGTCATCGAGCGGAAGGGCGGGCACGTCGCCCTCCTGACGACCCGGGGCTTCCGCGACGTCCTGATCATCGGCCGGGAGAAGCGCTACCAGCTCTACGACCTCCTCATCGAGAAGCCCGCCCCGCTGGTCCCCCGCTCGCGGATCCGGGAGGTCACCGAGCGGGTGGGCTTCGACGGCGAGGTGCTCGTGCCGCTCGACGAGACCGGCTTGCGCGAGACCGTCCGGGGTCTCCGCCGGGACGGGGTCGCGTCGATCGCCATCTGCTTCCTGCACTCCTACGTCAACCCGGCGCACGAGCGGCGCGCCGCCGAGATCGTCCGCGAGGAAGCGCCCGGGGTCGCGGTCAGCCTCTCGTCGGAGATCTCGCCCGTCATCCGCGAGTACGAGCGGACCTCGACGACCGTCGTCAACGCGTACGTGATGACCGCGATGCGCGACTACCTCGGGCGTCTCGAGGAGGCGCTCCGGGCGCTCGACTACCCTGGGCGGCTCTTCGTCATGCAGTCCGGCGGAGGCATCGCCACCGCGGAGACGATGGCCCGCTTTCCCGTGCGCATGATCGAATCCGGACCGGCCGCCGGCGCCCTCATGGCCGCGGCGTACGGCAAGCTCACGGGCCACGCCGACCTCGTCGCCTTCGACATGGGCGGAACGACCGCGAAGCTCTCCCTGATCGCCGGCGGCAGCCCTCAGACCATCCGCGAGTTCGAGCTTCACCGGATCCGGCTCCAGCCCGGGAGCGGCATCCCGATGAACATCCAGGCCATCGACCTGGTCGAGATCGGCGCCGGCGGGGGCTCGATCGCGCGCGTCGAGACCGGCGTCCTGCGCGTCGGCCCCGACTCCGCGGGCGCCGCGCCCGGGCCCATCTGCTACGGCCTCGGCGGGACCGCGCCCACCGTCACCGACGCCAACCTCGTCCTCGGCTACCTCAACCCCGACTACTTTCTCGGGGGCCGGATGCGGCTCGACGTCGAGGGAGCCCGCCGGGGCATCGACGCCGACGTCGCCCGACCGCTCGGCCTCGACGTCGCAGAGGCCGCGTGGGGCATCCACCAGGTGGTGACGACCAACATGGAGCTGGCCACCCGGGTCGTCTCGATCGAGCGCGGGTACGATCCCCGGCGACTCGCGCTTGCGGCCTTCGGCGGCTCGGGCCCCGTCCACGGCTGCCGGCTCGCTCAGGCGCTCGGCATCCCGCGCGTGGTCCTGCCCGCGGCGGCCGGGGTCACCTCGGCCATCGGGCTGCTCGCCGCCGAGGTGAGGTTCGACCTCTCCCGCTCGTACGTCCGGCGGCTCGACGCGCTCGACCCGGCGTACCTCGCCCGGATCCTCGCGGAGATGGCCGCCCAGGGCACGGCGGTCGTCCGGGAGGCAGGCGTGGGCGGAACGCTCTCGGAGGCTCGGTCCGCCGACATGCGCTACGTCGGGCAGGGATACGAGCTGTCGGTCCCGATCCCCGACGGGCCGGTCGACGGCCGGACGGCCGCCGCCCTCCGCGGCGGCTTCGACCGCGTCTACGCCCACCGGTACGGCTACTCCGACCCGAAGGCGGGCGTCGAGCTCGTCACCGTCGCGGTCACCGTGATCGGCGCCGGGCCCGACGTCCGCCTTCCCGAGCAGGCTCCGGGCACCCGCGAGGCCGCCGAGGCCCGGAAGCCGGACCGCCCGGTCTACTTCCCGGAGACCCGCGGCTACGTCCGCTGCGCGATCTACGACCGGGCTCGCCTGCCGGTGGGGGCGACGATCGAGGGACCCGCGATCGTCGAGGAGCCCGAGTCCACGACGGTGCTGCCTCCGGGCGCGAGAGCCGAGATCGACCGCTGGGCCAACCTGATCGTGGACTTCGGAGGCGGCTGAATGACGGGCCGACGCACCCTGGAGCGGAAGCCATGAGCGAGCCAGGGCCGGCTTCGCGGATCGATCCGATCACCCTCAGCGTCATCTGGGGGTCGCTCCAGTCGATCACGGTCGAGGTCGGCACCACCGTGCACCGGACGGCCCACTCCCAGCAGGCCCGCGAGGGCCAGGACTTCTCCGTGTGCCTCTTCGACCCCGAGGGCCGCATGGTTGCCCAGGGCCCCTACAGCCCGGGGCACATGGGGGCCATGTCGTTCGCCGCCAAGAACGCGGTCCAGGCGTTCCCGGGTGACCGGCTCCGGCCGGGGGACGTGGTGCTGTTCAACAGCCCGTTCCTCGGCTCCGGGCACTTCCCCGACTTCTTCATGATCCAGCCCGCCTTCACCGACGACGGGCGGCGCATCGGCTTCGTCGCCAACATCCTCCACCACACCGACGTGGGCGGCATGCGGCCGGGCAGCCAGGCCGTCGAGGGGGTCTTCGACTACTTCCAGGAAGGCCTCCACGTCCCGCCGGTGAAGCCCTGGAAGGGCGGCGAGGAGCAGGAGGACATCCTCGCGATCATCCTCGCGAACACGCGCATGGCGGAGTCGATGCTGGGCGACCTCCGCGCCCAGCGGAACTCGCTGCGGGTGGGCGAGCTCCGGATGATCGAGCTCGCGCGCCGGTACGGTCACGAGACGGTCCAGGCGGCGATGGCCGAGATCATGGACCGGACCGAGACGAAGGTGCGCGAGGCGATCCGGGCGATCCCGAACGGGACGTACGCGTTCGAGGACCACATGGACGACTCGGGGCCGGGCACCCCGCCGATGCGCCTGGCCGTGACGGTCACCGTCCGCGACGACGACATCCTGATCGACTTCGACGGCACGGGGCCCCAGACGGAGTCGGGGATGAACTCGTACGTCAACTACACGCGCTCGTACTGCTACGCCGCGGTGAAGTGCCTGACCGATCCCGACGGTCCGCAGAACGACGGCGCCTTCCGGCCCGTGCGGATCGAGGCGCCGCTCGGCTCCTTCCTCAACCCGCGCCCTCCGGCGGGAGGCGGCCCGCGGGCCGTCTTCTGCTACCGGATCTTCGACGCGATCATCGGGGCGCTCGCCCCAGCCCTGCCCGGCCGGGTCACCGCGGCCGGGTCCCACTTCGCGAACCCGACGTGCGGCGGCTTCGATCCGCGGCGAAACCGCCGGACGGTCGTCTACGAGCTGATCCTCTCCGGGACGGCGGCCCGGGCCGACCGGGATGGCTGCGAGGCCATGTCGATGGCGTTCAACGCCTCGAACATCCCGGTGGAGTCCCAGGAGGCGAACCAGCCCGTCCTCATCGAGCGGTTCGAGCTGATCCGGGACTCCGCCGGCGCGGGACGCTTCCGGGGCGGGACCGGGATCCGGCGGGACCTCCGGTTCTTCCTCGAAGGGGGCCGGCTCACCAACAACACCGAGCGGCACCGCTTCGGGCCGTGGGGCCTCTTCGGCGGACAGCCCGGCCAGCCCGGCGTCACGCTGGTGAACCCGGGAACGCCCGCGGAGCGCCGCGTCCACTCCAAGGCCTCCGACACCGTCGAGCACGGCGACGTCGTCTCGTTCCAGCAGTCCGGGGCCGGCGGGTACGGTCCGCCCTGGGAGCGGGATCCCCAGGCGGTGCTCCGCGACGTCCTCGAGGACTACGTGTCGCTCGAGGGCGCGCGACGGGACTACGGCGTCGTCATCGACCCCGCGACCATGACGGTCGACGGAGCGGCGACGGCGGCCGCCCGGGCCGTCATGCGCCGACCCGGCCCGCTCCCCACCGTCACCCGCCGGGGGCCGCTATGGTGACGTGGTGGCAGAGGCTGTGGCCCCATGGTTCAATGGCCGCGATGTCTTCTGGGTGGAGGTGGACCATGGTCCGACCGACGATCCTCGGCACGATCCGGCCCGCGGCCGGGCTTGCGCTCGTGCTGACGCTCGCCACCGTCGCCGTCGCGCACCACGGGTGGAGCGGGTACGACGCCACCAAGCCGCTCACGGTCACCGGGACGATCAAGGAAGCCGGCTACGAGCACCCGCACGGATTCGTGCGCCTCCAGGCGCCCGACAAGGTGTGGGTGGTGACCCTGGCGCCCCCGTCTCGGATGGAGAACCGGGGGCTCCCGGCGACAGCGCTCAAGCCGGGCACCACGGCGACGGTGATGGGCTATGTCAGCCGGACCGACCCGGGCGAGATGCGCGCGGAGTGGATCGCGATCGACGGCAAGACCACCCAGCTGCGCTAGTGCGTACGACGGCTAGCGGAGCGCGCTAGTGCATCCGCCCGAGGGCCCGGCCTGGCTGGTCGCGCTCGAGACGAGCGGCTTCGCCCAGGCCATGCGGCACTGGCTCTGGCTCTATCCGGTCGTCGAGATCATGCACATCCTGGGCTTCGTCCTGCTCGTGGGCGCGGCGGTGATGTTCGACCTGCGCCTCCTCGGGATCTCGTCCCGCATCCCCGTCTCCGACCTGGCCCGCCATCTGCTCCCGTGGTCCCGGATCGGGCTCCTGCTGGTCGCGTCGTCGGGACTCGCCATGTTCTCGGCCCACGCGACCGAGTGGATCGCCAATCCGGCGTTCTGGGTCAAGCTCTCCCTGATCGGCCTGGCCGGGCTCAACGCCTGGGCATTCCACCGGTTCACGTTCAGGTCGGTCGCGACCTGGGACCGGCGCGCCGCGGCGCCGGCCGCCGCGCGGATCTCGGCGATCGCGTCGCTCGCGCTGTGGGTGGGCGTCATCACCTGCGGGCGACTGCTCGCCTATCTCTGACGCCGCCCCCGGCGCCCGCGTGTCCTCCGCCGAGCTGGTGCTGCTCACCGCGAACGCGGTGTACGGCACCGCCTACGTCGCCATGCGGCCCGCCGTCGACGCGTTCGGACCCGTCACCCTCGCCTTTCTCCGGCTGGCCATCGGATTCGCCATCGTCGCCCCGCTCGGTTTCCGGGCGCGCGGCCCGGGGACGGCGTCGCTCCCGGGCGCCGATCGCCGCGCCCTCTTCTGGATGGGCTTCCTCGGGTTCACGCTGGCGATGGCGCTCACGCACTGGGGCCTCGCGTGGTCGACGGCGACCAACGCGGCGCTCCTGATCGCCACCGAGCCGATCGCCCTCGTCGTCCTCGCGCCGATCGTGCTCGGCGAGCATCTCACCCGGCGGGAAGGCTGGGGCACCGCCCTCGCCCTGCTCGGCGCGACCGTCATCGTGGTCAACGGCGTGCCCGGCCTCACCGTCGCGCTCGCGCCGCACTGGCGCGGAGATCTCCTGCTCCTGCTCTCGGGCGTCTGCTTCGCGGCGTACTCGCTGCTCGGCCGCCCGCTGCTCGCCCGTCACCCGAGCATCCGGGTCACGGCGTGGTCCTTCCTCTGGGGCGTGGTCACGACGGCGCCGCTCGCCGCCGTCGAGTGGCAGGCTGGAGGGCGGTCCCCCTGGACGGCGGCGAGCGTGGCCGCCGTGCTCTACCTGGGGATCGTGATCACGGGCCTCGGGTATCTCGTCTGGAACTGGGCCCTCGAGCGGGTCGCCGCGTCGCGCGCGGCGATCTATCTGAACGTCCAGCCGCTCGTCGGCGCGCTGCTCGGCGTCGTGTGGCTCGGCGAGCCCCTGTCCGTCTTCACCGCCGCCGGCGGGACTCTCGTCGTCCTGGGGCTCTGGCTCGCCGTGACCGGCCGCCCGGCGTCAGGTTGATGCGCCCGGGCCCAGGCGACGCCGGGCCTCGGCGAAGACGGCCTCGAACATGGGCCACGTGAGCCTCCCCGTCTGCGTGTTCTGACGGCTCGGATGGTAGGTTCCCAGCAAGGCGACGCCCCAGGGCAGATCGACGGCCGCACCGTGAGCGAATCGGGGACGGGGCCGGGGGACGTGCCACCCGAGGGCGGCGGCCGCGCCCAGGTAGGCGTCGAAGCCGATCCGCCCGAGGCCGAGCACGACGCGGACCTGCCGCAGCCTCGGCAGCTCCTCCCGGAGGTAACGCGCGCACCGGCGGAGCTCCGTCGGGGCCGGCCGGTTGTCGGGCGGGACGCAGTGGAGCGCCGCCGTGATGTAGGCCTCGACGAGCCGGAAGCCGTCGCCCCGCTCGTGCGACGTGGATTGCGTCGCGAAGCCGTGGAGGTGGAGGGCCCGCGCGACCCACTCGCCGCTCCCGCCCGCCGCGTCGCCGGTGAACATGCGACCGGTGCGGTTCCCGCCGTGGGCGGCCGGGGCGAGCCCGACCAGGAGAAGCCGGGCCGACGCGTCCCCGAGGCTCGGCACCGGGCGCGCCCAGTAGGTCTGGTCGCGGAATCGCCGCGGCGGGGAGGCCGCCACCGCCTCGCGAAACCGCACCAGCCGCGGGCAGCGCCGGCAAGCAACGATCCGCGCCTGCAGGTCACGCAGCGCCATCAGGCGTCATGATAGACTGCGCGGCGTTCGCACGCTGCTCGGCTCGCACGATCGGCGGCGCGGACGATCCGATGCCCAGCATGCCCGACTCGATCCGCCGGCTCGCCTCACCAGCTGCCCCGGATCGCTCGTTCACGCGGAGCGAAGGGAG
Source organism: uncultured Candidatus Rokubacteria bacterium (assembly GCA_963749975.1). Taxonomy (GTDB): domain Bacteria; phylum Methylomirabilota; class Methylomirabilia; order Rokubacteriales; family DASRDR01; genus DASRDR01. The sequence continues at coordinate 170,247 of CAVVOZ010000014.1, read as the reverse complement.
GCCCTGATGGTGCCGGCGCTCATCGTCCACGGGGGGGCGGGCGGCGACCCCGACGACAAGCCGACGTACCGGGAGGCCCTGGGCGAGGCCCTCGCGCGAGGATGGGCGATCCTCCGCCGCGGCGGCACGGCGCTGGACGCGATCGAGGCCACCATCCAGGCCATGGAAGACCACCCGCGCCTGAACGCCGGCTACGGCTCGGCCCTGACGGAACGGGGAACGGTGGAGTGCGACGCGTCCATCATGGAAGGCGACGCGCTCCAGGCCGGCGCGGTGGGCGCCGTGAGCGGCGTCCGGAGCGCCATCGGGCTCGCGCGACGGATCCTCGAGGACGGCCGCCACATCCTCCTCGTCGGCGACGGCGCGCTGACCTTCGCGCGCGATCAAGGCCTCCCGCTGTGCGCGCCGGACGCCCTCGTGACCGACCGGCAGCGCCGAAACCTGGCCCAGCATCTGGCGGCGCGTCAGGAGGCCGGCGCCCAGCACGCCTCCCGAGCGGTCGGGGGCACCGTGGGCGCCGTGGCGATCGATGTCCACGGGCGCATCGTCGCCGGCACCTCGACCGGGGGCTACACGGGCAAGCGGCCCGGGCGCGTCGGCGACTCCGCCCTGATCGGCGCCGGCACCTACGCCGACAGCCGGCTCGGCGGCGTGTCGACGACGGGGCACGGCGAGGCGTTCATCCGCACGGTGCTCGCCAAGACCGCGCTCGACATCCTGAGGGAGCTGGACGATCCCCAGCTGGCCGCGGAGGTCTCCCTCGACATCGTCCGGGAGGACGGGCGCGGGAACGGCGGGTTGATCCTCATGGACTGGCGTGGCCGCCTGGCGTACGCCCACTCCACGGCGTTCATGCCGGTCGGCTGGTGCCTGGCGACGGCAACGGAGCCCGTCCTCCCCTTCTAGCTCTGATCGCGCGCCCCGCGCAGGGGCCGGCGGCTGACGGCCTCCCGGCCCGATCCGGCCTCGCCACGATGACACGCGAGCCGACGACCGACACCGACCGAGCGCTGCGTTGACACGCCCGGAAGCGATCCGCTAGGGTGGCCGGGTGAGGGAGCCGTCGACCTCGTCACCGGACGCCGCGGCGCCCCGCCCCGCCGGTCCAGGATCCGAGCACCTGAAGGCCCTCGCCGCGGCACCGACGGCGATGCTCTCCGACGCCCTCGGGCGCTGGGGAAACATGGACGCGGCGATTCGCCCGGTCGCGGCTGGAATGCAGTGCTTCGGTCCCGCCTTCACGCTTCGCTGCTGGCCTGCCGACAACCTGACGATCCATCGCGCCGTCGAGCTGGCCGCGCACGGCGACGTGCTGGTGATCGACGGGGGGTCGGGGCGCGACACCGCGCTGCTCGGCGACATCCTCGTCTACGCCGCCCGCCTGCGGGGCGTGTCCGGCATCGTCCTGCAGGGGCTCGTCCGGGACTCGGCGGCGCTGGCGGCCCAGGGCCTGCCCGTGTTCGCGAGCGGCGCGACGGCGCGCGGGCCGGTCAAGGAGACGCTCGGCGCCCTCCAGGTCCCGATCCAGTGCGGCGGTGTCCTCGTCCACCCCGGGGACCTCATCGCCGGCGACGACGACGGGGTCGTGGTGGTGCCGAGGGAGCAGGTCTCCGCCGTGGCCGACCGCATCCGCCTGATTCACGAGCGAGAGGAGCAGGTCAAGAAGGCGCTCGCGTCCGGCCAGACGACGGTCGACATCCTGGGGCTCCGCGCCAAGCTCCCGCAGTAGCCACCCCGCCGGTGCCTCCGGAGCTGGCAGGCCGGGACCGACCGCTCAGGCTGGCAGCGCTGCCGCGATTCGCTCGCGGGCCAGTGCCATCAGGAGGTCGGGCCGAGCCTTGCGATCGGCGTCAGGCGGGAGGACGGTCCCGTCGAGCGGCGCGTGGTACGTGATGACGATCCGGCCCGGACGTGGGAGACGCCGCTGAGCCGGCCAGGCCTCGAACGCGCCGGCGATCGTGACGGGCACCACCGGGGCCCCGGTGGCCAGCGCGAGCCGGAACGCGCCCGGGCGGAAGGCTTGAAGCCGGCCGTCGGGCGAGCGGCCGCCCTCGGGAAAGATCACGAGCGGCTCCCCCTGTCGCAGGACCCGCAGCGCCCGGCGGACGGCCGGATTGTCGGGCTCCCCCTCCTGGATCGGAAAGGCGCGGGCCCACCGCATGAGCGCGCCCAGTCCCCGGATCCGGAAGAACGGCTCGAGCGCCATGTAGTGGAGCGTCCGGCGGATCGGAATCGTCACCAGGATGGGATCCATGAACGAGACGTGGTTCGGCGTGATGACGACCGGCCCGGCCCGCGGGACGTGCTCGACGCCCTCGAAGCGGATGCGGAAGAGCCCCCGCGCCGCGGCCCACACGCCGGGCCGGCATGCCTCGAGAAACCAGAAGGGAACCGGGCGCACGCCCTCATCGTGACACGCCGGCTCAGGCCGTGACAACGACGCGGCCGTCCCGTCCGCTGATCGTCGCCCACCGTGGAGCCGCCGCGGTCGCGCCCGAGCACACGATTCCCGCCTACGAGTCCGCCGTCGCCGCCGGGGCCGATGCCCTGTGGCTCGACGTCCAGGAGACGGCCGACGAGCAGCTCGTCGTCGTCCACGACGTCCGGCTGGAGCGGACGACGAACGGCCGGGGACCGGTGCGGGAGCGCACGGTCCGGGAGCTGAAGCGCCTCGACGCCGGGCGCTGGTTCGGCTGGCGGTTCCGCGGGCAGCGAATCCAGACGCTGCCGGAGGTGCTCGAGCGGTTTCGCGGCCGGGCCGGGTTCGTGGTGGCGCTCCGGGCCGGCTCGGACGTCTACCCGGGCATCGAGGAGCGCGCGCTCGGCCTGCTTCACCTGTACGGGGCGGCGGACCGGACGCTCGTCGCCTCCTACGACCACCACGCCCTTCTGCGCTGCCGCGCCCTCGACTGGGAGATCCGCCTCGGAGCCCGCGTCGCGGGCCGGCCCCTCGCGCCGGCGGCCCTCGCGCCGCCCGGGACCCTCACCACCCTCTGCCTCGACGCGGGGATGGTCCTCGAGCGCGACGTGGCCGCCTGCCGCGAAGCCGGGCTGGAGTGCTACTTGACCGGAGTCGCGGGGACGGCCGACGCACGCCCTCTCGCCGCCTGGCAGCCCACCGCCCTGGTCATGGGGTCAGACTTTGACGTTCTGAGCGTCTGGGACAGACGTCAGTTCCGCGACGTCTCGCCGGCACTGCCCGAGGTGTCGGGCAGCTAGAGCCTGACCTTGCTCAGCGCCGCGCGGATGGCGTGACGCTCCGCGTCCGGGATCGGCGTGAGCGGGGGGCGGACGTGGGCCGCCGGGATGCGGCCCAGGATCACCAGGGCCTCCTTCATCCGGTTGTGCATGTCGACGAAGGGGGGCGCGTAGAAGACACGCACGAGCGGGTCCAGCCGGTCGTTGATCCGCCGCGCCTCCTCGAGGTCGCCCTTCCGGCAGGCGTCGAGGAGATCCGCCTGGAGGTCGGCCACCACGCTCCCCATCCCCGAGATCGCCCCGTCGGCCCCCAGGAGGAAGCTCGCCATCAGGGACATCGTGAACGACGACAGGACGGCGACCGGGCGGCCGGTGGCCCGGATCGCGCGCAGGTTCCGCTCGAACGCGACGATGTCGTTCGACCAGTCCTTGACGGCGGCCACCTGCGGGATCTCGCAGAAGCGCGCGAGCGTCTCCGGCGCGTACCCGATGCCGGAGGCTGGCGGGTACTCGAAGACGACGATCGGAAGGTCCGCGCCCGCCGCCACCTCGCTCACGTGGCGGATCGCCATGTCGGGCTTGAGCTGGGCCCCCCACATGAAGTGAGTCGGCGGGAAGAGGAGGATCCCCGCGGCGCCCTCGGCCTTCGCATCCCGGGCGAGACGGACCGCCTCCTGGGTGCCGTCGGTGTAGACGCCGGCCACGACCGGCAGCGCCCCCCGCACCTCGTCGACCGCGATCGCGAGCGCTCGCCGCCGCTCCTCGCGGTCCAGCGAGGACACCTCGGCGGCGTGGCCGTTGACGACCAGCCCCGTGACGCCGCGCACCGCGGCGAGCCAGCGGAGGTGCCCGCGGTAGGCCGGCTCGTCGATCGAGAGGTCGGACCGGAACGGCAAGAGGTTCGCCGGCATCACGCCCTCGAAGCGGAGCGGCTGGCTCATCGGATCCTCCTTGGATTCACTCGCGACGCGCCCGTGAGACAAGCACTCGCACGCTCATCGGGCCGCGTCGTCGGCAGCGTCGTCTCCATCTGCCCTGGCTGCACCTGGCCGGCGCCGGGCCGGTCTCAGGTGAGCTCGGGCTCCTTGCCGCGCTCCGCTTCCATCGCGCCGATCGCCTCGTCGACGCCGCTGCCGTCGTGGACGATCGCCGACACGGCGGCCGCGATGGCGCGCGGGTCGTCCGCGCCCGGGTAGAGGACGTTCCGGCCGATCATGGCGCCCCGGACGTTCGCGCCCGCCGCCATCCCCCGCCGCAGGTCCTCGAGGACCGGCCGGGCATCCCCGACCGCCTCGCCGCCCAGGAGCACCAGCGGCAGCGTCGTCGCGCGCGCGACGCGCTCGAACTCCGGGCAGGTCGGCAGCTTGATCCAGGTGTAGAGGGAGCTCGCCCCCAGGGCGGAGGCCACGCTGACGGCGTCGATCAGGGCCCGCGCCGTGCGGACGACCTTGTAGGTCCCGTTGTCGCGAACGACCGGCAGGGGCTCGAGGAACGACAGGAGGCTCGACTCGGCCAGCTCGCTGACCGCCCGCACGCACCCCTCGATCGTGGCGAGCGAGCCGCGATCCGTGGGGTCGATCCGCACCATGAACTTGCCGCCGTCCAGCCCCAGGACGAGCATCCGGCGCGTCGTGAAGGCCGTGAACCGGTCGTCCATCTCCCAGGCGGACCCCGGCAAGCCCCCGCGGTTCATGCAACCGATCAGGAGCCGCTCGTCGAGCGGGCTCTGCCCACCCCGCTCGCGGATGAGCCCGGCCAGGATCAGGAGGTCCTCGACGATGTCCGGCGTCGACATGACGCCGTCGATCCCCGGATGGCTCAGGACCCGGAGGATCCGCGCCAGGAGCTCGTGGCGGTCCGCCATGGCCACGGGATCGTCCTGGATCTTGAGGCTCGCGCGGCCGGGATGGTCCGCGGCCAGGATGACCAGCTTGCCGTCGGGCGCCGCGACGCGCCGCCGCGTGCGCCGGTCCGCCTCGCCGTCCGCAAACCCGGGCTGTCGGACCCGGAGGTTGGTGATCGCGTCGTAGATCTCGCGCGGCAGGTAGGCGCGCGCATCGAATCCCGTGGGCATCGTCGGCTCCTTCATCGCTGGCATCGCTGGCATCGCTGGCATCCGCTGGCATCGCTGGCGATCCCGGCCAGCCGCAGGTCGGGCGCGGTGGCCTCCCGCTCGAGCAGCGTGTGCCGCGCCAGGATCGCCGAAATCCGCCGGCCCCACAAGGGACGATCCGCGACGCCGAGCCCGCAGGCATTGCCGCGTCGCTGCCCGGAGGGCAGCCCCTACAGGAGCACGCTGCGCTGAAACCAGACCGCGTCGGCGAGGGTGCGGTGGCCACGTCGCGCGAGCTCGGGCAGCAGCCCGAGCATCAGGGCGCCGGCAACCAGGGCGTCGCCCCGGGCCGTGTGGCGACCCACCACCGGCACCCCGAGCCGTGCCGCGAGCGTCTCGAGGGTCACGTCCATCCAGCCGGGGTGCAGGGCGGCGGCGAGCCGCATCGTGCACAGGGCGGTGTTCGGAAACGGCGGGCGCCGATGGACCCGGCGGCCCCGCTCGAGGATGGCCAGGTCGAAGGCCACACCGTGGCCGACGACGGCGTGACCTCCGAACAGGGCCTCGATCTCGTCCAGCACCTCACCCAGACGGGGCGCCGCCGTCACCATCTCGTCCGTGATCCCGTGGATCCGCGTCGAGGCGGCCGGGATGGGCCGGCCGGGGTTGACGAGGGTCTCGTAGCCGCCGGTGGGCTCACCGCCCCGGAATGGCACGACCGCCACCGCCACGGCGGCGTCCCGGGCCGCATCGAGCCCCGTCGTCTCGAGGTCGATGGCCACGAAGTCGTCGAGCAGCGTCGCGAGCGGCCGGCGGTCCCGGGGTAGCGCCGCTCGCCATTCGTGCCACCGGAGCCAGCGAGCCAGGCCCCTCACTGGAGCAGGTCCGTCGCGTACCGTTCGCGGAGTCCCGCCTGGACGTGAGTGACCGTGCGGAGCGCGTCGCGCAGGAGCACCGTCTCCGCACGCGACAGCCGCCCCGGGCTGATCCGGTTGTCGGCCGGCTCGCCGCGTTCCAGGCTGTCGAGCTGGTGAACGAGGCGGAGCCGCTGGAGGAGCTGATGGGCGTCCGTGATCTCGCGGCACTCGGCCTCGCCGTACACCTCCCGCGTGGCCGCCGCCCGGAACCGGTCGACCGTGTTCGTCTCCTCGAGGCCGAGCGCGAGCGCGTGGACCCGGGCGGCTCCGACGAGCTGGAGCCCGCCACCGCCTTTCAGGTCGGCGGTGCCGCGATGCGGCTCGCTCCGCGCCACCCGGAGATTCCCGAAGACGGTGAGGGCGACGGGCCGATCCACCACGTCGCGCGCCAGGAGACCGAGAAGGCGGCGGGAGCCCGGCGCATCCGTCTGGATCACCGTGCGCAGGCTCGACGCCAGCTCCGCGGCACCGCCGACCGGGCGAAGGTCGAAGAAGATGCAGGCCGCGAGCACCTCCGCCGGGCCGCTCCCCTGCATCCAGTCGCGGAACCGCCGCGTCCAGACTCCGACCGGCTGGCACCACTCGGGGTTGGAGGCCATGATCCGCCCGGGGCACTCCGGGAAGCCGATGCGGACGAGCGCCCCGTTGACCTCCGCCGCGAGGCGCGCGAAGTAGGCCTGTACGGCCGGGGCGTCGGGCGGCGGCGGATCCGCGTACACGAGCCCGTTGTCCTGATCCGTGCGGAGCGTCTGCTCCCGCCGGGCCTCGCTGCCGAAGGCGAGCCAGCAGAACGGCACCGGCGGCGGACCGGCCGGCGCGAGCGTCCCGGTGGCCAGCTCGAGCACCCGCTGAACCATCCGGTCGTTCAGCTCGGCGACGATGCGCCCGACGTCGTACGGCGTCCCGCCCTCGTCCACCAGCCGGCGCACCAGCGCCGTGATCCGCACGCCGAGCCGCGCGAGGTCGTCGACCGACGGCGCCAGCCCGATCTCGCGGGCCACCGTCACGGGGTGCGTGGCCTGAAGCCGCAGGAAGTCATTGCTCGACACGACGCCGACGAGGCGCCCGGCGTCCACGACCACCAGGTGATGGATGCCGCGGCGGGTCATCTCGAGGAGCGCCTCGAAGCCGTAGGCGCCGGGCCCCACCGTGACCAGCGGCGTCGACATCACGTCCGCCGACCGCGTTCCCGCCGGGTCCCGGCCTTCCGCGACGACCTTGGTCCGGAGGTCTCGGTCCGTCACGATCCCCACCGGGGCCCCGTCGTCCCCCACGATCACGATCGACCCGACACCGGCCGCCGCCATCTGCCGGGCAAGGTCCCGCACCGGAGTCCTGGGTCCCGCGGTCACCGGCGGCCGCGCGACGAACTCGCGCACCGGGTGCAGGAACAGGGAGAGGTCGTCGGGGTTCACGATGCGGCGTCCGTCCTCACGGCACGCGGCTCGCGCGCCAGCGCCGCCCCACCCCGAGCGCGACGGAGACGACGGCGCCGATCGCGTTCACGGCCACGGTCAAGGCCAGGGCCGACGAGCAGGAGCGCCATCACCGGGCCCAGATGAAGGGCCGGCACGGCCTCGAGCGGGAGCTGGCTCTCGAGCCAGAACAACGGCGTCAGCACCAGGGCCGGCAGCCCGATCAGGACCATCAGGAGACCGATCGCTCCCCGGCCAACCCGGCGAAAGGGATCGAGCCCGCGGGATCGATGCTCCACCCGGACCCAGATCGCCGTCACGCCCGCGAAGGCCAGCAGCAAGAGCCCTCCCAGCAACGCGGCCGACGAAACCTCCGCCGCGGCGCTGGCCGCGTACAGCCCGGCGAAGACGACGGTCCCCAGCACGTCGACGGCGGCGAGGGCCAGCACGTTGTCGAGCCTACCGGGCCGGCGACCCCACCAGCTGGGCGAGGAGAATCCGGGAACCCAGCCAGAGCGCAAGGTAGAGCCCCAGCGCAACCAGGCGGACCCGTCGCTCGGAGGTGCCGGCCGCGAGCCAGCCCCGCACCGGACGCGTCAGCGGCCCGGTGACCACGGAGAAGAACCAGAGGACCGGGCTGTCCGGCCGCGTGATGAAGCGGGCGAAGAGGACATGGAGAAAGAGATAGACGAACGCCATGAAGAACACGAGCGGGACGACCACGTTGATCGTGTGAAGGATCCGGACGGGCAGGTCAGGCTCGGCCACGGCCGCATGATACCAACGGGCGGGGACGCGCGCTGCATCCCCGCCCGTTGGCCGACACGCGAGCGACGACTAGTGAGCGGTGCGGGCGATATCCCGCCCGAGGGGATCGCCCCGGTAGGCCTGGCCGCTCTTCGGGTAACGGACGTTGACGACGAGGTCCTGGACCTCCTTGGGCGGCGGCGCCGTCAGGAGTGACACGATCCAGATGGTGAGGAAGCCGGCCGGCAGCCCGAAGATCGCCGACGCGATCGTCTGGGTGCCGAACCAGGACACGCCGTAGAACCGGCTCCCGATCATGTAGTAGGCGGTGATCGCGAGGCCGACCGCCATGCCCCAGCATGCCCCGGCCTTGTTGGTTCGCTTCCACCAGATCCCCATCACCAGGGCCGGGAAGAAGGACGCCCCCGCCAGGCTGAAGGCCCAGGCCACCAGCTCCACGATGATCGCCAGGCGATACGTCGCGACGTAGGCCGCGATGAGGGCCGTGACGACGAGCAGGATCTTGGTGATCGTCAGCCGCACGGCCAGCGAGGTCCGCGGGTTGATGATGTTGTAGTAGAGGTCGTGGGAGATCGCGTTGGCGATCGTCAGCAGGAGCCCGTCGGCGGTCGACAGCGCCGCCGCCAGCCCTCCGGCCATCACGAGGCCGGTGATGACGAACGGCAGGCCGGCGATCTCCGGCATGGAGAGCACGACGAAGTCCGTGGACCGGATCACGAAGTCCGCCCACTGCACGATCCCGTCGCCGTTCTTGTCGACGACGCTGAACAGGCCGGCCGGCTGCCAGAGGGTCACCCACCGCGGCAGCTGCGCGATCTGGGTCCCCACGAGCTTCGCGTAGATGGTGAACCGGGCGAACGCGGCGTAGGCCGGCGCCGTGAAGTAGAGCAGGAAGATGAAGAACAGGGACCAGGCGACGGACGTTCGCGCCTGGCGCACCGACGGCGTGGTGTAGTAGCGCGTCAGGATGTGGGGCAGCCCCGCGGTGCCCACCATGAGGCAGAAGGTCAGCGCGAGGAAGTTCCACATGCCGACGCCGCTCGGCACCGTGAGGTAGCGGCTGAACTTCGCGGTCTCGCTGGCCGCCGGCGCGGTCGCCTGGCGCGCGGCAGAGAGCGGCCTGGTCCTTCAGCTTGTTGACCTCGGCCTCCGGCAGGCCGCCGGCCTTGATCTTGGCGTTGGCCTCGTCGGCGTCCTTCTGCCAGAGCGCGCGCGTCTCCTTCTCCTTGGCGTCCTTGGTGATCTCGATCGCCCGGGCGTTGTTCTGCTGGAGGAGCTGCCCGTAGGTGAGCTCGGGGATCGGGATCGAGAAGACCACCCAGGAGAGATACACGACCGGGACCAGGTACGAGATGATCAGGATGATGTACTGGGCCACCTGGGTCCACGTCACCGACTTCATCCCGCCGAGCACCGAGCAGAACAGGACGCCCAGGAGCCCGACGAACACCCCGACGTTGAAATCGAGACCGATGAACCGGGAGACGATGAGCCCGACCCCGGTCACCTGCGCGATGAGGTACGTGAACGAGCACGCGACGGCTCCGACCACCCCGATGAGCCGCGGGATGTTGCCGCCGAACCGGGCGCCCAGGAAGTCGGGGATGGTGTAGGCCCCGAACTGGCGGAGGTACGGGCCGAGGAAGACGGCGAGCAGGAGATACCCTCCCGTCCACCCCATGACGTAGGCCAGGCCGGCGAACCCCTGAGCGGACAGAGCGCCGCCCATCGAGATGAACGACGCCGCCGACATCCAGTCGGATCCGGTGGCCATGCCGTTGAATATCGCCGGCACGCCGCGGCCCGCCACGTAGTACTGGTCGGGGTTCGAGGTCCGCGTGAGGATGCCGATCACCACGTAGATCGCGAGCGACAGCGCCATGAAGATCCAGCCGATCATCTGGTTGCTGAACAGCCCGATCGCCTCACCGATCCCGATGAGGATCGTGATACCGAGGAATCCCACCGTGTAGAACCCGAAGATCTTCTGCAGGCTCAGCATGGCGGTCTAGCCCTCCTCGCGGATGCCGTACTCGACATCCTTCTTGTTCATCAGGTTGGCGTAGACCGCGATCTCGACCACGAAGATCGCGAGAGAGCCCTGGGCCGCCATGTAGTATCCGAGCGGGAACCCGATGATCGTGTACTGGTTGAGCCAGCCCGCCCAGAGGCCCGAGATCAGATAGGTGACCACGAACCAGATCACCAGCAGGATCGTGGTCAGCCTGATGTTGTACCGCCAGTACTCCTGCTTCTGCCGTTCGGTCAGATCGGCCATCGAAGCCCTCCATTGGGCCAGTCAAGGGTCAACGGGACGAGGCCACCTCGGACGCGACATGGCGCTCGTCGTGCCCGACTCGGCGACCGTGTGAACCGACCTAGTGGTCGTCGTCCTCGGCGGGGACCCTCGCGAGCGGGCGGAGCTACTGTCCGAACACGGGCTGGCCAGGCCATGCCACGCGCCTGGAGCGCGGGCTGAGCCGTGACGGTCGGGCCGTTCGCTTCTGCCGCGTCGCTCCGGCCGAATGCTGCCATCACGGCCCCCTGACCGTCATCGGATCGGACCTCCCGCGCCTGCGACACGCCCTCGACCCAGACTAGTCCCCCTTCCGGCGTGAAGCGAGAATGCGCCGGGAATGAACGGATTGGCGAGATCAATCGCCATGTACAGGAGGAGGATCCAGCTGGGGAGCCGGCCCGTCATCGGAGGGTACGACACAAGCAGGGAGCGTGCTAACCGAGCACGGGCCCTCCGTCTGCACTTCATTGCCAGTAGCTTGCTTCCAATCACATGATCCCGAGGATGGGCGCGACGCCATGGTCTACGAGCCATGGTATCGATACCATGCGCCAGCTCGAAAGTCAGGGAGTCGACTCGGGAGGCGGCTCCCCCGCGATGGCCCGCGAGCGGAGGCCGTAGCGGACCATCTTCTCCCAGAGGTTCTTGTTGTCCATGTCGGCGTGACGGGCCGCCGCGGAGAGCTTGCCGCCGTGGAGCCCCAGGACCCCGGCCACGTAGGCCCGCTCGAACTCCTCGACCACCCGCGCCTTCGCCTCCCGGAACGGCAGGGTCAGGTCGACGACCGCGCGATCGGCGCCGCTCGGCGCCAGGAACGGCGCGACGTCGGCGATCACGTCCTCGCGCGCGACGATGACCGCGCGCTCCACGACGTTCTCGAGCTCCCGCACGTTCCCCGGCCACGGATAGCGAACCAGGGCGTCGAGGGCGGCCGGCGCGAATCCTCGCACGGTCTTCTTGCATCGCCGGGCGCTCTCGCCCAGAAAGTGGGCCGCGAGGGCGGGGATGTCCTCGACTCGCTCGCGGAGAGGCGGCACCCGCAACGGGAACACCGCGAGCCGATAGAACAGGTCCGGGCGAAAGGCGCCGCGCTCCACCGCCTCCCGGAGATCCTGGTTGGTCGTGGCGATGAACCGGACGTCGATGTCGATCGGGCGCTCGGCGCCGATCGGCATGATCTTCTTCTCCTCGATCGCGCGCAGGAGCTTCGACTGCAGGCCGAGCGGCATCTCGCCGATCTCGTCGAGGAGGAGGGTACCGCCGCTCGCCAGCTGGAAGTGACCCCGGCGCGGCTCGGTCGCACCGGTGAACGCGCCCCGGCGGTAGCCGAAGAGCTCGGACTCGAACAGCTCCTCGGGGATCGCGGCGCAGTTGACGGCGACGAACGGCTTCTCCCGCCGCGGACCCGAGAAGTGGAGCGTCCGGGCGAGGAGCTCCTTGCCGACGCCCGTCTCGCCGTGGATCAGCACGGTCGTGTCGATCTGGGCGACCTCGTGCAGGAGCCCGAGGATCTCCAGCATCTTCGGGCTCTTCGCGACCAGGTTCGTCAGCGTGAACCGCTCCTGGTTGCGGCGGAACGACTGGCGGCGCTGGTCACGCAGATCGCGAAACTCGAGCGCCCGCCGCAGGACCAGCAGGATCTCGTCCGGCTCGAACGGCTTGACCAGGTAGTCCTCCGCCCCGAGCCGGGTGGCCTCGACGGCGGCGCCGATGGTGCCGTACGCGGTCATGACCACCACGCCGATCTCCGGATGCTCGGCCTTCAGCCGGCGGACGACCTGGACGCCGTCCATGCCCGGCAGCCGCTGGTCGGTCAAGGCGAGGTCGACGTCTTCCCGCTTGAGCCGGTCCAGGGCCTCCTCACCACTGCCCGCCGTGAGCACGTCGAAGCCCTCGAGCTCGAGGGCGCGCCTGAGCGGGCGCAGGAAGACCTCGTCATCCTCGACGATCAGCACTCGCCGCTTCATCCACCACTCCCGCGGGCAGCACGATCTCGACCCGCGTCCCCCGCCCCGGGGCCGAGGCCACGCGGATCTCGCCCCCGTGCAGGTCCACGATCTTCTTGACGATGGCGAGGCCGAGACCGGTGCCGGTCGGCTTCGTCGTGAAGAACGGAAGGAACATGCGGCCTCGCTCCTCGGGTGTCATTCCCACCCCGTTGTCGTTGACCTCGAACGCGACCGTGCCGTCACGGCCGTGGCAGGTGACCTCCACGCTGGCCGCCGGAGCGCCGCTCGACCGCCTCGACCGCGTTACGGACGACGTTCATCAGCACCTGCCGGAGTCGGTGGCCGTCGACCAGCGCGACGACGACACTCGGGAAGGCCTGGCACGAGAGCGCGACCCCTCGGGTCCGCGCGTCGGATCCGAGCTGCTGGACCACCTCGCGCATGATCCGCTCGACGTCGAATGCCTGCCGATCGAGACGTGTCTCGCGCGTGTAGTCCAGCAAGTGGCTCACGATGGCCTCGATCTCCACCACTCCGGACCGCATGCTCTCGGTCATCTCCCGCGACAGCGTGTCGCCGCTGTGCTTCGAGAGGACCGCCATGGCCATCTTGATCCCGCCCAGCGGGTTACGGATCTCGTGCGCCACGCCCGCCGCCATCTGGCCGAGCGAGGCCAGCGTCTCCTGCTGGATGAGTCGCCGCTGCAGCTCGACCTGCTCGGTGAGATCGCGCAGCACGCCGACCGTTCCCAGGACCTGCCCCCCGGGGTCGACGATGGGGGTGACGGCCAGATGTGCCGGCAGATCCCGCCCGGCCCGCGTCCGCGCCCGGACCTCCCCCTTCCACGCGTAGGCGCCGTTGAACGCTCCGCCCGCGTGACCGCCGGACGCTCCCGCCCCGAGGAGCTCCCACCAGGGCGCCCCGGCCAGCTCGGCCTGGGACGCCCCGAAGAGGCGCTCCCCGGCCGGGTTCACCGTCACCAGGCGCCCGCGGGTATCCGTCGTGACGATGCAATCGTCGACGCTCCGCACCACGCTCGCCAGCAAGCGCTCGTTGTGCCGAGCCTCCTCCTCCGTCGTCTGGAGAGAGTGCCGGAGCTCCTGGAACGACTCGACGAGGCGTTCGGCCTCGCCCTTCGAGAGCGTGAAGCGGTCCTCCACGATGAAGCGCGCCGCGGCGGCCCCGAGTGAGGCGGCCAGCCGCTTCTCCAGCCGGATCCGGATCTCCAGGAGCTCGGGGGGCGTGAGCTCGTGCGGCGCCCTGGTGCCGAGTATCTCCCCGGTGATGACGGCCGCTTCCGGACCGCCGACGTAGTGGTAGACGATGCGCTCGATCTCGCGGGGCGTGAGGATGGCTCCCACGGGCATGGTCGGAGCGCCCGGGAAGCGCCCGGTGAACGCCGCCGCCTGGACCCGCTCCCCCGCGTCCTGGCGGGTGGCCAGCGACACCAGGACGTAGCCGGCCAGGTTCGCGAGAAGGGACCAGAAGAGACCGTGGCTCAGGGAGTCGAGCCCCGTGAGACCGAGGAGCTCCGTCGGGCGGAGCCAGGCCTGCCCGAACGGGCCCGTCTCCAGGACCGACGGGCCCATCACCCCTTCCTTCACCAGCGCCGGCACGATCAGCGTGTAGAACCACAGCCCGAATCCGGCCGAGATGCCGGCGAACGCCCCGCGCCGGTTCCCGCGCGGCCACGCGAGCCCGAGCAGGATCGCGGGGGCGCACTGCGTCACCGCGACGAAGGACAGGAGACCCATCTCCACCAGCAGGAAGCGCCCGGCCGCCAGCGACGCCCAGCCGTATCCGAGGAACACCACCAGGAGGATGCACAGCCGCATCGAGCGGAGGCTGGCGCGGTAGATGTCCCGGCTCCGGTTGCGGAGCAGGATCGGCACGACGATGTCGTTCGTCAGCATCTTCGACAGTGCAAGCGAGTCGACGACGATCATGGCGGTCGCCGCCGAGAAGCCGCCGAGGAACACGAGGATCGACAGCGCCTGGTTCCCCACCGACAGCGGGCAGCAGCAGCACGAACTGGTCCGCCTGCGTCCGCGGCAGCATCAAGAGCCCGGCGATGGCGATCGGCAGGACGAAGAGGTTGATGAGGAAGAGGTAGAGCGGGAACATCCACGACGCGGCCGCCACGTGCCGCTCGTCCTGGTTCTGCACCACGAGCACGTGGAACTGCCGGGGGAGGAACATGACGGCCATCATCGAGACGACCAGCATCGCTCCCCAGCGCGAGAAGGACGCGGCCGGCGACTCGCCGAGAGTGACCAGCCGGCTCAGCTCCGGGATCCGCGAGCAAGCGGCCGAACAGATCGCCGAACCCGCCGAAGAGGATCCATGTCACGTAGACGCCGGCGGTGAGGAATGCCAGCAGCTTGACCACCGATTCGACCGCGACCGCCGTCAACAGGCCGCGCTGCGCCTGCGTGAAGTCGGGGTTTCGCGCGCCGAAGAGGATCCCGAAGAGCCCGAGCACGACCGCCACCAGGAGGGTGGGATCGAACCGGTCGAGGATCGCTTCCTGCCGGAGGATCACCTTGAAGGACTGGGACACCGCCTGGAGCTGAAGCGCGATGTACGGGATCAGACCAACCACAACGAGGCCGGCCACCAGCGCGCCGAGCGGCGCCGACTTGCCGTACCGGCTCGAGATGAAGTCCGAGACGGACGTGATCCGCTGCTCCTTGGCGACTCGCACGAGCCGGCGCAGGAGCAGCGGCCAGAGGAGGGCGACGAGGGCCGGGCCGAGATAGATCGTCAGGAACTCAAGCCCCCGGTTCGCCGCCAGCCCCACGCTGCCGTAGAAGGTCCACGCCGTGCAGTAGACCGACGCCGTCAGGACGTAGGTGAGCATCTGGAGCCGCGGTCGCTCCAGCCGGCGCGTGCGCTCCGCCCAGTAGGCGACCCCGAACAGGAACAGGAGGTACCCGACGACGATCGAGAGGAGCGGGCCGTAGTCGAGCCAGCTCATCGAGGCCGCTCCCTCACCAGCCCGAATCCCGCCCGCCGGTGAGCCAGAAGAGGACGGCGATGATTCCAGCCCACACCAGGAACAGGTACAGCACCAGGGAAGGGATGCCGAGGACCGCCACGGGCCGGTTCACCACGGTCAGGAAAGGCCAGGACAGGAGGACGAGGCCGAGCGCGAAGAGGGCGACGAGCAGGTCCTTGCTCTTCATTGAGTGGTCCCCGAGGGCCGCCGGCGCCGCAAGGTGGGGGGATTATAGGCCGGCACCCGGCGCGTGACCAGACGCGGCCGGGACCGCCTGGACCCCGCCAACCTGCCGGCGGCATCTCGGGCCGAGACGCCGCCACCGCTCCGTGGAGCCCGCCGTACCTGCCGGCGTGGTCTTGGGTATACTGACTGAGCATGCGCTTCAATCTGCGCCTGCTGGCGGCTATTTGGCTGCCGATCGTGGTCGTTCTCGGGGCGTTCGCGTACGTCTCGGTGGAGCGGGAGCGCACCCGTCTGTCCACCGAGCTCGAGCGCCGCGCGTGGCTCCTCGGCGAGGGACTCAAGGAGGCGGTGGAGCCCCTCATCGACCGCGGCCCTCGCGCGCAGATCGAGCGCATCGTCCAGCGCTTCGGGACATCCGCACGCGGCGTCGCCGTCTACGACCGCTCCGGGACCCTCATCGCCGCGACGCCTCAGTGGGCTGCCCAGCTCCGGGCGCCCCTGCCGGCCGTCCCCCTCGCCCTGGCCGACGTCGCACCCAAGCAGGGATTCCAGTCCCTCGGTGAGCGCCAGACCCACTACTACGCCGTCCCCCTCGTCACCGACCAGCGGGCGCACGGCGTGCTCGTCATCCTGTCGGACGCCACGCACATCGACCGCGCGCGGTGGGAGCTGGCGCAGCAGCACCTCATCCGTTTCGCGGTGCTCGTGGCCGTGCTCAGCCTGGTCACGCTGTTCGTCGTGCGCCGCAGCGTGACTTACCCGTTGAATCGCCTGGCGGAGTGGGCGCGCCAGCTTCGGGCCGGACAGCCCGGGCCACCGCCGCTGATGTCGGATCCGGCTCTCTTCGGGCCGCTGGCCTCCGAGGTGAGCGATCTCGCCCGGAGTCTGGCCAAGGCGCGGGTGGCGATCGCGGAGGAGGCGCGTCTGCGCCTCCGGGGCGAGGCGGTGTGGACCGAGGAGCGGCTCACGCAGTTCGCCCGGGCCAGGCTCGGCGACCGGCCCCTCGTCGTGGTCTCGAATCGAGAGCCGGTGAGTCACGTGCGGCGGGGGCGCGGGATCGTCGCCCTGACGCCGGCGAGCGGCGTCGTCACGGCGATGGAGCCCATCATGCGGGCGTGCGGTGGCGTCTGGGTCGCCCACGGCAGCGGTGACGCCGATCGCGAGGTCGTCGACGACCACGGGATGGTTCGCCTCCCGCCCGACGCGCCGCGGTACGCCCTCAAGCGGCTCTGGCTCTCCGAGGAGGAGGAGACCGGCTACTACTACGGGTTCGCCAACGAGGGCCTGTGGCCACTCTGCCACATCGTCCACGCTCGGCCGATCTTCCGACCCGAGGACTGGCGCCAGTACGCGGTCGTCAACGCGAAGTTCGCGGACGCGGTGCTCGAGGTGATCGCCGAGACGGACGACCCGGCCGTCCTGATCCAGGACTACCACTTCGCCCTGCTGCCCCGTCTCATCAAGGAGAAGCGCCCCGACGCACACGTCGCGCTCTTCTGGCACATCCCGTGGCCGAACCCCGAGGCGTTTGGCATCTGCCCCTGGCAGACCGAGATCCTCGACGGGATGCTCGGCGCCGATCTCGTGGGCTTCCACACGCAGTTCCACTGCAACAACTTCCTGGAGACGGTGGATCGGGTGGTCGAGGCGCGGATCGACTGGGAGCATTTCTCGGTGGCGCGGAGCCACCACGTCACGCTCGTGAAGCCCTTCCCGATCAGCGTGGCCCCGCGGTTCGTCGACGAGCCTCCCACCACGAACCGGGCCGCGCTCCTCCAGGAGCTCGGCATCGACGTGGAGTTCCTGGGCGTCGGCGTCGAGCGCATCGATTACACGAAGGGCCTCCCGGAGCGGTTCGCCGCGATCCGGCGCTTCTTCACGCAGCACCCGGAGTATCGAGGGCGGCTGACGTTCGTCCAGCTCGCCGCGCCGAGCCGGAGCCGCATCACGCGGTACCGCGCCCTCGAGGAGGAGCTCGACCAGCTCGCCGGCCAGATCAACGGGGAGCTCGGGAGCGGGAGCTGGCGGCCGATCGTGCTCCTCAAGGGCCACCACGACCACCGGGACGTCTGGCCGTTCTACCGCTGGGCGGACTTCGTCATGGTGACGTCGCTCCACGACGGCATGAACCTCGTGGCCAAGGAGTTCGTGTCCGTCCGCGAGGACGAGGACGGCGTCCTCATCCTGAGCCGTTTCACCGGCGCGGCGCGAGAGCTCCGGGATGCCATCCTCGTCAACCCCTACGACGTCGACGAGATGGCCGCGGCCATCCGGACCGCCGTCGAGATGCCTTCCGGTGAACGGCGGAGCCGCATGGGCCGCATGCGCCAGATCGTGCGGGAGTACAACATCTACCGCTGGGCCGGTCGACTTCTCGGGGAGCTCGCGCGCCTGCCAGGCCAGGCGGATCGCGCCGACCCGAACGGCCGGTCCTGACCCCGGCCCCGGGGCCTCGCGCTCGGCCCGAACCACACGGCGACGGCGGAGCCGTTCCGCTTGCTGCTGCTAGCCACAGGAGTGGCGGTCGCGACGCTCTGGGCTACCCCCGCGATGCTCGGCAGCGGACAGCCGGCGGTGGTGGTGGCCGCGACGGCCGGGGCCGCGTGCCCTCGTCCCGACGTGGAGGATCACGGGCGCGGCCTGGCCCCCCGGGGCGGGGCGCCCTCGGCTACCTGGTCGTGGTCGTACCGTGGCTCGCCCGGATTGCGAGCTGGTCGCCCGGAAGCCGCGGTTAGCCCCCGAGCGGCGCGCAGCGGGCGCGCACGTCGTCGGCCGAGCGGCAATCCTTGACGTGCTCGACCAGCGCTCCGAGCGGGGTGGCGCGCGCGCTGCCGTCCGGTGCCCCGGCCGTGAGTCGACCGAGGATCGCCTTGCCCTTCGGCGCGTCGAGATCGAGCTCGAAGAGCGTCTCGCCCGACGCGAGGCCGAGCCACTTGAGGGTGGTGATGCTCAGGCGACCGCCCTTGAATCCGCCCTTGTCGTGGCTCACGAGGATCTTCTCGCCGCTGTCCAGGGCGATCTGGCAGAAGGCCCCCGCCTTGGGATCGGTCACGAACCGTCCGACCTTGCCCATGGTCACCTCCCCGGTGGGGGACGCCCCCACCACCGTCAACCCATGACGAGCCGGTAACCGAGGATCAACGACAGCGCGGCCAGCAGCATGGCGGCCCCGAGGACAATTCCCTCCCAGCCTTCCTTGATCCGCATCTCGACGCTCCTTCGGGTGGGAAATGGCTCTCGCGCCGCGGCCGATGCCACGGCGCAGCCCGGGAACGAGTCGAGAGCGGAGCTAGTGGTCTTCCGACGGAGACGGCGCCGCGGAGAAGTGCTGCGGCGGCGCGCGCCGGACGGCGCGGAGCGCGCGGCTCGAAGGCCGCAAGGGCAACGAGGCCGGCCGAGCGAGGGTGGCGTCCATCGGCAGCGACACCCCAGATCGGGAACTCCGTGGCGAGGTTCGCGGGAACGGCCGCCGGTCGCGCCGCGCGGGCCGTCCGGTCGCCCTGGACGACCTCGATGGACCCCGCCTCGAAGCTCACCGCCCCCGGCATCAGGGGGTTGGCGAAGTCCAGCGTCACGTAGAGGAGCAGGAGGAGCGGAAGGCGCCGCATCCCAGGCTATCCTAGCACCGGCCCAGTGCTGGCGTCGCCGGTGGCCGACGACGACACTCGCATCATGGCATCACGGCAGCGCGGGAAGCCCGAGGAGGGCCCGGAGGTCCGCCGCGAGGGCGCCGAGCGACGCCGGCTCGTAGCGCGCCCGGATCCCGCCGGCCGCGTCGATGAGCGTCACCGCGCAGCCCGCCTCGACGCGCTCCCCCGTCCGCCGGACCTCGATGCCGTAGCGGTGCGTGACGACGTCGACCTGGCCAGCCCGGTCCTCGGTGAGAAGGATCCACGCGGGCGCCCGGAGGCCGTTGGCGCGCCCGAACTCCCGCAGCACGGCCGCCGAGTCCCGCGCGGGATCCACCGTCACCAGCGCGAAGAAGACGCGGCGTCCCGGAGCGTCCCCGAGCCCCCGCGCGACGTCGGCGAGTCCCGGCACGACGCCCGGGCAGGCCCCGCAGCCCGTGCAGCCAAAGGCGAGGACGACCGCCCGGCCCCGGAGCTGGGTGAGCCAGAGCCGATCGTTCTGCTGCGTGGTCAGGGCGAAGTTCGGCGCGGGGCTGCCGGGTGCCGGCGGCGGTGCCGTCGCGGCCCCCCCGGGCGCCGCCGACAGCCACGCCGCAGCCACCAGCAGGACCGTCAGTCGGATGCGCGAGCCGCACGTGGTCGGTCGGGGTGCCATCGCGTCCTCGTGGATTCGGGCTCAGCATCTCCGCTCGGCATCCGGCACGCAAGAGGGCCGTCTTCATTGACAGCGCTCCACCCCCCGGGTAGGCTCGGACCTGACGGACACGGCCGCCCGAGACCCTCCCGGCAGCGCCATGACGCTCGACGAGTGCTCCGGGGGCGACGCCTGCAGTCTTCGCCGGTCTCGAGCGACACCCACGTCGGAGGAGATCGCATGGTGGATGCCAGGGCCGCCGACCAGGCGCTCCAGACCTACGTCCGGCCGCAGACCTTTCCGGTGGCGATCCGCATGCTGCGGCCCGGCGAGCCCATTCCGGAGCGGGCGCGGCGGCCGGCGCGAGACTTCGGCAAGCTCTCGATGAACTGCCAGGTCATCGACATGGCCCGGCGCTACGGCTGGATGATCGCGCTGACACGCGAGGACAGCATCTGCTCCCTCGGGATCACCGCCCTCGGGTTCGACCGGCCGACCCACCTGTACAACTCGGGCACCCTCTGCGAGGGCATGTACACCGCGACCAAGGAGGCAGGCGCGCGCTCCGAGGCGGCGGTCGACAAGTTCGTGCCGGGCGAGTACCAGGCTCTCCTGGTGGCCCCGCTCGATCGGGCAACCTTCGAGCCCGACGTGGTCGTGGTCTACGCGAGCCCGGCCCAGGTGATGCGGCTCACGCAGGCGGCGCTCTGGAAGAGCGGCGGCCGGCTCGCGTCGTCGTTCCAGGGCCGGATCGTCTGCGCCGACATCATCGTGACGACGATGCAGACGGGGCTGCCCCAGGTGATCCTCCCCTGCTCGGGCGACCGGATCTTCGGGCAGACCCAGGACCACGAGATGGCCTTCGCGATCCCGTGGGCGCGGATGCCGGAGATCGTCGAGGGGCTCGAGGGCACGCACCGGGGCGGCATCCGCTACCCGATCACGCAGTTCATGGAGTACGAGGCCAAGCTCCCCCCGAAGTACATGGAGGTGAACCGCCTCTGGGACGCGGAGCGCGGCAAGGGCGGGTACACGGGCCGCGACCACGTGGTGGCCGCCTACAAGCGAAGCTTCACCGACCGCGTGCCGGTCTACCCGATCGTCGCGTCCTTCGCCGGCACGCTGGACGGCCTCTCGATCGAGGAGTACTGCACCAATCCGTCCAAAGCCGTCAAGGCGATGCTCAACTACTACGACCGCTACCAGCCGGACGTGGTGCTCGCCTACAACGACCTCGCCAAGGAGGCGGAGGCCACCGGCTGCCGCGTCAAGTACTCGGACTACGTCGTCCCGTCCATCGAGAGTCACGTCCTCCAGGAGGACAAGGGCGCGCTCGCGCGCCTGGAGATCCCCGATCCCCTGAAGGACGCGCGCCTGCCGGGGTTCCTGGAGCTCTGCGAAGGGCTGGTCGCGGCCAAGTTCCCGACGGCCGTCGGCGCCGTCGCGGTCGGGCCGTGGACCATCGCGATGCTCATGCGGAACCCCGAGGTGATGCTGCTCGACACCTTCGAGGACCCCCAGTTCATCCACGATCTCATGCGGTTCGCCACGGAGTACTGCAAGCGCTGGGGCGACGCGATCGTGAAGACGAAGATCGGGCTCTCCTTCTCCGAGCCGACCGCGTCGATCAGCCTGATCTCCCCGGACAACTACCGGGAGTTCATCGCGCCGTACCACAAGGAGCTGGTGGAGTACTTCAAGGCGAAGAAGGTCGGTCTCACGACCCACATCTGCGGGACCACCTACCCGATCTACGAAGACCTGATCGCGTGCGGGTTCGCGACCATCTCCTTCGATCTCGACCAGCAGGCCGACCCCAAGCTCCACGTGGACCAGCTCTCGCGGTTCATGGCCGTGTCGCGCGGTCGCGCGGTCGGGATCGGGAACGTCGACGCCACCCTGTTCGAGCGCGCGTCCCAGGCCGAGATCGAAGCCGAGGTCCGGCGGTGCATCGACACGGCCGCCCGGCATTCCGGCTTCATCCTGTCGACCTCCTGCGAGATCCCGCCACGCTCCAAGCCGGAGATCGTCCAGTGGTTCATGGACGCCACGCGGGAGTACGGGCGCTACGAACGCTTCATGAGCTGACGCTCCCGGCGATCCTCCTGCTCCTGGTCGCGGCCGGCGGCGCCGCCGCCCAGGACTGGAGCGGAGGGTCGCTGCGGGGCGGGCGCCAGCTCACGCTCCCCGACGGGTACCGGGCGCAGGTCCTGGCCCGGGGTCTCCGGCTTCCGCAGGACCTGGTCGTCGATCCCCCGGACGGCCTGTGGGTCCTGACCCGCACGGCGCCCGGGAGCGATCGGGGCGCCGGCGCGCTGGTCCGGGTCCCGCTCGACGCGCCGGAGCCCGTCGACGCGAATCAGCTCCGGGTCGTCCCCATCCCCTTCGCCTCGGCAAGCGTGCCCTTCGAGGCGGGCAGCCTGGCGCGCCACCCGGGCTCCGGCGACCTCTACGTGACCGAGGCGCGAGGCCACCATCTCTTCCGCGTGACGCCGGAGGGCCGCGTCACGATCTTCGCCCGGGGCGGCAACGTGCTCGGGGACGGACGGGCGATCGTGTTCGACGCTCAGGGTCGGCTCCTGGTCCTCGACCACGCGGGCCGCGGTGT
The DNA here is from genome assembly GCA_963749975.1 of uncultured Candidatus Rokubacteria bacterium. GTDB lineage: Bacteria > Methylomirabilota > Methylomirabilia > Rokubacteriales > DASRDR01 > DASRDR01. The sequence continues at coordinate 147,593 of CAVVOZ010000014.1, read as the reverse complement.
GGTCGCGGACGCCGCGACCGACCCCCTGCGCGATCTGCTGGAAGGCGGGCGAGTCCTACCAGGGTCCGGTGGTCCACTGGCTCCGGGTGGACGAGACGCTCCCGCTCCCGCGCAACCTGGAGTACGCGGGAGTCGTGTTCCCCCCGCCCGCGCTCCGCCGCCGGAGGGTCGCCCTGCCTCGATACAGCAGTCTCGCCGCCCTGGCCTCGGGCGAGGTCATTGCCAGCGCGAGCAACGGGGTGATCGACCAGCTTCGCCCGGACGGGACGATCGCGCGGCTGGCGCAGCTGAGCGGGGGCGGGGCCGTCGTCACCGGCGGCGCCGACGTGCTCTACGCGCTCGACTATCTCGGCGGGACGGATCGCCCGCGTCCACGCCAGCGGCGCGCGTGGAGCCGTTCGCCGGGGGCCTGACGCGACCGGTGGCCCTGGCCGTGCTCGGCGACGGCGCCCTGGTCGTCGCCGAGGACACCGGCCGTCTCCTTCGAATCTTCGCTCAGCCCCGGGTCGCGCCGTGACGGGCCTGCGCCGGCGCCGGCGGCCTCCCGGGCGTGATTGACCTCGGCATCGGAGCCAGCCTAGCCTGACAGCCATGGAGGTGCTCACCATGATGAGACTCGGATTGCCGTCCCTCGCCGCCGTCGTCCTGGCCGGACTCGTCGCCGCCGCGCCCGCCGTCGCCCAGCAGCACGCGGGCCACGAGAAGCTCGGCCAGGTCAACTTCGCCAACACCTGCAGCCCGGCGGTCCAGGCAGACCTGAACCGCGCCGTGGCGCTCCTCCACTCCTTCTGGTGGGGCGCGACCATCAAGGCGTTCAACGAGGTCGCGCAGCAGGACCCGTCCTGCGGGATCGCCCACTGGGGCGTCGCGATGGCGATCCTCGAGAACCCCTTCGGCTGGCCGCCCTCCCCGAAGATGCTGAGCGACGGTGCGGCCGCCGTCGCGCGCGCGCGCGCGGCCGGAGCGAAGAGCCAGCGCGAGCTCGACTACATCGCGGCGATCGAGGTCTTCTACAAGGACTACGACAAGGTCGAGCACCGGACGCGAGCCGTGGCCTACGAGAAGGCGATGGAGCAGCTGTCCGCGCGGTACCCGACGACCGTGAGGCCGCGATCTTCTACGCGCTCGCGCTCAACGCCACCGCGCTGGCGACCGACAAGACCTACGCCCAGCAGCTCAAGGCGGCGGCGCATCCTCGAGGCGGTGTTCCGGGAGCAGCCGGACCACCCGGGCGCCGCGCACTACCTGATCCACAGCTACGACTACCCGGCGATCGCGGACAAGGGGCTCGGCGCGGCCCGTCGCTACGCGACCATCGCCCCGGCGGCGCCGCACGCCCAGCACATGCCCTCCCACATCTTCACCCGGCGCGGGCTACTGGCAGGACTCCATCCGCTCGAACCTGGCCTCGGCGGCCGCCGCCGACAACGACTTCGACCGCTTCCACGCCTGGGACTACCTGGCCTACGGCTACCTCCAGCTCGGCCAGGACCGGGCAGCCCGCGGCGTGCTCGATCAGATCCTCTCGGTCGAGAAGCCCAACGTCGTGAACTTCGCCACGGCCTTCGCGCTGGCGGCCATCCCGTCGCGCTACGCGCTCGAGCGCGGCCAGTGGGCGGAGGGCGGCAGCCTCGCGCTGCGCCCGGGGACTTCCCCTGGGCGCGCTTCCCGCAGGCCGAGGCGATCCTCGTCTTCGGCCGCGGCCTCGGCGCGGCCCGGAGCGGGAATCTCGCCCAGGCCCGGGACGACCAGGCGCGGCTCGCGGCGCTGCGGGACGCCTTGCTGGCGGCGAAGATCGGCTACTGGGCCGACCAGGTGGACATCCAGCGGCTTCTGGTGGCGGGCTCGATCGCGCGAGCGGAGGGCCGCAACGACGACGCCCTCCAGCTGATCCGGGCGGCGGCGGACCGCGAGGACGCCACGGAGAAGCATCCCGTCACGCCGGGGTCGATCGTACCCGCGCGCGAGGTGCTCGGTGAGGTGCTGCTCGACCTCGGCCGGCCGGCCGAGGCCCTCCGCGAGTTCGAGGCATCCCAGCAGAAGGAGCCCAACCGCCTCCGCGGCTACTACGGCGTGGCGCGCGCCGCGGAGCTGTCAGGCGACACCGCGAAGGCAAGGGCCCAGTACGGCCAGCTCGTGACCCTCACCGCGCAAGCGGACAGCGAGCGGCCGGAGGTCACGCAAGCCAAGGCCTTCCTCGCGAAGCCCTGACGAGACGGACGGCCGGCGAGCCGGCGCCCGCGGTCCGTCGCCGGTCGGAGCGAGACGCTGACAAGACGACGGCGCAGGGCATGAGCCCTGCGCCGTCGTCGGCTACCGGACTACCGCAGACGCGCGCCCGGAGGGCTGCGCTGCGGTTGCTGTCAGCGGTACGTGACCGTTACCAGCGGGGCGTGCGGCGCGGACCGCCGCCGTAACCGCCGCCACCGCCGCCACCAAACCCGCCACCCGACCGCGATCCGCCCGGGCGTCCGCCGCCGGGGCGCCCGCCGCCGCCGCCGGCTCCCTGGGGGTTCGCGACGTTGACCGTGAGGCGCCGCCCTTCGAAGGGCTTGTCGTTCAGCTTCGAAATGGCAGCCTGACCATCGGCCTCGGTCGCCATTTCGACGAACCCGAAGCCGCGGGACTGGCCGGTCGCCCGGTCGGTAATCACCGTGGCGGACTCGACCGTCCCGCACTGGGCGAAGTACTCCCGAAGACTCTCGGACGTGGTGGAATAGGACAGGCCGCCGACGAACAGCTTGGTCGCCACAGGGGCGCCTCCTTCGGAGCCCCGGGCCCTATAGATGCCCGGAGCCATCACTCTTCCGCACTTCTCTCTGCGCCCCTGACATGCGGAAGAGTGGCCTATCGGAGGCGAGGTCCACGCCCGAATGGCGCGGCACGTCAAAATCAGTCTAGCACGGAGGGTCCCCCCTCGCCGGGGTGGAGGAAGAGGGGGCCGCGGCCAGGGCGGCTCCCCGGCCCCGGGAGCCGGCCGGTCCGAGCTCCCCTCAGGCCAGGGCTGTCGGGGCCGCCGTGAATCCGATCGCCGCCTCGACCCAGCGGGCCGCGGCCAGGAGCCGTGCCTCCTCGAACGCCCCCCCGATGAGCTGGGTGCCGAGCGGAAGCCCGTCGGCCGCGAGGCCGGTCGGCAGCGACACCGTGGGCACCCCGAGCCCGGTCCAGGGGCCGTTGAAGGCGGCGTCGCCGGTCGTGCTCCGGTCGGGGGCCGGCCCCAGAGCCGACGGCATGACGAGCGCGTCGTACCGGGCGAGGAGCGGGGCCAGGTCCTGGCGGGCCTGCCGCCGGATCCGCTGGGCGCGGAGGTAGACGTCGGCCGGGATGCACTGCCCGAGCTCGACGCCGGCGCGGATGCGGGGGCGATAGGCGTCCGCATGCCGCCGGTGCGAATCCGCGTGAGCCGCGCCGGCCTCGGCACGGGAGACCGTGATGACGGCCGAGTAGAGCGCGGCCATGAGCGGCGGGAGCCGAACGGGCTCGACGTGCGCCCCGCGCGCCTCGAGCGTCCGCGCGATCTCGCCCAGATGGGCTCGGGCCTCCTGCGTGGCGCGCTCGAGGAAGGGCTCCCCGATCAGGCCGAGCCGCGGGGGGCGCTCGGGCGGCGCGGCCACCACCGCGGCCACGTCGGGCGGCGGCGCCGTCGCCGAGCCAGGATCCGCGGGATCGTGGCCGGCTAGGACCGACAGGACCAGGGCGGCGTCCGCCACCGAGCGCGCGAAGACGCCCACGTGATCGAGCGACCACGCGAGCGGGACGACGCCGCGCCGGCTCACGCGGCCGTACGTCGGCTTCAAGCCGACCACGCCGCAGAAGGCCGCAGGCCGGAGCACGGAGCCGACGGTCTGGGACCCGAGAGCCGCGGGGACCATCCGGGCCGAGACCGCGGCGGCCGAGCCCGCGGACGAGCCTCCGGGCGTGCGGGCCGCGTGCCAGGGATTCCGCGTCACCGCGGGATCGCTGAACGCGAACTCGGTCGTCTGGAGCTTGCCCAGGATCACGGCGCCCGCCGCCCGGAGACGCGCCACGCACGGGGCGTCCTCGCGGGGAGACGTGTCGGCGAAGCCGCGCGCCCCCGCGGTCGTCTTGAGCCCCGCCGCGTGGATGATGTCCTTCAGCCCCACGGGCACGCCGTGGAGAGGGCCCCGGAACCGAGCCTCTCGCGCCTCGACGTCCAGCCGCCGGGCGGCCTCGAGGGCGCCCGGCCGGTCGACCACCACCCAGGCCTGGACCTGCTCCTCGCAGGCGTCGATGCGGCCGAGGCAGGCCTCCACCAGATCGACGGCCGAGAGCCGGCCCTGGCGGATCGCGGCGGCGGCGCCGACGATTGACAGCTCGAAGGGCGCCGTCATCGGCCGTCCCCCTCGAGGAGGAAGAACGCGGGCTCGGTCTCCGCGGGCAGCTCCGCCGCGGCGACCTCGGCCAGGTCGGCAGCCAGCGCGTCGATGTCGCGCCCAAGCGCTGCCGCGCGGTCAGGGCCGAACCGCCGCGTCACCTCGGCCGTGAGGAGCAGTCGCATCGCATCCCGCCCGCGCTCGTGCATTCGCTCGCCTCCCTGAGGAATCGGTCCGCCACCACCGGCCACACACCATCGGCCGCCACCGCGGCTCTCTCGCTATCACCGGGCGTGGAGCGCGTCAAGGCGGGTCGCGCCACTACCCGTGATTGACAGGGCCTGAGGCCTCGGCGACGATGCCTCGCACACCCGGAGGAAGAACGATGACTGAGCGATTCGACGCGGTCGTGGTCGGCGGCGGGCACAACGGTCTGGTCGCCGCCACCTACCTCGCCCGCGGCGGGCTGAAGGTGCTGGTGCTGGAGCGCCGGCCGATGGTCGGCGGAGCCTGCGTGACCGAGGAGCTGTTCCCCGGCTACCGGCTCTCGTCCTGCTCGTACATCTGCCACCTGCTCCAGGAGCAGGTGATCCGGGATCTCGACCTCCCGCGGCACGGCTTCAAGGTATTCCCGCTCGAGCCGGCCCGCTTCCACCCCTTCCCCGACGGCCGCCACCTCGTCGTGTGGGAGGACGTCGGCCGCACGGCGGCGGAGATCGAGCGCTACTCGAAGCGGGACGCGGCCGCCTACCCGCGCTGGATCGCGCTCTGGGAGCGGGCAGCGGCCCTGCTCCACCCCTACTTCCTCGCTCCGGCGCCCACCTACGCGGAGCTCGCGGCGCGGGTCCAGGGCACGCCCGACGAGGAGATCTTCGAGACGCTCCTGACCCGGCCGATGTGGGACCTCGCCCACGAGTACTTCGAGTCGGACCTGATGCGCGCCCACGCGCTGAACGCGCAGGACCTCGGCGACCCGCGGGCGCCCGGCAGCGCCCTCATCTACGCCTACATCCGGGTGAACCTGCGCTCGGCGCCCGACACGGTGGGCATCGTCAAGGGCGGGATGGGCGCCATCACCCAGGCCATGGCGCGCGCCGCCGTCGAAGCCGGGGTGACGATCCGCACCGGCGCCGAGGTCGCCCGGGTCGACGTGAGGAACGGCCGCGCCGCCGGGGTCGTCCTCGCCGACGGCAGTCACGTCGCGGCGGACGCCGTCGTCTCGAACGCCGATCCCAAGCGCACGTTCCTCCGGCTGGTCCCGCCGGACGCGCTGCCCGCGGAGTTCCGCGAGCAGATCGCCGCGCTCTCGACCCGGGCGGCGTACTTCAAGTTCCACGCGGCGCTCCGCGAGCTGCCCGACTTCTCCGCTTACCTCGGGCCCGGGTTCGATCCCCGGTACCTGGCGCAGGTGAAGATCTGTCCGTCGGCGGATGCGTTCCTCGCCGCCTGGCAGGACGCCCAGGCCGGCCGGCTGCCCCGTGCCCCGCTGATGGAGGTGCAGATCCCGACGGTGTACGACGACTCGATGGCGCCGCCCGGCCACCACGTCGTCTCCATCTGGGCGCTCTGGGCGCCGGTGCGTCCGGCCGAAGGCACGTGGGACACGCGCCGCAAGGAGATGGGCGAGCGGATGATCGATCTGCTGACGGAGTACGCGCCCAACTTCCGCCGGGCGCTCGTGGACTGGATGCTTCTCACCCCGCCGGACATCGAGGCGCGGGTCGGTCTCACGGACGGCAACATCCGCCACCTCGACCTGGTGCCCGCGCAGCTGCTCGGCCGCCGCCCTCTGCCCGGCTGGGCGCACTACCGCACCCCGATCACCGGCCTCTACCTGTGCGGCGCCGGCACCCACCCGGGGGGCGAGGTCACCGGCGCCCCGGGGCACAACGCCGCGCGCGCGATCCTGAAGGATCTCCTCCGGGACGTGGCGGGCGGCGACTGATCGGCGCGGGAGCCGCCCGCCGGCCGTCGTCCCGCCGGGTCAGCCCGTCTGGTCCGGGCGCCGGCGGGATCGTGCGTAGAGGAAGGACGCGATCAGCAGGGCCGCGCCGAGGACCAGAACCGACAGGATGCGGTAGAGCGCGTCGAGGCCCGCCAGGTCCACGACGAGCACCTTCAGCACGGTCACGCTGAAGAGCAGGATTGCGCCCACCCTGAGGGGCGCGTAGTCCCGCCAGAGTCCCCAGGCCATCGCCGTGAACGCGTACACCGCCCACAGCACGGAGAGGGCCGCGCTGCGAAGCTTCGCGGGATCCAGGCGGGTCTCGGGCAACGGCGCCAGCACGACCTCGACGCTCAGGTTCCAGAGGAGCAGGAGGGCCGCGCCGATCGAGCTCACCGCCGCCAGTCGGCGGCGAGTGCGCTCTCCGAGGTACGGCAGGGCCTCGGCCACCTGGCCGTAGAGCCAGGCGAGCACGACCAGGAGACAGCCAGCCAGGAAGCGCGGGTTCCCGATCGCGGGCCGGAGGGTCGGCTGGACGCGGGCCCAGCGGTCGGTGCCGCCGAGGGCTTCCCCGACGAGCGCGAGCAGCAGGAGCGTCGCGACGCCGAGCAGGACGCGCGTCTCGTCGCCGCGGGCCAGGGCCAGGAGCGCCATCGTGGCCAGCATCCAGACGACGGACTTCACCACGGGGACGTATGGCGGCGGGATGGCGAGCGTGCGGAACTGGCCGAGCTCCACGGTCAGGAGAAGCGCCGCGCTCCCGACCGCGACCAGGAGCAGGAGCGGGCGTGCGAAGCGCTCCCACCCGCCGAGGGTCGCCCCGCCGCGCTCGCGAGCCCGATAGACCAGGGCGCCGGCGACGGCCGTCACCACGACGGCGAGGGTGGCCGGCAGCGCGGGGTGCGCGAGGAGGAACGTCCCCGCCCGGCCCGCGTTCTCCCCGAGCGCCTCGAACCATCGCCCCCACGCGAGCGCGCTGATCGTGAGACCGCCCGCGCGAAGCCCCGGCGCGTTCAGGGCGAAGCCGCCGACCAGGAGCACCAGCCCCTCCACGCTCCAGGCGATCACCAGGTCGTGTCGCCCGAGGGTGACGGCGGGCGCCAGCGCCAGGAAGGCCAGCGCGAGCGCGCGGTGGAGCAGCGCGATGCGCGGGCCGCCCCGCGCGCTCCGGGCCGCCACGCGCGCCGCCACGAGGTACGTCCCCGCGAGCGCGAGCGCCAGGAGGGCCAGGCGCCGCCCCGACGGGTCGTCCAGGATGCGTCGCGCGGCGGCGAAGTAGAGGGCCGGCGCCCCGAGAATGATCAGCGTCCGGCCGAGCCGGATGGCGCCAGCGGACCGCTCGCTCTCCGAGCCTCGGAGGGCCCAGGCCGCGAAGGCGAGGAAGAACACGGTCGCCCATCCGAGGGCGACGGGGAGCCGGGGGGCCTGGTACCAGCGGTCGAGCCAGCCCCAGTAGAGGAGCTGGGTCCCCGCGAACGCGAGCAGCGCGAGCCCCGGCCACCCCCGCCGGGACGCGAGGAGCAGCACGCCGAGATCGAGGATGGCGAGGTAGGTGAAGAGCGCGGCGGCGGCGTCGGTGTCGGTGTTGAGGATGATCGGCGTCAGGAGCCCGCCCAGGGTCGCGAGGACCGCCAGGGCGCGGGAGTCCAGCCGGAGCGCCGTTGCGAAGCCCACGGCGGTCGCGAGGGCCATCGCCACGAAGGCCGCTGGCGCCCCCACGAGCGCGTAGAACGCGTGGGCGGCATAGAGGGAGAGATAGATGACCCCGATCCCGACCGCCACGAGACTCTGGGCCGGCAGGCGGTAGGTCGCGCCGCCGGCGAGTCTCACGCCGCCGGCCGTCATCGCGACTCCCGCCACGAGTCCCGCCAGGACGCGCCCCTTGGCCCCGATCCACTCCTGCTCGAAGGCGTGCTTGAGGAAGAATCCCACGCCGAGGAAGAAGAGGACCGCCCCGACGCGCGAGAGCCAGGCTCCGCCGAGCCGACCCTCCCACTGACCCACGCCGGCGACGGGCTCTGGCTCCGGCGCGCTCGGCGGGACGGGAGGCGCCTCGACCGCCGCCGCACCGCCCATCCCGAGGTCCGCCGCCACGGCCTCCGGAGCCGAGACCTCCGAGGTCCTCGTGGCCGGGCCGGCTTCGAGGCCGGGCAGGCTCTCCTGCGTGTCGGGTCCGGAAGGCGACGACGGGACCGGCTCGACCGCCCCGGTCGCCGCCGGAGCGGCGGCGGCATGCGGGGTCCCCGGGCGCTGCTCCAGGTCGCCCAGGCGAGCCTCCAGCCGGCGCACCCGGCCCCTCAAGCTCAGGAGCACCAGGATGAGCACGAGGACGATGATCGGGGTCGCGAAGAAGAGAAGCCCGAGCGCGACCAGCGGGACGATCGGCAACCCAGTCATGTGCTCTCTCGGCTGCCATGATAGCCCCGGAGCCATGAGGCGCCACGGAAGTCCGGGAGGACTGCGAAAATCAGGACAGCCCGGGAACTCGGAAGCTCGCTAGGCTGGGTGCCGGGGCGCCCGCCGCTCGCTCGGGCGGGGGCGCCAAGGCGCCCGCCTCGCCTCTCAGATCTCGTCGGCCCAGACCGCGGCGGGCTCCTGGCGGCGCCGGAGGAGGCGCAAGGTGCCGTCCGGCTCCAGCATGACCTCGGGGGCGCGAGGGTAGGAATTGTAGTTGATCGTGGACATCGCGGCGCAATAGGCGCCGGCGCCGCTCACCACGACCAGGTCGCCGATCTGGGGACGCGGTACCCAGCGGGGCCCGAGGGCCTCGGGCTCGCCCGGCGCCGGCGTGAGGATGTCGCCCGACTCGCAGCAAGGGCCCACGAAGACGACCGCGGCCGCCTCCCTTCCCTGGGCGAGAACGTCGATCGGGTGCTGAGCGCCGTAGAGCGACGGCCGCGTGACCTCGGTCATGCCGGTGTCGAGCTTGGCGAAGAGGTACCCCTCGCGCCCGGTGTCCACCACGTCGATGCAGCTGGCCACCACCGCGCCGGCGCGCGCGACGAGGTACGTGCCGGGCTCGATCTCGAGACCGAGGCGCCGGCCGTCCCGGGCCTGGAAGGCCAGGAGCTCCGCGCGCACGTGCGCGCCCACGTCGGCGAGGTCGACCGTCGGCTCCTCGGGCATGCGGCCGACCTTGAACCCGCCCCCCAGGTTGACGGCGCCCACCTCGGGCAGCTTCGCCGCCAGCTCGAGCGTCATCCGGATGCAGCGCTTCCAGATCTCCGGGTCGGTGCCCGAGCCCACGTGCGAGTGGAGCCGCGTGATTCGCAGGCGGTGGCGCTCCGCGAGCGCCTTGACCTCGTCGAGGTACTCGTGCCAGATCCCGAAGCTCGCCGCGGGCCCGCCGGTGTTGGTGCGCTTGGTGGAGCCGGTCCCGAGCCCCGGATTCATCCGGACCGATACCTCGCTCCCGGGAGCGACCCGTCCGAAGCTGTCGAGCTGGTGGATGGAGCATGCGTTGAACAGGACGCCCCGCCGGACGTGCTCGGCCAGCCGCCGCGACGGCATCTGGGAGGTGAGCTGGATCTCCGCCGGCGCGAATCCGGCCTCGATCGCCCGCTCGACCTCGAAGTCGCTCGACGCGTCGATGTGGAGACCCAGCGCGTGGAACACGCGGAGAATGCCGCGGGACGGGTTTGCCTTCATCGCGTAGCGCAGGGTGAAACCGAAGGGCGCCGGAAAGGCCAGGGCCTCGCGGGCTGCCGCTTCGAGCGCGGCGCGGTCGTAGACGTAGCAGGGGGTGCCGAAGCGCTCGCGCACCTCGGCGGCGACCTCGGGGCTGACGAACGGGGTAGCGGACGTGATCGTGTGGTCCATGGCCGCTCATCCTACCTCAGGACGGTGGCTCCTGCGCGTCCGAGTCGGCCGTGCGGCCCGCACCCCTCTTGTCCGGGCCCCGGCCGTCCGCTAGAGTTGAGCCGGCCTCGAGGCCGCTCCCGACCCAGAACCATCTCTGACATCCAGGAGGTCCGGTGAAGGCACGCGAGATCTTCGAGTACAACAAGCTCACCTGGCCCGAGATGAACGACGCGATCGAGCTCGGGAAGGTGGTGCTCCTCCCCACGGGCTCGACCGAGCAGCACGGCGCTCACCTGCCCCTCGACACCGACCTGTTCCTGGTGGAATCCGTGTGCCGGGAGCTCGGGCGCCGGGCGCCGGACAAGGTGCTCGTCCTGCCCGGCATCCCCTACGGGCTCAACATGCACCACTTCGACTTCCCGGGGACGATCCATGTCGAGCCCCAGCACTTCATCGACTTCTGCGCAGACGTGCTGAAGAGCGTCGCCTACCACGGCTTCCGGCGGATGGCCGTGATCAACGGGCACGGCTCGAACATGCCGATGGCCGACCTGATCGCGCGCCGGGTGGTGCTCGAGACCCCGGCCATCTGCTGCGCGTTCGGTTACTACAACATGGGGCGCGACGAGAGCCTGAAGGGGCTCGAGAGCGGCGTGTACGCGCACGCGGACGAGTGGGAGACCTCGCTCTACCTGCACTTCGACGCCGCGCGCGTCCAGATGGACAAGGCCGTCCAGGACACCGACCGGGTGGGACAGACGATGACCTCCGACAGCACGACCAACGTCCGGTTCAACGACTTCTGGGGACGGTGGACCAAGACGGGCGTCCACGGCGACCCCACGAAGGCCAGCCGCGAGAAGGGCCGCCGGATCGCCGAGGCCATCATGAAGGAGATGCTGGTCTGGCTCGACGAGTTCCGGGCCTGGCCGATCGAGGGACGTCAAGATCAGCACCGGCTGCCGGTGCAGCGGGAGATCCGCTGGTGAGACAACCAGGAGGGAGACGCTGATGCGAGCGACGCGAGCGACACGACACGAGCTCCGTTACACCGCCGCATGGTCCGCGATGGCGCTGGCCCTGCTCCTGGGCGCGACCCTCGTGGCCGCGCCGCCGGCCGCCGCCCAGGCCGATCACCTCAAGGTTGCCCTCCAGGGCGACACCTCGAACGTCGACCTTCACCTGACGACGCACTACGTCAGCCGGGTGGCGCTGCTGAACGTGTACGAGATGCTCTACACGCTGGGCGAGGATCTGTCGATCCAGCCGATGCTGGCCGACAAGCACACGATCAGCCCCGATGGCCTCGTCTACACGATCACGGTCCGGAAGGGCGTCAAGTTCCACAACGGCAAGGTGATGGACGCCAAGGACGTCGCCTACACGCTGAACCGGATGCGCAACCAGGGCTGCCGGTCCGCCGAGTTCAAGGCGCTCGTCAAGGAGTTCGCGGCCACCGACGCCTCGACGGTCCGCATCACGCTCACCGCCCCGTCGGGCGTGTTCCTCGCCAACCTCGCCAACGTCATCTGCCCGGTCGTGATCTATCCGGAGGGCGAGGTCGAGAAGCAGGGTGGGGCCATCACCAAGCCGGTCGGCACGGGCCCCTACGAGTTCGTCGAGTGGAAGAAGGACGCCTTCCTCCGAGTGAAGAAGTTCAAGGACTACGTGGCCGACTCGCGGCCCAGCTCGGGGCTCGCCGGCAAGAAAGTCGCCATCATGGAGACCGTGGACTTCATCCCGATCCCGGACAGCTCGGTCCGGGCGGCGGCGATCGAGAAGGGTGACGTCGACATCGCGATCGAGCTGAACGTCGAGGACGTCGCGCGCATGAAGGGCAAGCCGGGACTCGTGGTCGTGTCCAAGCCGGGGATCGCGTTCGACGACCTCCGGTTCGGCTTCAAGAAGGGGCCGTTCACCAACCAGAAGCTTCGCCAGGCGGTCGCGTACGCCATCGACAAGGACGAACTGTCGAAAGCCACCACCGGCGGTCAGGGCAAGCCCGTGGCGGCCGGCTTCCCGGCCGGCATGCCGTTCCACGGCGCGGTCCAGGACCAGGACCCCTATGCCAAGCCGAACGTCCAGAAGGCGAAGCAGCTCATGCAAGAGGCCGGCTACAAGGGCGAGAAGGTCGTCCTGACCGCTCACCTGGTGCCGGATCGGATCGCCCAGGGCGCGGTGGTGATCCAGGCCCAGCTCCAGGCGGCCGGCATGAACGTCGAGGTCAAGACTTTGGAGTCGGCGGCCCTCCAGGAGGTCTGGAACAAGGGCGAGTTCGAGCTGTTCTACTCGGGGCTCACCCCTCGCCCGGACGCCGACGTGTACTACTGCCAGACCAACGAATCGACGTCGAGCCAGGCTGGCTACAAGAGTGCGGACTACGACCGCCTCTGCCAGGAGGGCCGGAAGGCCGTGAAGGCCGAGGATCGGGCGAAGATCTACGCCCAGCTCGAGCAGCTCCGGCGCGCCGACCTTCCCTACTACCCGACCGTCTACGTTCCGCAGGTCGCCGCCTGGCGCGAGAACGTCAAGGGCTGGAATCACTGGGCCGCGGGCTACGCCCGCGTCTGGGGCGTCTCGAAGTAGCCGGAATCGTACTGCGGAGGCTCGCTCGCCGGGCCTGTGGCGGTCAGCCGCCTGCTGACCGTCGCAGGTCCTGGTGAGCCGGCCGTGGCGCGACCCGGTCCCGACGGTCGGCACGCCGCCCGGACCATCCGGTGACGACCGGGATCCTCCACGCCGCGAGCCGCCCAAACCACCTCATCGCCCGCTCAGCGCGGGAGGCACGATGCCCGAATCCATTCCGGCCCCACTCATCATCGACACGCTGAAGGACACGTTTCGCGAGGCGCGCGCGGCGCTGGCCACCGAGGTGGCCGAGCCGCCGATGCACAGCCATCTCGGCTGGATCCTGAGCGTGCCGGACACGCACCAGAAGACCGTGCTCGCCGCGCTCGACAAGGAAGAGTCGATCCGCGTCGTCACCTGCGCGACCGAGGACGAGGCGACCACGATCGCGGCCGGCCTTTACGTCGGTGGGGAGCCGGTCGTGCTGATGATCCAGCACGCGGGGCTCTACGCGTCGATCAACACGCTCCGCGGCGTGGCGATGGACGGCCGGGTGCCGATGTTCTACATGATCGGCCTCCTCAACCGCGAGAAGGACAAGGACCCGCGGGAGTCGCGGCACTCCATGGTCCGGTACTGCGAGCCGCTCCTCGACACCTTCGGGGTGCCGCACGCCCGCCTGGAAGGGCCGAACGACGTGCATCTCATTCCCGAGTACTACCGGCTGAGCCGTGCCCGCCGCGGACCGGCCGCCGTGCTGGTCGGCCTGGAGACGAGCTGAGATGGCCCCTCGCATCGCAATGAAGCCCGAGGACGTCCTGCGCGCCATCGCCGCCGAGCGGGGCGACGCCATCGTCGTTCCCACCATGACGACGGCCCCCGCCTGGCGCAGCATCGCGCCCAACGACCTCTCCGTGACCTGCGTCGGCTTCATGGGCGGCGCCTCCTCCCTCGGGCTCGGCCTGGCGCTCGCCCGTCCCGACCGGCGCGTCCTCGTGCTCGACGGCGACGGGTCCCTGCTCATGCAGCTCGGATCGCTCGCCACGGTGGCCGGGGCCGCCCCCCGGAATCTGGTCCACTTCCTCTTCAAGAACGGCGTCTATCACACGTCGGGCGCGCAGGGGATCCCCGGCGGCCTGTCGGTCGACTTCGTGATGATGGCCAAGGGCGCCGGCTACCGGATGGCGTGCGCGATCGACGACCTCGGGGACTTCAAGCGCCGGCTTCCCGAGCTCCTCAGGACCGAGGGGCCGGCCTTCGTCGAGCTCCACACGGGACTCGCCGAGCAGACTCCGATGACCGTCCGGGAGCGCACTCCGTTCCACCAGCAGCTTCACGATGCTCGGGTCAAGCTCCTCCACCCCCGCGCGGCCGCGAGCGCGCCCGCGGACGCCTGACACCACCTCACCGCCGGAGGCCGCCATGCCGCTCGATCCTCAAGCCCAGCGTGTCATCGAGGCGATGGCCGCGCTCAACCTCAAGCCCGTCGAGAGCTCGACGCCCGACGAGGCGCGCGAGTCGATCCGCACCCGCACCGCCGCGCTCGGCCCCTTCGAGGACGTGGCGGCGGTGGCCGACCACCGGCTGCCCGTGGCGGGCGGCGAGATCACCGTGCGCGCGTACTCGCCCGGCGGGCGCGGCCCGCATCCGGCCCTCGTCTACTACCACGGCGGAGGCTGGGTGATCGGCGACCTCTACACGCACGACGGCCTCTGCCGGTCGCTCACCAACGCGGCGCGCTGCGCGGTGCTGAGCGTCGACTACCGTCTCGCGCCGGAGTCCAAGTACCCCGTTCCGGCCGAGGACTCGTACGCCGCGCTTCGCTGGGTGGCGGCCAACGCCGCCCGGCTCGGGATCGACCCTCGCCGGATCGCGGTCGGAGGCGACAGCGCGGGGGGCAACCTCGCCACGGTGGTCGCTCTGATGGCGCGCGAGCGCGGCGGGCCCGCCCTGGTCCACCAGGTCCTGATCTATCCCGTCACCGACCACGACCTGACCACGCCGTCCTACCTGGAGAACGCGACCGGCTACCTGCTGACGCGCGAGGGCATGCGGTGGTTCTGGAGCCACTATCTCGCCCGGGAGTCTCAGGGCCGTGAGCCGTATGCCTCGCCGCTCAGAGCGCCGAGCCTGGCGGGGCTTCCGTCCGCCCTCGTGATCACCGCGGAGTACGATCCGCTCCGCGACGAGGGCGAGGTCTACGCGGCGCGTCTCCGCGATGCCGGCGTCCCCGTCACGATCACGCGCTATGCCGGGATGTTCCACGGGTTCGTCCGCATGACGCGCATCCTCGACAAGGCGCGGACGGCGCTCGACGAGATCGCAGGCTCGCTGCAGAAGGCCTTCGCCGCTGCCCCGTGAGCATCGCAAGGAACCGGCGGCCGGCCGGCCGCCAGGTGGCCCCTCCGCCGGTCGCACCGTGACGGGGCCGCGGCCCTAGCCATGCATCCGCTGCTCAAGCTCATCGTGGTACGCGTGCTTGCGCTGGTCCCCATGCTGCTCGCCCTCAGCATGGCGTCCTTCGCGCTCGTGCACGTCATCCCTGGCGACCCCGCCCTCGTCATGATGGGCGGCGAGGGAACGGCTCAGGCCGTCGAGGAGCTCCGGCATCAGCTCGGCCTGGACCGCCCGCTCCACGTCCGCTACCTCGAGTGGCTGGGACAGATCGCGCGAGGCGACCTGGGAGAGTCCCTCTACAACAAGACCCGGGTCTCGGAGGAGCTCCTCTGGCGAATGCCGACGACGCTCAGCCTGGTGACGCTCGCCCTGCTCTTCTCGATCGGCATCGGCGTCCCGGCCGGGCTGCTCTCCGCTGCCTTCCGGAACTCGTGGATCGACCACGCCGCGCGTCTGCTGACCCTCGTGAGCCTGTCCCTTCCGAGCTTCTGGCTCGGCCTCATGCTGATCATCCTGTTCTCGCTGTGGCTCGATCTCCTCCCGATCGTCGGCTACGAGCCGATCACGCGGGGCGTCTGGAAGGCGATCCCCTTCCTGATCCTCCCGAGCCTCTCGCTCGGCACCTACCTGGCGGCGCTCCTCACGCGCCTCACCCGGTCGAGCATGCTCGAGGTCCTGAACCAGGACTACGTGCGAACGGCGCGCGCGAAGGGCCTGCGCGATCGCGTCGTCCTCATGCGCCACGCGCTTCGCAACGCCCTGATCCCCATCGTCACCGTGATCGGGATCAACGTGGGCATCCTGCTCGGCGGCAGCGCCGTCATCGAGACGGTGTTCGTGCTGCCGGGGGTGGGCCAGCTCGTCGTGCGCTCCCTCTACAACCGCGACCTGCCGGTCATCCAGGGGCTCATCCTGTACGTCGCCGTCATCTACGTCCTCGTGAACCTGCTGGTCGACGTCATCTACACGTACCTCGATCCCCGGCTGCGTCCGAGCTGACCGATGTCGACACTGGGCGAACGAGCAGGGCGGGCGGCCCCCGGCGGGGCAGGAGCCTCCGGTGTCATCCGCGGGGCGGATCGTGACGGCCCGCGGCCGACGCCCATCACGGCCGTGCCGCCACGGCGGTCGGGCGGGGCTCGCCTCCGCAGCTGGGCGCGCAAGAACCCGCTCTCCGTGGCGGGCGCCGCCATCATGCTCGCGCTGGTGGCCATGGCGCTGCTCGCGCCCTATCTCCCCCTCTTGAACCCGATCCGCATGAACGTGCCGAAGCGCTTCTCCCCGCCCGGCGCGGACTTCTGGTTCGGGACTGACCATCTCGGGCGGGACGTGTTCAGCCGGGTCGTGCACGGAGCGGCGTTCAGTCTCACGATCGGCGGCCTGACCATCCTGCTGGCCGGGGTGCCGGGGATCTTCGTCGGCATCCTCGCCGCGGCGGCGCCGCCCCGCGCCGCCGGACTCCTGATGCGCGCGCTCGACGTCCTGATGTCCTTCCCGGCGCTCCTCCTCGCGGTCGCGGTGGGCGCCGCGCTGGGCACGGGAGGGCGGAGCATCGTCATCGCGCTGGCGGTGGTCTACTTCCCGCGGATCGCGCGGATGACCCGTGGCATCGCCCTGTCCGTGATGACGCAGGAGTACGTCACCGCCTCCCGCGCCCTCGGCACCTCGGTCCAGCGTCTCCTCCTCCGGACGGTGGTGCCGAACTGCCTCTCCGTGGTGATCGTGCAGTGCAGCCTCTACTTCGCGGAGGTGCTGCTGGCCGAGGCGGCGCTCTCGTTCCTGGGACTCGGCGAAGCGCCGCCCCGACCGACGTGGGGCAACATGCTCTACGAGGCGCAGAAGAACATGCGGAACGCGCCCTGGCTGGCGATCTTCCCGGGCGCCGCGATCGCGGTGTCGGTGTTCGGGCTGAACCTCTTCGGCGACGCGGTCCGGGACGCGATGGACCCGCGCCTCAGGACCTGATCGCACGGGTGACCGGCGCGCGAACGCCGGTGCGGCTCCAGGCGACCCGCACCGGCGTCGGGTTGCGCCTCGTGGAAGTCGGCGGCCCGGGCTCCCCGAGCCGCGCGACAGGGGTGGGCGGCGCCCGCTAGGGCCGGATGGTGCGCTCGGCCGAGCGCAGGGTGTCGCTCACCTGCGCCTTGCCGTGATCGAGCATCTCCTCGGCCCGCCGAATGGGCGCGGACGCGCGGTCGAACGCGCGCTCGGCCGTCTCCTCGACCGCGTGGAGTCGGTCGGCGGTGCTCACGCGCGCCAGCCGGGTCTGCTCATCGAGGTAGGCCTGGATGTCGTCCCGGAAGAACCACACGATCAAACCGCCCGTCAACACACCCGCGAGAAAACCTCTCACCATCGTTCCCCCTCCTGAGCGTTCGGGCCACTGGCCCGGCGCCGATCACGGTAGCACAAGCGCGCCCGCGGGGGGAGGCGGGGCGCGGTGGGCGAGACCGCTCAGCCGGGCTAGGCGGAGCGCGGGGCGAGCCCGCCCTCGGGAGCGGCGCGCCGGGCTCGCGCCCGGGCGCGGCGCACCGCGTCGACGATCCGGACGGCGAAGAGGAGCGCCAGCCACAGGGCGTAGTAGTACGGCCCCTGCACGCCGACCTTCGCGAGCCAGAAGTAGTGGAGCACTCCCAGGATCGCGATCAGGTAGACGAGCCGGTGGAGGCGACGCCAGGCGACCGCGCCGAGCCGCCGGATCATCCCGGCGGTCGAGGTCGCCGCCAGGGGCAGGAGGAGAAGAAGCGCCGTGAAGCCGACCGTGACGTACGGGCGCTTCACCACGTCCTTCGCCATCTCGGGCCAGTCGAAGAAGTGGTCGACGACGAGCCAGACGCTGAAGTGGAGGAGCGCGTGGGCAAAGGCGAAGAGTCCGAGCAGGCGCCGCAGCGTCACGGGCCACGACAGGCCGAACAGGATGCGGAGCGGCGTCATGGTGAGGGAGAGGAGCAGGATCCGCAGGGTCCAATCGCCGAGCGTGTCCGTCGCCACGTCGATGGGATTCGTGACGAGGGGATCCGTGAAGAGCCGCCACAGGAGGCTCGCCAGCGGGGTGAGGCACCCCGCCCACACGACGGCCTTCAGCCCGATCCGTTGCCGGCGGGTCACGTCGCGCGGGGCCCCGGCGCGGCTACGCTCGCCCCTCGTCGGGGCGATCGCGGCGGTCCGGATCCGGTGGCGAGCGGCGCCAGAGGCCCTGCGACGGCACGCGGAGCGCCCGGTTGAACTTGCTGGACGCGTTCTCCCACGCGATCACCGCCGTCAGCTCCACGAGGGCGTCGTCGTCGTAGAAGCGGCGGAGCCGGTCGAAGAGCTCGTCCCCGACCTCGCGATCGCTGAGCGTCATGGCGTCGGCGTACTCGAGCGCCACGCGCTCCGCGGCGCCGTAGAGCGGGCTGCTCGCATAGTCCGGCAGCGCCAGGATCTTCTCCTCCGGCACCCCGAGCGCGCTGCCCACGGCAGCATTGATGTCCTGTCAGAACTCGCAGCGGTTCAGCGATGCCACGCGCCGGTTGATGAGAGCCTTGAGCTTCTCGTCGATCAGCCCCGAGGCGTCGATGCCCGTCCACATCCCGCGCGCGCCGCGAAAGATCGACGGCCGGCGCGCGTACACGAGGTGGTTCAGGAGGGGGGCGCCCCAGTGCCTGGCCTGAGCGGCCAGCACCTTCTCGGCGTAGTCGTCCCCTGCCTCGCCCGGCCGGACGCCCTCGATGCGGGCCACCGCCCTGCCCTCCCCGCCTACCTAGAGGCCTCGAAGAGCCAGAGTCGTTGCGAATGCGTCAAGTCTTGTCCGGGCAGGTCTCGGAGCGCGGCCGAGGACCGTGCAGATCAAGGACGCAGGGAGGCGCCGGCCCGAGGCGCACTCCTGTACCCGTCGACGGCCTTCGGCCTGTGGCGACGCCCGGTCGGCGATGTCGACCGAGGACGCAGAGATGCGTCGGTCATCGGCCGTGCCGCTAGTACTGCTTCTTGAGGTCCATCCCGGTGTAGAGCGACGCGACCTGGTCGTAGCCGTTGAACATGAGGGTCTTCCGGCGCCGGAACTCGCCGATCCGCCGCTCGGTCGCCTGGCTCCAGCGGGGATGGTCCACGTTCGGGTTGACGTTCGAGTAGAACCCGTACTCGTTCGCCGCCGCCTTGTTCCAGCTGGTCTTCGGCTCGTCGGCGACGAGCCGGATTCGCACGAGGGACTTGGCGCTCTTGAACCCGTACTTCCAGGGCACCACGACCCGGACGGGGGCGCCGTTCTGGTTGGGAAGCACGTGCCCGTACATCCCGACCGTCAGGAGCGTCAACGGGTGCGTCGCCTCGTCGAGCCGGAGCCCCTCCACGTACGGCCAGTCGAGCGAGGAGCCGAAGAAGCTCGGCTTCGTGCCCGGCATCTGCTCGGGATCGACCAGGGTCTGGAACTCCACGTACTTGGCGGCGCCGGTGGGCTCGACCCGCTTGAGAAGCGCCGAGAGGGGGTACCCGATCCACGGGATGACCATCGACCAGCCCTCGACGCAGCGAAGGGCGTAGACGCGCTCCTCGAGCGGCGCCAGCTTCAGGATCTCGTCGATGTCGAAGGTCTTCGGCTTCTGGCAGAGACCGCCCACCTCCACCGTCCAGGGCCGGGGGCGGAGCGTGTGGGCGTTCAGGGCCGGGTCGGACTTGTCGGTCCCGAACTCGTAGAAGTTGTTGTACGTCGTGGCGCTGTCCCAGGGCGTGGGCGGGTCGGTCACGCTCACCGCCTGGTTTCGCGCCGCGGCCAGGGGCTGGCCCTTCACCGCCGGCTTGAGGGCGGCCTCCGCCGGCGCGTCCGAGCCCCCCACCGTGGCTGCGGCAGCAGCGGCCGCGCCGACCATGAAGGCTCGCCGGTTCAGGTACACCCCCCGCGGCGTGATCTCCGACGGGCGCGGATCGTGTGGGCCCGGAATGCGGATCAGCATGGCTCCTCCTAGACTACGCCTCCCGCCCGCAGGCGGTCGTACTCGGCCCGCTCGAGTCCGAGCCGGCCGAGATAGATCTCTTCGTTGTCCGCCCCCACCTCGCGCACCCCGGCGTGCCGGATCGCGCCCGGCGTGCCCGTGAGGCGCGGCACGACCCCGGGCATGTGGACCGTCCCCAGACCCGGCTCCGGCACCGCCACGATGTTCTCGCGGGCCTTCAGCTGGGGGTCCGCGAACAGGTCCCGCACCGAGTTCACGAGCGCGCACGGCACCTCGGCGGCATCGAGGGCGGCCAGCGCATCGGCGGCATCCCGCGCACCCACCCACGCCTGGACGAGCCCGTCCAGCTCCGCTCGCCCCGCGAGCCGGTCCCGCACCCCCGGAAACCGCGCGACCAGGTCCGGTGTTCCCATGGCCCGGGCCAGCCGGGCGAACATGCGGTCGTTGGTGCAGGCGACCGCCACCCAGCGGCCGTCCCGGCTCTCGTAGTGGTTGTGGGGCGCCGCGCTCTCGGCGGCCGAGCCGATCCGCTCCCGGACGTACCCGAGCGCCCCGAACACGGGGATCGCGTCGTCCAGTATCCGCACGATGGGCTCGTAGAGCCCCAGGTCCACCACCTGCCCCTCGCCCGTCCGCTCCCGCGCTCTCAGCGCGATCATCGCCCCGAGCGCTCCCATGACCCCCGCCAGGTAGTCCGGCACCGTCGGCGTCCCGGGGGTCACCGGAGGCCGGTCCGGGTAGCCCGACAGATATGAGATGCCTCCGACCGCCGCCGCGATGCGCCCGAACCCCGGCCGCTCGCGGTACGGCCCCGTCTGGCCGAACGCCGAGATCCGGACCATCACGAGCCCGGGGTTCTCGGCCCGCAGAGCCTCGTACCCGAGCCCCCAGCGCTCGAGGGTCCCCGGCCGGAAGTTCTCCGCGACCACGTCGACTCCCCGGCACAGCCGGCGAACCAGCGCCTGCCCGCCGGGATCCCGGAGGTTGCAGGTGATCGACTTCTTGTTGCGGGCATCGGAGAGCCACCAGAGGGACACGCCGTCGGCCTGGCGCCCGAGGCGCCTGAGGTCGTCCCCCACGCCGGGCTGCTCGACCTTGATGACCTCGGCCCCGAACTCGCCGAGAAGCGTGGCGCACATCGGCGCCGCGATGAACGTGGCGAGGTCCAGGACGACGAGGCCGTCGAGGGCGCCCACGTTCCTACCTCGCGCGACGGCGGGCAACGGCCCAGCCGCGATGGGGTCCGGTCACGGGCGCGAGCCTCACGGGCGGAACGTCAACGGAGGGCCTCGAGAACCTCGGCGACGACCTCGAAGCGGCCGAAGGACGGCATGAGATAGGCGCCGGCATACCGCCCGCGCACCTCCCCGAGGATGGCCTGGGCCGTCTCGACGCCGACCCGGAGCGCGTGGTCACCTGCGTCGCGAAGCCGCGCCCGGACGGCGTCCGGGACCGTGATGCCCGGCACCTCGTTGTGCAGGAACTCGGCGTGGCGGAACGAGTGGAGCGGCAGGATGCCGACGACCAGGGGCACCGGCATGCGGCCCAGCCGCGCGAGGAACGCCTCGAGCTGCTCGAGGTCGTAGACCGGCTGCGTCTGGGCCCACATGGCGCCGGCGGCCACCTTGGCGTGGAGCCGGTCGATCTCCCGGGCCGGGTCGGCCGCGCCGGGGTCCACCGCGACCCCGATGCCGAAGGCGGTGGGCTCGCCGATCGAGTTGCCCGCCGCGTCCACGCCCCGGTTCATGCCCGCGACGATCCGCACGAGGCCGATCGCGTCGACGTCGAAAACGGCCGTGGCGTTGACGTAGTCACCGGCGCGCGGCGGATCCCCGGTCATCGCGAGGATGTTCCGGACCCCGAGCGCGTGGGCGCCGAGGAGGTCGCCCTGGATGCCCATGAGGTTCCGGTCGCGGCAAGTGAAGTGCATGCTGATGTCCAGGCCCGTCGCCTCGCGAACCAGGAGCGCGGTGGGCAAGACCGCCATCCGGACGCGCCCGAGCGAGCCGTCGTTGATGTCGACGACATCGACACCTCGCTCGGCGAGGAGCTTCGCTCCCTGGACGAGCTTCTCGATGTTGTGGCCCCGCGGAGGATCGAGCTCAACCGTGACCAGGAACTCGCGGGCGTGGAGCCGCGAGAGGAGCCGCGAGGGCTCCGCGGCCACCCCGAGCGCCGGGGCCTCCTCCCGCTCCAGGGCGACGGGCACGGCCACCGACACGGCGCGTCGCGATGCGCCCGTCCCGCGGGCGTGGCGGTCCACCACCTCGCGCATCGCGCGGATGTGGGCCGGGGTGGTGCCGCAGCAGCCGCCGACGATCCGCGCCCCGGCGTCGAGCATGCGGGAGGCATAGTCGGCCATGTACGCCGGCGACGAGAGGTAGATCAGCCGCTCGCCGTGCCGGCTCGGGAGTCCGGCGTTCGGCCTGATCGACACCCAGACCTCGGGCGCCGCCTCGTGAAGGAGGAGCCCCACGTCGTAGAGGACGCTCGAGCCCACGCCACAGTTGGCCCCGATGACCTGGACCGGCAGCGAGGCCAGTTCGCGGGCCACCTCGGCCGGGGCCTGGCCCCGGAACGTGACACGCTCGTCGTTGAACGCCATCTGGGCCACCAGGGGAAGATCGGCCGAGACGGCGCGGATGGCCGCCACGGCGAGCCGGAGCTCGCGAACGTCCGAGAAGGTCTCGGCGACGAACCCATCCACCCCGCCCTCGAGCAGCGCCTCCGCCTGCTCGCGGAAGGCGGCGACCGCCTCCGCCTCACCGAGCGTTCCCAGCGGCAGGAGGTACTTGCCGAGCGGCCCGATGGAGCCGAGGACGAGCACGTCCCGGCCCATCGTCTCGCGGACGTCGCGCGCGAGCCGTGCGCCCGCCCGGTTGATGTCGCGGACCCGCCCCTCGAGCCCGTGCATGGCGAGCTTGAAGCGGTTGGCGCCGAACGTGTTGGTCTCGAGCAGGTCGGCACCCGCGGCCACGTATTCCAGGTGGATCGACTGGACGGTCTTCGGGTCGTGGAGGTTCAGGACGTCGAAGCATGCATCGAGCGGGATGCCGCGGGCGTACAGCATGGTGCCCATGGCGCCGTCGGCGAGGAGCGGACCGTCCTGGAGCCGCCGGCTGAGCGCCCCGGAACCCGTCTCGCTAGACATGGCCCCTCGGCTTCGGGGCTCGCGGGCTAGACATCCCCCTCCCGGCGCTCGCCGATGCCGGCGGGCAAGGCCTGGGGTGAGCCACCCGCCGCCGGAGCTTCCGCCGGGCGGGCACTCCGCTCCCGCTCGCGGAGGTGGCGCACGATCCGGCCGACCACCGCGTCGACGGTCATGTGCGTGGTGTCGAGCGCCAGGTGGGCCCGACGGTAGAACTCCTGTCGAGCCCGGTAGAGCGCCGCCGCGTCCTCGGCCGAGCGGCCCGCGAGCATCGGCCGCCCGCCGACCCGGTTGGCCCGGGCGTAGGCCGCATCGAAGTCGGCAGCGAGCCACACGACCGTTCCCAGCTGCAGCAGCCGGTCCATGACTCCCGGCGCGCAGGGAAAGCCGCCTCCCGTCGCGACCACGTGGCCGCGCTTGTCGGTCAGCGCTTCCAGAACCTCCGCCTCGAGCTGCCGGAAGTAGGGCTCGCCGCGGTCCGCGAAGATCTCGGGGATGGAGCGGCCCTCGCGGGCCGTGATCATCGCGTCGGTCTCCACGAAGCAGCGGCCGAGGCGCCGGGCGAGCATTCGGCCGACGGTCGACTTCCCGGCTCCCATGAAGCCCACGAGGATGACGTTTCGCGGCACCGCCGGCATCGCTGGTACGGCCGGCGTCGCTGGCGTGTTTGCCATGGCTCCCATGGCTGGATGATAGCACCGCGTCGCAGGGTCAGACTTTGACTTCCCGACACTTGCGCGCCGACGGGATCCTCGAAGACGCCGGGGAAGCAGCGTCCGACCCAACGCGTGCTAAGATCGCGCCACGAAAGAGAAGGGTCCGACCGCCGCCAGGCCAAAGACGCGTGCGAGGAGCTCGCTCCGGCGCCTCGTGCCTCCGGCCCTCGTCTGCCTGGCGATCACGCTGGGGCTCCTCTGTCTCTTCGTCCCGCCGACTCTCATCGAGCAGATCGAGCTGCGCGTCCTGGACTGGCACGCGCGCATCCGCGGGCCCCTCCCGCCGCCGGCGAACGTCACGCATCGTCGCCATCGACGAGCCCAGTCTCGAACAGATCGGTCGGTGGCCGTGGCCCCGCACTCGCACGGCCGAGATCGTCGGGCGGCTCGCCGCGGAGGGCGCGCGAGTCATCGCGCTGGATCTCCTGCTGAACGAGCCCGACGAGAACAGCCGGCTCGTCCTCGCCCGCAGCCTGGCCGAGCGCTATCGGGAGCTCGGCCTCGCCCGGGCTCCAGGCTCCGCGGCCACGTTCGGGAGGCTTCTCGAAGAGGCCCTCTCCGACGCCGACACCGACCAGACGCTGGCCCAGGCACTGGCGGCGACCCGCCGCGTCGTCCTGCCATACTTCTTCGTGTTCAAGGAGACGTATGCGGCGCCGACGCCCGACGAGTCGGCGCAGCGCCTTCTCAACCGGAGCCGCATCGTGAGCTTCGCGACCCCCGAGGCCGAGCAGGCCATCGACCCGCGGCGCGCCGACGGCGTCCTGCTCCCGCTACCGAGGTTCGTCGAAGCGTCCGCAGGAAACGGCCACGTCAACGTGAACCCGGATCCGGACGGGGCGCTTCGACGGATCGAGCTGGTCATCCGCCTGGGCGACGGGCTCTACCCGAGCCTGACCCTCGAGACGGCACGGCTCGCGATGGGGCTCAGCCGGACTCGCGTCCGTCTCGCAGCCGACCAGACGGTCCTGATCGGACCGACGGTGGTGCCGACGGACGGGAGCGGCACGTTCCTGCTCTCGTACTATGGGCCGGCGGGCACGTTCACGCACATCCGGGCCGCGGACGTTCTCACCGGGGCGGCGATGCCCTCCGTCAAGGATCACGTCGTCCTGGTGGGCTTCACGGCGCACGGCCTGATGGACGTCCGCCCGACCCCTTTCGACAACGTGATGCCGGGGGTCGAGAGTCTGGCCACGGGGGTCGCCAATCTCCTCGAGGGCCGGGGGATCCGGCAGTTCGCCGGGCTGGACATCGTCGAGACGATCGCCGTCCTGCTACTGGCGCTCGTCGGGCCGTTCCTGCTCCCGCGGATCGGCGCCATCTGGGGCACCGTCGTCGCGCTGGGCTTCGCGGCCGCGACCACCGGGCTCGTCCATCTGGGCTTCCGCAACGGCACCTGGATCCTGCTCCTGCCCCCCCTGGTCGCCCTCGCCGTGGGGCACGTCGGAAGCGTGACTTATCAGGTGTTGACCGAGGAACGGGAGCGCCGGTGGATCAAGCAGGCCTTCCGCCAGTACGTGCCGCCCGCTGTCGTCGAGGAGCTTGGCCGGGATCCGGCCAAGCTCACCTTTGGCGGCGAACGTCGCATCTTGACTGTTCTTTTTTCGGATATCCGAGGGTTCACGACCTTCTCCGAGCTCCACACCCCGGAGGAGGTGGTGGGGGCCCTCCGGGAGTACCTGACCGCGCTCGTCGAGGTCGTCTTCCGGCACAGGGGAACTTTGGACAAGTTCATCGGCGATGCTACGATGGCGTTCTTCGGCGCACCCTTCGACAACCCGGATCACGCACTCCAGGCATGCAGGGCCGCCGTCGAGATGTCTGATGTGGTGGCCCGCCTCAACGAGCGCTGGAAGGCGGAGGGGCGGGAGCCGTTCGTCACGGGCTTCGGTATCGCGACGGGAGAGATGCTGGTGGGGAACTTCGGTTCGTCACAGCGCTTCACGTACACGGTCATCGGGGACCAGGTGAACCTGGGCGCCCGCCTCGAGAGCCTCAACAAGGAGTACGAGACCGCCCGCCACATCATCATCAGCCAGGGCACGTACGAGCTGGTGCGAGACCACGTCGTCACCCGCCCCCTGGGCAGCGTCACCGTCAAGGGTAAGCACCAGGCCGTCGACATCTACGATCTCGTCGATCTGAAGAAGCCCGTTCAGGAGGCGTCGTCATGAACCCACAGGCCGAAGGCCGTCCGATCAATCCCAACGCTGGAGCGAAGGGTAGACGGGTGAGCAGCGTTCCCAGGTGGCTCGCGCTGGCCCTCGCGACAGGAGCCGCGCTCGTCGGGTCGTCAGCTCCCGTGGACGCGCAGACCGCGGGCACCGCTGAGGTCATCCTCGCACGGGCGCCGGTGGAGCTGGTGGCCAAGGGCCAGACGGCCGCCCAGCCGCTCCAGAAGGGCGCAAAGCTCTCCGAGGGCGACCGCATCCGCACTGGCAAGGGCGGCGTGGCCGAAGTGGTGCTGGGGGACGGTAGCCTCGTGCGGGTCGGCGAGCTGTCCGATCTCGAGATCGACAAGCTGGACGTCGACGCGGCCAATCAGCCGACCACGTCCCGCTTCAACCTGGCCGCCGGCCAGGCGCGCGCCTGGGTTGCCCGCCAGGTCGTCGCCAAGGTCGGCACCGGCATGGGGCGCTTCGCCGTCAAGACGCCGACCGCCGTCGCGGCCGTGCGCCAGACGGACTTCGCGCTCCTCCAGGGCATGGCCCCCGCCGGGGGCGGCCAGCCCGCGCCCGACGGCAGCGCGGACACGCGCGTCTATGTGCTCGCCGGCACCGTCCAGGCCGACTCCACCGACGCCGGTCAGGTCGTCTGCACGCGCAACCGCTACACGCGGGTGCAGAACCGCCGCGATCCCACCCCCTGCCGCATCATCCCGCTTTGGGACAAGCGGTCGGTCCTCTCGAGCCTGGCGTTCGAGGGGGCCAGCGTGCTGCCCGGGAATCCCAACCTCGAGACGCTGAGGGTGATCGACTCGAAGCTCGACAAGAGCATCGGGGGCACCCTGGGCGGCGGCACGGGCCAGTCGAATCAGTCGGGAGGCACGTCGCCCGCGAAGGACAACGGGCTGGCCAATGTCGACATCTCGGTGAACTGAGCGCGCCGAGGAAACCGGATGCCACGCGCAGATCGGAACCACGCGATGCAGCGGAAACGGTGGCTGTTCCTGGCGGGCGCGTTCGTCCTGACAGTCCTCGTGGCCGGGTCCTCCCCTTCCCGTGCTGACGAATGGACCGCATGGACGGGCGTTCACCTGGATGCCTGGAGCGGAGCCGACCAGAGCGGGCACCAGGTCCTGGTGCCGCTCGCTCTCTACTTCGATACCCCCTTCTGGGGCGTGAACGTCCGTGGTGCCGTGGGCAACTCAGAGAGAGACCCGGGTGGCGGTCGGCAGACCGGCGAGGTCACCGGTTTCACGGACACGACGGTGGCCGGGTACTATCGCTTCGTGATCGCCGACACCGAGTTCCGAGCCGGCCTGAACCTCGACCTCCCCACTGGCGTGTCCCGTCTGAAGACGCGCGACCTGGCCGCGATCCAGGACGAGGACCTGGCGCTCCTCGAGCAGTTCGGTGAGGGATTCGACGTCAATCCGACGATCAGCGCCTACCGAAATTTCGGGCGATTCGGGATCGGTGGGGGCGTCGGCTACCGGTGGACCGGCGAGTACGACCCGACACAGGACATCCCAGGCGACGAGCTCGACCCCGGCGACGAGCTCACCGTCACGCTGCTCGGCGACGGGTATCTGGCCGAAGCGACCCGGCTCGTCGGGACCGTGTCCTACACGATGTTCAGCGCGGACCAGCTCGGTGGGCGCGACAGCTTCCGCGAAGGCGACGAGCTGGATTTTCGGGTGAGCCTCGAGTGGCGTCCGGAGCCCTGGTGGGTCGTGGTGACCTTCCGGGACATCGTGCGCTTCAAGGCCGAGCGGCTCAACGCTTCCGGAAGCCTCCAGACGGAGCCCAGCAACAGCTGGGGCAACGACATCCGCGGAAGCGTCGTGGTCGGCTACATCATCGACGACGTCTGGACGATCATGGGCGCCGTCGAGGCCAAACACGTGTTTGCCAACGACTATCCCGAGAGCAATCTGCTCTTCGACGGCGGCCGGACCAAGGTGGCCATCGGTCCCACGGTCACCTGGCTCCCGCACCGCCGCTTCGGCATGGAGGGCAGCTTCCGCTACTTCTTCATGGACGTCGAGCGGAGCCCGTTCTTCCCGCAGGCCGGCACCATCAACGGAGTCCACGCGGACCTCCGCGTGATGTACCGCTTCTAGCCGGGACAGGGACTGGCTACCTTGCGAGAGTCATCGCGCCGGGCATGGACGACCTGGCGCTTCGCCGCGGGGCTCGTGGTGATCGCGGCGCTCGCCCAGGCCTGCGGCGGCAGCAGCCAGAGCAGCGGCCCGGGCGGCAGCCGCCTGGAGCTGCGCTTCAGTGGCGTCAAGGGAGCCCGGCTCGGGCTCCTCCCCTCGGGCTGCCAGAGCGTCGACATCACGATCCAGCCCGAGGGAACGACCGTGACGATCACCGACACGAAGGCCTCCCTGCTGCTCTCGGCCGGGCAGCACAGCGTCAGCGGAGTCCTGCACTGTAACAACGGTCAGGACTTCGCGTCGAACACGCCCGACCCGGTCTTCACCGTGCCCCCGAGCCTCGGAAGCGTGGAGGTCGCCCTCGTCTTCGGCGGCGTCAACGTGGACCTCAACGTTCAGGTCAGCGGTGGCGTGCAGGTGACCGGCCCCGGCATCAACTGCCCCGGCGACTGCAGCGAGAGCTACTTCGCGGGGACGAGCGTCGGACTGACGGCGAACCCGTCGACCGCCGTCTTCAGCGGCGGCTGCACCGGCACCGGCTCCTGCACCGCCCTGATGAACCAGGACAAGACGGTGTTCGTGGGACTCGGCGAGGGCGCCATCCGGGTGGACAACACCGGTGAGGAGTTCAGCCTCCGCATCGCGATCGACGGGTCCACCGTGGCCGCGATCCTCGACCCGAACGACTCGCCCGTCACCAAGACCGTCGCGACGGGCCAGCACTCGGTCAGAGCGTTCTGTCTGGGCGAAGGGGAGTTCGAGCACCCAGACTCGCCGAAGAGCGTCAACGTCGTCTCGGATCAGACCGCGCAGGCCAACTTCAACGGAGACGATTGCTTTGGTCAGATTCAGCAACGTCGACGGCGTTGAGTCCACGACTCGACTGCATGATGGCGAGGCCGGGGCTCGTCGCGCGGATCTCCGCGTGATGTACCGCTTCTAGGTTCGGCGAGACCTAGCCACCATGCGAGAGTCATCCCGGCGGGCGTGGACCTGGCGCTTCGCGGCGGGGCTCGTGGTGATCGCGGCGCTCGCCCAGGCCTGCGGCGGCAGCAGCCAGAGCAGCGGCCCGGGCGGCAGCCGCCTGGAGCTGCGCTTCAGTAGCGCCAAGGGAGCCCGGCTCGGGCTCCTCCCCTCGGGCTGCCAGAGCGTCGACATCACGATCCAGCCGGACGGGAAGACGGTGACGGCCAACGACACGACGGTCTCCCTGCTGCTCCCGACCGGACAGCACAGTGTCAGCGGAGACCTGCTCTGTAACGGTCAGCACTTCCCCTCGGACAAGCCAGATCCAGTCTTCACCGTGCCCCCGGGCCTCGGAAGCGTGGAGGTCGCCCTCGTCTTCGGCGGCGTCAACGTGGACCTCAACGTTCAGGTCAGCGGTGGCATGCAGGTGACCGGATCCGGAATCAGCTGTCCCGGCGACTGCGCAGAGAGCTACTTCGCCGGAACCAGCGTCAAACTGACCGCGAACCAGCCGAATGCGGTGTTCAGCGGCGGCTGCAGCGGCACCGGCTCCTGCACCGTCCTCATGGACCACGACAAGACCGTCTTCGTGGGCGCGGGAGAGGCCTTCATCAGGGTGGATAACGTCGACCAATGCGGCGGAGACTGCGGGCAGGATCTGGACATACTCATCGACGGTGTTCTCGTCGCCGACGATCTCAGCCTATCGGATTCGCCCGTCACCAAGAAAGTCTCGCCGGGAAGTCACACCGTGCGCGCCTTCTGCGGCACTCCAAACGAGTCGCAGGAGCTCCAATCGCAGACACCTAACGTGGCACCGGGGCAGACCGCAAACGTCAACTTCAACTCGGGGCAATGCGACTGATCTGAAGCCGCAGGGGCGAATAGGCGGGTCGTTACTTCAGTATCCAGTCGTTTGGCCGCCACACGTCGTACTGGACGTTCCGCAGACAGAACTTGTCGAGCTGCACAACGGGGCGGAGGATGCTCTCCGACGCCCGACGAGATCGAAGCGAGAGGTCCAGATCCGTCCATCGTTGCTGCTCTACACCCTGCCGGCACAACGCTCGCGCAACGCTGAGATACACGATGGGGTCGCAGTGAATTCGAGACGGAGTCAGGGGCACTATCCTGACTCGTCGGGCGCCACCCTGTCCGTCATGTAGCGTCACATGCGCCTCGCAAGTCACCCGCGCGTCGAACATGTGAAGGGCGAAGAGCCGTCCCTCCCCCGTGATGGCAGAGTCACCCGGAAACAGGTGAGGAACCAGCTGAAGAACGGAAAAGCCCGTAAGTAGCACGTACGCTGACAACGACTCACGCCCCGTCCAGAATGTCGCGAGGCGCGGGCGGTCGGCTTCGCTGCCCACGACTCTCGAGAGCAGAAAGATGGAGAGCAGCGCGCACATCAAGGACGGGTAGTAGAAGCCGACGACGGGGTAGGACATCACGTGGAAGAGCAGCAGCTGGCCGAGCATGGCCCAGAAGAGCCATCGCCGCCGCGAGAGCAGTACGAACACCAGGACCGATTCCAGTACCACGACGTATGCGCAGGCGACAGGGACCAGCCAACCCGGGAGCCAGAGCACGCGCCCGAAATTGAACATCTCCCCTGACAGCCAGTCTCGGTTCAGCTTGAGCGTCCCGGCCCAGAAATAGAAGAGAACGATCAGGTATTGAAGAAGCCGACGCTTCGCAGGGAACACGAGGAACACGAGCGCCACGAAGAAGGCCATGTAGTGCTGGTTCATGCGGAGCCGGTAGTCCTGCACGATGATCAGACCCTTGATCACTTCGAGGCACAGGAGGCACGCGTACGCCCATGCCGCGGCCGATCGGCGCGCGAAGAGCGCGATCGCGGCCAGCGCGAGGAGGAGATATCCGCCCAGGATCACGTCGACACCGGCCGGAGTCAGGAACCGGAACCGGTGACAGTCCTCGAAGAAGGGCCAGCAGATCGGTGTCGCGCCGACTGGCAGGACGCCCTGGAGCGGCGCGTCCCCGCGCCAGAAAACGAACGTCAGAACGTGGACGAATCCCAGTACCGCTCCGTAGACGCGCAGGGCGGGGTCGGCCGCGATCTCCTCGACGTTGCGCCGGAAGAAGCCCCGGAGGAGAGACATCACGGGCGACCCACCGGGGCCGGAGCGACGCTCCGGCCGGAGCTCACGCCCCGTGGAGGCGGGGGTCGAGGGCGTCGCGAAGGCCGTCGCCGAGGAGGTTGAAGCCGAGGACGGCCAGCATGATGGCGAGCCCGGGGATCGTCGTGATGTGAGGCGTGATGAGGAGGACATCTCGCCCCGTCGCCACCATGAGCCCCCAGGACGGCGTGGGCGGCTGGACAGACAGCGCCGCCTCGACCAGGATCGCGTTCACCATGAAGAGCGTGCCGTACACTATCACGGTCGGCAGGATGTTCGGCAGGATGTGGCGGGCGACCAGCGCCGGCCCCGCCGCGCCGAGCGCGCGGGCCGCCCGCACGGACTCCGTCTCCGCGAGGGCGAGAACGGCGCCGCGGACGACCCGGGTGACGGGCGGCGTGCCCCAGATGCCGACCGCGATCGTCGTGTTGAGCGCCCCGGGCCCGAGCGCCGACACGACGGCGATCGCGAGCAGGAGGTAGGGAAACGCCAGCAGCACCTCGACGCCCCGCATGATGCCGCCGTCCACCCACCCCCCGAGAAACCCAGCCAGGCTGCCGAGGACGAGCCCGAGGCCCAGCGCGATCCCCACCGACACCAGGCCCACCACGAGGGCAACCCGGGCTCCGCAGATGACGCGGGAAAGGATGTCTCGCCCGAACTCGTCCGCCCCGAGGATGTACTTCCCGCCCGGCCGGGCGCGCTTCTCGAAGAGGCTCTGCTTCGCGGGGTCCTGAGGGGCGAGCCAGGGCGCGAACACCGCCGCCGTCACGATCACGGCGACGATGAGAAGGCCGATCACGGCCAGGCGGTTCCGCCGGAACCGGCGCCAGGCGTCGCCGACGAGCGTGTCGGTCCGCTCGGCGACCGGCGTCAGCTTCTCGACGGCCACCCCGCTCACGAGGCCAGCCCCGGCGGCCCGCACCAGAGTCGGTCGCGACGGGCGGCGGGTGACGCCGGCAGAACCCGCCGCCAAGGACCCGAGAGAACCCATACGCGGCAGCGCGTGTG
The DNA here is from genome assembly GCA_963749975.1 of uncultured Candidatus Rokubacteria bacterium. Lineage (GTDB taxonomy): Bacteria > Methylomirabilota > Methylomirabilia > Rokubacteriales > DASRDR01 > DASRDR01. The sequence goes on along the minus strand of CAVVOZ010000014.1, from coordinate 115,308 downwards.
CCTCGTCGGGAGCCACGACGACGAGCGCTGCAGGCGGGTCATCCGAGCATCCAGTGACCGCCGTCGACGCTGATCGTCTGGCCGGTGACGTACCGGGCGTCGTCGGAGGCGAAGAACAGCACGGCGCGGGCGATATCCTCCGGCTCACCGAGCCGCCGGAGCGCGATCGAGTCGAGGAGCCGGCGCTGACCAGCCTCGCCCATGGCCTGCCACTGGCGCTCCGACGCCGGGTTCGAGCGGACGAAGCCCGGCGCCACGCAGTTGACGCGGATCCCGAACGCGCCGAGCTCGCGCGCCGTCTGGCGGGTGAACCCGATCAGCCCCGCCTTGGCGCTCGCATAGGCCTGGATCCCCGTGAGGCTGTAGGAACGGCCCGCGCCCGACGAGATGTTCACGATGCTGCCGCGCCCGCGCGTCTTCATGGCGGGAACGGCGGCCCGCGTGAAGTGGAACGCCCCATCCAGGTTCACCGCGAAGATCGCGCGCCAGGCCTCCTCGGAGACCTCCTCCACCGGCTTCATGGTCTGGCCGACGACCCCGCCGGCGCAGTTCACCACGACGTCCAGCCGCCTCTCCGTCGCGACGAGCTCGTCGACGAACTCGGAGACGCGGCGAGGATCGGTCACGTCCACGACGGCCACGCGGCACGGCCCCTCGGCGCGCTCTCCCACCGCCCGGCGGGTCTCGCCCAGCTCGCGCTCGAGCACGTCGCACGCCCAGACCGACGCGCCCTCGCGCGCCAGCTCCACGGCGATGGCGCGCCCGATGCCGTGGGCCGCGCCGGTCACGATCGCCACCTCGCCGAGCAGCCGCCGCTCTCCCATGTCCCTACCCCTGCCGCGACACGCGCGGATCGAACACGCCGTACGAGAGGTCCACGACCAGGTTGATCACGACGAACACCACGGCGAAGATCAGCACCGCGCCCTGGAGCAGCATGTAGTCGCGGGCGAAGATGGCCTTGACCATGAGCCGGCCGAGGCCGGGCCAGGCGAAGACCGTCTCCGTCAGGACCGCGCCGCCCATCAGCTGGCCCGCCTGGAGGCCGACGAGCGTCAGCCGCTCGACCGCGTCATGCGGGCGATCATCGCGATGGACGGAAGCGCGAGGGTCACGGCCGGCAGGACGAGGTGCGCCCGCGAGCCGACGCCGCCTACCGGGAGCAAGGGCAGCCAGAACGCGAAGACGACGATCAGGACCGCCCGTCCAGAATACCGGCATCGACGCCCAACAGCGAGACCGTCGCGCCGATCTGTCTCCTCTTTCTGGTTAGGGGCCGAAGGCATCGATCACCCCGGCCGCCTCCTCGAGGGCGTGCACTACCCGGTTCCGCTCCCGGACCAGCGCGGCGGCAGCGAACCGGGACTCGTCGGACGACGGATCCAGGCCGGACAGCTCGCGGGCCCGCTGGAGTCCCGCCAGCGGCGGGACCGGGATCGCGAGGTCGTGGTGGAACCGGTCGCCGGTCGTGTAGAAGAGCGGGATCAGAACCCGTGACAGCGCGCCCATGGCTCGGTTGGCGGCCTCCACGCGGGCCGGATCGGCGTGCCCGCCGGCCGCGATGGCATCGACCGCGCCCGCGAACGCGCCGGTCCGCTCGACGAGATGCCGGGCGGCCCCGAGGGCCGGCGCGGCGTCCCACCGGCCGCCGGCGGAGCCGAGCTCCTCCACGGTCGTCGCGATCGCGCGCGCGAAGCGCGTGTAGTCCAGCGGGAGCAGCGGCCCCCCGACGAGGCGCAGCGCCGCCGCCACGTACACGCGGGTGTCGAGCGCGAGGACGTCGGCGTCGATCTTGTCGATCGTGTCTTCCCGCGTGTGCCACCACCAGGGAAAACCCGCCGTGCCGAAGAGGCGCTCCATCCAGCGGGAGAGGTCGGTGTCCTGGCGGGGGATCCCGGACAGCGACATCAGGGCCGACGGGATCCCGATCCCCCAGAACGACTGGTCGCCCGCGCGCGGGAAGCGCCGGGCCCGCGGGGTCTGGCCGGTGACGTCGTGCACCACCCCCTCCACGAAGCTCTGCGCGTCCTCGGTCGCGTGAACGACCGAGTAGTCGGTGGCGCCGCGGGCGCCCGTCGAGTCGATGTTCAGGTGCACCGCGCACCGCCGGTGGAGCTCCAGCCACGCGTGATCCGCGTACCACGTGGAGCCGGCGTAGCGCCCGTGGGAGTGACCCGACCAGAAGGCGAGGCGGAGCCCCCGCCGGAGCGCGCTCCGCCGCGTCGCCAGGAGCCGCGCGACCTCGAGCATCGTCGCGTTCGCGGTCCCGTTGTCCATGGCGCCGAAGTGCCAGCCGTCCACGTGCCCGGAGAAGAGGACGAAGCGGTCCTCGGCGGTCCCGTCGAGGTGCGCGGTCAGGTGCGGGATCGACGACCAGCCCGTGCGCACCCGGGTCATGAGGCGAACGCGGCCACGGCCCTCCTGGATCAGCTTCCGAATGCGCTCGCCATCGGCCCGGCGGACCGACAGGCACGGGGTGCGCGGGATGCGCCAGGCGGTGTCGGGCTCGGGCGTCCCCCAGATCGTGGTCACGATCATGTTGTGGAGGTGGTCGCGGTTGACGAAGATCTGCCCGACCGTCCCCGCCTCCTGCGCGGCCCACGCCTTGCCCGGTGTCGCCAGACTGTCCAGGAGGGCGATCTTGCCGGCCGCGCCCGCGCGCGCGAAGTCCGCCGGGTTCCCGTCCCCGACGTCGACCACCTCGGCGTCGAGCCCGTCGGTCGAGGGCGAGAACGCGTGAGTGAGCCCCTCGATCGCCGCTCCGTCCGGAAGGACCACGCGGCCCAGGAGCGGCAGGCTGATGAAGGCCTCGATCTCGCGGCGCTCGACGGCGTAGCCGTAGCTCTTGAGCGCCCGCTCGATGTGGTCGTAGGCCTGCGCCTCGCCCGGAGTCCCGGACTCCCGCTCCCACGCGGCAATCGCGCGCGTGTGCGCCATCAAGGTCTCTGCCGACACGGCCGCCAGCAGGTCCGACTCGTGCGGGCTCCGGTAACGCCAGTAGGGGGTCAGGCTCTGATCTCTAGACACGCAGCTCGCCTCCGCGTTCCGGCCAGTTTCTCGAGCGCTACGACCTGACCCCGACCAGCTCGTCGAGGTTCTCCCACGCCATCGCCCGGCGCCCGGTCTCGATCTCCCCGATCAGCCCCAGCAGCCGGCGGGTCCGCGGGATCCGGAGGCCGTGGCGGTCGGCTCGCTCGAGCGTCGCGCCCAGGTGCGCCTCGACCTCCGTCTTGCGCTTCCGGACGACGAGGTCCCGCCAGATGCCCGTCTTGGTCTTCGTGTGGCCCCGGTAGAACTTGGAGATGGCGGCCATCGCCCGCGCGACGGCTCCCGCGTCTCCCGCATGGCCCGCGCGGTACCACGCGGGGTCGAACTCGTCGAAGGCCTCGAGGTGAACGGCCTCGGCCTCGGCGACCGCCATGCCCTCGGCCACCAGCGCGACCAGCATCCGCTGGATCTCGGGAGAGCGCTCGACGACCTCGTAGACGTGCGCGTCGACCAGCGCCGTGGCCACCAGAAGCGCGCTGTAGACGTGCTTCGCCCACTTCAAGCCCCAGATATTCGAGGTGACCTGGGTCGGTGTGACCGCGCCGAGCATGTCCGCCAGCTCCTTGGCGCGCTGCGAGAGCTCCCCGTCCAGCTCCCCCACCGCGAACGTCCCCACGCCGCCGTGCTGGATCCGACCCGGCGCGACCCAGTCCGCTGCCCAGTTGACGAGGCAGCCGACGGTCCGCGCCTGCCCCACCCGCGCCGCGATGACAGACTCGTTCAGCCCGTTCTGGAGGGATACGACAGTCCCGCGCGCGTGGAGCCGGGGCGCGATACGGTCGAGTGCGGCGCCGGTGTGCTGCGCCTTGACGGCGAGCAGCACCAGATCGAGCGTCGCCGGCAATCCGTCGGGGGTGACGGCGCGGACCGGCACGGTCCAGACCCCGTCCGGCGTCACGATCGCGAGGCCGCCCTGGTTCATGGCCGCGACGTGGTCGGCCGCCTGGTCGACCAGCAGCACGTCGTGCCCGGCCCGCGTCAGCGACGCCCCCGTGACGCCGCCAATCGCGCCCGCCCCGACGATCGTGACAGCCATGCGCCCCTCTCTATCACAGGGCCCAGGGAGCGTCAACGCGACGGGCCCGTCGGCATATAATCGGGACGTCTCGTCGGCCCGTTGGGGCCCGTGGCCCGATCTGTCACTCGAGACCAGGAGAGTCCGATGAAGCTCGTTCGCTACTCCGTGCGCGGCTCGTCCCCTCGCCTCGGCGCCCTCGTCGGCGACCGCATCCGCTGCCTGGGCGAGACCTATCACCGCTACCTCGCCGGCCGGGGGGTCGTGCGCGCGGGCGAGCTGGCCCACGCGCTGTTCCCGCCGAGCGCGCGCGAGTTCCTCCGGGCCGGGGCGGCCGCCGAGGATGCCCTTCGCGCGATGGACGACGCGGCCCGCGCCGGGCGGCTGGACTGGCTCACGCATCCCGCCGCCGAGGCGCACCTCCACGCGCCGATCCACGACCCCGAGAAGTTCCTCTGCATCGGGCTCAACTACATCGATCACGCCGAGGAGACCAAGAGCCCCATTCCCAAGGAGCCGCCTCTCTTCGCCAAGTTCCCGAACGCGATCGTGGACGCGGCCGCGCCGATCGTCCGCCCCAAGGGGTGCGAGAAGCTGGACTACGAGGTCGAGCTCGGGTTCGTGATGGGGCGCGAGGCGCGGGACGTCCCCGCCGAGCGTGCGCTCGACTACATCTGGGGCTACGTGGTCGTCAACGACGTGAGCGCGCGGGACTTCCAGCTGGTCACCTCCCAGTGGATGGCCGGGAAGGCCTGCGACACGTTCGCCCCCATGGGTCCCTGGATCGCCGACCGGGCCGAGATCCCCGACCCGCATGCCCTCGAGCTCCGCACCTGGGTGAACGGGACCAAGCTCCAGGACGGAAACTCGAAGAACCTCATCTACAACATCAACTATCTCGTCGCGTTCCTGTCCGCGAAGATGACCCTCCTCCCGGGCGACCTCGTCATCACGGGGACCCCCGCCGGCGTGGGATTCACGCGAAAGCCCCCGGTCCTCCTCAAGGGCGGCGATCGCGTGCGGATGGAGATCACCGGGCTCGGAACCCTGGACAACCCCGTCGTCGAGGCCTGACCCGGCGGCCGGGGAGCCAAGGGGCTCGCCGGCCGTTCTCTGGCACGCCGGCTGCACGATCTCGGGCGGCCATGGGCACGAGCCTGTCCACGGAAGGGGTCGCTCCCGACACCCATCGGAGCAGATGGCCCAGAACTATCGACCGTAGTTCACCGTTTTATATAGGAGCACCAATACTCGGGGACGGGGATGCGGCCTGCCAGGGGGTCCTCCCCGTGTCAAAACGGGGGGCGCGGTGCCTGGCATGAGCAAGACGGCAGGCCGAGCGGCGAGTCGTGGCCTGCCCGGCAATGCGGGATCGGCCCGGCCGGCTTGGTCAAGCCTCGCGGTCCTGCTGGTGGTCTGGCTCGGTCTCCTGCTCCCGGGATCGGCGCCGGCCACGTCGCTCCGCTTCTTCGGCCACGGCGAGGGCGGCATCGACCGCGTCACGATTCAGATCGACGACCCCGCCAAACCGGCTGACGTTGGCGCGACCGACTTCACCCTGGAGTGGTGGATGCGGGCCGAGGACGGCGACAATGCCTCCTCCGCCGTCAACTGCGACGCCAACGACGGCTGGATCTTCGGCAACATCCTCTTCGACCGGGACGTCTACGATGCCGGCGCCCACGGCGACTTCGGCGTGTCGCTCACGGGAGGTCGAGTCGCATTCGGCGTGAGCGCCGGCGCCTCGGGGAACACGATCTGCGGGGCGATGATCGTGACGGACGACGTGTGGCACCACGTCGCCGTGACGCGACGGAAGTCGGACGGCCGGCTTCGGATCTACGTCGACGGCGTCCTCGATGCCGAGGGAGACGGCAACGTCGGCTCGGACAAGGACGTGAGCTACCAGAACGGCCTCGTGACGGGCCACGAGTGGGATCCGTACCTCGTCATCGGCGCCGAGAAACACGACGCTGATGCCTCCACCTACCCCTCCTACCACGGGTGGATCGACGAGATCCGGCTGTCCACCGTGGAGCGGTACACGGCGAGCCGGTTCACCCGACCGTTCAGTCCCTTCGCCCCCGACGTCAGCAACACTGCCGCGCTCTACCACCTGGACGAGGGAACCGGGAGCACGGTCGGCGACGCCGCGGCCGGAGGCAGTCACGGCACCCGGCAGCTCGGCGGGAGCGCCCCCGCGGGACCGGAGTGGTCGAGCGAAGCGGCGCCGCTCGATTCCGCCCGGCGCGTCGCCCTCGAGGAGGTGATCCCGAGCGCCGGGCGGACGGTGGCGATCGCGAACGCGGGGGACGACCGGCTCTTCGTCGTGGACGCGAACGGCCGGATCCTCGTCTACCAGGTGACCGAGGAGGGTCCTTTGACCCTCCTGGGCACGTACCTCGACATCCGGGACCGAGTCCTCTGCTGCGACGAGCGCGGGCTCCTCGGCCTCGCCTTCCACCCGAACTACGCCAGCAACGGCTACTTCTTCGTCTACTACACACACAAGGAAGACGGCGTCCTCCAGAACGGCGACATCGTGATCGCGCGCTACCGCGCCCAGCCGCCTACCTCCAACACCGTCAATTCGAACACCGAGAGCATCCTCCTGACCATCGAGCACTCGACCCACGGCAACCACAACGGCGGCGGGATGGCCTTCGGGCCCGACGGCTACCTCTACGCCTCCGTGGGCGACGGTGGCGGTGGCGGCGACCCGCTCGGGAGCGGCCAGAGCCTCGCGACGCACCTGGGCAAGGTCCTGCGGTTCGACGTCGACGTGAACCCGGACGTAGCGCCGTTCTACGAGGTCCCGGGGGACAACCCGTTCGTCGGTACGCCCGGTGCGATGGAGGAGATCTGGGCCTGGGGCCTGCGGAACCCGTGGCGGATCAGCTTCGACCGGCTCACGGGCGACCTCTTCATCGCCGACGTGGGCCAGAACAACCGCGAGGAGGTGAACTTCCAGCTCGCCGACAGCGCCGGAGGCGTGAACTACGGCTGGCCGCGAATGGAAGGGATCGCTTGCTACAACCCGAGCTCGGGCTGTCAGACCGGCAGCCTCGTCCTCCCCATCCTGGACTACTCGCACAGCGACGGGTGCTCGATCACGGGCGGGTACCGCTATCGCGGCACGGCCGTCCCGACGCTCCACGGCACCTACGTGTTCGGAGACTACTGCAGCAAGAAGATCTGGGCCGGCGTCCAGGCGGGCAACGGGGCCTGGAGCCGGGTCGAGCTTCTCTCCACCAACCTCAGCATCAGCACGTTCGGTGAGGACGCGGATGGAGAGCTCTACGTCGCCAGCGTAGGGGGGACCGTCAACCGCTTCGTCCCGGTGCGGCCGCGCCTCACGGTCACGCGGTCGGGCGGCGGGACGGGGACGGTCAACGGCCCCGACGGCCTGGCCTGCGGAACCGATTGTAGCCGCGAGTACGAGCCGGGCGAGGTCGTCACGCTCACGGCCGACGTCGCCCCGAATTCCTGGCTCGCCGGCTGGAGCGGTGCCTGCGGCGGCGCCGGGAACTGCACGGTCCTGATGGACGGCGACCGATCCGTGACGGCGACGATCAACCCCCGCCCCGCCTTCCAGTTCAGCGCGCCCAGCTATTCCGTGAACGAAGACAGCGGGAGCGCGACGATCACCGTGCAGCGTCTCGGAACCACCGCGGGAACGGCCACGGTCGACTACGCGGTCGAGCCGGGCAGCGCGACGCCGCCCGGCGCAGGCGCGGACTTCATGGGTCCGGGCCCCGGGGGCTCCCTGACCGGTACGCTGACGTTCACGCCGGGACAGTCGACCAAGACCATCACCATCCCCATCGTCAGCGACGCGCGCGACGAAGGCTCCGAGACGGTTCTGCTCTCGCTCCACAACCCCTCGGCCGGCGGAGTGCTGGGCGCCCAGCCCACCGCCGTGTTGACGATCGTCGACAACGACAGCGCCGGAGTCATCCAGTTCAGCCAGGCGACGTATTCCACCAGCGAGGCCAGCGCGAGCTTCAGCGTGCCCGTCCAGCGCTCGGGGGGAGGCGCCGAGGCGAGCGTCACCTGGACCATCATCGGCGGGTCGGCCGTTCTGGGCACCGACTTCACCACGCCGGACGGCCCCGTGCCGGGGAGCCTCACCTTCGGGGCCAACACCACGGGGACCCTCACGTTCGGGGCCAACGTCTCGAGCGTATCGCTCCCGCTGACCCTGCTCCGCCAGAGCGACACCCTGGCCGATGGTCCGCGGACGATCCAGCTCGCGCTCTCCGGCGCGCAACCCGCCGGGCTCGCGACCGTGGGGCCGAAGAGCACCGCTACCCTGACGATCACCGACAACGAGATCGTCCTCCAGTTCAGCCAGGCCAGCTACACGGCGAGCGAGGGGAGCGCGTCCGTCACGATCCCGGTCGTCCGGACGGGGCCCTCCGGGGCGGTGAGCGTCGCCTTCTCGGCCGGGTCACCCGGGAGCGGCGTGGCGGCGACGGCGTCGGCAGTGCCGAACAGCTGCACCGCCGGGGCCGACTACCAGCCCGTGAGCGGCACGCTCAACTTCGCGGCGGGCGACATGAGCAAGAGCTTCACGATCAAGCTATGCAAGGACGGGCTGGTCGAGGCGGCCCCGAAGGTCGTCGGCCTGGCCCTTTCGACCCCCCAGCCCGGCGGGGTGGCGCATCTCGGCCCGCTCGCGGCGGTCGACCTCACCATCAACAACGTGGACGCGGGCGGCGTGCTCAAGTGGAGCGCCTCGACCTACTCGGTCAATGAAGAGTCGGCCAAGGTCGTCCTCACCGTCAACCGGACCGGGGGAAGCGCCGGGAACGTGACGGTCGGCTACGCGATTGCGGGCGGCACGGCCACCGCGCCCCCGGCCGGCGGCGCCGACTTCAACGTCCCCCTCTCCAGCGGCAACCTGACGGGGACGCTCGCGTTCGGTGCGGGCGTGATGTCCCAGACGCTCGAGATCCCCGTGGTCAACGATGGCGCGATCGAGCCGAACGAGACGTTCACGGTGACGCTCCAGAACGCCCAGGGGGGCGCCAGCGTGGGCAGCCCCGGCGTCGCCACGGTGACGATCGTCGACAACGACCGCACCGGCACGGTCCAGTTCAGCCAGGCCACGACCACCGTGCAGGAGTTCGCCGCGTCCGCCACGCTGACCGTCACGCGGACGGGGTCGACGAGCGGCCTCGCTTCCGTGGGCTACGAGATCACGGGTGACACGGCGGCCGCGGATCCGACGGCGAGCTTGACGGGGACGGTGGACTTCGGCTCCGGCCAGGGCAGCCGCCCGCTCACCATCCCGCTGGCGCTAATGAACGACGCCTCCCTGAACGGCAACTCGACGCTCACGGTGACGCTGAAATCGCCCGTGACCGGCGGCCTCGCCCTGGGCACCCCCAACCCCGCCACGGTGACGCTGGTCGACGACGAGGGCACGGTCCAGTTCGCCGGGGCGGCCTTCACGATCAGCGAGAGCAGCGGGTCCGCGACGATCACGCTCACGAGAACGGGCGGGACGGCCAAGCCCACCACCGTGCACTTCGCCACGGGGGCGCTCGGGGATACCGCCACCCCGGCGCTGACCCCGGGGGCCTGCTCGGCGAGCGCGGACTACCGGCCGATCCTGGACGGGGTGCTCACCTTCAACCCCGGCCAGACCAGCCGGACGTTCACCGTCCCGCTCTGCGGGGACAGCGTGGTCGAGACCCCGAACCCGGAGACGCTGACGCTCCGGCTCGTCAGCGTGAGCCCGCCGGCGACTCCGGGGGCCCAGGACACCGCGGTCCTGCAGATCCAGGAGAACGACGCCGGGGGCGTGCTCCGGTTCAGCAGCGCCAACTACTCGGTCACCGAGGGGACGACGACGGCCACCGTAACCGTGCTCCGGACGGGCGGGTCGGCCGGCAGCGTCACGGTGCCCTGGCACCTCGGCGGGGACGCCGTGCCGGGCACGGACTACGTGGTGCCGCCGAGCGTGCCGCTCCCGTTCGCCCCGAACCAAACGAGCGCCGCCCTCCAGATCCAGATCCTCAACGACTCGGCCATCGACGGCACGAAGATGCTGGTGGTGACGCTGGACCCACCCGCGGGGGGAGCGACCCTCGGCAGCCCCAGCGCGGCCACGCTGTCCATCAATGACAACGAGCCCAGCGTTCGCTTCTCGAGCGCGAGCTACACGGTGGACGAGAGCAGCAACGGTGTCGGCGTGAAGGTCATCCGCGGCGGCACGACCAACGGCACCGTCACCGTGAACGTCAAGACCACGGGCCCGGGCAATGCCGAAGGGGGGGCAGGTCCCTGCGGCGCCGGCATCGACTTCACGACCGCCACCCTGCCCGTCACGTTCAACCCGGGCGATACGAGCAAGACCGTGACAGTCCCGCTCTGCCCGGACACCATCGTCGACGGCTCGGAGACCATCGGCCTCGTCCTCGACAACGTGTCGGGCGCCACGCTCGGAACGCCGAACACGGCCACGGTCCAGATCGCCGAGGACGACGTCGCGGGGACCGTCCAGTTTGCCACCCCCACGAGCAGCGTGAGCGAGTCCCAGGGACCGGCCAGCGTCCTCGTCACCCGGACGGGCGGAAATGCGAGCGGGGTCAGGGCCCACTGGACGATCGTCGGCGGTACCGCGACCTCCGGTCTCGATTTCACCGGGCCCACCAGCGGCTGGCTGCCCCCGCTCGGCGAGAAGCAGATGAGCCAGGGCCTCACCATCCCCGTCGTGCCCCGCGCGAGCGCCCAGGGTCCACGTTCGATCGAGCTCCTCCTCGACCTCGCGGACGGAGGCGGCGCGCTCGGCGCCCAGACCAGCGCCACCCTCTGGATCCTGGACGCCGACTGAGCGGCCGCGCATTCCCGCGCCAGGACCTTCGATCCCTGGCGTCCCGGCCAGACGCCGAATCGGGCTCGGCGACCTCTACTCCCCCAGCTCCAGGAGCAGTCGGGCGGTCGTGCGGACGCCCTGGTAGAGGTGGTCCAGCCGGATGTGCTCGTTCGGGCTGTGCTGCCGGTTGTTGGCGTTCGCGTAGGGCACGACGATCGTTGGAAGCCCGAGCAGATCCGTGAACGCCCAGAGCGGCACGCTGCCGCCGGCGGTCGGCACGACGACCGCCGCCTGGCCATCGTGGGCCCGCTCCACGATCTCCACGACGCGCCGGGAGATCGGCAGGTCGGCCGGCGTCTTCGCGGGATCGTAGCCGTGGCGCTCGACGACCCGGACCGCTCGGCCCCTGAGGTCGTCCGGCAGCGGCGCGTCCGCCGACTCGATGACCGTGAAGCCCTGCGCCCGGATGTGCTCGACGACCCGCCGGTACACGGCGTCGACCCGCTGGTTCTTCACGAGCCGGAGATCCATGGCGACCGTCGCCCGGTGGGGGATGATCGTGTTCGCCTCGGCGCCGACGAACCCGGCCTGAAGGCCCCGGATCGTGAGCGTCGGCCGGAACATCAGACGCTCCAGGTAGTCCCCCGCGAGGCGCACGCCCAGCTCCCGCTCGAGGGCCGGCCGATCCAGCGGGATGCGGCCGAGTAGCTCCCGCTCGGCGGCCGTCGGCGGCACCGCGTCGGCGCCCAGGCCCTCGATGAGCGGCGTCCCGTCCGGCGCCGCCATCGACGCGAGCAGCCCGGTCAGGATCCACGCCGGGTTCGGCACGCTGAAGTTCCCGGAGTGGACGTCGCGGCGAGCCGCCTCGATCTCGAGCGTGAGGGCGAGAATCCCACGGGCCCCGAACACGACCGTGGGCCGCTCGCTCGCGTCCTTGGGTCCGTCCGTCACGAGGACGAGGTCCGCGGCGAGGAGCTCAGGGTGGGCCGCGACGAAGCCGCCGAAGCCGGGGCTCCCGACCTCCTCCTCTCCCTCGAGCACGAGCTTCAGGTTGACGCGCGGGGAGCTGCCGAGGGCATCCATCAGCGCGAGGGCCTCGAGGTGCGCCCAGATCGGGCCCTTGTCGTCGGACGCCCCGCGCGCGTAGAGCCGGTGCGCCGGCAGCGCGTCGTCGGGAACCTCGCCAGCCGCCACGATCGGAGCGCCTTCCTCGGCAAGGCCGGCGCGGAGCACCGGCTCGAACGGCGAGGGCTGGAGCCAGCCCGCGGGCGGGGCGGGCTTCGTGTCGAAGTGGCAGTAGATCAGGAGGGTCCGGGTCGCCCCTGGCACCAGCCGGGTGCCGAGCACGACGGGGTTCCCCGCCGTCTCGAGCACGCGCGCCTCGAGTCCTCGCGCGCGCATGGCGGCGGCCAGCCAGGCCGCGCCGGCACGGACGCGCTCCGGCTGCTGGCTGACCGTGTCGATCCGGAGACATTCGGTGAAGCGCTCGAGGATCTGGCGCCGCCGTGCCCGGAGCGCGCGGTCGAACGCCGGCCAGTCCACGGTGGTGACGAGAGGCGGAGCAGCTATCGCGGACGGCTGCGAACGACCTGGGCGATGAGGCGGATGTGCTCGGGCGTCGACCCGCAGCACCCGCCGACCACGGTGGCGCCCGCGTCGAGGAGCGCCGGGTACTCGCGAGCCATCGCCTCGGGGTCCAGCTCGTAGGTGACCTGGTCGCCGGTCGTGATCGGGAGGCCCGCGTTCGGATAGGCCACCAGCGGCGCGTCGGTCACGGCGCGCATCTCGCGGATGATGGCGATGGCCCGGTCCGGTCCGCGGCCGCAGTTCATGCCCACCACGTCGGCCCCGGCGGCGAGGAGGTTCTTCGCGACCTCGGCGGGGCTCTCGCCCCACATGGTCCGGTCGCGGTCGTGGAGCTCCTCGTACTGGAAGAACATCGTGGCCATGACGGGCAGCCCGGTCGTCCTGCAGGCGCGCACCGCGGCGACGGCCTCCTGCGGGAACATCATGGTCTCCACGGCGAAGAGGTCGACGCCGCCCTCCGCCAGGGCCTCGGCCTGCTCGCGGAACGTCTCGAGGTACTCCTCGTCCGTCGTGTCGCCCAGGGGCTCGTACTCGGCCGGAAGGCGGCTGGTCGGGCCGACCGACCCCGCCACGTAGCCGTGGGCGGGCGCCGCCGCGCGCACCAGCCGCGCGCCCCGCTCGTTGAGCTCGCGAGTCCGGTCGCCGAGCCCGTACTCGTTCAGCTTGAGGCGCGAGGCACCGAACGTGTTGGTCTCGACGAGGTCGGAGCCGGCGTCGAAGTAGCTCCGGTGGATGTTCCGGACGACGTCGGCGTGCGTGTCGTTCCAGAGCTCGGGGCAGGCGCCGTTCGCGAGCCCGGCCGCGAACAGCATCGTGCCGTAGCCTCCGTCGAAGACGAGCAGCTCGCCGGCCCGCACGCGCGCGAGCCACTCCCGGCCCCGGGTCGCGCTCATCCCCGCGTCTCCACGCTAGCCGGGCGCCGCCACCGGGGCGGCCGACAGCTCCTTGGCCCGGACCACGGCGAGGGTCGCGTCCCTGGCGTGGCCGTCGGCGCCGATCTCCTCGGCGAAGGCCGGGCTGACCGGCGCTCCGCCGACCATGACCTTCACGCGGTCTCTGAGCCCCGCGCGGGCGAGGGCGTCGAGCGTGCGCTTCATCCCGGGCATCGTGGTGGTCATGAGGGCCGAGATGCCGACGATGGTGGCGCCGTGCTCCTCGACGGCGGCGCAGAACTTCTCCGGGGAGACGTCCCGGCCGAGGTTCACCACCTTGAAGCCCGCGCCTTCCAGCATCATGGCGACCAGGTTCTTGCCGATGTCGTGGAGGTCGCCCTGGGCCGTGCCGATCACGACCGTGCCGAGGTACTCATTCGTCGAGGCCGCGGTCAGGAGCGGCTTGAGAAGGTCGAGGCCGGCGTACATCGCCCGTGCCGAGAGCAGCACCTGCGGCACGTAGTACTCGTTCCGGCGAAACTTCTCCCCGACCACGTCCATCCCCGGGATCAGCCCCTTGAAGATGATCTGCTTCGGATCGAGCCCGCCATCGAGTCCCGCCCGGGTCATCTGGCCGACGGTGTCGCGGTCGCCCAGGATGAGCGCGCGCGCGATCCTGGGGTAGTCGTAGTGCGTGTCGTCGGGAGCCGTCATCGCTCCGGGTTGTATCACGGGGCATGGGCCGACACAAGCTTCGCGGCCCCCCGGAGCGCACCTGGCGTGGCGCGCCGGTCGCGCGCCCGGCCCGGCGAGGGAGCCGTCGGCCCCTAGGATTCGGGCTGATGGGCCAGGAGGTCCGCATGGCGGGCCTGATGGACGCAGCGGTCCGACTCGGCGCAGTCGGCCGTCGGCTCGGCGTGCACGACGACGTGCGCGCCGGGGATCGTGGCCGCGATCTCCTGCTCGATGTGGTCCACGAGGTCGTGCGCCTCGCCGAGCGGCAGGTGGCGGCACGCCACGATCGTGAAGTCCACGTGGCGCTGGGAGCCGGATCGCCGCGTCCGCAGATTGCGGTGGTCGACGACGAATCGGTGGCGGTGGATCACCTCCTCGATCGCGCGCTGCTCGGCCTCCGGGAGGGCCGCGTCCATCAGATCGTTGATCGAGCGCACGAGAAGCCGATACGCCGAGCCCAGGATGACGCAGGCCACCGCGATTGCGATCAGGGCATCGAACGCCCCCGAGCCGGTCGCCCAGAGGAGCGCCAGGCCAACCAGCACGCCGGCGTTGGTCCAGACGTCAGTCTGGTAGTGAAGCGCGTCGGCGATGAGGACGACCGAGTCGGTCTCCTGGCCCACCCGGCGGAGGTGCCGCGTGATCAGCCAGCTGACCACGGTTGCCACGACCATCACGGCGATGCCCCACTCCGCGTGCTCGGGGCGGGCGCCCCGGAGCAGCCGGCGGACCGCCTCCACCAGCAACGCTCCGCCCACGACCGCGATGACCGCCGTCTGGAGGAGCCCGGCCAGGTTCTCGGCCTTGCCATGCCCGAAGGGGTGCCCCTCGTCGGCGGGAGAGTCGGCGATCCGGATCGACAGGAGGTTGAAGCTGGAGATCGCGACGTCGAACAGGGAATCGGCGGCGGCCGAAAGAAGGCCGATCGAGTTCGTCGCGAGCCCGATCGCGAGCTTGCCCGCCGCCAGCGCCGCGGCGGCGCCAATCGCCACTCGCTCGGCGCGAATCTTCGGCGAGGCTGGCGAGCCTACCGCGCTCACCAAGGTATCCTGGCTCCGCGCGAGTTGATCCGACGGCCTTCGGCCTGCGGGCTCACTGGGCTACCGTGCTGCGCGGGAGTCGATCGGACGGGATTCATCCGACGGCCTTCGGCCTGTGGCGGCCTGTGCGCTCATACGCCGATCTTAGCAGCCCCGCGAGCGTCGGTGCGGGGCCCGATCGGCGGGCGGCCGCTCAGCCGCGAGCGGCCCGCCAGGACTCCAGCAGCTCGGCGAGGTCCCGGACGACCATGTCCGCCTGTCCGGGCTCGTGGCGCTCACCCACCGGATCGACCCAGACGGTGACCATTCCCGCCGCCCGGCCCCCGGCAACGTCGGTCGTCAGGCTGTCGCCCACCATCATCGCCTCCGGGGGCAGGCAGCCCAGGCGCTCGAGGGCCATCTCGAAGATGGGGGCATGGGGCTTGCCCACCACGACGGGACGGGCGCCGCCCGCCACCGCGACGGCCTCCGTCAAGGCGCCGCAGCCAGGGTCGAACTCGCCCGGCGCCACCGGCAGGCGCGGGTCGAGGTTGACCGTGAAGAGCGTCGCGCCCGCGGCCACGGCGCGCGAAGCGGCCCGCAGGCGGCCGAAGTCGAAGAGCGGATCGTTGCCGACCGCCACGACCCCGGCCCGGCGCCAGTCGTCGAAACCCACCACCGTGTGCCCGGCCGCCTCGAGGACCTCCCGCATCTCCCGGGTGCCGAGCGGCAGCACGGCCGCGGGTCCGACCCGGCGCCGGATCGCCTCCCCGAGGAGGTCGAGGGCCGCGAGCACGTCCGTGCGCCGCCGCCATGATCCCCAGCCGCGAGAGGCGCTCCGCGATCTGACCCGCGCGCTCCCGGGAGCTGTTCGTGACGAAGACCACACCGCGTCCGTCGGCGCGGAGCGCCTCCACCAGCTCCCGGGCCCCGGGCAGCAAGGTCGAGCCGGCCCAGATGCAGCCGTCGAGATCGAACGCGAAACCGCGGAGGGCGTCGAGCCGGAGGGTCACGCCTGACTTCCCAGCTTCAGCGCGGCGGCCAGCTTCAGCGCGGCGGAAGGAAGCAGAGCCCCTGGCTCTGGACGCCGAGCGCCGTGTTGAACTTCGCGCGGAAATGCTCGACGGCGATCGTGGCGGCCAGCTCCACGATCTGCGGGACGGTGAAGTGCCGGCGCAGGGGCTCGAACTCGACGTCCGTCACGGCCGTGGGCGTCCGCGTCGCGGCCTCGGCGAACCCGAGCGCCGCCCGCTCCGGCTCGCTGAAGAGCGGGCTCTCCCGGAACCGGTCCACGGCCGAGAGCTTCTCGAAGGTCGCGCCGTGGCTCATCCCCCGGGATGAGTTGATGTCCATTCAGAATGGGCACCCGACGAGCTGGGCGACCCGCAGGCAGACGAGATCGCGAAGCTCCGCCGGAAGCTGTCCCGATTTCTCCAGGGCGACCGACAGCCCCGCCGCCGCGCGCACCAGAGGAGGGCAGTGCGCCATCACGAGCGTGGGCGCCAGCGGGGCGCCCCACTGCTCCGTCTGGCGCCCCAGGACCTCTCGGATCTCGGGCGGCGCCGCCGCGGGATCGATCGGCGGAATGCGACCGGTGATCTCGTCCTTCACCGGACTTACCCGGCCCACGCCGGAACCGACCGCCGGGGCGTCACGCACGGTCCGGGTCGCGTGGTGAGATCGGATGGCCGCCGGCCGGCGGGGCCCCGTGGCGGCCGGGGGCTCACGGGCGGACGTCCTGGCGGAACCGCGCGACGATGTCCTGGCTCCCCTGCACCACCAGCGCGGTATCCGAGCCGAGCGTCAGGAACTGGTAGCCCTTCGCGTAGAGCTCTCGCGCCTGCTCCCAGCCCCGCGTGATGTTGCCGAGGGCGAGGCCAGCCGCGCGCGTCGACGCCTCCACCCGAGCGAAGGCCGCTTGCACGTCGGGGTGGCCGGGATTCCCCATGTGCCCGAGCGCGGTCGACAGGTCCCCGGGCCCGATGAAGATCACGTCGACCCCGGGCACCCGCACGATCTGGTCGATCTCCTCGACGGCCGTCCGCGTTTCCACCTGGAGAACGACGAGGATCTCCTCGTTTGCGCGCTTCCAGTACTCCGCCGCGTGCCGCCCGTAGCCGCCGGCGCGATGGCTGCCGGCGATCCCCCGGATGCCGTCGGGCGGGTACTTGGTGGCGCGCACGGCCGCCTCGGCGTCGGCGCGGCCGCCGATCCAGGGCACCATGACGCCGTAGGCGCCCATGTCGAGCACCCGCTTGATGATGGCCGGGTCGTTCCACTGGACGCGGACGACCGGGATCGCCTCGCTCCCCTCGATCGCTTGCAGCTGGGCGAGCAGCGTCTGGAGGTCGCCGTGCCCGTGCTCCATGTCGATGAGGAGCCAGTCGAAGCCGGCCCGGCTCATGATCTCGGCGCTGATCGCGCTGCACAAGTGGAGCCACGCGCCGGAGGTCGGGCGCCCCTCGCGGAGCGCGCGCTTGACGTGATTGGTCTTCACCCAGCTCACTCGATCCTCCACGCGAGCGCCGCGAAGACGCTCGCCAAACTTGACTTTTCGCGGTGCGCTGTGGGATATATCCCCGACACGGACGGCATCTCTGGGCCCGCCTGACGGCGGGCCATCCACGAGGGGGCGACCACGGCACCGGTCACTATACGGCAGGGCGCGAGGGCCTGACAACCTCCGGCCGTATGCTCCTCGAAATCCTCGGCTGCCACGGTGGCAGTGTGCCGAAGCGGCGCCTGCCCAGCTTCCTCATCAACGGCCACGTCCTCCTCGAGGCGGGCTCGGTGACGAGTGCTCTGCCCCTCGGCGCCCAGGCCGGCATCGAGCACGTCCTCCTCTCCCACGCTCACCTCGACCACACGGTGGGGCTGGCGTTCCTGGTCGACAACATCCAGTCGACGCAGACCGCCGCTGGCCGGAACGCCGCCGTCACGGCGGCGTCCATCGCGCCAGTGGTCGACGACCTCCGGAGCTACTGCTTCAACAACCGGCTCTGGCCCGACTTCACGAAGCTGCCGACACCCGAGGATCCCGCCCTCAGGCTCCAGACGCTGCGCGAGCGCGAGGCGATCGAGTTCGGATCCCTGACCGTCGTCCCGGTGCCCGTCCACCACGCCGTCCCGGCCACCGGCTTCATCCTCCACGACGGCACCTCGGGCCTCGTCTTCTCGGGGGATACCGGCCCGACCGACGAGATCTGGAAGGTGGCGCGGGAGTTCAAGGGCATCCACGCGATCATCGTCGAGACCGCCTTCCCGAACCGCCTGGAGGACCTCGCCACGATCTCCGGCCACTTCACGCCGGCGCTCCTCCAGCGCGAGATGGACAAGATGCCGGACGCGCCGCTGTGGATCTACCACATCAAGCCGGCGCACTTCGAGGAGACGTCGGAAGAGCTCGAGCGGCTGGGCGACCGGATTCACATCCTCGAGCAGGACCAGACCCACACCTTCTGAGTCCGGCCCCGCGGGGCCGCGGGATCCGGGGCGGCGCGCGGCGAGCCTACCGGGCCCGGCGTGCCAGCTCGGTCTCGATCGCGGGGAGCGCCTCCAGGATCACCGTGCCGACGACGCGGAGGCTCTCCGCGGAGAGCTTGTCCAGCGTGTCCTCGGGAGTGTGCCAGTAGGCATTCCGCCCCGGCGACCCCCCGTAGTCGAGGTCGATCAGGAGCGCCGCCGCGACGCCGGCGTCCAGGAACGGCGCGTGATCGTCCTCCACCGTCTGAGACCGGTCGGGGAAATGTCGCTCCAGGCCGAGCCGCCGCGCCACCGCCCAGAGGATCTCGCTGAGCCACGGCGTGGACTGCGTGTCGCGCGGGATGACGAGATCGCGGTCGCCGATCATGTCGGCGACGATCAGGGCGCGGAGCCGGGGCAGGTCGCCCGACGCACGGAGGGCGGCGACCAGGGCGCGGCTTCCGTAGAGGCTGTCGGTCGCCGACCACTCGACCTGGGCCTCCTCGCCATCGAAGAAGACGAGCCATCGCGTCGACGCCGGTGGCTCCGCGCGGAAGCGCGGGGCCAGCGCGCGCCCGAGCTCGATCAGGAGGGCGGCCGAGGACCCGCCGTCGTTCGCTCCCACGAAGCGGAACTTCTCGAAGACCTTGGTGTCGTAGTGGCCGGCGATCGCCACGATCTCCTTCCCCCGCCCGGCCACTCCGCGATGACGTTGGTCATCGGCACCGGGCCCCGCGGGGTCTGGGCCGTGAACGCGTGCTCGCGCACTCGCCACCCGGCGTCCCGGAGCTCCCCTGCCAGGTACGCGCGCGCCCGCGCCAGGGCGGCGGAGCCCGGCGTGCGGGGCCCGATGGCGACGAGCCGTTCCACGTCATGGAGCGCTCTGGCGCCGTCGAAGGCCGGAAGGCTCGCGGCGCTCGCGCCTCGGCCCGCGAGGCCGGACAGCGCCCCGAGGAGCGCTGCCCCCAGCAGGGTCCGGCGCGCGAGCCCGCCCGGGGCCGCCGCGCTCACCGGGCCGCCCCTGCGCCGGATCGGACCGATGTCACCGCCTTCGGCCTGGGCTCGCCGGGGGGCTCACGCGGCTACCCTCCGACTCCTTCGATCGGCCGGCCTTCGGCCTGTGGCGGCCGGTGGGCTCACGGACGAACGCCCACCGCCCCGTAGTAGTTGAGGCTCATGAAGAAGTCGCCCCGGGCTGCGGCCGCCTCCGCGCTCCGGAGCCAGCGACGCCCGTCGACGGCCGCGACGAGGCGCCACCGCGTGGCGAGCTCCACGCGCCGCTCCAGCATGGACCGGACGTAGTCGTCGTAGATCCGATCCACCACGACGAAGGCCTGGCTCCGCACCCGCGTGAGCCCGGCGAGACGCAGGCGGCGCGCGAGCGTCCGCCCGCTCCACGGCTCGGCGTAGAAGCGCTCCGCGTGGCCGTCCACGATCCGGCGCGTCAGCGCGCGATCGGGCACGTCCAGCACGAAGGTCCCGAAGTCCTGGTCGAGGACCGCCACCCGGCCGCCAGGCCGGGTGACGCGCATCATCTCGCCGAGGATCCGGTCACCCGCGGGCACGTGGAGGAGGACCGTGACCGCAAGCGTGACGTCGAACGACGCCGGTGGGAACGGCAGCCCGAGACCGTCGCCGTGACGGAACGTCGGCCGGGCACCGGGACCGGCGCCCCTGGACCGCCGCCGTGCGACGGCCAGGAGCACGCGACTCGGATCGACGCCCACGGCAGCGCCCTGGGTGCCCACGCGCGCGGCGACGTCGCGTGTCACGACGCCCGTTCCGCAGCCGACGTCCAGGACATGCATCCCGGCTCCGACGCCCGCCAGCGACAGGAACGCCCGGCGAAGACGGGTCTGGTTCGGCTGACTACCGCGCGCTTCGAGAATCCGCGCGAACCGCCGCGGGTCCGCCTCCCGGTCAATCGCGCGATATGGATCGACGGCGGCGGACACGGCCGATCTCACCGGGCCAGGCCCGCGGTCACGAGCGCGTGGCGTACTTGTCGGCGCAGGCCGCGCTGCAGAAGTACCGGAGCGCCGGCCCGCTTCCCCGGCTGATCGCCTTGCGACGCGGGATGTACGTTTCGCAGACCGGATCCTTGACGAGCTCGTCGAGGCCCCCCCGCCGCGTCGGTCCCGGGCGGGTGGCACCGCGGAGCCCTCCGAGAAAGGAGTAGAGGCTCGCCCGGATGATCAGGAAGAGCAGAAAGGCGAGAACCGCGAGGGCGAGGAAGCGGACCACCGACGCCTCGGGCTCGCGGCGGACGGACCGCTAGCCGCTCTCCGGCTGGATGCGCACCGTGCGCAGGAAGTCGCGGTCGAGCTTCGTCAGCTCGTAGCGCAGGTCGCGCGCCTCCTCGAGGTCGTCCTCGGCCGCCTCCCCGGCGTCGGCGCCGCGATCCGCGTCGGTGGCGTCGGTCGCCTCGGGCGCCTCCTCGGCGGTCTCCTCGGCGCCATTCGAGCGGGCGGTCGCATCCGCCAAGAGGATGAGCCGCGGCTCGAACCCGTTGCGAACGAGCTCGTCGAGCGCCTCACGCACCGCGGGGGAACCATCGAGCGAGGCCTCGACGGCCTCGATCAGCTTCGCCACCAGATCGCGCACAACGTCCCGCTCGTCCATCACGACTCTGCGCTCAGAATAGCCGTCGCTCGCGTCGGTGTCAAACTTGCGGGCGTCGTCGGATCGCGTCCTCGCAGCCGCTCGAAGCGTCGGCGGAGCGGCTCGAGCGCCTCGTCGTGCGTGATCACGTAGAGCGAGCCGGCCCGGACGGCCGCGAGCGTCTGCGCGATGCGACGTCGTCGGGATCGAGCGTGCGTCCGATCAGCGTCATCTCGCTCCCCGCCTGAGCGCGCGCGGCGTTCCGCAGGGCGGCGGGCCGGTTGCGTCCCGACTGCCGGATACGCGTCGCGACACCCATCGGGCACACGACCGTGACGCCGATGCCGTGCGGGCGGAGATCCTTCGCGAGCGTCTCGGACAGCCCGACGACGGCGTACTTGGTGGTGTTGTACACTCCGAGTCCCTGCGACGCGATCAGCCCCGCCATGGAGGCCGTGTTCACGACGTGCCCGCCCTCCCCGCCCGCGATCATGCGCGGCACGAAGGCCAGAAGGCCGTGGACGACGCCCCAGAGGTTGACCCCCACGACCCACTGCCAGTCCTCCCACGTCGCCGCTTCGAGCCCGCCGTGCACGACGACGCCCGCGTTGTTGCACAGGACGTGGGTCGCGCCGTACTGGTCGAACACGCGGTCCGCCAGGGCGTCCACCTGGCGCCGGTCGGCGACGTCCGTTCGGATCGCCAGCCCCTCCGCGCCGGCCGCCGCCAGCCGTCGCACGGTCTCCGCGGCATCGGCCTCGTTGATGTCGGCGACGACGACCCGAGCGCCTTCCCGGGCCAGGGCCAGCGCGAGCGCGCGGCCGATGCCGCTTCCCCCGCCCGTGACGACCGCGATCTTCCTCTCGAAGGTCCTCATGGGTCGCGGGGCTGCTCGCCCCGCGCCTCGTGCATCGCGCGGAGCTGCGGGGCCAGGATCTGCTCGTAGCACTGGGGACAGATCCCGTGGCTGAACTGGGCGTCCGTATGGGCGCTCACGTACTCCTCCACCTGCTGCCAGTAGTTCTTGTCATCCCGGATCTTCTTGCAGTAGGCGCAGATCGGCAGGAGGCCATGCAGCTGCTTGACGCGGGTAATGGCCACCTCGAGCTCGCGCACACGCTCGGCCAGCTTGCGCCTGAGCTCGACCACGCGCATCGCCACGATCAGCCGCGCACGGAGCTCGTCGTGGTCGAAGGGCTTCCCCATGAAGTCGTCGGCGCCCGCCTCCAGACCCTCGACGACTTTGGCCCGCTCGGCATTGGCCGTGAGCAGGATCAAGTATGGGGGGGTCGGGCTCCCCTGCGCCTGAAGGCGACGGCAGATCTCCACGCCGTGGATGCCTGGCATCACCCAGTCAAGAATGGCGACCGACGGGGCTCCGGGGCGCTGGAGCGCCGCCCAGGCCTCGTCGCCGTCCACCGTGACCACGACCTCGTGGCCCCAGCGCCGGAGCGTGGCCTCCAGGAGGCGACGCGAGGCCGCCTCGTCCTCGGCGATGAGAACGGGGGAAAGCGCCGCCGGCCTTGCCGTCGGGGAATCGGACGTCGTCACGGTGCGTCCCTCCACCCTCAGGACGCCCCGAGCGGCCTCAGGCGTCCGAAGCCGGCCTGCGCCTCCCTCGCCATGCCCTGCGAGGGCCCGGCGGGCACTCGTCGTCGAGTCGGGAGACTCTCCCTCAAACCTACACCTCCGGCGCCACGGGCCCGCCGATCTCGAGCGACCGGTACGCCGCCAGCACCAGTGCCAGGTCGGCGCGGGCGGACTCCGGGGGGAGAGCCGGCGGGCGTCCTTCCCGCACCGCCGCGACGAACTCACCCAGTTGGGCCACGAGACCCCGCCGGTCGCGCACGAAGGCGCGCACCCGCGTGCCGGACCGGCCGCGGAGCCAGAGGGCACGGCCGCGGTGATCCACCCCCAGAGATCCCTCGGTGCCCGTCAGCCAGGCCCACTGCGAACGGGGCAGCCCCGGCGCGGCAATGGAATTGGTCAGCGTCGCGACGGCGCCGCCCCGGAACCGGACGAGCAGAAAGACGGTGTCCTCGCCCTCGACTGCGGGAAACGTGTTCGGAGGCGCCAGGGCGACGACCTCGTCCACCGGTCCGGCCCAGTCGCGCAGGAGGTGCAGGTAGTGGATGCCGCCGTCGATCAGGAGCCCGCCCCCCATCTCCGCCCGGCGGCTCCGCCACCCCATGGGTCGCCGGTAGCCGCGCGCGGTCACGACGATCTGACGGATCTCCCCGATCGCTCCCTCCCGCAGGTAGGCGCGCGCCGCCACGAAGCCCGGCACGAAGTGCGCGTTCTCGGCCACCATCAGCACGACGCCGGCCGAGCGCACGGCCGAGAGGATCGCATCAGCCTCGGCCAGAGTCCGCGCGATCGGCTTCTCGAGGAGGATGCCCTTGCCGTGCTCGGCGGCCAGGCGGGCGTGCGCCTCGTGCAGATGATGAGGCGTGCAGACGACGAGCGCGTCGACGCGAGGATCGGCCGCCGCGGCCTCGTAGGAGCCGAAGGCCGCGAATCCGCCGAAGCGCCGGCGGTACACCTCCGCGCGCGCCGGATCACGGCTCGCGAACGCGATCCGTACCGAGCCGCCGAGCTGCCGGGCGGCGCGAGCGTGAAAGGTCGCGAACCGGCCGCATCCGACGATGCCGAGCCCGAGCGGGCCCGAGCCCGGCGACGCGCGGAGCGGCTGGACCGAAGGCCCACCGCTCGCGTGTGGCACCGCCATGTCGCGCATCCTACGCACCCTTCCGGGGCCGCGCAACGTCGGCTACAATCGAAGACATGCGAAGGGTTGCGGTCGTCGGCCTCGGGGTGACGAAGTTCGGCAAGCACGAGCGGACGTGCGCGGAGCTGTTCGCGGAGGCCGGGCTCGACGCCCTGATCGACGCGGGCATCCGCCCGCGTCAGGTCCAGGGCGTGTACGTCGGCAACGTCGTCGGCGAGGCCGGTGAGCGGCAGCTCCACCTCGGCCCCCAGGTCGCCTCGGCGCTGGGCATCCCGGAGGTGGCGGCCACCCGGTTCGAGACGGCGTGCGCATCGAGCCACGCGGCTTTCCGTCATGCGCTCTTCGAGATCGCCTCGGGCGCGGCGGACGTCCTCCTGGTGGGCGGCGCCGAGCGTGTCCTGACCATGCCCACCGAGCGCTCGACCGAGGTGTTCGCCTACGCCTCGGACGCGGTCTTCGAGCAGCCGGCAGGACTGACCTTCCCGGGAGTCTTCGCGCTGATCGCCCGCGCCCACATGGCGAAGCACGGCACGACCGAGGAGCAGATGGCGCACGTGGCCGTGAAGAACCATCGCCACGGAGCGCTCAACCCCAAGGCCCAGTTTCAGAAGGAGATCACGCTCGAGCAGGTGCTCCGCAGCGCCAGGGTGGCCGACCCGCTCAAGCTCTACGACTGCTGCCCGTTCTCGGACGGCGCGGCCGCGGTCGTCCTCGCGTCCGAGGAGGTCGCGCGAACGACCCGGAAGCCCGTGTGGGTGCTGGGCTCGGCCCAGGCGGGCGACTCCATGTGTCTGCACGACAAGCGGGACCTCGCGCGGGCGGTGGCCACGGAGCGCGCCGCCCTGGCGGCGTACCGGCAGGCAGGGCTCGGGCCCCGGGACGTGGACGTCGTCGAGCTTCACGACTGCTTCACGATCGCCGAGATCGTCGCCACCGAAGGCCTCGGCCTCTGCGAGCCGGGCACGGGAGGGATCGCGGCGGAGAAGGGGGACACGAGCCTGGGGGGCCGGATCCCGGTCAACGTGTCCGGCGGGCTCAAGGCCAAGGGCCACCCGATCGGCGCGACGGGCGCGGCGCAAGTGGCAGAGATCGCCACCCAGCTTCGCGGCGAGGCCGGACGGCGCCAGGTGGAGGGCGCCGCGGTCGGACTCGCCCACACGCTGGGGGGGAACACCGCGACCGTGCTCGTGAGCGTGTTCGGCCGGGAGCCCCGGTGAGCGCGGGAGCCGCGACGGCCGATGCGGCCCGCGGCATGACGATACGCGAGTTCTTCGACGGTGTGCGGGAAGGACGCCTCGTGGTCCAGCGCTGTGAGGCCTGCGGCGCGCTCGCCGTGCCTCCGAAGGCCGTCTGCCCGAGCTGCGAGAGCGTCCGCTGGGGCCGGGCCACGCTCGACGGCGACGGCGAGATCACGTCCTACACGGTGATCCGCGTCCCGCCCGCCCAGTTCGCCGCCGAGGCGCCCTACGTGGTGGCCGTCGCCCGCATGACCGAGGGCGTGTCCTTCCTGGGCCGCCTGACCGGCACGCCGATCGACGGCGTGCAGGTGGGCATGCCCGTCCGGTTCGTCGGCTCGTCCGCGAGCGCGGACCCGCCCGTGATCGCCTTCCGTCCCCGCTAGACTCGTCGGCGCTCCCTGCTCGGGAGTGCGCCTCCGCGCCGCGCCGCTGCGCCGGGAACTCGCCCCCTCCGCGGCAGGTTGCATAATGGAGAGGAGCGTCGCGGAGCCGCGACGACCGCGACGCGGCGCTCCAGGAGGCCAAACGTGCAGACGCCCCGCATCGTCGCCACCGGCACGGCAGTGCCCGCCCGGCGCTTCACCCAGGAAGAGCTCGCCAACCTCTTCGGGTATGGCGACGGGCTCCAGCGCAGCTTCTTTCACAACAGCGCCATCGACGGTCGACACCTCTACATCACCGCCGCCGAACCCCGGCGCGAGACCATCGACGAGCTGTCGGCCCGCTTCGCCGAGGGCAGCGTGCGTCTGGGCGTCGAGGCCGTCGAGACCTGTCTCGCTCGGGCCGGGCTGGACACGGCGGACGTCGACTTTCTCGTGACGACGACCTGCACGGGACGACTCGTCCCGAGCCTGGACGCGCACCTGATCGGAGCGCTCGGTCTCCGGACAGACGTGCAGCGCGTCCACGTGGGGGACACCGGCTGCGCGAGCGCGATGGTCGCCCTCCAGCAAGCGTGGAACTACCTCCGCGCCTTCCCGGAGCGTCGCGCGCTCGCCGTGTCGGTGGAGCTGTGCTCGACCACCTACTATCTGGACGACGAGGCCGAGACCGCGGTGGCGAATGCGATCTTCGCGGATGGCGCGGCCGCGGTGTTGCTCGGCACGAGCGGCGACGGGCCCGAGGTCCTCGGTCACCGGACGCTGATCCGCCCGGAATACCTGGACCGCATGGGGTTCACCTTCCCGGGCGGTTACTATCGCATTCGCCTGTCGCCCGAGGTGCGGCGGATCGCGCCGGCGATGATGGACGAGCTGACCGGCACGCTCCTGAAGGACCACGGGCTCACCAAGGAGGACGTCGGTATCTGGGTACTCCATTCCGCCGGCCGGCGGGTGATCGAGAACGCGCAGGCCCTGCTCGGCTTGTCCGACGCCGACGTCGCCTTCTCCCGGGACGTTCTCCGCCGGTACGGCAATCTCTCGTCCGCCACCGTGCTCTTCGTCCTCGACGCGGTCCTCCGGAGCGGCCGCCCGCGGCCGGGCGACATCGGCCTCATGGTGGCTCTCGGGCCCGGCTTCGCCGCCGAGGGCGCGCTGCTCCGATTCTAGGGCTCGTGCTGGCCCCGCTGCCCCGCGAAGTCTCGCGCAAGGAGCTGATGGACCGGCTCGACGCGTCCCCCGCCGAGCTGAGCCGGAACCTCGCCGCCATCGCCCGGCTGAACCGGATCGGCGCCACGCAGACCATCCAGCGGCACGTCGCGCCGTTCCTCGCGCGGCTGCGGGCTGGCGAGACCCTCCGCGTCCTCGACGTGGGAACCGGGGCGGCGGACATCCCGCTGGCGCTCGCGCGGTGGGCGCGGCGCCACGGCCACCGGGTCCAGATCGTGGCCCTGGACGTCCATCCCACGATCCTGCGATACGCGGCTCGGGCCGCGGACGGCACCCCCGAGGTGCACGTCGTCGCGGGCAACGCGCTCGAGGCGCCCATCCGGCCGGGCTCGATCGACGTGGCGCTCTGCTCGCTGGTGCTCCACCACCTGCCTGAGGAAGGCGTCGTCGGCCTGCTCGGCCGGCTCGCCGAGCTCTCGCGACTGGGCTTCGTCGTGAGCGACTTCCGGAGAGGCCGGCTCGCGTGGGCCGCCGTCTGGCTCGCCACGCACGCGGTGTCCCGGAACCGGATGACCCGACACGACGGGCCCCTCTCGGTGCGGCGAGCGTACACGCCGGACGAGCTCGCGGGCCTGGCAAGGCGCGCCGGGCTCCCCGACATCCGCTGGCACCGTGCCTCCGCATTCCGCCAGGTCGGCGTCTGGACCCGCCCGGTCCCCGGGATCGCTCGTGCGGGCTGACGCGGTCGTCGTCGGCGCGGGACCGGCGGGCGCCGCGACGGCGATCCTTCTCGCCGAGGAGGGACTCTCCGTCGTCCTCCTCGACCGCGCGCGCTTTCCCCGAGACAAGATCTGCGGCGAGTACCTGTCGCCGGAGGGAAGCCGGATCCTGGACCGCCTCGGCGTCCTCTCGAGGGTGGAGGCCGGGGGGGCACGGCCGCTCCGGGGCATGCGTGTCCTCGCACCCGACGGCACCCTCCTCGTCGGTGACTACCCGGCCGATGGTTCCTGGCACGGCCATCGGCCCCACGCCCTCGCCGTGCGCCGCCGGGTGCTCGACCTGGCGCTCATCGAGCGCGCCCGCGAGGCCGGCGTCGCGGTCCGCGAGGGGATGCGCGTGGTCGACCTCCTCCGCGAGGGCAGACGGGTGACCGGCGTCGTCGCCGAGCCCACGGGGCCGGGGGCGCGGGCCGGAGCGGCCGAGCGCCTCCCCGCGCGGCTGGTCATCGCCGCCGACGGCCGGGCGTCGGTGGTCGTCCAGCGGCTCGGGCTCCGGCGCCCGCACCGCTGGCTCCATCGGCTCGCGCTCGTCGCCGACGTGGAGGGGGCGTGTGGCGACCCCGAGCGAGGCGAGATCGTCCTCGCCCCGCCCGCCTACTCGATCCTGAATCCGGTCGCCGCCGGCGTGGGGAACCTGAGCCTCGTGATCCCGGTGGAAGAGGCGCGGCGACAGAAGGCGGACCTCGCGGGCTACTTCGACACGGTGACGCGTGGATTGCCCGGATTCCGCGAGCGGCTCCGCGACGCCCGGCGCGTCGGACCGGTCCGCGCCCTGGGGCCTCTCGCCTACCATGTGGTCCCGCCGCGCGCGGACGGAGTCGTCCTGGTCGGGGACGCCGCCGGATTCCTCGATCCCTTCACGGGCGAGGGCATCTACGCGGCCCTCCGCTCCGCCGAGGTCGCGGCGGAGGTCGGGGCCCGGGCTGTGAAGACGGGCGACGTCTCCGCGGCCGCGCTGCGACCCGCCCACGTCCGGCGCGCGGCGGAGTTCGCGGCGAAGACCCGGGTCACCCTCATCCTCCAGCGTGTCATCGCTCGCCGGGCCCTCTCGGTCGCGGCAGCGCGGCTCCTGGCTGGCCGGCCGGCCCATCTGGCCCGGCTCATGGGTGTCCTCGGCGACTTCGTGCCGCCGCGCGCGCTCCTCGAGCCGAGGTTCCTCGCCGCTCTCCTTCCGCGCCCCAGGTCCCGCCTGGTGCGGTCCCCGGAGATCCGCTAAGCTTCGGGCCGTCGTGGATCCGCGCAGCCGGCTCGTCGCGCTGGCCGGGACGGTCGATGCTCGCTCGCTGGCCGAGGGAGCGTTCTGGATCGCCGCCGAGGCTCATCCGGGTCTCGACGTCCAGCACTGGCTCGGACGGCTCGACGCGCTCGGCCACCGGGCGTCCGAGCGGCTCACCTCGGAGATGGACGTGGACCGGGCGGCCTCGACGGTCGCCCGGTTCCTGTTCGAGGAGGAAGGGTTCCGGGGCAACACGGAGGACTACTACGACCCCCGGAACAGCTTTCTCAACGACGTGCTCGACCGCCGGCTCGGCATCCCGATCACGCTCTCCGTGGTGTACGTGGCCGTCGCGGCCCGGGCCGGACTCGAGGCTGCCGGGGTGGGGCTGCCAGGCCACTTCGTCGTGCGGGCCGAGCGCCGAGGCCGCCACCGGCTCCTCGATCCCTTTCACGGCGGCGCGCTCCTCGACCGCGCCGCCTGCGAGGCACTGGTCTCGCGGATGCGCCCCGGCGGCGGCCCGCTCGACCCGCGGTGGCTCGCGCCGGTCACCACGCAGCAGATCTTCGTCCGGATGCTCAGCAACCTGAAGGCGGTGTACTCGGCCCTGGGAGACTGGGCGCGCGCCCTGTCCGCCGTGGAGCGCATCCTCCTGCTCATCCCCGACACGCTGGAGGAGCTCCGCGACCGCGGCACGCTCTACGCTCGTCTTGGCCAGGGGGCAGCGGCGGTGCGCGACTGGGAGACGTATCTCCAGCGCGCGCCCGGGGCGCCGGACGCCGGCCACGTGAAGGACCGCCTCCGAGCCCTGCGACAGGCGCTCGCATCGCTGAACTGATCGGGAAGGGCCGCGGCGCCGGGCTCACCCGCGGGCGACGGGCCTCGAGGCCCCAGAAACCTCCTGTACCGTCGCCACCGTGGCCACCTTGCCTGACCCGGGACCCCGTGGTCGCGGACCGGACGCACGAGCGGCGACAGGAGGCTAATCGCGAATCGTGTCGAAATCCCCCTCGGGGGATGGCCGAGGCGCGCGGGCGGACGGGCGACGACTAGTGGCTGACGAACCGGCGGAGGTTCTTCAGGTAGTACCCCATCGCGACGGTGATCACTGCGGAGATGATGGCGATCACGAGGTGGCTCACCTCGCGCGCCTCGCGATAGGCGAGGGCCTCCCATATCGTGTAGAAGACCCCGAAGCAGATCGCCGTCCCGATCAGGAGCCGGTGCGCGATGATGATGAGCATCGGTTGGCCACCCTCCGTCATCCGATCACCCAGCCGCCGTCGACCCGCAGCACCTGGCCCGTCACGTAGTTCGAGGCGGGCGACGCCAGGAAGAGGACGGCCTCGGCAACGTCCTCCGCCTGCCCCATCCGCGGGATCGGGAGCTCCTCGGCCGCGTAGGCGTAGCCGCGCGTCATCTCCGTGTCGACGCCGCCCGGGGCGACGCTGTTGACGTAGATCCCGTTCTGGCCCACGTCCTTGGCGACCCAGCGGGTGAACGCGATGACGCCCCCCTTGGCCGCCGCGTAGGCGGGGCCGGAGCGGCCCCGCCGGGCGTCCGGACTGTCCTCGGCCCGTGACACCGCGCCTCCGATGATCCCCGAGATCGACGAGATCGTCACGATCTTGCCGTAGCCCTGGGCGCGCATCACGGGTACCACCGCCTGGACTGCGTGAAAGGTGCCCGTCAGCACCACCTCGACGACGCGGCGCCACACAGCCTCGGTGGTCTCTTCGAGCGGGTCCCGGTGAACGATCCCCGCCGCGGTCACGAGGACGTCGAGGCGTCCCAGCGTCGCCACCACACGCCCGACCGCCGCACGCACCGCCTCGGCGTCGGTCACATCCAGGGTCAGGCCCATCGCGCGCCGCCCGGTCGCCGAGATCCCCGCCTCCGCGTCGCCCGTGGGCAGGAGATCCGCCACGGCGACGTCCGCGCCAGCCCGAGCCAGGGCCATGGCCGACGCACGACCGATCCCCCGGGCACCTCCGGTCACGAGCGCCACCTGGCCGCGAAGATCGCTCGGACCGCTCGACCTGGGCACCGGCATCGGCTACTCCTGCTCCCGCGTTGCCGCGGGCGCGCCCGGGGCGAATCCGAGGGCTGACATGAGAGGCGCCAGCACCTCCCGATCGCCCGGGGATGCCTCGCGCCACAGGCCGGCGACGGCGTTCTGGGCCGCCCAGAGATCCGGGGGCGCCTCGAGTGCGGTCCCGAGGGCCAAGAGCGCGAGCCCGTCGGTCACGGCCGTGGCCGTCGTGGCAGCCCGGAGCGCCTCGAGCACGCGCCCGAGGGCCGACTGGATCGGCGGCACGACCTGCTCGGCCGCGAGCCCCAGGGAGATCCCCAGGGACCGGGTCTCGGCGACGAGCTCGCGAAGCCTGTGCGCCGCGGCCGTCACGGACCCGCCGGCGGCGAGCACGGCGAGCTCCTCCCTCGCCGCCCGAGCCAGAAGGCGATGGGCCACGCTCGCGAGAGCTGGCGGGATGGGGCCCTCCACCAGGCGAAGCTCCTTCAGGAGCCGACGGCTGCCGGCGTCGACCCACCCCGGGGCGCCCTCCGGGGTCGCCAGGGCGCGCTCGGCGAGACGGGCCAGAAGCCGGCGGCGCTCGTCGGGAAACACGTCATCGGCACCGTACGACCGGCCGCCGAAGTGCCGGTCGAGCGCGCGAGGCCACTCCGCCGGCCCTCGTCCCGGGAACTCCCGGAAGAGCGCGTCCCGAGCGGGCGCGAGCGCCGCCCCATCGGATCCCGTCCGGACGCGGCAGTGGACCTGGCCATCGCGGGCGTGCAGTACCGCCACGTCCGCCTCCTCGTGCTCGGTCGTCAGGCGCGCGGTCACGCGCACGCGGCCGATCGCGAGCGACGCCTCGCCTGCGGCCACGCGGGCCCACCGGAGCCGCTCGACCCGGAACGCGTGGACGTCGGCCGGATCCCCATAGCCCTCCGACGGCCCCGCGATCGCGTAGTGCGCGGCCACGCGCGCGAGATCGGTCACGGAGGGCGCCACGTGGCGCCGCCACACCCCGGCGCCGTCCTGAAGCTCGGGGACGTTCGATGGAGCGGCTGCCAAACGCCGGACCAGCTCCGCCTCGAGCCCGGCGTCGCCTCCGAGGATCCTCGCGAGCTGCAGCACGCGCGCCGCGTACCGGAGCACCTGGACCGTCTCGATTCCCGAGATCTCGTCGAAGAACCAGCCGCACGACGTGTACATGAGCAGCCGATGCCGCTGGAGCTCGAGGCACCGGAGGACCTGGACGCGGCCCGCCGCGTCCAGCGGACGGATGGCGTGGCTCTCGAGGAAGGCCTCCACGGACGCGGGGCTCCGGTCGAGTACCACTTCCACGTAGGCGTCGCGCGCGGCCCACGGGTCCTTGACCAGCGCGCCCGCTCGCGCCTCGTAGAGCGCGTCCACGGTGTCGCGGAGCCAGTCGAGCGTCTCACGGAGGGGCGCCCGCCAGCGCTGCGTCCAGCCGTGGTGGCGCCCGGCCCTGCACCCGCAGTCGCCGCGCCAACGCTCGACGCCATGCGCGCAGCTCCACGAGGACCCGTCGACGACCCGCGCTTCCATCGCGGGCGGATGAGCCGCGAGGAAGGCCGCGTGGTTGGTCAGGCTCGCGACGCCGCTCGCCTCGATCCGGGCGCAGGCCGCCGCCAGCGCCATCTCCCCGAAGCGGTGGTGGTGGCCGTAGCTCTCCCCGTCGGTCGCGACCTGAACGAGCTGGGCGTGTGCGCCCTCGTCGAAGCCGGCCAGGAGGCGCGTCGCCATCGCATCACCCGAGCGAAGGAGTCCGTCGAAGGCGATCGCGTGGGAGATCGCCCCGTCGTAGAAGAAGAGCGCGAGCGCCCGGCCCTGCCCTCCCTCCCAGCGGTACGCCCGGCGCGGATCCAGCGCCTCGGCCCCGGGCCGCCAGTCTCCGTCCGGTTCCCGCACGCTGGCAGCCTGACCCGGCGCCAGGAGCGTGAAGCGCACCCCCTCCTCGGCCAGCACCTCGAGGGTCTCGCGGTCCGCGGCGGTCTCGGGAAGCCACATTCCGGCCGCCTCGCGCCCGAAGCGATGCCGGAAGTCCGCGAGACCCCATCGCACCTGGGTGACCTTGTCGCGCCGGCTGCAGAGCGGCAGGATCGCGTGGCCATAGGCCTGCGCGATCGCGTTCCCGTGTCCGCGGGTCACCCGGCTCGCCCGATCGGCTTCCAGGATCGCGCGGTAGACGTCGGGACGCTCCTGCTCGAGCCACGTCATGAGCGTGGGGCCGACGTCGAAGGCGAGCGCGGCGAAGTTGTCGACGACGTCCAGGATCCGGTTCTGCGCGTCCACGCGCCGCGCGGCCGTGTTGGGCGCGTAGCATTCCGCGGTGACGCGCGCGTTCCAGTCGTGATACGGGGCGGCGGAATCCTGGGTCTCGATGCGCTCGAGCCATGGACTCTCGCGGGGGGGCTGGTAGAAGTGACCGTGGATCGCGACGAACCGAGTTCGGCTCACGGAAGGAGGAACCGCTCAGCGACCGCCCGGGCGTGTCGCGCGGGCCTCCGGCCGGCGAGGTAGCTCGCGCACGGCCGTGCCCAGCTGCCGGCCGGGACCCGTGCAGATCCGGCCAGGGCGGTCGAAGACGAGACCGCGAACGCTACCAGCGTGGGGGTCGGCCCGAGCCTCCGCGTCCACCGCCCATGCCCGACCCGCCACGGCCGCCGCCACCGCCGCCCCCCGCCCCCTGCGGGTTGGCGATCTCCACCTTGATCGTGCGACCGTCGAGGCGCTGGCCGTTGTGCATGCTGACGGCCTTCTGGGCTTCCTCGTTGGTCGCCATCTCGACGAAGCCGAAGCCGCGCGACTGCCCCGAGTACCGGTCGGTGATGACCGTGGCCGATTCCACCGTCCCGCACTGGGCGAAATGCTCGCGCAGAGCCTCGGAGGTGGTCGAGTACGAGAGACCGCCCACATACAGCTTGACCGCCATGGGACCTCCTTTGGTGACGGGTCGGAGCGTTCTTAGCCCCGCAGCATAGCATGGTCGCCGGCCCTCGGGTCCGGGGCCTTGAACCCTCAGCCGGCACCTCCGACGACACTCGCCACCGACCGGATCGACGCCTCCGGGGCACCCGAGGCGGGCCAGCTGGGGCCCCGGTCACGACCACCACTCCCGGAACCTCGCGCGACCAGCCCCGGTTCCCGGCGCCTGGCTCCTCAGCGAGCGGTCAAGGCGATGCGCGCCGCCGCGGTCCGGGTCTCCACACCCAGCCGGGCATAGACCCGCCCCGTCGGAAACGAGCCGCACCACGAGCCGCACCGCCCGATCCCGCACGACGAGCGTACGGCGCGGGGGCGGCGCGTCACCCGCCGGCTGCAAGGCCCTCTCCTCGCGTCGTATCCACTGGCCGCAGCGCCGGTGGGAGCTGACCGGAACCCGGCCGACGTCCGGAAGAGGAGTGGCCGAGCCCAGGTAGCGGCGGGGAGCCTGATGGACATCTGGTGCTCGAGCTCGAGCCGCCGCCGGGCCCCGAACGGGCCCGCGCAGGAGCCCGGAGCCGCTAGCCGAAGGGGAGGAGCAGCTTCGTCAGGGTCGCGCGAACCTCGTCAGGCGTCGTCACCCCGACGGCCTGCACGATGCCCTTCTTGTCGACCACGACGTTGTGGGGCACCCCGCGGAGGCCGAGCCGGGTGATGTACTCCCCGGTCTCGTCGATGAGCACCGTGCCCTGGATGTTGTGGATCTTGCAGAAATGGAGGGCTTCCTGTCGTGGATTGACGTGTTCCCACACGTTGACCATGACGATTTCGAGCCCGAACTTCGCGGCCCGACGACGCACTTCCTCGAGTAGCGGAGCCTCCGCGTTGCAGGGTCCTCACCAGCTGGCGAAGAAGTTCAGGATGTACTTCTTGCCCCGATACTCCTCCGACGTGCGCGGCCGCCCGTCCACCATGTCCGGCAGGCTGAACGACGGGAGGGGCTTTCCGATCAGGGGGTGCCGCCAGTCGCTCGGAAGCTCGGCGGGCTCACCCTCGAGCCGATCCTGGAAGACGCTGACCGTGCTGGTGCCCGCGTCCGAGACGTACACCGTGCCCGACTGCTGGTCGACCGCCAGGTCCCCGGGAGCCTTGCCGACCGGAACCCGCGCCCATTCCCGGCCGCTCTGGCGGTCGATCACGCTCACCCGCCCCGTCCCCCGGTTGGCCGCGTAGATGCGGTCGCCCCGGCGCCCCAGCCCCATGCCCACCGGGGCGCGCTCCACGGTGAGCGTCTTCACGACCTCCTGCTTGTCCAGGTCCACGACTGCCACCGTGCTGACCAGCGAGTTCGCGATGTAGGCGCGCCCCCGCGGGGCGTCGACGGCGATCTTGCAGGGCGCGTAGTCCAGCTTGATCTCGCCGATGGGCTCGTTCGACGCGCCGTCGATGACGGTCATCGAGGCGTCGCCGAAGTTCACGCAGTAGACACGGTCCCGCACCGGGTCGGCGCCGATGCTGCCCGCCGCCATCTTGGCCGGCACGGTCGCGATGACCTCGAGCCGGTCGGCGTCGATGACGCTCACGGTGCTGTCGGCCGTGTTCCCGACGTACATCTTGCGGCGCTCCGGATAGAAGCCCGCCCCGGCGGGGTAGTGCTGGACGGGGATCTGCTTGACCGATCTTGAGGGTCGCCGTGTCGATGACCGACACGACGTCGGAGCGCGCGTCGGTCGTGAACACGTGACCGCCCTGCCTGTCGTGCACGAGGCCGATCGGCTCACGGCCCACCGGCACCTGGGCCACGACCTCGCGCGAGTCGAGGTCGAACACGGCGACGCTGTCGCTCCGCGCGCACGCCACGTACCCCCGCCGGCCCTCGCCGTCGACGGCGATGCCCTCGGGCCCGTAGCCGACGGGAATCGCGCCCTGCGCGGGGAAGCTATCCGACGTCCCCATGTGCTCTCCTCGCGACCGAACTCGCCGGTGCTAGATGAAGAGGCCGATCTTCCAGGCCCGAAGCCCGGCACACTATGCCCGATCACCCCCGGCATCGCAAGGTATTCCCCTCCCCTCCACACCTCGCCGGGGGTCCCGCCGCGTGGCGGCCACCGGTCACGCCTGCCGCCGTCCCGCCCGCAGGATCCGCGAGCGGGAGGCGACGACGACGGGCCAGGCCCCGCAGGCGCGCCGTCGCCTCGACCAGCCCGCCGGGAAGGAGGAGCACGATCGCGATGAACAGCACCCCGAAGATGAGCAGGTGCAGGTCGACCCAGCGCAGCGCCAGGTACTCCCGCAGGAAGACGAACAGGGCCGCGCCGAGGACCGGCCCGTGCACCGTACCCACTCCCCCGATGAAGGTGATCAGCACGGCGTCGAAGGTCCACGTCGGGCTGAACGCGTGCTGCGGGTAGTAGCTGATGTGATAGAAGGCGAACAGCCCCCCGGCGAGCCCGGCGAGGCCCGTGGACACGGCCACGGCGGCGAGCTTGACCCGGAAGGCCCCCACGCCCGAGGCCTCGGCGGCCGTCTCGTCCTCCCGGATGGCCTCCATGGCGAGCCCGAGCCGCGAGGCGGCCAGCCACGCCACGGCCAGCGTCGTCCCCACCGCGAGCGCGGCCGCGCCGTAGTAGCGGTCCGAAAGCCGATAGGCCGCGATGGCCCCCGCCGGCAGCGTGGAGATCTCGGGGAGCACGTTGCCCACCGCGATCCGGAGCACCTCGGCGAGCGCCAGGGTCCCGATCGCGAAGTAGGCGCCGCGCAGCCGGAACGCCGCGAGCCCCACGGCGACGCCCGCCACCGTGGCGAGCGCAGCCCCCACCGCCATCGCGATGGGGATCGTCACGCCACCCGCCCACAGATGGCGCGTCGCCAGGGCGCCGAGCCCGAAGAAGGCGGCGTGCCCGAGGTTCACCTGGCCCGCCTGCCCGCCCATGACGTTCCAGCTCTGGGCGAGGGCCACCAGGAGGAAGAACACCACGCCCAGGTTGAGCCAGTCCTCGCGGGTGACGGCGAGCGGGGCGAGCCCGAGGAGAGCCAGCGCCACGGCCGTCCACACGGCGCGGCCGACCCCGACGCGGCGCCCGCCGCCGGTCACGCTCGCCCCCCGACGACGGGGCTGTCGGAAGCCCGCCGCGGCGGCGCGGTGTCCGTGTGCAGGTGCAGGATCTTGCCGGCTGGCGTCACCCGCGGCGTCTGTCGCTCGACCTGCAGGAGCCCGAGACTCCGCCACTCGAGCTCCATGACCCGCTCCACCCCGGAGCCGCGTCCGAGCGCCGTCAGGAACGCATCGGCGACACGGACGGGGTCGAGGGGCCCCAGCCTCGGGTGCACCAGCAGCCGGAGACGAGGCTGCCCGTCCGATGCCTGGTCCTCGACGAGCTGATAGTCCGTCGGGGAGCCGCCGAACCGGCCGGGTAGCACCTCCTCGAGCACCTGGATGACCTCCGAGTCCATGAAGTTCATGCCGCCCGCCGTCAGCTTCTCGTAGCTCCGGATCGTGTGCAGGTGCGTCGACCATCCGAAGGTCTCCATGGCGCAGCCACACGCCCGCCGCCTCAGGATGGCGCGGTCGCCCAGCGATACGTTCAAGAGGACGAAGGGGGCCGTGGGACGCAGCGCCGAGACGAGCAGCGCTCCGGGCGGAATCCCCGGTGCCCGCTCCTGGCCGGCCTGAATCATTGCGTGGAGATCGTCATAGAGATGGATGTCGTCGGGAGCCTCCGGAGCCAGACATGCGTCGCCGAGCGGCCCCACGTCCGTGGCGGCATAGCGTGGGGCGCCTTCCGCGCCGACCGTCTGGATCGCCGCGAGGCGGGCCGCCGTCACGGGCTCTCCGACCAGCGTGAATCGCGCGCCCTCGATCGCGACACCGGCCGCCCGCGCAGTCTCGCAGACCCGGACCGCGCAGCTCGGGTACGTGTAGAGATGCGGCGTCGCCCCCGCCGCCACCGCCTGCGACATCCACATCGCGATCGGCCTCGTATCCTCGACGGACACGTACCGGAGGCGAGGCAAGGGTCGGCCCGCCAGGAGGCTCGCCCACCGCATGATCCGGCCACTCCACCGGTACCGCGGGTGCAGCCCCGGCTGGCGAGGGTCGACCTGGGAGAACCAGCGCACCGGGGGTCGGCCGAAGCTCGCGTACTCCAGCACCCGGCTCAGGGCCGAGCCGCCCGGTACGAGCCAGTGCGCCTTGAGCCAGCGATCCCCGCCGCGCGCCGAGAGCCCGAGAAGCGCGTTGACGCCGCAATCCCGGACGAACTCGAGGTCGATGAGGACCGGCATCCCCGCGCCGCGACTCCCGCCGGTCCGGACCGGCACGTGAAAGGCCGCCGCGGGGTTGCGCAGCTCCGCGGGGCCGGTGATGAGGGTCGTCGCACCCCGAACCACGGGGCACCGCCCCCTGAACTCGTCCACCGTGAGGTACACGCCCCGCCGCAGGAGCTCCCGGAGCGCGCCCTCCACACCGTCGCGGGTCACGAGGGCCGCGAGGTCGCCGTACTCGCAGCCGGCGTGCCGGAGGAGGATCCGGTACGGGCTGTGCGGGCGGGCGTAGACGCCACGACGCACGAGCGCCAGGAACGCGGTGGCTCGCTGCTCGTGACGCCGCTCTACGATGCCCGGGGCCGCATCCGGTTGCGTGGGGTGGCGGAGAAGCCGGGGCACCTCCAGGAAGAAGCGCGTCCCGATGAGTGCCTCCGCGCGCAGGCCGCCCGCGGTCAGCTCGACGGAACGCCTGCCCGCGCTCCGCCAGGCCACCCGGGCTCCGCGGGAGTTGATCGGACGGCCTTCGGCCTGTGGGGTCACGAACGTCCGAAAAGGCCCTGTGGACGCGCCACCAGGACGCAGAAGAAGAGGAGCAGGCCCACCACCTCGCGGTATGCGCCTCCGAACACCACGGCGCTCAGCGCCTCGGCACACCCGAGCACGACGCCACCCACGAACGTGCCGAAGGCGGACCCGAGTCCGGCCAGCACGATCACGATCAGCGCCTTGAGGGTCCACTCGAGACCGATGGACGGGCTGATCGAATAGCCCAGGCTGACGAGCGTACCGGCCGCACCGGCGAGCGCGGTGCCAATGGCAAAGGCGAGCCCGTAGGCGCGGCGCACGTCGATCCCGAGCAGGCTCGCCGCTTCCCAGTCCTCGGCCGTCGCGCGGATCGCCTGGCCCCAGCGGGCCCGTCGGAGGAAGGCGTGCAGGAGGGCGATCAGCGCGAGGGCGACGAGGAGACTCAGGAGACGCCCCAGCGGCACCACGACGCCCCCGAGCGCGAGGGCGCGGCCGCGGTAAGCGGTCGTGATCGACCGCTCATCCGCCGTGAACAGCCGGACGGCCAGCGCCTGGAGGGTGAGGGCAAGCCCGAAGCCGACCAGGAGCGAGTTCTTGATCCGCGTCTCCTCGCCGTGGCGCACGATGAAGCGGAACACGCCGCCGTAGAGGAGGGCGCCCAGCCCCCCCGCCAGCGGGATGACCAGCAGCAGCGCCACGAATGGGTCCAGCCCGAGGATCGCGACCAGCCCGAATGCGGCGTACCCGCCCAGCATGATCAGCTCGCCGTGGGCCACGTTGAGGACTCGCAGGACGCCGAACACGAGCGAGAGCCCCGCGGCCGCCAGTCCGTAGAGCCCTCCCAGCAGGACGCCCAGGACCAGTTGCTGCGCGAGCGCGGTCACGCCGCCCTCGCCGTCACGGCTCGACCGCCAGCGGCCCGAGATAGGCCCGCCGAACCTCGGGATCGGCCAGGACCTCCGCGCCTCGGCCCTGCCCCACCACTCGACCGTGCTCGAGCAGGTAGGCGCGGTGCGCCAGGTCGAGCGCAGCCCTGACGTTCTGCTCGACGAGGAAGACCGCCACCCCCGCCCGGTTGATCTCCAGGAGCACGGCGAGCAGCGACTCCACCACGCGCGGCGCGAGCCCGAGCGAGGGCTCGTCCAGCATCAGGAGGCTCGGCCGGGTCATGAGCGCCCGTCCGATGGCGACCATCTGCTGCTCGCCGCCCGACAGAGCGCCCGCCAGCTGGCGGCGTCGCTCGGCCAGCCTCGGGAAGATCTGGTAGACGCGGTCGAGCGTCGCCTGACGCTCGGGACGCGCCCGGGGACTGAAGGCCCCGAGCGCGAGGTTCTCCTCGACCGTCATGTGGCCGAAGAGCCGCCGGCCCTCGGGCACCATCGCCACGCCGCGCTCGACCACCCGATGCGGCCCGAGCCCGCCGAGATCCTGGCCCTGCCAGAGGACGCGACCGGCGCGCGGCCGGGTCAGGCCGGCGATGCAGCGGAGGAGCGTGGTCTTCCCCGCGCCGTTGGACCCGACGAGCGCCACGATCTCGTCCGAGCCGACCTGGACGCTGACCCCGACGAGGGCGCGAAGCTCCCCGTAGGCCGCGTCGAGATCCTGCACCTCAAGCATCCGCCCGGCTCCCGGTGCCCTTCCCGCTTCCGCCGCGTCCCAGATAGGCGTCGACGACGGCTGGATCGACGGCGACGGCGGCCGGCGCCCCGTCGGCGATCTTCTCGCCCGCGCTCAGGACCACGATCCGGTCGGAGAGGTCGAGAAGGGCCCACACGATGTGCTCCACGATCAGGAGGGTCATTCCCTCGCCGCGGACGCGCCGGATGACCGCCATCGCGTCGGCGGTCTCGGCGGGGGTCAGCCCGGCCATGAACTCGTCGAGCAGGAGGAGGTCGGCCCCGGTGGCGAGCGCGCGGGCCAGCTCGAGCCGTCGCCGCTCGATGAGGCTCAGGCGCGTGGCCATGAGGTGCGCCTTCGCGTCGAGTCCAACCAGGGCCAGGAAGCGCGCGGCAGCGCGCTCGGAGTCGCGCTCGGTGGCCCGCAGGCGGCCATGCAGAAGACCCACGAGGACGTTGTCGATCGCGCTGAGGCCCGGGAACACCCTCGAGTGCTGGAAGGTCCGCCCGACCCCGTGCGCGCAGCGCCGGTGCGGCGGCAGCCGGGTGACGTCCCGGCCCCGCAGGCGGATGCGTCCGCCGTCGGGGCGGAACGTCCCCGCGATCAGGTTGAAGAGCGTCGTCTTGCCGGAGCCATTCGGCCCCATGATGCCGACGACGGTGCCCGCCGGGACGTCGAGGCTCACGCCCCGAACCGCCTGCACGCCCGCGAAGGCCTTCGAGACGCCTTCGAGGGCGAGCAGGGGCTCGGCGCGCGTCACGCGGGGCTCGGTCGTCGGCCGCGGCTCAGCGCTTGGAATAGGGCGGGGCCGGATAGGCCAGCGGCTGTGTCGCGAACTCCTTCGGCCAGACCAGCTCCTGCTGGCCGTTGAGCCACTGGAGGAACGCTCCCTGCACGACCCCCGTGCCGTCGGCGCGGAACTTCACCGGCCCGACCACGGTCATCATGTCGGTGGCGGCGATGGCGTCGCGCACCTTCTCCCGGTCCAGGGCACCGGCCTTGGTGAGCGCCGCCGTCAGGATCTGCACGCACGCGTACGCCGGGCCGGTGATCGGGTCCGCGGGCCGCCCGATCTTCTTGACGTGCGCCGCGTTCAGCTCGGTCACGCCCGGATACTTGAACGCGTGGTGCCAGCCCGGGGCGAACACGACGTAGTCGCCGTCCTTGCCGAGGTTCTTCGACCAGACGGGCGGATCCGGGGCACGGATCATGAGCACGAGCTTCGGGTTGAAGTCCAGCTCGTGCATCTGCTTCACGATCGCCATGCCGTCCGGCGGCGTCGGCAGGGCGAAGGCCGCGTCCGCCTGGGCCGCCTTGGCCTTGAGGATCAGATCCGAGTAGTCCTTGGCGCCCGGCGCATACTCACCCTGGGCGACGACCTCGTAGCCCGCACCCTTGCCGGCCGCCACGAAGGCAGCCGCCATCTCGAGGCCCCAGTCGGTCTTCTCCTGGAAGACCGCGACCCGCTTGGGCCGCTCGGCGGCCGGGATCGAGGTCAGCATCGGCACCAGCTGCTGACCGATGTCCGGCGACTTCCAGAACGGGGAGAAGAGATATCGGAACCCCTGCTGGTGGATCTTGTTGAGCGCGAACGCGACGCCGAGGTACGGGATCTTGTTCTTCTCGGCTACCGACGCCGCCGCGGCGTGGAGGTCCGAGCCGAATCCGCCCAGGTAGGCGACGACGCCCTGCGCCGCCAGGCTCTCGAAGCGCGCCACCGTCTTCGTCGCGTCGGACTCGTCGTCCAGGATCACGAGCTCGAGCGGCATCTTCGTCCCGCCGACGGTGACACCCCCGGCCCGGTTCACGTCCTCGATCGCGAGCTCGTAGCCGGCCCGGACCTGGGCGCCCCCGGCCGCGTACCGCCCGGTCAGCGGCACCACCGTTCCGACCTTGATCGTCTGGGCGGCTACCGCCGCCGGCCAGGCGAGCCAGCCGGCCATCACGAGCCCCGCGAGCCCGCTCAGGACCCATCCTCGTCGCGTCATTGCGCCCCTCCCTTTCGATGAGAGCCCCTGGCCAAACGGCGCCGCGCCGAGCGCCCGTGCGGCGGGCGCTCCGACCCGACGCTCGCTTCCGGCTCGTCGGGCCGTGCCTCGTAGAACGTGACGTTCAAGAAACCCGGAGGCGTCCGGGCCACCAGGAGCCGGGCGACCTCGGGACCGTGATTCTCGATCCGGTGTGGCACGCTGCCGTCCCAGTGGAAGCTGTCCCCGCGCGCCAGCACGAACCGCTGGTCTCCCTGGACGGCGGTGATCGTGCCCTCGAGCACCCAGTGACACTCCTCCCCCTCGTGCGAGTGCGTGCGTCCCCCCGCCGTGTAGCCCGACGGGATCTCGAGCAGCAGCATCTCGAGGCTCCGGTTCGGGGCCGAGAGGAAGAACACGAGCTTGTCCGGCTCCCCGAACGAGACGGCCCGGCGCTCGGCTCGACGGGTGACGTGACATCCGAACGCCTCCTCGAGGAAGAGGTACGTCAAGGGGACGCCCAGCGCCTGGGCCAGCTTCTGGACGGTCTGGAGCGAGGGCGAGGCCTTCCCCGTCTCCACCTGGCTGATGTAGGGCTTGGAGAGACCGCACTTGCGCGCAAGGTCCTCGATGACCATCCCGCGCCGGACTCGGAGCTCCCGCACCCTGCGCCCCACGTCCACCGCTCTTCCTCGCGCTCCTTTCGCCGGGCTATGCTGTGCGTCGAGCGTGAAGAAGGGCCCGACCGCTTGACAGATTCGACCGAATGGTGTTTGACACTAGCGAACCAAGCTTGCTGCTGTCAACACGCCCGCCGGGCGTTCGGTCGGCCGGGTCTGCCGGATCGCCCGGACAGCGGCGGCCTGCGCCGGCTCTGCCGGCCGTCTCCCCAGGAGGATCGACGACCATGCCCGCGCCGGAGCAGCCTGGACCGCTTCCACCGCACGCCATCTCCGAGGCCGAGCTGGCCGCCATGCGCGCCCCGTACGAGACTCTCATCGGCTTCGTCCCGCCCCGGATCATGGCGCGGACGGACCTCCTGGCCCGGCTGGACCCGGACCTCCTCCGGCTCGAGGAGGCGGCCCGGCTCCGCGCCATGTACCCCGCGTGCTTCGACGTGAAGACGTCGCAGCTCATGCTGTTCGGCATTCTCCTCGCCCTGATGGGGGACGCGGCGCGGCTCCACGCGATCGCCGCGCGGCGCGCAGGCGCCTCGTGGGAGGAGCTGTCGGCCGTCGTCAGCCTCGCCTTCCTCTTCCGGGGCCTCCCGGCCGCGAACCTCGGAGCCGAGATCATCCAGAAGATGGCCGAGGCCGAGCGCGGCGCCCCGGCACCCTCGAAGCCGTGACGGCGCGCGCGGGCCGGCAGAGCCCCTCTCCGCGCGACGCCAGGAGGTCCCGCGATGACCACGCCATACCGCGCCGATCAGGTCGGCAGCTTCCTCCGCCCAGCCGCGCTCCTCCAGGCGCGGAGCGACCCCGCGACCCGGCCCGAGCACCTGCGGGAGCTGGAGGACCGGGCGATCCTCGAAGCCCTGACCCGCCAGCGCGAGCTCGGGTTCGAGATCTTCACCGACGGGGAGCTCCGTCGCTCGAACTTCATGAGCGACTTCTGGGACGCGGTGGCCGGCCTCGACCACGGCGACGCCGTCGCCCGGATGTGGCAGGTGGGCGGCGCGGGCTCGGCCCACGTGAGCCGCGTCACCGGCATCGTGACGCAGAAGCTGCGGCAGCTCCGACGGCTCACCGCGCACGAGCTCCCGTTCATGAAGCAGCACAGCCCCGGCGCGATCAAGGTCACCCTGCCCAGCGCGACCCAGTTCCCGGCGATCGCGTACAAGCGAGGCATCTCCGACCGCGTCTACGCGAGCCCCTCCGAGTTCCTGTGGGACGTCGTGGAGATCCTGAAGGCCGAGGTGCGGGCCCTCGTCGAGGAGGGCGTATCGTACGTCCAGATCGACGCGCCGCGGTACAGCTACTACATGGACCCGAAGTGGCGCGACTGGATCCGCACCGAGATGGGCCAGGATCCGGACGCGGCGCTCGACGAGGCGGTCCGCGCGGACAACGCCTGCCTCGAAGGGGCGCGCCGGCCCGGCGTGACCCTGGCCATCCATCTCTGCCGCGGCAACAACCGGAGCCACTGGTACGCCGAGGGCGGCTACGATCCCATCGCCGAGAAGCTCTTCACCGCCCTCCAGGTGGACCGCTTCCTCCTCGAGTACGACGACGCGCGCTCCGGGACCTTCGAGCCGCTCCGGTTCGTGCCCCGGGGGAAGACGGTCGTGCTCGGCCTGG
Source organism: uncultured Candidatus Rokubacteria bacterium (assembly GCA_963749975.1). Classification (GTDB taxonomy): domain Bacteria; phylum Methylomirabilota; class Methylomirabilia; order Rokubacteriales; family DASRDR01; genus DASRDR01. The sequence goes on along the minus strand of CAVVOZ010000014.1, from coordinate 71,012 downwards.
TCTCGAGCAAGCTGCCCGCGCTCGAGTCGCCCGCCGAGCTCCGCCGGCGCATCGAGGCCGCGGCGCGCCACGTCCCGCTGGACGACCTCGCGCTCTCGCCGCAGTGCGGCTTCGCCTCGACGATGGAGGGCAATCTCCTCACGGAGGCCGACCAGTGGGCGAAGCTCGGCCTGGTCGTGCAGGTCGCCCGGGAGGTCTGGCGCTGAGCCGGCGCCCGGGCAGTGACGCCCGGAGACGCGCGCGATCGGAGTGAGCGGCCTCCGCGTCCGCAGGGCCCGGCGGGGAGCCCCTTCACGCCATCGGGGCCTTGGTGCGAGGATGGACGCGCAGGAGCCCATCGGGCTCCCGGGGAGCCGCCTGACGCTGGCGCGACGACGATGATCATCCACGTGAATCACATGGAGCCCGGGGGATCCGGGCCCGCGGCCGTCGACGCGCGGGCCGCCGAGGTCGTCCGCACCCTCCTCGGGCTCGTCGCGGCCGGCCACGGGGATCCACGCTTCCTGCCGAGCCTCCGGGTCCACCTCGACTGGATCCAGTACCGCGCCAACTTCCGCGAGCCGATCCTCGTCCGGCGGGCGGCCGACCGCTCCGGAGGACCGCTGGCGCTGGCCGAGCTCGCCGTGGATCTCCGCCGCGTCGACACCGCCGCGCTGAGCGAGGCGCTCGCACGGGCGCTCGGCGGCGTCGCCGACGCGCCGGAGAGCGGCCCGGACGGCGCGGCCGCCCTCGAGGCGTGGACGCCCGTCCGCGACAGCGTGATCTGGCGGTTCAACCGGCTCTTCTGGCAGCGGGTCGCGGACTGGGAGGCCGCCTCGGGCCGCCGCTTCGAGGAGGCCCTCCCCAGCGGACAATCGGACGCCAGCCGCCCCGAGGCGGTCGCGGACTCGGTCGCCGACTTCTGGACGCTCCTGCGCGACCTCGAGAAGAAGGGCCAGCTCCCGCCCGAGATCTTCGCGCTCGAGATCGGCGTGGGCTCCGGCCAGCGCGCGGCGCTCTGGCTCGACCGGTTCCGCTCGCTCGACGAGGAGCGCGGGACGAGCTACTACCCTCGCCTCCGCTTCCTGCTGGGGGACTACTCCCTGCCCACCCTCGACCGGGCGATGGCCGCGGTCGCCGCGCACCGGGACCTCGTGAGCGTGATCGCGCTCGACGCGCTCAACCCGCTCAAGACGCTCTCGTTCCTGCGCTACAAGATCCTCTCCATCCACCTCACGAACGTCTACGACAACCTGCCCCACGACGAGGTGGTGCGCCGCGACGGCCGGCTGTACCTGGTCGAGACGCGCGGCTACATTCCCCGCGACGCCGCGGCTCGCGTCGCCGCGATCGCCGGGTGCCCCGTCGGCGACCTCTCGCAGACCATCGAGCAGCTGCTCCGGGTCGGGCCGGAGGCGCTCGGCGACCGCGCGCGGGGCGTGGAGTTCTGGCGGGCCGCGTGGGACGCGCTGCGCCTGGAGGAGCGGCTGGTGGGGCTCGAGGACGTCTCCCAGGTGCCGCTGCCGCCGGGGCTCGATCAGAGCCATCTCGAGGACCTCCTGGCCGACGCGCCCGACGACGTGCGCTTTCACCTCTCGCGCGGCGCGGCCGAGAGCTTCGTCCACACCGTGCCGCTCCTGCATCCGCGCGGATACCTGCAGGTGCAGGACATCTTCGTCGCCGACATGCACGAGTACCGTCAGGGGTTCCGGGGGCCGGGAAAGCTCGACGGCTCGGTGGTGAACTGGGTCAACGGCGCCCTGCTGCGCGCCATCGGCGCGCGGACGGGGTTCGACGTGCACTTCGCGCCGTTCCGCTATCGCCCGGGGTCGCGGACGTCGATCCTCTACACGACACCGCGCGAATGAGGGGGTCAGGCCTTGACGTTGCCTTCGACGGCGCATTCCGAGCCAGGGAGCACGATGTCACAGTCAAGGCCTGACCCCGTCCTGCTCACCGCCGTGATCGGGAGCTACTCCATGTCCGGCTGGCTCGAGCGGGCCAAGAACGACTACCTCCACCGTCGCCTCTCCCGGCACGACCTCGAGGAGATCCACGACGCGGCGGTCAAGGCGGCGATCAAGGACCAGGAGGCGGCCGGGGTCGACATCGTCTCCGACGGGGAGCTGCGCCGGGACAACATGATCGACCATTTCACGACGCGGCTGCCCGGCGTGCAGATCGACCAGACGTCGAAGAAGTTCTACTACGACTTCTACGACTGCGTGGTCCGGGGGCGGCTGCCGACCGGGTCGCTCGGCCTCGTCGAGGAGTTCCGGTTCCTCCGACGCTACACCGAGCACCGCACCAAGGTGTCCGTGACGGGGCCGCTCTCGCTCGTCAAGCGCATCCGGAACGAGTACTACCCGAGCGAGGAGGCGCTCGCCCTCGACATCGCCCGGGTCATGAACGTCGAGCTCCGCGAGCTGGTGCGGGCGGGCGCCACGGACATCCAGGTCGACGAGCCGTACTACTCGGGGTTCCCCGAGGACCTGTCCTGGGCGGTGCGGGCGCTCAACGCCCTCGTCGAGGGGGTGGGGGCGCGGCTGTCCCTCCACGTCTGCTACGGGAACCGGTACGGGAAGCCGTCCTGGGAAGGCAGCTACCGGTACCTGTTCCCGGCGATCCTCGAGGCCCGCATCCACCAGCTGACGCTCGAGTTCGCCCGGCGGGGCGAGGACGACGTCCGGCTCTTCAAGGACTTCGATCCCCAGTTCACGCTCGGGCTCGGCGTCGTCGACGTCAAGAGCCACGACATCGAGACGCCGGCCGTCGTCGCCGAGCGCATCCGAGCCGCCCTCGAGCTCGTGCCCGCCAAGGGGCTCGCCGTCAACCCCGACTGCGGCCTGATGCACCTCCCGCGCGACGTCGCCTTCGCGAAGCTCAACGCGATGGTGGAGGGCACTCGGCTCGTGCGGGCGGAGCTCGGCGGCTGAGCCCCCGACCGATCCAGGGCTTGAGGCCCGGCATGAAGTCGCTGCGGCTCGACGGGATGACCGGGGCCGAGACGAATAGATTGGTGTCGATTACGACCCGTACTCACCGGTCCCCAAGAACGAGCGCTTCACATCCCGTTCGGTCAGGATGCCTCGCTCGCGCTCGGGAGTAGTCGAATCCGAGCCGGGACGACCCGCGCTAACCGGCGCGCGCGGCCTTTGCCCGTGTCCGTGCGGAGCGTGGCCGCGAATGGTGTTCAGCATAGGCATCCAGCAGTCGCCGGATCATCCGTTGGTATTGGGTGTTGTGTCTCCGCGCCTCGGTCTTGAAGAAGTCGACGCTCCGCCTGCTCAATGCGATCGTGATCTTGACCCCTTCATCCCGAAAGACCAGGTCTTCGGGACGCGGAAGGAAGTCGGGAACCACCTGCAGCTTTCCCAGTGGTTCGTTCGTGTACTTAACGTTCTTGCTCATAGATGCGCTTGCCTTTCCGCCAGTAACCGGCCCCGAAGATTCGGATGACTTCGCCGCGGTATGTGAATCGGACCGTCAAGACGCCGCCTTCGACCCAGCCGAAGCAGTAGTACCGCTTTTCGCTCGAGCTATGGGAGAGATCTTCCGCGATCACGCGCTTCGGATCAGCGAAAGCGAACTGCGCCTTCGCGAAAGAGACCCCGTGCTTTTGCCGATTCTCGTGGTCCCTGTTCGCGTCCCATTCAAAGCGGGCCCTTGCCACTGCAGAAGCCTAGCACGACTCGGCCGTCGTGACCATACGTTCGTATGGCTTGGACGTGTACGTGCTGCCGCGTACGCGGAACCGTCCGATCGAGGCCGTCCGATCCGCTCATCGGGATGTCCCGTGCCGCCACAGTCCGAACGCCGTCCGATCAGAGCCGTCCGATAAGATAGCCTAGTGAGCCCCGCGCCGGAGCGGCCCGTGTCCCCCCCGAACCCGCTCGCCGAGGCGCTCGGCGCCGGCCGCTTCTGCTACGTGGTCGAGCTGGTCGCCTCCGGGCTCCAGCGCGAGGCGAAGCTCCTCGAGGTGGCCTCGCGGCTGGCGCGGGTGCCGGACGTCGTCGCCGGCAGCATCACGAGCTACGCCGGCGGCGCGATGGGACACGATCCGATGCGGGTGGGCACCGCCGCGCGGGCGCGGGGGCTCACGCCCAACGTCCACGTCACGTGCGTCGGGCAGGACCGCGCGGGCATCCGGAAGACGCTGGAGGACCTCCAGGCGCTCGGCATCGAGAACGTCTTCGCGCTCACCGGCGACTGGCCGCGGGCGCGGCCGGGCGGTCCCCCGCCCGAGTCTCCCGGTCTTCGACCTCGACTCGGTCCACCTGGTCCGGCTGATCGACGAGCTGCGCCGGGCGGGCCGGCCCTTCCACGTCGCGGTCGCCGTGTCCCCGTTCAAGTACGTGGAGGGCGACTGTGTCTGGCAGTACGTGAAGCTCGAGAAGAAGATCGCCGCCGGCGCCGACTGCGCGATCACGCAGGTGGGGTGGGACTCGGAGAAGTTCCGGGAGCTCAAGCGCTATCTCGAGGAGCGCGGCCTCCGGACCCCGGTGCTCGGCAACGTCTACGTCCTCGGCCCGCGCGCCGCCGAGCGGATGGCGCGAGGCGAGCCGCCGGGGTGCTGGGTGTCCCCGGAGCTTCTCGAGATCGTGCGGCAGGAGGCGCGGGGCAAGGACGGCGGGCTCCGGGCCCGCCTCGAGCGCGCCGCGCGCACGGTCGCGGTGCTACGCGGGCTCGGCTACGCCGGCGCCTATCTCGGCGGCACGCACGACGCCGACCACGTCGCCTGGATCATCCGGCGAGCGCGGGACCTCGCGCCGAGGTGGGAGGAGCTGGCGGCGGAGCTCCGCTACGGCGCCGCGGGCGGATTCTACCTCTACGGCCGGCCGCCGGCCCGGACCTCGGTCCCGGTGGACGGCGCGCGGCCCGCGGGGCCGGAGCCGGTCCCGGGCTCGAAGCGCCTGGCCGTCCCCACGGACGAGGAGGCAGCGTGGCGTCGCGGAATCGCCCGCCTGCTCGACGGCCTGGGCCGGCTGTTCCCGGTCACGCGAGATACGGTGCTCCGGCGGGCGCTCGCCCGGCTGGCCGGCTGGGCGGACCGACGTCCGGGCGTCGCTCAGGCCGTCGAGAAGCTCGAGCTGGCGGTCAAGCAGCCGCTCTTCGGGTGCCAGGCCTGCGGCAACTGCGTCCTGGGCCACCTCGAGTACGTGTGCCCGGAGACCTGTCCCAAGCACCTCCGGAACGGCCCGTGCGGCGGGACCTACCTCGGGCACTGCGAGGTCGTCGACCAGCCGTGCGTGTGGGTCGGCGTCCACGCGCGCGCCCACGCCGCGGGTCGCGAGCGCGATCTCACCGTCTACGTCCCGCCGCCCGACCGCACGCTCCGGGGCACCAGCTCCTGGATCAACTACCTCCTCGACCGCGACAGCCGTCCCCGCGCATGATCCGGTCGAGAGACCCGGCGGCCGCCGACGCTCGAAGCGATCGCGCGGGAATGCTGAAACAGCGAGCGGCACGAGACCGTCGAGCCCCCGTCTCCTGACGCATGCCGTCGCGCGAGCGTGCCGCGGGATCCTCAGGCAGAACGACCTGCGGCCTCGAGCTCGATGCCGCCGAACGCTCGGCTGCTCCACGGAGAGGTCGGTCGGATTTGCCCCTTTCAGAATCTTGTCCACGTAGGTTGCGGCCCGCCGAAGCAGATCGGCAAGGTTCGTTCCGTAGGACATCAGGCCCCCGGCATCGACATACAACCTCCCTGGGTACACTGCCGGCAGCCGATTCTTGGCCGCCAGGTCCTCGAGGCGCCTTCGCTCATTCTGGTCGCGTGCTTGGCGGCCCGGGCGGCGACCGTGCTTGGGGCCACGATGACATCGACCTTGAGCGCGACCAGCTCGGCCGCAAGAGCCGGGAGCCGCTCGTGCTTCCCCTCGGCATCTCGGTATTCGATCACGAGGTCGCGGCTCTCGACGTAGCCGAGGTCACGCAGCCCCTGGATGGAGAAGGTCTCGAGCAGGTCGCCACTGGCGGCCCAGTTCTGCGCCAGCACGCCTATTCGCGGGACCTTGGCTGCCTGCTGGGCCTCGGCGGCAACCGGCGCCGCGAGGACGTCCGCCAGTCAGGGCGACCGATGAGGATCAGTGAGGCCGTCATGTCTCCTCTACGTCGCGATGCCGCGACATCTCAACCATAGCTCGGATGCCCGCTGCCTGGCAGGCACGATTCCTGTCACTGCGTCCCAGGAGGATTGATCCTCACTTCGGCGGGACGCGATGGCGCCGGGGGGGAGCCCGCCGGGAACTTCAGCGTCTTGAACTGGGCCCACGAGAACGGGTCGTCGTTGGAGACGTGAGGCCGGGCGCGGATCTTGGTCACACCGCGGTCGTCCAGACGTTTCTTGTGGCCTCCTGGCGGGCTCGTGCTACGTCGCGCTACCGTCCTCCCCGACTTCCCGGGCGAACTCCTGCCGCTGCGCCTCTACCTCGGCCGGCCTCTCGGCGTAGACGTAGTCGAACATGTCGAGGGGGCGCGCCGCCTGCATTCGCGCCTCGGCACGCTCGATGGCCGCGCGCACCTCGGCATCCACCTCGGTCTCGAACCGGGCGTGAAGCGCGTCGTCGACGACACCCTTCGCCTCGAGATAGCGGCGGAGGCGCGGGAGCGGCTCCCGTGCCTCCCACGCCGCACCTCGGCCTCGCTCGCGGTACTTCTTCGGGTCGTCGGCCGTCGAGTGCCCCGTCAGACGGTACGTCACGGCCTCGATGAGGGTGGGCCCGCCACCTTCGCGAGCGCGCGCCACCGCCTCGCGCGTGATGGCCACCATCGCCAGGAGGTCGTTGCCGTCCGCCTGCACCCCCGGGAAGCCGTAGGCGAGCGCGCGGTGCGCGAGCGTCTTCGCGCGAGTCTGCCGTGACCGCGGCATCGAGATCGCCCACTGGTTGTTGACGCACACGAAGACGATGGGCGCCTGGAAGACGCCCGCGAAGTTCATGGCCTCCTGGGTGATCCCCTCGGAGCTGGCCCCGTCGCCGAAGTAGCAGAGCACGACGCTGTCCTCCCGCCGAGCCCGGGCGGCGCACGCCAGCCCGACCGCGTGGGGGACGTGAGTGCCCATCGGAACGCAGACCGGGAGATCCCGGATGCCGGCGGGAACGGAAGTGCCCTCCGTCAGACCCGCGTAGAGGAGGATGAGGTTCTCGAGCGGCCAGCCCCGCCAGACGTAGGCGGCCCACTCGCGCCAGACCGGAACGAGCCAGTCGGTCGGGCGCAGAGGGTAGACGCTGCCGAGCACCGCAGCCTCGTGCCCGCGCGCCGGCAGGTAGGTGCCGATCCGGCCCTGGCGCTGGAGGAAGAGCATGCGCTCGTCGAACCGGCGCGCGAGGAGAAAGGTCCGGTAGAGCCGTCGCAGGTCGTCGGGGGGAATCAGCGGCTCGAGGTCACGGTCCAGCCGCCCCTCCTCGTCGAGGATCGAGAGGGCGTCGATCGGATCGAGGTCGATGCGCTGGCGCGGCATGCTCTACGGCTCGACGGGTACGTCGTCGCGGCCGCCCCACTCGGTCCAGGACCCGTCGTAGACGGCGACGTCCGGGCGGCCGACGAGATCGAGTCCCAGGGCGAGGACGCAGGCCGTCACCCCCGAGCCGCACGACGTCACGATGGGCCGGTCGAGGTCGACACGGGCCGCCTCGAACACCCTGCGGAGGTCGTCCCGCGGGAGCAGCGTCCCGTCCGGCCGGAAGAGCCGATCGTAGGGCACGTTCAGGCTCCCGGGGATGTGTCCTCCGCGGAGGCCGGGACGCGGCTCGGGCTCGGTCCCCGCGAAGCGGCCGGCCGATCGGGCGTCCACGACCTGCGCGAGCCGTGTCGCGAGGTTTCTGCGCACGCCGTCGAGGTCGGTCACCAGCTCTGGATGGAGGCGCGGCGTGAAGTGGCGGCGCACCGGGCTCGGCTCTCCCGCCTCGACAGGCCGGCCCTCCTCCCGCCATCGTGGGAAGCCGCCGTCGAGGATGGCTACGCGTTCGTGTCCGAACACGCGGAAGGTCCACCACACGCGCGCCGAGGCGGACAGGTACTTGCCGGCGTAAACGACCACACGGTCACCATCACCGATCCCCAGGGCACCCACCGCCTGACCGAATGTGACCGCATCGGGCAGCATGTGGGGGAGCCCTGACTTTCGATCGGAGATCGCGTCGATGTCGAAGTAGACCGCGCCGGGGATGTGGGCCTGGCCGAACTCCGACCGCGCGTCGCGCTTGAGGGTGGGGAGATACCAGGTCGCGTCAACGACCCGGAGGCCCGCCTCGCCGAGGTGCTCGGCGAGCCACGCGGTGCTCACCAGCGGCCCGAAGCCCGTGTCCGTCATGGTCTACGTGTCCCGGCACGACGGGTCACGGTTCGATTATGGCACGCCGCGCGGGTCCACCAGGGTTCCCCGCGAGGCCGCCGCGGACAAGGGCAGCCCTAATCGGCCGGCTCGGCGTGGAGCAGCCCGCCGAACATCCGGCGACCCAGCTCGAACGCCTCGGCGAGGACGAGCCCCGCCCCGTCGCCGTCCGGCGTCTCGCGGCGCCACTCCGCGAGCTCCTCTTCCGACCGGAAGAAGTTGAGGCGGGTTCAGAGGAAGCCCGAGAGCCGGTCGCCGCCCCATCGGCTCCGCTCGACCCACGTGAGGCTTCCGGGGGGCGCCCGGCGAGGACCGGCCACCGGATCGACGTCGAAGACCAGTGGCGCACCGCTCCGGTGGCAGCGCGACCGGAGCGTCACCGGGCTCCCCACCATCGGCGCCACGCCGAGGGCGTCGATCGCGCAGCACGCGTAGCGCGCCCGGCCACCGGGAAGCACCACCTCGAAGTCGTTCGGCTCGGCGGTGAACGGGTAGGCGAGCGTGACGCGGTCTCCGTCCAGCCCGATCAGATCCGCGGCGTCGAGCGCCGCCGCTCGCGCCCGGAGAGCCTCCGGCGCGAGTCCCGGAACAGCCCGCGACGCCGCCTCGAGGGTAACCGGCCCGCCGACCGCGACGAACTCCCGCCAGATGGCCCGGAGCAAGCGGATCGTCCCGTTGCGCCCGCCGAGCCGCCCACTCCCCCGCCCGCTCGGGGGTGAGGATCTCCGCCGCGGTCCGGATCTCGACTCTCACGCCCCCGAGCTTCGCACGGCTCCCGCCGCCCGGGCGAGCCGCCCGGCGAGCGCCCCGGCGCCGAGGCAAGCCACGGCGACCCAGATCGGGCCTCCCACGAGAGGCAGGGCCGTCGCGAGCGTGACGAGGACCAGGCCGACCACCAGCGCCCGCAGCGCATCGCGCGGCGGGTTGCCGCGCGGCCGGAGCAACGCCCGCCCGAGGGCGAGGGCGACCACGATCTTGGCCGCGTAGAGACCCAGGAGGTAGAGCCCCAGGAGGACGAGCGCGAGCGGCAGGCCGACGAGGGTCACCGCGAGGACCAGGATCAGGACGGGCCCCCCGACGAGGGTTGTCACGCCCCACCCGAGGGATCGCTTCCAGCTCCGCACCCCGTCGGCGCTCCCCACGACCAGCCCGGGCACGAGCAGGAGCCCCACCCAGCCAAGGAGCGCCGCGCCGAAGAAGCTCGTCGCCACCCAGAACCACACGCGCGGCTCTCCGTACCACCCGGCGCCGCGCGATGCCACGCGCGTCAGGACTGGGCCCGTCACGGTCGCCCCGCCGTCGATCGTCACGGCCGACGCCCGGAGCGACGTCGGCCCGGACCATTCCCTGCACGCGCGCCAGTGCCCGCACCGCCAGCCGGTCGCCACGGAAGCGGACATCCCGCCCGACGTGGCCGCTCACCTCCGCTTCGTGGGCGAAGATGGTCGCGCCGCGTCCCACGTCACCGCCGAGCCACAGCCTCCGACCGGCGAGCGTGAGGTCGCCCCCGACGCTTGCCCCGAGCTCGATCACCGTCGCGCGATCCGCGGCGTAGAACCCCCGGCCCACGCGGCCGCGGAGCGTCGAAGGAGCCGGCGGCGGTGTACACGCTGCCCTCGACCGTGCCGGCCACCTCCACGGTCCCGGCCACGACCACGAGGTCGCCACGCACCGTGCCGCGCACGTCGACGTGCGCCGCGGCGACGATCAGATCGCCATCGATCGTCCCGTCGACGCGGACGCTCTCGGCGGCGGCGACCAGCGTCCCGTCGAGCGTCTCACCGGCCCCGATCACCACGTCCCTCCCGCTTCGCGTCTCGAGCGCCTCGGCGGGCGACGACGCGACCCCCGCGGTCGCCCCGAGGACCAGCGCGAGGGCCGCGACCGCGCGCGAGGGAGTCCGCCCGAGATAGAGTCCGCCGGCAAGCGCCAGCCCCATCATCGTGGCGACCGCCAGCGTCGTGAGCGCCCGCTCCAGCGTGGCGGCGTTCGTCACGACGAAGAGCGCGCCCTCCACGGCGAGGCCGATCCAGTCACCCATCGGCCGGCCCGGAAGGTCTCCCCATCCGGCGAGGTGCGCGAGGCCCCCGGCGCCCGCCAGCACGGCCAGGGTGAGCCCCCACGCGCGCGCCCGGCGCCCGTTCGTCGCCGCGCCCAGGCGTCCGAGGATCGACGCGGGCCTCACCGCGACCACGGGCGACGGCGCGAGGGCCGCCTCCTCGCCGAGTGCCGCGCTGAGCATCCGGTTCTCGTCCCGGAGCGCCGCGACCAGCGCCCGGCAGCGCGGGCACTCGGCCAGGTGACGCTCGGTGGCCCGCGTCTCCTCCGGGGACAGCTCCCCGTCCGCGTACACCGCACAGGTGAGCTCGTTCAGGCACGTCATCGTCAAGCCCTCTCATCCAGATCCGCGAGCAGCCGGCGCAGGGCCTGCTTGCCGCGGAAGATCAGGATCGCCACGTGGTTGCGCGTCACCCCGAGCTGGCTCGCGATCTCCTCGTAGCCCAGCTCGCCGTAGTAGCGGAGAGCCAGCGAGACCCGGTACCGCTCGGGCAGACGCTGGAGCGCGGCGCGCACCCGCTCCCGGCCCTCGTCGGTCAGCACCGCCGCGAGAGGCGACGGTCCGGGCTCGCTTCCCACCGACGCGCCGTCGGTCTCGTCCCACTCCGCGGCAAACAGCCGGGACTCGAGACGGCGGCGCCGGAGCACGTCGAGGCAGTGGTGGCTCGTCACGCTCAGGAGCCAGCGGTCGAACGGGAGCGCCGGGTCGTACCGATCGATCGCGCGCGGCAGGCGGAGGAAGACGTCGCTCCGGGCGTCCTCGGCCGCGTCCGGAGAGCCGAGAAGGTGGCGGCAGAGGCCGAGCACGCGCCGGCCGAATTCCTGGTAGAGCTCGGCGAAGCCCTCCCGCTCCCCGCGCCGGGCGCGCTCGACGGCCTCCGCCACCTCGGTTGCGTTCATGGCCCTCCAACGAGTCCTACGAACGGGCGTCCCGGGAGTTACGCCCGGCCCTCCGTCCCGGTTCGCTCCCCCGGACCCCCCAGGGTGCCGCGGCCCTGGCCGTAACGAAGCGGGCGCCCGTCCGTATGACTCTACGAACGCCGAACCAACAGCCAATAGGGAGCGACGGCGCGGAGGCCGCAGGCCGCAGCCGTCGCGACCGGATGGAGGAGACGCTCATGTCGCTCGAACGCATCCTGACGGACTACGGAGAGCCTCTGCAATACGTCATCTATTTCGGTCTGCTGGCCGGGCTCGGCGCGATGGAGGCGGTGGCGCCCCGGCGGGACGGCCCGGTGGAGCGCACGCGACGGTGGCCGTCGAACTTCGGGCTGACGGCGCTCAACATCGTGGTGCTGGGAGCCCTGCCGGTGAGCGGCCTGGCGGCGGCCGTGATCGCCCAGCAGCAGGGCTGGGGGCTCCTCCAGCGGTACCCCTTGCCGCTCGCCGCCACGCTGGGAGTGGCGCTCCTCGCGCGGAGCCTCGTCTCGTACGCGGTCCACGTGGCCATGCACAAGGTGCCTGCCCTGTGGCGCGTGCATCGCGTCCACCACACGGACGTCTTCCTGGACGTCTCGACGACCGTCCGGTTCCATCCGCTGGAGTTCCTGATCCAGCTCGGGCCGACGGCCCTCGTCATTCTCGGGCTCGGACTGCCGCCGTGGACCATCATGCTCTACGAGCTGGTCGACACGGCGACCAACCTGTTCATCCACGCGAACGCCCGGGTGCCGGCCCGCCTCGACGCCTGGCTGCGCCTCCTCCTGGTCACCCCCGACATGCACCGGGTCCATCACTCGGCCCTCTGGCCCGAGACGGACTCGAACTACGGGGTGGTCGTGCCGTGGTGGGATCGGCTCTTCGGCACCTACCGCGCAACCGTCGGCGACCCCCGGGAGACCCGGCTCGGGCTCGAGGAGTGCCAGGACCGGCGGGCGTCCTCCCTCGGCTGGCTCCTCGCGCTCCCGTTCCGGGGGCGCCTGGAGCGCCTGGCGGAGCGCTCCTGACATGCGCCCGCGATCGACACCCCGTCACGCGACGGAGGGTCCCGGCATGCTCCCTGGCTCGACCGCTCATGCGGCTGCATCCGCCGCGACGGGCGCCGCCCCTGACCATCCCGGCGTCATCGCGCGGCCGCCCCGGATCGCGTACCTGTTCCTCGCGATCGGGGCGATCCTGGGGTGGCTCTGGCCCCTTCCCCTTCTGCCGGCCGGCTCCCCGGCGGCGCTCCGCTTCGGCGTCGGCGGCGGGCTCGTCGCCCTCGGCCTGGTCGTCATGACCCTGGCGGTCCGCGCCTTCCGGGACGCGGGGACGAACGTCGAGACGCCGAAGCCGGCGATCGCGCTCGTGACCGGCGGGATCTACGCCCGCTCGCGGAATCCGATGTACGTCGCCCTCGCGCTCCTCTTCGCGGGCATCGGCGTGCTCGCCGACAGCGGCTGGCTCGCGCTGCTCCTCGTGCCCTACGTCGCCGTGCTCCGGATCGGGGTGATCGCGCGGGAAGAGCGCTACCTCGAGCGGAAGTTCGGCGCGCCCTACCGTGCCTACCGGGCGCACGTCCGGCGATGGCTCTGAGCGGCTCGGGCAGGACTAGAATGAGAGGGCGATGCGCGAGTACCGCTACCGGGTCGACGCCGAGGGCCGGGTCTTCCACGACGGGAGCGAGGTCCTCGACCCCCTGACCCTCCGCTTCTTCCTGCGCGCCATGACCCGCACGCCCGAGGGAAGCTGGCTCGTGGTGTGCCAGGGCGAACGGAACTGGTTCGAGTCCGAGGGCACGCCCTTCGTCGTTCAACGGGTGCGATCCATTTTCCAGGAGGGGCGCGAGGGGGTGCTGGACGGTCTCGAGCTCGTCCTGGCCGGCGACCACCGGGAGCCGCTCGACCCGGCCACGCTCGAGAGCGAGGGGGGGCGGCTCTGCTGCCGGGTCCGGCGCGGCGCGTTCCCGGCGCGGTTCAGCCGCATCGCGCTCCAGCAGCTGGGCGCGCACCTCAGGGACGAGAACGGACAGCCCACCCTCGTCCTGGGTGGCCGCCGCCATACCATCGCCGATCGCGAAAGGACTCCCGAGCTCACATGACGGACGCATTGACCGACCCTGGCGATCCCGGCACCCCAGGCATCCCCGAGCGCGGCAAGAAGGCGCGGACGGCAGGCGAGCCCTCACCCCCCGCCCGCGCGATGAGCATCCACGCCCATCCGGACGACCAGGAGTTCACCGTCGGCGGCACTCTGGCCAAGTGGGCGCGGGCAGGCACCACCATCGTCACCGTGTGCATCACGCGCGGCACCGGCGGATCGAACCGCTTCACGCCGGCGGACATGACCCGGGAGGCCCTCGGGCCGATCCGCGAGGTCGAGCAGCGAAGCGCGTGCAGGGTCCTCGGGATCGCGGACGTGTGGTTCCTCGACTACGAGGACGGGATGCTCGAGGCCACCATCGCGCTCCGCCGGGACCTCACCCGCCTGATCCGGCGCTTCCGGCCCGACGCGGTCGTGTGCGGCGACCCCACCGTCCGCTACTACGGCTCCACGTACCTGAACCACCCCGACCACCGGGCGGCCGCCGACGCCGCCCTCGATGCGACTTTCCCTTCCGCGGGCACGCGGCTGATCTTCCCGGAGCTGCTCGCCGAGGGGCTCGAGCCCCACGAGGTCCGCCAGGTGTACATCCACGGGGCCGAGCGGCCCGACACCTACGTCGACATCGCCGGCACCCTCGACGTGAAGCTGGCCGCCCTCCGCGAGCACCGGAGCCAGATGGGCGAGTGGGACCCCAAGGAGTTCCTCGTGGAGTGGGCGCGCGAGCAGGGCGTCAAGGTGGGCCTCGAGGCGGCGGAGGCCTACCGGCGGATGGTGCTGGAGGGGCCCTAGGAGAGCCGCCCGGCGGACCCTGGCGAGCCCGTCCGGAGCCGGCCGCCCCTCACCCGGTCGCGGGGCCTTCCAGCACCAGGACCGCCTCCCGGGGAAAGCTCACCGTCACCGCCTGCCCCGGCTGGGGCGGGGGCGTGTTCGGGGTGTTGAAGGTGTCGAGCGACACCGCGTTCTCCCGAAATCGCACGCGGATCCGCACGATCGACCCCAGGAAGTCGACGTCCTCCACGGTGCCCTGCATCCGGTTCCCGTTGCCCACCGGCTCGTGGAGGGACACGATCTCGGGGCGCAAGGCCACCGAGCGCACCTCGCCCACCCGCGCGCCCTCCAGCCCTTGCGAGGCCAGGATCTCCTGCCCGTCGATCGCGATCGCGCCGCGCCCGGGGTCCACCACCTGCCCCTGCAAGATGCTGAGGGTGCCGACGAAGGAGGCCACGAAGCCCGTTCGCGGGAAGTTGTAGATCTCGAACGGGGTGCCGATCTGCTCGACCCGTCCGTCCCGCATCACGACGATCCGGTCCGACAGGGACAGAGCCTCCTCCTGGTCGTGCGTGACGTAGATCGTGGTGATCCCCAGCTTCCGCTGGATGGCGCGGATCTCGTTCCGGAGGGACACGCGGATCTTCGCGTCGAGGGCCGACAGGGGCTCGTCGAGCAGCAGCACCTTCGGCTGGATCGCGAGGGCGCGCGCCAGCGCCACGCGCTGCTGCTGGCCGCCCGAGAGCTGGTACGGATAGCGGCTCCCGAGCGCCGGCAGCTTGATGAGCTCCAGCATCTCCTGAACCCGGGGACCGATCTCCGCGCTCGGCTTCTTGGCCACCTTCAGCCCGAAGCCCACGTTGTCGGCCACGGTCATGTTCGGGAACAGCGCGTAGGACTGGAACACCATCCCGACGTTGCGCCGGTTGGGGGGGCGCCGGGTGATGTCCACCCCCTCGATGCGGATCGCGCCCGCGGAGGGAGTCTCGAAGCCCGCGATCATCCGGAGCGTCGTCGTCTTCCCGCAGCCGCTCGGCCCCAGGAAGGACACGAACTCGCCCCGCGCGACGTCCAGCTCGAAGTGCTCGACCGCCGTCGAGAGCGCGAACTTCTTCTGCAGGCCGTGGATCTCCAGCAAGCCCATGCGTGTCCTCAGTGCGCCCCGGCGGTCTTGCCGGGGGCCCGGCGGCCCAGAACCTGGATCAGGGCCATGCACCCCCACGTGATCGCGAAGGTGATGACCGCCAGCGCCGCCGGCTCGTACGCGCGATTCGCGCCGATGAGCTGGAGGTACGGGCCGAACGCGGGACGGTCCAGCAGGCTGGCCATCGTGAACTCGCCGATGACGATGGCGAACGTCAGGAACGCGCCGCTCAGGACCGCCACCTGCACGTTGGGCAGGATCACCCGGAGGAGGATGGTCCCCCAGCTCGCGCCGAGGCTCTGGGCCGCCTCGGTCAAGGTCCGCACGTCGATGGCGCGGAGCCCGGCGTCGACGGCGCGGTACATGTACGGCATCGCCAGCGTGACGTAGCTGAACATCAGCAGCAGGTCGGTCGTCCGGTCGTTGGCCGTCATGGGGATGATCGACGAGCTGTTGTAGATGCGGAGGTAGCCGAAAACCAGGACGATCGCCGGGATCACCAGCGGCAGGAGCGTGATGAACTCGACCGTCGGCCGCAGTCGCGGCAGGCGCAGCTGGATCCAGTAGGCGGTCGGCACGACCAGGAGGACGCCGACGACGATCGTGGCGAGCGCGAGGAGGGTCGAGTACAGGAACGTCTCGTGGAACCGCGGATCGCCGAGGACGATCCGGTACGCCTCGAAGCTGTAGACGCCCCGGCGGTATCGCAGCGAGAACTCGAAGGTCGCCAAGAGCGGCAGGAAGAAATACAGAATCCCGAGCGCCATGACCACCCACGACCCGATCGTCCGCCGCGTCATTTCAGCCACCGCTCGCTGCGGGAGCGCAGCACGATGTAGGCGGTATTCGACAGGCCGGTGATCAGGATCATCCCCAGAGCCAGCGCGTAGCCGAGGTTCTGGTTGTGGAGGACGTCGCCGCGGATCTGCGCGTACAGAAGGATCGTGATGATGTTGAGGGAGCTGCCGGTGAGCGCGTACGCCGTCGCGATCGCGCCGAAGGCGTTGGCGAACAGGAGCAGGGTCGTGCCGAGGAGGGTCGGCCACAGCACGGGCAGCGCGATGTACCGCCAGTAGTCGACGGCGCTCCCGCCCAGGTTCGACGCCGCCTCGCGCCACTCGCGCTTCAGCCCGTCGATCGCCGGCGCCATGATCAGCACCATGA
The DNA here is from genome assembly GCA_963749975.1 of uncultured Candidatus Rokubacteria bacterium. Lineage (GTDB taxonomy): Bacteria > Methylomirabilota > Methylomirabilia > Rokubacteriales > DASRDR01 > DASRDR01. The sequence continues at coordinate 54,540 of CAVVOZ010000014.1, read as the reverse complement.
GGGGGATCTGGAAGTACATGTACGTCAGCGCCAGGCCCCAGAAGCTCAGGAGGTTGAACCCCGTGCGGTAGATGTTGAAGTCGAAGAGGCTGACGAGAAGCACGGTCACCAGGCCAGTCCGCCCGAGGGTGGCGAGGAACGCGAAGGCGAGCGGCACGCCGGCGAAGTTCGAGGCCACGCCGGAGAACGTCAGGAGCGTGGGGCGGACCCAGCGCGGCAGCCCGCCGGAGATCGCCGCATACGCCAGGAAGAAGCCGAGGACCGCGCCTCCGATCGCCGAGGCCGCGCTGACCTGGATGCTGATCCAGTACGCCTTGAGGATGGTGGGATGGAACAGGTCGCGGATGTTGGCGAGCGTGAACCGGCCCTCGGCGTCCTGGAACCCGCCCACGATCAGGAAGCTCGTCGGCAGGATGAGGAAGAAGAACGCGAAGAGGAAGAACGGGAGGACGCCGAGGAGCTCCCACGAGAATCGACCCGGCGGCGCCCCCGAGGCAACCGGTGGCGCGGTCGGGGCAGAGGCGGTCTGGCTCACGCGGCGGCCCCTGGCGGGAGCGCTCCCGCCGCACGGCGGTCCCGGCGCGGGACGGTGGCGCTCGGCTGGCAGCTCATCGGAAGGCTCCGCGCCCTCTTCCCCTCACCCCGGAGCCGGCGGCGAGAGGAAGAGGGTCACGGCAACGATCACACCGGGCCCGGGCGGCTCCGCCACACGCGCTCGGTGCGATCCACGTTCACGGGGTGGGCGCTACTTGACGTTCGCGCCGACGACGGTGTCCCACTGCTTGGTGATGATCTCCTTCGCCTTCGCCTGCTGCTCGAGCGTCGGGAAGACCGCCTTGTCGTAGGACTCGGCCGGAGGCAGCTTGGCCAGGAGGTCGGCCGGCACCTTCTTGTTCTTCACGAGGTCCAGGAAGCGGATCGGATGGCAGTAGCCCTTCAGCCAGGCCACCTGTCCCTCGTCCGAGTAGAGATGCTCCATCCACAGCTTCGCGGCGTTCGGGTGCGGCGCAAAGGCGCTGATCGCCTGGACGTACACGCCGGCCACGACCCCGTTCCGCGGGACGACCACGTCGACCTTCGGGTTGCCCTTGAGGGTGTCGCGATCCGCGAGCGCGTTGTAGTCCCAGCGGATGATGATCGGCGTCGCCCCCTGCGCGAGGGACGCCACCTTTCCGATCACCGGGACGAAATTGCCCGCCTTGTTGAGATCCGCGAAGAACTTCAGACCCGCCTCCGCAGCCCGGTCCATGTTGCCGTTGGCCATGGCGAGGCCGGCGGCCAGGACGCCCTGGATGGCCTGGTTCGAGGTGCGCGGATCGCCGGCCAGCGCGACCGAGTTCTTGTACTCCGGCTTGAGGAGGTCCGCCCAGTCGCGAGGGGCGTTCTTGACGATGTCGGCGTTGATCTGGAAGGCGAGCACGCCGTAGTAGTCACCGTACCAGTAGCCTTCCGAGTCCTTCTGGTCGTTGGGAATCGAGGCCCAGGTGGCGACCTTGTGGGGCAGGAGCAGGCCTTCCTTCTTGGCCGATGGGCCGAAGGAGAGGCCGACGTCGATCACGTCCGGGGCCTGCGGGCCCTTGTTCCCCTTGTTCGCCTTGATGGCCTCGATCTCGTCCCCGGAGCCGGCGTCGGGATTGAGCTCGTTGACCTTGATGCCGTACTTGGTCTTGTAGCTGCCGATGAGCTCCCCGTAGCCGCACCAGTCGTGCGGAAGGGCGATCGTGGTGAGCTGGCCCTCCTGCTTGGCGGCGGCGACCAGCTGGTCCATCCCGGTCTGGCCGACCGCGACCCCGATGGCCGCCAGGACGACCAGGGTGGCGAGCGAGATCGTGCGGAACGATAGGAGCTTCATGTATGTATCCCCTCCTCGGGTTCGGAACAGGGCTTTGTGGCGACGGACTACCATCGGTCACCGGCGGCGAGGTTGTCAAGGGCGGCGCCCCGTCCCGGGCGTCACGGGGGCCCTCCCTCGCGGGGGCGCGCGACGGCGTCGATCCAGCCGGGGAAATCCGGTGAGTCCATCGCCGCTTCGGCGCGCGCCCACCGCGCGGCGCCATAGGCCGAGAAGTCGAACGCGATCCGCGAGATCGCCGTCTGGATCGCCGCCCAGAGCGTCCAGCCTACGTCGGAGACGATCATGTGGAGCCTGACCCGCGCGACGAGGGACGCGGGCGCGCTGCCGAAATACGCCTGGCAGAGCTCGCGCACCCGGACGTCGTCGTAGTCGAGCTCGCGGCACGTGTTGCCGAGCTCGAACGCCGGGTCGCCGTTGCCGCTGTATTCCCAGTCCACCAGGCGAAGCTGGCTCCCCTGCTCGATGTAGTTGTCGGCGAGAAGATCGTTGTGGCACGGCACGCTGGGAAGCGGGCGAGCCGCCAGCACGGCGCCGATCTCCCGGATGACGGGGCGCCGCGCCCGGTAGCCGGACGGGAGCGGGAAGCCCCGACGCTCGATCACGGCCAGGTACCCGTCGGCGAGGCCGAGCATGTCGAAGTCCCGGAGGAACCGCGGCCCTCCGTGGAGCGCGCGAAGCGTCGCGGCGATCCGCCCGGGCATGCCCGGCTCCTGGAGCGTGGCGTTGGTCATGGGCCGGCCGTGGAGGAACTCGATGACGGTCGCGCCGCTGTCCGGGAAGTGGTGGAGGACCGCCGGGCCGATACCGAGGGCGGCCGCGACGCGGGCGCTGTGGAGCTCGTTCGCGCGGTCGATGGCCAGGAGCTCGGTGGACGCGCCCGGGATCCGCACGACGAACGCGCGGCCGTTCACGTCGACCCGGTAGTTCGCGTTGGTGAGCCCGTTCGTCAGGGCCCGAATCGAGACCGGCCGGCCGCGCCAGGCGTCGATCCGGTCGATGATCTCTTCGACGGTGACCGCTCGACCGTTGCCCATGGGACCCGCGCGGCGGCTTCCTCGGCCCGATTCTAGCGCAGGCCCGTGAGGGCCACCAGGGTCGCGAGGGCGCGGCGCGTCGGCATTGCGGGAGCCAGCCCCGACTCTAGCAACCGCCGGGATTCCAGACCATCGCACCCAGGTGACGTGCCAGGTGACGTGATCGTTGCGACATCGTTGCGCTCGCTTCCAGCGCATCGACATGCGCTTCGAGCTCCGGGGCGTGGACCAGGCCGCCGAGCGCCTGGTCGAGGACCTGCCGGGCGCGCCGACCCCTTCTACCGCACGGTCGCGGCAGCGACCGCCGTGACGATCGAGACAACCGGTCCGCCGACTTGACGCCTTCGCGCGGCCGACCCGGTGCGCGCTGTCCCGCTCGACGGTCCCTTCCACGGCGAAATCCGCGAGATGGCAGGCTTTCGCACGGCGGTGTCGGGAAAACCACCCATGCATGGGGGCTTTCACCGCTACGCCCCGTCGCGCCCGAGACGTACGCTGACGCGAAACATGCGCGCCACCGTCGACGCCCCTACCCGGCCCGGCGCCCTGACGGAGGCGCGACCAGCCTCCCGCCTGACGCATGGCGGCGTCTGGATCGTGGCGGCGGGAGCGTTCCTCGCCGTCGTGTTCCTGGCGCTCCGGTATCGACTGGCGCTCACCCCTACTCTCGCCGAGACGTACTACGACGAGGCCCTGACCGGGCTGATGGCCTTCGCGATCCTCCACGGCACTCCACAGGTCTTCTACTGGGGGGAGCCGTACGGGGGCGCGATCGGTGACGCCTATCCCGCGGCGCTGGGGTTCTGGCTGTTTGGCCCGTCCACCCTCGTCCTTCGGATGGCGTCGGCGGTCATCGCCGTCCTGTGGGCCTGGTCGGTCTGGTTCATCGCCCGGCGGGCTGGTGCGGGACCGTTCGCCTTCGTGGCGGGGCTCCTGGTTGCGGTGCCGCCCGTCTTTCTCAGCCACGCCCAGCTGTCGACCCACGGGGAGAGCTCCGCGCTGGCCTTCGGCACGCTGGCCATGGCCAGCGCCACGTACCTGGTCGATGCACGCGCGACTCCGGCGCGCGCCGCGGCCTGGGCGGTCCTCGGCGTGGCGTCCGGTCTCAGCTGGTGGTCGAGCCAGATCGCAACCATGATCCTGCTCCCCGGCGTCGTCCTCATCGTCGCGCGGCCACGGGTCCTCCGGAGCGCCGGGCCCTACGCGGCCCTCGGGCTGTTCTTCCTGGCGAGCTGGCCCTTCTGGATGTGGAATGCCCATCACGACTGGGCCACCTTCCGGCATCTCGCGACGTGGGGCGGGCCGCTGCCACCGTGGAGCATTCGGTTCCAGATCGTGGGAGCGACCCTCCTCGAGAGCCTGCGCGACTACTTCTGGGACGGGCGGGCGGTGCGGCTCTCGTCCTGGGCGCGGGTCCTGAGCTGGATCACCGTGCTGGGCGTGTACGTGCCAGGCCTGTTGGTCGCGGTGGGCCGGGCGGTCGTGTGGAGCCAGCGGATCCGGCGGCGGGAGCGGCCGTGGCGGGACGCCCTCGACCTCGTCGCGGTGGCGTTCTGGGCAACCGTGGCGGCCCATCTCCTGACCTGGTTCGGCACCTCCACGGTGCTCCGCTACGCGATGACCTTCCAGGCGACCCTGCCCGTGCTCTGCGCGATGGCGCTGGCACGTCTGGCCGCGATCGGAGGCACCCCCGTCGCGGGCCTCCTCGCGGCGGCGCTCCTCGGCTTCAACCTGGTCACCCACGTCGCGTTCGTGCGGGACGGAGAAGGCGCGCCCTGGCGCCCCGTCGACGCCGCCATCGCACGGCTCGAGGCGCTCGGAATCCATTCGTGCTACGCGGACGGACGAATCGCGCAGGTCGTCACGTTCGAGTCGAACGAGCAAGTGCTCTGCACCGACTACGTCGGGTTCCGGAACTACGCGTTCCTCCGCGCCGTCGACCGCGTGGACGATCCCTCGACCGTGGCGTTCCTCACGCATGGCGCCCTGCGACGGCCTCACCCCGATGTCATGGCCCAGGCGCTCGCGCTCGCCGGCGTCCGGTACGAGCGGGAGGACGTCGGCGACTACGCGATCTTCCACGGCTTCGGGGCGCCGGGGCCCGTCAAGCCGATCGTCCCGGCTGGATGGGTCGCGCGGGCCTCGTCCCGGACCGAAGCCGCAGGCCTGGCTCTCGACCGTCGCGTGTGGACCCGGTGGACCGCGCCCCAGCGGCCCGGCCAGTGGTTCGAGTTGGACCTTGGGCAACCGTACTCCGTCGCGCAGCTGACGCTTGCCGCCGCGCCCTGGCCGAGCGAAGCGCCGGTAGGGCTTCGCGTGGAGACCTCGGTCGACGGCTCGACGTGGCGGACGGTTGCGTCGGTCCGGGAGGTCCTGCCCGGGCTCCACTGGTGGAAGGGCCATCCCCGGATCGACGACAGCGGGCGGGTCATGGTTCGCATGGAGCCACGGCCCACGCGTTACGTGCGTCTCACCGAGACCGGGAAGGGGGAGCCCGGCGCGCTCTGGAGCATTGCCGAGCTGTTCGTCTACGAGGCGGCCACCACGTCCGTGGGAACCCCCGTCGCCGGCCGCCGAGGCCGCGGTCGCCGCCGAGCGCCAGCTGGACCACTGGATGGACGACCCCGAAGGTCCCAATCCGATCCGCGCTCCCGTCACGTACGAACACCGGCGGGCGCAGGTCCCATGGAACGCGGTGTTCGCCGACGCGAACCGCGCCCTCATGCTCGCGCCGGAGTGGGAAGGGGCGCACCACCTCTACGGCCTGGCCCTCGCGCGCGCTGGCTGGTCGGACGCGTTCGATCTCGACATCGAGCGGGCGGCGGCGGACCAGGCATGGGGGGAGGTCGTCCGCTGGGCCGAGCAGGCGGACGCCGTTCCCGAGGGTCTGTGGCGCCGCGGTCGCATGGAACGCTGGGCCGAGGCTCTCGACAAGCTCGGCCGAGGTGACGCCGCCGCGGCGGTCAGGACTGCGATCAGCCCCGGCTCCCGCCATCCCCACCAAGATCCGATTCGGAGACGCCCTCGATCTGGTCGGTGTGGACCTTCCTCCCGAAGTTCGGCCGGGTGACACCGTGACCGTGCGCTACCACTGGCGGCTGGCGCAATCCCTCCGTCAGGACTACTGGGCCTTCCTCCACGTCCGGGGCCTGAAGGACACCGGCAACCGGGACCAGCAGATCGGGGCCCGGAACTTCGGCACCTCGAAGTGGTCCCCCGGAGAGGAGGTCCGGCAGAGCGTGACGCTTCGCGTGCCGGCCGACACGCCGCCCGGCCGTTACCCGCTCCACGCGGGCGTCTGGCTGCCCTGGACAGGCAAGCAGCTCCGGGCCAGCGCGGCCGACCTCCCGATCGTCCGCCGGGCGGTGGTGGTCGGGACCCTGACCGTCAGTCGCTGAGTCCGAGCGCCACCGGCGCGCCCGAGCGCTGCAGGACCTGGCCGATCGCCTGATCGCAGCCCGAGGTGTCGAGCACGAGCGTCTGACCGCATCGACGAGGGAGCAAGTCGCTGCCATGACCCCGCGCCACGCGGCGCGAGTCCTTCGCGACGTGACCGCGTGTGAGATCCGGATTCGGGCCGAGCAGCGGTCCCCTGTCTACCCGGCGCTCAGAGATCGTTCCCCGAGTACGACTGGTTGAACGACTTGTTGCAGAGCGGGAAGTCGGGAACGATGTTCTTCAGGAGCGCGTAGGACAGCGGCCGCCAGTTCAGGAACGAGGGATCGAAGATCTTGACGCGCTCGAGCCGGCCGCTCCCATCGGTCATCAGCCAGTGAATGATCCGCCCCCGCCATCCCTCCACCAGGGCAAACGCGGGCTCGAAGGCCGGACATGGACCCGGAGGCGACGCCAGCGGTCCCGCCGGCAGCCCGCCGACCGCCTGCTCGATCAGCTTCACCGATTCCCGCGCCTCCCGGACGCGAACCAGCGTGCGCGCCTTCACGTCGCCCGAGTCGAGCACGGGTACGCCGAACGACAGCTCCCCGTACGCCGCGAATGGATGGTCGCGCCGCGCGTCGACGTCCAGCCCGGAGGCGCGCGCCACGAAGCCGAGGACCCCGTGATCACGCGCGATCTGGGCCGTCAGCCGGCCGGTCCCTTCGAGCCGATCGGCCACCAGCGTGTTGCCGAGGCTGATCTCCACGATCTCGTCGAAGTCCGCCAGGGCGCCGCGCACCTCGGAGGCCACGTCCAGCCCGCCCGGCAGGTCCGTCCGGACACCGCCGGGACGGAGGGCGCCGCGCAGCAGCCGGTGCCCCGTCAGGCGCTTGTTCAGACGCAAGAGCCGCTCGCGGATCCGGAAGCAGTGCGAGTGGGCCACGCCGAAGCCGGTGTCGTTGGCGATCATCCCGAAGTCACCGACGTGGTTGTAGAGGCGCTCGAGCTCGAGCAGGATCACGCGAAGGTACCGCGCCCGGGGCGGCACGACGGTGCCGCTCAGCGCCTCCACCGCCTGGCAGTAGGCGAGCGCGTGCCCGACGCTCGTGTCCCCGGACACGCGCTCGGCCAGCTCCACCCCGTCCTCCGGCGTCCGACCCTCGAAGAGCTTCTCGGTCCCCTTGTGCGTGAAGTACAGCCGGGACTTCATGTCGATGATCGTTTCGCCCACGACGCTGAAGCGGAAGTGGCCGGGCTCGATGATGCCCGCGTGCACCGGCCCCACCGGAATCTCGTACACCCCCTCGCCGCCCACTTGCCGGAACGGAAAGGCCTGGCCGTCGTCGTGGAAGTCCCGGGGCGCGGCGTCCTTGCGGAGCGGGAAGTAGTCCTCCGGCCAGAACGCGTGTCGCACGAGCGGCCGGGGATCGGGATGCCCGCGGGCCCCGATGCCGAGGAGATCGAAGATCTCGCGCTCGAATCGTGACGCCGGATAGTGGAACGTGGCCAGCGACGGAATCTCGGGCCGCTCGGCGGACACCGCCACCGTCACGTGGACGAACCAGTTCTCGCGACCCTCGCCGAACAGGTAGTGAACCGCGAACTCTCCGCGATCCCGCCGGCGGTCGGCCCCCACCATCAGGATCAAGTCGGCCCCGAAGCTCGCGCGCAGCCACCTCGCCAGCCCCGGCACGTCCCCGGCCGCGATCGTGCAGCGAAGCTCCCGCGCGCCGTGAAGCCGCACCCCGGCGACACGACCGTGAAGCTGCTGACTCAGGGCCGCGGGCAGGCTTTCGAAGGCCGTCATGGCCCCACGATCTCGGCGATCTGCGCGAGGAGGCTCGCCACCGGCGCCGGCACGAAGAGTCCCAGGGTGACCAGCGCCGCCATGCACAGGGCAAGCGGGACGAGCCGCCAGCGGTCCTCCTTCCCGCGGACCACTCCGGCGGGCGGCGTCCCGTACAGCATCCGGTTCGCGTGGGTCACGAACCCGACGCAGGCCACGGTCAGGAGCGCCAGCACGATCCCCATGAGCCAGGGTCGCCCGATCGCAAAGCCGGCCCGCAGCAGCGCGAACTCCGAGACGAACAGGCCGAACGGCGGCAGGCCCACCAGGGCCAGCGCGCCGGCCAGGAACAGCCAGCCGGTCCCGGGCATCGACTGGAGCAGACCCGACACGCGCGCGATGTCGGCCGTCTGGTATCGACGGAGGACTCGCCCGGCGAGCAGGAACATCGGGGCCTTCGCCAGCGTGTGGTTGAGGAGATGCAGCATCGCCGCGACGGTCCCCGGCGGCCCGAGCGTCAGCCCCACGCACACGAGACCCATGTGCTCGATGCTCGAGTAGGCCAGCATCCGCTTGTAGTTCCGCTGCATCACGAGACTGAAGGCCGCGATCGCGAGCGACAGGACACCCAGGACGACGAGGAGCCGGTTCGGAAAGGCGTCGCCGACGGTGATGCTCACCACCGCCTTCCAGCGGACGATCGCATAGAGCGCGACCGCGAGCAGCACGCCCGACATCATGGCGGAGAGGGGCGCGGGCGCCTCGGCGTGGGCGTCGGGAAGCCACGTGTGCATCGGCGCCAGCCCCGCCTTCGTCCCGTAGCCCACCAGAATGAACACGAACGCCAGCTCCATGACTTCGGGGTGGAGCGCGGGCGCGGCGGCTCTCAGCACGGTCCAGTTCAGGACGGCTTCCTGCGGGTCGGCCAGCCCCACGAAGTCGAAGTACGCGAGCACGGTGCCGGCGAAGGCGAGGGCGATGCCCACCGACCCCAGCAGCACGTACTTCCAGGAAGCCTCGACGGACGCCTTGGTGACGTCGAGCGCGATCAGCATCGCGGACGTGATCGTGGTGGCCTCGATCGCCACCCACATCAGCCCGACGTTGTTGGTCGTGACCGCGCAGAGCATCGTGAAGGCGAACAGGTTGACGAAGATCTGGAAGCGACGGGTCCGCCGGGGCTCGTCGCTCCGCTCGAGCCCCGGGCCGAGCCACGTCGCCAGCACGGTCACCACCGACACGCAGGCGGCCAGCAGCGCCGACAGGGCGTCGGCTCGCAGGAGATCCTGCCACCCGGCCACCACGACCTTGTCAGCCAGGACCTGGCGCCCCAGCGCGAGGGCCGCTCCGAGCGAGACCAGGGACAGGCCCGCGTTCGTCCAGCCGACGGCCCGCCGGAAGGGCACGGTGACCAGGGCGAGCAGCGCCGCCAGCAACGGCGGGCCGAGCAGGAACCCGAAGGTGCGCACCGCCCTCAGTGCCTCAGCCGGCTCAGGCGCTCGACGTCCATGCTCTCGAACGTCTCGTGGATCTGATAGACGAAGATCTGCATGACCAGGAACCCGAGGAGGGCGTCCAGGAAGACGCCGAGCTCCACGATCAGGGGGATCCCGTAGGTGCCGAGGACGGCCAGGAGCGCCAGGCCGTTCTCCAGCATGAGGAAGCCGATGACCTGCGTGATCGCCTTCTTGCGGCTGACCAGGACGAACAGGCTGACCAGGATGAGTCCCATGGCGAGCGGCATCCCCGCCCGGGTCGGCAGGCGGCTGAGCGCCACCAGGGGGCGCGAGATCACGTAGCCCACGAGCACCAGCAGGCCGGCGATGACGAGCGACGTCGCCGTGTTCACGTAGGGCTCGAGCTCGCGCTCGGTGCGGAATCGCCGCTCCATGCGCCGGAGGAGCGATGGAATCGCGACTCCCTTGACGGCCAAGAGCAACGCGGCCACCCAGTACAGGTCGGGGCGCTGGCCGTAGTACCCGACGACGGTCGTGACACCGGCGAGCACGGTCGACTGCCACGCGAACGCGTTCACGTAGGCCGGCACGCCGCGCCGCCCCAGGACGATGAACGCGAAGAGCAGGATCAGGCTCGAGCCGAGGACGGACAGCTGGGAGAACGTCGCCGTCATCGGATCACCGCAAGAGGAACGATGACGAGACCGCGAGGAGCGCCAGGACGAAGGAGACGCTCAGAAGCTCCGGCACCCGGAAGAGCCGGAGCTTGGCGACGCACGTCTCGAACCCGGCGACGGTGGCCGCGAGGACCAGCAGCTTCAGCAGGAAGGTCCCCAGGGCCACCAGGAGCGCCTCCGGGGTCAGGGCGCGGGCCACGCCCCAGGGCACGAAGAGATTGCCCAGCAGGGCGAAGAAGATGAGCAGCTTCGTCGCCGCCGCCCATTCGAGCAGGGCCAGGTAGCGTCCCGAGTACTCGAGGATCATGGCCTCGTGGATCATCGTGAGCTCGAGATGCGTCGCCGGGTTGTCCACCGGCAGCCGCCCGGTCTCCGCCAGGGTGACGATGAAGAGCGCGGCGAACGCCAGCAGGTGCCCCGGGCTCACGGCCCGCGCGGGATCCGCCAGCGTGCTCACGACGATCCGTCCCAGGTTCGTGGAGCCCGCGCTCAGCGCCAGGGCGAACACCGCCAGGGCGACGGTCGGCTCGGCGAGGGCGGCGACCGTCACCTCGCGGCTCGCGCCCATTCCTCCGAACGCGGAGCCGGGATCGAGGCCGGCCAGCGCCAGGAAGAACGTGCCCAGGAGGAGCAGGTACACGAGGACGACCAGGTCGCCCATCGCGTCGAACGCGAGGGGCGCCGCCAGCACCGGCACCAGGGCCGTCATCGCGACCGTGCTGGCGAAGATGACGAACGGCGCGGCCCGGAAGAGCCAGGAGGCGTTCCGGGAGACCACGACCTCCTTCCCGAAGAGCTTCCGCAGCTCGAGATACGGCTGCCAGAACGGCGCCCCGCGCCGGTTCTGCAGCCGCGCCTTCATCCAGCGAATCAGCCCCACCAGCCCGGGGGCGAGGAGCAGCGCCAGGGACGTCTGCCCGACGGCGACCACGTAACGCATCAGCTCGGCCATCGGGACACCAGCAGGAGCAGGACGAGCGCGAGGATCATGTAGAGCAGGTAGAGGTGAAGCGATCCCGCCTGAAGCCACCGCACGCGGAAGGCCGTCCGGCGCAGGAACGACACGACGGGCGCGTAGAGGAGCCGCTCGATCCAGGGATGCACCTCGCTCCGGTACGCGATCGACTGGACGAAGTATCTCGACTCGGGGTGGAAGTCGATCGAGAGATCCTCGGTCGGGCGGTAGAGCTCGGCGAAGACCCGCCGGAGCGGCTCCGCGAACGCGGTCGCGGTGTACTCCATCCGCGGCGTCTGGCCGATGCGGCCGCAGCCCCAGGTGTCCCCCACGCGAAGCCGCCGATCGGCGGCGCCGAGCCGGAACGCCACGCCCACGGCCACCGACACCAGCACGAGCCCGGCCGCCACGGCGGCGGGCGCGATCACGCCCGCGGTGCCGGGCATCTCGAGCGTCAGCCCGGGCATCTCGGTCGCGAGACCCGCGGGCAGCCCGCCGAGCCCGCCCACCGCCGAGGCAAGGACCGGCACGACGAACGAGGGCAAGACCCCGAGGGCCAGGCAGGCGAGCGCGAGCACGCCCATCCCGAGCTGCATGGCCAGGGGAACCTCCCGCGCCCCGGCGGCGTGGACCGTGCGGGGCATGGCGAGAAACGAGATGCCGAAGGCCTTCACGAAGCACGCCGCGGCCAGTCCGCTGGTCAGCGCGAGCATCCCCACCGCGAGCGGCATGAGCACGGCCAGCTCCGCTCGAGGCAGCTGCGGCCCGCCCAGGAGCGCCTGGAACACCAGCCACTCGGAGACGAAGCCGTTCAGCGGCGGCAGCCCGGAGATGGCGACCGCACCCACGAGAAAGCAGAAGGCCGTGCGGGGCATCCCCTTGATGAGCCCGCCCAGCTCCTCCATGTTGCGCGTGTGCGTCGCGTGCAGCACCGCGCCCGAGCCGAGAAAGAGCAGCCCCTTGAAGCAGGCGTGGTTGAGGGTGTGGTAGAGGCCGGCCACGAGCCCCAGCACCGCGAGGGCCGTGAGACCGTAGCTCTGGAACATCATGCCCGCGCCGATGCCGAGGAAGATGATCCCGATGTTCTCGACGGAGTGAGTAGGCCAGGAGCCGCTTGAGATCCTGCTCCATCAGCGCGTAGAGCACGCCCAGGAGCGCGGAGACGGCCCCCGCCGCCAGGATGGCCCCACCCCACCAGGGCGGGCCCCCGCCGAGCAGATCCAGGGCGACCCGCAGCAGCCCGTAGACGCCCATCTTGATCATGGCGCCGGACATGAGCGCCGACACGTGGCTCGGGGCGGCCGGGTGCGCGAGCGGAAGCCACACGTGGAGCGGGACCAGGCCGGCCTTCGACCCGAATCCGAGGAGCGCGAGCAGGAACACGGCATTGCGCGCATGGGGAGGCAGCGCCGCCGCGGCGCTGCGGAGGTCCGCGAATCCGGTGGACGGCGCGCTCGCCGCCATGAGCAGGAAGGCCGCCATCAGCAGCACCAGCCCCCCGTGGGCCATGGCCAGATACCAGAGGCCGGCCTGGCGGGTCTCCCGCTGATCGGATTCGGTCAGGACCAGGAAGTAGGAGGCGACCGACATCAGCTCCCAGAGGAGCAGGAACGTGACGACGTTGTCGGCGAGCGGGACGAGACTCAGGGCGAGCAGGAAGAGATTCAGCATGGCCCCGAGCAGGCGCAGGGAGTGAGTCCCCTCGTAGACGCGGGAATAGGCCCCGCCAAAGAGCGCGCTGGGGATGGCAACGACCTCCACGACCACGAGGAAGAATGCGCCCAGGCGGTCGAGATGCAGGCTGACGCCGCCCGCCATCGCGAGCAGCTGCGGGATCTCGAGCCGGAACGGCGTACCCGAGATCAGCGTGTCGAGGCCCAGCACGAGCCCGGCGGCGCCGCCCACGATCGCCCCCAGCGTCGTGAGGCCGCGGGCGCCCGCGCGGGTCGGGGCCAGGAGAGCGCCGCCGGCCCCGGCGACATGGCCGAGGACCATGGCCAGGAAGAGCGGCAGGGCCAGCGACATGCCTATCGCCGCGAGGAACGGGCCGACAGGCGATCGAGCGCCGCCAGGATCCCCCGGAGGATGTCCGCCGGCTCGGGAGGGCACCCGGCCACGAAGACGTCCACGGGGACGATCTGGTCGACGCTGCCGGCGACGGCGTAGCTCCCCCGGAAGACGCCGCACGTCTTGGCGCAGTCGCCCACCGCGACCACCAGCTTGGGATCGGGCGTCGCCTCGTACGTCTTCCGGAGCGGCACCTCCATGTTGCGCGTGACCGGGCCGGTGACCAGCAGCAGGTCCGCGTGCCGGGGCGAGGCGACGAAGTGGACGCCGAAGCGCTCGACGTCGTAGACGGGACCCGTGAGACCGCTGATCTCGAGCTCGCAGCCGTTGCAGGATCCGGCATCGACTTCCCGGATCCCGATCGCCCGGCCGAGCAGGCGCCGCGTACTCGCCTCCACCTGCCGCACCAGCTCGACGGTGGCCGCATCGCCGGGCTCGAGCGGCTCGGTGGCGAGGCCGATCTTCAGGATCTTGGCGAGGAGAGACACGTCAGCCCCGCCGGTGCTCGCGCTTGAGCTCGCGGAGCATGTCCTGCGTTCCGGTGAGCTGGCTGCTGAAGATCCGGCGCGCGACCCGGAGGAGGTCGTCAACCAGAGGGTCGCGCAGGGCGTACCGGACCGTGGTGCCTTGCTTGCGCGCCGTCACCACGTGGTTCGTGCGCAGCACCGCCAGGTGCTGGGACACGCTCGACTGGTCGAGCGTCAGGACGGTCTGGAGCTCCTGCACGGTTCGATCGCGCTCCACCAGGAGCTCGACGAGCCGGATCCGGATCGGGTGAGCGAGCGCCTTGAAGAACCGCGCCTTGAACGCCTGCAGCTCGCCAGTTGCCTGGTTAGCGCCCACGGAGCATGATTGTATTGTCATAGTCTAATATGTCAACATAATGGTGCCATCGAGGCCGGTGAGGTGACCTGACGGTCAGGGTGGCGCGTCGACACTGGAGAGGCATGGGCGTGCCGAGAGTAGAGCGGAGCCACCAGACCTCGCGTGGCCCCCGGCCGGCGAGGGCGATCGCCGTCGGGTTCACGTGGACTGACTCGCCCGACGCTGCGAGGCGAGGCTCGCGCCGTCGCGGCCCGCGTCCTGGCAGGCCGTAGCCACCGGGTATCTCGGGTGGGATTCCATTTCCCGCGAACCCCTGGGGCCACCCGGGTCGAGCTGAGCGCCTCGATCACCTGGTGCGAGTACATGGCGGCGCTGTCCGCGGCCACGGGTGCCGGCGACCAGGGGCACGGACAGGGGCACACCGTCACGGCAGGGCTGCCATGCGCGGGCGTCGGACCGAACGAGACCGCGGTTACCGCACTCTCCGAGCAGGTGCGCCGAAGGCCAGAGGATGAGACCGCCCACCGCCTCCTGGGCCTACGGCAGCTCGCCCGGGGGCGGGTTGGGCCGGCCGTCAAACACCTCGAGATCGCTCTCCGTCTTGTCTCGCATCACGCGCGGCGAGCCGTGGGCTTGACGGATGCCTTGCAGTTGCAGTGCGAGGCAGCGACGCTTCGTCTGATCCTGATACGGCTCTACATGCGGCTGGGGAACGTGGCTCGGGCACGCGCGTTGGCCCGTGAGGCCCAGACCGTCCTCTGAGCGTTACGGTCGGGCACCACCCTGACCGGCACGGTGCTGACTTGCCACCAGCGCCATGGCGATCCGCTCGGGCGTGATGGGCAGCTCCGTGATCCGCGCGCCGGTCGCGTCGACGACCGCGTTGGCGATGGCCGCTGGCGCGGGCACGATAGGGGGCTCGCCGACGCCGCGGGCCCCGAAGGGGCCGGCCGGCGAGGGCACCTCGACGATGATCGTCTCGATCTTCGGGAGGTCGGCCGCGGTGAGCTTCCGGTAGTCGAGCAGGCTCGGATTCGTGAGCCGCCCCTTCTCGTCGAAGAGAAGGCCCTCCGTGAGGGCGAACCCGAGGCTCTGGACGGCGCCGCCCTGCATCTGGCCCTCGACGCCGAGCGGATTGATCGCCTTGCCGGCGTCCTGGACCACCACGAACTCGTGGAGCGTGAGCTCCCCGGTATCCGGGTCCACCTCGACCCTGGCGAGCTGGGCGGCGAAGGCGGGGGCCTGCACCGCGAACGCGATGTGGCTCACGCCGAGCACCGGCGGCACCTTCGACATGTAGAGATTGCCCTTCTTCCCGATCTGGGCCAGCGTGATCGAGCGGCTGGGCACGCCGCGAACCGTCACCCGGCCGTCCTCGATCTCGAGGTCGTGGACGGCCGCCTCCATCTCGGACGCGGCGATCTCGAGCGTCTGACGGCGGGCATCCTCCGCCGCCTGCATCACCGCGGCGCCGACCGTGTAGATCGTCTTGCTGCCCGCGCTGAGGCCGGTGAGCGGCGCGCTGTCGGTATCCCCGGTCGTGATGCGGACCCGGTCGACGTCCACCCCGAAGGCGGACGCGGCGATCTGCGCCAGCCCGATGTTCGTGCCGGCGATGTCGACCTGGCCGGTGAGGACCTGCAAGCGACCCATCCGGATTGAGCCGGACCGTGGCGCCCGTGGGCTGGAGCCCCGGGATCCAGCCCCCGACCGCCAGCCCCGTGCCGCGCAGCCCGTGTCCGTTCTTGCCGCCGCTGGCCGCCCACTCCCCGCGGGTCTTTCCACAGCGGATGCTCGGCGAGCCGGCGCAGCACCTCCTTCGCCCCGTTGCTCTGCCACGGCTGGCCGTTGGCCATGGGATCGCCCTCTTGCATGAGGTGCCGGAGCCGGAACTCGACCGGATCGAGCCCGAGCCGGCGGGCGATCTCCTCCATGTGGGAGTCGATGGCGAAGATGGTCTGGGGCGCGGTGGGCGCCCGGTAGGCGGCGACGCTCGGCTTGTGCGTCAGCACCTCGAAGCCGCGGACGTCGAAGCTCGGCCACTTGTACAGGCTCCCGAGGAACACCAGGCTCATCGTCAGGACGGCGCCCGAGATCGAGCCGGAGTCCAGGATGGTCTCCGCCTCCAGCGCCAGCGAGGGTGCCGTCCCGCTTGACCCCGGTCTTGAGCCGGATGATGACCTGGGGCGCGGGCATGCCGGCCTCGAGCTCTTCCCGCCGCGTCATCACGTAACGGACCGGGCGGCCGGTGGCGCGAGCCAGGATCGCGGTGATGGGCTCGCACAGCGCGCGGATCTTGCCGCCGAATCCGCCGCCGCACTCCATCGGGATCACCCGGATCCGGTTCTCCGGGATCCCGAGCACGTCGGCCACCTCCGAGCGCGTGTTGAAGGACCCCTGCGTGCTCGCCCAGATCGTGAGCAGCCCGTTGCTGTCCCACTGTGCCAGCACGGCGTGGGCCTCCAGGTAGCCCTGGTGGACCATCGGCACCCGGTAGGTGCTCTCGAGCACGAGGTCGGACTCGGCGAAGCCCTTGGCCACGTCCCCCCGGTGGAGGTGGGCCTGCTGCGCCACGTTGACGGCGCGGGCCGGCTCGGCATCGCCCTTGGCCGCCGCCACCCCGGAATGCGCCAGCGCCTCGCTCGTGTCCGCTTCGGTCCCCGCGTCCGCCACCGGCGGCGCCCCTGGCTGCATCGACCGCAAGGGGTCGACCGCGACCGGCAGCACCTCGTACACCACCTCGATCAGGTCGAGCGCCTCCTCCGCGATCGCCAGCTCGTCCGCGGCCACGGCGGCCACGGGCTGGCCGGAGAAGATCGCACGGTCGATGGCGAGCACCGCGTGCGCCCGGGTCGGCGCCTTGCGCTTGAGCTCGGGGATGTCCGCGGCCGTCAGGACGGCCCGCACGCCGGGCAGCGCCCGGGCGCGGCTCGCGTCGATCCGGAGGATGCGGGCGTGAGCGTGGGGGCTTCGCAGGAGCTTCGCGTGAAGGAGCCCGCGGGGCTTGAGATCGGCCACGTACTGGACCTGGCCCGTCACCTTCTCCGGCCCGTCCGGTCGCGGAATGGAGAGCCCGACCCCCTTCACTTCGCGCGTGGTCTTCATCGCCATGGCTCGTCAGCTCCCCTTACGTCCGCGTCGCGTGCGCGGCCTCGTCGATCGCGGCCAGCATTTTCGTGTAGCCGGTGCACCGGCAGAGGTTGCCGGCGATACCGTAGCGGATCTCGTCTTCCGTGGGGTGCGGCGTCTCGGCCAGCAGAGCCGCGGCCGCCATCAGGACGCCCGGAATGCAGAACCCGCACTGGGGCACGCCGTGGCGCACGAAGGCGTCCTGCAGCGGGTGAAGCGCCCCCTGCTTGCCCAGGCCCTCGATCGTCAGGACCGAGTGCCCGCGGGCTTGCATGGCCAGGATGAGGCAGCTCGCGACCGGCTGGCCATCCAGATGGACCGTGCACGCCCCGCAGTCACCGGTCCCGCACCCCTCCTTGGGCCCGGTGAGGCCGAGCCCTTCGCGGAGCGCGTCCAGCAAGGTCTCGTAAGGCTGGACGAGCACCTCCACTCGCTCTCCATTCACCGTGCAGCCGAGAACCTGCTTGGGCACGTGGCGGTTCCTCCGGGGATCGTTAGCCGCCCGCGCGCGCGAGGGCCGTGGTGAGCGTGCGGCGGGTCAGGACCTGGACCAGGTGACGGCGAAAATCGGCGGAGCCCCGCTGGTCGCTGATCGGCCGGGCCGCCTCGACCGCGAGCGCGGCGGCGCGCTCGATCAGCTCGGGGGTGACGGGCCGCCCCTCCAGCGCCTGCTCCGCCGCCGCGGCCCGGACGGGCGTGGGCGCCACCGCAGCGAGGGCGACCCGCGCCTTCGCGCAGACCCCGTTCGACAGCGTGAGCTGGGACGCGACTCCCACGACCGCGATGTCCAGCTCGCGCCGGGGCGTGTGGCGCCGGTAGTTCCCGCCGCTGCGCGGCCCGTGAGCGGGGACGACGATCTCGACGAGCAGCTCGTCGGGCGCGAGCACCGTGCGGCGCACGCCGACGAAGAACGAGGCGAACGGAACCCGGCGCGTCCCTCGGGGCCCCGCGATCACCGCCTCCGCGTCCAGGGCCAGGAGGGGCGGCGCCATGTCGGCCGACGGCGCCGCGTTGCACAGATTGCCGCCAAGCGTCGCCAGGTTCCGGATCTGGACGGATCCGACCAGCGCGCCGCTCTCCGCAATCGCGGGGTAGGCCGCCCGGACGCCAGGATCGCGCTCGAGCGTGCGCGCGGTGACCGCGGCCCCGATCCGGAGACCGGCGCCGTTGGCGCGCGCGAGCTGCCGGAGCTGACCGACCCCGGACAGGTCGACCACGCAACCGGCTCGCAGCATGGCGTTCTTCAGCTGAGGGAGAAGGTCCGTCCCGCCGGCCACCAGCTTGGCGTCCGGTCCGCGCTCGACCAGCGCCCGGACGCACTCATCCACGCTCTTCGGCATCACGAGGTCAAACCGTCGCACGCGTCTCCCCCTGGGGCATGCCGTCTCGGCGCAGCAAGCCGCCGGCTGATCCTACCAGATGCTCCGCCGGGGCGAAGCGGCCTCGTTCGTCGCGCCCGCTCCAACGCCTCCGCGGCCGCCTCTGGACGTCCTGCCGGGTCAGACGCTCCTCCCGCGCGATGGGCCGCGCTCCCCCTACCCGCCTGAGTCCCGGATCCCCGAGGATCGGCCGACGGCGGATCAATGCCGCGAGCCCGATCCGAATCGCGCGCTCTGCGTTCCGCGAGGCCCGTCAGCTCCTCGCGCACTGCCGCGCGCTCCGGCGAAGGGTGGATCGGGTGGTCGAGAAGGAGTTCCGGCGCGTCTTCCAGGCGCGGTAGTCGATCGTCGCATAATATGCTTGAAGAAGCATACATAACCACGAGGAGGCCGGCAAGACGCCGTGGACGCGCCGCTGCGACGCGGGCTTGTCGGCACCCACGTCACGGCGGTAAGCTCGCCCCCGTGCCGACGCGCTACACGCTGATCAACCCCGCCACCGAGGCGCCGCTCCGCGAGGTCGCCTACACCACCCCCTCGGAGCTCGAGGCCGTCGCCGCGCGGGCGCGCGCGGTCCAGCGGGACTGGCGCCGGACGCCGGTCGCCGAGCGCGTGCGCCTCGTGGGCCAGATGGTTCCCGCCTTCCGGGCCATGGCCGACCAGGTGGCGCTCGACATCACCCGCCAGATGGGCAAGCCCCTCCAGCAGGCCAAGAACGAGATCGCGACCATGATCGATCGCGCGGAGACCATGTGCCGGCTGGCGGAGGCCGCCCTGGCCGACGAGCCGCTCCCGCCCAAGGCGGGGTTCGAGCGGTTCATCCGCCACGAGCCGCTGGGAGTCGTGCTGGACATCGCCGCCTGGAACTACCCGCTGCTGATCGCCGTCAACGTGATCGTGCCGGCCCTGCTCTCGGGGAACGCGGTGCTGGTCAAGCACGCCCGGCTGACGCCGCTGTGCGGCGGTCACTTCGCCGACGCCTTCGCCCGCACCGAGGTGCCGGCCGGCCTCGTCGCGGCGGTGACGCTCGACCACGAGACGACCGCGGCGCTCATCCGCTCGGGACAGGTGGACTACGTCTCGTTCACCGGCTCGGTCGCGGGCGGCCGCGAGGTCTACGGCCAGGTCGCCCACCGCTTCATCGACGCAGGTCTCGAGCTCGGCGGGAAGGACCCCGCGTACGTCTGCGAGGACGCCGACTTCGACTTCGCGGTGGAGAACGTGGTCGACGGCGCCTTCTACAACGCGGGACAGAGCTGCTGCGGCATCGAGCGCGTCTACGTCGCCCGGCCGCTCTACGACCGCTTCGTCGACGCCGCCGTCACGCTCGTCCGGCAGTACCGGATGGGCGATCCGGAGGACCCCGCGACCACGCTCGGGCCGCTGGCCCACCGGAAGGGCGCCGCCCTGGTCGAGCAGCACGTGGCGGAAGCCCGCGCGGCCGGGGCCCGCGTCCTGACCGGAGGCACTCCCTGGCGGGGCCGCGGCTACTTCTGCGAGCCGGCCGTCCTGACCGAGGTGAACCACGGCATGAAGGTGATGTGGGAGGAGACCTTCGGACCCGCCGTGGGGATCATGCCGGTGCGCGACGATGCCGAGGCGGTGCGCCTGATGAACGACAGCCCCTACGGCCTGACCGCGTCGGTATGGACTCAGGACATGGACCGCGCCACCCGCGTGATGTCGGAGCTCGACGCCGGCACGGTCTACGCCAACCGCTGTGACTACCTCGACCCCCTCCTGCCCTGGGTGGGGGTCAAGGACAGCGGCAAGGGGCTGCTCGCTCTCCCACCTCGGCTTCGGCCACCTGACGCGCCCGAAGAGCTTCCATCTGCGGACCCGCACGCGCCCGGCCTGACCGCCGCCCGGCCGGACGCTGCTTGACCGGCCTCCGTCGCCCCGCCTAGACTCGCTGTGTCGTCGTTCGACCACCCACCACCCAGGGAGGCGACCATGACCGACCCGCGTCTCTGCGAAGCTGCCGAAAAGCTCGATGCGGGCTTGATCGCCCGGCGCGAGTTCCTGCGTCGCGCGGCGCTCGTCACCGGCGGCACCGCCGCCGGCCTCCACACCCTGCGGTCGATGGCCAGCGCCCAGGCGCGGCCCAAGCTCCGCGTCTGGCTGTTCAAGAGCTTCGTCACCGCCGGCAACGACGTGCTGGCCAAGCACGTCGAGGCGTGGGCGAAGGAGCGGAACGTCGACGTCGAGCTCGACTGGGCCACCTTCGGGGATCGGGAGCAGAAGTTCGTCGCGGCGATCGAGGCCGGCAACCCGCCGGATCTCGCCGAGATGAACGTCTACGGCCCCATGCGGTACCGGCCGGCCCTGCGCGACGTCAGCAAGGTCGCCGGCGAGATCGCCGGGGCGCGCGGCGGGCTCCTGCCGTTCGCCGAGCGGCTGATGAAGTCCGACGGGAAGTTCCTGGCCGTTGCGCGCTACTCCATGACGACCGTGTTCTTCATCCGCAAGGACATCATGGAGGCCAAGGGCCTCAAGCCGCCGAAGGTGTACGACCCCGACGTCGTCGAGTTCGCCAAGAAGACCCAGGACGCCTCGCAGGACCTCTGGGGGTTCGGCCAGACGCTGAACCGCTCGGACGACGGCGACGGGTTCATGCAGAACATCCTGCTGGGACTACGGCGGGGGCGTCTGGGACAAGGACGGCAAGCCCGCCCTGGCCACGCGCTTCCTCAAGGAGAATCACGGCGGCGCTCCAGTTCGCCGTCGACACCATCCAGAAGCACAAGATCCAGCCGCCGGGCGTCATGGGCTGGACGGACGTCTCCAACAACGAGGCGTACATGGCCGGCAAGCTGGTGACGACGAACAACGGCGCCAGCCTCTACTTCGCCATGGTGAACCGGAAGCACGAGCTGGCGCCGAAGACGCTGCTGCATCCTGACGCCGGGCGGGCCGGCGGGCTCGCTTCGTCGGATCCTCCTGCTACAACTGGGCGATCTTCCAGAAGAGCCAGCAGGCCGAGCTCGCCGAGGACCTCATCCGCTGGGTCGAGGACGAGAAGCGCTTCGCCGAGTACATGCAGGTCTCGGTCGGCCAGGCCGGCCCGGTCTACCAGGGTCGCGCGTCGACAATCCGTACTGGAAGTCGGACCCGAACTTCGACGCGATGCTCCAGAACATCCTGCGCGCGTGACACTCGGCCATCCCGGTCCGATGACCCCGGCGGCGGCCGAGGTCCAGGGCCAGAAGATCCTCACCGACATGGCCGGGCGCGTCGTCGTCGGCGGCCTCTCCGCCGAGGCGGCGCTCAAGGAAGCCCACGCCCGCGTGGAGGAGATCCACAAGATCCGCAGCCGGGGCTAGGCGGGAGCCGGTCGACCCCATGGCCACGACCGCGGCGCGCCTGCCCTCGAAGGACGCCGCGCTCGCGCGCCCGGTGCCCCGGCGGCGCGTCGGGCTCTCGCCCTGGCTCGGACCCGACTACCGCCTGGGCTTCCTGTTCGTCCTGCCCATCGTCGTCCTCGTCCTGGTCCTGGTTGCCTACCCCTTCTGTCTACGCGGTATACCTCAGCCTGACCCGCAAGTACGTCGGCGTGCCGCCCGTGTTCGTCGGCCTGGAGAACTACGTCCGGCTCACCTTCGACGGCTTCTTCCGGCGCGCGGTGGCGAACAGCCTCATCTTCACGGGCTCATCGGTCGCCGTGAAGCTCGTCCTCGGCATGGTCATGGCCCTGGTGCTGACCTCCCGCATCCGCTGGCGCGGCTTCTGGACCGGGGTGCTGCTGATCCCCTGGGTCGCGCCCACGGTGGTCTCCGCGCTGAACTTCCTGTGGATCTACGACTACAGCCTGGGCGTGCTCAACTACCTCCTGGTGCGGGTGTTCCGCGTCCTGCCGCAGGGCGTCGGCTGGCTCAGCGAGCCCGGGACCGCGATGGCGTCGGTCATCGCCGTGAACGTGTGGCGCGGCTTCCCGTTCTTCGGGATCAGCTTCCTGGCCGGCATGAAGGCGGTCCCGGGGGAGCTGTACGAGGCGGCGGCGGTCGACGGGGCCACCGCCGTCCAGCGCTTCCGGCACGTCACGCTCCCGGGCATCCGGAACATCGTGATCATCGTCGTGCTCCTCTCGACGATCTGGACGTTCAACGACTTCACGATCATCTACATCCTCACCAAGGGCGGGCCGGGCGGCGCCACGCAGGTGCTGCCGGTGCTGACCTACGAGATCGCGTTCGGCGCCCAGCGACTGGGCGAGGCGATCGCGGTGGCGCTGTACGTCCTCCCGCCGCTCGCGTTCGTGATCATCGTGCTCGCCCGCTACATGCAGCGGGGCCGGGCGCGGTGAGGGGCGCCCCGTGAGCCGGATCGGCGGCCCGCGCCGCGTCGCCCAGGAACGCCTGCAGTCCGCGGTCTCCTACGCGATCCTGCTGACGCTGCTCCTCATCGTCGTGTTCCCGTTCTACTGGATGACGATCACGTCGTTCAAGGGCGAGACGCAGATGCGGAGCCTGACGTCGATGTTCTGGCCGAGCCCGTTCGCCGGCGAGAACTACGCGCACCTCCTCGGCAAGACGGAGTTCCTGGGCTGGTACCGGAACAGCATCGCCGTGTCGGTGAGCAGCACGCTCCTGGCCACCGCCATCGGGACCCTCGGCGCGTACGCGCTGGCCCGCCTCCGCTTCCTCGGGCGCGCGTTCATGGCGAGCGCGGTCCTGATCACCTACCTGGTGCCGCCGTCGATCCTCTTCATCCCGCTCTACGCGCAGATCCGCAACCTCGGGCTGGCCGACAGCCTCACGGGCTTGATCGTCACGTACCCGAGCTTCACGGTCCCGTTCGTGACGTGGCTCCTCATGGGCTACTTCGAGTCGATCCCCGAGGAGCTCGAGGAGGCCGCGATGATCGACGGCGCCACGCGCTTCGGGGCGTTCCGACGCGTGGTGCTCCCGCTGGCGGCCCCGGGCCTCCTGGCGGCAGCCCTCTACGCCTTCACCCAGGCCTGGAACGAGTTCCTCTACGCGCTGGTCTTCATCACCAACGTCAAGCTCCGGACGCTCCCGGTCGGGCTCTCCACGTTCATCACCGGCGACGTGTACGGATGGGGCTACCTCATGGCGGGCGCCGTCCTCACGACGCTGCCCGTGATCGCCGCCTACGTCTACCTCCAGCGCTACATGGTCGAGGGGCTCACCGCCGGCAGCGTCAAGGGGTAGCGGGACCCTGATGGACCGGAGGGCGAGGTCGCGGCGATTCGAGCCGGCCCGGCAGCCCGGTGGCCTCCGTTGATGCCAGCTTGACGACGCGGCCATGGGCTTTGCGGTTTCTTGATGAGCCCTCCCCTATGCTCGTCGCCGAGAGGAATCCGTGGCGCCCCTAGGAACGAGGTGGATCATGAGCCAGGACGACCAAGGGGCGGTGTGGTTCGTCATCGGCGTGGGCGGGGCGGTCTCGCTCGGCGTGGCTGCTCACCCCGCTCCGGACGCTCATGACGGCGTCGACGCTCGCCTTCGTGTTCATCGCCCTGACCATCGTGGTCGCCGAGATGGGCGGCCGAGGGCCCGGACTGGCGACGGCCGTCGTGTCCGCCCTCAGCCTGAACTTCTTCCTGACCGAGCCGTATCTCTCCCTCGAGATCGACAAGCCCGGCGACATCGCCGCGTTCGTCGCGCTCGCAGCCTGCGGCCTCATCGCCGCGGCCTTCGGAAAGCAGCGCGTGCGCACGGCGGAGCAGGTCGGCCGGACGCGGGGCGAGCTGGAGGTGCTCGGCCGGACCGCGGCGAGCCTCGCCGGCGCGAGCCCCGATCGAGAACGTGCTGGAGGACCTCCGGCGCTTCTTCGGTCTCGGCGGCCTGGTGCTTCGGCGGGCTGACGAGCGCCTCATCGCGGCCGCGCCGCCGAGCCAGGCCGCGCTGCCGCCCCCCTCGACCCAGCTCGACGCATCGACGCTGGTCGCCAGCAACACGCACGTCCACACGCTGGGCCGTACCGGGTTCCGCTTCCCTCAGGGAGGCGGGCGGCTGCCGCTCCAGGCCCGCGAGCCCCTGGTGTTCGATATCTGGGAGGGGAACACCGAAGGACTCACCCTGGACGAGCGCCGGGCCCTGGCCGTCGCGGCGCTCATGATCGCGCTCGCCGAGCCAGCCTCCCGCACGTAGCCGTCACTTTCACCCCGGGGCCCCCCGGGCCGGAGCCGCCAGGGGGCCTGCATCAACGCGCGCTCCGCCTCCGGCCTCCGGCGACCCGCTCCCCTCCCCGCTCCCGCCTGACTGAACGCCCCCTTTATACGGATCCTTGATCCTTCCGGGGCCAGTCTCTAGCGCGCCTTGACGCCTTCCCTCGCTATGGTTCTCGTCATGGAGCTCAGGGTACTCGGCTGTCAGGGCGGGTCCGCGCCGAAGCGGCACCTTCCCGGTCTCTTGCTCGACGGTACGGTCCTCCTCGAGGCGGGGTCGGTCACATCGACCCTCGAGCTCGGCGAGCAGCTGGAGATCCGGCATGTGCTCCTGTCCCATACCCATCTCGACCACACGGGCGGGCTGGCGTACCTCGCCGACAACCGCTGCTGCGACCGGGCCAGCTCGGGGAACGACCAGGCCCTCACCGTCTCTTCGATTGCTCCCGTCGTGGAGGACCTGCACGACTGCGTCTTCAATGACCGGCTTTGGCCGGACTTCTCGGCCATTCCGACGGCGCGAAACCCGGTAGTCCGCCTTCAGGCGCTCCAGCCCGGCGTGTCGCAGCCGATCGGCGACCATCTCACGGTCATCCCCATCCCGGTCCATCACACGGTGCCGACGGCAGGCTTCATCGTGCACGACGGAGCAGGAGCCCTCGTCTTTTCGGGGGACACGGGGCCGACGGACCGCCTGTGGGCGGTCGCGCGCGAACTGGGCAACGTGCGCACGATCATCGTGGAGACGTCCTTTCCGAATCGCTTGGACGCGCTCGCCGAGATCTCCGGCCACCTGACCCCGAGCGGCCTGGCCTGGGAGCTCGACAAGATGCCCCCGTGCCCCGTGTGGGTCTACCACATCAAGCCCATGTTCTACGACGAGACCGTGGACGAGCTCACCCGACTCGACAGTCGAGTACGGGTCCTGAGCGACGGCGAGGTCCACGTCCTGTGATTCGGGCAGCGCACCAGTTTGACGACGGCAAGGAGAGAAGCGCCATGGCAACACGCGAATCGGAAGAAGGGATTCACTCGAGGAGGCTCGGACTCGGCCAGCCACTGAGAAACTGGCGGGTGGCCTCCGCAACCCTGGCGCTGAGCGTCGTGCTGGCCGCCGCGCCCGTCTTCGCCCAGACGACCCCAGCCGCAACGCCCCCCGCCACCCCGGCGGCGGAGACGAAGCCGGTCTCAGAGGCGAAGCCGGCTGAGGAGACCAAGGGCCCGAATACCGGCCGCGTCTCCATCAACGCGGGGATGGACTGGACCTCCGCCTACTTCTTCCGGGGCATCAAGCAGGAAACCGAGGACCTCATCCTTCAGCCCTACGGCGAGGTCTCCCTCAAGCTCGTCGACCAGGCCGGCGCCTTGACGTCGCTCTCGCTGACGGGCGGGATCTGGAACAGCCTGCAGACGGGGCCCACCGGCTCCGACAGCCCGACGGCCTCGGATCCCAAGATCTGGTACGAGTTCGACGGCTACGTCCGGCTCTCCGCCGTCCTCTGGGACGACCTCACGACGTACGCGCTCTACACCGCCTACACCAGCCCCAATAACGCGTTCGGCACCGTTCAGGAGCTGGCACTGGGGGTGTCGTACAACGACGCGAAGCTCCTCGGACCCTTCGCCCTGAACCCGAGCTTCCTCGTCGCCTTCGAGCTCGACGGTCAGGCCGACGCCGGCAGCCAGAAGGGCGTCTACGCCCAGATCGGCATCGCCCCCGGCTACACCTTCTTCGCCGAGTCCGCCTACCCGGTGGCCGTCTCCGTCCCCCTCGCGGTCGGCCTGAGCCTCAGCGACTACTACGAGTTCAACACCGGCTCGGACGAGACCTTCGGCTACTTCTCGGGCGGGGTCAGTGTCTCCGTGCCGCTCGCCTTCATCCCGCCGGCGTTCGGCAAGTGGCTGGTCAAGGGCGGCGTCCAGGTGCTCTACCTCGACGACAACCTGACGGCCATCAATAACGGGGACCGGACCCAGGTAATTGGCACCCTCGGACTGGTCTTCACGTACTGAGCCGGGCTACGATGACCCTCCGGTGTATTCACATGACGACTGTCGCAACGCCCGTCCTGGTCTGGGGTGCCAGCGCCCCACAGAAGCGGCCCACCCCGGGGCGTTCACGTTGCTATGCGCTCGACATGGCTACCGTTGCTGATCGGTCGACCGAGTGGCACCGCCCTTGCGGTTCTCGAACCGGTCACTCCACCTGCCTGCCGCGTGCATTCACGCCCGTGCCGAAGGAGGCATGACGTGCAAGACGTTCTCTACATCGGGCTCACTCTCGGATTTCTGGCCCTGTCCTGGGGCCTGGTTGTGCTCTGCGACCGCCTATAGCGGGAGGCTGACATGCCCATTCTCTACGTGATTGGCGGGCTCGTGTCGATCGGCCTGCTCGTCTACCTCGTCGTGGCGATGCTGAAGCCGGAGGTGTTCTCGTGACCGGGAGCGGCGTCTTCCAGCTCGTGCTCTATGTCGTCGTCCTCCTCCTGTTAGCGAAGCCACTCGGCGCCTACATGGCCCGCGTCTACCAGGGCCAGCGGATCGGCCTCGACCGAGCGCTCGGATGGCTCGAGCGATTGATCTACCGGGTCGCCGGCATCCGGCCCGACGCCGAGCAAGGCTGGAAGGCGTATGCGATCGCTATGCTCCTGTTCAACTTCGTGGGCATCCTGGTCGTCTACGCGCTCCAGCGGCTCCAGGGCGTCCTGCCCCTGAACCCGGAGGGACTCGGTGCCGTGTCGCCCGATTCGTCGTTCAACACCGCTGTCAGCTTCGGCACCAACACGAACTGGCAGGGCTACGGTGGCGAGACGACCATGAGCTACCTGACCCAGATGCTGGGGCTGACCGTGCAGAACTTCGTCTCGGCCGCCGCTGGGATGGCCACGCTGGCGGCCTTCGTCCGCGGGCTCGCGCGGCGCTCCGCCGAGACGATCGGCAACTTCTGGGTCGATCTCACGCGGACGACGCTCTACATCATGCTGCCCCTCTCGTTCGTGCTCGCGCTCGTCCTCGTCTCTCAGGGCGTCGTCCAGACCTTCGGCGCATACGCGAAGGTCGCGGTCGTCCAGCCCACTCAGTACGACGTGCCGGAGACCGACAAGGACGGCAAGCCGGTCCTCGACGAGAAGGGTCAGCCGAAGATGACGAAGGCGACCCTGAGCGAGCAGGTCCTGGCCGTTGGGCCCGCGGCGTCCCAGGTCGCCATCAAGCAGCTCGGCACCAATGGCGGCGGATTCTTCAACGTGAACTCGGCGCACCCGTTCGAGAACGCGACGCCACTGTCCAACTTCTTCGAGGTGCTCGCAATCCTCGTGATCTCGGCCGCCCTCTGCTACACGTTCGGCGCCATGGTCGGGGACACCCGCCAGGGCTGGGCGGTCCTGGCGGCGATGACGGTCATCTTCGTCGTCCTGCTCGCCGTGTGCGTGGTGGCCGAGCAGCGCGGCAACACGCTCGCGTGGCTCGGGGTCGATCACCAGGCGAGCGCCCTCCAGGCGGGCGGGAACATGGAGGGCAAGGAGGTACGGTACGGGATCGCCAACTCCGCCCTGTGGGCCACGGCGACGACCTCGGCCTCCAATGGCTCCGTGAACTCCATGCACGATTCCTTCACCCCGCTCGGCGGGCTCGTGCCCATGTGGCTCATGCAGCTCGGCGAGGTCGTCTACGGCGGAGTCGGCTCCGGCCTCTACGGCATGCTGGTCTTCGCCATCATCGCGGTCTTCGTGGCTGGGCTGATGGTCGGGCGGACGCCGGAGTACCTCGGCAAGAAGATCGAGGCCTATGAGATGAAGATGGCGGCGCTTGTCATCCTGATCCCGCCGGCCCTCGTCACGATCTGCACCGCGATCGCCGTCGTGAGCCCGGGCGGGACGGCGACGATCTTCAACCCCGGCGCCCATGGCTTCAGCGAGGTCCTCTATGCGTTCTCCTCGGCCAGCAACAACAACGGCAGCGCCTTCGCCGGGCTCGGCGCGAACACGCCCTTCTACAACACCGCGCTCGGGTTCGCGATGCTTTTCGCGCGGTACTGGCTAGCCATCCCGACGCTCGCGATCGCGGGCTCGCTGGCGCGCAAGAAGGTCGTGCCGGCCGGCCCAGGTACCTTGCCCACTCACACGCCGCTCTTCGCCGCGCTCCTCATCGGCGTGGTCGTGCTCGTCGGGGCGCTGACGTTCATCCCCGCGCTCGCGCTGGGACCGATCGTCGAGCACCTCATGATGACGTCCGTCAAGTAAAGAGAGGCATCAACATGCCAACGTACGCGAAGTCGCGCCCCCTCTTCGAGGGTCCCATCGTCTGGAGGGCCGTGGTCGATTCCTTCCGGAAGCTCACCCCCGGAGTCCAGGTCCGCAATCCCGTGATGTTCGTGGTCTACGTCGGGAGCATCCTGACCTCGGGGCTGTTCATCCAGGCCCTCGTCGGAAAGGGTGAGGCCCCCGCCGGCTTCATCTTCTGGGTGAGCGTGTGGCTCTGGTTCACGGTCCTGTTCGCCAACTTCGCCGAGGCGATGGCCGAGGGACGGGGGAAGGCCCAGGCGGAGGCTCTGCGCCGAACTCGCCGCGACGTCCAGGCGAAGAAGCTCCTGAAGCCAGAGCGGGGAGCCGGCGTCGTGGCCGTCACGGCGAGCGCCCTGCGGAAGGGGGACGTCGTTCTGGTGGAGACCGGCGACGTGATCCCCGGCGACGGCGAGGTCATCGAAGGCGTCGCGTCGGTCGACGAGAGCGCGATCACCGGCGAGAGCGCGCCCGTGATCCGGGAGAGCGGCGGCGACCGGAGCGCGGTCACGGGCGGCACGCGGGTCCTGTCAGACTGGTTGATGGTGCGGATCAGCGCGAACCCCGGCGAGGCCTTCCTCGATCGCATGATCGCCATGGTGGAGGGCGCGAAGCGCCAGAAGACACCGAACGAGATCGCGCTCAACATCCTGCTGGCGGGGTTCACCATCATCTTCCTGCTCGCCACCGCCACCCTGCTGCCGTATTCCATCTACAGCGTGACGGTCGCGGGTCAGGGGACGCCCGTGACCGTGACCGTCTTGGTCGCCCTCCTGGTGTGCCTCATCCCGACGACCATCGGCGGGTTACTGTCGGCCATCGGGATCGCGGGTATGGACCGGATGGCGCAGGCCAACGTCATTGCCATGTCCGGCCGCGCGGTCGAGGCGGCAGGTGACGTGGACGTGCTGCTGCTCGACAAGACGGGAACGATCACCCTCGGGAATCGACAGGCCACGGCGTTCGTCCCCACCTCGGGAGTGGCCGAGCGCGACCTCGCTGACACGGCCCAGCTTGCGTCGCTGGCCGACGAGACGCCGGAGGGGCGCAGCATCGTCGTTCTGGCCAAGGAGAAGTACGGGATCCGGGAGCGAGACGTCCAGGGGCTGGGCGCGACCTTCGTGCCCTTCACCGCCCAGACGCGGATGAGCGGCGTCAACCTCAACGGCCGCCAGGTACGCAAGGGTGCGGCCGACGCCATCGAAGCACACGTCCGCGCACTCGGCGGGGAGTTCCCCGCGCCGGTGCGTACCGCCGTCGACGGCGTCGCGAAGCGGGGCGCCACGCCCCTCGTCGTGGCCGACGGCCCCCGGGTGCTCGGGGTGGTCGAGCTCAAGGACATCGTCAAGGGCGGGATCCGGGAGCGTTTCGGTGAGCTGCGCCGCATGGGCATCAAGACCATCATGATCACCGGCGACAATCCGCTCACCGCGGCCGCGATCGCGGCCGAGGCTGGTGTCGACGACTTTCTGGCGCAGGCGACCCCGGAGGCCAAGCTCAAGCTGATCCGCGAGCTCCAGGCCGGGGGCCGGCTCGTCGCCATGACGGGCGATGGCACGAATGACGCGCCCGCCCTCGCCCAGGCCGACGTGGCGGTGGCCATGAACTCGGGCACCCAGGCCGCCAAGGAAGCCGGGAACATGGTCGACCTCGACTCGAACCCCACCAAGCTCATCGAGGTCGTGGAGACCGGCAAGCAGATGCTGATGACCCGGGGGGCGCTCACGACGTTCAGCATCGCCAATGACGTCGCGAAGTACTTCGCGATCATCCCGGCGGCGTTCGCGACCACCTATCCCGTGCTGAACACCCTCAACGTCATGGGGCTGGCCACGCCCCAGAGCGCGATCCTCTCCGCTGTCATCTTCAACGCGCTGATCATCATCGCCCTCGTCCCCCTGGCGCTCCGGGGCGTGCGCTACCGACCCATGGGGGCGTCCGCGGTGCTCCGCCGGTTCCTCTGGGTCTACGGCGTCGGCGGGATCATCCTGCCCTTCCTCGGCATCAAGCTCATCGACCTGATCCTGGTCGCCCTCGGCTGGGCGTAGCGGATCAGACGGAGGAGCCCTCGAACATGGATCAGCTCAAGCCCGCCATCATCGTCCTGGTCCTGCTCAGCCTGGTCACGGGCGTGGTATATCCGCTCGTCGTGACCGGCGTCGCCAAGATCATCTTCCCCGCGCAAGCCAACGGCAGCCTGATCCTGCGCGATGGGAAGCCGGTGGGTTCCGCGCTCATCGGGCAACCCTTCGACGATCCGAAGTACTTCTGGGGTCGCCTCTCCGCCACGGCGCCATTCGCCTACAATGCGGGTGCCTCGTCCGGCTCCAACCTCGGCCCCATCAATCCGGCGTTCCATGCCGCCGCGAAGGCGCGGATCGACGCCCTGCGCGAGGCAGATCCCGGCAACACGACGCTGATCCCCGTCGACCTGGTGACCGCGTCGGGGAGCGGGCTCGACCCGGACATTAGCCCGGCCGCCGCGCTCTATCAGGTGCCGCGGGTGGCCAAGGCGCGCGGGATGGATCCGGCGCAGGTGCGCCGCTTGGTGGAGCAGCACATCGAGGGCCGGCAGCTGGGGATCCTCGGGGAGCCTCGAGTCAACGTGCTGCGGCTGAATCTCGCGCTCGACGCCGCCGCGCGGGGATGACGATGATCCGCCGGGCACTGGTCGCCATGGACGGCTCCGCTCACGGCGCGGCGGCGGCTACGCTCGCCATCGAGTGGGCCCGTCGCTTCGACGCCGAGCTGATCGGGCTCGGCATCCTCGACAAGCCGTCCATCACGAGCCCCGAGCCCGTGTCATTCGGGGGCACGGCGTTCAAACGCCAGCGCGACGAAATCCGGTTGGCGGACGCGCACCGGCAGGTCCTCCAGCTCCTCACCGCGTTCCACGAGCGCTGCAACACGGCGCGGGTGCAGTGCTCCGTGGTGGAAGACATCGGCGCACCGCACGACCAGATCGTCTCCGAAGCATTCGGATGTGATGTGGTTGTGCTTGGCCGGGAGACCCACTTCCAGTTCGAGACGCAGGACCAGCCCGATGCGACCCTCAGCAAGGTGCTCCGCGAAAGCCCGCGCCCGGTGGTGGTCGTACCCCGCGAGCCGGCCGCCGGCAGCGGTGTGCTGGTCGCATACGGGAGCGGTCGGGAAGTCGCGCGCACGCTCCAGACGTTCGCGCTTCTCGGTCTGGCTGGCGACGAGCCCGTCTGCCTTCTGGCCATCGACCATGACCTGGCTCGGGCCGAGGCGCGGCTCCACCCGGCGGGCAAGTTCCTCACCGCTCACGGCCTGCGCGTCGCTCTCCAGCCGCTGGCGTCCAAGGCCGCGCCGGCCGCACTCATCCTGGATGAGGTCCGTCGCCAGCGGCCCCGTCTGATCGTGATGGGCGCCCAGGGATATCATCCCGTCCGCGATCTTTTCTTCACCTCGGTGACGCGGGCGGTCCTCAAGGAGAGCCCGGTGCCCGTGTTTGTTGGGGCGTGAGCTAACCCCGACCCGAAGCGCGACGCCCTTGTCCCATTCCATGCCGCGCGGGTCGGCAGTCCGGGGTGACGACGCGCGCGCACGAGGCATGCCGGCAAGCGAGCCCGGGGAACCAGAAGTCGTCGGTAGGCAAACCCTATCGCCGGGACACACAGGTTCACTTCTTGACCTGCTCTTGAGCCGGAGGTGAGCGGCGTGCTGACGATATTCACGAACCCAGCCTACGACTTCATCGGAAAGCGGCGCTGGGCCTATGCCTTGTCCATCGCCGTCATGCTGCTCGGGGTCGGCTCAATGATCGTCAAAGGAGGACTGCAATACGACATCGACTTCACCGGCGGGACGCTGGTGGAGCTGCGACTGGCCCAGCCCGCTCCGGTCGCGGCGATCCGCTCGCGCCTGACCGCGGTAGGGCTCGGCGAAAGCATCATCCAGGTCTTCGACGATCCGCGAGACGTCCTCATCCGCACTCACCTCAGCTCGACCGACACCGCCGAGCTCAGTCGCCGGATAGTCAACGCGCTGGGCTCCGACGGGGCAACCGCGCCGGAGATTCGGCGTGTGGAGTCGGTCGGGCCCCAGATCGGATCGGAGCTACGCAGGCAAGCCGTCTACGCGGTGCTCGCCGCGCTCGGTGGGATCCTCCTCTACGTTTGGATGCGCTTCGACCTCAGAGGCGGGGTGGTGACGATCGTGAGCTTGGGGCACGACGTGCTCATCTGCCTGGGGGCGCTCTCCCTGACGAACCGAGAGTTCTCCCTGACGGTCCTGGCCGCCCTGCTGACAGTGATCGGGTTCTCCGTGAATGACCGGATCGTGATGTACGACCGGCTGCGGGAGATCCGGGCCGGTAAACTACCCACGAGGGTCACCTTCGCCGAGCAGGTGAATCTTGCGGTCAATCAGACCCTATCTCGAACGGTGCTGACCGTCGCGACCATAGTCATGTCGGCGGGGATGCTGTTCTTGTTCGGCGGTGAGTCTCTGGAGAACTTCGGCTTCGTGATTCTGGTGGGCGCCGTGACGGGCACCACTTCGACGGTCTACGTGGCGGCAGCCCTGGACGTGGACTGGTCGGCGTGGGCTGATCGCCGCCGTCAGCCGGGCCCCCGATCGGGAGGTCCCGGGCCCGCGCGACGGACGGCGACCATCAAGTCCCGAGCCTCGTAGACGGATCGTCCAGCGGACAGGCCATGAGCCCGGCGAGCGCCGTCCAGTACGGCGTGTTCCTGCTGATCGTCGCGCTACTGGTCAAGCCGGTCGGCGCCTATCTCGCCTGCGTCTTCAGCGGCGAGCGGACCTGGCTCGACCCGGTGCTGCGACCGCTGGAACGGGCCATCTACCGCCTCGCCGGCGTCGATGCGGCGGCGGAGATGGACTGGAAGCGCTATGCCGGGTGCTTTCTCCTGTTCGGCTTCGGCGGGACACTGCTGCTCTACGCAGTGCTGCGGTTGCAGCCGGTGTTTCACACCTTCGACCCCGCGTACCAGCCGGGCCCCGTCGCCCCCGACCTCGCCATGAACACCGCGGTCAGCTTCGCGACCACCACGACCTGGCAGGCGTACGGTGGCGAAACCACGATGAGCTACTTCAGCCAGGTGTTCGGGCTCGCGTCGCAGAACTTCCTGGCCGGTGCGGCCGGTCTTGCGGTGGGCATCGCGTTCATCCGGGGCCTGGCTCGCCAGCACACGAGCCTCCTCGGAAACTTCTGGGTCGACGTGACGCGCGGGTTGCTGTGGGTCCTGCTGCCGCTCTCGCTGGTGACCGCTCCGATCCTCGTGTGGCAGGGTGTGCCCCTGAATTTCGCGCCCTATGTGAAGGTCCCCGTCGTGCAGCCGGTGGAGTACGGCGAGCCCGTCCTGAACGCGGAGGCAAAGCCGGTCCTCGACGAGAAGGGGCAGCCAACCACGAAGAAGGTCATTCTGGGCGAGCAGCTCATCGCGATGGGCCCGGTCGCCACGCTCGAGCCGATCAAGAATCTCGGCACGAACGGCGGCGGCTTCTTCAACGTGAACGGGGCTCACCCGTTCGAGAACCCGACTCCCCTAACGAATCTCCTCGAGATGCTCGCCATCGCGGTGCTGCCCGCCTCCCTCACCTACACCTTCGGCCGTATGACCGAGCGGCCCCGGCAGGGCTGGGTGCTCTTCTGGGTCATGCTGACCTTGTTCGTCGGCGGTCTCATCGTGTGTCACGTCGCCGAGCAGCGCGGTCACTTCCTGGCCCGCCAGGGTGTCGACCAGACCGAGAACATGGCGCAGGCCGGGGGACACATGGAGGGCAAGGAGACTCGATTCGGGATCAGCGGCTCCGTGCTGGCCGCCGTCACGACCTCCAACGGCGCCACCGGCTCCTACAATTCCATGCACGACAGCTACACGCCGATTGGAGGCCTGGTGACCATCGTCAACATGCTGCTCGGCGAGGTGGTCTTCGGCGGGCTTGGCACGGGCCTCTACAGCCTCGTGCTGATCGCCCTGGTCGGCGTGTTCGCCGCCGGCCTCATGATCGGCCGCACCCCGGAGTACCTCGGCAAGCAGCTCACCGTGAGCGAGATGAAGCTCATCGCGCTTTACGCCGTGGTCGCACCCCTCGTCGTTCTGCCCCTCACCGCGGTGGCGCTGACCACCGGTGCGGGGCTCGCGGGCCTCACGACGAACAGCGGTCCCCATGGGTTGAGTGAGATCCTGGTGGCGTACACGACCTCGATGGCCAACAATGGGCAGAACTTCGCCGGCCTGAGCGCCAACACCCCTTTCTACAACATCACCACAGCGCTGGCGATGATCCTGGGCCGCTTCGGCCTCGGGATTCCGGCCCTCGCGCTCGCCGGCCAATTTGCCCAGCAGCGGCGCAAGCCGGTGACCGACGGGACGCTGCCGACCGACAGCGTGCTCTTCGCCGGGCTCGTGATCGTCATCGTCCTCGTCGTCGGCGCCCTCGGCTACTTGCCGGTGCTAGCGCTCGGACCAATCGTCGAGCATCTCGCGCTGCGGTAGAGGATTCGTGTCGTCCGTGGGCCCAATATGGGCCTTTGCCTCGCCCCCGCCAATCGGTCGCCCATCGGGGCGCAGCTTGCCGTGACTCCGCACACCCGACTCTGAACCATTCACGACCATGCACTCGACGTCCTACACCGCTGCCGTCGTTGGCGCCGTCGTCACCCTGCTCCTGATCGCCACGGTGACGCGGGCGGTGACCCGCTATCTGAAGCTTCCCTTTACTGTCGTGCTCGTCCTGATCGGCATCGCCATGGGCGCGGTGGCGCGGGCCTATCCCCACGTGCTGGGAGTGCCGCGGGACCTCGAGCTCTCTTCGGCGCTGATCTTCTACGTCTTTCTGCCGACGCTCACCTTCGAAGCGGCGTTCAACCTCGACGCTCGACAGCTGCGCGAGAACCTCGGCTCCGTGCTCGTCCTGGCCGGACCCGGGCTGCTGCTGTCCACCCTGGTCATCGGACTGGTAGTCGCGCTGACGACGCCGATTCCCATCGCAGCGGCCCTCCTACTGGGCGCCATTCTCAGCGCCACCGATCCGGTCGCAGTGGTC
This sequence comes from uncultured Candidatus Rokubacteria bacterium, assembly GCA_963749975.1. Taxonomy (GTDB): domain Bacteria; phylum Methylomirabilota; class Methylomirabilia; order Rokubacteriales; family DASRDR01; genus DASRDR01. Next base: position 18,553 of record CAVVOZ010000014.1, on the reverse strand, counting down.
GCTCTCTTCGGACGGCTCGGTGCGCCGCAGCGACTCCGGGTGCTGGTGGAGGGGGAGAGCCTGTTCAACGACGCCACGTCGATCGTGCTCGCGCGGCTGTTGCTCGGGGTGGTCCTCGCCGGCACCGTGTCGGGCAGGCTGATCCTTCAAGGCGCCGTCGACTTCGTGGTCATGTTCGTGGGTGGGCTCGCCGTGGGCTGGCTCCTGGGCCTACTCACCGGCTACGCGCTCGGCAAGGTGGAGGATCGCTTCATCGAGATCACGCTGACGACCGTGCTCGCCTACGTGTCGTACCTGGTTGCGGAGGAGGTCCTGCACGTCAGCGGCGTCATGGCCACGATCGCGGCCGGCCTGACCATCGGCGGCTGGGGCCGGATGAAGATCTCGCGTGCCGTGCGCCATTACCTTGAGAGCTTCTGGGAGTACGTCGCCTTCGTCGCCAACGCCTTGATCTTTCTCCTGGTGGGGCTGCGGGTGGAGCCATCCCCCCTGCAGGCAACCCTGGGCGTGTTGTTCTGGGTGGTCGTGGCCTTGCTGATCTCGCGCGGCGCCGTGATCTACGGGCTCATGCCGCTCGTGCAGCGGCTGCCGGGCGCCGAGCCGATGCCGGGCGCATACCGCGCGGTCATCTTCTGGGGCGGGCTACGGGGCGCCATTGCCCTCGCGATCGTCTTGAGCCTGCCGCCATTCCAGCACCGTGACCTCTTCGTCACCCTGACGATGGGAGCGGTCCTGTTCACGCTCCTCGCCCAGGGGCTCACCATCGAGCCGCTGGTGCGCCGGCTGGGGCTGGACCGCCCGCTGATAGCCGACCGCCTGGCGGGACTGGAAGGAGATTTCGCCGCCAAGCGTCGCGCCGTGGAGCGCTTGCCGGAGTTGCGTGCCAGCGATCTGTGCTCGGCCCCCGTCACGATGCGCCTGGAGCGTCAATACACGAAGCAGCTCGACGGCATCACGGCGGCAATCGAGAGCCTCTACGCCACGGAGCTGGTCGACGATGACAGGCAGCTCGCCCTCCTCGCGCTGCGCGCCCTCGCCGAAGAGAAATCCTTCTACGTCGACCTCTTCGACCGCGGCCACCTGAGCGAGCGCGCCCTCAGGCACCTGCTCCAGGCGCTCGAGCTCCAGGTCGACGCGGTCCGCTACGGGCGGTTCCAGGAAGTGGACCACCGCCGCTCCACCCTCCGGCACCTGCAAGACAAGATGCTGAGCTGGATTCACCGCATCGGCGGGCTGGCGCCCCTGGAGGAGCGGCTGCACTGGCACCGCGTCGCGCTGGACTACGAGGTGACGGCGGCCCGGCACCACAGCAGCCGGCGCGTGCTCGACATGCTCGACACCCTGGGCCGCATCGCCGCCACCCCGGCGGCCGTGGTAGACGGCCTGCGCCGCCGGTACCAGCAGCGATACGACAGGGCCCAGCACACCCTGGATCAGATTGCCGAGCGCTATCCGGACTGGATCACCGACATGCAGGAGCGCCTCGCGCGGCGAGTGCTGCTCGGCGCCGAGGCCGACGCCATCGCGCAGCAGGCCGAGCACGGGACCCTTCCCCCGCCCGTCGCGGAGCGCCTGACCAGTGTCATCGCCGACGAGCTGTGCAGCCTGCAAGGGCACGATGTCTCGAAGCTCAAGCTGGAGCCGGTCGCGCTGGTACAGCGGATGCCCTGGTTTCAGGACATTGCGCCGGCAGATCTGGCCAACATCGCGGTCCGCATGCAGCTGCAGCTCGTTCCCGAGGGTCAGGTGATCATCCAGCAGGGAGAGGCCGGCGACCACATGTACTTCATCGCCCACGGCGTGGTCCGGATATCGCGCGAAGAGCAGGGTGCATCGCGGGACCTAGCCACCCTGAAGGCTGGCGAGTTCTTTGGCGAGACGGCGCTGCTGAGCGCCCGTCAGCTGCGCAACGCGACGGTCACAGCCGTCACCCCGTGCACACTCTACAGACTGCATCGCGATGACCTGCGGGTCGCGATGGACACCCAGCCGGCCATCCGCACGGTGCTGGAGCAAGAGAGTCAGAGACGCGGCGCCGCGCAGGACGCCCGGAACCTTCTCGACACATCTTGACCGCTTCTTTACGCCTCCCTCCTCCGGATTGACGCCAGTTTGACGTCGCGCGCGCTACAACTTACAGGGCGAGCGCGTGCCGCCTGCAATGCGGACACCGACGAACCGCAGGATGGCAGGCAACTGCGTCGATCGCAGCACCCGGAGGTGAGCAATGGGCAAGAAGCCGGCCGAGAGGGCAGTGAAGGCTGCAGCGCCGAAGGCGGGAAACGGATTCGAGCCGAGTGTGCCGTGCAGCTGCTGCGGGGCCCCGTCCAGGCGTGTCCGCCCACAGTGGCGGGCGTGCGAGAACGGACACCGCTTCATCAGGAAGAGCGACCAGGGATGATCACCGGTCCGGGCAGCCTTGACCTCCGACGACGCCAAGGCTGCCCGGACGCCCTACTGGGCGCCATGCCCGAGCACGGCAGGCGTTCGGCTCGGATGTCGCGGCTCTTCGCCCCGCCACCGGTCGAAGCGCGCACCGACGACGGCAGGCCGCTCGAGCTTTCCGATCGCGGCTCTGCGTTCGTGGCCGACCTTGCCCTGCAGTGACGCGCGGCCGTGACCGAGGGTAGTACCCCATCCGCCGACGCGCTGTTTGTCCCGGGCTGATGATCCTCGGGCCTCCGGGATAGGCCGGGAGCCAACCCCGGTGTTGTTGGTGCACCCATGACGACTGGACGCCAAACCAGATTCGGCATGGGCAGTGACGCCCGCCGTCCTCGGGGGCTTGGCGTCCGCGTGGGCTGATTCAGCCCAAGCCCCCGCTCGTCCACGTCTTCGTCGCGGCCGCTCTCGCGGCTCGTCCACGGCGCCGCCGTCCTCGACGACACCCTGGGTCTCGTCGTGCTCGCGATGGTAGGAGGCACGGCCACCGCAGCGGCCGCCGGGGTTCGAGTGTCTCCACGGCCCACGTCCGAAGACCAGCCCGCCGCACCTGCCTGGCCGGTTCCTTGCCGTTCGCAAGTGGGCCAGCGTAGGCTAGGGCGTCGAAAGTGACACCGGTGACGGAAACGATGAACGAAGGAAGGCCGGACACGGTCCAGTACCGCGATACGACCCTGCGCGCGTTCGATCTCGACACGGCCTGCCATCTAGCCTATCTTCTCGTGCGGGCTGGTCCCGATCGGGGGGCACGGCGTTCACACACCGTCCGCGCATGACCCGGGTGGTCTACGTACGTCGGGCACCTACCCATGCAAGACTCAAGAAGACGCCTGTCCCGGCGTTGGCAGGCGCGTGAACACGAAGGGCATGCTACGAGGCTGAACGGGCCCCGGTGACCCGCGCAGCGTGGAGTCGCGCAACATGGCTCGTCAGGACTCCGAGTCCGTGTGGATCGCGATCGGCCCCCTTGGCGCAATCGTGCTCGGGGTGGTCCTGATTCCCTTCCGGACGCTCACGTCGGCGTCGAACCTCGCCTTCGGCTTCCTGGTGCTGACAATCGTCGTGGCGGAGGTCGGCGGGCGCACCGCCGGGCTCGCGACGGCCGTCGTGTCCGCGCTCAGCCTCAACTTCTTCCTGACCGAGCCCTACTTGACGCTCACCATCGACCGGCCGGACGACATCGTCGCCTTCGTCGTGCTGGCCGTCGCCGGGCTGATCGCCGCCGCATTCGGGCGTCGCCGGGCGCGCTCGTCCGAGATGCTCGGTCGGGCGCGCGACGACATCGACGCGCTCGAGCGGCTCGCCGCGAGCTTGACGCCGGGAGCGTCGCTGGACGTGGTGCTCGAGGATCTCCGGCGTGCGTTTCGGCTCGAGGCCCTCGTGCTCCGGCGCGCCGACGATCGGGTGGTCGCCGCCGCGCCGGCGGACTACGCCACCCGGCCGACACCGACAACCGCCCTGGATCCACGCACTCTGCTCGGCAACGAGCGGGACCATCGGCTCGGTCGACGTGGCTTCCGGCTACCCGAAGGCGGCGGACGGCTTCGCCTCGCGGGGGACCCGGAGCCCCTCTGGCTCGACCTCTGGGAAGGCGACGAGGAGGGGCTCAGCGGAGACGAGCAGCGCGCGCTGGTCGTGGCGGCGGCAATGCTCAGACTGGCCATTCGGTCCAGCCCGACCTTCACCGCGCGGGTCTCGTGAGGTAGCCCGCCCGTGTCGATGCAGACCCTCAAACGCGCCGTTCTCGGTCGACCGATTCCCACGTCGCACGAGATGCACGAGCGGCTTGGGCGAGCGACCGGCCTGGCCGTGTTCGCCTCGGACGCTCTCTCGTCGAGTGCGTACGCCACGGAGGAGATCCTCCTCATCCTCGCGCTGGCCGGCACCGGGGCGCTCCACGTCGGGATGCCGATCTCGCTGGGCATCGCGGTACTCATAGCCATCGTGGTGAGCTCCTACCGACAGACGATCCTCGCCTACCCGAGCGCGGGCGGCGCCTACATCGTCAGTCGGGAGAACCTCGGCACGTACCCCAGTCTCGTTGCGGGTGCGGCCTTGCTGACGGATTACGTGCTCACCGTCTCGGTGAGCGTCGCCGCGGGGATCGCCGCCGTCACGTCCGCCCTACCGACCCTCTATCCGTATCGGGTCGAGCTCTGCGTCCTCGGGGTGCTCGGGATCACGGTCGCGAACCTGCGCGGCGTCCGCGAATCCGGGCGCCTGTTCGCCATCCCGACGTACGCGTTCATCGCGTCCTACGTCCTCATGATCGGCTGGGGTGCCGTCGTCTGGGCGCGAGCGGGCTCGGGGAGTGAGCTTGCCGCGCCAGGGATGCTCCCCGAGACCGGTGCCCAGGAGCTGACGCTGTTCCTGATCCTCCGTGCCTTCGCGTCCGGTTGCGTCGCTCTCACGGGGATCGAGGCCGTTTCGAACGGGGTACCAGCCTTCCGACCGCCGGAGGCCCAGAACGCCCGGCAGGTACTCGTGCTACTCGGAGCCGTGCTGATCGGACTGTTCGTCGGGATCACGTTCCTCGCGAACGGCTTCGGCCTGACGCCGACCGGCCATGAGACCGTCAACTCACAGCTGGCTCGCCGTGTGTTCGGCGGAGGCAGCGTCCTCTACTACCTCGTACAGGCCCTGACCACGCTGATCCTGGTCATCGCGGCGAACACCAGCTTCGCGGACTTCCCGCGGCTCTCGTCGTTCATGGCTCGCGACCGGTTCATGCCACGTCAGTTCTCCAGCCGGGGGGATCGACTGGCATTCTCGAACGGCATCATCATCCTGGCCGTCCTCAGCGCCCTCTTGCTCGTCGTGTTCCGCGCGGAGACACATGCACTGATCCCGCTCTACGCCATCGGCGTCTTCGTGTCCTTCACGCTCTCCCAACTCGGAATGGTGCGCTTCTGGTTTCGTGAGCGAGGGCCTCGCTGGCCGATGCGGGCCGTGCTGAACGGCGCGGGCGCGGTGACGACCGGCATCGTCGCGCTGATCATCGCCACGACCAAGTTCACGCATGGTGCCTGGCTCGTGATCCTGCTCATCCCGCTGCTGGTGCTCCTCCTCGTGACCATCCGTCGACACTACGACGACGTCGCGGGTCAGCTGTCCCTCGAGGGATTGGAATCACAGGAGCTGCCTCCCGAACCTCATCACGTCCTCGTCCTGGTCGGCGACGTCCACCGCGGCGTACTGGGAGCGGTCCGGTACGCCCGGGCCATGTCCCCGAGCGCGCAAGCGGTCTACATCGAGGTCGACGCCGAGAGTAGGCGCAGGCTGGAGCAGCGCTGGGCCAAGTGGGCGAGCAGCATGCCTCTCGTGGTCCTTCGATCACCCTATCGCTCCGTGATCGGCCCGCTGCTCGAGTACGTGGACCGCCTCCAGCAGGAGGCTCCGGACACGCTGATCACCATCGTCCTGCCCGAGTTCGTGCCCGTCCGCTGGTGGCAGCAGCTCCTCCACAACCAGACGGCCTTGCTGATCAAGGGCGCCATGCTGTTCCGCCGGGGAGTCATCGTGATCGATGTGCCCTATCACCTTGCGGTGAGAGCCCGGGGGACCGACGGCGACAGTCCCGGGCCACCCGTCGCGTCCGCAACACGTGAGCCGCGCGAGACCTCGTCGGCTAGACTGCAGGCGTGAAGGACCCCCACCTGGATCCTCGCCCGGACCCCGACGCGCTTCTGGCACGAGTCCGGGAGGAAGAGGCCCGCCAGAGTCGTGGAAAGCTCAAGGTCTTCTTCGGGGCCGCCGCCGGCGTCGGCAAGACCTACGCGATGCTGGAGGCCGCGCGCGCTCAGCAGGCCGCCGGCGTCGACGTGGCCATCGGCTGGGTCGAGACGCACGGCCGAGCCGAGACGGAGGCGCTCCTTCCCGGACTCGAGCGGTTGCCGCCGCGCACGGTCGAGTACCGTGGCACGACGCTCCGCGAGTTCGACCTCGATGCTGCCCTCGCCCGCCGCCCGGCCCTCATCCTCGTCGACGAGCTGGCGCACACGAACGCCCCCGGCTCCCGCCACGCCAAACGCTGGCAGGACGTCACGGAGCTTCTCGCCGCGGGGATCGACGTCTACACGACCCTGAACGTCCAGCATCTCGAGAGCCTGAACGACGTCGTCGCGCGCGTGACCGAGGTGCCCACGCGGGAGACGGTCCCGGACTCGATCCTGGAAGAGGCGGCCGAGGTCGAGCTGGTGGACCTGCCTCCGGACGATCTGATCCAGCGCCTGCGGGACGGGAAGGTCTACGTTCCCGAGCAGGCCGGTGAAGCCGTCCGGCGGTTCTTCCGGAAGGGCAATCTCATCGCACTCCGGGAGCTGGCGCTCCGGACCACGGCGGCCCGCGTGGACGCCCAGATGGAGACCTACCGCCGCGATCACGCCGTCCCCGGCGTGTGGCCAGTGGCCGAGCGCATCCTGGTCTGCGTCAGCCCGAGCCCCTTCGCCGCGCGCGTCGTGCGGGCCGCTCGGCGGATGGCCGCCGGATTGCGGGCCGAGTGGGTGGTCGTCAACGTGGAGACGCCGGCCACCGCTCGCCTCTCGGCCGCGGACCGGGACCGCATCGTTCAGACCCTCCGCCTGGCCGAGCAGCTCGGCGCGGAGACGGCCACGCTGTCGGGGCACGACGTCGCCGCGGAGGTCCTCACGTACGCGCGCCGCCGGAACGTCACCCGGATCGTCCTCGGGAAGCCTGCGCGCCCCCGCTGGCGAGAGCTCCTGTTCGGCTCGGTGGTCAACGACCTCGTGCGCCAGAGCGGCGACATCGACGTCAATGTCATCACCGGCGAGCGCGAGGGGCCGCAGCCCCCTCCGACGGAACGCCCCGCGCCGCCCGTAGACTGGACTGGCTACGCCAAGGCCGCCGGGGTCGTGGCGGTCTGCACCGGGGTGGCCTCGCTCATGTTCCCCCGCTTCGCGCCCGCCAATCTCATCATGGTGTACCTCCTGGGCACCGTGCTGGCGGCCTGGCGCCTCGGGCGGGGGCCTTCCATCCTGGTGTCGATCCTCAGCGTGGCGGCCTTCGACTTCTTCTTCGTCGCGCCCTACCTGACCTTCGCGGTATCCGACACCCAGTACTTCATCACGTTCGCGGTCATGCTGGTCGTGGCGATCGTGATCAGCACGCTCACCACGCGTGTCCGGGCGCAGGCGGAGGCCTCGCGCCAGCGTGAGCGCCGGACCGCCGCTCTCTACTCGATGACCCGCGATCTGGTCAGCGAGCAGGGCCTGGACGAGCTGCTGCGGGCGGCGACGCGCCACATCGCGGAAGTGTTCGGGAGCCGGGTGGCGGTGTTCCTCCCCGGCCCGGACGGCCAGCTTGTCCGCCGTGCGGGCGAGCTCACCGCGGGGTCCAGCGACGCCAGCGAGCTCGGCGTCGCCCGGTGGGTGCAGGAACACAGCCAAATGGCGGGTCGCGGCAGCGCCACCCTCCCGGGCGCCCGGGCGCTGTACCTCCCGCTGACGGCGGCGCGCGGCACGGTGGGAGTGCTCGGAATCGAGCCGCCGTCAGGTGAGACGACCCCGGCGACGCCGGAGCAGCTGCACCTCCTCGAGACCTTCGCCGCTCAGACCGCCCTCGCCATCGAGCGCGTGGCGCTGGTGGACGAGGCCCAGCAGGCCAGCATCCGGTCCGAGACGGAGCGGCTCCGGAATTCCCTGCTCAGCGCCGTGTCCCACGACCTCCGCACGCCCCTGGCCACCATCACCGGATCGGCGAGCGCGCTCGTGGAGCAGGGGGCTGAGCTCGACGCGGCTGCGAGACGCGAGCTCGCGCAGGCGATTCAGGAGGAGGCCGATCGCCTGAACCGCCTGGTGCAGAACCTCCTCGAGATGACGCGTCTCGAGTCCGGCGGCATCCGCGTGCACAAGGACTGGGAACCCCTGGAAGAGGTGGTCGGCAGCGCACTGGCCCGCCTGGAGAAACGCCTCGGCGATCGTCGCATCGACATCCAGCTGGCCCCCGACCTGCCGCTGGTGCCGCTCGATCCCCTGCTCATCGAGCAGGTGCTCATCAACATCCTGGACAATGCCATCAAGTACACGCCCGCGGGGAGCCCGATCGAGATCTCGGCCTCCGCCGAGGATCGCGAGGTACGCGTGGCCGTCGCGGATCGCGGGCCGGGGTTCGCACCCGGCGAAGAAGCGCTCGTCTTCGAGAAGTTCTACCGGGGCCACGCAGCCGGGACGCGGAGCGGTGCAGGCCTCGGTCTCGCAATCGCGCGCGGAGTCGTGGAGGCGCACGGGGGGCGGATCACCGCGGAAACCCGCGCGGGAGGTGGAGCCCTGTTCCGATTCTCCCTCCCACTGGCGGCGGAGCCTCCGGAGGTTCGGCCGGAGGATGGCTGAGACCGAGACTGGCCGCGAGCCCGAGCCCTCGCCTTCGCCGACACCCGGACCGGTGGTGCTGGTGATCGAGGACGAGCCGCCGATCCGACGCTTCCTCCGCCCCACCCTGACAAGCCAGGGCTATCGCATCGTCGAGGCCGAGACCGGGGAGGACGGCCTGCTCCAGGCCGCGACGCGGCAGCCCGACCTCGTCATCCTCGACCTCGGGCTTCCCGACCTGGACGGCGTCCAGGTCATCCGCCGGTTGCGCGAGTGGACGACGGTTCCGATCATCGTCCTCTCCGCCCGGGGGGCGGAAGCGGACAAGGTAGCCGCGCTCGACGCCGGCGCGGACGACTACGTGGCGAAGCCCTTCGCCGTGGGCGAGCTCCTCGCGCGCGCGCGGGTCGCCCTGCGGCACGCCACCCTGGGGCGCGAGCCCGGCGAGCCCACCTTTGAAGCCGGGGACCTCCGCGTTGACCTGGCGCGGCGAAGGGTCTGGCTCGGCGAGGCCGAAGTGCGTCTCACGCCCATCGAATACCGCCTTTTGGCCGTCCTGGTCCGCCACGCCGGGAAAGTGCTGACGCACCGGCAGCTCCTCAAGGAAGTCTGGGGGCCCGGTCAGGTCGAGCAGACGCACTACCTCCGGGTGTACATGGCGAACCTCCGCCGGAAGCTCGAAGCGGATCCGGCGCGCCCGCGCTTGCTCCGGACCGAGCCGGGGGTCGGCTACCGCCTGCTCACCGAGTGAGGGGCCTGGGACTCAGCCCAGTCCGCCGAAGGTCGTGGCGCGCACCCGCGGAACGGCATAGATGAGGTCGTAGACGGGCGTGGGCACGCCCAGGCGTCGGCCCAGACTGACGACTGCGCCGGTGACCTCCTCCAGCTCGACGCGGCGGCGCCGCTCGAAGTCGAGCTGCATCGAGGTCCTCATGTCGGCGGGAAGCGTCTGGATCAGACGGACGGCGGTCTCGACGGCATCGGGCGGCGGGTCCGCGCCCGCCGCCCGACCGACGGCGACGGTCTCGGCGATGAGGGCCCGGTAGAGGGAGGCGCCTTCCGACGTGCTCCGGACCTGGCCGATCGTCGCGCAGCACGCGGTCGCGAGGGTCGCGCCCGGCGCGAGACGGACGAACTTCTCCCAGACCGCCCGGCGCGAGGACGGGCCCACCATACACTGCGGACAATCCATGCGCGTGGCTCTCTCTCGATCTCCCGTGCCCTCGATTCAATCACTGATGCCCGTCCTGCTGACTCTGGACCCCGTCACGGCGTCGTTCAGGCGCCGGGGTGTCGTGGGCGATGTGGCGTCCAATGTCTTCGCCTCCCCGCTTGACCTCCGGCACAGCCCTTGCTCCAATAATGGCGATGAGCTGTCGCACTGTCCCCTCGTCGATGGGGGACCGGGATCCCGTCGGGATCGTAACCGTCGACGACATCGCCCAGTGGCTGGCCGCGCTCTTCCCGGGAAGCGGCCGACGGAGCGTGACGGCGGCTAGCGCGCTCGCCGGCCGGAACGAAGCGTCCTTGCTGGCCAGGCAGGCGGCGAGGGCCGAGGGACTACACACACGTCGAACAGGAGGAAGACCATGAATCGCTATTTCGGTCTCGCACTGGCACTGGTCGGAATGCTGGGAGTCGCCGGAGCGGGCCGCGCGGAAGCCGCGGGCCCGGTCATCGTCAAGCTGACTCCCATGAACAGCTCGGATGAGTCGGGAAACGCCACACTCACGGCGGACGGGACGAAGACGAAGGTGCTAGTGGAAATCAACGGGGCGCCGAAAGGGGTGCCCCAGCCCTTGCACGTTCACAAGGGCACCTGCGCCCAGCTCGACCCCAAGCCGGCCTACGGACTCACGACCCTGACCGACGGCAAGTCGGAAACCACGATCGACGTGCCACTGAATACCCTCCAGACCGGAGCGTTCGCGATCAACGGCCACAAGTCCGCTCAGGAAGCGAAGACCTACGTCTTCTGCGGGAACATCCCCACGCCGTAGAGTGCGAGGATCGAAGGGAAGCGGGGGAACAGGGGTCTGGGTAACGCGCCACGCGGTGGCCGCCGGGCGAGCAAGCGCAAGTCGAGCAGACCTATCGCACGGTGAGGTAGAGAAGCCCGAGGGGAGCTCGCCGGTCAACCCCGGCGACGAAGCTCCGGGGCCGGAACGAACTCCGCAAGGCTTTTGCAGATGCACGGGCCGGGGTTGGCGTCATGCCACGTCGGGCGCAGAACGCCTCGGTGGGTCACCTGCCGAGGCGTTCGTCCGCGCACTCGGAACGTCGATGCCCAGACGGACCACCATCTAGGGCCGCGCCCTTTCGTCAACCCAGACCGCCGAAGGCCGCGGCCCGAACCCGGAGGACAGCGTAGACGACGTCGTAGGTGGGCGTGGACACGCCCAGTCGGCGTCCCAGTCGGACGACAGCGCCGGTGATCTCCTCCAGCTCGACCCGCCGACGGCGCTCGAAATCGAGCTGCATCGAGGTCCTCATGTCGGCGGGGAGAGTCTGGATCAGGGCGACGGCGGTCTCGACGGCGTCGGCGGGGAGGGTCGCGCCGGCCCCCCGGCCGACGGCGACGGTCTCGGCGATGAGGGCGCGGTAGAGCGCGGCGCCTTCCGGGCTGCTCCGGACCTGGCCGATCGTCGCCCGGCACGCGGTCGCGAGCGTCGCGCCGGGCGCCAGGCGGATGAACTTCTCCCAGACCGCCCGGCGGACGTCGGTCGTCACGCGGACCTCGACTCCGGCGTCCCTGAGGGCGGCCGCGACCGACTCCAGGCGCGGGGTGACCTCGCCGGACGGCTCGCCGAGCTCGATACGCCGGATGGGGTTCGTCTGATCGATGACTCCCGGCTCGGCGATGGTCGTCGCGATCAGCGTCGTCCCGACCAGGACCCGATCCGCCCCGAGCACGGCGCCCAGACGGTCCCCGCTCTCGACCCCATTCTGGAGCGTGAGGACGGTGGTCTCTGCGCTCACCGCCGGCCGGAGGCCGAGGGCCGCCGGCTCCGTGTCGTATCCCTTGACGGTGAACAGCACGAGGTCGAATCGGTCGCCCACCTCGGCCGGGTCGGCGACGGCGTGGACCGGGTGGAGGACCGTCGAGCGGCCCCCGCTCCGGATCGTGAGACCGCGCGCTCGCAGCGCGTCGAGGTGCTCGCCGCGGGCGACGAACGTGACCGCATGGCCGCGCTCGGCGAGCGCCGCGCCGTAGAAGCCACCCACGGCGCCGGCGCCCATCACGAGCACTCGCACGGGGGTCGGGGCCGGCGAGCCTACAGAGCCGAACAGCCGCTGGGCGTTGCGGCCGCGGACGGCGTCCCGCTGCCCGGCCGGCAGCGCGTCCACCCGGGCCAGGCAGCCCTTCATGTCTCCGATGTTGTGGGGATAGTCGGAGCCGTAGAGCACGCGATCGGCCCCGCCGACGTCGATGCACATGGCAAGGGCGTCCGACCGGTACGTGACGGAGTCGTAGTAGAGCCGCCGCATGTACTCGCCCGGAGGCGTCGACGTCTTCGTCCGGGCGGCGTTCATCTTGTCGAAGCACTGATCGAGTCGCCCGACGAGGTACGGGAGGGCTCCGCCCGCGTGCGAGACGATCAGCTTCACGTCAGGGTAGCGGTCCAGGAAGCCGTCGAACATGAGACGCGCGATCGCGAGGCTGGTGTCGAACATGAAACCGATGCTCGCGATCAGGTTGAACTCCCTGAGTGCCATGTCGGGCGTTCCCGGCGGCGCCGTCGGATGCACCAGGACCGGGAGCGCGCGCCGGTCGATCTCCGCCCACACCGGCCCGAACAGCGGGTCGGTGAGGGGCCGGCCGGCGATGTTCGCCAGCACCATGACGCCCACCGCACCCCGGTCACAGGCTCGCGCCAGCTCGGGCACGGCCACCTCGGGGTGCTCCCAGGGGAGCGAGCAGAGCCAGCGAATGCGCGACGGATACGCGAGCTGAGCGCCTGCCATGTCGTCGTTGACGACCTGCGCGGCCTTGAGGCTCACGTCGCGGCCGCCCCAGTACACGTTCGGGCACGTCAGGGAGACGATCGCCAGGTCGACGCCCGCCTCGTCCATCTGGCGGATGCGATACGGGTAGTCGAAGTGTCCCGGCTGAGGCGTCATGAAGGGGGCGCCGTCGAGAAAGATGCCCTCGGGCGCATCCAGGCTCTTCCGGAGCTCGTAGCGGGGCCGGCCGTGGGCGCGCAGCAGCTCCAGCCAGTCACGGTTCAACATGTGGGTGTGCACGTCGATCGCGGGCGTCATGCGCGCTCCTCCAGCAACAATTGGACCGTCTGGGTCTGCGAGGCGCCCGTCCGGGCGCCGAGACGAGGGAAACCCGCACGGAGAGCCTTGTCAAGAGGCGGGAGCGCGGAGGGCCGGGCGACCCATTCCGAGCGCTCGCAGGAGCCGCCTTGGCCCCGGCGCCGCGAGCAGCGGGGAGCCCGTAACGGAAGCGCCGGAGGAACCGAGCGCTTATTCGCAGCCGATCGCGGTAGCGGATCTCGCCGGACTGCTGGATCATCTGCGGATCGAGCGCGCGGCACTGGGCGGGCTCTCCATGGGCGGCAACATCGCGCTGAATTTTGCATTGGAGAATCGCGAGCGCGTGTCGGCTCTGATCATCGCGGACACCGGTGCCGGATCCGACAACACAGCCGACTGGGTGGCCGGCGCGCATCGCTACGCAGATGCCGCCGAGCGCGGCGGCGTCGAAGCATTCGCCGATCTGGCCTGCGCCAATCCGCTGTTCGCGAGCTACATCCAGCAGGGTCCAGACCGCGAACGCTTCATTCGCTCGTGCCTGATGACGCACCGCGCGCGCGGCATCATGCATACCGCGCGCGAAGTGCTGGCGAAGCGGCCGACGATCTATTCGCTCGAGCAGAAGCTGCGCGAGATGCGCGTTCCAACGCTGCTCATCGTCGGCGAACACGATGCACCGTGTGTGAAAGTGCACGAGTTCATGGCGCGCACCATTCCCGGCGCACGCAGCGTGGTGCTGCCGGGCGTGGGACATCTGAGCAATCTCGAAGCGCCCGACGCGTTCAATTCGCATGTGGTGCGGTTTCTGGATGAGGTCCGGCATTGATGCGCCGCCTCGCCGACAGAGGGTGACCATGCAGGTGAATGTGCTCCCCTTGTATATTGATTGGCGTGGGGACCATGATAGATAACGAGGCGATGGAGCTTGCAGACAACGGCGAGCATAGTGGTCGACGAGCAGTTTGCTGGAAGCGAATTGTTCATGAAGCCATGGCCTCACAAAGGTTTGGGCGCATCAGCACGATACCCCCTGGGGACACCAAGCCCGTGGGAGAGCAGGTCGCGATGCGCCCAGTCTCACTTTCAACCCGAACGGTTGCTTGGGCCTTGAGCCCGCATTGATGCAAGGATGGGTATGAGCGAGAGCAAAGTAGAAGTGTTTGTTGGCGTAGATGTCTCCAAGGACACGCTCGATGTACGAATCGAGCCGCCGGGGGAATCGTTTCAGGTTGGCAATGACGATGAGGGCATCAAAGCGCTGTGCTCGCGTGTGAGCGAGCTTGCGCCCACACTGATTGTGATGGAGGCCACCGGAGGACTGGAGACACGCGCGGCGGGCGAGCTGGCGGCGCGAGGGCTGTGTCTGGCGGTAGTCAACCCGCGCCAAGTGCGTGATTTCGCCAAAGCCAGCGGGCAGTTGGCCAAGACCGATCGCATCGATACGCACGTGCTGTGCGGCTTTGGGCGGGCGATCCGCCCCGCGGCGCGCCCGATGAAAGAGGCGTTGACTCAGGAGCTCGATGATCTGGTGACTCGTCGTCGTCAGCTCGTTGAGATGCGGGTGCAAGAGACTCTGCGCCTTCAAGGGGCCTCCAAGGTGCAGGCCAAGAGCGTGAAGGCGCACATCGGATGGCTTGACAAGCGCATCAAGTCGATCGAGATCGATCTGGGTACACGCTTGCGTAGCTCGGATGCGTGGCGGGTCAAAGACGATCTGTTGCTGAGCATTCCTGGGGTGGGCGAGATTACCAGCCGCTCTATGCTCAGCCGCTGCCCTGAGATCGGGCGGCTGAGCCGTCGCGAGATCGCCAAACTGGTGGGCATCGCTCCTCTGAACAATGATAGCGGGAAGTACCGCGGGCAGCGCCACATCTGGGGTGGGCGCGCTGACGTGCGCAGCGTGTTGTACATGGCCACGGTGAGCGCGATACGCTGCAATCCGGTGATCAAGGCTTTCGCTGCCAGCCTCAAGAGCACCGGCAAGGCGCCAAAGGTAGTGATCGTCGCTTGCATGCGCAAGCTGCTTACGATCATGAACGCCATGATCAAAACCAGCACCCGTTGGAATCCCCAAGGCGCTTGACAGCTAACACGGTTGCTCTCCCCTCGCGGGAGAGGGTCGGGGAGAGGGGGCGGCCTGAACATCAGCATTTTCACCAGCTCCGCGCTCGAGGCTCATTACCGCTCTTCGCGAGGGCGCCGTCCGTGCCGCCGATCTCCTGTTCGATGAGGCGCAGACGCAGCGGCATCGACGCTACGGCGATGCGTTGAACGCCTACAAGCTGTGGTTGGGGCCCACAGCCCGCGCACAGGCTCAAGCCGCCGACGCGGCGTTCAAAGTCGGCGCGGACTCGGGCCAGCCCAAGGCCTGCCGATGTCGATCAAGGATGTATTCGGGTCTGCGCGGCACGCCGATCTATTGCGGCACGTCTCGAGCGCTGCCGGCGAAGTACGAAACGGAAGGACCGTAGTCGTCGGGAGCTTGCGACGCCAACTGTGCGTCTTCCCCGGCAAGTCGCACACGGTGCCCTTCGCTTTGGCGTCATCGGGGTCAACAAGCACTGGGGCGCGCCCCGCAACCCCTGGGATGCTTCTTCTCACCGCATGAGCGGTGGCTCCAGCTCCGGCGCGGGCGTCTCCTTGTGGGAGGGCAGTTGCCTGTGGGCGCTCGGGAGCGACGCGGGTGGGTCGGTTCGCGCCCCCGCTGCTTTCACGGGACAGTGGGCCTGCGCACCTCCATTGGCCGGTGGCCGACAGGGGGTGCACCGCCGCTTATCCCCCACCCTCGACACGACCGGTCTCCTCGCTCGCTCGGTCGAGGATTTGATTGTCGGTTTTGCCGCGATCGATCCGCATCGCATCGTCGTACCGGAACTGCTGGGAAGCACCGCGGCCGCACGCTCACGGGCCTGAGGATCGGTATACCCGAGCATCACTTCTTCGACGAATGTGGACCGGGTATCGTCGAAACGGTTCGTCGGGCCCTTCAGGCTGCTCGAAAGCAAGGGTGCCGTGCTGGTCGCCCACTGTCTTCCCCGAGGCCACGGAGGCGCGCAGTGGATGGCCAACGGCGGGGTTGGCGTGCCCGAAGGGTACGCGCTGGTCGCGCAGCGAGTTTCCCGAGTGGATCGACAGCTCTGGATCCGACCGTGTGGTCGAGGCTGGCGACCTACGGGGCGATCGATACTCAGGAGTATCTGAAACGCTTGCGGGAGATCGAGCCGGCACGGCTTCGGGCGCACGCGCGCTCGAGGGCTTGGATGTGATACGCGACGCCGACCACACGGCTTACAGCACCGCGCGGCCGAGGAGGTCCAGGCCCTGGAAGAAGGCTATTCGCAGTCGGACTATGGCGATCGGCCGCAACCTGATGCTCATGAACTTCTGGGACTTCCCGTCGATCACCCTGCCGGTCGGCAAGGACCCGAGCGGCTGCCGATCGGGCTGCAGCTCTCGAGCGCGCGCGGGACGGACGATGTGCTGCTCGGAATCGCACGAGCCGCCGAACGCGTGCTCGGCACCGCACGCGAGGTGCTCGGGGACCCGCCGCTGGGTCGGTGAACTGTAGCCAGGTTCTAAAGCAGCTGCCGGCTCGAACATCCTCCGTACCAGGAGCACGCAAAGCCTTCGGGCCCTCCAGCCCCTAGGCGACTCTCAGCGGAGTCGCTACACGCTCACCCGTGCGTTACGGTAACCACACTGACATATTCAGACGGAATCCGGCAAGGCTTGCCGCATGATGACCCAATATTGTGCACGGCAGAACTTTGCGCAAATCGATCGATCAACATAGATGTGCTGCACCCATCGCCATTGGGAACGGACCGACGGTCTGGGGGGCAGCCGGACAAAATAGCGCCTCATGGCTTTTGCAGCAGGCGGCTTGATTACTCCGGGGAATGTCGCGATCGCTTCGCCGCGGCGCGCCAGCAGGTTGACCTTCAGGAGGTTCTCGCCATGACACGCGAGCTGCGAATTCTCATGCTCGAAGATGCCGCCGAAGATGCAGAGCTTGCGGTCCGCGAGCTCTCGCGCGCCGGACTCGCGTTTCGGCACATGCGGGTGCATGTGCGCGAAGAATATCTCAAAGCCCTGCACACCTTTTCGCCGGACACATCCTGTGCGATTTCACGCTGCCTGCCTTCGATGGCTTGTCGGCACTCCAACCTCGCCCGGCACAACGCACCCGACGTCCCGTTCATCTTCGTGTCGGGCACCATCGGCGAAGAGCGCGCGGTCGAGGCCATTCGGCGCGGTGCGACCGACTATGTCTTGAAGAATCGGCTCGAGCGACTCGTGCCTGTGGTCAGACGCGCGATTGCCGAGGAGGAAGAGCGCAGGGCGCGCCGCAAAGCAGAACAGGAATTGGCGGGCGCGAGGCAGCGCATCGACAGTATCGTGAGCTCACTCACAGCAGTGGTATGGTCGATCTCGATATCCCCCTATGCGCTCATCTACATCAATCCGGCCGCGGAATCGATATTCCAGCGTTCGCTATCGGAGCTCTATGCCGATCCCGATCTATGGCTCGCGGTTGCTCATCCCGACGATCGCAATGCGCTGTTGCGAAATTGGGCGCACGCACTCGAGGGCAATTCCCTCGACCATGAATATCGGATCATCTCCGGTGCAGGCCACGTACGCTGGATTCACAACCGCGCTCAGGCCGTATTCGATGACCATGGCGTGCTGCTGCGACTGGACGGTCTCGCGCAAGACATCACTCAGAGAAAGGCCCATGAGCACAAGATAGCGCGACTCAGCCGAATCCGGGAGGTCCTTCGAGAGATCGGCTCCGCGATACTGCGCGCCACGAGCAAATCCGAGCTGTTCAATGAAGCCTGTCGTATCGCCGTTCGGTACGGTCAGTTCAAAATGGCATGGATCGGCGTGGCCGATCCGGACCGCAGACGCCTGGTACCGGCCGAACGGACATCGAGGCGGACTACTGAAGACCGTCGATGCCGCTCTTGCGACGATACCTGCGGACCCTGGCGCCGGCCGGCGCGTTCTCGCCGAACGGAAGGTATTCATCTCGAACGATACGAGCATGACAGCGCAGTCTATTTCAAAGCCGAGGCGCGCGCCCGTGGCTATCGATCTCTGGTCGTCTTGCCATTGTCAACGGCGACGAGGTGGTCACCGTGATGACACTCTATTCCGGAGAGCTCAACGCCTTCGACGAGGCGGAAGTCTCGCTCATCGACGAGCTCGCAAGCGATCTTTCCTTCGCGCTCGCCGCGATGGCAAAGGAGGAGAAGCTCAACTACCTGGCCTACCATGACGTGCTGACGGGGCTGTGTAACCGAAATCTGCTCGAGCTGCGGCTCGCGCAGGAATTGATCGCGATCAGCGCCTGCTGGTCCTGTTCATCGACCTCGATAACTTCAAGTCGTCAACGACAGCCTCGGCCACCACTCCGGCGACATGGTGCTCAAGGGCATCGCGACTCGCATCGAGGCATGCACGTCGGGGGCCGATATCGTGCCCGCTACGGCGGGGATGAGTTCGTGGTCGTCTTG
>CAVVOZ010000013.1:0-33555 GCA_963749975.1 uncultured Candidatus Rokubacteria bacterium | reverse complement strand
GGCCGTTGCTCTATCCGACTGAGCTACAGGCGCGCGCGTCCTACCGTAGCACGACCCTCTCGGCGTTCAGGCGGGGCGAGCCGGCCGGGCGGGTGGGAAGGGTGGTCGGGGCGAGCCGATTTGAACGGCCGACCTCCTGCTCCCAAGGCAGGCGCGCTACCCGGCTGCGCCACGCCCCGACGGCTTATCCTACACTACCTTAGCGCGCGGCTGGCCACCCCGCCGCGAGGTTCCCGCATCGCCAGCCCTGCGGCCACTCTCTCGAAGTCCGCTCCCGCTCACAAGCCACGCAGGTCGATCCCCGAGATCAGTGTAAGGGCCTCATCCGTCCTTCGCTCGAGCTCGCTCGGGTCGTCGGTCTCTGGGCCCTCCCGAATCCTCTCGGCGGCGAGTCGGAAGTCGGCCTCCAGCCGATCGTCTCCCGACGACCGGCGGGCTCTCGGTCCATCGGTCTTCGAGGCTTCCTGCCAGGCCGGCACGAGCGGTGTCAGTGCACCGATGCGGACTCCGATGTACAGCAGGGTCGCCTCGATGACCGAGCAGCCGCCGGCCCGGCACGCGTGATAGAACATCCGATCGGCCGCCCGACGCGTTGCTGGGTCACCCACCGCCTCGTCACAGGCCTTGTCGTGAACGACCGACGCACGCCGGTAGTCTCCGGTGTAGGGCGATCCCACCAGGGTCCACAGGGCTCTCGGGATGGATGCCCCATCGATCCAGTAGTCCGCGGGTGCTGTCCAGACTCGTCCATCCGGATCCCGGAACCAGAACGTGTCCAACAGCCGCATGTGGCGGTCAGATCCTGCCTCGGTCAACCACTGGGCTCGAGGGTCGCCTGAGAACTCGCCATGGCTCAATGACGATCCTCCCCTAGATCGGCGTGAGCGGTCCGTCGCCGCCCGCCCCCTCACTTCTCGAGAATGCCGAGGAACGCGCGCCAGGGTCCCACGGCCTCCGCGTGCTGGCGCGCGAGAACCTGGACGATCTGGCCGAGATGGTTCAGATCGTGGATCGCCCACGTGGCGAGCAGTTGCCCAAGGGTGACCTCTCCGAAGTCGGGATGCCGGCCCCTGCGTCCGAGGTCTCCGGGCGTCAGCCGTAGCTCGTCGAGATCCCGGAGGCTTCGGGCACGCGCCCTTTCGAACGTGCCCAGCATCTCCACCATGCTCTTGCCCTTCGACTTCTCCACGAACCCGAAGCGATCGAACGGCGGAAATACCGCCGATTCGCCGTGCGCGATCAGATGTCGCACACGGGGAATCCAGTTGGTCTCCTCCGCCTCGATGAGATGCCCGACGACGTCGAAGCTCGACCAGGTATCCGGACCCTCGTCCGCGTGAACCCACGGATCCGGAAGCTCACGGAGCAAGACAGCGAGGACGTCCGGCGTGCGCCGGAGGACGGTCTTCGTCTCCTCGAGATTCAGGGGCATGGCCGCCTTCTTCCCCTCCAAAGGGTCTGATCTCGGATGCGGCCCGCGCGGCGCCGGCTTCACGCCGAAGGGCGTCTCATGGCTGCACACGATCGATACCTGGTTCGGGATCCCGATCCGGAAGCCGGTGCGTCGGAGCCCCTTCGACACCGTCCGCGCGCTGAGCCACCAGAGCCAGCCGCCAAGGCAGGCGCGCTACCCGGCTGCGCCACGCCCCGGCACTCTCATCCTATGCCAGCCTCCCGGCCCTCTGGCCGTGCGGTCCGGACCGGCGGCTTCGGGCGCGGCGCGCCAGGGCGCCCCGCGCGCCAGCGGAGGATCTGGACGCCCTCCCACCACCAGGGTTGCCCGCGGTCCTTCCCGTCGAGGGTGACGAGATGCTCCGCGCGCGGCTGGCCGGCGAGATAGTCGCGCATCGCGCGGGCGACCTGCTCCCAGTCCGTGTCGTCGACGATCATCAGAGCGCCGTCGGCGAGATAGGGCTCGATCAGCCGGAGGCCCCGGACCTGGGACCGGTAGTCGTGCGCGGCGTCGTAGTAGTAGACGCCCACGCGCCGGTCCCCGAGCGCGCCGCCGCGCAGGAGCGTGAAGGCGTCGCCTTCCAGGATCGTGTGGCCGGCGAGGCCGTACCGGCGAAGGTTCGCCTCGAGCAGCGCCCGGTTGCCGTCGTCCAGCGAGAAGTTGTCGATGCCGACGAAGTCGCCCGGATTCCCCAGCATCGCCGCGATCAGGCTGAGGCCCTTGAACGAGCCCACCTCGACGTAGCTCTCGCCCGCGCCGAGAAGCGACGCGGCGAGGTTCAGGAGGGCGAGATTGTTCTCCCGGGCGAGCCCGCCCACGTCGGCCAGGATCGGCGCGAAGCGCCGGTCTCGCGGGTGCTCCGAGCGCGGGTAGTCGTCGAACCGCCGCGGCAGCTCATGGAGGAATCGCTCCGGATCCACGATCGTGCCAGATCGTACCATCCGGGAGAGTCCCGCACAGGCTGACGCTCCTCCACGGCACAGCCAACCGCGCGACCTTCGATGCTCCGATGGACCGCAAGATCGCCGTCAATCGCGTATCATCTTCCCATCAACTGACTCTGGAAGGGAGCGCGCGATGGCCACCTACCTGCTCGTCAGACACAAGGTCCGCGACTTCTCGGTGTGGAAATCCGGATACGACGCTCACCTGCCCAAGCGCCGCGAGGCAGGCCTCTCGGAAGTGCATCTCCTCCGGGGCGCTCACGATGCGAACGAGATTGTCCTCCTCTTCCGGGCCGAGGACCTCACCCGAGCCAAGGTATTCACCGAGTCGGCCGACCTGCGCGAGACCATGGGGAGGCTCGGCGTCCTCGATCGACCTGACATCTACTTCCTCAACGGCTGACGGCGCGGCCACCTCACGTCGTGGTCGGGCAGGGGCATCCTCGCCACGCCAACCGCGTCGGGAGCCGGCCTAACGGCGGCCGCAGAGCTGGCCACCGCCTGTTCCCGGCGCGTAGCCTGACAAGGGTTCCTACCCCAACCGAGGGGAAGCCCCGTTCCGGGGAAGCCATCGCCGGATGACCGAGTCCGACCTGGCTGCCGGGGTCACGCGCCGCAGCGTGTGGCTACTCCTCGCGCTGACGCTCCTCATCGTCGGCGTCACGGCCCTGGTGCCGCCCGTCGCCCAGGATCCCGCGTACCACCACTTCGCCGATCAGCGCGCGCTCCACCGCGTGCCCAACTTCCTCAACGTCGCCTCGAACCTGCCGTTCCTCCTGGTCGGCGCGCTGGGGCTCACGTTCCTGGCCCGGGATCGCCGCGCCGGCCGGGCCGGCGCCTTCGACCCTCCGGCGGATCGACGGCCCTACTGGCCCTTCTTCACGGGCGTCGCGCTCACCGGGCTCGGCTCGGCCTACTATCACTGGCGGCCGGACAACGCGACCCTCTTCTGGGACCGCCTGCCGATGACCATCGCGTTCATGGCCTTGCTCGCGAGCGTGATCGGGGAGCGGATCAGCCGGCGCGCCGGCGCCCGCGGCCTGTGGCCGCTGCTGATCGTCGGCGTCGGGAGCACGCTCTACTGGCACCTCGGCGAGCTGCGCGGCGCGGGGGACCTGCGGCCCTACGGCCTCGTCCAGTTCGGGAGCATGGTGCTGGTCCCGCTGATCCTGGTCCTCTTTCCGGCGCGCTACACGGGAACGCCCGATCTCTGGATGTCGATGGGCTGGTACGGGCTCGCGAAGGTGTTCGAGTACTTCGACCACGGCCTCCTGCGGCTGACCGCGGTGAGCGGGCACACGTGGAAGCACCTCGCGTCGGCGGCGAGCGCCTACTGGATCCTCCGCATGCTCGCGCGGCGGCGCCCGCTGACGCCGCGGGCGAACGCCGCTGACGGCCAGGAGCCGGCACCGTCGAGTCGCGGCGCCTGACCCTCCTCAGCCCTCCTGCCGGAGTCGCGCGGCCCAGCGGGCGAGGATGGGCCGCGCCGCGGCGACGGCCCGCGCGCGGTGGCTCAGTCGGTCCTTCTCGGCGTCCGAGAGCTCGCCGAACGTCCGCCCGAGCGCGGGCACCAGGAAGATGGGATCGTACCCGAACCCGTGGGTCCCGCGCGGCCCGTCGATGAGGACGCCCTCCACGATGCCCTCGACCACGGCTTCCTCTCCCCACGGGGCGCGGAGGGCGAGGACGCATCGGAAGCGGGCCCCGCGGCTCGGGGCGCCCCTGATCTCCGCAAGGAGCCGCGTCACGCGCTCGGCGTCGCTCAGTCCCGGCCCTCCGTAGCGAGCCGAGGCCACGCCCGGCCGGCCGCCGAGGGCGTCCACCTCGAGCCCCGAGTCGTCGCCGAGCGCCACGGCCGCCGGCGCGGTCACGGCGGCCGCGCGGGCCTTCTCGAGGGCGTTCTCCCGGTAGCTCGTCTCCCCCTCCGGCGGGAGCTCCACGCCGGCGTGGTCACCGAGCGAGGTGATCGTGTAGCCGAGGCCGTCGAGGAGGAGGGTGAGCTCCCGCACCTTGCCGGCGTTCGCCGTGGCCAGGAGGAGCCGCGGCGTCACGGCAGCGTGAAGACGGCCGTCGTCCGGTCGGCGAGCACTCGCCGCTGGAAGGCGAGAAGCCGCGCCACCCCCTGACGGGCGAGCCCGAGCAGCCCGTCGAGCTGCGCCTGATCGAAGGGCGTGCGCTCGGCGGTCCCCTGGACCTCGACGAAGCGCTCGGCCCCCGTCATCACGACGTTCATGTCCACCTCGGCCGTCGAGTCCTCCACGTAGTCCAGATCGACGACCGGGGTGCCGAGGACGACCCCGACGCTGGTCGCGGCGACCAGGTCCCGCAAGGGCTCCGACAGGAGCCGGCCACTCTCGCGGAGCTGCTGGACGGCATCCGCGAGAGCGACGTACCCGCCCGTGATCGCGGCCGTCCGGGTTCCGCCGTCGGCCTGGATGACGTCGCAATCGACGGTGATCGTGCGCTCGCCGAGCTGGGTGAGCTGCACCACCGCGCGCAACGAGCGCCCGACCAGCCGCTGGATCTCGTGCGTCCGGCCGCCGGTCCGGCCCGCCTCGCGGCCCGTCCGGGTCGACGTGGCGCGGGGCAGCATGCCGTACTCCGCCGTGACCCAGCCCTGGCCGCTGCCGCGCAGGAACGGGGGCACGCGGTCCTCGACCGACGCGGTGCAGATCACGCGGGTGTCGCCGACCTCGACCAGGACGGCGCCCTCGGCGTGGCGCGTGTAGCGTCGCGTGAGCCGCACCGGGCGGAGGTCCTCCGGGCGCCCGGCCGTCATGGCGCGTCATCGCTTCGCCACCGCGCCCACGCGCTGGTCGTAGCTCCGCTTGTAGGCGGTGACGCCGGCGACGAGGGCCCGCGCGATCCGGTCGCGGTAGCCGTCGTCCCGGAGCCGCTGCTCCTCCTGCGGGTTCGAGATGAACCCGATCTCGACGAGGACGGCGGGCATCGCCGCGCCGCCGAGCACGTAGAAGGGGGCCTGCTTGACGCCCCGGCTCGGGCGCCGGAGCGCGCGGTCGAGGTTGTTCTGGAGCGCCTCCGCCACCCGGCTCGACTCCTGCTGGAAGTCCGACTGCGCGAGGTCCCAGAGGATCGAGCGCAGGACGTCCGGCGATCCGCCGCGCGCCCCCGTGGCGCCCGCGATCAGGCGGTTCTCGTACTCCGCCGCCCGGCGCGCCGCGCCGTCCGTCGCCTCGTTGGACAGGAAGTAGGTCTCGGTGCCGGTCGCCGTGCCGTCGGGCGCGGCGTTGACGTGGATGGACAGGAACAGGTCCGCCCGCTCCCGGTTGGCCAAGGCCGTGCGCTCCCGGAGCTCCACGAACTGGTCCCGCGCGCGCGTCAGCACGGCGCGAACGCCGAGCTCCTCCTGGAGCAGCGCGGCGACACGCCGGGCGATGTCGAGCGAGAGCTCCTTTTCCTGGAGGCCGCCCGGGCCCACCGCGCCCGCGTCGTGGCCTCCGTGCCCGGGATCGATCACGATCGTGTGGAGCGGCTCCGGTCCCGCGCCGCCCGGCGCCGGCGCGGCGGCCTGGAGCGTCTGGCGGTGGAAGTCGAGCACCACGCGCGGCGGATCCTCCAGGCGGAACACCTTCCGGGCCGCCGGCGGGCGCTCGAACGCCACGCGGAGCGCGGCGGCGCCGCGGGACTCGCCGAGCTCGGCGGTCGCCACCAGCCCGTCCCGGACCGTCCGGGTGCCCGTCCAGCCGCGGGGGCTCACGTCGGGGAACGCGATGGTCAGGCCGCCCCCCTCGGTCTCGACGAGCCGGGGCTCGATCGGCGCGTCCGCCTCGAGGACCAGCCGCGTGTACGTGGGGTACGACCGGACGCGGAGCTCGACGCGCGCGGCGGATGGAGTCGCGGGCCGCGCGACCGCCGGCGGCGGCTCCGGCTCCGGGCGCGCGGGGGTGGCCACGGTCGGCGGCGGGGGGCTCGGCAGCTCCGGCCGGGGGGGCGCGACGACCGGTACGGCGACGGCGCGCGGAGGAGCCGCGACGGCGGGCCGGACGACGGGCTTCTCCCCCCCGGCGGGATGGCCCGCGCCTCGCGAACCTCGGCCGGCATGACCCGTACCCCGGTGCCGATGAGCGTGGGGAGGGCCCGCGTGAGGAGATCGCTCGGCACGCGCCACGTGCCCTGGCGCACGCGAACCGGCGCGGCCAGCGACACCGGGCGTCCGTCGACGGTGATCCGCCGCGCGTCCCTCGCCACCTGGACCACGCCGTGGCGGCTGACCACGCTCATCCGGTCCCCGCGGGGCCCGCGCCGGGTGCTCGCGCTCGCCAGGCGAGCGACGTCGGCCAGGAGATAGTAGGTCGCGCCCGCTTGCGGCTCGCCGACGAGGCGTCCGAGACGCACGCCGGCCGCCGTGCTGACCTCGATGGTCACGGATCCGGCGGCCGCGCCCGCCGGGAGGGCCAGCACCAGCCCCAGCACCCAGAACGGGGCGAGCCACCTGCGCATAGGAGAGCCCTCATTCTAGCTGCTGGACCCGAGGAGCCCAAGATTTCCCCGTGGGGATGTCCTCACCCCGTCAGGGAGCGCGCGGCGGCTCCATCGGCCAGGACATGCGCGCGGTGCCGGGCTGTGGTGGAGTGCGGGGAGGTGCCCGTCACTTGGCCGGAGCTCCACCCTCGCCGTGGGCGAGGGTCATCCCGCGGAATATCTCGGCGAGAGCTCGGCCGGGCTCGGCGCTCGCCCTACGAAGCGGACGCCGAGGTGGGAAGAATCGGAAGGATGGTGGAGGCGGTGGGAATTGAACCCACGTCCGAAGACCGTCAGCCCGAGCCCGCTACACCCATAGTCCGCGCTTTAAGTCTCGCCAGCCGACGCTCCCACGGACGGGATCGTGGCCGGACCAGCCTGATCGATCTCGCGCCGCGTTGCCCAGGCACGCTCACGGCGCCAGCCTGCAGAATTATGACGCCCGGCCCCCTCCCCTGCTGGCGCGGGAAGGGCGGACGTCGCCGCTAGTTAGGCGGCGAGAGCTAGCTCGTTGTCGGCAGCTATAGCCGACCCACCTTTTGACGAGGTGATGGGCGCCCTCGAGGTGCTGACTCGGACGTCGTGATCCCCGTCGAAACCGATCGCCCCCATGCCCTCCTTGCTCAGCGGGTCCGCTCGCGGAGCGCCCGCTGAACCTCGCGCGTTTCCTCGCGCTCGCGGATCGCGTGCCGCTTGTCCAGGGTCTTCCGGCCCCGGGCGAGCCCGAGCTCGACCTTGGCGCGGCCCTGCTTGAAGTATAGGCGCAGGGGTACGAGGGTCAACCCCTTCTCCATGATCTTCCCGAGCAGGCGGTTGAGCTCCCCGCGATGGAGCAGGAGCTTCCGGGGCCGGAGCGGGTCGTGGTTGGCTCGATTGCCCTGGGCGTAGGGGCTGATGTGGAGCCCGAGGAGCCAGGCCTCGTTCCTGTCGATCCGGGCGTACGACTCCTTCAGGTCCGCGCGGCTGGCCCGGAGCGACTTGACCTCGGTCCCCTGGAGGACGAGGCCCGCCTCGTGGGTCTCGAGGATGTCGAAGTTGTGATACGCCCGCCGGTTCGACGCGACGAGCTTCTCGCCGGCGTCGGGCTTGCTCACGTCAGCGGTTCCTCGTCTTGACGGGCTCGGGACCCGGTGATAGCGTTATCGCCGCTCGACGGCGCCGAAGTGGCGGAATTGGCAGACGCGCTAGATTCAGGGTCTAGTGCCCGCAAGGGTGTGGGGGTTCGAGTCCCCCCTTCGGCACCACAAGATTCTCGCATAGTTAGCCTGCAGGAGCCACCCGGGCATCCGGAGCCGCTTCCGGCTCGGCGTCAGTCTTGGTGTCGGATCACCAACTCGCTTGGCCTTCCCAGAAGAGACGCCGGAGCTTGCCGACCGAAGGTCACGATTTGTCAGGAGGACCGTCATATGAGCCGCATTTGAGCACTCGCCCTCGGATTCTTCGGCGCCTCCTTGGCGGCGTGCGCTGCATCCTCTTGAATCTACAAGGCCTCCGCAAAGCCCTTGGATGGCTGGCTCGGGCACGCGCCTTGCGTACCCGGTGTGGTACTTCGGGCCGGGCCCTTGATCCCTGCATCCACCCGCAGGCCGCAACCTTCGAGGAGGCAGCAATGCGACGAACGCTCATCTTATCGATCTTCATGATGGGACTGGTCGTGAGCTTGACTGGCTGCGGGGGTGGGTTGAGCTCGATCACCGGGCCGAGCTCGGTGGCCCTCCAAGAGATCGCGGCAGCCGAGTAGCCAGGACGGCCCCCTGGCCGGTCGTGAGCCAGCGGCAGAACGACTCCGGTACCACGAGATTCTCGTGTAGTTAGCGCGCTTTCGCCACGGCCGGCCAGTCTGCGCGCCCGTCGGCTGAACGCCGCGCCAGCCCTTCCCCCGGAACCGGGCACCTTTGCCACCTCTCCCCTCGAGCAGCGCCGGCGCGCGCGCAGGCGGCCCGACCGTTTGTCGAGCCCGCCTCGTGTCCCTCTCCGTCAAGGATCGGGATCCCTCGAGAGAAAGGCCCGCTCTGGCCGTGACCCGCGCCGGCGAAGCGGGCGTCGATGCCCTCGCACCCGTGCGGACATCCGAGACGGGTGGGACTGCCGTCCGTCCTAGGGCGCCGTCCCCCGCGGCCCCGTCTTCCTCTCCCGAGGCAATCAGTACTCGCCCTGACACGGACGGGGAACCTGTGATTACCGGGGGGCGCCTCGCCGGAGCACGATAGCGCGTCAGCACTCGGACGCGCCGGCGCGCTGAGACGCTGCCGCGAATGGTCGGTCGGACGCGGGGGCCCACACGACGCCGCGTGAGGACGACGAGGTGAGCGAGTGCCCGATGGTCACCGAACCCCGAGGGCGGCCCCCGTCTGACCGTGATCCTGCGCCCTAGCCGGCTCGGATGATAGCCGCCGCGGACATCGCGGCAAGGTGGCCTGCGGCAACCCCGCGCTGGCGCACCCCGCGCGCCATGCGGATGCTCCGCGTGGGGCTCCTCCTCATCGCCATCACGGCCGCGGGCGTCGGGCGACAGGAGCTGTTCAACCTGGCCGCTGAGGATCCCGCCCGCTCGGTCCATCGGTTTGCCACAGGCGCGGCGGAGGTCGAGGTCACCACCCAGATGCCCTGGTCACGCGTGCCCGCCGTGCTGCCGGGGCCGGCCGACGCGTGGGCAGGAGGATCGGCCCATGCGGTCGTCGTGCACGTCGCGCTGCAAGCGCCCCGGGACCGCCTCCTCTACGTCCAGACGAGTCGCGCGCGACCGCCCGAGCTCCCGGCCGACCCGGCACCGGCGGGAGACTCGACCGCCCACTTGCGGGTCCTGGTGAACGGGATGCGCGTCGCGAGCTTCGAGGCGCCCGCCATCGGCGGTCCGCCCGCGCCCAGCACGCCGCGGGCACCGCCGCGAATCAGGATCCCCATCCCGGCCACGGCGCAAGGCCCGGACGCGCCCGTGACGATTGCCCTGGTCAACGATGGAGGGGCCGGCGTGGCGCTCCGTCGCGTGCGTCTCATCGAGGCGTGGCCCTCATTCTCGCCGACCCGCCTCACGCATGGCGGCCGCTTCCCGGTCGTCAGCGCCGTAGCTCTGGCCGTGAGTCTCGGCCTCTTTCTCTGGATGCGACTCCACGCCGAGGGCGACGGGCTCGCCAGGCATCCGTGGCGCCGGGCCCTCGGCCCCGGGCTCGGTCTCCTGCTCCTGGGCGTGGCCGTCGCCGCGCCCGCGGTCACGCGGAGCGTTCCCCGGGGAGCCTGGCTGCTCCTGATCCTGCTCCTCCTGCCGATAGGACGCGGGGACCCGCGGCCGGCAACCGCCCGCCGGCCCCTGTCCACCGTCCTGGCCCGGGCGGCCGGGAACGCGCTGCTCGCCCTCATCGCGGTCGCCGTCTCCTTCGTCGCCGGGGAGCTCGCATTGCGGGCGGCGTTCCGCGACGAGCGCTGGGCGCGCAGCGTGCTGTACGTCCCGGCCCCGGGGCCCCCGAGGCGGGTCCCGCTGAACTCGCTCGGGTTCGACGAGCGCGAGGTCTCGCTCGAGAAGCCACCCGGGGTCTACCGGATCGCGATCCTCGGCGACTCCCTGTCCGTCAGCGCGCCGAGGGCCCAGCGCTTCGGCAGCGTCATCGCCGACCGCCTGAACGCGCACGGCCCGCGGCCCGTCACCTACGAGGCCGTGAGCTTCGGGCGCACGGGCGCGGACACGAACCATGAGACCGAGACCCTTCAACGGGCCGTCTGGCGCACGCACCCGGACTTCGTCCTCCTCGAGTTCTACGTCAACGACCTCGAGAACGGCGACCACTCCGGGCGGCCGGAAGGCTCATCCTTGATCCCCGGCGACTCGGGGCCCGCCCGGTGGCTTCGCCGCGTCACCGATCGAACGCTCTTCCGCCGGATGCTCCAGATGCAATTCGACATCCTGCAGGAGCGCCTGGGGCTCGTGGAGACCTATCCCGCCTACATGCACCGGCGGTTCGGCGATCCCGCCGGCGTCCACTGGCAAGCGGCGGCATACGAGCTCCGGGACTTCATCGCGAGTGCCGGGCGCACGACACCCCGCTCGCCATCGCGCTGTTCCCGCACCTCAGCGCCGGGCTGCCGGCCGGCTCGTACGAGTTCGCCGAGCTCCACGACCAGGTGCTCGAGCTCTGTCGCGCGGAATCGATCCCCTGCGTGGATCTGCGCTCGACGTTTGCGGCGTACCGGAACTACACGAGCCTCTGGGTCAACCGGTTCGATCCCCATCCAAACGCGCTCGCGCACCGGCTCGCGGCCGAGCGGCTCCTGGAGGTCCTCGGGCCGCTCTGGCTCGACGTGGGGAGGGGCCCCGGGAGCGGCGGCCGGGCCGCCCTTCAGCCGAGGCGCCCCACGGGGTTCCTGAGCGTCCCGATCCCGTCGATCGTGATGCTCACGACGTCGCCCGGCGCCAGCGCGCAGGCGTCCGGCACGAGGATGCCGGTGCCGGTCGAGAGCACCGTGCCCGGCGGAACCGGGTTGTAGCGGCCGAGCCAGTCGACCAGCTCCTCGCACCGGCGCTTGAGATCGCCGGTCGAGGCCTGCCCCTCGAAGAGCGTCCGCCCGCCCCGCTCGATCACGCACCGGATCGTGAGGGCGTGCGGGTCGGGGATCGAGGCCGGCGTCGCGATCACGGGGCCGAAGGCGAAGCTGCCCTGGAAGATCTTCGACTGGGGCAGGAAGAGCGGGTTCTCGCGCTCGATGTCCCACGCCGAGAGGTCGTTGCCCACCGTGTAGCCGACGATGCCGCCGCCCACGCCCACCACCACCGCCAGCTCGGCCTCGACCGCCGTCAGCTTGGAGTCCCCGCGGAGCCCGACGGTGCCGTGCGGGCCCACCGAGCGCGCCGCGGAGCCCTTGTAGAAGAGCTCCGGCCGCTCGGCCTCGTACACGTAGTCGTAGATGCCCTTCCCGCGGTGCCCCTGGCCGGTATCGTGCTCCGAGTAGTACTCGCGGCTCCGGCGGTACGTGATGCCCGCCCCCCACACCTCCGGCGGCTCGAGCGGGGCGAGCAGTCCCGCGCTGCGTCCGCGGGCCGCGCGGTCCAGCGCGGCCCAGGCGTGGCGCGGCCGGCGGGGCGCGCGGCTGAGCCGCCGCGCCAGGCGCTCGATCCCGGCCGGCGTGCGGCCGGTCACGAGGAGGTCCAGGACCGATCCGGCCCCGGCCCGCGGGGCGGTGATGTCGATGACCGCGTCGCCGTCGAGCACGCCGACGCGGCGCCCTCCACCGGCAGCCTGGAACTGGCAGAGCTTCATGCCTCTCTCCTTGGATGGGACGGGGTGAGGGGGCGCGAGGGGCCGGGCCGATTCGACGGCCTTCGGCCTGTGGCGGGCGGCGGGCTCACGCCAAGCGGAACCGGCGCCGGAAGACCTCGTCGCGGGTCTTCTGGTAGAGGATCTCCCACTCCGGGCTGCCTTCCGGGACGGGCCGCGCGTAGCTTCCGAGGATCTTGCGGACCTCGGCGTCGATCGATTCCTCGACGCGGGTCTCGTCCGACAGGGTCCGGAGGATCTCGTTCCGGACGTCGTCCGGGGTCTTGAGGGCCACGACGCCCGACTGGGCGAGCACCTCTTCCGCGAGGCGCGCCGACAGGTGAAACAGCCGCTCGCGGCTCCACTTCATCACAGGACGAACCCTCGGTCGCGCGCGAGCTTCTCGCGGGTCTTCGCGAAGAGCTGGCGGTAGTCCAGGCCCTGATCCCGGATGTCCCGCGCGTAGCCCTGCAGGATCCGGCGCGCCTCGACCTCGAGCTGCTCCTCGGCGACCAGGTTGTCCACGATCACGCGCTGGATCGCCTGCTTCACCCGTGCCTCGTCCTTCGCCTCGATGAAGCGCCGCGCGATCAGGCGCTTGGCGATGACGTCCCCGATGCGGCCCGCGATCTCCTCCCGGCCCCGCATCCTAGTCGCCCCCGGCCACGAGGTGCTCGAACGGCTCGGGGCCGCCGTCGTTCCACTCGACCTGGGGCGCCCGGTCCGCCGGCACGCCCTCGATGAGCCAGGACTCGGCGACCCGGTACGCCACGCGGCGGCGGGTGAAGGCGTCGCCGTCGTGGTAGTAGAGCCAGCCCGCCCGCCGCCATCCGATGCCCCGCGTCTCGATGCGGACCCGGCGCGCGTCGAGATCGAACACGGCGAGCCCGTGACCGGCCGCCGTCTCCGTGTAGCGGCGATCGAGGCGCGCCCGCTTCAGGGCGCCGAAGAGCCCGTCGTAGCTCGTGGTGGCGAACGGATGGCCGTAGAAGAACCGCTGGGCGGAGACGAGGAGATCCGGGATCGTCTCGGGATCGGCGTCGAGCGCGCCCACGAGCGCGGGCACGCGCCACGGGCGCGCGAGCCCGCTCACCCGGCGCAGCTTGTCGCGGAGGCAGACCCGCACGAGTCCAGGCTGTCCCATCTCGGCGCCCGAAACCTCCGGTTGAGCCTACTCACCGCCCTTGGGGGTGTCAAGGCGCGGCGTTCCTCCCGCGGCTCGGATCGGCCCGGGCCGCGCGGGGCGCTCACGCGCCGCCGGGCCGCCGGGCCGCGGTCTGCAAGCGCCCCTGGGCGCGCGCGAGCGCGGTGAGGGCGCGCGGCACGTCCACCTCCTCGCCGGCCTGGGGCCGGAGGCGCTGCTCCGCGCGCTCGCGGGCCGCGCGGGCGCGCGGAAGATCGATCTCCTCTGGCCGCTCCGCGCTCTCGGCGAGGACGGTCACGTGGTCGGGACCGACCTCGGCAAACCCCCCGCTGACGGCGAGGTGGTGCTCCTCGCGCCCGGTGCGGTACGTCACCTCGCCGACCCCGACGAGGCTCAGGAGCGGCGCATGGCCGGGCAGGACGCCGAACGAGCCCTCCACGCCGGGAACCACGACCTCGTCGGCCTCACCCGACACGACGAGTCGCGTCGGGGTTGCCACCTCGAGCCGGAGCCGGTCTGCCATCGCCGCCGCCCGCCGTCCCTACTCGCGCAGGCGCTTGGCCTTCTCCACGGCCTCTTCGATCCCGCCGACCATGTAGAAGGCCTGCTCGGGCAGGTCGTCGTGCTTGCCCTCGACGACCTCGCGGAAGCCGCGCACGGTGTCGGCGAGCGAGACGTACTTCCCGGGCGCGCCGGTGAACGTCTCGGCGACGAAGAAGGGCTGCGAGAGGAAGCGCTGGATCTTCCGCGCGCGCGACACGGTGAGCCGGTCCTCTTCCGACAGCTCCTCCATCCCGAGGATGGCGATGATGTCCTGGAGGTCCTTGTACCGCTGGAGCGTGAGCTGCACGGCGCGCGCGGTGCGGTAGTGGTCCTCGCCGAGGATGCGCGGGTCGAGGATCCGCGAGGTCGAGGCGAGCGGGTCCACGGCGGGGTAGATGCCGAGCTCCGAGATCTGCCGCGAGAGCACGGTGGTGGCGTCCAGGTGGGCGAAGGCCGTCGCCGGGGCGGGGTCGGTGATGTCGTCGGCGGGCACGTAGATCGCCTGCACCGACGTGATCGAGCCGCGCTTGGTGGAGGTGATCCGCTCCTGGAGCGCGCCCATCTCGGTGCCGAGGGTCGGCTGATAGCCGACGGCCGAGGGCATCCGCCCGAGGAGCGCCGACACCTCCGAGCCCGCCTGCGTGAACCGGAAGATGTTGTCGATGAAGAGGAGCACGTCCTGCCCCTCCTCGTCGCGGAAGTACTCGGCGACCGTGAGCCCCGTCAGCCCGACGCGGAGCCGCGCGCCGGGCGGCTCCGTCATCTGGCCGTAGATCAGGGCCGTCTTCTCGATGATCCCGGACTCCTTGAACTCGAGCCAGAGGTCGTTCCCCTCGCGCGTCCGCTCCCCCACCCCCGCGAAGACGGAGATCCCGCCGTGGTGCTTGGCGATGTTGTGGATGAGCTCCTGGATGAGCACGGTCTTGCCCACCCCCGCGCCGCCGAAGAGCCCGGTCTTGCCGCCCTTCGTGTACGGCTCGAGGAGGTCGACGACCTTGATGCCCGTCTCCAGCATCTGGATCGAGGTCGACTGCTCCTCGAACGACGGCGCCGGCCGGTGGATGGGGTAGGTCTTCGTGCCGGCCACCGGGCCGAGCTTGTCCACGGGCTCGCCGACGATGTTCAGGATCCGCCCGAGCGTGCCCTTCCCCACCGGCACCGAGATGGGGCGCCCGGTGTCCTCGACCTTGGCGCCCCGGACGAGGCCGTCCGTGGACGACATCGCGACCGTCCGCACGGTGGACTCGCCGAGGTGCTGGGCGACCTCCAGCACGAGCTTCTGGCTGTAGGAAAAGACGTCCTTGACCTCGAGGCCCGGGACCTCGAGCGCGTTGTAGATCGCGGGCAAGACGCCGGGCTCGAACTCCACGTCGACGACGGGCCCGATCACCTGGACGATGTGTCCTTCTCGCATGCGCCTGTCCCTCTCCCTCTTCTCAGCCTTCCGCGCTGGCCCGCAGGGCCTCGGCGCCCCCGACGATGTCGAGCAGCTCCTTGGTGATCCGTTCCTGCCGCGCCTTGTTGTACTGGATGGTCAGGAGCCCGATCATCTCCTGGGCGTTCTTGCTGGCCGCCTCCATCGCCGTCATGCGCGCCCCGTGCTCCCCGGCCGCCGTCTCGAGGAGCGCCCGGTAGAGCTGCACCTCGACGTGGCGCGGGAGGAGCGCGGCGAGGATCGTCACCGGGTCGGGCTCGTAGAGGTAGTCGGTGCCCGGCCCCTCTCCGGCGGGCTCGGCCTCCCCGGGCGGCTCGATGGGCAAGAGGCGCTCGGCGGTCACCCGCTGGACCGCCACGGAGCGGAACTCGTTGAACACGAGCCAGACCTCGTCCACCTCGTCCGCCAGGTACGCGCCCATGAGCTCCTGCGCCAGCTCACGCACCTCCGCGAAGGCCAGCCGGTCGAGGAACCCGAGGCGCTCGCCGCGGAGCGGCCACGGCCGGCGCCGGAAGAAGTCCCGGGCCTTGCGCCCGACCGTCAGGACCGCGGCGGTGCCCTCGGGGTTGCCCCGCAGGAGCTCGAGCGCCCGCCGCACGACGTTCGAGTTGAAGGCGCCGCAGAGCCCCTTGTCGGCCGTCACGACGACGTAGAGCTTCCGGGGTCCCTCGCGCCGTGCCAGGAGAGGATGCTTGTCCTCCCCCAGGCCCCGGACCAGGGCGCCGACCAGCGCCGCCATCTTGAAGGCGTAGGGCCGCGCCTCGAGGATCCGCTCCTGCGCGCGGCGGAGCTTCGCCGCGGCGACGAGCTTCATCGCGCGGGTGATCTTCTGCGTGGACTGGACGGAGCGAATCCGTCGCCGGATGTCCTGGAGGGTGGCCATCGGGGCGCGCCGTGTCCGTCCTACGCCGCGGCGGTGACGCCCCGGGCCGCCATGAACTCGGCCTTCGCGCCCGCGATCAGCTCGTCGATCTGCGACCGCAGCGCGTCGGACAGCTCCTTCTTCTCCCGGATCTCGGCCAGGAGCGCCGCCCCTCGGCCGTCCGCGTACTGGTAGAGGGCCACCTCGAACGCACGGAGATCGGCGACCGGGACGTCGTCGAGATGCCCCTGGGTGCCCGCGTAGATGCCGAGGATCTGCTTCTCCACGGGCAAGGGCTCGTACTGCCCCTGCTTGAGGAGCTCGACCATCCGCTGGCCCCGCGACAGCTGCTGCTGGGTCGCCTTGTCGAGCTCCGAGCCGAACTGGGCGAACGCCGCCAGCTCGCGGTACTGGGCGAGGTCCAGGCGGAGCTTCCCGGCGACCTGGCGCATGGCCTTCACCTGGGCGGACCCGCCCACCCGCGAGACCGAGAGGCCGACGTTCACCGCGGGCCGGATGCCCGCGTAGAAGAGGTCGGTCTCGAGGTAGATCTGGCCGTCGGTGATGGAGATGACGTTGGTCGGGATGTAGGCGGACACGTCGCCCAGCTGGGTCTCGATGATGGGCAGCGCCGTCAGCGAGCCCCCGCCCAGCTCGTCGTTGAGCTTCGCCGCGCGCTCGAGAAGCCGCGAGTGCAGGTAGAAGACGTCGCCCGGGTACGCCTCGCGGCCCGGGGGCCGGCGGAGCAGGAGCGAGAGCTGGCGATACGCCTGCGCGTGCTTCGAGAGGTCGTCGTAGATGCAGAGCGCGTGGCGCTTGGAGTCGCGGAAGTACTCGCCCATCGTGACGCCCGCGTAGGGCGCGATGTACTGGAGGGGCGCCGGATCGGACGCGGTGGCCGCGATGACCGTCGTGTACGCCATGGCGCCGTGGTCCTCGAGCACCCGCACGACCTGCGCCACGGTCGAGCGCTTCTGCCCGACCGCGACGTAGAAGCAGTAGACCCCCTGCCCCTTCTGGTTGAGGATCGTGTCGACCGCGATCGCCGTCTTCCCGGTCTGCCGGTCGCCGATGATCAGCTCGCGCTGGCCGCGCCCGATGGGAATCATCGCGTCGATCGCCTTGATCCCGGTCTGGAGCGGCTCCTTCACGGGGCGCCGGTCGACCACGCCGGGCGCGTAGCGCTCGATCGGGCGGAACTCCTTGGAATCGATCGGGCCCTTGCCGTCGATCGGCTGGCCGAGGGCGTTGACCACCCGCCCCACCAGGGCTTCCCCCACCGGCACCTGGGCGATGCGGCCCGTCCGCTTGACGACGTCGCCCTCGCGGATCGCGCGATCCTCGCCGAGGAGCACCGCCCCGACGTTGTCCTCCTCGAGGTTCAGCACCATCCCGATGATGTCCTGCGGAAAGGTGAGCAGCTCCCCGGCCATCGCGCGCTCGAGCCCGTAGACGCGGGCGATGCCGTCTCCCACCTCGATCACCCGGCCGATCTCCGCGAGATCGGTCTCGCCCTCGAACTCCTGGATCTGGCGTCGGATGATCTCGCTGATCTCGCCGGCCTTGATCATGCCGCTCCCCCTGCTCCCTTGATGATGCGCTCTCTGAGGGCCGCCAGCTGGCCCGCGATGCTCATGTCCAGGACCCGGCTGCCCACCTCCGCGACGAAGCCGCCGAGGAGACCCGGGTCGACCTCCGTATCCAACAGAACCGTCTTGCCCAGGCGCCGCCCGAGGCGCTCGCGGAGCGCCGCCCGCGCGGTGTCCGACAGGGTCGCGGCGCTGCGGACGCGCGCCCGGATTCGCCCGGCGGCCGCGTCCACGCTCGCCCGGTAGGCGGCGAGGATCTCGCCGAGGATGTCGAGCCGCCGGCGCTGGGCGACGAGCGCCAGGAAGTTCCGCGTGAGGGGCGACACGCCCAGCCGGCCTGCCACCTCGAGGACGATGCCGCGCTTGGTCGACGCCTTCACCCACGGCCGGAGCAGCGCCTCCCGCAGCTCGCGCTCGGTCGAGAGGAGCTGGTCGAACGCCGCGATCTCATCCGCCACGGCCTCGGCCCGCCGCGCCTCGCTCGCGAGCGCGTGGAGCGCCCGGGCGTAGCGGCGGGCGACGGCCGCGTCCCGCTTCACGCCGGCTCGATCCGGGCCAGCGCCTCACTGACGAGCCGCTGGTGGTCCTCGTCGCTGAGACTCTTGCGGACGAGCCGCTCGGCGATCTGGATCGCGAGCGAGCCCACCTCGGCCCGAAGCTCCGTGCGCGCGCGCCGGACCTCCTGCCCCACCTGCACCTGGGCCGCCTCGAGCAAGCGCGCGGCCTCCTGCCGCGCCTCGGCGCCGAGCCGCTCGCGCAGCTCCGCCGCCTCGCGAAGCGCGCGCTCCCGGAGAGCCTGGGCGTCCGCCTGGGCCGCCCGGATCCGCTCCTCCATCGCCCCCAGCTGGCGCTGAGCCTCCTCGCGCGCCGCCTGCGCCTCCGCGAGCTGCTGCTGGATCGCCGCGGTCCGACCCTCGAGCGCGGCCAGCAAGGGGCGATACAGGAGCTTGTAGAGCACGGTGAGCAGGAGGAGGAAGCTGATGAGCTGGACACCGAGCGTCCAGTTGATCTCGATGAGGCTGCTGCCCTCGCCCTCGGAGGCGTGCGCCCAGGCGGGGAGGCCGAGCGCCACCGTCCCGAGCACGAGCGCGCGCGCGGCCGGCGCGATGACGCCGACGGGCAGACCCACCACCAACCGGTTCCCTGTCATGTCAGCCTCGCGGGCGGGGGTGTTGTGAAAAAAGGGGCAAGCAGCCCCCTAGGGGATACCACGCCCGTCGGAAGAGTGTCAAGCGGCGCACGCGATCACGCCGCCCCCGACGACGACCTCGCCCCGGTAGAGCACGACCGACTGACCCGGCGTGACGGCGTACTGGGGCTCGTGGAGCAGGATCTCGACCTGCCCGGCGGCGCCGGGCACGGCGCGCGCCGGGACGCGCGGCGCGCGGTGCCGCACGCGCGCTTCGACCTCGAGCGGCGCCGCCAGGGTCGGGACCGCGATCCAGTTGACGCTCTCCGCGACGAGCCGGGTCGCCCGGAGCGCCTCGCGCGGACCCACGACGACCGCGTTCCGCGACGGGTCGAGCCGCACCACGTAAGCGGGCTCAGACCCGACCCGCCCGAGACCGCGACGCTGGCCCACGGTGTAGCCGCCGAGCCCGGCGTGCGCGCCGACCTCGCGCCCCGCCTCGTCGACGACCGGCCCCGGACGGAATGCCTCGGGCGCCCGGGCGCGGAGAAACGTCCGATAGTCGCCGCTCACGAAGCAGAGCTCCTGGCTCTCGGGGGTCGCCGCCGTCGCGAGGCCGCGAGCCCGCGCCTGGGCGCGAACCTCGGGCTTGCGGAGGCCGCCCAGGGGAAAGCGCGCCCGGGCGAGCTGCGCCTGGGACAGCGGCCAGAGGAAATAGCTCTGGTCCTTCGCCTCGTCCCGCGCGGTCAGGAGGCACAGTCGTCCCGTCCGTGGGTCGGGTGCGACCCGCGCGTAGTGCCCCGTCGCCACCGCGTCCGCCTCCCAGGCGAGCGCGCGCTCGAGAAGGGTGCCGAACTTGATCTCGCGGTTGCAGACGACGCACGGGCTCGGCGTCCGCCCCGCCCCGTACTCGCGCGTGAAGTCCGCGATGACGCGCGCCCCGAACTCGCGCTCGTGGTTCAGGAGGTAGTAGGGGATGTCGAGCCGCCGGGCAACCTGGCGCGCCGTCCCCGCGGTCGCCGGGGAGCAGCAGGAGCCAAACCGCGTCGCGGCCTCCTCGGGCGCCTCCCAGGGTGCCGTGCGGAGGGTCACCCCGACGAGATCGTGCCCGGCGTCCCGGAGCAGGGCGGCGGCCACCGAGCTGTCCACCCCTCCGCTGAGTCCGACCACAATGGCTGACATTACGTGATTAATTCTGATAATTCCTGTTTACTAGATTGTCCTGGGGCTGCCCATCAGGCGTGCATGGATCCGCTCGAGCTCGGCGGGGGTGGGCCCGCTGGTGAGACGGCCGTGAATCCGCTCGAGCTCCCCGGCGGACGTGTACGGCAGCTCGATCCGGCCCCGCAAGAGGTTCCCCACGACCCGCACGCGGGTCCCGAGCGCCAGGCGGAGCTCCTCTTCCACGGCCTCCACGTCCGGCGCCCGCCGGCGGGGCTTCGCCCGCCCCGGCCGCCGCGCCTGGACGCCCGCCTCCGTGGCGCGGACCGACCAGTCCTGGGCGAGGATGCGC
This sequence comes from uncultured Candidatus Rokubacteria bacterium, assembly GCA_963749975.1. Classification (GTDB taxonomy): domain Bacteria; phylum Methylomirabilota; class Methylomirabilia; order Rokubacteriales; family DASRDR01; genus DASRDR01. The sequence continues at coordinate 13,215 of CAVVOZ010000013.1, read as the reverse complement.
TCGCGGAGGCGCAGCTGGGCGGCCGGCGAGGGGAGCCCCAGCAGGGCTCGCGCATGGCCCATCGTCAGGCGCCCCGCCCGGAGATCGTCCTGGATCGGCTCGGGGAGCCGGAGCAGCCGGAGCGCGTTCGCGATGGAGGAGCGGTCCTTCCCGAGCCGCCGCGCCAGCTCCTCCTGGGTCCAGCCGAACTCCGCCAGGAGCCGCTGGTACGCCTGCGCCGCCTCGACGGGGTTGAGATCCTCCCGGAGGAGGTTCTCGACCAGGCCGAGCTCGAGCGCCTCGGCGTCGCTCGCCTCGCGCACGATCGCCGGCACCCGCGTGAGCCCGGCCTGCTGCGCGGCCCGCCAGCGCCGCTCCCCCACGAGGATCTCGAACTGGCCGCCCCGAGGCCGGACCACGAGCGGCTGGAGCACTCCAGAGGACCGGATCGAGGCCGCGAGCTCGTCGAGCGCCTGGCTATCGAAGCTCCGCCGTGGCTGCTGGGGGTTCGGAACCAGGCTCTCGACCGGCAGTTCCCGTAGGCGAACGCCGTCCTCGGGTTCAGCCGGCGGCAGGAGAGCGCCCAGACCCCGTCCGAGTGCGCGCTTCATCACGCCCCATGACCTCCTTCGCCAGCTCCAGGTACGCGACCGCGCCGGGGGACCGGAGGTCGTACTGGAGAATGGACCGCCCGTGGCTGGGCGCCTCAGAGAGCCGGACATTGCGGGGAATCACCGTCGCGAACACCTGCCCCTTGAAATACCGCTCGACCTCGGCCCGCACCTGGGCCGTCAACGTGGTCCGCCCGTCGAAGAGGGTGAACACGATGCCCTCGATCTCGAGAGCCGGGTTTGCCCGCGTCCGGACGGTCTCCAGGGTCCGCACCAGCTGAGCGAGCCCCTCAAGGGCAAAATACTCGCATTGGAGCGGAATTAGGGCCCCCTCGGCGGCCACCAGCGCATTGAGGGTCAGCAGGCCGAGCGAGGGGGGACAATCGATCACCAGATACCGAAATCGGCCCCGGATGGGGGCGAGAGCCTCGCGGAGCCGGCTCTCCCGGGCAGCGGTCGTCGCGAGGTCCACCTCCACCCCCACCAGGTCGGGGCTCCCCGGCAAGAGCGTGAGCCCTGGCACCTCCGTCTCGCGAACGCTCTCGGCGACGGAGCGCCCTTCGGCCAGGACGTCGTAGATCGTCCCTCCTTCACCTTGAGTTCCTTCCGGCGACAGTCCGGACGTGGCATTCGCCTGGGGGTCCAGATCGACCAGGAGAGTCGGACGGTTGGCAACAGCTAGCGCGCTCGCCAGACTAACGGCTGTCGTGGTCTTCCCGACGCCGCCCTTCTGGTTCACGACTGCGATGCATCGACCCGGCTGCTCGTCTTGTTCCACGTGGAACGCCTGCGTCCAGCTCCGTCCGGGGAATTATAAGAAACTGGCGCCGCCAGGGCAATTCCCCCGGGGCGACGAGCGTGATCTCACGCCGGATACCGCCGCCCAGGGGGCTCATCGGCCCCAGCGGGAGCACCAGCGTGCCCTCGGGAGCGAGAAAGGGGGCGGCGAGCGCTCGCGCCGCCGGGCCCGCGGCCACCGCCCGCATCGTCACGGTCCGGAACCGCCCGGTCAGCGCGCCCGACGCCAGCGCCTCGGCGCGCCCCCAAAGGATGCTGACGCCCCCAAGCCCAAGGTGCCGGACGACGTGCCGGAGAAAGTTCGTCCGTCGCTGCGAGGCCTCGATCAGGGCGACCTCCCACTCCGGGCGCGCCAGCTTCACGATCAGGCCGGGGACGCCCGGACCGGTTCCGATATCCAACAGGGGCGAGGCCGGCTCGGGGAGCGCGGCGAGCAGCATGAGCGACTCCACGACGAGGTGCCGGACGCGCGCGGCGCGGTCCCGGTAGGCGGTCAGGCTGCCGATACGCTGCCACCGCTCGAGCTCCTCGAGGTACGTCTCGATCTGGGCTGGAAAGGCAGCGGGCAGCGTGAGGCCGAGCGCTACGGCCGCGTCCCGGAGCGTCCGCCCGAGATCCTGCGGGACCCGACCGCCCGGCGGTCGCGCGCCCGCGGCCGCCGGCTCAGGCCCCTCGACGGCCTTCCGCGGCGCCGCACTGCGGTCGATCAGATACTGCTGCCCAATGGACAGGCAGTTGTTCACGAGCCAGTAGAGCACCAGCCCGGTGGGGAACTCGAGGAACATGAACGTGAACACGACGGGCATGATCAGCATGATCTGCGCCTGCCGTGGGTCCCCGACGGTCGGGGTCATCTTCTGCTGGACCAGCATGGAGATGCCCATCAGGATCGGGAGCACGTAGTAGGGGTCCTTCTTCGACAGGTCGCTGATCCAGAGCAGGAAGGGCGCCCCCTGGAGCTCCACCGAGTACTGGAGCGTCAGGTAGAGCGCGTAGAAGATTGGGATCTGCACGATCATCGGGAGACAACCCCCCATGGGGTTCACGCCCTGCTTCCGGAACATCTCCATCTGCTCACGCTGGAACCGCTGGGGATCGGACTTGTACTTGGAGCGCAAGCGCATTCAGCTGCGGCTGAAGCGCCTGCATCGCCTTCATCGAGCGCATGCTCTTGAGGGACAGCGGGAAGAAGACGACCTTCACGAGCACCGTGAGGAGGATGATCGCGACCCCGTAGTTCTGCCCGGGGAGCCACGTCCCGAAGAAGTTCATCAGCCACAGGAGCGGCACGCAGAACCACCACATGGGGAACCCGACCCAGAGGAAGTGCCCGTAGTTCCGGGCCTGCGCCAACTCGAGCCCGACGCCGAGGGCCCGGAGACGCTCCCACTCCTTCGGCCCGACGTACAGGTCGCCGGTCCCCTCCCAGGGCTGCCCGGCGGCGACCTGGACGTCGCGGAACACGAGCCCGGCCTGCGCGACGTCGCGCGCGCGTCCCCGGCTCAGCGCGGTTCCCGGTCGCCCCACCAGGGCCGCGATGAAGTAATCGTCCTCGAGCGCCGCCCATCGGTGCTCGCCGGTGACCACGGCATCCGGCACCACGTGCGGATCCTTCAGCTCGGGCCCGCCGGGTGACTCCTTGGCGTCCTTCAACGCCGGGGCAGGGGCATCGTGCGCCTCGGGATCGGCCCCCGGCCGGTCGATGAGGATGCGCCCCAGGAGGTGCCGCCCGTCCTTGCCCTCCCCGAACGTGTGCCACGGGTCGGCCGGGGTCGCTCCTGGCTCGGCGACCGGCGTGGTCCAGTACATGAGCACATCGACGGGTCCAGCACCCCGGGCCGGCGCATCGACTTGGAAAGCGGCGGCCACCCGATAGGAATCCGCGCGGAACTCGAGCGTCCGCCGGATCCGAAGGCCGTCAGCGGTGCTTCCGGTGAAGGTCAGCTTCCCGGTGGGCTGGCTCGCGCTCACCTCCACCCGGGCGGCGTCCGGACGCAGCGCCACGAGCTCCATGGCTTGCCCCGGCCGCTGGACTGCGACGGTGAGCGGCCGGAGCGGGCCCTCCACCACGAGTCGCTTCGCTCCGCGATACTCGATGGTCCAGGCGGTCACGCTCCCATCAGCCGCGAAGCTCGCCCGGTAGAGCGGCGAGACCACCTCCGCGACGGCCACGGCCGCCTGGTTTCCCCGGGGGACCGCGGTCGGCCGGGGCGCGCCGGCATCCCCGCCGCCGGGGGCGGGAACAGCCGGCGCCGGTCCGGTGGTCTCCGGGGACCGCGGCCGGTCAGGCGGCGGGGTGGGGGTGCCGATCCAGAGCTGCCAGGCGAGCAGTACGCCGACGGACAGCGCGATCGCTATAAGTGCGCGTTTTTCCATTCTTTTATCGAGTACTCAGCGAGGGCGCCGCGCGGTCTGCGCCAGCGCGCCGGCCATCGCGTCAACCAGCTGATCGAAGGGACTCGTCAGCGCCGGTTGGCGGGCAATGAAGCAGAGGCGGATACCCTCCGACGGCACGAGCCCACGCTGCCGCCGGTACGCCTCCCGGAGACGCCGCCGCGCCCGGTTCCTCACCACGCTGCCACCAAGCCGGCGGCCCACGGCGAAGCCCACGGCGCGTGGTCCGGGCTCCCGTCGCCAGAGCAGCACGAACGCAGGGCCCTCCACGCGCGCCCCGCGACGGAAGAGTCGATCAAACTCCGCTCGGGACCGGAGCCGCTCCGCCCGCGGCAGTCCCGCGCGTGCGGGCCCGGCCCCGGGCACTCCGCTCAGCCTGTCAGCCGGCGACGCCCTTTGGCGCGCCGCCGCTTCAGCACCTTCCGGCCGCCTTTCGTCGACATGCGCTCGCGGAACCCATGCGTCTTGGCGCGCCGGCGACGGTTCGGTTGGAACGTCCGCTTCACGACTTCCTCCTAGTGCGCGCAATGCGCACAGCCCGCCCATCCTACAGATGGGCCGAGGACCGCGTCAAGCGCCGCCCCTCACGCTAGCCAGGGGAGGCGCGGTTGCCGCTCTCCAGACCCCCGTGCTATGGTGGGCCGCCCGGTTCGGGGATAGCGTGTCGCGCGCTCGGGTTCTCGCGCGTGACCAGCCATCACGAATCGCGTAGGTAACCGAGTGCGTCAGGCGACGACGGCAGCGCTCCCAAAGTTATCCACCGCCGTGGATAAGTGTGTGCGTAACTCGCTCCCGTAGGAAGGTCCCACCATGCATGACGACGTTCACGATCGGCTCCTCGGTGCCCTGGAAGGAAAGCTTCCCCCCGAGGTGCTGGCCACCTGGATCCGTCCTCTGCGGGTCCTGGAGGCCCACGACGGGCGACTGGAACTTGGCGTCCCTAATAAGTTTTTTCGCCAGCAGCTCGAGCAGCGCTACCTGGAGCCCCTGCGCGCGGCTGCGGCCCTCGTCGCCGGTCCGCGGGCTCAGCTCGTCCTCTCGATCGACCGCTCGGCGCCCCTGCCGCCTGCCCCGGCGCTGGCCCCCGCCGTTCCCCCTGATCTCGATCCCCGTTACAGCTTCGAGACGTTCGTCGTCGGCTCGTCAAACCAGTTCGCCCAGGCCGCCTGCCTGGCGGTCGCCGAGTCACCCGTCATCGCCTACAATCCGCTGTTCATCTACGGCGGGGTGGGGCTCGGCAAGACCCATCTGCTCCAGGCCATCGGCCATCGCCTGACCCAGAGCCATCCCCACTTCCGGATCCAGTACCTCTCGAGCGAGAAGTTCACCAACGACCTGATCTCGGCCATCCGGCACGACAAGACGCCGGAGTTCCGCCAGCGCTACCGGACGATCGACCTCCTCCTCATCGATGACATCCAGTTCCTGTCCGGCAAGGAGCGCACCCAGGAAGAGTTCTTCCATACCTACGAAGACCTCATGCCCAAGCGGCAGATCGTCCTGTCCAGCGACCGCTCGCCGAAGGAGATCCCGGACCTGGAGGAGCGCCTCCGGTCCCGCTTCCTGTCGAGCATGAGCGCCGACATCCAGCCGCCGGAGTTCGAGACCCGCGTGGCGATTCTCAAGAAGAAGGCCGAGCTCGACCGCGTCGCGCTCCCCGACGACGTCGCCTACTTCATCGCCAATCGCGTGAAGTCGAACATCCGCGAGCTGGAAGGCTCCCTCGTCCGCATCCGCGCCTTCTGCAACCTCACCGGCCGGCCGCTGACCCTCGACCTCGCCCAGGAGGTCCTCGCCAACATCTGGGGGGCGGAGGAGCACCTCGTGACGATCGACGACATCCTCCGCCGCGTCGCCGAGGTCTTTCACGTCAAACCCCAGGACCTCCGGGCCAAGACCCGGACCAAGGCCGTCGCCTTCCCCCGCCAGCTCGCCATGTACCTCGCGCGCCAGCTCACGAGCGACTCCTACGCCGACATCGGCCGCGGCTTCGGCGGCAAGGACCACACGACCGTCCTCCACGCGGTCAACAAGATCGACGCGCTCCTCCAGCAGGACCCCAAGCTTCGCCGCACCCTCGACCACATCATCAACACCATCCGCCTCGCGTGAGCCGCGTCGTCCACGACGGTCCCCATCAGGCCCTGGGCCTGTCCACCGCCGTCCCCCGACTTATCCCCAGAACGGGACCGGGCGCGCGACCAATCCGGCCGTGCCTCCCCGCGGCCCGCCGGGCTTGTCCCCAGCACCTACTACTACGACGACGACTGCCTTATCTCTTTCAGGAGGGTTACTAAGACACATGGACTTCCAGGTCGCTCGCGAGCCACTGCTGCGCGCACTGCAGCTCCTGCAGAACATCGTCGAGCCTCGCCAGACGCTGCCGATCCTGGCCAACGTCCTGATCGAGGCCCGGGAGGGAGGGCTTCGCATCGCGGCCACGGACCTCGAGGTCGGAGCGCGAGTGACGGTGCCGGGGACGGTCGCCCGGCCGGGCGCCATCACGCTGGCCGCCCGGAAGCTGGTGGAGCTCGTGCGCGAGCTGCCGACGCAACCCGTCGCGTTTGCGCTGCTCGACAACGGCGGGGTCGAGCTCAAGTGCGGGACCGCGCGATTCAAGCTGGTCGGGCTCCCCGCCGAGGAGTACCCGCCGCTCGACCTGGACGCGGTGGCGGGGACCCTGAGCGTGGAGGCGGGGCTCCTGCGCACCATGGTCGGGCGGACGAGCTACGCGATGTCGCAGGACGAGAGCCGCCCGTTCCTGAACGGCCTCTATCTCATCGCGCGGAAGCAGGAGCTGCGGCTGGTGGCCACCGACGGCCACCGCTTGGCGCTCGCGCGGAGCGCCGTGGACGCGGACGTGGAGATGGCCGGCATCGTGCCGCGGAAGGCGGTCCAGGAGCTCACCCGGGTCCTGGGCGGGGCCGAGCGGGTGGATCTCGCGGTCGGGGAGAGCAAGTTCTTCGTGCGCACGGAGGGCTTCGAGCTCGTCTCGAAGCTGGTGGAAGGGCAGTTCCCGAACTACGAGCAGGTCATCCCGAAGTCCTCGCCCTTGCGGCTGATCGTGGAGCGCGAGCCCCTGCTGGCGGCGATTCGCCGCGTGGCCGTCGTCGCCGACGATCGGACGCGTCCCGTGCGGCTGACGGCCAGCGCGGGTCAGGTGCGGCTCTCCGCGCAGAGCCAGGAGCTCGGCGAGGCCGAGGAGACCCTGCCGGCCGAGTTCGGCGGCGACGAGCTGACGATCGGCTTCAACGCCCGCTACGTCCTCGAGGCGCTCGGCCCGATGGATCATCCGTGGACCGTCGTGGGGCTGAAGGACGGCTTGAGTCCGGGCGTGCTTCTCGGCGCGGCGGAGAAGAGCGGCGCGCCGGATGACGCGTATCGCTGTGTTATAATGCCGATGCGCATGTGAGGGGAGGCCCGCCCGGGGTGCACGTTCGATGGATCGAGCTGGTCGGGTTTCGGGGCTACACCTCCCTTACCTTCGCTCCTGAGCCAGGGCTGAACGTCCTCGTCGGCCGCAACGGCCAGGGCAAGACGTCGCTCCTCGAGGCGCTCTACGTCCTGCTGACCGGGCGATCCTTCCGCACGGCAAAGCTCGCCGATTGTCTCGGCTGGGATGCCGGCGGCCGGGCCACGGTGGCGGGCGAGCTCGCCGCGGGGAGCCGGATGCGCGACGTGCGGCTCGAGCTGCTTGCGCGCGAAGGAGGAATCGAGGTGCGAGGGACGCTCTGCCCGTGGGCCGGCGCCGTGAGCTTCGCGGCGTCCGACCTTGCGCTGCTCGCGGGCGGGCCCCATCTCCGGCGCGCCTATCTCGACGGCGCGACGGCCAGGCTCGTGCCCGTGCACGCGGAGGCGTGCCGGCGCTACCGTCTGGTGCTCCAGCAGCGGACGCGCCTCCTGAGTGACCTCACCGGGCGGCCGGACGCCGACCGGCTGCTTGCCCCGTGGGACGAGCAGCTCGCGACCCTGGGCAGCGAGATCGTGCACCGGCGGCTCGAGGCGCTGGCGCTCCTGGCGGACGCGGTCCGTGAGGTCCAGGTCGCGCTGGCTCCCGGGGGAGCCGGAGTGATGCTGAGCTACGAGCCGTCGGTGACCCCGGGCGCGGACCGGGACGCCACGCGCGGCGCCCTCCTGGACGCCCTGGCGGCGGCGCGGGCGGGCGACCTCCGCCGCGGGCTCACGCGGGTCGGGCCGCATCGGGACGACGTGGCGGTGCGGCTCGGGCGCGCCGACGCGCGGACGGCCGCCTCCCGCGGGGAGCAGCGGCTGCTGGCCCTGGCATTGCGCCTGGCGGTGGCGGTCGTCGTCCGCCGGCGTCACGGAGAGGGCCCCGTCCTGCTGCTGGACGACGTCCTGTCCGAGCTCGATCGCGAGGTCGGGGGGCGTGTGCTGGCGTGGCTGGAGGGCCAGGGGCAGGTCGTCTACACGGCGACGGACGCCCAGCCGGCGGCCACGGGGAGCGGGGCGGTCTGGCAGGTGGCCGCGGGCCGCCTCGAGCCCAGCAGCGTCCTGACCCGGGGGGCGGCATGAGCGCTCCGAAGGCCGGGCCCCCGGCCGGGACGGGCCCCGCCGAGACGTACACCGCGAGCGACATCAAGGTCCTCGAGGGGCTCGAGGCCGTCCGCAAGCGGCCGGCGATGTACATCGGCGACACGGCCAGCTACGGCCTCCACCACCTGGTCTTCGAGGTCGTCGACAACTCGGTCGACGAGGCGCTGGCGGGGTACTGCTCGAACATCCGCGCGATCCTCCACACGGATGGGAGCTGCACGGTCATCGACGACGGGCGCGGCATCCCGGTCGACGTGCACACGGGCACCGGCAAGTCCGCCGCGGAGGTCGTGCTCACGACCCTCCACGCGGGCGGGAAGTTCGAGAGCTCCGTGTACAAGGTCTCCGGCGGCCTCCACGGCGTCGGGGTGTCGGTCGTCAACGCGCTCTCCGAATGGCTCGAGGTCGAGATCCGCCGCGACGGGCGCCTCTACACCCAGCGCTACGACCGCGGCAAGCCCCAGAGCGACCTCCAGGCCGGCGAGAAGGCGACGAAGCGCGGGACGACGATCCGGTTCAAGCCGGACCCGGAGATCTTCGAGATCACGACGTTCAGCTTCGACGTCCTCGCGAACCGGCTCCGGGAGCTCGCGTTCCTCAACAAGGGGCTCAAGATCCAGCTGGAGGACGAGCGGGACGAGAAGAAGGTCACGTTCCACTACACGGGGGGCATCCGCCAGTTCGTCGAGTACATCAACCAGAACAAGACGGCGGTGCACCCGAAGGTGCAGTACTTCGAGGGCGGCCGGGGCGACATCCAGGTCGAGGTCGCGCTCCAGTACAACGACGGCTACCAGGAGTACGTCTTCTCGTTCGCGAACAACATCAACACCCGCGAGGGGGGCTCCCACCTGACGGGGTTCCGCGCGGCCCTCACGCGGACGATCGGCGCGTACGCGCAGGCGAACGGGTACCTGAAGAGCTTCAAGGGCACGATCACCGGCGACGACGTCCGCGAGGGCCTCACCGCGGTCATCTCGGTGCGCCTGCCGGAGCCCCAGTTCGAGGGCCAGACGAAGGCCAAGCTCGGCAACAGCGAGGTCCGCGGCCTCGTCGAATCGGTCGTCAACGACAAGCTCGCCCAGGCCTTCGAGGAGGATCCCGCCAGCGCGCGGAAGATCGCCGAGAAGTGCGTGCACGCCGCGCAGGCGCGCGAGGCGGCGCGCAAGGCGCGCGAGCTCACGCGCAAGAAGGGCTTCGACGGCGACAACCTGCCCGGGAAGCTGGCGGAGTGCTCCGAGCGCGATCCCGCGGCGCGGGAGCTCTTCCTCGTGGAGGGGGACTCGGCCGGGGGCTCGGCGAAGCAGGGCCGCGACCGGCGGATCCAGGCGATCCTGCCGCTCCGGGGCAAGATCATCAACGCCGAGAAGGCGCGCTACGACAAGGTGCTGTCCCACCAGGAAATCCGGCTCCTGATCGCGGCGATGGGCACCGGCATCGGCCCGGACGAATTCGACCTCGGGAAGCTCCGGTACCACAAGGTCATCCTCATGACGGATGCCGACGTGGACGGCGCCCACATCCGGACGCTGCTCCTGACGTTCTTCTTCCGCCACATGGTGTCGGTGATCGAGGGGGGGTACCTCTTCATCGGGCAGCCCCCGCTGTTCAAGCTCAAGCGCGGGAAGACCGAGAAGTACCTCCTGAACGAGCGCGAGCTCGAGCAGGAGCTCCTGCTCCTCGGCACCGCCGGGGCCCAGCTCCGCGTCGGGAGCGACAAGGGCAACGGGAAGACGCTGACCGAGGAGCGCCTCCGGCGGTTCGTCGGCGACCTCATCGAGTTCCGGCGCCTCCGGGACCGGCTCGCCAAGCGCGGCGTCCCGGCCGACTGGCTCGAGGCCTTCGCGCGCCACCGGCCGCTCGCCCGGAAGCGGATCTCCCGGGAGAGCCTCCTCCAGGAGATCCCGCGGGCGCTCGGCCGCCCGGACGTCGAGTTCACGGTGCAGACCGAGACCGAGGACAGCGTCGTCGCCGTGGGCGTCTTCGACGGCGAGGAGCGGAAGCTCAACCTGAACCTCTTCGGGTCCGGGGAGTACGCGCGCCTCCTCGAGGTCTACGCCCAGATCGAGCCCCTGGATCGCCCGCCGTTCACCCTCGTCGCCGCGGGCGGCGCCGAGCGCACGGCCGCCTCCCGCGATGCCCTCGTGGACCACGTGTTCCTGCTCGGCCGCGAGGGGACCGGCATCCAGCGGTACAAGGGGCTCGGCGAGATGAACCCGGAGCAGCTCTGGGACACCACGATGAACCCGGAGACGCGCACGCTACTCCGGGTCTCGATGGACGACGCGGTCGCCGCCGACGAGATCTTCACCAAGCTCATGGGCGACCAGGTGGAGCCGCGGCGCGAATTCATCGAGACCCACGCGCTCGAAGCCACCATCGACGTGTAGTCCCCGTGCGGCCCGGCCCGGGCCGCGCGCGGGGGCCTGCAGGAGTGCCTGATGCCTGAACGCCAGCTGGCGATCCCGATCGAAGACGAGATGCGGCGGTCGTATCTCGACTACGCCATGTCCGTCATCATCGGGCGGGCTCTCCCCGACATCCGCGACGGCCTCAAGCCGGTGCATCGCCGCGTGCTCTACGCGATGCACGAGATGGGCCTGGCGTGGAACCGCGGGTATCGGAAGTCGGCCCGCGTCGTCGGCGACACGCTCGGCAAGTTCCATCCCCACGGCGAGGCGCCCGTCTACGAGGCCCTCGTGCGGATGGCGCAGGAGTTCTCCCTGCGGTACCCGCTCGTCGACGGCCAGGGGAACTTCGGCTCGATCGACGGGGACCCGCCGGCGGCGATCCGCTACACCGAGGTGCGGCTCGCGAAGATCGCGCAGGAGATGCTGGCGGACATCGACCGGGACACCGTCGACTTCGTCCCGAACTACGACGAGACGCAGCAGGAGCCCGTGGTCCTCCCGGCGCGCCTGCCGAACCTCCTGGTCAACGGCTCGTCCGGCATCGCGGTCGGCATGGCGACGAACATCCCGCCCCACAACCTCGGCGAGATCGTCGACGGGCTCGTCCTCGTGCTCGAGAACCCGGCGCTGACGGTCGAGGAGCTGCTCCGGGTCGTCAAGGGCCCGGACTTTCCGACCCGCGGGTACATCTACGGCACCGCGGGCATCCGGGACGCGTTCACGACCGGGCGCGGCATCATCACGATGCGGGCCCGGGCGCACACCGAGAAGCTCCGCGGCGGGCGCGAGGCCATCGTGGTGACCGAGCTCCCGTATCAGGTCAACAAGGCCTCGCTGATGACCAAGATCGCCGAGCTCTCGCGCGAGGGGAAGCTCGACGGCCTCTCCGAGATCCGCGACGAGTCGGACCGGCACGGCATCCGGATGGTGCTGGAGCTGGGGAAGGGGGAGATCGCGCAGATCGTCCTCAACCAGCTCTACAAGCACACCGCGATGCAGTCGACGTTCGGGGTCAACATGCTGGCCCTCATCGGGCGGCGGCCGCAGGTGGTCACGCTCCGGGAGATGCTCGACCACTTCATCGACTTCCGGCGGGAGGTCGTGGTCCGGCGCACCCGCTACGACCTCGCGCGCGCCGAGGAGCGCGCGCACATCCTGGAGGGCCTCCGGAAGGCGCTCGATCACCTCGACCTGGTGATCCGCCTCATCCGGGGCGCGGAGAGCGTCGACGCCGCCCGGCAGGCCTTGATGAGCCAGCTGGAGCTCAGCGAGATCCAGGCGAAGGCCATCCTGGACATGCGGCTCCAGCGCCTGACGCAGCTCGAGCGCGAGAAGGTGGTCCAGGAGCACACCGAGGTGCTCCAGCTCATCGAGCGGCTGCGGGCGATCCTCGGCTCCGACGCCCTCGTGCGGCAGATCATCAAGGACGAGCTGGTCGCCCTCCGGACGGAGTACGCCGACGAGCGCCGGACCGAGATCGTCGAGGAGACGGTCGAGCTCACGCTCGAGGACCTCATCGCCGACGAGGAGATGGTGGTCACGGTCACCCGCTCGGGCTACATCAAGCGGACCGCGATCGAGGCGTACCGGAGCCAGCGCCGGGGCGGCAAGGGCGTGACCGGCATGGAGACCAAGGAGGAGGACGTCGTCGAGAACGTCTACATCGCCTCGACGCACGCCTACCTCCTGTTCTTCACGAACGACGGCAAGGTCCACTGGCTGAAGGTGCACGAGATCCCCGAGGCCAAGCGCGACGCCCGCGGCAAGGCGCTCGTCAACCTGCTGCACCTCGCGGAGCGCGAGCGGGTGGCCGCCACGCTGGCGGTGCGGGACTTCACGACCGGCGGCTACGTGTTCTTCGCGACGCGCCAGGGCCGGGTGAAGAAGACCGAGCTGGCCGCGTACTCGCGGCCCCAGCGGGGCGGGATCCGCGCGATCACGCTCGACGAGGGGGACGAGGTCATGGCCGTGCGGCTGACGGACGGCCAGCGCGAGGTCTTGCTGGCGACCCGGCAGGGGATGGCCATCCGCTTCAGCGAGGAGGAGGTGCGCCCGATGGGCCGCGCCGCCGCCGGCGTCAAGGGCATCGACGTCGATGCGGAGGACACCGTCATCGCGGCCGAGGTGGTCCTGGAGGGGGCCGCCATCCTCACGGTGACCGACCGGGGCTACGGCAAGCAGACGCCGCTCGAGGAGTACCGGCTCCAGGGGCGGAGCGGCAAGGGCATCATCGACATCAAGACGGGCGGCCGCAACGGGCTCGTGATCGGCCTCATCCAGGTGCGCGAGGGCGACGACATCCTGATCGTGACGACCAAGGGGAAGCTGATCCGCTTCGGCGCCCAGGACGTGTCCTCCCAGGGCCGCAACACCTGGGGCGTCCGCGTGATCGACGTCGAGGCGGACGATCGCGTCGTGAGCCTGGCGCGGGTGGAGGGGGAGCGGGGCAACGGTGCTTGACCCCCGCC
>CAVVOZ010000012.1:0-38538 GCA_963749975.1 uncultured Candidatus Rokubacteria bacterium | reverse complement strand
AACAGCGTCACCGAGTACCGGGACATCATCGGGGTGGCCATCCAGAAGGCGATCGAGGGCATGCCCTCGGCCCAGGCGCTGGCCGAAGCGCACAAGGACTTCCAGGATCTCCTGAACCGCACCGAAAGCTAGGCGCCATCCGGATCTGCTGAGGCGGGCGGCGTCGGGCCGCTGGCCCGGCCGCGCGAAGCGGGACCCTCGTCAGGGTGACGGCGCGCGGCCGGGCCAGAGCCCGTCGACCGGACCCGCCGCATCCAGGCCCGCCATGAGGGAGCACACGTGACCCGACGGACTCTCGATCCCGCACTCTTCGCCGAGCTCGCCTCGGTGGACACGCCCACGATCTGCAACGCCATCGAGGCGTTCAAGCACCGCGACGACAGCGAAGGCTTCATGGGCGCGCGCGTGCGCTGCCTCACCCCCGAGCTCGGCGTGATGGCCGGCTACGCGGTGACCGCGACGTGCGACAGCATGACGCCCGGCCAGCCGCGCCGGCGCGAGCCGTTCATGGCGCTCTGGGAGACGCTGGCCGCGGCGCCCAAGCCCGCCGTCCTCGTCTTCCAGGACGTGAGCCCGGCGGCGACCCACTCGGTGCACCTCGGCGACGTGATGGCGACGATCGGCGCGCGGCTGGGGGCGGTCGGCCTCGTCACCGACGGCGCCGTGCGCGACCTCGAGGGCATCCGGCCCCTCCGCTTCCACCTCTTCGCGCTCGGGGTGGCACCGTCCCACGGCACGTTCAACGTCCTCGACGTCGGCGTCCCCGTCGTCGTCGACGGGGTCCGCATCGCGCCGGGCGACCTCGTGCACGCCGACGCGAACGGCGTCGCCACGGTGCCGATCGAGATCGCCGACCGCCTCTACGCACAGTGCCGGAAGGTCCACGAGCACGAGCGCGCGCTCCGCGAGTACGTGATCGGCAGGGACTTCAGCCTCGAGGGCCTGCGCGAGCGGGTCCTCGGCAAGGCGTCCCACTAGTGGCCGTGCGGAGGCTCGAGGGCCAGGTCGCCATCGTCACCGGCGCGGGCAGCGGCATCGGCCGCGCGACGGCCCTCCTGCTCGCGGCCGAGGGCGCCACCGTGGTGGTCGCCGGCCGGCGCCAGGCGCCGCTCGACGCCCTCGTCGCCGAGATCGCCCGGGCCGGCGGCCGGGCGGCCGCCCGGACGACCGACGTCGGCGACCCGGACCAGGCGGCCGCGCTCGCGCGCTGGACCGTCGAGCGTCACGGGCGGGTGGACGTCCTGGTCAACAACGCGGGGTCCAGCAGCCGCGTCCGCAACGTCCGCTGGGTCGGCCGGGAAGAGTGGGAGCGCGTGTTCGCCGTCAACATGACCGGCGTCTACGCGCTCACCCAGGCCGTGCTGCCCGACATGATCGCGCGCGGCGGCGGGACCATCGTCACCGTCTCGTCCGCCGCCGCCCTCCGGCCCGGGCTCCTCGGCGGCGCGCCCTACGGCGCGGCGAAGGCCGCCGTCCGGAACCTCATGGGCCACATCCACACGGTGCTCCGCGACAAGGGCATCCGGGCGACGACGATCCTGCCGGCCGAGGTGGACACGCCCATCCTCGAGAACCGGCCGCTCGTCCCCGACCAGCGCGCCCGCGCCACGATGATGCAGCCCGAGGACGTGGCGGCCGCCATCCTCCTCTGCGTCACGCTGCCGCCGCGCACCGTGGTGGAGGAGATCGTGCTGAGCCCGACCGTCGCCCGCGACCTGAGTGCCGATCTCGCTGTGGCGCGCGATCTCGGAGGATCCACGGCCGCGCCCTGACCGGCCCGGCGGGCGGCCGCCGTCCGCCCGACAACGCCCGGACTCCCAGGCAAAGGAGGACCCGATGTCAGACGCGAAGATGACGCCGACCCCTCGGACGCCCTCACGACGCACAATGCTCCGCCTCGGCGGGACCGCGCTTGCCTCGGCCGCGGCCGGCCCGTTCGTCTTCACGCCCGCGCGCGCCCAGGGCTTCAACTGGAAGCGCTTCCAAGGGAAGGAGCTCTACCTCCTGCTGTCGAAGCACCCCTGGGTCGACGTCCTCGAGAAGAACATCCCCGAGTTCGAGTCGCTGTCCGGAATGAGGGTCAAGTGGGAGACCCTGCCCGAGATCCAGGCCCGCCAGAAGATGACGGTCGAGATGACGGGCGGCTCCACCGGGATCGACGCGTTCTTCACGTCCCTCCACGTGGAGAAGAAGCGGTTCTGGAAGGCGGGCTGGTACCACGCCCTGAACAAGTTCCTGGACGACCCCACCCTGACGAGCCCCGAGTTCGACTGGAAGGACTTCACCGACGGCGCCCGGGCCGGCGCGACGCAGTCCGACGGTAGCATCTCCGCCCTTCCGGCCTTCATCGACGCCAACGTGCTCTTCTACCGGAAGGACGTGTTTGCCCAGAAGGGCCTCACGCCCCCGAAGACGCTCGCCGAGCTCGAGCAGACGGTCGCCAAGCTCCACGCCCCGCCGGGAATGTACGGAATCGTGCTGCGCGGACTCAAGAACGCGAACGCCACCCAGTATCCGAGCGTGCTCTTCCAGATGGGCGGGGCTTACCTCACCCAGGACGGAAAGGCGGCCCTCGATACGAAGGAGGGGGTCGCCGCCATGGATTACTACACGCGCATCCTGCGCCAGTACGCGCCGCCCGGCGTGGTGAACTTCAACTGGTACGAGGCCTCCTCGGCCTTCTTCCAGGGCCAGGTCGCCATCTACATGGACGGGGTCAACTTCGCGAGCCAGTTCGAGGACCCGCAGAAGTCGAAGGTCGTGGGCAAGGTGGGCTACGCCATGCTCCCCTCGGGGCCCGGCGGCCACTTCTCCCCGATCTACATCACGGGCATGGCCGTCTCGTCGGCGAGCCGCAGCAAGGAGGCCGCCTACCTGTTCGCGCAGTGGGCGACCAACAAGCAAAACGCCGTCCGCGAGCTGATGGCCGGCGTGGGCGTGGGGCGCTCGGGTGCCTGGGACAATCCCGAGCTGAAGGCGAAGCCGAAGATGCCCGTGGACTGGTACCAGGCCTACCAGGCGTCGCTCAAGATCGGGCGCCAGGGTCTGCCGGAGATCGTGGCCGTGACCGAGTACCGGGACATCATCGGAGTCGCCATCCAGAAGGCCATCGAGGGCGCGCCGGCAGCGCAGGTGTGCGCGCAGGCGCAGAAGGAGTTCCAGGAGCTCCTGGCACGAACCGAGGGCTAACCCACCTGTGACGAGCCCCACCGAGACGACCTCCGGCGCGCGGGCGGCGACTCCCGCGGTCGGGCGCGCCCGCGCGTCGAGGCGTCTCGGCAACTGGGGCCACCGCAACGCGCGCTTTCTGTTCCCCGCCCCGGCCGTCCTCCTCGTGGCCGCGATCATCGTCTACCCGATCGTCTACACGGTGTGGATGAGCCTTCAGGACTGGTTCGCCTCGAGCCTGACTCCGCCGAAGTTCATCGGCGCCGCCAACTACCAGAAGATCCTCTTGGGCGACCCGCGCTTCCGCGAGGCGGTCGTCCGCACCCTCTACTTCACGGTGGTGGTCATCGGCGGCGAGACGGTGCTCGGCGTGGCGATGGCGCTCCTCTTCAACCGGGAGTTCTGGGGACGGGGGCTCCTGCGCACGCTCGCCATCCTGCCCATGGTGGCCACACCGGTCGCGATCGGGCTCGTGTTCGTGATGATGTACCACCCCACGCTCGGCGTGGCGAACTATCTGGTAACCCTCACCGGCCTGGCGCCGTTCAAGTGGACCTACTCCAGCTCGACCGCGCTCTACGCGATCGCCGTCGTCGACATCTGGCAGTGGACCCCGCTCATCATGCTGATCGCGCTGGCCGGCCTCGCGAGCCTGCCCCGGGAGCCCTACGAGGCCGCCCACATCGACGGCGCCACGTCGCTGCAGGCCTTCTGGCACATCACGCTCCCGCTCCTCCGGCCCGCCATCGTCGTCGCGATCCTCTTCCGGGCCATCGACGCGATCAAGACCTTCGACATCATCTTCATCATGACCCAGGGCGGGCCCGCCAACTCCACGGAGACGATCAACATCCTCCTCTTCAACCAGGCCTTCTCCTACTTCAACATGGGGTACGCCTCGTCCATGGCGGTGGCGCTGTTCGCGGTCGTGATGGGCGCCTCGCTGATCCTGATCAAGCTCCGGCGGACGGCGGCATGGTGAGCCGCGGCCGCCGGCGCGGACGGCTGCGGACGGCTGGCTTCTACGCGCTGTCCGCGCTGTTCATGCTCCCCACGGTGTTCGTCTTCTACTGGATGATCACGCTGTCGGTGAAGCCCCAGGTGGAGGCGACGGCCTATCCGCCCTCGTTCTTCTGGTTCAGCCTGTCCGCGAACGGCTACCGGGAGGTCTTCACGAAGTACCCGTTCCTCCTGTACACGTGGAACAGCCTCGTGGTCGCGACGGGCTGCACGGCGCTCGGCCTGGCCGTCGGGCTCCCCGCCGCCTATTCCATCGCCCGCTGGCGGCAGCGGCGCCTCGCGCTCACCGTGCTCGTGGCGCGCATCATCCCGGGCATCTCGTACCTCATCCCCTGGTACATCTTCTTCCGGCACCTGCGCCTCATCGACACGCACGCGGCGCTGATCCTGACGCACCTGATCGTGGGCCTGCCGATCATCATCTGGGTCATGATCGGCTTCTTCGAGGACGTGCCGCCGGACCTGGAGGACGCCGCCCTGATCGACGGCTGCTCCTATCTTCGGGGTGTTCTGGCGGGTGGCGCTTCCGCTCGTGCGACCGGGCGTGGTCGCGACGGCGATCCTGTCGTTCGTCTTCTCGTGGAACAACTTCCTGTTCTCGGTGATCCTCGCCGGACGCGAGACGCGGACGCTGCCGATCGCCGTCTTCAACATGATCTCCTACGAGGAGATCAACTGGGGGACGCTGGCGGCGGCGGCGACGATGATCACGCTTCCGGTGCTCGTGCTGGCGCTGATCGTCCAGCGCCACATCGTGACCGGGCTCACCTTCGGCGCGGTCAAGCAGTAGGGGGCCAAGTGTCCAGTAAAGGCCTGACCCCGTAGCTTCGGCTCGGGCGGGATCGGCAGCGCGCGGAGCCCGTTCCCCCAATCCGCCGAGCGCTCCCCCACCTCACCAGGGCTGCGCCGAGCCCTCAGGCTCGCAAAGCCGCGTCCCGATACGACATCCGCGCATGGCGACTCCCTTGCTTGAAGGACCGGCGAGCCCTCGGACACTCCCGCGGGCGCGTGGCCCTCAACCACCCAAGCGGAGGAGATGCGATGCGAAGCGGATGGCGGCGAACGACGATGGGCATGCTGCTCGTCCTGGCCAGCCTCGTCACCCTGGCCGCGCCGGCCCACGCGGGATCCGAGAGAGGCCGCCCGACCTGGTACCTGTCGCTAGGGGACTCGCTGTCGGTCGGGGTCCAGTCGGCCGGCGGCGTCAGCACCCCCCCAACCGAGAACGGCTACGCCAATCAGCTCTACGAGATCCTGCAGAGCTCGAACCCCAAGCTCCAGCTCAAGCAGCTGGGGTGTCCTGTCACCGAGACGACCGTCACCATGCTGCGGGGCAAGGGCACGTGCAAGGAGCAGTACCACGGGCGCTCTCAGCTTGCGGAGGCCGTCGCCTTCCTCCGCGAGCATCGCGGATCGGTGGCGCTCGTGACGATCGACATCGGCGCCAACGACATCGAACCCTGCGGCAGCCTCGCGGGGATCGACGAGGCATGCGTCAAGAAGGCGTTCATCGACGTCGCCGCGAATCTGCCGCCGATCCTCGCCGCCCTGCGCGTGGCCGCCGGGCCGAACGTGCCGATCGTGGGCATGAATTACTACAACCCGTTTCTCGCCGCCTGGCTTCTTCCTGACCCTGAGCTCGCCAAGGAATCGAGCGAGACGCTGGCGGCCTTCAACGGCCTCCTGGGCGCGATCTACCGGTTCTTCCGGATGCCGGTCGCCGACGTCGCCGCGGCATTCCACTCGGCTGACTTCGAGCCGCTGGTGCCCGTGCAGTTCCCGAATGGGACCGTGCATCTCCCGCTGAACGTCGCGACGATCTGCGGCCTCACGTACATGTGCCTGGAGGGGAACATCCACGCGACCACCGACGGCTACGGGGTGATGACCCAGGCCTTCCTCGAGGTCCTGCCCTAGGGACGGCCGCACGCAGCTCGGATCCGGACGGAGGCGGCGACCGACCCCGGCGCCGCCTCTTTCCTCCGATCCAGTCCGGGCTAGGGGGTCGCGGGCTGACCCGTCAGCTTCGCGGCGACCTCGGGGGGGATCGGCAGCGCGCGGAGGCGGGCGCCGGGCGACTCGGGGCGGGCGACCCAGGCCCGGACCTCGAAGCCCTCGGCGCAGCGCCGGTCGCCGACCGAGAGCTCGTGCTCGACCCGGAACGTCTTCTCCCGCACCCACGCGACGCGCGTGCGGACCGCCACGGCATCGCCGTAGCGGACCGGCGCGACGAAGCGCGACCCCGCCTCCAGGATGGGCACCCCGACGATGCCGTAGCGGGGGAACGCCTCGGCCCACGTGAGGCCGAGCGAGGCGAACAAGGCCTCGGTGCCGATGTCGTACCACTCGAAGAAGCGTGGGTAGAAGGCGATCCCGGCCGGATCGGCGTCGCCCCAGCGCACCTGGACCGTCGTCGTATGCTCGACCACGGCCCCGAGCCTACCATGTGCTGTCCGGGGACCCCTGGCGAGGGCCCCTGCCGCTTCTCTTCGCCACCCGGGGTCGTACGCTCGTCATACGGTTGGCACCCCGCGGAAGCCGCCGAGCATCCTCCGACCGGGCCTCCGACCCGGTCCGCACCCTGGGGGGGCCGCTGGCACACGGCTTGCGATCCATTCCAGTCAGGACGGGACATGTCGATGCTGGCAAACGACGAGCCTCGAGTCATCGTGCACGAATCTCCTTCACTCGCAGGGGGTTCGGAGGCACTCGCGCGCTCCCGTTCCGTGGGAGGGCAGGCCGGCCCGTCAGCGTCCTTCTGGCAGTCCGCCGCCGAAGCCCGTCACCCCGGGAGGTCCTGATCATGGTTCTCGGCGATCTCTCGCTCTGGAAACTGCTGAACGACCTGATTCGCGATCCCGATCCCGATCTGGTCAGCTCGGCCTCGATCCACGTCCGCGTCGGTCCCGAGATGCGGCTCGAGGTGGGACCCGACGACTGGAGAGCTGTCGATCTCACCGCTGGTCCCGTCCACCTCCAGCCGGGGGACTTCGCGCTGGTGCCCACGCTCGAGTGGCTGATGGTGCCGAACGGCTACGCCGTCGAGCTCAAGCTCGGGAGCTCGCACGCCCGCCAGGGATACGAGCAGACGGCCGTCTGGCTCGATCCGGGCTGGTGTGGAACGGCGACCCTGCGGATCCGCAACGCGACCCGGTACACACCGCTCCCGATGGAGCGGGGGATGCTCCTGACCCAGCTCGTCGTCCACCAGCTCGACCAGCCCGCGGTCCGTCCCTGGCGGGCTCGAGACGGAATCGAACGCCCGCAGCCGGCCTCAGCCATCGCCGGGAGCCCTCGATGACGGCCACGACCACGGCGCCCGGGCAACGCACCTTCGACCCCGACCACTACCTCGACTGCCGGCAGCCGGGGTGGGATGTCTACGAGGATCGCGGCCGCGTCCGCTTCGAGCGCCCGCTGGGGTCGAAGCGCTCACTGGTGTTCGTGGACGACGATTGCACGGAAGTGCTCGAGGCCTTGCGAACGCGCGCGAATCGGGGGGCCGAGGCCAGACGCTGATGCGAGCCCGGTCGATCCGGCGCGATTCGCGGAGCTAGCGGCTCCGAAACTCGCCGGTGCCGCCGGACGGCCGATCTCAGCGTGGCCCCGGTCGTGCTACCCTCGGCGGCATGAGCCTGAAGGACGATCTCCTGCGGCAGGCCGACCGCGACTTCGGCGCCCTCAAGCGCGCCCTGGTGGGGTTGAGCGACGACGCCATGCGCCGGCCCTGGTCCGGCACCTGGGGGGTGCGCGAGATCCTCGCCCACATCGCGGGCTGGCAGCGGGAGATGATTCCCGTGCTCGAACGCGTGGCCCGAGGCGAGAAGCCGATCCCCGACGGGGTGAGCTACGCGGACCTCGACGGCTGGAACGCGCGCCACGTCGCCGCGCGGCGCGGTCTGACCGTGGAGGGGGTCCGCGCCGAGCTCGACGCCACACACCGCGACTTTCTCGCCGCTGCGCGCGCCGTCCCCGAGGCGCGCTTCGGGCCTGACAAGACGGCGACGCGCGTCGTGGATCTCAACGGCCCCCACCACTACCGGGATCACACGGCTCACATCCGCGCCTGGCGCCGACGAGCAAACATCTAGGCGCTCGTCGGTATCCCTCCAACGTCGCCTCGCCAACGCCGCTCACTCCGGTCGTCTCGGCGTGAGTCGAAGGCCCGCGGGACGCGTGAGCCGGATCGTCGAGGGGGGCGCTACCGGAGGCTGCGGCGCTCGTCGCGCCGGAGCTTGTACTCGACCGAGTCGACCAGAGCCTGCCAGGAGGCGTCGATGATGTTGCAGGCCACACCGACCGTCCCCCAGGTCTCCTCGCCGTCGGCCGACGTGATCAGCACGCGCGTCTTCGCTGCGGTGCCGCTCGTCTCGTCGAGGATCCGCACCTTGTAGTCGACGAGGTGCATCTCCTGAAGGTTGGGGTAGAACTCCTCCAGCGCCTTCCGGAGGGCATGGTCGAGGGCGTTCACGGGGCCGTTGCCGGTGGCGGCGGTGTGCTCGGAGATCCCCTTGACCTGGACCCGCACCGTCGCCTCGGCGAGGGGCTCCCGGTCGTCCCGCCGGGTCTCGACGATCACCCGGTACCCCTCGAGGTCGAAGTACGCGCGGTGGTTCCCGAGAGCCCGCTCCATCAGGAGCTCGAACGAGGCCTCGGCCCCCTCGAACTGGTACCCCTCGTCCTCGAGCCGCTTGAGGGTCTCGAGGATCCGGCGGGTCTCGGGCGTGTCCTTGTCCAGGTCGATACCGTACTCGCGCGCCTTCCAGAGGATGTTCGACCGCCCCGCGAGCTCGGACACGAGCACCCGGCGGTGGTTCCCCACGAGATCGGGCGTCATGTGCTCGTACGTCTCGGGGTGCTTGAGGATCGCCGACACATGCATCCCGGCCTTGTGCGCGAACGCCGAGTCACCCACGAACGGCTGGCTCTGCCAGGGCGTCCGGTTCGCCAGCTCGAAGGCGAACCGGGCGACGTCGCGCAGCTCGCGGAGGTGGGCTTCCGGGATCGCCTGGAGGCCGAGCTTCAGCATGACGTTCGGGATGACCGAGATCAGGTTGGCGTTCCCGCAGCGCTCCCCGAACCCGTTGAGGGTCCCCTGGACCTGCTCCGCCCCCTCCACGACCGCCGCCAGCGAGTTCGCGACGGCGCACTCCCCGTCGTTGTGCGCGTGGATCCCGAGCGGCGCCTGGACGTGCCGCCGCGTCTCGCGCACGATCGCGGCCACCTCCGAGGGGAGCGTGCCGCCGTTGGTGTCGCAGAGGACGAGGCAGCGGGCGCCGGCGCGCTCGGCCGCCCGCAGCGTCTCCAGCGCGTATTCGCGGTCGCGCTTGAACCCGTCGAAGTAGTGCTCCGCGTCGTACACGACCTCCTCGACGTGCTGGACCAGGAAGGCCACCGAGTCCGCGATCATGAGGAGGTTCTCCGGCAGCGTCGTCTGGAGGGCGTGCGTGACGTGGAAGGGCCAGGACTTTCCGAAGATCGTCGCCACCGGGGTGCGCGCCTCGACGAGCGCCTGGAGGCTCGGATCCGCCTCGGCGGAGATACCGGCCCGCCGGGTCGCGCCGAACGCCGCCACCCGCGCGTGCTTGAGCGGCACGTCGAGGATCCGGCGGAAGAAGCGCATGTCCTTCGGATTGGAGCCCGGCCAGCCGCCCTCGATGTAGTGGACGCCCAGTGCGTCCAGCCGCTGGGCCAGGCGCACCTTGTCCTCCATGGAGAAGGACACGCCCTCTCCCTGGGTGCCGTCCCGAAGCGTCGTGTCGTAGATCCTGATCAGGCGCGCCATGGCGGGCCCTCCTCACTCCCCTTGGGGGCCCCGAGGGGGACCCTCACGATATCGACCGCCCGGCGTGCCTGTCAAGAAACCGGCGGGCACGGCCGATCGAGGATCTCCCGGACCTTGCGGAGGAGCCCGTCCGAGCTGAACGGCTTCGGCGGGAGATCCGCGCCCGCCTCCCCGGCCCGCCAGCCCTTGCGGGACGGTCTCGGCCCCGCCATGCTCCGCAGGCCGGCAACGCGCGTCCGGGCCGCGCCCGGCACGCCGAGGACCGCTCACGTTCTCGATCTCCCGGGACCGGGGAGGCGTCGCCCGAGCGCGGGCGAGGATTGCGTTTCATCACGATTTGCTGTTTGCTAGGGTCCCCGCAAGGACGCGACCCCGGCGGCGGCCGCACGTGCGGCATCGCAGCGCCTCGCGTCCCCGGGATGCTCCACGGTGTCGCCAACACGGTTCTGCTCAAGGGAGGGCTCAGCATGAAGGGACTCTACGCATCCGCAGCGCTTGCCGTGGCCCTGGTCGCGCCACCGGCGAGCGCCCAGATCGTCACGAAGTATTCGGGCATCCAGCCGCTCGATCATCCGTCCACCTATGCGGAACGGTTCTTCGCCGAGCAGGTGGAGACGCTGACCAAGGGAACGGTCAAGGTCGAAACCTATGCCAACACGCAGCTCGGCGACGCGGTGGCCAACGTGCAGAGCGTGCGTAACGGCACGATCGGCTTCACGACGGTGTCGGCCTCGAACCTCAACCAGGTCGTGCCGGCCATGGACATGCTGTCGCTGCCGTTCATCTTCAAGAACGAGAAGCACTTCTGGTGGTTCCTGGCGCAGCCGGAAGCCGAAGCGTTCGTCAAGTCGCTCGAGGAAAAGGGCCTGAAGAAGATCGGCTACATCGATTCGGGCTCGCGCAATTTCTTCACGCAGAAGCCGGTCAAGACGCCGGCCGACCTGAAGGGCCAGAAGATCCGGGTCATGGCCTCGCCGGTGATGGTGAAGACCATGGAGGCGCTGGGCGCCACCGGCGTGCCGGTCGCCTGGGCCGAGCTCTACACCGCCCTCCAGACCGGCGTGGTGGACGGCGCCGAGAACAACCATCCCTCGGTCGTGACCAAGAAGTTCTACGAGGTCACGAAGTACTACACCCTCGACGAGCACATGCGCATCCCCGACCTGATCGTCATGTCGATGAAGCTCTACAATCAGCTCAACGATCAGCAGAAGGCGGCGGTGATGCAGGCGGGCGCGCTGACCCAGGCCTACATGCGCGGCGCGTGGAAGATCTCCGAGAACAAGGACCTCGCGGACCTGAAGGCCAAGTTCACGCAGATCATCGAGGTCGACAAGCAGCCCTTCATGGACGCGGTCAAGCCCCTGGTCACGGCCGAGGCCAAGCGCCTGAACGTCGAGAAGACGATCGACTTCATCCTGGACACCGGCAAGAAGTTCTGATCGCATAGGCCGGCCGCGGGGGACGGGCGCCGACGGCCCGTCCCTCCGCGTGCATCTCCGGAGGGGACTTGCTCACCTGCTCGATCGCGTGGTCGCGTGGGCGCTGGCCGCGGTGCGGTCACGTGCATCGTCCTGGCGACCGCGCTGTTCATCATCGTCGTGGCGGCGGTCGTCGGCGCGCTACGTCTTCGGGCAGGCGGTGTCCTGGACCGAAGAGGTGCCGCGCTACCTGCTGATCTGGGTCTCGTTCCTGGGCGCCGCGGCCTGCGTGGCCAAGCGCGAGCACGTCGGCTTCGACATCCTGTTCAACGCGCTGCCCGCGCGCGTTCGCCGCTGGCTGGGCGCGGCGATCGGGCTGCTGATCCTGGGCTTCGGCTGGATCGTGTTCCGCTACGGCATCGTCTTCGTGCAGGAGTTCGGTGGCGACCTGATGGAGACGATTCCCTTCAAGAACTACTGGTACTACATGGCGCTGCCGGTCTCCGGGCGCGCTGCTCATGCTGTTCGCGCTGAAGACCGTCGTCGATTCGCTGCGGGGCCGGCACGAATCGCAGGTCGGCCAATCGGTGGATTGACGCATGACCCTTTCCATTCTCGGCATGGTGTTCGTCGGGCTGATGGCGATCGGCGTGCCGATCTCGTTCTCGGTCGGCGTCGCGTCGGTGGTCGCGACGCTGCTCTTGCCCGGTGTCGACAACGCCACGATCGTCCAGCGGATGCTCACGGCGCTCAACACGTTCCCGCTGCTGGCCGTGATCTTCTTCGTCTTCGCCGGCACCCTGATGGCGCGCGGCGGGGTGGCCACGCGCCTGGTCCGGATGGCCGAAGTGCTGGTGGGATGGCTGCCGGGCAGCCTGGCGCAGATCGTGTGCGTCGCCTCGATGTTCTTCGGCGGGGTGACCGGCTCGGCGGTGGCCGAGGTGTCGTCGATCGGCAGCATGATGATCCCGGCGATGGTGAAGGACGGCTATCAGCGCGCGCTTCGCCACCGCCATCGTGCTGACCGCCGCGACCATGGGGCCGATCATCCCGCCGTCGATCGGCATGATCATCTTCGCGCATGTCGCCGGGCTGCGTGTCGATCGCCGCGCTGTTCGTCGCCGGCATCATTCCCGGCGTGATGATCGGCATGTCGCTGATGGGCGCGAGCTTCGTGCACGGCAAGCTGCATCATCAGAAGAAGCTGCCGCAGCTGGCGACGCGCGAAAAGGTCTGGCGCGTGCTCGACGGCTTGGCCGGCGTGTTCACCATGGTGATCATCCTGGGCGGGATCATCACGGGCGTCTTCACGGCGACCGAGGCGGGCGCGGCGGCCTGCGTGTACGCGATGGCCCTGACCATCTTCGTCTACAAGGAGATCAAGTGGCGCGACCTGCCCGAGATCGTCTGGGAGTGCTGCCTGACCAACGCCGTGGTCATGCTGCTGATCGCCACCTGCTCGGTCTTCTCGTGGATCCTCACCTACGAGAACCTGCCGCGCATGCTCGCGGACAACTTCTTCAACCTGATTCCCAGCAAGTGGCTCTTTCTCATCACCCTGAACGCGTTTCTGCTCCTGGTCGGGATGTTCATCGACATGACGCCGGCGCTCATCATGCTGGTGCCGATCCTGATTCCGCTGGCGCAGAAGTTCGGCATCGACCTGGTTCACCTGGGCCTGATCATGGTCATCAACCTGGCCTACGGCCTGACCACGCCGCCGGTCGGCACCGCGCTGTTCGTGGCGGTGAAGGTCGGGCGCGTGTCGATGGACAAGCTGATTCCGCCGCTGCTGCCGTTGCTGGCGTGCATGCTGGTCGTGCTGCTGTTCGTGACCTACTTCCCCGAGCTCTACTGGTGGCTGCCGCGCAGCTTCGGGCTGGTGAAGTAGACGCCTCCTAGGAGCCTCGGAGCAAGGGTTCCTTTAGCGGCGCCACGGGGTTCATGGCCCCCGGACCGGCAGCTCAGAGGATCCGTGGCGCGCGGCGGACCTCTCAAGAAGCCGGCGGGCGCGGCCGATCGAGGATCTCGCGGACCTTTCGGAGGAGCCCGTCCGAGGTGAACGGCTTCGGCAGGAGGGTCGCATCCGCGCCGAGGTCGGTCTGGGAGCGGAGCTGGTCGGCGGTGTACCCGGAGACGTAGAGTAGCCGGATCCCGGGATCTCGGGCCCGGAGCCGGACCGCCAGGTCGGGCCCGCTCATGCGCGGCATGATCACGTCGGTCACGACCAGGTCGATGGGGCCGGGGTGCGCCTCCGCGATCGCCAGCGCCTCCACGCCGTCGCCGGCGGCCAGGACAGTGTAGCCGCCCTTCGCGAGAACCCGGTGCATGAGATCGCGCAGGGCGACCTCGTCCTCGACGAAGAGGACGGTCTCCCGGCCGCCCGGCCGGAGCCGCTCCCGCGGCCCCGACCGCTCGAGCGTGGGGCGCGCCTCGACCCTGGGCAGGTAGACCTCGAACGAGCTGCCGCGACCGGGCTCGCTCGTCACGTCGATGTAGCCCCGGTGCTGCTTGACGATCCCGTAGACGGTGGAGAGCCCGAGCCCCGTGCCCCGGCCGGGCTCCTTGGTCGTGAAGAAGGGCTCGAAGAGGTGGGACATGACCTCCGGGCTCATCCCGCACCCCGTGTCGTGGATCGAGAGGCGCACGTGCGCTCCGGTGGTCGAGCCCGGGTGCGCCGCGACGAAGGCTTGGTCGAGCGACGCCGGCGCGGTCTCGAGGACCAGGCGGCCCCCCTGCGGCATCGCGTCCCGCGCGTTGACGGCGAGGTTCATGACCACCTGCTCGATCTGTCCCGGGTCCGCCGACACCCGTCCCGCCTCGGCGTCCAGCCGGAGCTCCAGCTGGACGTCCTCCCCGATGAGCCGGCGGAGCATCGTGGCGAGGTTGCCGACCAGCGTGTTGACGTCGATCACCTGCGGCTGGAGGAACTGCCGGCGGCTGAAGGCCAGGAGCTGGCGCGTCAGGGTGGCCGCGCGCTCGGACGCCCGCCGGATCTGCTCCACGTCGTGGGCCAGCGCGTCGCCCTTCTTGAGGACGCTCCGGATGAGGTCGCTGTGGCCCATGATCACGGCGAGGAGATTGTTGAAGTCGTGGGCGATCCCGCCGGCCAGGCGGCCGACGGCCTCCATCTTCTGCGCCTGCCGGAGCTGGGCCTCGAGGCGCTTCCGCTCCGAGGTGTCCTCCAGGATCGCCAGCGTCCCGATCTCCGAGCCGGCCGAGTCCCGGAGCAGGGCGAGCGAGAAGCGGCACTCCACCCAGCGCCCGTCCCGCGCCAGGATCTCGGCCTCGTGCTCCCGGATGCGACCCTCCACGCGGAGTCGCCGCATCAGGGCGCGCGCCGCCTCCCGTCCACCGCGCTGGAGCTCGGCGACCGGTCGCCCCAGCACCTCGTCGGAACGGTAGCCGAGCAGCTCCTCCGACCGCGGGCTCCAGTACGTGATGCGGCCCCGCACGTCGGTCGTGACGATTCCCGCGGGCGAGTGCTCCGCGATGGAGCGGAGGAAGTCCCGGGCGCCCCGCGCCTCCTCGTACAACCGGGCGTTGCTGATCGCCCGCGCGGCCTGGGCCACGAAGCTCTCGAGAAGCTCCCGGTCCTCGGCATCGAGGTCGAAAGGCGCCCGCCCGTTCAGCGCGAGGACGCCGAGCAGCGCGTCCTGGTGGACGATCGGCACGATGTACGCGCTCCGGAGGTCGTGCTGCCG
The DNA here is from genome assembly GCA_963749975.1 of uncultured Candidatus Rokubacteria bacterium. Lineage (GTDB taxonomy): Bacteria > Methylomirabilota > Methylomirabilia > Rokubacteriales > DASRDR01 > DASRDR01. The sequence continues at coordinate 23,440 of CAVVOZ010000012.1, read as the reverse complement.
GAACCAGTCCACCGCGAGGATGCGCCCGTCCGCGAACACGTCCGGGACGACCAGGGTCTCGCGGTGCGCCGCGACCCAGCCGGGCAGCCCTTCCTCGAACTTGACGCGACGCCGCGGATACGTGGCTGCGAACCGCTCGTCGGAGAACGCCCGCGGCTCGAGCGTCCTCGCCGCCTCGTCGGCCACCCAGAGCCCGACGGCCGGCGCCTCCATCAGCTGCGCGGCCGCGCGCGCGATCTCGCTGAGGACCTGGTCGAGGTCGAGCGACGACGCGATGACGCCCGACAGCCGCGCGAGTGCCTGGAGGCGGGTGAGCCGCCGGTCGGCGACCGCCTTCTCGTGGCGCAGCCGCGCGATCTCGACGTCCGGCGATTCGCCGCTCACGGGAGAATCCTCGCGGCTCGTGTGTGGATCAGGCGGCCTGTGGCGACCCGTGTGCTCACTGCCTCCCCGTCCTCGGCGCTCGTTCACGCGCGACCCATCGAAGCCCCGCGCAGCCGTCCGCTCCGGCGGCCTCAGAAGGCTCGCGCCGTGCATCCGAAGTGCCGGCACCCGCATGCGTCGGCGCCGTCGCCCGCGCGCGCGCATGCCCGGCAGCAGTAGGCGCGCCCGGCGTCCACCAGGCAGCTGCAAGCCGGGTTCGCGCAGCCACCCGCCGTCACCTCCGGCGCCGCGGCCATCCCCCCGGGGAACTTCGGGACTGGCGGAGCTGGCGGGGCCGGCGCGGTCACGAGCGGCCTCCGGCACGCCGAGTGCCGCGTGACGGCGGCCCCGTGACAGGACCGTGTCGCTGGCAGGCAGCGCGCCACGTCAAAAGTTCGTCGCCCGGACTCTCGATGTCGCCCGGAACTGTGACCATAACTAGCTGGAAAGACGAACCTTCCGTCACCTACACCGCCTTCCTGTCCCGCTGCCATCCTCGCACCAGCAGGGCGGGCATGGTCCTTGCTTTTCCGCTCTGCACGGATATGGCCTCCTCGATTCTAAGCACCTCGGTCCTCTCGAGTTGCCGCGTGTGCGGGTGGGCGACGCTCCCCGGCTCCACGCTCTGCGTGGGATGCCTCGACATCCGCGAGTGGAGCCGCGTCAACCGCGCGTTCTGCGAGCTGCTCCACCGTACCCAGCCACTCGATGGCCCCTCCGGGCGCGCCGAGATCTACGCATCCGCCGGCTTCGCCCTGACGGCCTAGCACTCCTCCCGGCGCCTCCGGATACCCGCCGCAGTCCTGTCGCCAGACCCGCGGCCGATCGCACCGAAGCAAGGAAGTAGGCACTAGACGACGCCGCCCGCGCGGAGCTCCGCGACCGCGTCGGACGAATAGCCGAGCACCTTTGTCAGGACCTCGTCCGTGTGCTCGCCGAGCAGCGGCGCGGGCGTCGCGGCCTCGGCGGGCGTCCCGTGGAGCCGGATCGGCGGCCCGACCATCCGCATCCGCCCGGCGGTCGGATGGTTCACGGTCACGATCGCGCCGCGCGCCCGGAGATGCTCCGACTCCAGCGCCTCGCCGACCGACTTGATCTTCCCCGCCGGCACGCCCGCGCGCTCGAGCCGCGCGAGCCACTCGGCAGCCGGGGCCGTCCGGAAGATCGCGCCCAGCAGCGGGACCAGCACGTCGCGATGCTCGACGCGCTTGGTCTCCGTGTCGAAGCGCGGGTCGGTCGCGAGCTCCGGGTGGCCGATCCCCTGGCAGAAGCGGGTCCAGAGCGAGTTGTTCGCGACGCCGACCGTGAGGTAACCGTCCGCCGCCTCGAAGACCTCGTAGGGCACGATGGAGGGGTGCTGGTTCCCCCGGCGCCGGGGGATCGCGCCCGTCGTGAGGTACCCCTGCCCCTGGTAGGTGAGAAGCGCCGCCATCACCTCGAGCATCGCGATCTCGACCTTCTGGCCGGCGCCCGTCCGCTCCCGGGCGAGGAGCGCCAGCACCACCCCGTGCGCGGCCATCGTGCCCGAGGCGAGATCGGCGATCGAGTTGCCCACCTTCACCGGCGGCCCGTCGGGGAAGCCGGTGAGGTCCATGATGCCCGACTCCCCCTGGACGATCAGGTCGTAGCCCGGCCGGCTCGCCTCCGGCCCCGACTCGCCGAAGCCCGAGATGGAGCAGTAGACGAGCCGGGGATTCAGCGCGTGGACGGCCTCCCAGCCGAAGCCGAGCCGCGCGAGCGTGCCGGGCCGGAAGTTCTCGACCAGCACGTCCGCGCCCGCGAGGAGCTTCCGCAGGACCGTCTTCCCCGCCTCCGCCTTGAGGTCGAGCGTGACGCTCTTCTTCCCGCGGTTGACGCTCATGAAGTAGGTCGACTCGCCGCCGGCGAAGGCGGGCCAGGCGCGGGTGTCGTCCCCCTTGCCCGGCTCCTCGACCTTGATCACCTCGGCCCCCATGTCGGCCAGGAGCATCGTGGCGTAGGGTCCCGCGAGCACTCGGGACAGGTCGATCACGCGCACGCCGTCGAGGGGCCTCATGGGGTCCTCCGGAGGAGTCGCTTGGCGGCGCTCTTCGCGAACGAGGAGAACCGGCCGGTCGCGGTTTCGGCGCGGCGCCGCCAGAAGAGCGCAGCGCGCCCGGCCAGGCTCAGGGTGGAGAAGTAGTAGATGTCGTCCACGGCCTCGATCGCCACCGGCGAGCCGAGGCGGAGTCCCTTCGTGCCCGTGCCGTGGCAGAAGAACTTCGCGCCGCCAGGCAGCTCGACGAGAGCCAGGTGGAGCGGCGAGGCAAACCCCGTCGGCGGCGAGTAGAGCGTGGTGAAGGAGACGACCTCCCCGTGGGCCGGCACCGTCACGGGCGTCATGGGCGTCCCGTCGTCGGGGCAGTAGCGCGTGGGCGGGGCGCACGTCCGCGAGCAGCGGGGGCAGCGCGACGCGGGGATGACCGAGTCCGACGCGGCCCCGGCCCCATGCTCCGCCGCCGCGGCGCTCCCCGGGCGGCCCTCACCCCCCGCCCCTGCTGATCCGGCGCCCGGGATCGGACGGCTGATGGCACTGCCTCCCACCTCCGGCGGCCCGTGGGCGGTCACGCCGCCTCCAGGAGCGTCACCCAGTTCGACGTGGCGAGCCCGCCGATGGACTGGGCGAGCCCGACGCGCGCCGACACCTGCCGGCCGGTCGCCTGCCCGGTGAGCTGCCAGCACAGCTCGACCACCTGGGCGACGCCCGTCGCGCCGAGGGGATGGCCGCGCGCCTTGAGACCGCCCGAGGGATTCACCGGCAGCCGCCCGCCCAGCGCCGTCTCGCCGTGGGCGACCATGCGGGCCGCCTTCCCCGCGGGCGCGAGCCCCGTGTCCTCCATCGAGATCAGCTCGAAGGGCGCGAAGGCGTCGTGGAGCTCGGCCACCTCGACCCGCTCCGGCCCGAAGCCGGCCATGCGGAACGCCGTGCGGGCCGCCTCGCGCGTCGCCCGGAACCCGGTGAAGTCATCCCGGTAGCGGAGGGCGAGGTAGTCCGACCCCTGGCCGATCCCGGCGATGCGGACCGGGGCGCGCTCGGCGCGGACGACGACGGCGGCCGCGCCGTCGGAGATCGGGCAGCAGTGGTAGAGGCGGAGCGGGTCCGCCACGAGCCGGCTCTCCAGGACCGTATCGATGGTCACCGTCTCCTGGAAGTGGGCGAGGGGGTTCCGGGCGCCGTTCGCGTGATTCTTGACGGCGACGGACGAGATGTCCCGAAGGGTAGCGCCGGTCTTCGCCATCCAGGCTCGGGTGACGATACCGGCCAACGCGGGCATCGTCGCTCCGTAGGAGCGCTCGTAGGGGTCGATCGAGCGGCCGATCAGCTCCGAGACGCGGGGCGTCGGGAGGTGGGTCATCTTCTCGCCGCCGACGACGAGAACGGTGCGATGGAGACCGGCCGCCACCTCGGCGTACGCCGCGAAGAGGGCGGCGGCGCCCGACGACGACGCCGTCTCCGCGCGGAGGCTCGGCACCCGCGCGAGCCCGAGATAGGTCGCCACGTGGGAGGCGAAGTTGCCCTCGCCGACGAACTCCTCGGGGTTCATGGCCGAGACCACGAGGGCGTCGGGCCGCTCGAGGCCGGCGGCCGCGAGAGCCCCCCGCCCGGCCTCCGCCATGAGGTCGGGCAGCGAGTCCTCCCGCCGCCCCACCCGGGTCATGGCCGCCCCCGCAATGTAAACCTCGCTCACGCTACCCCCCGAACGGCGGAATGACCACGCCAGAGCAAGCGTACCATCGAGCCGGTCGGGGCCGGGCGGGGCTCGGTGATGGCCCGCCCGGGGAATGGGCTCGGCCGGAGCCTCGAGGGGCTCTCGGCGATCGACGGGCCTTGACGCCACCTCGCCGGACCCCTAGCGTGATCGTGGACGGATCGGCCCAACCCAGATCACCGGAGCGCCCCGCGACGGACGACCGGCGCGGGGACGTCGACCGAGGGAGGCATCATGGCAGACGGGGTAGCGTTCATCGACGGCGAGTACTCTCCGGCCCACGAGGCGCGGATTCCCCTCTTCGACCTCGGGTTCACACGCGGCGACGCCGTGTACGACACCGTCTCGGTCTGGAAGGGGCGCTTCTTCCGGCTCGACGACCACATCGCCCGCTTCCTGCGCTCGTGCGCGGGCGCGCGGCTCACCTGCCCCTACCCGCCCGAGGAGCTGAAGCGCATCCTGGCGGAGTGCGTCCACCGCGCCGGCCTGGAGGACTCCTACGTCCAGATGATCGTGACGCGCGGCGAGTTCGTCTCGATGACCAAGCGGGACCCGCGGCTCTGCCGGAACCGCTTCGTCGCCTTCGCGCTGCCGTACATCTGGATCGTGCCGCCCGAGCGGCAGGAGGTCGGCATCGACCTCGCGATGGTCGACAACCGCCGGACGCCGACGGAGGCGATCGACCCCCGCGTGAAGAACTTCAACTGGATGGACCTCCAGCGGGGCCTCTTCGAGGCGCTCGACCGCGGGGCCGACACCGCCGTCCTCTGCACGCCCGCCGGGCACCTCGCCGAGGGCCCGGGCTTCAACCTGTTCGTGGTGAAGGACGGGACGGTATGGACCCCGCGCGGCAACATCCTCGAGGGGATCACGCGCCAGACGGTCCTCGACCTCGCGGTCGAGCTCGGGGTCCCCGCCCGCCAGGCGGATCTGTCGCCGGACGCGCTCCGGACGGCGGACGAGGCGTTCCTCTCGTCCACGGCCGGAGGCATCATGCCGGTCTCGCGAGTGGACGGAAAACCGCTGGGCGCGGGGCGCCCGGGCCCCATCACCACGCGCTTCCGGACCCTCTACTGGGAGAAGCGCGAGGCCGGCTGGCGGGGGACTCCAGTCGCCGATCTGGTCAGCTAGCCCGGCCGGAACCCGCGCCGGCTAGCCCTCGTCCGACTGGCCTTCCTCGCGGAGGCGCCTCCGGAACTCCCGGGCCGCCTCCTCGGTGACTTCCTCACGCGGACGCTGGCGCCGGTCCTCGATGATGTCGACCCCGCTCTGGCCCATCACGGCCCGGAGCTGGTCGAGCAGCTCCGGATGGCCCCGGGCCACGATGAACAGCGACTGAGAGTCGGCGTCGCCGATGTGGTGCACCGTTGGGGGCCGGGGAACCCCGCCTTCGCCGGCCGGCTCGGGTCCCGATTCGCCCAGGGCGTCCACCGCCTCGCCACAGACCCCGCAGGTGACCCGCAGCCACGGATGGGTGCAGCCTCGGCCCGGCTCCGGCACTCCCGGCCTCCCTCGCGCGGCGCCGGCGCGGCGCCCTCGCCTTCGTCTTCCTCGCCTCTCCGGTCGACAGGCCGCTGGGCGCCCTCGCGCGGCCCTCGTCGCGGGAGTCTCCCACGGCTGGCGCGAGTGTAGGGACCCACCCCTGACAGTGTCAAGATTTGCCGGGAATCACTCCGCGACCGCGCTTCCGGGCCAGCCGCGGCCTGATCCCGGTGGCATCAGGGCACGGCGATCCCGCGCCGGGTCAGCTCCGCCTCGAGATGGAGGGGCCGCGTGCCGGCGGGCTTCCCCCCGGGCACGGTCCAGAACACCTCGAACTCGAGTCCGTCCGGGTCCTTCGCGTAGAGCGAGAGGCTGACGCCGTGATCCGACGATCCCACCAGCGCCCCGGCCTCGGTCAGGCGGCGGCGGGCGCGCACGAGGTCGGTGAGTTCGCCCACTTCCCACGCGGAGTGATACATGCGCGCGACGCCCTCGTCGGGCGGCGGGGCCCCGCGCTGCTCGAACAGCCCGAGATGGTGGTCGTCGGGGCTGCCGGGGATCTTCAGGAACGCCGCGTTCGGGTACCGCACCTTCACCTCGAAGCCCAGCACGTCGCGGTAGAAGCGCACGCTGCGCTCGACATCCGATACCCAGAGGACCAGGTGCTGGAGTCGTCTGAGGCCGATTCCGTCGGTCGTCATTGCGAGACTCCCACAGGGTGCCGGACAGGCCGTCCAGGACGGCGCGGACACCCTGGCCAGAGGTTTCGTCTGATGCCGAAGCCCGACGCGCCGTCGAGCGCGCCGAGGCCGAGCGGAAGGCTCTCCGGGGGAATCCCGGCACGGTCTACGGCTTGATCAGCCGCTCCTGCCCGACCTTGTCTATCAGTCTCAGGGAAGTGCCCCCTCCTTCGGCCTTCAGAACAACATAGGTCGAATCACCCTCACCCACCAGGCTGAGCCCTGCGCCCTGCTCGGAGCCGGCGAGCTTCACGGCCGGCCGGCCGTTCGGGTCGATGAGCCGAAGGATCACGGTCTCCGGATACGGCTGGCCGCTCGCCGTGCCGCCAGGCTGGACCTCGAGGCTAGCCCGCACTCTCCCCTGATCGTCCACGATCTCGAGCGCGCGGCCGCGGAGCACCGAATCGGCGCCGTGAGCGTCGGGCAGCCGGGTCTGCGCCAGCAGGAACACCAGGAGCCCGAGATTGGCGAGCGTGAGGGCGGCGAGAAGTCTCGGAGTCGTCATGGTCCGTCCTCCTCCTGCGACGCGTCGTCGACGCCGCGCCCGCCAGCCTCGGCGTTCATCGACCACGGCATGGGCTAGGCGCCCGCCCGCAGGTGGACGGCCGCGCGGTCGAGCTGGGCGAGCGTGGGGCGCCCGATGAGGGCGAGGGCGCGGTCGATCTCCTTCTCGAGGATCTCGATCGCCATCTCGACGCCACGCTCGCCGAGCGCCGCCACGCCGTAGTTGAACGCCTTGCCGATCATGCAGGCCCGCGCGCCCAGCGCGATCGCCTTGACCACGTCCGAGCCGCGGCGGATGCCGCCGTCGAGGATCACCTCGGCCCGCCCGTCCACGGCGTCGACGATCTCCGGCAGCACCTCGATCGGCGACGGCGCGTGGTCGAGCTGGCGGCCCCCGTGGTTCGACACGATGATCGCCTCGATGCCGCGCTCGGCCGCCCGGCGCGCGTCCTCCCCGGACATGATCCCCTTGAGCGCGATCGGCCCCGGCCAGATGGACCGGTACCAGTCGACGTCGGCCCAGCCGATGGACGCGCTGAACTGCTTCGTGGTGAAGGCGGCCAGCGAGACGGCGTCGTGCTCCACGCCGGGCATCCCGACGAAGTTGCCGAAGGTCGGCCGGGGGTGGGTCAGGAAGTCCCGCAGCCAGGAGAAGCGGCGCAGCGTGTCGAGCACGTTCGTCACCGTGATCCGCGGCGGGAGCACGAGCCCGCTGCGGATGTCGCGCTCGCGCTGTCCCAGGACCGGGGTGTCGAGCGTCACCACGAGGGCGCGGTATCCCGCCGCCTTCGCGCGCTCGATCAGCATCTGCACGATCCCGCGGTCCCGCCACACGTAGAGCTGGTACCAGATGGGCCCGGTCGCCGCCGCGGCGATCTCCTCCATCGGGCAGATCGACATGGTGCTGGCCGTGTAGATGACGCCCTTCCGGCCGGCCGCGCGGGCGGCCACCGCCTCGCCCCGGGGCCAGAACATCCCGGTGAAGCCCGTGGGCGCGAGGATGAGCGGCGACGAGACCGGAATGCCGAGGACCGTCGTGGACTGGTCCCGTCGGCTCACGTCCACCAGCGCCCGAGGCCGGAACCGGTAGCGCTGGAAGTCCGTCTGGTTGGCGCCGATGGTGACCTCGTCCTCGGCGCCGCCGTCGATGTAGTCGAACAGCGCCCGCGGCAGCCGCCGCCGCGCCGCCGTCCGGAGGTCGTCGATGGTGACGATCATGCCGTGAGCTTACTCCCTTGAGGGCCAGGCCACGGGATTCGGGAAGGCCGTGCACACGATCGGACACGAGGCTACGACGCTGGCCGCGGTGGTCAAGGGACCACAGATCCATCGCCTCGTCTACCACGGACGGGTCGCCCCGCGCGCCGGATGGCGCGCGGCGACCGGGTCGCGGCCCGCCCACGGCGAAGCACCCCGTGACCGAACATCATGCCGGGCGGCGGCTCCTCGCGGCCCTCAGGCCCGCCGCCGAGCCGCCCCCAGGTGAGGCCGGCCGGTCCCGAGCCCCGCCCGACGGCTCCGAGCGGATGGGTGGCTAGCGCTCAAGCTGAAGCGGGCCCGCCGCGTGGCGGAGACGCCCGCCTACTGGATGTCCACCAAGTATCCGGTCCAGCGTACGACGAAGGTCGCGCTTCCTGTAACGGCGTCGCCCCGGATGACCTCTATCCGAACCGTGGTCTCGGGGTCCGCGTACAGCCGGACGAGTTGGCTGCCGTGGTACTCGTCTGAGGATACCGCGGGGCGCGCGAGAGGCCCGACGGTGAGCGCGATGTCGTGCTGAAGGAAGACAGTAGTCCCGAGTGGCAACCGGCTCGTCTCTGTCAGGATTCGAACCCGCGGTATCTGGCCAGTCGGCAGTACCGCGGAAACCGAGACGAACTCGATCACCAGGCGCTTCCCGACCGGAACCTGAATGTCGTCTTGGTTCCCCGAGGACCCGTCGAGAATCACGCAGAGGCATCCGAGCTGGACCGGTTCGCGGACCGGGTCGTTCACATCCACCGTTGGCTTCGGTTTTGGCGCCGACTCGACGGAAGGGACCAAGGCAGCCTGGACCGCGAGCATCACGAGCCACGCGCCACGCGACAGAAAGCGCTTGCAGATCATCATGTGTCTCCTTCTCGAGAGGCAGGTTTGTCGCCAATCCCACTGGGTGGACGTTCTCCCGTCTTGGGGGGACCTGGAAGAGCCCGGTTGCCTCGGCCGATCGGCGAGCAGCTCCATCGAGCCCTTCAGGTCGGCGAAGAGGACCGTGACCTCCTTGCGCTCGTCTTCGAGCGCGGCCTTGGAGGTGAGGATCCGCTCGGCGAGAGGTAGCTGGCCGGCGTCGAGACGCCCGGAGCGGACTCCCCCGCCAGGGCCAGCGCCGCAGGAGCGACAGAACCGCTTGCCCGGCGAGACGTCGGCCCCGCACCCGGGGGCACGCAAGGGCCAGGCGGGCGCCACAGTCCCCGCAGAACCGCGCGTCCGCGGCGTTCGGAGCCTGGCACCGGGGACAGTGCACGCGGGGACCTCGTGCGCCGAAACTATGCGTGACTTCAGGCCGTCCGTGGACGGCCTCAGGTCACCTGCTGCGCTTCTTCCGAGCGGCCTTCCGTCCCGCCGGCCGGACCTGGCGCTTCCGGGCTGGCGAGCGGGGCGGCCTGGCCCGGGCCTTGAGCAGCCCGCGGATGTAGGACGCCTCGCCGGCATGCTGGTGGCAGTCGGCCACGATGCTGACGATGCGCACGCCGACCGTTGACGGGTCCGGCCCCGGCTCGAGCGCGCGGTCGAGGTCGGCCGGGCGGAGGGCGGCGAGGTACTGCTTCGTCCGGTCCGTGACCGCGCGGAGGTAGTCGAGCTGGACCTTCGCGCTCGGAGACCGGAACGCTCTCACCTGCTCGGGCGTGTGCCCGTACCCGGAGTCGTCGTGGTCCGGCGGCCGGTTGAACTTCGCGTGCCAGCCGTCCCGCGTCCAGAGATCCGCCTCGCCCATGACATCGGCGATCTGGGCATCCTCCACCCGCGTGAGATGCCACACGGTCCAGCCGAGGGGGTTGCAGCCGGGCCGCGGCTGCCAGTCGAGGTCCGCGGTGCGGACGCCCGCCAGCGCCTCTTCCACCAGCTCCGGCAGCCGGTCGTAGCCGTCGACGATGAGCTCTCGCCAGTCCATGGCGTCCTCCCGCATCGCGCCATCCACCGATATCCTGACGCGATTGACGCGAGTTTAGGAACGGCCTCCGCCAGTGTCAAGCCTCGCCGCGGCAAGACCGTCCGGCGCCCTCTCGCAAGCGCGCGTCATGGATCTCGCGAGCGCCGCGCAGGATCTGCTCGACGACCGCCGCCTCGACCCGGCGGTCCCGTGGGGCCCCTGGGCGCGCAGCGAGGGGCGGACCTGCTCGCCGCGATTCAGATGAAGAAGGTGATCGCGGTGATCCCCTGCGCGCGCAGCCCGAGCTTCTCCAGGTAGGCGTCGAGGTGCTGGTGGATCATCTCCACCGCCAACGGTCCGCCCGTGAGCGTCCCGTCGAACGCCTCGACACCGACCTGGACGTGACGGTAGTCCAGTGGCCCCACGCCCTCGATGATGCGCGCCAGGACCGGCCCGAAGACCGAAGCCAGGCCGCCATAGAGCGCCGGGATCCGCTGGAGGTCGCTCACCTGCCAGGCCTGGGGGACGACATCGTTTCGATTCCGGACGTAGCGCTGATTCTCACCGAGCCTCTGCTCCAGCCGCCGGGCGAACGCCGCGTTGCCCGGCGTCGGGCCCGCGAAGGCGTGACAGGCGACGCGCGCGCGGCGGCTCGCGTCCCAGCATTCCTCGGCGGCCCCCGAGTCGAGCGCGTCCCGGAGCCAGAGCGCCACGGCCGGGGCGAGCGCGCCGCCCTTGCTGTGGCCGGTGACGCTAACCTCGAGCGCCTCCTTCGATCCGTCCGCCTGCGACCGGAGGAACGCAAGGAGATCGAGCGCGCCGTCCCGCGAGTCCGCCGGCAGGAGCTTCGGCCGGAGGCCGGCGGGACCGAGTCGGACGGCGGCTTCGGCGCGCTGGAACTGCCGCTTCAGCTCGTCCAGAGGGGGCGGGCTGAGATTCCAGTGCTGGACGACGCTCGCGATCTGCTTCTCGAGGGCGGCCGCGCTCCTGGCCGGGCCGGCCGCGGCGACGCCCGCCGCGGCGACGGCGCCCGCAACCGCCGCCCGGCCCGCGCCGATGAGCGGACCGAGGCGCTCTTTCGCCGCGGCCGCCGCGGTCTCCGTGAGTCGCGCCATCGTCGACGGCGGACCGGCTCGCATACGTTGCAGCATGTCGAGCCCCACCGCCGTGCTGGTCGAGATCGCCGCGCCGTCAGCGGCGTAGGGCCAGCGGACGGTCGTCCCCACGAGTAGGTCCCCGAACAGCCAGTCGGAGAGCGCGATCGGGTTCGTGCCGCGCAGAGCGACCACGAGGCGGTGCGGGGCCGTGCGGTCCCGGACCACGTACATCGCGTTCGAGTCGAGCACCCCCCGCGGCCCACGGCTCGTCACCGGGCCCCACACGAGCTCCCACGCGCTGACCGGGGCCAGCGTGCTCAGTCCCCCCAAGACCCCGAGCCGCACGAGCTCATCGTGCGGCGAATCCGGCAGGGGGTCCTGGAACCCGCGATAGGCGACCCCGGCGAGGGTCAGCATGACCTGATCGGTCGCGAACGTCATGGTCGCCCTCCCTCCGGCGCGGCCCCCGCGCCGGCCGCGTGCGCCTCCGACTCTTTGGCACGCCAGAGGTGCAGGCAGTCCGGAGTCGCTCCGGCGTGCATCACGAGCGCCAGTGCCACGTCAGGCTTCCCGGTTCGCAGCCGTCATCGCGGTCGCCACGATCACGCGTTGGCCCGGCACGAGTGAACACCGCGCGGCGGGGTCCTACTCCGACACCCTAGCATGCGATCCACCTACACCTCACCGCCAGCTCCGTCCACTCAAGGGGCAGCACCGATCGTTCGCGCGGGGCTGAGTCCCCAGTTGATCGCGCTCAGCACGAAGGCCTCATTCGTTCCGGCGCGCCCCGATGTCCCGCCCGCTCCGAGTTGGATCCATAGATCCGCCGCGAGGCGAAACTCCAGGACTCCCGCTTCACTTCCACGCCGCCGTCAAACTCCAGCTCGGGAGACGCCGCGGATCGCCCTCGTCCCAGAGTGTGACATGCATACCGACAGCGGCAAGAAGCGCCTTGTCGTCGTCCGATGATCCTTTCGCAGTGGCCAGAGAGAGCTGGGTCCGGGCAAGCCACCGCTTGAGTGGGTTGTCGTTGTAGTCTCTGATCGTGAGCTGATCCCCACGAAGCAACAGATACGGGCTCGTGTCGATCGCCACCCCGGTCTGCAGGTTCCCGTTCGCGTCCACGCCATTCAAGATTGAGGCGGTGAACTCCCCCACGGTTGCCGGACGGGCGACGTTCTCCGGTGAGAGACCAAGAATGGCGAAGGCCGGCGAACTCGGAACCATGAGCTCGATGGCAGCATCTGAGGTCTTCGGCTCTGAGGCCTTCGGCTCCTCCGCAAGAGCGGGAATGCCAATGGCCATCATCACCATGACCAGAGAGGATCGAACGGCCGGACTCATGCGACCCTCAGCCGAGCATAGGTGAAGATTGGCTGGAACCCATCTTTGAGCTCACCACTGTACTCGAAAGTGCCCCCCGGAACGCTTCCGGAGCCTTGCGTAATCCAGACCACCGCGTAGTATCGCTGCCCGGGCCCTACCTCGACCGCTCTGATGTCGATCTCCCACATCAGAATCAGCTTGTCGAGCTCGCCGACGGTCTTCCCCAGCCGGTACTTGTCCTCGATGTCATCAACGTTCACTCCTTCCCCGACGATGCGCGAGCCGTCCTTGCCTCCCAGAAGACTGAACCGATAGCGTGCGGGATGAGCACGACCGATGAACGTCTCGATGTCGGCTGCAGGCTTGTTTCTGGCAAGCGTAATCTCCAGCATTTCCTGTGGCATCTCATCCTCCTGTCATGAGCCGTTCGCTGACGGGCGAGGGTTGGAGACAACCTCCACTCCCGACGTGGTTTGCCTGACAAGCCCCAAGGCTGTCGCGTGTCCCGTCCAGGCTGTCGTGGAGCCCCTTGGCACTAGGCATAGCTCGTGGACCGGTGGCGACGAACAGGCCAGTGCCGGCGCCGGCGGGGCCGGCCGCGGCGGTCACTCCGCCGCGGCGCGCGCGGGGATCGGGGGGATGCCGGCCCCGGCCGCGACGGCCGGAACCGCCGCCGGCCCCGCCAGGCCGAGGTCCCGGATCAGGCGCGCGAGATAGGTCCACTGGAGCCCGAGGAGCCGCGCCGCACGAGCAAGAGTGTTCGGCCCTCGAAGGCCAGGGCGTCCCGCCGAGACATGGCCGCCACACCGAGCAATGACGAGCAAAGTCAAGGCGCCGAAGAGCGCCTACCCACCTTCCTGGATCGGGCACGGAATGGCATGAGCTGCTTGCGCGGGCCAGGTCGATGGCTCGCCATCCGGAGGCAGCGGCGGAAGCCCTTCGCCTACCTGGCCCTTGAAGATGTATCGACACGAGACGGCCTGCTTCGCGGGGCTGAGGGAGTAAAGGATCGTCATCATCGACTCACCCGGTTCGAGCACCACGGGCGCCGTGCGGTTCACATACCAGTAGTAGAGGTTGCCGTCCGGCTTTTCGTAGTAGAACTCGAATCGCCCTTCGATCCGGACATTCATGTTGTTCGTGAACTGCACGTAGAAAGGATCAACCTTCTCGATCTTGACGGTTGTGTTCAAGAAATCCACGAGGAAGGCCACCGAGTAGCCCACTGCCCGGCGTAGGAGTTGCCTCGCGTAGTCGCGGTAGACCGTCTCGTCGAGTGCCGGCCGCTGGTTGCCACGCGTGGGAGGCAGATTCCAGAGGACGAAGTAGTTTCGGAGGAATCCTACGGTGGCGAGGTGGTAGCCGGCGTCACCCGGAGGTTCCTTCATGTAGTAGCGTCGCTTCAGGACCCCGCCCTCTGCGCACAGCCCCGTGTATTCCTCGCAGATGTTGAAATCCTCGATCGTCTCCGGCCGCGCGGGATAGCGAAACGGCCGCGGGAGGCTGAGCCACTGGCTCTCCCACGTCGAGTCCTCGCTGAGGAAATTGGCATTCGTATACTCCGCTAGGCCGATCCGCGAGTCCAGGGTCACCTCGGGATTTGCGCCGACGTAGTAGCTCTCGGCGACGTAGAGCTCCGAATCGATCAACTTCGCAACCGTGTTCGACGGCGAGGCGAGCGGGTTGGTCGGCAGCGAGCGCCAGCCCGCATCGGGTGGGATGGGAAGGTTGAGCAGACCCTGAAACAGCGGGAGGTCCAAGGGAGGTGACCCCTTGTGCAACGCGAGGACCAAGCCTTCGTAGTTGTACGGCGAGGCATGTGGATCGTTCCGCGTGTGAGCTGGACTCGCCGTGTCCTGGATGAGGTGGATCAGCTGGCCGAGCCCCCGCAATAGATCGACGAACGCGGTTTCGCGCTCCGCGCGGGTTGCCTTGGACAAGGCGTTCGTCCGTGAGAGACGGACTCTGTCCCACGACCACGCATTGGTGGGCTCCTGCGCCCAGAGAACCGAGGGCGCGAACACTCTGAACAGACCGGATTCGTCCCACGTGGTCAGCGGGTTGTGGAAATGAAATACGAACCGGCCCCAGTCATCCTCGCGCTTCGCGCCTTCCATGATCCAACGTTCGACTAACTTGCCCTTGATGGTGGTACTCCTTCCATCGGGGAGCCCAAGAGCGTCAATGAGCAGGCGATTTATCTCCGGATCTCCCACGGCTGCCTGGCTGATGAGCTCATGCGTCTCCACCTCGTACGCGGTAGCGGGTGGGGCTACTGCGCCAAAGAAGATCAGAATCACGGCGAGCCACGACGCTCGGACAGTACGTGGCCTGTTCATTGTCTCCTCCCCTCAATCTCAGTCGCCATATTGTGGTTGTAGGCCGAGACTCACTAGTTCGACGTTGATCAGACGCATCAGGTTTGGCACGTCTTTGAAGGGCGTGGGGGTATCGGGCACCAGACCAAATCCCGACCGGCGCTCCTCGCGGGTCCGGAGCGGTGGGAGCCGGACTATACCACCGGCGGCGATGTTGCCTATCAAGGAGCCGCCGGACTTGGTGAAGATGATGCTCGTGATGGCCGAGTACCCGGGGAAGTAGGCGTCGAGCGAGGGCGGGTACGTCCGAGCGGGCGCGCGATCTTCCACGTCACGGCCGTCGAGGACCCAACTGCCATCGGACCCAGTCAACGTCTCGCGGACCGCGTGGAACACGGTCGATGAGTGAAACGGCAGGATGCGCACCCGGCTCCACACGAGCACGACCACGGCGCCGGCAAGGGGCTGGCCGGTCTCCGCGTCCACGACGCGGCCGTGGTACGGACCCTCAGGGCCTTCCAGGTAGGGATGGTCTCTGACCCGCTGGGCGACAGCTTGAGGCCCAACGACGAGCAGCACGCCGAGCGCGGCGGATACCAGGCGTGGGGTCACGCGCCTCACTTCTCCTTCTTCAGGCCCCAGTAGCCCGGATTACGCTGCAACTCCGTGGCGAAGAACCGAACACCCTCCGCGAAGACCCGCTCGGACTGGGGGAGCCGCTCGCGAAGCCCGTCGCCCCGGAGGCGCTGGAGGCTCTCGTAAAAGGCGTGGAACGCCTCGGTCCATTCCTCGCCGTCGTGCACCGGCTTGAGTGCCACGACGGCACCTTCCTTCGTGAACCGTCGCGCCGGCACGCCGAATTGGGTCCCCGGCTCGCGCGGCAGCGTCACGTAGCCGTGCTTGTAGACGAGGGTGCGAGGCGGGAACACCCGAGGGGGCAGACTCCGTTCGATCTCGCTCGTGTCGATCCCGAAGGCGCCCGTGGCGTCCGTCAGCACCTCGCGCGCCGCGACCACCGCCCGGTCCCCATCCTGGTCCTGCTCCCAGACCGTGACAACCAAGGCGCCTTCGAGGGGCTTGTCGGTCAAGAGCTCTACCACCCGGCCCCGGTAGGAGCCCTCCGGACCCTGGAGATAGCCCTCTGGCTCCTCCGCCGGAGCGAGAGGAGTGGGTAGGCTTGCGACAAGCGCCAGCAGGACCGTCCCGAGCACCGCGCGAGTCGGTCGCCGCCCCACCCACGGTCGGCAATCCCTAGAAGCTGTCGAGCCGCCAGATCCCGTCTTCATCGAGGATGAACAACACCTGAAAGGAGTACCCCACGCCATCCTGGACGGCCCGCAGCTCGTACTCCACCGCGCCGGCGCGGATCCGGACCAGGCTCAGGCTCCCCAGGTCCGCCGCGACCTGGGCGAGCGCGTCCACTACGGCCCGAACTGACCGTCAACGGGTGTCCGGCGTCACTCCGCCGCGGCGCGCGCGGGGATCGTGGGCACGTCCGGACCACCCGCAATAGCCGGAACCGCCGCCGGCGCCGCCAGGCCGAGGTCGCGGATCAGGCGCGCGAGATAGGTCCGCTGGAGCCCGAGGAGGCGCGCCGCCCGCGTGCGGTTCCCGCTGGTCCGGCGGAGGGTGGACGCGATCAGCCCGCGCTTGAACTCCTCGACGGCCGCGTGATAGGTCCGCACCGCCTCCCGGGTCATCCCGTCCGTGAGCCCGGCCTCCCGGATCTCGGCGGGCAGATCCTGCGGCGTGACGTCGGGCCCGTCGGCGAGGACGGCGGCGCGCTCGATCACGTTCTCGAGCTCCCGCACGTTTCCCGGCCAGGCATACCGGCGGAGCGCCGACAGCGCCTCGGGCGTGATCCCGTGGAGCTCGCGCTTCAGCTCCCGCCGGTAGCGCTCGAGGAAGTGCTGGGCGAGCGCGGGGACGTCCCCTGCCCGCTCGCGGAGCGGCGGCAGGGTCACGCTCACGACGTCGAGCCGGTAGTAGAGGTCCAGGCGGAAGAGGCCGTCCCGGACCGCGGCCCGGAGGTCCCGGTTGGTGGCGGCGACGAAGCGGACGTCGGTCTGGATCGGCCGCGTCCCCCCGACGCGCTCGAAGGTCTGGTCCTGGAGGACGCGGAGGAGCTTGGCCTGGAGCGCGGGACGGATGTCGCCGATCTCGTCGAGGAACACCGTCCCGCCGTGGGCGACCTCGAGCTTCCCGCGCTTCTGCTGGTGGGCCCCCGTGAACGCGCCCTTCTCGTGGCCGAACAGCTCGGACTCGAGGAGCTCCTCGCTGAGGGCCACGCAGTTGACCACGACGAACGGCTGGTTCGCCCGGCGGCTCCAGCGGTGGATCGCCCGGGCGATGACCTCCTTGCCCGTCCCGCTCTCGCCGAGGAGCAGCACCGTCGCCCCGCTCGGCGCCACCCGCCGCGCGACGTCCAGCGCGGCCCGCATCTGGTGGCTGTCGCCGACGATGGCGGCGTACCGGTCGCCCACCTCGGAGGAGAGGAGCGCGTTCGCGTCGCGGAGCGCCTGGCGCTCGAGCGCCTTGCCCAGCACGATCTCGAGGTGCCGGGCGTCGATCGGCTTGGAGACGAAGTCGTAGGCGCCCTTCTTCATCGCCTCCACGGCCCGCGCGATCGTCCCGTGCCCGGTGATGACGATCACGACGACGTCCGGCTCCTCGCGCCGGATCGTCTCCAGCACGGCCATGCCGTCCATCCCCGGCAGGACCAGGTCCAGCAGGACGATCGCGGGCGGCTCCTCCCGGCAGAGGCGGAGGGCCTCGGGGCCGCGGTCGGCCACCGACACCTGGAAGCCGAGCGAGCGGAGCCGGTCGCTCAGCGCCTCGCAGAAGTCCGGATCGTCGTCGACCAGGAGAACGCGCGCGGGAGGGGCCATGGCTCGATCCTCAGTCACGGCGGAACGCCTGCGCCGTGAGGCGCAGGAGCTCGCCGGGGTCGAAGGGCTTGAGCATGAAGTCGTCGGCGCCGCGGGCGCGGCACGCCTCGCGGAGAGGACGGTTGGGGGAGCCGGTCAGCACGATCACGCGGGCGGCGGGCGCCGCCTGCCGGATCTCCGGCAGGGCCTCGAAGCCGCCGAGCCGCGGCATCTTGAGGTCGAGGATGATGCAGCCGGGGCCCGCGTCGCGCGCGCAGGCGAGGGCCTCGATCCCGTCGCGCGCGGTGAGGACGCGGTACCCGGCGGCGGCCAGGCGGTCGGAGACGATCTGGAGCAGGTCGACCTCGTCGTCGACGACGAGGACGAGTCGGTCCTCCCCGGCGGCCGGTGGGAGCACGGGAGGGGGCGGAGCCGTCATCCGGCCATCCCGCCCGCGGCGGGCAGCAGCAGGACGAAGGCCGCCCCGCCGTCGGGCGCGTCCTCCACCCAGATCCGGCCGCCGTGGAGTTCGACCAGATGGCGCGCGATGGTGAGACCAAGGCCGGTGCCGGGCGGCCGCTCCGCCTCGACCCGACCGACCTGGTAGAACTTGTCGAACACGCGCTCGCGCTCGGCCGGCGGGATCCCAGGACCGCTGTCCTCGACCGCGAGGCGCACGAGTCCTCCGGCGTCGGCGCGGGCTGTGACCGCCACCTGGCCGCCCGGAGGGCTGAACTTGATCGCATTCGCCAGGAGGTTCGTGAGGATCTGGTGCACCCGGTCCGGATCCGCCCAGACCGGTGAGCACGCCGCCAGGCCAGGAGCCACGCGGACCCGGCGCTCGTCCGCGACGTGGCGAAGGCCGTCGACGGCGTCGGCGACCAGGTCGGCGACCGGCACCGCTCGCGGGATGAGCTCGATCTTGCCCGCCTCGATTCGTGTGAGATCGAGGAGGTCCGACACCATGCGACCCAGCCGCTCGGTGTTGTCCCGGACGCGGCCGAGGTAGTGGCGGGGCTTGTCGGTGAGCGGCCCGGCCACGCCGTCCAGGAGGTTGTCGACGTAGCCCTTGACCGCGGCCAGCGGGGTCCGGAGCTCGTGAGAGACGTTGCCGAGGAAGTCGGACTTGAGCTGGTCGACCTCACGGAGGCGGGCATGTGAGGCCTCGAGCTGCCGGTACGTGGCCTCCAGCTCGGCGGTCCGCTCCTGCACCTTGCCCTCGAGCTGGGCGGCCGAGTCCTGGAGCCGGCGATAGAGGTGGGCGTTCTGGATCACCACCGCGACCTGGGCTGCGAAGACCGTCACGAGCCGGACGTCGTTTTCCGACAGTCCACCCGGCTTGTTGGCGATCGAGATCTTTCCGACGAAGCGCCCCTCATGGAAGAGCGGGATCTCGGTCAGGTTGTAGACGCCGAACGGCCGGAGGAAGGCGCGCTGCTCCTCGTTGAACTCCTCCGGCCGCTTGTTGACCATCGGGCCCCGGTGCCGGAAGTTCCAGGCGGGCCTGAGCGCGTCGGCGGGGTAGCGGACCTTCTTGAGCAGCTCGTCCGCCACGTTGTAGCCCGGCCACTGGCAGACGAACTCACGGGTCTCCGGCTCGTAGAGCGAGATCACGCACTTCTCGCAGCCGACGAGCTCCGCCAACTGGCGGGTGAGCCGGCCGTAGGTCTCGCGGATGTCCGTCATGGACTCGAAGGCCCGCGAGATCTCCTCGAGGCCCTCGAGCTCCCGGTAGCTCCGGCGGGGCCGGAGGACGCCTCGGACCGCGCCGAGCGCGGCCGTCACGCGCCCCACAGGCCGCCCCGGACCGCGCCGGCCCTTCGGCCCCCCCGCCCGTCAGGCGGGGAACCCGGCCACGGCGCTCGCGTGTATCCGAACGCACGAAGGGCGTCACCTTGCGGTGACGCCCTTCGCTGCCCGCCCGACCGGCGTCGAGCTCTAGTTCTTGGTCGCCGGCTTGACCCCCGGGTGGTCCTTGAAGAACTGCTTGTTGAGGTCGATGTACTGCTTCCACTGATCGGGTGTCTCGTCCTCGGCGAAGATCGCCTTGACCGGGCACACCGGCTCGCAGGCGCCGCAGTCGATGCACTCCTCGGGGTGGATGAACAGCATCGTGTCACCCTCGTAGATGCAATCAACCGGGCAGACCTCCACGCAGGCCTTATCCTTCACGCCGATGCACGGCTCGGCAATGATGTAGGGCATCGAATCCTCCCCGAGGTGGTGTTCGGAGCGTCGGTTGCGTTCCGCGATCCCTGGACGCGGAACTGCCCGCGCCGGACCGGTCAACTTCTACTATGCGCTGAACCCCGTGTCAAGCATCGCACACGGGCCCAACGCCGCGGTCCGACTGCTCCTTTACCCCCTCGGCGACTCGGTGCCGCCCGCCGTCGGCCGCTCGGCTCCGTGCCTCCCGTTCCCGAGCGCGCCTTCCGTTGCGACGGCGACGCGCTCCAAGAGGTGCAACCGGAATGCCACGGAACACCCTCAGAGTTTCCGAATGGATACGGTGAGTCCCCCCGCTCGAGTCCGCTCGACTGCACAGATTCCTGTGCACCACTGCACTGTTTTCGGTGCACCCCCGGCAGCCCGGGCGACTGTCGTCTCGCGGCGATGCTGAGATCCAGTTCCACCCTGTGTCGTCCATCGCTCGCTTTGCTCGTCACGACGCGGTGATGGATCCCACGCGCACCTCTCTTTTCCGGAGGCCGGCACCGGGCTGGGCCCCAGCGGTTTCCGCCACCGGCTGCCCGAAGGCTGCACAAGAATCAGTGCGGTCGGTCTCATCGGACGGTGGGACGCAGGGCTGCGTCCTTCAGGTCGAACCGCCTGACGGATCGATGCTTTCCGGTTCCGGAGCCGGGAAGCGAACTGATCTGGCGCTCTTCTTGCCTCTCCTCGTCCCGACCATCAACCGTCCGCCTTGTCGCTCGTACCGCATTCGAGACGAGGAGGGTGATCCGTGATTCACACCCGGGCGCGTCATCTCCAACCCCGAGGAAGCTGGTGCCTGCCGATCGCCGGCATGATCCTGGCGCTGGCGACCGTGGTGGACGCCGCACCGGCCTTCGGGCCCAAGGAGTACGTCGTCAAGCCGGCGCTGCCGCTGCCGGCGATCGAAAGGTTTCCGGCCTGCCAGCCGGACAAGGGTGGTCAGCTGCGGGTGGAGAACGGTCCGAACGGTCACGCGCGGGTCACGCTAGCCGTCCTGGTGCTGAATCAGCGGGAGACGGTCCTCATGCTCGAGGGCCCCGGCCAGCGTCGCGTGGTCGAGCGGGCCGTTCAGCTCGCCGCGAGCAACGCGCTACTCGTCTGGATGATCGGTCCGCCGGGCGCCACCCTGGCCGTCTCGGTCACCAGCGCCGGGGCGTGTCTGGACGTCGCGATCACTAGCCCGCCCGCCGGGGCCTCCGTGCAGGAGGGACCACTTCTCGTGCGAGGTACCGTGAGTGCTCCGATTCAGGCAGGGGTCAGCGTCAACGGCTTCCCCGCCATGGTTCACGGGGGCCAATGGGCCGTCGAGATTCCTGTGGACCCGAGCGTGGAGCTCCTAACGGCCTCCGCGAATGTGGTCGGCGGCGCCTCCACGACAGCGTCCGTGCCGATCGCGGTCGCTCCGGCATCTCCCGCGTCTGTCGAGCTTCAAGCTGACCCTGGGGACGGCATCGTACCTCTCGTCGTCACCTGGAAAGTTGTGAACAATACGGGGCGCACGCTCATACAATACGAGCTGGACCCAACGGGAGGCGGCAGCTTCGATCGAGCGGTTGAGAGTTTGGACGACACTCAAACCACCTACTCGACTGCCGGACTGTGGTCCCCGACGCTTCGCGTCGTGGACGACCAGGGTGCCACCTACACGACCACGGCAGTCCTCGTGGCCAGCGATCCGGCGACCGTAAGCGCCCGCTTCGACGCTCTCTGGACCGGGTTCAAGGCCCGCCTTCAGGTCGGGGACACCATGGGCGCGCTGTCCTTCCTCGCGCCGGTCCTCCGGCCACGCATGGAGCGCGTGTTTCAGGAGCTCGGCGGCAGCCTGCCCACAGTCGCATCGAGGTTCGGAGACCTCCACGTGACTGATCAGGCGGGCGACCTGGCTGAGGCCGTGGTCGTGCAAGACGAACCCGCGGGACGACAGCTGTACTTCATCCAGTTCCGGCGGGACAGCCTGGGCCGCTGGCTCATCGAGGAGATGTAGGCATCGACATGGCCCGCAACTGGCGCCAGTCGAGTCTGATCGCCTTCCTGCTCCTGGTCTCTGGTGGCCGGGGGAATCTGCGCCGGCCTGGACGCCAGTCCGACCCTCTGTGCCCGCACATCGTGGCGTGCGAGTACGAAGCGCCGGCGTTCACGATCCGCGTCGTCGACCAGCAGACCGGCCAACCACTCGCGGACGTGCACGCCATCGCCTCCTGGGTGGTCTACGGCGGCCCGCGGCGGCGAGGACTACTGATGGCGATCGAAGCCGTGAGCGGTCCTGACGGTCGGCTCTCACTTTGGGGCCTGGGGACCGCTCCGTAGCGGGGTCGAGGGACTGCTGCCCGCTAATGACCCGTTGATCAGTCTCTTTCGCCCCGGGTATCGCGCGATGCTGATCCACAACGTCACTCCTCTCGAGCAGCCCGACACAGCGCGCATGCACGCATTCGCTCAGCGCGGCAAGACCTTCGAGCTAGCCCCCTCCAATGGCACCACCGCCGAGGCGATAGTGGAGCTCCGCAAGGCCCGGAACCCGTTCGACGGAGCAACGCTATCCGATCATGATCCCGAAGCATTTCAACGGGCGTATGTGAATCGGTTACAGCGCGTCATGGGAGAAGCTGAACGACTTCCACGTGAGTGGCCCGACGTCGAACGGCTCCTCTGGGGCCTCGATGCGGACATCCGTTCCTACAAGTTCGGAGGTGGGCGATGAAGCCGAACCTGCGCCTCAATCTCTTTGGGGCACTCCTGGTCATCGGGCTCGCCCAGCCGGATCGGGCCAGTACCTACGAACTACGCACGCACGGAGAGATCACGCGGCGTGCCTACGAGAGATCAGAAGGTATGGCAGCGTATCTCTCGGCCATCGGGGTTCGTGATGTCGATAGGTTCGATCCGAAGGCGGCGACCGATCCGAAGCGCCTTGCCCTTTTCGAGAATTTCGGGACCGCTCTAGACTGGATGATCGAGGGTGCTATCCGGGAAGACGACTACGTTGACCACGTGCTAGGCGCTCTCCTGGGGTGTCCACGCCCTCAGAATCCTCCCTCTCAGTCGGATCGCGTCCTGAATCACTTCTACGACGTGCAGCGTGATGGTCGAGGGCTGACGGTCCCCGGAGCGCAGGGTGTCGCCGCACCGGACTGGGCTCTTGGCCGCGAGGGGCGGGGATCGGGGGCCGGACAGAACGAGTTCTCCCTGCTGGATGCACGCGACTACCAGTACCAGTCGTTGTCCGCATCCTCGCGGGACACGAGAGACAGGTACACAGCGCTTCTCTTCCGGTCGCTCGGCCACGTGCTCCATATCCTTCAAGACATGGCCCAGCCCCAGCACACGCGAAACGACTCACATGCAGGCTGCATGGACGTGGTGAATCTTCTTGTCGGCGGTCACAGCTGGTACGAGCAGTACGTGGAGGACCGCACGCTGGGACGTGTCTTCCCACAGGGAGGTGAGATCCCTCCCTTGCTAGCGTTGGGAGGCTACGATCCGGTCGCGATTCGGCCCTACCAGGAGTTCTTCACCGATGCCTCTCGTCGAGGTATCGCGGATTTCAGCAGTCGAAACTTCCTCTCGGCCGGAACGAATCTCGGGGGCGGTTTCGATCCCTGCGGGGGTCT
>CAVVOZ010000011.1:0-89107 GCA_963749975.1 uncultured Candidatus Rokubacteria bacterium | reverse complement strand
CGGTGCGGTTCTACGAGCTACCTGGGACAGCGCCGGCAGCACGCCTCCCGAGCGGCGGCAGATCCTCACGCGGTACGAGCGCGGCGTCGCGCTCTACCGGAGTCGCCGGTGGGCGGAGGCCACGGCGCTCTTCGAGGACCTGGCGGCGGTGGCGCCCGACGACGGGCCCGTCGCGCTGTACCGCCGGCGCGCCCGGGAGCTTCTCGAGCAGCCGCCCGGAAGCGACTGGGACGGGGTGTGGATCGCCAAGACGAAGTAGGCCGCTACCGCGGCGGTGACGCCGCCAGCTCGAGCGGCGAGAGCAGCACGACGCCGGGCGCCGGATCGCTCGCCGGCCGCAGCGGCGAGATCGCACCCCTGAGCGTTTCCGCCTCGTTCGGCCGGGGGGTTTGCCGCACGTCGAAGTCCTGGATCACCCCGCCGGACAGGCGCTGGCCGCGCGCGATACGCCCCGTCCATTTCCGCTCGTAGACGGTCCTCCCGCCCACACGGCCGGTGACCACGACCGAGAACGGCCCGTC
Source organism: uncultured Candidatus Rokubacteria bacterium (assembly GCA_963749975.1). GTDB lineage: Bacteria > Methylomirabilota > Methylomirabilia > Rokubacteriales > DASRDR01 > DASRDR01. Next base: position 88,586 of record CAVVOZ010000011.1, on the reverse strand, counting down.
CGCGATCCCGCTCAGGAGGACCAGGTAGGGGCCGGGGAAGCCTCCCGGGACCTCCACCGAGTGCGTCTCGTCCTGGCCACGCACCGTCAGCGACCCAAACACCTGGTTCACCTCGATGCCGGGCTCCACGAACCCGGCGAGACGGACGCCGTCCGGCATGACGACGAGCGGCCACACGGGCCCGCGCGCGGTGACCTCGACGACGCTGCGGTGCACCGAGAACCCTTCCGTCAGCGGGCGGCCCCGCGGAGGAATCGTCGCCTTGCGCCCCGGCTCGAGGCGGCCCTGGGCCGCTCCGCCCGCATCGACGAGCTCGACGGTCCCCGCCCGCGTCCAGCAGACGAAGGTACCGTCCGGGCGCCGCTCGGCTCCGATCAGCCCGTCGTGCGCAATCGCCGCGTGGGTGTTCGACGCGAGCGAGACGGTCCCGCGGCCACCGAGCCAGTTGGCGATCCTGGCCCACACGGTTCCGGCGGTGATGAGGACCTGGATGTTCGAGCGCTGGCGGTCCCCCACGTCGATCTCGCGCACCACGACCTCCGAGCTCGGCTCGATGGTCACGGTAGTCCCGTCGAGGAAGGTGATCAGCCCACGGCCGTCGGGGCCGGTGAGCACACGGTCTCCCACCCCGAGGCTCGTCCCGCTGACGGCGGCGGCCCGCTCGCCGGAGGATCGCACGAGCTCCACCGCCCCGCCGAGCACGGTCAGGGTCGCGGTCGTCGACACGGTCGGGAACTGCGTCTGGGCGAAGCCGAACGCGGGCGCAAGCAGCAGCCACGCGACGCCGAGCGCCACACCCCACCGCCAGGGCGGGCAGGCCGGAGGACTGACGGCCGACGCGGTCGTTGACATACCCGGTACCGGAAGGCTCACACGCGATCCCGGATCGCCCCGGGGACGCTGACGGGCCGCATCGAGCCGGGGCTCTCACCGCCGACGAGAGCATCGTCTCCAATGTAGAGCTCCCCGTCAAGCACAGACGAGGAGCGCCACGCTCGTCCCAACGCCGGCCCGTCAGCCTGCTTCGAGCCCTCCGGAAGACGGCCCGGCACCAGATCGAGGATGACCTCCCTGCGGTCCATCCCGGTGGGCGCCGACGAACACGCCGGGCGGTGTGTCCCCGACGGGATTCGAACCCGTGCTTCCAGCCTTCCGTTGCCATTTCGTTGCCACGGAGGGGGGGAATCGGGGTCATTCCGAGGTTTTCTGCGGCGTGGAATCCTGAACCGATCACCGCGAAAAGAGGCTGATTCTCAATGAACCTGCGGTGGTGGCTCCAACGGGATTCGAACCCGTGGTTGAGCCTTGAGAGGATTGTAACACGGTCCGCTGCCACGCGGACTTACGCGGTGGTTGCCACGCCTGGTTGCCACTGTCGTCGAGACTTCTCAGGAGCCTCCCCACGTGTGCAGGCGGACTAACCCACCCTGGACAACGACTAGAAACGGAGGCGACGGGTCGAGGTTGAGCGCGAGCAGATGATCAAGCGCGTCGATGGTCACCTGAGCCCGAATGTGACCAGGCCGAACCCGGACGATGCCCACGACCGGACGCCCACCGAGCAACGCCAGCGTGCCGAAGTCTCCATCGTGAGTGAGGATGACTCGTCCCTCTCGACGGGCCTCCTCAAGGAGCTGATCATCGCTCCACCCATGCCATCCACGCTCCCTCACGTCCAGGACATCGAGCCTTCTGCCACGCAGATGCGCCACCACATCGGGATGGATGTTCTCGTCCGTGAGCCATCGCGAGTCTGTCAGCCTCACGCCCGCTGCTCGGCGAGCGGAATCACCCGATCGTGCTTCAGCACATCTGCCGCGTAGCGGAGGGCTTCCGCGACGTCCTCATCCGTGAGATGCGGATAGCTCTTCAGGACGTCCGCACGCGTCGCCCCCGATGCGAACAGCTCCAGCAGGAATTCAACGCTAATCCGCGTCCCCTTGACGACCGGCTTCCCACCGAGCACCGCCGGATCGCTCACGATGCGCGCGTACATCGCACTCCCTCCTTGTTAGTCGTCCCGGCTCCGAGACTACGGGGTTCCCTCTGGCGACCGAGCTTCATTCTATCTCGGCCTGCTGTTGGGGAGGGCGGCGCCTCATCTGGCCCCGAGGGTGTCTGAGCCCCCGCTCATGAGCGCGCGGCGAAGAGGAAACCCTCTCGCCACAAGCGCCGCGTGATCAGCTCGCCCGCGCGAAGATCTCGTACCGCTCGGCCAGCCAGTCGCGATTCGGCTGGAGCCGCGGATCGTGCGGCACCGCGATCCGCACGCCCTGGAACCCCTGCAGCCCGTGCAGGAGCATCGGCCCGTCCGCCTCGCGCAGGACATCCAGCCGAAGGCGCCGTTTCGGGATCTGGGGATTGAACCAGTCTTTTCGGTCGAGGTGGCGGCCGCGGCGGTCCCGTGCTCGGAGCGTTCGTTGTTTGTCTGGCTCAAGCGCGGGGGCTTTGAGGCGCGGTATCGCTGGATGCGGAATCAACGCTATCGGATGGTGCCCGCCTCTCAGGTTCGCTGGGTTCGCGAGCACATGGTTCGCAAGCGTCGTCGGACTCTTGCAGGGAGAGTCGAGTAGCGAGTCGTAAGATTCCAGTCGGCCGCGTCCGGCGCCCAGAAAGCGGCTCGGCCTGCCCCGTCAGGCGCTGGCGATCGATCGAGCTCCGATGCCGCCGAACTCTCCATCGGACCTTCTGGATACGCCGGGGCGGTTGCTCAGCAGTTCCTAGCCGTAGACTTGGCCAACCTCCTAACCCCGCAGAACTTCAGGGATCGCGCGCCTCGACGGTCGAATCCCCACCGGGACTTGACCGTCCGGGCGACTCGCGACGGGCCGAGCTCGCCTTGATGGCTAGACACTCAATCGCGAATCGGGAAAAGCGTGGGGAGACCGACCCCTACCCCCGAAAAAATGCCCCCTTACGCCGCTCGTGGAAAGTCGCTCGAGCGCAACAAGGAAAAACGGCGTTCCGGCGCTGGCAGGCCCACGTGCGCCGATGACAAGGAGATCTCTATGGATCGGTTCTATTCAACCAGCGGTTCGTCTCCTCCCGAGGGGCGTCGCGACCACCCTGCCCAGCATGACCTCGAAGAGCAGGAGGGTTTGAGACCACTTCCAGAAGAGCTCGTCGAGGCACTGGCCGGGCTGCTGGCCCAGGCCCTGGTCAACGACATCCGGCAGTACCCGGTCCCCCCGGGAGGCTCCCTGGCTACTGCATCCAGCGACGGGAGGCCAACCCATGCGGCGCGAAAGTAGTGCCTTCACGCAAGTTCGTAGCCTGGCTCGCCCGTTGAGGCTCCGCGTGATCACGGACGCCGAAGGCTACCCGGCGATCCCCGGGCGCTACGGGCGCATTGAGTGGTTCGACGGGCATGATCTCGCGGTGTACTGCGACCACCCCCGCGTCTTCGAGAAGATCTGGGCCATCCCCGGCGTTCGCCGGCACCAGACCGGCGACCAGGAGATGCGGGCGACCTTCCCGCCCGAGGCGCTCGAGCAGGTGGCCGCGGTAATCCGGGCCAAGCGCTGGGGCGGCGGCGGTCGAGGACGGCGTCAGAATCTTCGCGCAGCCCCCGGACAAACTGGAACTTCCGCGCCCTAGAATCGCGTCCTGCCCCTGGAGCCAGGTCTCGCCATGGATCTCGAGGGCTCGGGTCGCGAAATAGGCCCTCGTCCGGGACAAGGGAGAACTGTTCGGCGCATGTCGACCCGGCCCGGAGGGCGGGATAGACCGCCTCTAGAGGCTCATCTCCTCCGGGTATTCGAAGGAGTAGAGGCGCACCTCGAACCGTTCCTCCCCGCCCCGGGGCCGGAGCTTGATAGTGAACGACTCCAAGTCCGACTCGGATCTCCAGAGGACCCAGGTCGGGGTCGTGAAGCTCACGATGCGGCCCGTGGCGTCGAGCCCGACGAGCTGGAGCCAGGCACTCCGGATGTGGTGTTGGCGCCGCTCGACGAGGCCGTCGGCCCGGGCGACGCTCGGGTCCAAGCTCAGCCGCCAATGGATGTCGACCGGCGGTACAGTCCACGTGGAATGGGAAGTCGGCCGGCCTCGGCATCGGTGCCGACACTGCGCAGCCCACCAGGAGGAGCCCGGGGATTAGGAGCGCCACCACACCGCGCAAGACCCGGGGCCATCCCGCACTCATGAAAACCATACCCCTCGTGAAGTGTACCCCTCAAGGGTGATCGTTCGCCGCCCAGGGGGAGAGCTCGGGTGTGACGGTACGTTACAGGACGACCCGGAAGTGACCGCTTGTCCGTGCTACGCTGACCACGCTCTATCAAGGGAGGCAACTGGCGTGCAGTGTGCCCGCTGCCAGCACGAGAGCCCCTCCGGGTCCAATTTCTGCCTCGGCTGTGGGGCCCGGCTCGGTCTACGATGCACCTCCTGCGCCAGCGACCTCCCGGCAGGCTCCCGATTCTGTAATAAGTGCGGCCAAGCGGTTGGTGGCCCGGCGGAACCCGAACGGCGCTTCGCCGCGCCGGACGCCTACACCCCGAAGCACCTCGCCGAAAAGATCCTGACCTCGAAGAGCGCCCTCGAAGGCGAACGAAAGCAGGTCACCGTTCTGTTCGCCGATCTCAAAGGCTCGATGGAATTGCTCGCCGACCGCGATCCCGAGGAGGCGCGCAAGCTGCTCGACCCGGTGCTGGAGCGGATGATGGAGGCCGTCCATCGCTATGAGGGCACCGTGAACCAGGTCATGGGCGACGGGATCATGGCGCTTTTCGGGGCGCCAATCGCCCACGAGGACCACGCCGTGCGGGCCTGCTACGCGGCACTCAGGATGCAGGAGCGCGTGAAGACGTACGCGGACGAGGTGCGGCGCTCTCACGCGGCTGTCGTCAAGATCCGCGTCGGGCTGAACTCAGGCGAGGTCGTCGTCCGCGCCATCGGCAGCGATCTCCGTATGGACTACACCGCCGTCGGCCAGACGACGCACCTGGCCGCGCGGATGGAGCAGCTCGCCGATCCCGGCGCGATCCTGATCACGCCCGAGACGCTGGCGCTGGCCGAAGGCTACGTCGAGGTCAAATCGCTCGGCCCGGTGCGGGTTAAGGGGCTGGAGATGTCGCTCGAGGTCTACGAACTGACCCGGGCCACCACAGTCCGCTCGCGCTTCCAGGCCGCGGCCGTCCGCGGCCTGGCCCAGTTCGTGGGCCGAGAGAGCGAGCTGGATCAGCTCCGCCAGGCGCTCGACCGCGCGCGAGCCGGTCACGGACAGGTGGTGGCCGTCGTGGGGGAGCCCGGTGTCGGGAAGTCCCGGCTCTTTTGGGAGTTCAGTCACTCCCATCGCGCCGAGGGCTGGCTGATCCTCGAGTCCGGCTCCGTCTCCTACGGCAAGGCGACGAACTACCTGCCCCTCATCGAGCTGCTCCGAGCGTACTTCCAGATCGAGAGCACCAACGATGCCCGCAAGATCGGCGAGATGGTGACGGGCAAGCTCCTCTCCCTCGACCCGCAGCTCGAGCCCTGCGTCTTCCCGATTCTGTGGCTGCTCGACGTCCCGATCGAGGACGAGCACTGGGCATGCCTCGATCCGCCCCAGCGCCGCCAGCGTATCCTTGACGGCGTCAAGCGTCTGCTCCTGCGCGAGAGCCAGGTGCAGCCGCTCGTGGTCCTGTTCGAGGACCTGCACTGGATCGACGCCGAGACTCAGGCCTTCTTGGACAGCCTGGTAGAGAGCCTGCCCACGGCCAGGCTGCTCCTCCTCGTGAACTATCGCCCGGAGTACCGGCACGGCTGGGGCGGAAGACCTACTACCGGCAGCTCCAGATCAATCCCCTGGCGCCCGAGAGCGCCGAGGCCTTGCTCGACGCCCTGCTCGGGAACGACACCGCGCTCGCTCCGCTCAAGCGGCTCATGATCGAGCGGGCCGAAGGCAACCCGTTCTTCGTGGAGGAGAGCGTCCGATCGCTGGTCGAGACGGGAGTCCTGGCGGGGGAGCGTGGAGCATATCGCGTGACCCGGATCGTCCAAGGCCTCCGGGTCCCGGCCACAGCCCAGGCGATGCTGGCGGCCCGGATCGACCGACTGGACCCGGAGAACAAACGACTGCTGCAGGCGGCCGCGGTGATCGGCACCGACGTTCCCTTCTCGCTGCTCCAGGCTGTGGCCGACGAGCCCGAGGACCGGCTCCGCCAGGGGCTCGCCCAGCTTCAGGCGACCGAGTTCCTCTACGAGACGCGGCTGTTCCCGGATCTCGAGTACACGTTCCGGCACGCGCTCACGCACGAGGTCGCGTACGGCGGCTTGCTGCAGGAGCGGCGCCGCGAGCTGCACGCGCGGATCGTCGAAGCAATCGAGACGCTCCACCAAGACCGCCTTGGCGCAGAGATCGAGCAGCTCGCTTATCACGCGGTCCGGGGTGAGTTGCGGGAGAAGGCGGTGGGCTATACCCGGCAGGCCGGGCTCAAGGCGGCCGCGCGATCGGCGCTCTCGGATGCTCGGGTCTGGTTCGAGCAGGCGCTGGGGGTCCTCGAGGCGCTGCCCGAGAGCCCGTCCACGCTGGAGCAGAGCTTCGAGATCCGCCTCGAACTGCGGCCCGTGCTGAACCAACTCGGTGAGGTCCAGCGAGTGCGGGACCGCTTGCGCGAAGCCGAGGCCCTCGCCGAACGGTTGAACGATGACCGCCGGCGAGGCCGCGCCGGCGCGTTCGTGACGATGGCCCTGAACGATCTCGGCGAGCTGGACGACGCGCTCGTGACCGGCACCCGCGCGCTGGCAATCGCCGGGCGTCTCGGGGATGTGAGGCTTCGAATTCTCGCCACGAGCTGTCTCGTTGAAGGGCATTACTACCGGGGCGAGTACGAGCGGGTGGTCGAGCTGGGGACGGGCAACCTCGCGGCGCTGCCGGCCGACTGGGCCTCCGAGTATTTCGGCCTGGCCGTACCGCCATCGGTCCTCGACCGCTCCTACCTGGCCATGAGCCTCGCCCAGCTTGGCCGGTTCATCGAGGCGGCCACGTATGAAGCCGAGGCGATCCGGCTTGCCGAGCCGACGCGGCACGCGCACACCGTCGGCTGGGCCCACCTCGCCGCGGGCACGCTCCGCCTCCTCAAGGGCGACTGGCCGAACGCGCGGACACTGATCGAGCACTGGATTGCGGTGGTGCGGCCGCGAAACGTCGTCTTTCAGCTTCCCACCGCGGTCGCCTCCTCCGCCTGGGCACTGGCGCAGCTTGGCGAAGTGAGTGAGGCGCTGGACCGGCTCCGGGAGGGTGAGCGGCTTCTCGAACGTCAGGCGGCAAGGGGGTTCATCGCCTATCGCAGTTGGGACTACCACTCGCTGGGTCGCGCCGGTCTGCTGCTCGGCCGGCTCGACGAAGCGCAGCGTTTGGCCGACCGCGCGGTCGAATCCTCTCCAGGGCAGCACGGGTTCGCGGCTGACGCGCGGCACCTGCTCGGCGACATCGCGACCCATCCCGACCAGTTCGACGCCCCGAGCGGCGAGGCCCACTACCGCGAGGCGCTGGCCCTCGCCGAGCCACGCGGCATGCGCCCGCTCGCCGCCCATTGCCACTTCGGCCTGGGCAAACTATATCGCCGAACCGGGGACGGCGCGAAGGCCGAGGAGCACCTGACAACCGCGAGAGCGATGTACCGGGAGATGGACATGGGCTTCTACCTCGCACAGGTGGAGGAGGCGTAGGGACGCGCATGAAGACGCGACTGGTTTCGCATGTCCTTACCCTGGCTTTCCTCGCCGCGCCGCTCGCCGTCCAGGCACAGCCGCAGCCGAAGGTTCCACGGATCGGCTTCTTGGCCGTCGGGACGCGTGAAGGTCGGGCCTTTCTGATCGAGGGGTTTCTTCGCGGACTGGGCGAGCGTGGCTACGTCGTCGGCCAGAACCTCGTCATTGAGTATCGCTTCTCAGAGGGTCGGGTCGTAACGAGCGACTCCCCGAACTGGCGGCCGAATTGGTTGCGCTGAACGTGGACGTGATTCTCGCTTCAGGGTCACCTGCCAGCTTCGCGGCGAAGCGGGCCACCCGCACCATTCCCATCGTGATGGGGAGCCTGGCTGCTGATCCGGTCGAGACGGGCCTCATCGCAAGCCTGGCGCGACCTGGTGGCAACATCACCGGGATGACGGAGATGGCCGCGCAGCTCGGCGGGAAGCGGCTGGAGCTGCTCAAGGAGACCGTGCCGGGCCTTTCGCGCGTGGCGGTCTTCTGGAATCCCCTCAACCCCGCCTACGGGCCAATCCTGAAGGAGCTCGAGGCGGCAGCCCCCGCGCTGGGGGTGGAGCTTCGCCGCGTGGAGGTGCAGGTTCCCGAGGATTTCGACGCGGCCTTCCAGGGCGCGATCAGGCAGCGCGCCGGGGCGCTGATTGTGCCCGGTGACCCCCTAGTGACCAACCGGCCACGAACGGTCACGGACCTGGCGCTCAAATATCGACTGCCGACGATGTTCGAGAACAAGGAGTTCGCGGAAGTCGGGGGCCTCCTGTCTCTCGGCGTGAACCTCGTCGACTCATACCGGCGGGCCGCAAGCCATGTGGACAAGATCTTGAAGGGGGCCAGGCCCGGTGACCTGCCGATGGAGCAGCCCACGAAGTTCGATCGGTTCGTCAACCTCAAGACCGCCAAAGCCCTCGGCCTCACGATCCCGCCGGCGGTGCTCGCGCGGGCGGACGAGGTCATCCAGTGATCCCAAAACTAGCCCGGGGTCAGCGCGCGGTGGGGTTCGGGCGGGATGGCCACGCGGGGTCGCCCCGAACGGAGGACGATTCCTCGCGTTTCCTCACCGGCAAGCCGTGAGGGCCGCGCCATGAACTGGAGGTTCGCCTATTCGATCGGCTTCCACCCCTGGGAGGACGCCATCACCGATCCGGCCTTCGTCGCGAAGGCTTCGGAACTGTTCGACCGCGAGGAGCAGGGGCGCGAGCCCCCCTACGGGCTAGCACTTGATCTCGGCACGGGGTGCGGGATCTGGGGGATCCAGCTCGCGAAGCGTGGCTGGCAGGTTACGGGTATCGACTTCGTCGAGAAGGCCATCCGGCGCGCCCGCGACCGGGTCCAGAACGCCGGCGTCGACATGCGGCTGATTCATGGCGACGTGACCGCACTGCGGGCGGCGGGCGTTGGCCAAGGCTTCCGATTAGTCCTGGACACCGGAACCTTCCACGACCTGGACACGGTCCAGCGCGAGGCAGTGGGTCGTGAGGTCAGCGCGGTCGCGGCGCCCGATGCCACCGTGTTGCTGCTCGTGTGGCCGAAGCGCCGGAGACCACTAATACGGGGCGCGAGCCGGAGCGAGGTCGAGGCGGCGTTCCCCGGATGGAAGGTGACCAACGTGGAGCCATCACACTTTCGGCCGCCCAAGGTGCTGGAGTTGCTGCTGAAGCCTGATGAGCACTGGTATCGGCTTCGTCGAGCGTGAGCTGCAGGCTTGTCCATGGTGGCGCGGGCGGACAACGTGATTCGGTGACCCCGCCCATCTGGCTCGACGCCGCCGGCCGCCGCCGGCCGACCCGCGCCTGCTGGACCTGCGGCCGCGAGGTCGCGCCGATCCGGTTCCGGGCCGAACATCTCCGGCCGCACGGGTGGCATGGCCTTGGCCGACCAGCCGGCCTATGAAAGGCTCGCATGCAGCGCCTCAATCACTGCAGCCTTGAGCGTTTGTGAGGGAAAGGGCTTCGAGACGACCGGCACCCTCCATTCGCCGGCTCGTCGCATCACAGCCGGATCGTTCAATGCGGTGATGAGAACGATTGGCATGGTCGGGGCGCGCCGCCGGATGGCCTCGACGACGTCCCAGCCACTCATCTCGGGCATGACGAGGTCCGTGATCACAAGATCCCAACTTCCTTCGTCAAAGCGAACCAGTCCATTCCGGCCATCGGCCGCTGTCTCGGGGACGAGGAGAAGTCCGTCACCCGTCAAATCGAGCACGCGAAGGCGTATGCCGCGCAGAAGGGCTGGGCGGTCCACGACGACTACCTCTACATCGATGATGGCATCAGCGGGGCCGAGTTCGCGAAGCGGCCGGGCTTCTTGCGGCTCATGAACGCGCTCAAGCCGAAGCCCCCGTTCCAGGTCCTCATCATGTCCGAGGAGTCTCGCCTCGGCCGCGAGGCGATCGAGACCGCCTACGTACTGAAGCAGATCATCACGGCAGGCGTTCGGGTCTTTTACTACCTCGAGAATCGCGAACGCGTGCTCGAGAGTCCCACGGACAAGCTGCTCCTGTCGGTGACGGCCTTCGCGGATGAGATGGAGCGCGTGAAGTCAGGGCAACGGACGCACGATGCGCTCGTACGTAAGGCGCGGGCAGGATACGTGGCAGGCGGCTCGGTCTACGGCTACGACAATGTCGAGGTCACGATGCCCGATGCTGTAACCGGGAAGCCGAAGCGGCTCCATGTCGAGCGGCGGATCAACGAGGCCGAGGCAGCGATCATCCGCGAGATCTTCGAGAGAGCCGCGGCTGGCTGGGGCACCCGTCGGATCGCCCACGATCTAAATGCTCGCGGGGTTCCCGCTCCTCCCCCGCGGCGAGCAGGCCGACCGCGCGCCTGGGCGCCCTCGACCATCTACGCCATGCTGACTCGATCCCTGTACCGTGGGGAAGTCACGTGGAATCGAACCCGCAAGCGGGACGCGTGGGGCATCAAGCATCAGACGGGGCGGGCCGAGGCCGAATGGGTGCAGCTGGAGGTCCCGGCCTTGCGCATCGTCCCGGAGTCGCTCTGGCAGGCGGTCCGTGAGCGGTTCCGCGACAGCCGGGCGTCGTATCTCCGGGCGACGAACGGCCAGCTCTGGGGTCGACCGGCCAATGGCATCGAGTCCCGTTACCTCCTGACCGGGCTCGCCCAGTGCGAGCGATGCGGCGGGAGCCTCATCGTGCACAGCCGAGCCTCTGGCGGTCGCCGAGCCAACGCCTACCTGTGCAGCTACCACCACCTGCGCGGGAGCACCGTCTGTCCCGGCGGGCTGGTCCTTCCGATGGACCTGACCAACGAGGCAATCCTGAAGACCGTCGAGCAGGAGGTCCTACACCCCGAGGTCGTGCGGCGCGCGATCAGTCGCGTACTCACCGAGCTGAACGCGCCCACCGACACCGTGGTCCCTCATCGGACAGGCCTCCAGGCGGAGCTCACGGTCTTGGAGCAGGAGCTCACCCGGCTCACGGCGGCAGTCGCCCAGGGCGGCGACCTCAAGCCGCTCCTAGATGGCATTCAGGCGCGGGAGCAGCGGCGCCGTATCCTCCAGACCGAGCTGGCCGGACTCGAAGGTCTCCGGCCCGTCAGCGCCCGGGATCTGCAGGACATCCAGCGGGACGTGGAGGTACGCCTCACGGACTGGCGAGGTCTCCTGCGGCGCCAGGTCACCCAGAGCCGCCAGATCCTCAGAAAGCTCCTGGTGGGACGGATTGTCTTCCGGCAGCGCGAGGACGGGGTCTACGAATTCAGCGGCCAGGCCTCGCTGGGCCGGGTCCTGGCCGGAATTGTCTGTACAAAGGCGGGCGTGGCTCCAACGGGATTCGAACCCGTGTTTCAGCCTTGAGAGGGCCGTGTCCTAGGCCGGGCTAGACGATGGAGCCGGCACCACCACTACCCAAAACAGACAATGAAAATGGCTGGGAGAGGAGGAGTCGAACCTCCGCTACGTGGTCCAGAGCCACGCGTCCTACCACTAGACGATCTCCCAGCGCGCGGCCATTGTAGCGGCCGGCCCCGGGGGCGTCAAGGAAGGTGCCGCCACGACGGGCCAATCGACGCCGACACCCGAGGCTGAGGTCCCCTAGAGCCCGCCAGCGAGGGATGCGCCAACCCGAGACAGGCCAAGTTCGAGACGAGCCCGCGTCACGACACCCCTGACGCAAGGCCATCCCCGTCCAGTCCACCGCCAAGGCCCCTGACGTGGGCGATCCCGGTCCGGCCCGCCCGCCAACCCGCCACGCTAGCGCCTCCCGCGCCCTACCCCGCTGGGGTATAACATCCCCGCCATGGCCGACAGCGCGGCCGCCCGCCCCCACCCCCTCGACCGCGTCCGGCAGCTCGCCCCGCTGATCGAGGCCTCCGTCGCCGAGGGCGAGCGGGCGCGCCGGCTGCCGGAGCCCCTGGTCGCGGCGCTCCTCGACGCGGGGCTATACCGTCTCCTCCTCCCCCGCTCGCTCGACGGGGCCGAGCTCGATCCGGCGACCTTCGTGCGCGTCCTCGAGCAGGTCAGCCGGGCGGACGCCAGCACCGCGTGGTGCCTCTGCCAGGCGGCGGGGTGCACCATGATCTCCGGGTACGTGACGCCCGCCGTGGCGCGGGAGATCTTCGGCGACCGGCGGGCGATCCTCGCCTGGGGGCCGAGCCCCGACGGGCGCGCGGTTCTGGTCGACGGCGGCTACCGCGTGTCGGGCACCTTCAACTTCGCGAGCGGGTGCCGCCAGGCGACGTGGCTCGGCGGCCAGTGCGTGATCCACGAGCCCGATGGCGCACCGCGAAGACGGCCGGATGGCTCGGCCGAGACGCGCTGGATGCTGTTCCCGGCCGCGCGCGTGACGCTCGTCGACACCTGGCAGGTGATCGGCCTCCGGGCGACGGGGAGCGACTCGTTCACGGCGTCGGACCTCTTCGTGCCGCGCGAGCACTCGGCGGCGCGGGACGACCCCGCGGAGCGCCGCCACGGTGGGCCCCTCTACTGCTTCCCGACGACGAGCCTCTACGCGTCCGGCTTCGCCGGCGTCGCCCTCGGCAACGCCCGGAGCGCCCTCGACGCCTTCGTCGCCCTCGCGCAGGCGAAGACGCCGCGCGGCCTCCGTCAGCCGCTCCGCGAGAGCGCGGTGGTCCAGTCGGAGCTCGCCCGGACGGAGGCGCGGGTCGGCGCCGCCCGGGCGCTCCTCCTCGGCTCGCTGGAGGAGGTCTGGCGCGGCGTCGTGGAGACGGGCACGCTCGGGCTCGACCAGCGCGTCCGGATCCGGATGGCGGCGACCCACGCGATCACCGAGGCGACGGCGGCCGTCGACTTCGCCTACCACACGGCGGGGGCGACCGCGATCTTCGACGCGAACCCCTTCGAGCGGCGCTTCCGGGACGCGCACACGGTGGCCCAGCAGGTGCAGGGCCGCCAGACGCACTTCGAGACCGTCGGCCGCGTCCTCCTGGGGCTCGAGCCCGATACCACGGCTTTCATCTAGGTCGCCGCCGCGGCTATACTGGCCGCGCCTTGGCGCGCGCCACCGTCGCCCGCAGCGCGAGCTCCCCGGAACCCACCGCCCAGAGGAGCTGGCTCCGCATGCACGCCTACGACTTCATCATCTACGGCCTCGCGGCCGCGGTCACCGTCGCCGCGTACCTCCGCGACCCGAGCCTGCCGGGCGTCGGCCTCAAGGCCGGCGGCCAGCTCCTCCTGGACGTCCTGCCGCGGCTGGTCGCCGCGCTCGTCCTGACGGGGATGATCCAGGCCATGATCTCGCCCGACTGGATCCAGCACTGGCTCGGCCGGGGCTCGGCCCACCGCGCCATCTTCGCCGGCTTCGTGGCGGGCATCCTCACGCCGGGCGGGCCGCTGGTGAGCTTCCCGATCATGGCGGTCTTCTACAAGGGCGGCGCGTCCCTGTCGGCCCTCGTCGCCTACATGACGAGCTGGTCGCTCTTCGGCTTCCAGCGGGTCCTCGCGTGGGAGCTCCCGTTCATGGGGACGCGCTTCCTCCTCGCGCGGGTGCTCCCGACGCTCGTGTTCCCGATCGTCGCGGGCTACCTGGTCCGCTTCATCTACCACGACTAGCGCCATGAGCTTCCTCGATCTGCGGGAGTTCATGCAGCTCCTGGAGGACCGGGGGCAGCTCCGCCGCGTCGACGCGCCCGTCCGGCGCGAGCTCGAGATCACGGAGATCGCCGACCGCCTCGTGAAGGGCCCGAAGGGCCAGAACCACGCCCTCCTCTTCGAGCACGTCGAGGGCGCGGCCATGCCGGTCCTGATCAACGCTTTCGGGACCGAGGAGCGGATGGCGTGGGCCCTCGGCGTCGAGCGGCTCGACGAGCTCGGCGAGAAGATCAAGGGGCTCCTCGACCTCAAGATGCCGGGCTCGCTCCTCGACAAGATGCGGAAAGGGCTCGAGCTCCTCGACGTCGCCCGCGCGGGGCCGAAGTCGGTCAAGAGCGGCCCCTGCCAGGAGATCGTCGAGACCGACCGCCCCTCGGTCGCCGCGCTCCCGATCCTCTGGTGCTGGCCGAAGGATGCGGGGTACTACATCACGTTCCCGCTCGTCATCACGCGGGACCCCGTCACCGGGCTCCGGAACGTCGGCACCTACCGCATCCAGGTCTACGACGAGCGGACGCTCGGCCTCCACTGGCAGACCCACAAGGGCGGGGCCGAGCACGAGCGCGAGGCGCGCCGCGCGGGGAAGGAGCGCATCCCAGTGGCGATCGCCCTCGGCGCCGACCCGGCGACGATGTACGCGGGCACGGCGCCCCTCCCGCCCGGGGTCGACGAGATCCTGCTGGCCGGCTGGCTCCGCGGCAAGGGCGTCGAGATGGTCAAGTGCCGGACGATCGACCTCGAGGTGCCGGCCCAGGCGGAGATCGTGCTGGAGGGCTACTGCGACCCGGCGGAGTCGCGCGTCGAGGGGCCGTTCGGCGACCACACGGGCTACTACTCGCTCGCGAACCCCTACCCCGTCTTCCACCTGACGGCGGTGACGCGCCGCCGCGACGCGATCTACCCGACCATCGTCGTCGGGCGGCCGCCGATGGAGGACTACTGGCTCGGCAAGGCGACGGAGCGGCTGTTCCTGCCGCTCATCCGGACGATGCTGCCCGAGATCGTCGACATGAACATGCCGGCCGAGGGCGTCTTCCACAACCTCGTGATCGTCTCGGTGAAGAAGCGCTACCCCGGGCAGGTCCGGAAGGTGATGTACGGGCTCTGGGGGCTCGGGCTCCTCATGCTGGCGAAGAACGTCGTGGTCGTCGACGAGTGGGTCAACGTCCACGACCTCTCCGAGGTCGCCTGGCGCGTGACGAACAGCATCGACCCCGCACGGGACCTGGTGGTCGTGGAGGGGCCGTCGGACGACCTCGACCACGCCGCCCTCCGCCACCGCTACGGCGGGAAGCTCGGGATCGACGCCACCGAGAAGCGGGCGCCGCTCGACCGGGTCGAGCAGCCGTGGCCGGAGGAGATCCGCATGTCGGACGAGGTGCGGCAGCGCGTCGAGATGCGGTGGCGCGAGTACGGCCTCGGGTGAGCGAGCGGCCCGCCCCGGCGGCAGAGCCGCCCGCGTCCCCGGAACGAGGAGCATCGCCATGTCCTTTCTGGTGACGGTCCCGGTCAGCGAGGCGACGGGCGAGGTGCGCGCGATGTACGAGCGCAGCCAGGCCCAGCCCGGATACGTGCCGAACTACGCGAAGGCGTTCAGCCACCGTCCCGACGTCTGGGCCGCGTGGGGGACCCTCCTGACGACCATCCGCGGCCACCTGGACCCGCGCCGGTACGAGCTCGTGACGGTCGCGGCGGCCCGCGCGCTGGGGTGCTCGTACTGCGCGCTCGCCCACGCCCGGATCCTGCGCGAGCGCTTCTACCCGGCGCCCGAGCTGGCGGCGATCGTGGACGGCCACGCCGGCACGCTCTCGCCGGCGGACGCGGCGCTGATGGCGTTCGCCGAGCGGGTCGCGCGCGACGCCAGCGGGGTCACCGCCGCCGATGTCCAGACGCTCCGCGACCACGGCCTGTCCGACGCGGAGATCTTCGATGTCGCCGCGGCCGTCGCGGCCCGCTGCTTCTTCAGCACGATGCTGGACGCGGTCGGCGCGGAGCCGGATGCCGCGCTCGCGGAGCTGGGGGACGATCTGGTGCGCCGGCTCGAGGTCGGGCGCACGATCTCGACGGCGGCCGCGGAGCGCCTGCCGCCCGCCGATGTCTAGCCGGCGGCCCGCCTCCCGGTGCGCGGCCTCCGCCGCGGTCCCCTGCCGGCCGCGGCCGTGAGGTCCGGACCCGGCGTCCCCGCGGAGCCTCGTTGGGGGTAGTGCCGGAGGACCTGCGGGCCGGGCTCCGGCTCCTGACCGGGCTGCCCGCGTTCGTCCGCCGGCCGCTCACGCTGGAGGAGGCGCGGCGTCTCCTCGCCGAGCGGCTCGCGGAGCGCGAGGCCGACTTCCTCCGCGTGGCGCGGGCCGCGGTCGACACGGCGGCGAGCCCCTATCGCGCGCTCCTCCGGCGGGCGGGCTGCGAGGAGGGCGACCTGGCGCGGCTCCTCCGCGAGGAGGGACTGGAGGGGGCGCTCGTTACGCTCGCGCGCCAGGGCGTGTACGTCACGGTCGACGAGTTCAAGGGCCGCCGGCCGATCGTGCGGGGCGACCTGTCCCTGACCGTGACGCCGCGGGCGTTCATGAATCCCGCGGCTGCCAGCCACCTCTCGGCGCGCACGGGCGGCAGCCGGGGCGAGGGCGCGCCCATCCCGGTCGACCTCGCGTGGCTCCGGGATCGGGCCGTGCACCTGCCGGTCGTGTTCGACGCGCTCGGCTGGCAGGGCTCGCGCGTGGCCGTCTGGGGCATGCCGGGCGCGGCCGCGATGGTGCGGATCCTCGAGTACGCCGCCGCCGGCCTCAGGCCGGAGCGGTGGTTCTCCCCGGTCCGGCCCGACTCGCCGGGGCTCCACCCGCGCTACCGGTGGAGCGCGCGGATCATGCGCTGGGCGAGCCGCGCCGCGGGGGCCGCGCTGCCCCGGGCCGAGCACGTCCTCCCCGAGGACCCCGCGCCGGTGCTGGACTGGATCCGCGCCGTCCTCGCCGCCGGCGGGCGCCCCTACCTCCACACGATCTCGAGCTCGGCCGTGCGCCTGGCCGAGGCGGCCCTGGCCCGGGGCCAGGCCCTCGACGGCGTCCGCCTCACGATGGGCAGCGAGCCGATCACCGCGGCGCGGCTCCGGGTGGTGCGGGACGCCGGCGCCGAGACGCTCCCGCGCTACGGGAGCGTCGAGTCGGGGCCGGTCGCCTTCGGCTGCGCCGCGCCGGAGAGCCCGGACGACGTCCACGTGCTGGGCGAGCTCCACGCCGTCGTGCAGGCGGGGACCGCGCTCGCCCCGGGCGTCCGCGGCCGACACGTTCCTCGTGTCCTCCCTCCGGCCGAGCGCCACGCTCCTTCTCCTGAACCTGTCGCTCGGCGACGGGGGTGTCCTCGGCGAGCGGCGCTGCGGCTGCCCGCTCGACCGCCCCGGCTGGCGGACCCACCTCCTCGGCGTCCGGAGCGCAGAGAAGCTCACCGCCGCCGGGATGGCGTTCCTCGACACCGACGTCGTCGCCATCCTCGAGGAAGCGCTCCCGCGGCGGTTCGGCGGCGGCCCGCCGACTACCAGCTCGTCGAGGACGAGGCCGCCGACGGCCGGCCGCGGCTCCGCCTCCTGGTCCACCCGCGCGTGGGGCCGCTCGACCCCGCCTCGGTCGTGGACGCGTTCCTCCGGAGCCTCGGCCAGAGCGGAGGCGCCCAGCGCGTCGGCGAGCTCGCGTGGCGGGGCGCGCGGCTCCTCGAGCTGGAGCGCCGGCCGCCGATGACCACGTCGGCCGGCAAGATCCTGCATCTTCACGCGCCGCGCTGAGCCGCGCCGCCGGGCGGGCCGGTGATATACTCACCGCCGCGCGGCGGCCCGATCCGTCCGGACACCGACGAGGCCGCCGCGCGCGGGCTCCTGCACATCATGTCGACGCTCCGGCACTTCCTCGACGCGATCAAGGTCGAGCACACCGTCTTCGCGCTGCCGTTCGCCTACCTCGGCATGGTGCTGGCGGCGCGCGGCTGGCCGGGGTGGCACGCCGTCCTCTGGATCACCGTGGCGATGGTCGCGGCGCGGACGACGGCGATGGCGGCGAACCGGCTGATCGACCGCCACCTCGACGCTCGGAACCCGCGGACGGCGGGCCGCCACCTCCCGCGAGGGCTCCTCGCGCCGCGCGACCTCACCCTCGCGACCCTCGCCTCGGCCGCGCTCTTCTTCGTGGCCGCGTGGCAGCTCGGGCCGCTCTGCCTCGCGCTGGCCCCGGTCGCGCTCGTCTTCCTGGTGGGCTACTCCTACACGAAGCGCTTCACGTGGCTCTCGCACTGGATCCTCGGGTTCACGGACGGCGCGGCGGCGGCCGGCGCCTGGATCGCCGTGCGCGGCACGATGGAGCTGCCGGCGTGGCTCCTCTGGCTCGCCGTCACCGTGTGGATCGCGGGCTTCGACCTCCTCTACGCCTGCCAGGACGTCGAGTTCGACCGGCGCGAGGGCCTCCACTCGGTGCCGGCCCGCTTCGGGATCGCCGCCGCGCTCCGCGCCGCGCGCGTCTCCCACGTCCTCACCGCCCTCGCCCTCGCCGCCGCGGGCTGGACCCTCGGGCTCGGCGTCCTCTACTGGGTCGGCTGGGTCGTCGTGGTCGGGCTCCTCGTCTACGAGCACTCGCTCGTCTCGGCGACCGACCTCTCGCGGCTCGACATGGCCTTCTTCAACGTGAACGGCTACATCAGCGTGATCACGTTCGTCGCCGCGGTCGCGGGCCTCTGGTACTGATGGACGCCCGGCGGCTCGTCCTCCGCGGGACCCCGGTCGCGTTCGGCGTCGCGAGCGTCCTTCATCCGATACCCCGGGGGCCCTCGATCGTCGGCGCCCTCGAGCCGAGCCTCGGGCGCTGGCTGGCGGTCCACGTCGTCCAGCTCCTCCTGCTGGGGCTCCTGGCCGCGACTCTCTGGCTCCTCGTCGAGGGCTGCGCGACCCGTACCGCTACCGTGTGCCGGCTGGCGCTCGTGCCGTTCCTGGCCTTCTACAGCGCCTTCGACGCCGTCGTCGGGATCGGCACCGGGCTGCTCATCGGCCTGGCGCGCGGCCTCGACGGCGAGGCGCGGACGGCGGCGGTGCAGCAGATCCAGGCGTTCTGGGACGCGCGGCTCACGCCGGGCACGGCGATCTTCCTCGTGGTCGGCGTGGCGGTCCTCTCGTGGCTGGTCGCGGCCGGGGCGGCGGCCGTCGCGCTCCGGCAGGCAGGCGCGGGTCGGCCCGTGGCCGTCCTCGTGGCGCTGGCGGGCGTGCTCTTCGCCGTCGGCCACCCGTTGCCCTGGGGCACCGCGGCGATGGCGTGCCTGGGCACGGCAACGTGGCTCCGGACCCGCCCGCCAGCATGAGCCCGCCCGCCGTCATGAACGACAAGGCGACGCGCGTGCAGGCGATGTTCGCGCGCATCGCGCCGCGCTACGACCTGATGAACGCGCTGATGACGGGCGGGCGCGACCGCGCGTGGCGGCGGGCCGCCGCGCGCCTCGCCGCGCCGCCGGCGGGGAGCCTCGCCCTCGACCTCGCCACCGGCACGGGCGACCTCGCCCTCGCGCTCCTCCGCGAGACGCGGGTGCGCGGCGTGGTCGGCGTCGACTTCGTCGAGGGGATGC
Organism: uncultured Candidatus Rokubacteria bacterium; assembly: GCA_963749975.1. Taxonomy (GTDB): domain Bacteria; phylum Methylomirabilota; class Methylomirabilia; order Rokubacteriales; family DASRDR01; genus DASRDR01. Next base: position 69,239 of record CAVVOZ010000011.1, on the reverse strand, counting down.
TGCGCCTCGGCCGGGCGAAGCTCGGGACGCTCGGGGAGCGGCGCGTCCGGCTCCTCGCGGGCGACGCGCTCGCGCTCCCGTTCGCGGACGCGAGCTTCGGCTGCGTCGGGTCGGCCTTCCTCCTGCGGAACCTGGCCGACCTCCGGGCCGGCCTCGCCGAGATGCGGCGCGTGACCGCCCCGGGCGGGAGCGTCGTCGCGCTCGAGATCACGCAGCCGACCCTCCCCGGCTGGCGCCAGGCCTTCCGCCTCTACTTCCACCACGTCGTCCCGGCGGTGGGCGCGCTGATCGCGGGGAACCGCGAGGCGTACACGTACCTCCCCCAGTCGGTCGACCGCTTCGTGACGCCGGGCGAGCTCGCCCGGCTCATGGAGGCGGTGGGGCTCCGCGACGTGCGCGTCCGGCGCGTGGGGCTCGGGACCGTCACCATACACGTTGGCCACGTCGGTCATGTCGGTCACGTCGATGACATCGGCCGCGCCGGGCGCGCGAGCGCCGCGGCCTGATCCGGAGGCCTCCTCATGCCCTTCCTCGAGCGCGACGGCGCACGCCTCTACTACGAGACCCACGGCGCGGGCCCCGCGCTCGTCTTCGCCCACGGCCTGGGCGGCGGCCATCTCAGCTGGTGGCAGCAGGTGCCCCACTTCCGCGACCGCTACACGTGCGTGACCTTCGACCACCGGGGGTTCGGGCTCTCGCGGGAGGCGCCCGGCGGGCGCGGCCCCGCCGCCTACGTCGACGACCTCGCCGCGCTCGTCGACCACCTCGGGGTCCCGGACGTCCGGCTCGTGGCGCAGTCGATGGGCGGCTGGACCTGCCTCGGCTACGCGCTCCGTCATCCGGAGCGGGTGCGCGCGCTGGTGATGGCCTGCACGACGGGCACGCTCGACGACCCGGAGACGCTCAGCATCTTCCGCGCCCACGGAGCGGCGCGGCCGGAGGCGGCGGTCTTCGCGAAGGGGATCCATCCCGCCTGCGGCGAGCGCATGGCGCGGGAGCAGCCCGGCCTCCACTTCCTCTACCGCGAGGTGGACGCGCTCTCGCACGACCTCGACAAGGACGCGGTGCGGAAGAAGCTGATCGCGATGCGGGCGACGCCGCGGGCGGCGGTCGCCGCCCTCCGGGCGCCCCTCCTCTGCGTCACCGGCGAGGAGGACGTCGTCATCCCGCCGGCGGCCGTCGCCGTGCTGGCGTCGATCGTCCCCGGCGCCCGGCTCGCGCGCGTGCCGGAGGCAGGGCACTCCGTCTACTGGGAGCGCCCCGACGCCTTCAACCGCCTCGTCGACGAGTTCCTGGCCGCCGCGGCGCGCTGACCCAGGGCCGTGCCCGCCTTCGAGACGACGCGCCTCCGGCCGGAGCCCGACGCCCGCGCCCCGGACGGGGCCGACGTGCGGGTCCTGCTCCGGCTCGCCGGCGGGAGCGTCGCGCACTTCGAGCTCGGCCCGGGCCGGGTCTCGCGCGCGGTGACGCACCGGACGGTGGAGGAGATCTGGTACGTGCTCGGCGGGCGGGGCGAGATGTGGCGGCGCCAGGGCGATCGGGAGAGCGTCGTCGCGCTCGAGCCGGCGTATGCCTCACGATCCCGCTCGGCACGCACTTCCAGTTCCGGTCGCTCGGTCCCGGTCCCCTCGCCGCCGTCGCCGTCACGATGCCGCCCTGGCCCGGGCCGGACGAGGCGGTCCCGGTCGCCGGCACCTGGGCGCCGACCGAGCCGGCGGGCTGACCTCTTTCAGCCCCTTCAGGGCTGAGGCTGCGAGATCCGCAGCAGTCGGCACGTCGATGGCTCATCCGGGGCGCCGTCCAGGATCAGCCGGGGTGGCGCGTCCGAGGGCCCGCGCCTATACTCCTCTGGTGCCGGGGGCGGGATCTCCGGCCTCTGGCAGACTGACGGCCGCCGCCCGCGGCGGCGATCCTCACGACGGACCATTCGGGCCAACTTGGGAAGGAGCCTGACGTGCGCGAGAACACGGTGAAGACGATCTGGGCCAAGGGCGGAGTCGTGGTCAACGGGTGGCTGTCGATCCCGTCGAGCTTCTCGGCGGAGGTGATGGCGCACCAGGGCTTCGACTCCCTGGTCGTGGACATGCAGCACGGCGTCGTCGACTACCAGACCGCCGTGACGATGCTCCAGGCGATCTCGACGACGGGCGTGATCCCGTTCGCGCGCGTGCCCTGGAACGACCCGGCCCACATCATGAAGATCCTGGACGCCGGCGCCTACGGGATCATCTGCCCGATGATCAACTCCCGGAAGGAGGCCGAGCAGCTGGTCCGCACCTGCAAGTACGCGCCGAAGGGCTACCGGAGCTTCGGCCCGGTGCGCGCGTCGATCTACGCCGGCTCGGACTACGCGCAGCACGCGAACGACACCCTCGTCGTGATGCCGATGATCGAGACGAAGGAAGCCGTCCAGAACATCGACGAGATCCTGAGCACGCCCGGCGTCGACGCGATCTACGTCGGCCCCGCCGACCTCTCGCTCACGCTCGGCTGCACGCCGAAGCTCGACCAGACGGAGGCGCCGGTCGTCGAGGCCCTCGGCAAGATCCTGGCCGCCTGCAAGCGCCACAAGGTGATCGCCGGCCTCCACAACGCGACGAGCCAGTACGCGCTCAAGATGGCGAGCCAGGGCTGGCAGTTCGTGACGCTCGCGAGCGACAGCCGCTTCCTCGCCGCCCGGGCCTCGGAAGAGGTCGCCGCCGTGAAGCAGACGGTGGCGAGCGGGAAGCTGCCGGCGTACTGAGCACCCGGGGCGGAACGGAAACGGGTCCGCCTCGCGGACCCCGATCCTGGATCGCGTCGAACTGGGGGGTGACATGGGAAGGACTCCACTCCTGCGCGCGCTCCGCACGCTCTTCGCCGAGCACCGGGCGGCCCGGCAGCTCGGTGTGCCCGTCGAGGCGCTCCGCGAGCGCCGCGCCCGCGCCGCCGAGGAGAGGGCGCGCCGCGGCCTCACGCGCCGACAGTTCCTGACCGGGGCCGGGGCCGCGGCGGCCCTCGTCGCGCGGCCGCGTGGGGCGCGCGCCGCCGCCGGTCCCACCATCGCCATCGTGGGCGGCGGGATCGCCGGTCTGGCCTGCGCGCTCGAGCTCGCCGACCGCGGCATCGCGGCCACGGTCTACGAGGCCTCCGGCCGCGTGGGCGGACGCATGTTCTCGAACACCGGCGGCTACTGGGACGCCGGTCAGGTCACCGAGTGGGGGGGCGAGCTCATCGACTCGGGCCACCGGACCGTCCGGAGGCTGGCCCGGCGCTTCGACCTGAAGCTGGACGACCTGCTCGCCGCGCAGCCCAACCACTCCGACGACGTCTACCGCTTCTTCGGTCACTACTACCCGAAGAGCCAGGCGGACGCCGACTTCTCGGCCATCGTCGACGCCATCGTCGCGGACGAGGCGGCGGCGCCGTTCCCGAGCACCTGGGACTCGCACACCGCGGACGGCGAGCTCCTCGACAACATGAGCGTCTTCGACTACATCGAGAATCGCGTCCCCGGCGGCCACGCGTCGCCGCTCGGCCAGCTCCTCGACACCGCGTACGCCATCGAGTACGGCGCCGACAGCGACGACCAGTCGGCCCTCAACCTCCTGTACCTCCTCGCCTTCCAGCCGAGCCCCCACGAGCTCGCGGTCTTCGGCGAGTCCGACGAGAAGTTCCACATCCGCGGCGGCAACCAGCAGCTCCCCAAGGCCATGGCCGCGGCGCTTGCCCGGGACGGTCATGACCGGCCACAAGCTGGCGAAGATCCGGGAGACCGCCGCCGGCCGCTACCGCCTGTGGTTCGAGCGCGGCCCCGGCACCGTCGAGGTCGTCGCCGACTGGGTGGTCCTGGCCGTGCCGTTCGCCGTCCTCGAGACGGTCGATTTCGCCCAGGCTGGCTTCGACGCGCTCAAGCTGCAGGCGATCGCCGAGCAGGGCCGAGGCCACAACGGCAAGCTCCAGGTGCAGCTCCGCCAGCGCCGCTGGCTCGGCGCCGGCCCGTGGCCGGGCAAGGCCAACGGCTCGAGCTACAGCGACACGGGCTACCAGGCGTCGTGGGAGGCCACGCGCGCCCAGAGCGGCGTTCCCGGCATCCTGGTCCTGTACTCGGGCGGCTCGGTGACGGACGCCATGCGCACCACCCAGCCCTTCGCGACGGCGGCGGACGCCAAGGTGCGGCACGACGCCGCGGCCGGCCTGGTCCAGCTCGCCCCCGTCTTCCCCGGTCTCGACTGGAACGGGAAGGCGACGCAGTCGCTCCCGCACAAGAGCCCATTCTTCCGCGCGTCGTACTCCTTCTACAAGCCGCCGCGGCCAGTACACGACGTTCGGCGGCTACGAGGCGGTGCGCCAGGGCGGCGTGCTCTTTGCCGGCGAGCACACGTCCACCGACTTCCAGGGCTTCATGGAGGGCGGCGCCGAGCAAGGTCAGCGGGCGGCCGGGGAGCTGGCGGATCTCATCTAGGCGCCGACCCGGCCGTGCATCGGGCGGTGCGGGGCTTGCCGGGGACCGAGCACGGATGACCTCCCGCCCCACGGACGCCGTACGAAGCGGCGGGCCGGTCGGCTTCGCGCTCACGCCGAGCGGGGCGGCACCCCGGCTTGTTCCGGGGGCTTGCCCCGCGGCGTTCGGCTTCGCGCGCGCCGACTACCGTGGGCGGGCTTGGTCGGCGGGCGAGGCGAGATGACGGCGGGGCGGCGCCCAACGGAACCGCTCGGGGTGCCGCCCCGCTCGGCGTGCATTCTTGAATGTCTCTCGCGCGGTGGCATTCGTGAGGTCTCGCGCGCGCACGGACCCTGAGCGGGCTATCCTGTAGCAGACCGATGACACTGCGGGCGATCGACGAGCTGCTCGGGGCGTTTCCGCCGGAGCGGACGTGGCTCTTGCCGGCGCTTCAGCGCGTCCAGGCGGACCGCGGCTGGCTCTCACCCGAGGATCTCGCGGCGGTGGCGGCCCACCTCCACGTCCCGGCGAGCGAGGTCTACGGCGTCGCGACTCACTATCCGGAGTTTCGCCTCGCGGCGCCGGGGCGCCACGTCGTCCGCGTCTGTGGCGGCGTCTCCTGCCGCGTGAACGGAAGCCTCGGGTTGCTTGCCGAGCTCGAGCAGCGCCTGGGTGTGTCGGTGGGGCACACGACGGCCGACGGTGAGGTGACGCTCGAGGAGGCGGACTGCTGCTTCGTGTGCAGCGTCGCGCCCGTGGTCGAGGTGGACCACGCGTACCTCGCCGGGCCGACGGCCGACGCGGTCCTCGCGGCCTGCCGCGCCCCGCACGGCGCCCACGCGGCGCTGCCGTCCGGGATGGCCGTGACCGGCCCGCTCGCCGCGGCGGCGGCGCGACGGTCCCGGTGTCGGCGCCGTCAGGCTCGACCGCGCGCGCGAGGCTCGAGGCGCTCGTCGCCCGCGCGCGCCAGCGCGAGACCAGCACGACGCGGCTCCTCGTCGCCACCGGCTCCTGCGGGCTCGCGCGCGGCGCGGCGGCGACGCGGGACGCCCTCCGGGACGCGGTCCGGCGCGCGGGGCTCGCCGCGACGGTCGAGGACGGCGCGTGCAGCGGCCTCTGTCACGCCCAGCCGGTCGTCGAGGTGCTCACGCCCGGCGTGCCGCGCCTCACCGTGGAGCGCGTCACGCCCGACCGCGTCCCCGCGCTCCTCCGGCTCCTCCAGGGCGCGGGCGATCACGGCCTCGCCGACGACGGCGTGGCCCCACGCGGCGCATCCGGTCCTCGGCGGCCAGGAGCGGGTCCTCGCCGAGCGGTGGGGCGCGATCCGCCCGGGCTCGCTCGACGACGCGCTCGGCGCGGGGAGCTACGCCGCCCTCGCCGGCGCTCTCGACGCGGGCGACCCCGGCGCCGTCGCCGCCACCGTGAAGGCCGCGGGCCTCCTCGGCCGCGGCGGCGCCTACTTCCCGGCCGCGGTGAAGTGGGAGGGCTGCCGCGCCGCGCGCGGCGCGCCGAAGTACCTCGTCGCGAACGGCGAGGAGGGCGAGCCCGGGATCTTCAAGGACCGCCATCTGATGGAGGCCGACCCGCACCGGCTCCTCGAGGGGATGCTCCTCGCCGCGTACGCCGCCGGCGCGAGCCGGGGCATCCTCTACATCCACGGCGAGGCGGGGCTCTCGGCCGAGCGGTGCGCCGAGGCCGTGCGGGAGGCGCACGCCGCGGGGCTCCTCGGCCCGCGCGTCCTCGGCACGGACTTCGCGTTCGAGGTCGAGATCCGGCGCGGCGCCGGCGGCTTCGTCCTCGGCGAGGAGACGGCGCTCCTCGAGTCGATCGAGGGCAAGCGCGCGATGCCGCGGCCGAAGCCCCCGTTCCCGGTGGACGTGGGCGTCCACGGGCAGCCCACGGTCATCAACAACGTGGAGACGCTCTCCGCGGTGCCGCTCATCGTGGGCGGCCGTCCCGAGGCGGCGCGCACGAAGCTCTTCGGCCTCTCGGGCCACGTCCTCCGGCCGGGCGTCGTCGAGGCGGCCCCGCCGCTCACGCTCCGGCGGCTGATCGACGGCCTCGGCGGCGGCCTCGCGGGGGGGCGGTCCCTCGGCGCGGTGGTGATCGGCGGGCCGTCCGGCATCGTCGTGCCGCCGGCGTTCCTCGACCGGCCCCTCGAGCGCCCGGCGCTCTCGCCCGGCACCGGCGGGATCGTCGCCCTCGACGCGCAGGCGGACGTCCGCGACGTGGTCCGGACGCTCCTCGCGTTCAACGCCCGCGAGTCCTGCGGCAAGTGCACGCCCTGCCGCGAGGGCACGGCGCGGATGCTCGAGCTCCTCGACGGCGTCGCCCGCGCCGGCGTCGCCGACTCGATCGGCCAGCTCCGCGAGCTGGCCGACGTGGTGCAGCTGGCGTCCCTCTGCGGCCTCGGCCAGGCCGCGCCGCTCTCGCTCCGGGCCGCGCTCGAGCACTTCCCGGAGCGCCTCGCCGGCGCCCGCTGAGGGCCGCCCCGGCCGAAGGTCGCCCCTCGGTGCCAGACACGCCCGTGACGCCGGGCACCTTGGGCGAGGGGGACAAGGGGCGGCGATCCCGGCGGGCCCCTGTGGGCGGCGGCGAGCGTCCCGATCGGGGCCGCCGTCGAGCCTGACCTTCTCGAGCACGACGCGGCCTACCGCGCCACGCTCGTGCGCGAGTTCAACGCGATCACGCCCGAGAACGCGATGAAGTGGGGCGCTGGTCCACCCGCTCGAGCGCGAGTGGAGCTTCGACCCCGCGGACCGGCTGGTCGCGTTCGCGGAGGCGCACGGGATGCGCGTCCACGGCCACACGCTCGTCTGGCACCGCCAGCTCGCCGACTGGCTGACGCCGGCGCTCACCCGGCGCGAGGTGGCGCGCGCCCTCGCCTCCCACATCGAGACCCTCGTCGGACGCTACGCGGGACGCATCGCGTCGTGGGACGTCGTCAACGAGGCGGTCGCCGACGGCGGCGGCCTCCGCGACACCTGCTTCCTCCGCGCCTGCGGGGAGGACTACATCGCGGAGGCCTTCCGGCGGGCCCACGCGGCCGATCCCGGCGCCCGGCTCTACTACAACGACTACGGCGCGGAGGGCCGCGGGCGGAAGTCGGACGCGGTGTACGCGCTCGTCCGGCGGCTCCTCGACGCGGGCGTCCCCGTCCACGGGGTCGGCCTCCAGATGCACCTCCGGGCGGCCCGCCCGCCGAAGCCCGCCGCCATCACGGCCAGCGTGGCGCGGCTCCTCCGGCTCGGCCTCGAGGTCCGGATCACGGAGATGGACGTCCGGATCCGCAGGATCCGCCGGAGGGATCCCCTCGCCCTCCAGCGCCGCGTCTACCACGACGCGATCGCGGCCTGCGCGGGGATGCCGGGCTTCGCGGGCGTGACGTTCTGGGGCGTGAGCGACCGGCACTCGTGGATCCACGACGAGTTCGGCGAGGACGCTCCCCTGCTCTTCGATCGGGACTACGCGCCGAAGCCCGCCTACTTCGGCGTGCGCGACGCGCTCGCGGCGGCTCAGAAGGCCACGGCCAGATCGATCCCGAACGTCCAGCCGGAGAACGCGTCGGACCAGAAGTAGGAGCCCGCCAGTCCCACCTCCGTCACCTTCCACAGCCGGCCCTTCGGATCGAGCCGCGACGTGGGCCCCGGTCGAGTAGAAGTGGTCGCTCTTGAGGCTCTGGCGGATCCCGCCGAAGAGGTCCGCGCGGTTGACGAACCCGCCCGCCAGGAGCGGCCAGCCGGCGACCGTCCAGGGCGTGACGACGTCGACCTCCACGCGGTTGTTCCAGACCTGGGACTCGCTCGTGAAGGAGTACGCCTCCGTCGAGCGCGCGATCGGGACGGTGGCGAAGTACGTGTAGGTCGACGTGAGCCCGAGCGTCACGCGCCCGAAGGTCGGCCGGTAGCGGAGCGCGAGCGAGGGGATGAACGTGAGCGTGTGCGTGTGCCAGTTGACGAGCCGTCCGTCGACCGCCTGCTCGGCCGCGCGCCCCCCCTCGGTCCCGGCGTCGAAGTCGTTCTCCGTGTAGGCGTAGAGGAGGCTGAAGCTCGGCAGCACGCTCAGGTCCGGCAGGAGCCCGATGCGCGGGCCGGCGCCGAGGCCGAGCGAGTAGGTGGTGTAGGTCGACTCGTTGCCGGCGAGCGGGCCGTCGCGGAACTGGTTGGTGAAGTAGGCCGTGCCCACCGAGCCGAGGAGGACCGGCGTCCAGGTGAGCCCGCCCGCGCCGAGCGGCCGCGGGGCGCCCAGCTCCGTGCTCCACGGGTACTTGAGGACGCCCGCGTCGACGTCGTTGAAGCCCCAGCCGAAGAGCCCGCCCTGAGGGGCCTCCTGGCCGCCGAGGATGGCGGTCGCCTCCACGCGGTTGCCGACGACCTGGTCGAGCTGGTTCCGGATGTCCGCGAGCGACGGGGCCGGCTGGGCGGCGGCGCGCCGGGCCCCGCCGAGCAGGCACAGGACCAGCGCGAGCAGGACCGGAATCCACGGTCGGGCGTGACGGTCTACGCAACGTGGCCAGGCTAGCAGCGGCGGCCCCGGGGTCAAGGCACCTCCGGTGGAGAGCCACGCCCGCCCCCTGATCGGGGATCCCGACCGACCTCGGCGGGGTGAACCAAGCACTTGTCGTATGCTACTACACATGCTGACAGTGCCCGAGATCGCCACCCGCACGGGGCGGGACCCGGAAACGATCCGCCGCTGGATCCGGACAGGCAAGCTGCGCGCCCGGAAGATCGGTACGCAACATGTCGTGGAAGAGCGCGATCTGGACCTGCTGCTCGACCGCGACACGCTCCCCCTCCCGAGGGCGTGGAGGGTCACCAGCACCCGTGAGCCGATGCCGAACGTCCTCGAAGCCCTGCGTCGGTCGCGCGCCAGTCACTGACCGTGCTCGTCATCGACGCCAGCGCGGCGTCCAGGCCTCGCTCTCTTCGGACGGCTTCGCGTTCCTGAGCGCAGAGGAGCTGTGCGCCCGGTCTCTCTGGTCCGAAGGGCTATCGGTGCTCCATGAGCTCGGCTGGCGGGGAACGATCTCCCGAGCGCTGGCTGGCGAAGCACTCGCTCGCTTCGTCGCGGCTCCGATCGCGGCCAAGCGGCCGGTCCGCCTGGCCGAGGAGGCATGGCGAGTGGCCGACGAGCTCGGCTGGGCGAAAACCTACGACGCCGAGTATCTCGCGCTCGCCCGGCTGCTGCGCTGCCGCCTCCTCACGCTCGATGCCCGCCTGCGGCGCCGGCGCCTCCGTCGTGGAGATCGTCGGCCCGACCGAGCTCTCGTGGCCGGGCAAGTATCCTAGGGACCATGCCGCTTCGGCTGACCGTCGATGCTCGGCCGGTGGAGGTGCCCGAGGGCGCCACGGTGCTCGACGCCGTGAACCGGCTCGGGATCGCGCTCCCCCAGCTCTGCAAGGATCCCGACCGGGCGCCGCTCGGCGCGTGTCGCACGTGCCTGGTGGAGGTGGAGGGCCAGCGCGGCTTCCCCGCCTCCTGCCACCTGCCGGCCCGGGACGGGATGACGGTGCGCACGGACACGCCCGGGGTCACGCGCCTCCGGCGGGGCGTCCTCGATCTCACGCGCTCGATGCTCGTCGCGGGCGACGGGCGCGACGGCTTCGGCCAGCTCGGCGAGGCGGCGGCCCGCCACGGGCTCGCGGCGCCGACCTGGGCGCCCCTCCACCGGCACGCAGTCGACGACTCGAAGTCGTTCTTCGTCCTCGATCGCGAGGCCTGCATCCTCTGCGGGCGCTGCACGACGGCCTGCGACGACGTCCAGCGGATCGGGGCGATCAGCCTCGCGGGCCGCGGCCACGCCGAGCGGGTCGGGGTCTTCGGCGACGGTCTGATGGCGTCGTCGATCTGCACCTCCTGCGGCCAGTGCGTCGCCACCTGCCCCACCGGCGCCCTCCGCCCGAAGGAGGCGCCGGCCCGGATCGAGCGGCGCGTCGAGACCACCTGCCCCTACTGCGGCGTGGGCTGCGGCATCGTCAACGCGGTGCGGGACGACGGGCGGCTCGCGGTGATGGCCGACGACGTGCCGGCGAATCGCTCCAGCGAGGGCATGCTCTGCGTGAAGGGCCGGTTCGGGACGGGCTTCCTCCACGCGAAGGACCGCGTCGTCCGCCCGATGGTCCGGCGGGACGGCCGCTGGGAGCCGGTCTCCTGGGACGCGGCCCTCGACGCCGCGGCGGCCGGGCTCGCGCGCCACCGCGGGCGCTTCGGGGCGCTCGCCTCCGCCAAGGCGACCAACGAGGACGGCTACCTCATCCAGAAGCTCTGCCGCGTGGTGATGAGCACGAACAGCGTGGATCACTGCACGCGCCTCTGCCACTCGCCCTCGGTCGAGGCGATGCTCACGTCGATGGGCTCCGGCGCCACCTCGAACTCGTACGTCGACTACGAGGAGGCCGGCTGCCTCATGATCGTGGGGGCGGACGCGAGCGCGAACCACCCCGTGATCGCGATCCGCTTCCGCCGCGCCCACGCGCGGGGGGCGCGGATCGTCGTGGTCAATCCGAAGCGGATCGAGCTCTGCGACTACGCCCACGTCTGGATCCGCCAGCGCCCGGGGACCGACGTCGCCCTCTTCAACGCGATGGCGCGGGTCATCCTGACCGACGGCCTCTGGGACGAGGCGTTCGTGCGGGCCCGCACCGAGGGGTTCGACGCCTGGCGGGCCGCGGTGGAGCCCTACACGCCGGAGCACGCCGAGGCGATCACCGGGGTGCCGGCCGCCGACATCGTCCAGGCGGCCCGCTGGTACGCGCGGCCGCCCTACGCCGGATCCTGCCTCATCTGGGGCATGGGCATCACCCAGCACACGAACGGGACCGCGAACGCCCACGCGCTCCTGAACCTGGCGCTCGTCGCCGGCCAGCTCGGAAGGCCGGGGAACGGCATCTCGCCGCTCCGCGGCCAGAACAACGTCCAGGGGTGCGGCGACGCGGGGTGCATCCCGACGAACCTCCCGGGCTACCAGAATTACGACGACGCGACGCTCGCGAAGTTCGAGCGCGCCTGGGGCGTCCGGCCGCCGGCCGAGCCCGGTCTCGTCGTGACCGACATGGTCGAGGGCTGCCTCGACGGGCGGATCCGCGCGATGTACGTGGTGGGCGAGAACCCCCTCCTGTCGGAGCCCGACCTCCACCACGCGCAGAAGGCCCTCTCCCAGCTCGACTTCCTCGTGGTCCAGGACCTCTTCCTCCACGAGACGGCGGAGCTCGCCCACGTGTTCCTCCCGGCGGCCGGGTTCGCCGAGAAGGAAGGCACGTTCACGAACTCCGAGCGGCGGGTCCAGCGGGTGCGGCGAGTGCTCGCCCCGGCCGGCGACGCGCGCCCGGACTGGTGGATCACGGCCGAGCTCGCGAAGCGCGTCGCGCGGCGGCTCGGCCTCCCCGAGCAGGGCTTCGACTACCCGGACGCCTCCGAGGTGTGGGACGAGATGGCGGGGCTGGTGCCGTTCCTCGCGGGGATCTCGCACGCGCGGCTCGACCGGGAGGGCGGGCTCCAGTGGCCCTGCCCGGCGCCGGACCACCCGGGCACCCGGTACCTCTACGCGGAGAGCTTCTCGCGCGGCCTCGGGAAGTTCGTGCCGGTCACCCAGGGCGCGGCGGCCGCGGAGCTGCCGGACCCGGACTACCCGTTCGTCCTCAACACCGGGCGGCTCCTCTACCACTGGCACGGAGGCACGATCACCCGCCGCGTGCCGGGGCTCCTCGAGCTCGAGCCCCGGCTCCGCGTCGCGATCCACCCGCTCGACGCGCGGCGGCTCCGGCTCCACGACGGCGACCTGGTGCGGGTCACCTCCCGGCGCGGCGAGCTGGAAGGCTACGCGCGCCTCACCGACGACGTGCGGCCGGGCGCGGTCTTCGTGCCGTTCGTCAAGCTCGCCGAGTCGGCGGCCAACTTCCTGACGAACTCCGCCCACGATCCGACCTCGAAGATCCCGGAGTACAAGGTCTGCGCCGTCCGCGTCGAGCCCGTGCACGCCGACGCGTCCGCCGATCCGCCACGTCCGCTCCCGGCCCTGATCCCGGCCCGCGACGCTCCCCGACGCCACCCCGGGCTCACCGCGCCTCGACCGATCGGGGCTCAGAGCGGACGTGCGAAGGAGAGCTCGTGTCCGTCCGGGTCCGTGAGGTGGAAATAGCGCTCGCCCCACTCGGCATCCCGTGGCAAGGCGTGAGGAGCGAGCCCCGCCGCGCGAGCGCGGGCATGGAGTGCGTCCACGTCGTCGACGTGGATGATCACCCGGCCCCACCAGCTCCACCGGGCCTCCGGCGGCGCCGCAATGAGGTTGAGATAGCCGTCGCCGACGACGAAGGATGTGAACTCCACCGTCTCCCCGCCGCTCGCCAGGTCGAAGCCGAGCGCGCGATAGAAGCGAACGGCGCGCGCCATGTCCCGGGTGGCGAGAGTGACGGCGCTGATCGAGCGGAAGCGCGGTCGGTCCACGCGGCATTGTAGCGCCGCGCGCGCGCCGGCGAGCAACGCAACCGCACCCAGCAGCGTGTCAGCACGCGGTCGTACTCAACCATCCCGATGCTCGTCGCGGCCATCACGGCGCGTCTTGCGGTTCGCCGCGAGACAAACGCGGGCCAGCCAACACCGGGCGAATTGAGCTAGGATTGGGGCCGCTGACTCCTCGTTCGAACGACCGGTCTCCGGAGGGAGGGACTATGAACCTCATCGTGACCCTGATCATCGGGGGAGTGGTCGGATGGCTGGCCAGCCTCGTCATGAAGACTGGCGCCCAGATGGGCCTCATCGCCAACATCGTCGTCGGGATCATCGGCGCCGTGCTCGGGTTCTGGTTGGCAGGAGCGCTCGGGGTCGTGGCAGTGGGCTCGGTGGGCGCCTGGATAATCAGCATCCTCGGTGCCGTGGTGCTCATCGCCATCCTCAAGGCGTTGAATATCTACAAGTAACCCCACGTCGTCGCGCGATCCCCGGGCTGACCGGCCCATGAGCATACCTTGGGCTCGCTGAAGCCCGTGCGCGCCGACGCGGCGCTCGCCCGTCGCCCGCGGCGCTCCCAGTACCTGACCCCGAGGTCCGACCGGTGTCGGAGGGCTCGCCGTCGCGCCAGCCGAGTCGTGGGTGGCGACGGGCCACCCTCGCCGGCGCGGCCCTGGCGCTCCTCATCATGGCGCACTACGGGTGGTTCACGGTGCTGGGGCCGCCGGCCCGCTGGGGGACGGGTGTCGTCACCGTCGATCCCACGATCGAACGGGCCGACGCCGCCGCGATCCAGCCCGGCGACCGATGGGCGCCGGACCGCGCCGCCACCTTCCCCGCGAGGCTGAGCACGGTCGCGCTCGACGGGGTCCAGGGCAAGCCCTTCGAGCTGGACGTCGCCGGGGACGACGGGATGGGGGTGCTCCAGACCTTCGCCGGGCCGTCGTGGACCCAGGGCCAGCGCCTCTACGTGCGGTCCGGCGCGGCCGCGCCGTGGCGGGAGCTGACGCTGCCTCCGGGCCTCATGCTCAGCGACGCCTGTCTGGTCCGCCCGGGCGGTCGGCCCGCGGTGCTCGTGAGCGCATGGCAGCCATGGTGGCCGTACGAGCGGAGCTACGGGCGATTCGTCCGCAGCGTCCTCGACCGCGCGCTGCGGCCGGAGCACGCGATCTACCTCCTCGATCTCGACGGCGGCGGGATGCGCTTCCTGTTCCCGGGCGAAGGGCTGACCCTGTCGCCCGATCGACGGACCGTCGCCTACGTCACGTCGGAGAACGATCACGCCGGGCTTTCACACCATCGCGGTGTGGTCGGCGGCCACCGGGACGTCGGTTCCGGTCCTGTCCCTCTGGGAGACGGACCCGGGGTCCGGGCGCTCCTTCGGCTACCGCTGGTCCGAGAGCTCGCAGGCGCTCCGGATCGAGGGCGCGACGCAGGGCTTTGCGCGGTGGGGCGCGTGGCGACACCGGAAGGTCCAGCTCGTCTACCGGGTGGAGGAGCGCCGGCTCCTCGACACGGCGCCCTGAAGCGCGTCCCGGGCAGCGGCGCTCGCCGGTTCCTCGTCGACTCCCTGGATATCCGCCTCCACTGTCGACCACCGTCGACCGAGCGAGCCGCCCTCGTTGGTCCCGTACAATGGAAGGAGCGGCTGTGCCCGTAGACTGCCGCTGGGGAGTCCCAGATGCTGCGAAAACAAGTCATCCCGAAGCCTTCCCGAGACCCAGCACCCCTGGAGGGGGAGATCCCGATCGCGGACGTCGCCACCGTGCAGGTGACCTCGGAGCAGGCGGACCATCCCATCGATCACGCCTTCGATCGGAGCCGGGGCCCGGGCGGGAGCCGGTGGGTCGCTGGCGCACCCGGCGAGCAGTCGGTGACCCTGCTCTTCGACAGCCCGCAGACCATCCGACGGATCGCCGTCGAGGTGGAGGAGCTGGCGGTGGGCCGCACGCAGGAGCTCGCCTTGTCCGTCTCGTCGGATGGGGGCAGACCTATCGAGAGCTCGTCCGGCAGGAGTTCAACTTCAGCCCACCGGGCACGAGCTTCGAGCGCGAGCTCTGGTCGGTCTCCGTCGGACGCAGTGACTCATCTGCGCCTGGACATCAAGCCAGACAAGGGGGGGCGAGTGGGCCTGGCCAGTCTGACCTCTCTCAGCGTGGCGTGAAGCCGCCGCAACGGCGACTGCGAGTGTGACGCTCGCGGGGGTCGGCGCGCCGCCGTGACCGCGCTGGCGGTCGCGATGTCGGTGTTCCACCTGTACGCGGCGTACTCCATCGTCCCGACCCACGCGCTCCGGGCGATCCACGTCGCCTTCGTCCTGGTCCTGTCGTTCCTGGTCTTCCCCGTCGCCCGGCGCCTCCGCCACCGCGTCATGTGGTGGGACTGGCTCGCCGCCGCCCTCGCGGTGGCCGTGGTGGCGTACATGCTCCACGGCGGCGACGACTTCACCGACCGCAACACCTCGCCGGACACGTGGGACATCGTCCTCGGCGTCACCCTCATCGTGCTGATCCTGGAGGCGATGCGCCGGACCTCGGGCTGGGTGATGCCGGTAGTATCGCTGGCCTTCCTGACCTATGCCCTCATCGGCCCCTGGCTGCCCGCCCCCTGGACCCACAAGGGCTACGACGTCGGCCGGCTCGTCGGCCACATGTACATGACGCTCGAGGGCATCTTCGGCGTCGCCATCGATGTCTCCTCCTCTCTCATCATCCTGTTCACGATCTACGGCGCCTTCCTCCAGTTCTCCGGCGCCGGCAAGTTCTTCCTCGACTTCTCCTTCGCCGCGATGGGCGGCAAGTCCAGCGGGGCCGGCCGGACGATCGTGCTCGCCTCGTTCCTGCTGGGAGGGCCGTCGGGCAGCGGCGTGGCCACCACCGTGACGATGGGCTCGGTCGCCTACCCGATGCTCGCCCGGGCCGGCTACGGCAAGGAGGCCGCCGGCGGGCTGCTGGCGGCGGGGGGCCTCGGCGCCATCATCTCGCCGCCGGTCCTCGGCGCGGCGGCCTTCCTCATCGCCGAGTTCCTGAAGATCTCCTACCTCGACGTGCTCCTGATGGCGGTCATCCCCACCGGGCTCTACTACCTCGCGCTGTTCTTCATGGTCGAGATCGACGCCCGGAAGTTCGGCATGAGCGCGATCCCCATCGAGCGCGCGGAGCCGCTCGGGCGCCTCACGCGGCGGTTCTGGTTCCACTTCCTCTCGCTGGTGTCGATCATCGCCTTCATGCTGATGGGGTTCTCGCCCGTGCTGTCGGTGTTCTGGGCCACGGTGGTCGCGTTCCTGACGAGCCTCCTGCGCCCCGAGAGCGCGATGCTCTCCTACGACCTGCTCCGCGGCCGGGGGCCGATCGTCCGGCAGGTCCTCCGCTCCCGGCTCGTGCAGGCGCTGGAGGCGGGGTCGATCGGCATGCTCAACGTCGGGGCGACGTGCGCCGGCGCCGGCCTCATCGTGGGGGTGGTGACGCTCACGGGGCTCGGGCTGAAGTTCTCGGCGATCATCCTCGACTACGCGGGCGGGTCGCTCCTCCTGACCGCGATCTTCACCGCGCTCACCGTGTGGATCATCGGGCTCGCGGTGCCGGTCACGGCGTCCTACATCATCTGCGCGGTGATCGCGGCGCCGGCCCTCATCAAGCTCGGCGTGCCCGACTTCGCCGCCCACATGTTCATCTTCTACTACGCGGTTCTCTCGGAGGTGTCGCCCCACCGCGCTCTCGCCCTTCGCGGCGGCGGCGATCACCGGCGGCGATCCGTACCGGACGACGCTCCAGTCGTGGAAGTACACGATGCCGGCGTTCCTGGTGCCGTTCATGTTCGTCCTCGACCCGTCGGGCCAGGGGCTCCTGCTCACGGGGTCCATCAAGGGGCTCGCGCAGGCCGACTGGGGCGCGATCGCGCTGGTGACCACGACCGCCGCCATCGGGATCGCCGCGCTCGCCGGCGGCTTCCAGGGCTGGCTCCTCCGGCGGACGACCGGGCTCGAGCAGGCGATGCTCGTGGTCGCGGGCCTCGCGCTCGTGTATCCGCGGCCGCTGTTCGACGCCATCGGCGTCGGGCTCTTCCTGGTCGTCCTCGTCCTGCAGTACCTGCGCCGCGCCGCCCCCGCCCGCCTCCCGGCCTGACGCCGGCCGGCGGGGCGCACCCGAAGCCCGTTCCCACCCAGGGGCGACGGCGCGAGCCGTCCCGCGCCGAGGAGCCGCGCCGCGTCGAACGGCTGCGACGCCGGCCCGACGGCCTCCTGCCCGTTCCTTGGCAGGCTGGTCGCCGCCTAGGCACGCGGCGAGTGCGGGGTCGAGCGCGGTCGCCGCGCCGCCTCGCCACGACGCGGACTTGCGGGACACCGGTGACCGCCACTCCCGTGGCACCCGCGTTGCACCTCGCTCCCGCCGGACAGGAGGAGGCCCACCGCATGAAGAAGATCGAGGCGATCATCAAGCCTTACAAGCTCGACGAGGTGAAGGACGCGCTGACCGGGATGGGGGTCATCGGGATGACCGTCTCGGAGGTGCGCGGGTTCGGACGGCAGAAGGGCCACACCGAGCTTTACCGCGGCTCGGAGTACACGATCGACTTCCTCCCGAAGATCCGCATCGAGATCGTCGTCGCGGAAGGGATGGTCGACAAGGTCGTGGACACGATCGCGGCCGCGGCCCGGACCGGCGCGATCGGCGACGGCAAGGTGTTCGTCACGCCCGTCGAGATGGCCGTTCGCATTCGAACCGGCGAGCGCGACGAGGCGGCGCTCTGAGGCCGATGCCGAAAGGAGATTCGACGGTGAGTCGCGTGATCCGGTCCGTCAGCCTGTGCGTCGTCCTGGCCGTCCTGGTGCTGCTCGGCGCCTCGGGCGCCCTCGCCCAGCAGGCGGCGCCCGCGCCTCCCGCCGGGGAGCGCGCCCGCGGCGGCGCCGGCTCCGCCGGCCCCAAAGTCGACACCGGCGACACCGCGTGGCTGCTGATCTCCGCGGCGCTCGTGCTGCTGATGACGCCGGGCCTGGCGCTCTTCTACGGCGGCATGGTGCGTCGGAAGAACGTGCTCGCCACCATGATGCACAGCTTCATCGTCGATGGCGCGTCGATCACCGTGCAGTGGGTCGCTGATCGGCTACAGCCTCGCGTTCGGCCGCGACAACGGCGGCTTGATCGGCGGCCTCGACTGGATCGGCCTGTCGCGGCGTCGGCCTGGACGCCGAACCCGGACTACGCGGCGACGATCCCCCACCTGGCCTTCATGATCTTCCAG
The DNA here is from genome assembly GCA_963749975.1 of uncultured Candidatus Rokubacteria bacterium. Taxonomy (GTDB): domain Bacteria; phylum Methylomirabilota; class Methylomirabilia; order Rokubacteriales; family DASRDR01; genus DASRDR01. The sequence continues at coordinate 51,127 of CAVVOZ010000011.1, read as the reverse complement.
GGCATGTTCGCCATCATCACGCCCGCGCTGATCACGGGCGCGTTCGCCGAGCGCATGAAGTTCAGGGCGTATCTCCTCTTCATCGCTGCTCTGGGCCACGCTGGTCTACGACCCGCTCGCGCACTGGGTGTGGGGCGTCGGCGGCTGGCTCGCGAAGCATGGGCGCGCTCGACTTCGCCGGGCGGCACGGTCGTCCACATCAGCGCGGGCGTCGTCCGCGCTGGTGGCCGCGCTCGTGATCGGGCGGCGCGTCGGACTTCCCGGCCGCGAGCCGATGCCGCCGCACAACCTGCCGTTCACGCTGCTCGGCGCGGGCGCTGCTCTGGTTCGGCTGGTTCGGCTTCAACGCCGGCAGCGCGCTCGGCGCCGACGGCCTCGCGGTCGCGCCTTCGTCGCCACGACACGGCGGCGGCCGCCGCCGCGCTCGGCGTGGATGGTTCGTCGAGTGGGACCCGCGGGAAGCCGACCGTGCTCGGCGCGGCGTCCGGCGTCGTCGCGGGCCTCGTCGCGATCACGCCGGCCGCCGGTTTCGTCGCCCGATGTCCGCCATCCTGATCGGCGTCGGCGGCGGGGTGCTCTGCTACTCGCGGCCTGCAGCTGAAGTCGAGCTCGGCTACGACGATTCGCCTCGACGTCGTCGGCGTCCACGGCGTCGGCGGACGCTGGGGCGCGCTGGCGACCGGCGTCTTCGCCTCCAAGGCGATCAACGAGGCCGGCGCCGACGGCCTCTTCTTCGGCAATGCGGGCCTGCTCCTCGCGCAGACTCGCCGCCGTGGCCGCCACGTGGGTCTTCGCCTTCGTCGGCTCCGTGGTTCGTCCTCAAGATCGTCGACGCCGTGGTGGGACTCCGGGTCACCGAGGAGGAGGAGTTCGCCGGCCTCGACCTCTCCCAGCACTCCGAGAACGCGTACGCCTTCGAGGGCGAGAATCTGGCGGCGTGGGCACGCACCTCGAGCCGCCCGTCCGGCGCGAGCCCGCGTCGGCCTTCTCCCCGAGCCGCCCCTACGGACCGCCGCGCGCGCTTCGGGCCTTCGGCCGCCGGAGGATTTCACCCTTCCGGCGGCCTGAGCCGTCTTACCGCACGTACGCGACCACGAAGATCCCGACCATCGCCAGGACGAGCCCGAGCCGGGCCACGGCCCCGAGCAGAAAGCCCAGCCAGGCGCCGAGTCCCGCGCGGCCGGCCTGCCGCACGTCCCGGCGGGCGATCAGCTCCGCCGCGAAGGCACCGAGGAACGGGCCGACCAGCAGGCCCGGCAGCCCGAAGACGAGGCCGGCGAGCGTGCCCGCCACGGCGCCGAGGACGCCCCACCACCTGGTCCCGAAGCGCCGCGCCCCCACCGCGGTCGCCGCGAGATCGAGCGCGTACGTCATCGCGGTGAGCGCCGCCAGCACGGCGAGGGTCCCGAGGCCCACGCGCGCGAACCCGTCGATCCAGGCCGCGAGCAGGAGCCCGGCGAACACCAGGACGGCGCCGGGGAGACCCGGCAGCACCGTGCCGACGACGCCGACCAGAACCAGGCCGACGGCCAGGAGCCAGAGGACGCGAGCCGCGCCGCCCGACCCGTCCATCCCTCGTCGAGCCCTCCCGCCGCCCCACCCGCGTGGGGCGGATGGCTTCTCGGCCGGTGGCTCAGCCCCGGAGGGGCGTGACGACCTCGGCCCAGAGCCGGCGCGCGCCGGCGGCGCTGTAGGGAATCGGGCACGTGTAGATGAGGTGGGTCGCCCCCGCCCCGACGAACTCGCGCGAGAGCGCGACGAGCTCCGCCGCGCCATTCTGGAGCGCATCGGCGCCGAACTGGATCGAGCGCTCGACGGCGGCCGGGTCGCGGCCGGCTTCCCGGCAGTAGGCGTCGACGAGCTCCGAGAGCCGCCGGAACTCGGCCGGCGTGCCCTTCGACATGTTCCACTCCTGGGCGTGGCGCGCGACGATCCGGAGCCCGACCTTCTCCCCGCTGGTCCCGAGCACGATGGGCGGGTGCGGCCGCTGGACGGGCTTCGGCTCGTGCAAAGGCCTCGCGCACCTGGTAGTAGGGTCCCCTCGACCGTCGCGCGCGGCTGGGTCCAGAGCGCCCGCATGATCTGGCCAGGCCTCCTCGAGCCGGCAGCATCCGCTCGCCGAGCGGCAGGCAGCGGGAAGCCCGTACTGCTTGGTGCTCGTCCTCGTGCCAGCCCGCGCCCAGCCCCACCTCGACCCGCCCCCTGGGACACCACGTCCCACCGTGGTCGCGATCTTCGCGAGGACGGCGGGATGGCGGAACGTGTTGGCGGTCACCATGAGGCCACCGCGGACTCGCTGCGCCTCGGTGAGGAGCGAGGCGAGGATGGTCCAGCCCTCGTCCTCGGACTTCGAGTGGTCGTTTCGGTTGAGGAGGTGGTCGTGGGCCCAGGCGGTGTCGAACCCGAGGCGGTCGGCCTCGAGCCACGCGTCGCGGATCTCCGCGTAAGTCCCGCCCATCTGGGCGACCTTCAACCCGAACCGGAGGCGGCGTGGGGGCACGTCGGTCTCCTTTGCGCGGCGCCGCTCAGGCGCGCGTGATCTGCGAGAGCCCCGGCAGGCGGCCGAGGAGGTTGCCGGTGACGCCGCCGTCGACGACCAGGTCGTGGCCGTTCACGTAGCGGGCGTCGAGCGAGAGCAGGAACGCGATCGCCGCGGCCATGTCGTCGGGCGTCGCCACGCGGCCCAGCGGCACAGGGCGTCACGCTCGGCGGCGACGCGGGGGTCCGCGTAGACCCGCGCCGTCATCCCCGTGCGCGTCATGCCGGGCGAGACCGCGTTGACGCGGATGCCGGCGGGGCCGAACTCCTGCGCGAGGACGCGGACCAGCATGATGAGGGCCGCCTTGCTCGGGCCGTAGGCGCCAAGCCCGGCGTGGACGTGGCTGCCCGACATAGAGGCCACCGCCACGATGGCGCCGCCCGAGGCGGATAGCGGGGTATGAGCCGCCTTCGCGAGGAGCCACGTCGCCCTCGTGTTCACCGCGAAGAGCCGGTCCCAGTCCTCGACCGCGTAGTCGACGAGCGGCCCGGTCCGGTTGACGCCGGCGTTGCTGACGAGCCCGTCGAGGCCGCCGAAGCGCGCGACCGCCTCGCCCACCACCCGCCCCGGCGCATCCGGCGTCCCCATGCTCGCGTGGATCGGGAGCGCGTCGGCGCCGAGCTCCCGGAGCTCGGCCGCGAGACCGTCCAGCTGGGCCGGCGGCCCGACGTCCACCGCCGCGACCCGGGCCGACCGGCCGGCCGCCTTCGCGTCCCGGGCGAGGCGGACACACGTCGCGCGACCGATCCCGCTCGCTGCTCCCGTCACGAGAACACGCATCCTCCCCGCCTTGGCGTTTCCCCGGGTCCCGACGGCTCAGCCGAGCCAGGCCAGGATGGAGTCCGCGAGCGCGCGCGGGGCGTCGAAGGTGACGTGGTGGTGGGCGCCCGGGATCTCCTCCAGCGCCCCCGACGGCAGGGCCTTGACCATGCGGCGGGCGACGTCCCGGTCGAGGATCGTGCTGTGCTCGCCCCGCACGACGAGCGTCGGGGAAGAGATACGCGGGAGGAGCTCCCAGCAATCGACGGGGATCCGTGTTTGCTCGCACGCCGGGTCGAAGCGATAGCGCCACTGCCCGGATGAGAGTCTCACGAGGCCGTGACGGGCGATGGCCCGGAGGAGCGCCGGGGAGGCCGTCGTCTCCGGCGGCCGAAGCCGGAAGCGGGCGAGCGCGGCCGCCAGGCTCGGAAACTCGGTCTGCGGGCGGGGCGCCCGGCGCTGGAGGGCGCGAGGCGCTCGTAGTTGACGTGGGGCCGCGCGTCGACGACGACCAGGCGCGTGAGCCGCTCCGGGTGCCAGGCGGCGAAGGCCATGGCGTTGTGGCCGCCCATGGAGTGACCGGCCACCACGACGTCCCGGAGACCGAGGCGCTCGATCACGCCGCCCAGCTCGGCGGCGAAGTCCTGGCTCCGGTAGGCGGGAGATCCCGGCCACGCGCTTCGCCCGTGTCCCCGCCAGTCGAGGGCCAGCACGCGAAGGCGCCGGGCCAGGTGCGGCGCGACCGGGTCCCACCAGTGGGCGTGGGCCGCGGCGCCGTGGAGAGCTACGAGCGGCCGGCCGTCACCGCCCCAGTCGCGATAGCGAAGGCGAATGCCGTGGACAGTGACGAAGCGGTCGCGGGGAAACCGGGGGCCGGACATCCCTCCGATTATGCCGCGTATGCCGCGAGCCGGAGCCTCCGACGGAGGCCGGATCTACGGGCATCAGCCGTGCCCCGCTCCGCAGGCCGGACACACCGGCGCGGCGGGCAACCGCGAGACGAGCCCGCAGACATCGCAGACGGTCACCTCTTCGGGCCGACCGTCGGCTCCCGCCCGCGATCCGCGGTCGGCTCTCGCCGCCATCGAGGCCGAGGATGACGCGGGCGACGTGAGGTGGCGAACGGAAAAGTTCCCGGGCGCCAGGGCACGATTCCGGTCACTCGACGCCGGTGTGACGGCGACGTCCAGATCCGGCGAACGCCCCCCGTCCTGGCCCGTACCGGTCGAGCTCACGCGGCCTACGCGACCTCCTCGAGCACGACCTCATCCTCGGCCCGCGCGTCGTTGACGCGTGACCACACGCGGTAGAGCTCGCCCACCGCCTCCCGCCAGCGCACGAGGGTGCCGTCCGCCTCGCAGAGCTCGGCGTAGAGCGTCCCGCACCTCGCGCTCCGCCCGCTCCAGCGCCTCGTGCCACTCCGGATCGCGCGCCGCCAGCCGCTCGACGCTGCCAGACCGGTAGCCGCGCCCCACGACGCGCGTGACGGCCTCGAGGTCGCCGCTTGCCATCGTCTCCAGCAGTCCTGCTCGTCTCATCGGATGCCTCCTTGTCCCGCTGCCTTGCTGCTCTTGCTTCGCTCTCCGTGTGGACCTGTCTCTTCGGTGCTGAGGGTAACACCTGTTTAGTGCTCGTACAATCCGCTACATCTTGTACTTAGCAATCCCGGTGCCACGACTGACTGTGCTTCACTGGTTTTCCCGTACGCGGTGGCCATCGTCTACCCTTAGGACGTCATGACACCCGCGATCGAATCAACCGTCAGGCTGGTGTTCGCGGCCAAGGCGATCCGCACGTTCTGCTACGGCTATCTCGGCGTTCTCGTGCCCCTCCATCTCGCCGCGCTCGGCCTGGGCGCCAGCGGCATCGGGGTGGCCGTGACGCTGACGCTCGCCGCCAGCGCGGCGCTCACGCTGCTGATCCGGCGACCGGCCGAGCGTCACGGGAGTCGCGCCGTCCTCGTCGCGCTCTCGTGGCTCGTCGTCGCGGCGGGAGTGCTCCTGGCCACGGCCGACGCCCCGCTCTCGTCATCCTGGCAGCCATGCTCGGCAACGTGGCCGTCAGCACCGGGGAGACCGGCCCGTTCCTGTCGATCGAGCAGGTGCTGGTGGCGCGAGCTGCCGCCGGGCGCGACCTCACGCTCCGGATGAGCCTCTACAACCTGGTTGGCTACGTCGCCTCCGGTCTGGGCGCCCTCACCGTGGCCGCGCTACCAGGCGGCGGAGGCCGCGCGGGCGACGCGGCAACGTCCGGCTACACCCTGCTCTTCTGGCTCTTCGCGCTCTCGGGCGGCATCCAGGCCGTCCTCTACGCGCGGCTGCCGGACACCCCGGTGGAGCCGCCGGCGGCCGGCGCCCGGCGCTTCCCCTCGCGCCGGCTGATCTACCGGATCGCCGCCCTCTTCGCGCTCGATTCGTTCGCCGGCGGCTTCGTCCTCCAGAGCCTCCTGGTCTACTGGCTCCACACGCACTTCGCGCTGGGCCCGGCCGCCATCGGGGTGGTGTTCTTCACGGCCCAGCTGCTGACGGCGTGCTCCGTCCTCCTCGCCGTCCGGGCCTCGCGCTGGTTCGGGCTCGTGAACACGATGGTGTTCTCCCACCTGGCCTCGAACGTCCTCCTGATCGGCATGGGGCTCGCGCCGACGGCGGGCCTGGCGGTGGCGCTCCTGCTCCTGCGAGCGCTCCTCTCGCAGATGGACGTCCCCACCCGGCAGGCGTTCCTGATGCTGGTCGTGCGGGACGACGAGCGGGAGGCGACGGCGACCGTGACCAACGCGGGCCGGACCGTGGCGCAGGCGGTGAGCCCGGCGCTGACCGGCTACGTCATGCAGGCGGTGTCCCTGTCCGCGCCCTTCGTCCTCGGGGGCGGGCTCAAGATCGTGTACGACCTCCTGCTCTACCAGACCTGCCGCCGGGTGGCGCCGGTCAGCGCGCGCGAGCGCGCGGGCTGAGCCGGAGGAGCAGGCGGTCGACGAGGCCGGGCGCGAGGATGTTCGCGAGGAACAGGAGCCGCGCCGGCGGATACGGGTGCACCTCGGCGCGGGGTCGTCGGAGCGCCCGCACGATCGCGCGCGCGACGTGCTCCGCGCTCTGGATGGGCCCGCCGCGCCCGGGAACCCCCAGGCGGTTCGGCTCCACCTCGTGGAAGGCCGTCGCGGTGCCGATGGGGCACACGCACGTCACGTGGATGCCGGACCCGAGGAGCTCCATGCGGAGCGCCTCCGAGAAGCCGACCAGCGCGAACTTCGAGGCGACGTAGGCCGCGCGGAACGGGCTCGCCCGCTTGCCCACGACCGATGCGACGTTGACGATGTGGCCGGCCCCCTGGCGCCGCATGTGGGGAGCGCCGCCAGCACGCCGTACACCGCGCCGAGGTAGTTGACGCGGGCGAGCCGCTCGAACTCCGCCGCCGTCGTCTGGTCCACCGTCGCGAGGATCCCGACGCCCGCGTTGTTCACGAGGACGTCAGCCGCCCCCACGCGGCGACGGTGCCGTCGACGAGCGCCCGGACGGCAGCCTCGTCGGCGACGTCGGTGGGAACGACGCGCGCGGCGCCGCCGGCCGCCGTCACCTCGGCGGCGACGGCCTCGAGACGCCCGGCGCGGCGGGCCGCGAGGACGACCTTCATGCCAGCGCGCCCGCACGCGACGGCCGTCGCCGCGCCGATCCCGCTCGAGGCGCCGGTGACCACGACGACGCGGCCGGCCAGCTCACGCGATTTCACGCGTGCTACTCTAGGCCGGCCGGTGGGCGCGTCAAGCGCGCTTCACGCCGGCGTCACCGATCCGCCGACCCACGGGAGGCCAGATGTCCCTCGCCGCCGAGTTCGCCAAGCTCTCGCCCACGAGCATCGCCGACGCGCTGACCCGCGACTGCGTGATGGACATCGGGATCCGACCGCTCTGGCCGGGGATGCCCCGGGTCGCCGGGCCGGCCTACACGGTCCGCTGCGCCCCGGGCGACAACCTCATGGTCCACGCGGCGATCTACCGGGCGGCCCCGGGTGACGTCATCGTCGTCGAGGCGGGCGACGTGGACTATGCGGTGGCCGGCGGCAACGTGTGCGCCGTCGCCCAGCGGCGGGGTGTGGCGGCATTCGTCGTGGACGGGGTGATTCGCGACGTCGCCGAGGCGCGGGAGCGTGGCTTCCCGGTCCTGGCCCGGGGCGTCATCCCCATCCCGGGGGCCAAGGACGCGCTCGGAGTGCTCGGCGGGCCGGTGCGGGTCGGCGGCGTGGAGGTCCACCCGGGCGACGTCGTCGTGGGCGACGAGGAGGGCGTCGTCGTCGTGCCCGTCGCCCGCGCGGCCACGGTCCTCGAGACCGCCCGGGCCCGCGCCGACAAGGACGCCGCGACGACGCTCGACGCCTGGGAGAAGGCCCACCACGCCCGCATCCACGACACCCTCCGCCGCCTCGGGGTCAGGCCTTGACGTCGAAACAGTTCCCGCCGCCCGCCAAGATGTCTCGAAGTCCAAGCCAGGCCCCTGGCGGGGCGTGACGGCGAGGCCGGCGTCGATGACGAGGACCTGAATCGGCAGCTAGACGTCCGGTGCCCGCCCGGGAAGGCGAGCCATCCCACGCGACGGCGCGATCGATGAGCGACCTCGCTCCGGAGACGCCGCGCCTCGGGCCGAGCCTCGACCATCGGCGTCCAGACCGTGCCGGGGGCGATGGCGTTGAGGCGAAGGCCCGAGTACTGCGGCGCCGAGACGCTGCCCGGTCAGAACGAGATGACGCCAGGTCCGAGTTCCGGGCGGCGTCTCGTTCGGCAGCAGGTACTGACCTGGAATTTGACTGGGCCTCGTGAGGTAGCGCGGAGTCCAACGGAGCACCAGGTGCATGACATCGTCCGGTGGCCGGTAGGAAACGAGGCGCCGACCCGAAGGCCGACGCCCCTCCCGTGCTCGCTCCGGCCGGATCGCGCCGCGCGCGCTACGCGGGAACGACCGCCTTGATCGACGCCCGCACGATCTCCAGCACGCGGTCGATCTGCTGCTCGGTGATGACCAGCGGCGGCGAGAAGAAGATCATCTCGGAGATCGTGCCGTCCGGCACCGGATAGCTCCGGATCCGGGTCGCGAACCCCCGCTTCTCCATGTCGCGGCGGATCCGGAGCCCCACCTTCTGGTCGGCCGGGAAGCCCGCCTTGGTCGTCCGGTCCGAGACGAGCTCGACGGCGGCGATCAGGCCCTTGCCGCCGCGCACGTCGCCGATGGCCGGCAGCTCCTTCTGGAGCTCGAGCAGCCCCTGGTAGAGGCGCGTCCCGAGCCGGGCCGAGCGCTCCCACAGCCGCTCGCGCTCCATGATCGCGATGTTCGCGAGGCCGACCGCGCAGCACATGGGGTGCCCCGAGTACGTGTAGGCGTGCATCCACCGGTCCTCGGGCTTGACCGTGTTCATCGTCTCGAAGATGTCGCGGGACACCACGATGCCGCCGAGCGGCGCGTAGCCGGAGCGTCACCGCCTTCGCGAAGGACTGGATGTCCGGCTGGACGTTCCAGTGCGTCAGCGCGAACCACTGGCCGGTCCGGCAGAAGCCCGTGATCACCTCGTCGCCGATGAACAGCACGTCGTGCTTCGTGCAGATCTCGCGGATGCGCGGGAAGTAGTCGTCCGGCGGGACGATCACGCCGCCGCCGCCGATGATCGGCTCGGCGATGAACGCCGCCACCGTGTCGGCGCCTTCCCGCAGGATCGCCTCCTCCAGCTCCCGGGCCGCCGCCTGGCCCACCGTCTCCCCCGCCCGGGCGCCCTGGAAGCGGTACGGGTACGGCGCCTGGATGTGGAGGAAGCCGGGCACGCGCGGCTCGAACATCTTCCAGAAGGGCGCCATGCCGGTGGCGCTCATCGCCTGGAGGGTGACGCCGTGGTACGCGTTCTGGCGGGCGATGACCTTGACCTTGTTCGGCTTGCCCTTCGCCTTCCAGTAGAAGCGCGCGGTCTTGAAGGCGGACTCGTTGGCCTCGGCGCCGCCGCAGGTGAAGAAGACCGCGGCCATGTTCGGATACGAGAGGCTCACGATCTTGGTGGCCAGCTCGACGGCCGGGATGTTCGAGTAGCCCACGTAGTTCGAGTAGTAGGCGAGCTTCTTCATCTGGTCGAAGGCCGCGCGCGCCAGCTCCTCCCGGCCGTGCCCCACGCTGACGTTCCAGAGGCCGGCGAGCCCGTCGATGTACTCGTTGCCGTGGATGTCCTTGATGACCGCGCCGTGCCCCTCCACGATCACCAGCGGCTCGGCGGCCTCCGACGGAGTGGTGCTGCGGGTGGATGAGGTGGGCCTGGTCGTTCTTGACGAGATCGGACGCCGTCGCCATGGTCATCGAGGGTCCTCCAACTTGCACGGTATGGGTTCCACGCGCGCCCGTCAGGTGGGCGCGCCAGTCGCCGGACTCGACCCGGGCCCCCGGCCGACCGCGGCGCGCCAGTCGCCGGACTCGACCCGGGGCCCCCGGCCGGCCGCGGCCCCGAATCGCTCGTTGTACGCGTACACCCAGGCCTCCCGCACCGACTCCACCCGCGGCCTGTACCGGCACCGTGCGCCGCACGTAGAGGCTCCGCGTCTCGTCCGCGGGGTCGCACCACTCCTCCCGGTCCAGCGCCGGCAGCCGGTCCGGCAGGTCCGGGACGCGGTAGAGCTCCCCGGTCACCCAGCCGCCGTCGTCGAGGACCACGCCGGGGTACTCGCCGAAGTGGTAGAGAGAGCCGCGGATCCGCCCTTGCCCTTCCAGGAGCGCCCCGCCGAGGAGCGGGCGTCGCGAGAAGCCGGTCATCAGCGTTCCATAGGTGAACAGCCGGTCCGGACCCGGAGCGGGACCAGCGCCGGCTGCCGTCACGGCGGCCATTGTAGCAGCGGGCGGACCGCGTCGAGGCGGGCGGCGACGGCAGGCTCGGCCCTCCCCGGCCGACGTGAAACGTTGACGCTGGAAGCAGTAGGGCCTCCGCCCGGGCGGAGGCCGGACCCGGGGCCGTCGTCACCCGCTGTCCGGGCCCGCGCGTTCGGCGGAAGCGGCCTCGTCGTGCTCGTCGGCGAAGTCGATGGCGATCCGGCGCCACTCCTCCTGGATCGCGAGGAAGGCGTCGACCATGTCGGGATCGAAGTGGACCCCCCGCCCCGCCACGATGGCCTGGACGACCTCGTCGTGCGGGAGCGCCCCCTTGTACACGCGCGCGCTCGCGAGGGCGTCGTAGACGTCCACGAGCGCGACCATCCGCCCGGGGATGGGGATCGCGTCCCCCCGCAGGCCCTCCGGGTATCCCGAGCCGTCCCAGTGCTCGTGGTGTGAGTAGACGATCTCCTTCGCCAGCTTCAGGAGGAAATCGTCCCGCACCCCCACCCGCTCCTCCGTCCGCGCGATCACGTCGCGCCCGTAGATCGGGTGGCGCGACATCTCCTCCCGTTCGTCGTCCGAGAGGGGCCCGGGCTTCCGGAGCGTCCGGTCCGCGACTCCGACCTTGCCGATGTCGTGGATGGGCGCGAGCCGCGCGATCAGGTCGATCGTCTCCGGCGTGAGGAAGCCCCGGAACCTCGGATAGGACGCCAGGGCCTCGCCCAGGGCCCGCGCGTAGCGGCTCGTCCGGATGAGGTGAGCGCCGGTCTCGAAGTCCCGCGTCTCGGTGAGCGAGGTCAGCGCGTGCAGCACCATCTCACGCGCCGTCCGGAGCTGGCGGTTGCTCTGGTCGGCGCGCGCGCGCTCGGCGACGAGCCGGTGAAGCGCGGCGATGCCCAGGGCGCCGACGAGCGCGAGCGCCGGGAACAGGGGCGAGACGTACCAGCCGCGAGTGCCGAGGAGCCACCCCGCGCCCAGCCAGAGGAGGAGCCCGCCGCCGAGCGCGAGGGGCAGGGTCCACCGCCACCCGAGACCGAGAACGCTCAGGGCCACCCCCACCGCGACGCCGAGGACGAGGGCCAGCTCGGCGACGGTCCCGCCCGGCGGGCGGCGGACGAAGTCCCCCTGGAGGAGGTTGTCCGCCACGGTCGCGTGAACCTCGACGCCGGGCAGGAACGAGCCGAGCGGCGTGGTGACCGTGTCGCCGAGCCCGAGGGCGGACACGCCCACGAACACGATCCGGCCCCTGAGCGCGCCGGCGGGCACCCGGTCCTGCAGCACGTCGACGGCCGAGAAGCGCGGGAAGGTTCCGGCCGGACCGCGGAACCGCACGAGCACGCTCCCGTCGGCGTCGAGGAGAACCTCGCGATCGTCGAGCCACAGAACCGGCCAGCGCCCCACTCGGTCGGCGAGCCCGAGTCGCCGCGCCGCGACGCCGGTTCGAACGGTCGCGACGGTCGCGAGCGCCAGGCTCGGGTAGACCTCGCCGCCGAACTCGACGATCTGGGGCATGCGCCGGAGGATCCCGTCCGCGTCCGGCGACGCGTTCATGAAGCCGGAGGAGGCGGCCGCCACCCCGAGCGGGGCGAGGCTGCACAGGACTCCCGCCGCTCGCGGCACCTGCGCCAGGCCGCCCCCCGCGGCGGCGCGCCCCAGCCCGATCGAGCGAAGATGGCAGGGACGGTCGACGGGCCGGTCGAACGTGAAGGCGTAGCCGATCACGAAGGGCCCGCGCTCGAGCGCCGCCGCGAGCGCCGCGTCCCGGGCCGAGAGCGGGGGCGACTCGCCCGGCGCCTGCCCGGCCCCGCGGGGCGCGTCGCCGCCCGAATCGGGCTCCGCGAAGAGGATGTCCAGCCCGACGGCCGCCGCCCCGAGGGTGCGAACCCGGTCCAGGAGACCGGCGACCCGGTCGCGGGGCCACGGCCAGCGCCCGGCCTCGGCCAGGCTCCGCTCGTCGACCTCGACGAGGGCGACGCGGCCCGAAGGCGCGCGGAGCGCGGACGCGGTCAGGAGCCGGTCGTACACCGCCAGGTCCGCGCGGGCGAGGAGCGCCGGACGCAGGAGGTGGAGTCCGGCGACCACGCAGCCGAGCGCCAGACACGCGGCGAGGAGCCGGAGGGGCGACGGCCCGCGGCCCGCCGCAGCGCCGAGGATCATGGTTGTCCATCGTACCCCAGCCAGGAACGATTGACCCAGGGCCCGGCGCCGCGGTACCGTGATCACACTCACCATGGGCGGGAACGAAACCGTCCGGCGCTGGGTGAACGACGCCGCTCGGCTGTGTCGCCCCGACGACGTCGTCTGGTGCGATGGCTCCGACGACGAGCGCGAGCGTCTCACCCAGGCGGCGGTGCGCGGCGGCGAGCTCCTGGCCCTCGACCAGCAGAAGCTGCCGGGCTGCTACCTCCACCGGAGCGCCCCGAACGACGTCGCCCGCACCGAGCACCTCACCTTCATCTGCTCCCGCGACCGTGACGACGCCGGCCCCACCAACAACTGGATGGCGCCGGCCGAGGGCTACGACCGGCTGGGGAAGGTCCTCGACGGCTCCATGGCGGGGCGGACGATGTACGTCATTCCCTTCCTCATGGGCCCGCCGGGCTCGCCGTTCAGCCGGGTCGGCGTCCAGGTGACGGACAGCCGCTACGTCGTCCTCAACATGCGGATCATGACGCGCATGGGACAGGTCGCCCTCGATCACCTGGGCGACTCCGACGACTTCACGCGCGGCCTGCACTCGACGGCGGACCTGGACGTCGAGCGGCGCTTCATCTGCCACTTCCCCGACGACCGCACGATCTGGAGCGTGGGCTCCGGCTACGGCGGCAACGCTCTCCTCTCCAAGAAGTGCATGGCGCTCCGGATCGCGAGCGACGTCGGGCGGCGCGAGGGCTGGCTCGCCGAGCACATGCTGATCGTCGGGATCGAGAGCCCGGACGGCGAGATCACCTACGTCTGCGGCGCCTTCCCGAGCGCCTGCGGCAAGACGAACCTCGCGATGCTCACGCCCCCGGCCTCGATGAAGGGCTGGAAGATCCACACCGTCGGCGAGGACATCGCGTGGCTCCGGCCCGGCCCGGACGGCCGGCTGTGGGCGGTCAACCCCGAGAACGGGTTCTTCGGCGTGGTGCCCGGCACCAACTCCCACACCAACCGGAACGCCACGGCGACGATCCAGCGGGACACCATCTACACGAACGTCGCGCTCCGCCCCGACAACACGGTGTGGTGGGAGGGGCACGACGACCCGGCGCCCGCCTCGGCGATCGACTGGCGCGGCCGCCCCTGGACGCCCAGGAGCGGCGAGCCCGCGGCCCACCCGAACAGCCGCTTCACGGTGCCGGCCGTCGCGGTGTCCGACCATCTCACCGGCGTGGCAGGCTCCGGAAGGCGTGCCGATCAGCGCCATCCTCTTCGGCGCGCGCCGGCGGGCCCTCATCCCGCTCGTGTTCCAGGCCTTCAACTGGCAGCACGGCACGTTCCTGGGGGCGACGCTGGCGTCCGAGACCACGGCGGCGGCCACCGGCGCGGTCGGCGTCGTGCGCCGCGACCCGATGGCGATGCTGCCCTTCTGCGGCTACAACATGGCCGACTACTGGGGGCACTGGCTCGAGGTGGGGAAGCGCCTGTCCCGCCCGCCGAAGGTGTTCCGCATCAACTGGTTCCGGCGGGACGCCGAGGGGCGGTTCCTCTGGCCGGGCTACGGCGAGAACCTGCGCGTCCTCGAGTGGATCGTCGAGCGCTGCCGGGACGGCGGCAAGGCGGAGGAGACGCCGATCGGCTACCGCCCCGCGCCCGGCGCCATCCCGACGCACGGCCTGGACATCGCGCCCGGCGCGATGCAGGAGCTCCTCCACGTCGACCGCGAGGCCTGGCAGACGAACCACCGGAGCCAGGCGGAGTTCTTCCAGAAGTTCGGCGACCGGCTCCCGCGCGGGATCCGCGCGGAGTGGGAAGCGCTCGGCAGCCGGCTCCGGGCCCGCTGAGTCCCCCCGAGCCCGAGACCCCGAACGCCCCGAGATCTACCGTCGCGTGAGCTGGCCGACGGGCCCTCGCGCCGGCTCGCCGATCACTCCAGCCGGTAGCGCTTGCTCCGGACGAAGGCCCCGAAATCCGCGCGCTGCGGCTCGCTGTACTGCCGCGCCTTGTCCTCGGTCCAGCCGTAGCGCGCGGCGTGGCCGAAGCGCTCGACCAGGCGTTGCCGCCGGTACGGGCGCTCGCGGATCCGCCGCTCGTCGTATCCATCCAGCTCCTGGTCGACCCGGGCCGTGTCGTAGCGGCCGTGGTGCACGGTCGCGCTCAGCGCGAGCCGGGGGCTGAACGGCTCGCTCGCCTCGGGCCACCCGAGCGTCAGGCCGGCGATCGGGAAGACCCAGTCCGGCAGCCCGAGCCGCTCGGCGATCGCCGCCGCGTGATTGCGGATCTCGCTGATGGGACAGCTCCCGAGGCCCGCGAGCCCCGCCGCCTGGACGAACGTCGAGAGCACGATCGCGCCGTCGACCGCGGCGTTGAAGAAGGCGTCGAGGTGCTCGTTCGGGAACACGCGGCCGCGCCGCTCGAACACGCGCCGGAGACGGAAGCCGTCCCCGCAGAAGACCAGGAACTCGGGCGCGCCGGCGATCCACGGCGAGCCTGGCAACAGCGCGTGGATCGCCGCCCGGTCCTCGCCCGACTCGACCCGGAGGATGCTTGCCTGCTGGAGGTCGCTCTTGGTCGGCGACGCGAGCGCCGTCGCGCACAGGAGGCGTAGCAGCGCCGCCGGGATCGGGTCGGCGCGATAGCTCCGGCAGACCGAGCGCTCGTTCATGGCGGCCAGGGCGTCGCGCCCGGGTAGGTCCTCGGCGACGTCCACCGTCTCGCCGTAACGGCGGTGGATGGCAGCGGCGATGCGGGCGGAGGCGGTGGTCTTCATTGCGGGACTATAGCCGACGCCCCGCAAGGCTGACAACGGCCCGAGCGAAGGAGCGGGACCTCCGGGATTACTCCCGCGAGGGCGGGGCCGTGCGGGGGATTCCCGCTAGCGGCGCGAGGCGGAATCGGTCTCGCGGGCCTGCGGATCGCCCGACGACTCCCGTCCGCCGCAGGCCGTGGGCTCCGTCCCGGAGCCCGGCGCCGGGGGGCGTCAGCCGAGTCCCCGGCGCGTCAGGAGCACGAAGACGACGGTCAGCCCCACGACCGCGAGGATCTGCTCCCAGCTCATCGGGCTACCTTGGCTCCGCGCTCGGATTGATCGGACGGAGCTGATCGGGCGGATCTGATTGGACGGCCTTCGGCCTGTGGCGGCCTGTGGCGGCCTGTGGGCTCATCGCGCTACCTCCGGCTCCGCGTCGGGATCGATCGGGGCGTCGCCCGCCGCGTTGACCGCCCGCAGCACCGCGTCGACGAACTGGGCCTCGGGCACGGCCCCCTCGAACGAGACGCGATCGTTGACGACGGTCTTCGGGACGGCCATGACCATGTAGCGCTGCGCGAGGTCGGGGAACTCGGTCGCCTCCACGCAGTCGCCGCGGATCCACTCCGAGGCGACCGCGAGGTGATGCGCCAGGCGCACGGCCCGGGGGCAGTGGGGTCAGGTGGGCGTCGAGAAGACCTGGATGTGGACGCGCTCCTTGAGGCCGGCCAGGCGCTCGAGCGTCTCGGCCCCGAGGGACGGCGTGCCCGACGAGGCGACGATCATCGAGTCGATCAGGTTCGTGAACTCGTAGCCCATCGGGATCCCGAAGAACCGGATGCCGTAGTCGCGGGCGCCCTCCACGACGATCGCGGGCACGCGGTCGATCCCGTAGGCCTCCGCCCGCTCACGGTCGATGTGGAGGTTGAGGATCTCGACGGTGATCTGGTCCGAGCACTCCGCGACCTCGCGGACCAGCCGCTCGGTCTCGACGCAGTACTCCGACGCCCCGAGCTGCGTGGAGAACACGATCAGCTTGACCGGGCCCGCGAGCTTCGCGAGCTCGGTCTGGACCGCCGCCCGGTCCCGGTCCGTCAGGATCGCCATCTTCCCTCCAGCGGACCGTGCGTCGGCACCGCTCGCCTCATTATACCGAGCCGCAGTCGGTCGCGCCTCAGGCGAGCTGCTTGAGCCCCGCGGCGATCCGTCGAAGGGCCTCGCGGATCGTCTCCCGCGACGCCGCGTAGGAGAGGCGCAGGTACCCCTCGCCGTGCACGCCGAACGCGGTCCCGCCGAGGACCGCCACGCCCGCCTGCTCGAGGAGGTGGGTGGCGATCTCCTTCGAGGGCCGCTTGAACGATTTCACGTTCGGGAAGACGTAGAAGGCGCCGCGGGGCCGCGCGCAGGAGACCCCGGGGATCTGGTTCAGCCCGTCGACGACGAGGTCGCGCCGCTGCCGGAACTCTTCCACCATCGCCTGCACCGGGGTGTCGTCGCCCCGGATCGCCGCCAGGCCCGCATGCTGGATGAAGGTCGCCGTGCAGGACACGGAGTTCGTCATGAGACGGGTGAGATGCTCGGCCAGCGGCTTCGGCATCACGCCGAACCCGAGGCGCCAGCCCGTCATCGCGTAGGACTTCGAGAAGCCGTCCAGGATCACGGTCTGGGGCTTCATGCCCGGCAAGCTCGCGATCGAGGCGAACTCCCCGTCGTAGAGGAAGCGCCGGTAGATCTCGTCCGACAGCACGGGCACGCGGAAGTGGCGCGCCAGCTCCGCGATGCGGCCGACGTCCTCGGGCGACAGGACGCCGCCCGTCGGGTTCTCCGGGGAGTTGATGATGATGAGCTTGGTCTTCTTCGAGACGCGCCGCTCGAGCTCCCCGAGGTCGAAGCCGAAGCCGGTCTCCTCGCGGAGGGGGATCGGCACCGGCACCCCGCCCACGAAGTTGATGACCGACTCGTAGATGGGGAACCCGGGGTTCGGGTACACCACCTCGTCGCCGCGGTTCGTGAGCGCCATGATCACGAAGAACATGATCGGCTTGGCCCCCGGCGTGACGACGACCTCGTCGGGCGCCACCGGGACGCCGCGCGTCTTCTCGATGTCCTCGGCGATCGCCTCGCGCAGCTCGGGCAGGCCGGCCGAGGGGCCGTAGTGCGTCGCCCCCGCGTCGAGCGCCCGCTTGGCCGCCTCGCGGATGTGCGCCGGGGTGTCGAAGTCCGGCTCGCCGATCTCGAGGTGGACCACGGACTTCCCCTGGCGCTCCAGCGCGCGCGCCCGCGCCAGCACCTCGAAGGCGGTCTCCGTGCCCAGCCGTCCCATCCGCTCCGCGATCATGGATTCGATCATGGCCGTCGTCCCTCCTGCTAGAAGACGCCGAACTTCTCGTACGCTGCGAGCGGCGCCATCCCCTTGCGGACGGCGTCGCGGACCCGATTCTCGGTGTGGAGGAGCCGCTCGCACTCGAGGAGCACCGGCACCGCCAGCGCCTGCGGCACCACGGCGACCCCGTCGAGGTCGCCCACCACGACGTCGCCCGGCGCGACCCGGACACCCCCGATCGTGACCGGCCGGCCCCACTCGACGACGCGCCAGCGCGGCAGGGAGTCGAGCGGCGTCCGGTAGCGGCAGAAGACCGGGAACCGCTCGCGCAGGATGTAGGCCGCGTCGCGCGTGGCCCCGTCGATCACCACGCCCCGGACCCCGCGCGCCCTCATGGCCACCGCCGACAGCTCCCCGAAGTGGGCCGACACGTCGTCGTTCGACTTGACGACCAGGACGGCATCCCGCGGCACCGCGCCGAGCAGCGTCAGGAACGCCCGGATGGCGCGCTCCGGATCCGGCCTCCGGGTTGGCCGGCCGGCGGCCGGGAACGCCAGCCCGGCGACGCGCGTGCCGGGGGTGAGCCCGACGATGTCGTGGGGCAGCGTCTGCCCGTAGCGGCCGAGGTGGTCCAGGACGTCGGTGATCGCGGCCGTGTAGAGGCGGCCGTAGCGGTTGCAGAGCTCGGACGTCGAGATCGGCCGGGCCGCGGCCCGGCGGGCGCGAGGCTTGGTCATGGCGTGAGCGTCTCCTGTGCGCGGGTGCGCGCCGCCGCGGGGCGGCGACACGAGCGTCATCTTACCTCGCGCCCGGGGGGGCCTCAAGGGAGACCGCCGAGAGGTGGGGCCGCGCTCGGGCGGTTGCCTTCGACGCGGGCGTCACGACATGATCACCCTCGTGGCGACGCGAGCCCGGTCGACTGGCCTCTCGGGCGCGCCATGACCGCGGGCCAGCGCGAACGAGGCGACCGACCGCCGCGCCGGCCATGCGCTGCCGCTCGGCCCGGCGGTCCTGTACGCGGCCGCCCTCGCGACGTTCGCCGTCGCGGGCCTCTACGGCCCGGTCGTCAAGACGCTCCTCGCCGGGCTGTTCCTGATCGCCATCCTCGCGCGCCGGCCTCAGGGCGTTCGTCGGCGGACTGGGCGGTCTTCTCTCGCGGCGACGCTCGCGCTGTTCGATAGCCTCCGCGCCGGCGTGTTCGCCCTGGTCGATCCGCTCGGGGCTGGTCTGGTCTAGCCGACGGGCCGGCACGTCGATCCTGGCTCCGAGCATCGACTGCTCTTCGCCGGGGCGAGACGCTGACCGACGCGGCTCCAGGCGGCCGCCCGGTTCACTCTCCCGGCGCGCTGCGTCGAGCGCGTGCTCGGTGGTCGCGCCGCGTCGCACCTCGCCGGCGTTCCTCCGTGCTCGAGCTCGGCCTGGTGGCTCGCCCGGCGCGAGGAACCTTCGGCAGCGGTGCGCCGTGGGGGCACCGCCCGTCCGGTGATGTACCTCGGTCTCGGGGTCGACCTGCGGGTCGACCGTCCCGCCTGGCTGGATCCGTGGCTCGCTTGCTGCGCCATCCCGCTCGGTCTCGCCGCGGCTCGCGGCGAGCTGGCGCGTCGCCTGGCGCCGGGAGCAGGATTTTCTCGCGCTGGCTCGCGACCCGATCGACGGCCATCCCGCCAGCGTCTACCGCCGCCTCCTCCGTCGCGTCGGCTGCGAGCTCGTCGACCTCGATCAGCTCGTCCGACGGCAGGGTCTGGAGGAAGCCGCTTGGCCAGCTCCTCCGTCAAGGGGTCTACGTGACGGTGGACGAGGCCTAGGCCGCCGGCTGGTCCTGCGCGCGAGCACTGACGTCCTCGACGTCGACGTCCGGCGTGCTCCTGGCAGCACGTCGCCCGAACAGTTCGGCTCGGGCTCCACCGGACTACAGCTCGTCGCCGGACGGAGCCGAATCCGGCGAGCCCGTCGTGCGCCTTCTGGTCCACCCTGCCGATCCGCCCCGGGGCTGCGCTCGAGCTCGCCAGACGTGCCTGGCCGCGCTCGGTCGCTGGCCAGGGACCGTGCTCCTGCATCCTCGCCGCGGGCGCGACGCCAGGCTCTCCGTGCGCATGCGCGCGCCGCTCGCCCCTTCCGGAGAGACTTCGTCCACCGCGAGCTCGCCCGACGGCCCGGCGCCGCGCCGGTCTGCCCGCGATGCGCACGCCGGCAGCGCGGCTCAGAAGCGGAGGCTGGCGAGGACGATCGCGGTCGCCTGGATGTTGCTCGCGGCGTGGGCCAGCATCCCGGGCAGGAGGCTCCGCGTCCGCTCGTAGGCGACCGCCCACAGCACCCCGCTCACGAAGACCGAGACGAAGCCGACCACTCCGTAGCCGTGCGCCAGGGCGAAGAGCGCGGCGCTGGCGAGGGTCGCCGGCGCGGGCCCGAGACCGAGCCTGAGCGTCCCGTAGAGCACCCCGCGGAAGAGCGGCTCCTCCAGGAGCGGCGCGAAGACGCAGCTGTCGAGGACGTCCGCCGCCACCTCACCCGGCGTGCCCCACACGAGCCGCTCCTGGAAGCCGTCGGTCCAGTGCGTCTCGACCCCGACGCGCGCGCCCCCGAGCTCGATCAGCACGTCGGCGAGGGTCGACACGCCCACGAGGCCGAGGGTGGCCCGCACGAGGGTCGGCACGGTCGCCCGCGAGACCCGGAGCCCGAACGTCTCGGCGAGGGTCGCCCCCGAGCGGCGGCAGTACCAGAGAAGGTATCCCGCGAGCGGGATCGTCTGGAGCACCGACACGAGCAGGGTGGACCACCCGGCGTCGGGCAGGAATGGCCACACGACCGCCACCCCCGCGAGACCGACGGCGCCGCGCGCGAACAGGCCGACGCCCACCGCGACGGTCCAGCGGGGCGGGATGGGCGCCGTGGCGACCCGGGCCGCGCGCGCTCCCGGGCCGGCGAGCCAGGCGCCGAGCGCGACCAGCCCCAGCAGGACGAGCAGCGTCTCGCCCGCGAGGACGGCGCGGAGACGCCAGAGCAGCCGGGTGCCCCGCGCCTCGGTGGCGCGCTCCGCCTCCGTGGCCGCCGCCGCATCGCCGAGGCGCGACGCCAGCCGGGCCGCGAGCCGGTCGGCGAACCAGCCGGAAGGCAGCTCCCGGCGGACCGCGTCGAGCGCCGCGCGGAGCTCCTCCGGCGGCGGAAGCTCGGTCTCGTATGCCGCCCGGCCCCATGTCGCGAGCCGGCGGGCCCAGTCGTCCCCCGGCACCCAGGCCGTCACGGCCGCCTGGAGGGCCTCCGTCTGGCCGTCCTCGGCGAGCAGGACGACCCGGTAGAGCTCGGCCAGCGGCGAGCCCTCGACCCGGACCAGCTCGTCGTACCAGGCGAGCGCGTCGGCCCGCGCCGCCGCGTCGGAGGAGAACGCGAGCGCGTGGAGCCGGCGCTCCCAGACGGGCGCGGCCCGGGCCGCGGCGCGAAAGTCCATGTCGCTCGCGACCACGCGCTCGAGCGATTGCTCCGGCCGGTCGAGCGTGTCGAGCCCGTGCGACGGCCAGAAGATGAGGGCGGCCAGGACACCCAGGACCCCGAGGGCGACGCCGGTGACCCAGCGGTTCAAGCGGGGCGGCCCGTCGCCCGGCTCGATCGGCGCTTCCCCCGCGAGCTCGGCGGACATGGGGCGGCAGTATACCGCGGAGGGGTGAGGTATAATCCCCGCACTCCTCAGCCACCTCGAGCCGGCGGAGGCGAGCGGACCATCCCGCACGCGGACGCGATCGCCGTCAGAGACGTCTCGAAGCGCTACGCGACCCGCGACGGCAGCGTCGCGGCGCTCGAGGGCATCAGCTTCGACATCGGCGAGGGCGACTTCGTGGCCGTCGTCGGGCCCTCGGGCTGCGGGAAGACCACGCTGCTCAAGATCCTCGCCGGGCTCATGCCGCCCTCGCGCGGCGATGCCCGCCTCCGCGGCACCCCGATCACCGGGCCGCGCCAGGACATCGGCGTGGTCTTCCAGGCGCCGGTGCTCTTCCCCTGGCGGACCGTCCTCGACAACGTGCTCCTGCCCATCGACGTCCAGGGCCTCTCCCGCGAGCGTCACCGCGCGGCCGCGCTCGACCTCCTCGCCCTCGTCGGCCTCGAGGGCTTCGAGCGGCGGTACCCGTGGGAGCTCTCGGGCGGGATGCAGCAGCGGGTCGCGCTCACGCGGGCTCTCGTCCACGACCCCGCCATGCTCCTCATGGACGAGCCCTTCGGGGCGCTCGACGCGATGACCCGGGAGCAGATGAACGTCGAGCTCCAGCGGATCTGGCTCGAGCGGCGCAAGACCGTCGTGTTCATCACGCACTCCATCCCGGAGGCCGTCTTCCTCGGCGACCGCGTCCTCGTCATGAGCCCGCGCCCGGGGCGCATCCTCGAGGACGTCCGCGTCGAGCTCCCGCACCCGCGGTCGCTCGACGTCATGAACACCCCCGCCTTCGGCGAGCACGTGCGGGCGATCCGGCAGCGCTTCGCGGTCGCCGGGCGGCTGGACGGGTAGGCGCGTGCCGGGTCGGGCAATCGGCCGGGCCGGACGATGATGCTACGCGCGGGCACCGTTGCCCTCGTCACGGGCGCCGCGCGCGGCCTGGGATGGGGAATCGCCCGGGCGTTTGGCCTCGCGGGGGCGAGGGTGTGCGCGACGGACATTCACGACGACGAGCTGGGACGCTGCGCTCGAGACCTCGCCGCCGACGGAACGGAGTTCCTCACCTTCCGCTCCGACGTGGCCGATCTCGCCGAGTGCCAGCGCGTCGTGGAAAGAATCGCCGATCGCTGGGGACGGCTGGACGTCGTGGTGCACAATGCGATCTACATGCCATTGATCACGTTCGAAGCGACGACGCCGGAGGAGTGGTCACGTCAGATCAGTGTCGGCATCGGCGGCCTGTTCAATTGCGCGTACGCCGCCTGGCCTCGGATGAAGGCGCAAGGCGGAGGCCACATCATCGGCATCGCCAGTGGCTCGAGCATGCGCGGCTACAAGGAGGAGATCGCGTACTGCACGATCAAGCACGGCATCGAGGGATTCGTGAAATCGCTCTCGCTCGAAGCCAGAGCTCACAACATCGCGCTCAATACCATCGGTCCTGGAGTCCCCATCAAGCCGACACGAGTGACCTGGGCGGAGCACGATCGGGCGCCCGCGGAGCTCCGGGCGAGCTGGGCGGATCCAGTCGCTCTCGGCAAGGCGTGGGTCTGGCTCGCCGCGCAGCCACCCTGCCGCTACAGCGGCTATCGCTTCGACGCCGCGAATCTCGTCGAGACGATCGCCCGGGAGGGTGACGACTTCGAGTTCACGGTCGAAAAGGTCACGCGATATCCGGACGATTTTCGCGCGCGCCAGGACTGGTACGACCACTACGCCGGCTAGAGAGCGCCACAGGAGAGTCGAGCCTTGAGAACTCGCACCCGGGTCGTCTCGCGGCAGCTCTTGTCCCGCGTGCGGGCCATTCGCGGCCGCTTCGCGGTGGCCGGGCGGCTCGACGGGTAGGCGGCGTGCAGCGCGGCCGGAACCTCGCCCTGACGGTGGCCTTCTTCCTCGGGTCCATGGCCCTCTGGGAGGGCGCCGTCCGCGGCCTCGAGGTGCCGCCCTTCATCCTCCCCGCGCCCTCGGCGGTGGCGGTGGCGCTCTGGCGCGGCCTGGCCAGCGGGCTCTACATGAAGCACCTCTGGTACACGCTGATCGAGACGCTGCTGGGGTTCCTGCTCGGCTCGGCCCTCGGCTTCGGCCTCGGCACGGCGGTGGCCATGAGCCGGTGGGTGGAGTACTTCCTCTATCCCTACATCGTGATGTTCCAGTCGCTCCCGAAGATCGCCCTGGCGCCGCTCATCGTCATCTGGTTCGGGCTGGGGCTCGCGTCGAAGGTCGTCAACGCGGGACTGGTCGCCTTCTTCCCCCTCCTCGTCAACACCATGGTCGGGCTCAGGTCGGCCGACGAGGACCGCGTGAGCCTGATGCGCTCCCTCGCGGCGACCGACCGGCAGATCTTCTGGATGCTGCGGCTCCCCAACGCGCTGCCGTTCGTCATGGCCGGGCTCGACATCGCGATGATCTTCGCCCTGATCGGCGCCATCGTCGGCGAGTTCGTCGGCGCCACCGCGGGCCTCGGCATGCTGATCCAGAGCATGAACTTCACGATGGACGTCTCCGGCCAGTTCTCGGTGCTGCTGGTGCTCTCGTTCGTGGGCCTCGGGCTCAGCCGGGCCATCCAGCTGGTCCGCCGGCGGGTGCTCTTCTGGGACCCGTCGGAGAAGGCGGCCCTCCAGCACCCCGACGAGGATGCGCCCCTGTCCGCGTCCCTCGCGCGCGACCCGCGCGCCCGGAAGAAGGAGGTCACCGCATGGTGAAGCCCCGCTCGCGCCGACTCTCCCCCGTCGTGCCGGTCATCGCGCTGCTCGTCGCCCTGGCGGGGCTCGCGGGGCCGGCCGGCGCCCAGGTCACGAAGATCAAGGTGGGCTGGTGCGCGCGCACCGTGTCGGCGGCCGCCGCGCCGTTCGCCATCGCCGCCAAGCTCGGGTGGCTCCGGCAGGAGGGCATCGACGTCGAGCTGGTGCCGATGCCGGGCTCGACGGACTGCGTGAAGAACGTCGCGGTCCGCGAGGTCGACTTCTCGCTGCCGAGCGTCGAGCCCTTGGCGGTGGGCCGCCCGCAGGGGATCAAGGCCCAGATCTTCTACACGGCGTATCAGGGGAACATCTACGGGATCGCCGTGCCCCAGGACAGCCCGGTCAAGGAGTTCACGGACCTCCGGGGCAAGCGCATCGGCGTGATCTCGATGGGGTCGGGCGGGGTGCTCGTGGCCCGCGAGCTCGCCCGGCTGGCCGGGCTCAACCCGGACAGCGACGTCAACATCGTCGTGGCCGGCGAGGGCGCCCAGACGGCGGCGATGGTCCGGGGCGGCCAGGTCGACGCCCTCAGCCAGTTCGACACCCAGTACGCGATGGTGGAGAACGCCGGCGTCAAGCTCCGGCTCCTCGACACGCGGGCGATCGACCGCTTCCCGTCGAACGGCTTCCTCGCCCTGGAGGAGACGCTGCGCTCCCGGCGGAAGGAGGCCGTGGCGCTGGCGCGGAGCTACGCGAAGGGCACCGTGTTCGCGATCGCCAACCCCGAGGCCGCCATCCGGATCCTCTGGGAGGTCTACCCGGCGACGAAGCCCACCGGGAAGGACGAGGCGACGGCGCTCCGGGACGACGCCAAGGTGCTCCAGGCGCGGGCCCAGAACTGGCGGCTCGAGAAGGCCGGCGTCAAGCGGTGGGGCGAGAACTCCGAGACGAACTACGGCGCCTACGCCGACTTCATGCTGAAGACCGGCATCATCAAGCAGGCGGTGACGGTGCCGGAGCTGATCACCAACGAGCTGATCGACGAGATCAACCGCTTCGACCCGGAGAAGATCGCCGCCGAGGCGCGCGCCTACCGGGCCGGCGGATGACCCCACAGGCCACCACAGGCCGAAGGCCGTCCAATAGATCCGATAGCGGAGCAACGGTAGCCTAGTGAGCCCACCGGCCGAAGGCCACCCACTCAGCCCGGCCCCCCGCCCGGAGCCTCGCGCCCCGGAAGCGGCGCGGCGGCTCCTCGAGGCGACCGAGCTCGTCGACCTTCACATCCACGTCGGCGCCGCGGTGGCCCCGCACGTGCTCTGGGAGATCGCCCACGATCACGGGTTCAAGCTGCCCGTGAGGACCTATCCGGAGTTCCAGGACCTCGTCTACGCGGATCCCGCCCGCGTCACGTCCTTGGAGGGCTACCTCGAGATCCTCCACCGCTGGACGGAGCGCATCCAGTCGTCGCCCGCGGCCATCGAGCGCTCCGTCTACTCGATCATCGGCAAGGAGTACCGCTCCTCGCGCGTCTCGACCATCGAGCTCCGCTTCAACCCCATGAAGCGGAACCTGGGCGGCGAGCGCGACCTCGACCACATCATCACCGCCGCCATCCACGGGATGGAGCGCGCCTGTCTCGCGTACGGCGTCCGCGCCGGGCTGATCTTCTGCCTCGCGCGCGAGTTCGACTACGCGCTGAACGACATCATCGTCCGGAAGGCCGAGCGGTACCGGGATCGCGGTGTGGTCGGCATCGACCTCGCCGGTCCGGAGCAGCACACCCTCGAGTTCGGCGGCGACGTCGACCGCTACCGCGACCTCTTCGCCCGGGCGCGCGCCGCCGGCCTCGGCACGACCATCCACACCGGGGAGACCTCGCACACGGGCGCGGACGGCGTCTTCGCCGTCCTCGAGAAGCTCCAGCCGGACCGCATCGGCCACGGGATCGCGGCGGCCCGCAGCAAGGAGCTCATGCGGCGGCTCAGCGACCAGGGAACGGTGCTGGAGCTGTGCCCCTCGTCGAACCTCCGGACGCACGCCGTCTCCGGGTGGGAGGAGCTGCGCGAGGTCTACCAGAGCCTCCGGGACGCCGGGGTGCGCACGACCGTCAACACGGACGGCACGTACCTCCTCCGGACGACCCTCCGCCGCGAGTACGAGCTGCTCCTCGCCCACCGGGTCCTCGACCCCGACGACGTCCTGCGCTCCGTCGAGACCGCGCGGCAGGCGACGTTCGTCCGGTAGGTGGCGAGTGGGCCGAGCGCGTGGCGAGACAGTCAGGAGAAGAGCGATGGCGGAGAGGCGACTCGAGCGCATCCGAACCAGGTCTGCGTCTTCGGCCGCGTGGTCGAGAACCTCGACGGCTTCGCCGTCATGTGCAAGCGCCTGCGCTATGAAGGCACCAAGCCGATGACGACCCGGCGGGCCGAGCAGAGGCCGCACGCGGTCGGACGCGCGGCGACCGGCTGACCATTCGCCAGCCGGTTGCCGGCCGCGGGGAACCGTGCCACGCTGACCCCCGGCCGACCGCCCTCGTCGACGCGCACGAGAACGGCAGGACCCGTCCAGTCGGCCGCCGGGCCCGCCGCCAGTGACGACGGAGGAGCACGTGAAGCGCCAGGTCATCAGCACCGACAAGGGTCCCCGCACCGGTCTCCCCTACTCGCAGGGCATCCGTCACGGGGACCTCGTCTTCGTGGCCGGACAGGTCGCGCTCGATCCCGCGACCGGGCAGGTCGTGGCCGGCGGCATCCGCGAGCAGACGCGGCAGACGCTCGAGAACGTGGAGGCGATCCTCCGCGCGGCGGGCACGTCGCTCGCGCACGCGGTCGAGTGCCTCTGCCTGCTCCACGACATCGGCGACTTCGGGGCGTTCAACGAGGTCTACAAGGGGTTCTTCCCGACGGACCCGCCGGCCCGCACGACGGTCCAGGCCGTGCTCCCGCGCCCGGGGCTCCTCGTCGAGATCCGGACCGTCGCCGCGATACCGCCCCGCCCCGCGGCCGCGAAGGGCAAGACGCCCCGGCGGGGCGCGGGCCGGACGCGCCCGGCGCGGCGACGGCGCTAGCCGGCGTCGATCACGGCGGGCGCCAGCGTCCCAGGCGCGTCTCGAGCAGGCGGAGCCCCTGCGTCACGGCCACTCCGAGGAGGGCCAGCAGGACGACGGGCGCGAGCGCGTCGGCGGTCCGGAGGCGCGCGCCGTAAAACGTCATCCGGAAGCCCAGGCCCGCGTTGGCGCCGAACATCTCGCCCACCACGACCCCGACGAGCGCGCGGCCCGCGGCCAGCCGGAGCCCGGCCAGCACGAGCGGCAGGGATCCCGGCAGGACGACCTTCGTCGCCACGGCGCGGCGGCTCCCGCCGAACGCCAGCACGGCCCGGACGAGCACGGGATCCGCCGCTCGCACTGCCGCCAGCGTGTTGACGACGATCGGGATGACCGCCAGCAGGAACGCGAGGGTCACCGCCACCGGGAACCCGAAGCCCACCCACACCACGAGCAGCGGGTGGAGCGCCACGAGCGGCGTCGCGTAGAGGAACCAGACGAAGGGATCCAGCGCGAGCTCGACGCCGCGCCACGCCCCCATCCCCAGGCCCACGACGATCCCGACCACCGCCGCGAGCCCGAAGCCGAGGGCGAACTCGACCCCGCTCCAGGCGAGGTCCGAGCCGAGCTCGCCCTGGCCCCATTGCCGAGCCAGCGCCGCCGCGACGCGGGCAGGACTCGCCAGGACGACCGGGTTCACCAGGGAGAGCCTCGCGGCCGCTTCCCAGCCTCCGAGCGCGAGCGCGAGGCCCGTCAGTCCGAGGACGACCGCCCCCTGCAGGGATGGCCGGACCCGCTCGGCCCGGGACGGCGCCGCTGGTGTCAGGGCTCGATCCCCCGCCGCCAGGGTCCAAGCCGAGCCTCCGCCACCCGGCACGCCTTCACGCCCGCCAGGCTCACGAGCCCGACGAGCCCCGCCAGGGCCAGCAGCTCGCCCGTGCGTCCGGCGTTCCCGTAGAGCGCCAGGAGCTGCCCGACGCCGGCGACCGAAACGTACATCTCCCCGACGATCACCCCGATGAGCGCCCGGCCGAGTCCCAGCCGGAGCCCGCCCATGACGGCCGGCAACGTCCCGGGCAGGACCACCTTCGCGAGGACGGCGACGGAGCGCCCGCCAAACCCGCGCACGGCGCGCTCCCAGAGGGGGTCGAGCTGCCGGACGCCGGCCAGCGTGTTGACGAGCACGGGAAACACCGCGCCCAGGAAGGCCACGGCTGCCTTCGAGACCACGCCGATGCCGAGCCACAGAACGAGGACGGGCAGGAGCGCGACGCGCGGCGTCGCGTGCCCCACCATCACGAGGGGGTCCAGGAGGTGCCCGAGGCGTGGCACCCGGCCCATCGCCACCCCCAGTGGCACACCGACGAGGACGGCCAGCACGAAGCCCAGCGCGAGCTCCTGGAAGCTCACGAGCGCATGCGCCGGGAGCTCCCCCGAGGCGAGAAGGCCGAGGCCAGCGCGGAGCACGTCCGCCGGCGTGGCGCCGAGTCCCCGATCGGCCGGGCCCCATGTCCCAGCGGCCTGCCAGCCGAGGAGCACGAGCACGACCGACGCCATGCGGGTCAGTGCGGGCCGGACACGCCGCCAGGGCGCCGGCGCACGACGGCACAGGGAAGGCACGCGGGAGGGCGCGCCCCCGGCGGCCGGCGCCTCAGCCACCCCCGCCCCCGTCCTCCGGCGCGGCGCCGAACGCCCGGCGGGCCTCGCCTTCGAGCCGCGCCCAGAGACGCTGCCGGTACGCGCCGAAATCGGAGGTGCCCCGCACCGCGAGCGACCGCGGCCGAGGTAGCTCGATCCGCACCGACTCCAGCACGCGGCCGGGGCGCGCCGACAGCACGACCACGCGGTCGGCCAGATAGATCGCCTCGTCGAGGTCGTGCGTGACGAACAGGATGGTCCGGCGGTCGCCCTCCCAGAGCCGGAGGAGCTCCGCGCCCATGAGCGCCCGCGTCTGGGCGTCGAGGGCACCGAACGGCTCGTCCATGAGGAGCAGGCGCGGCCGAACCGCCAGGGCCCGGGCCAGCCCCACCCGTTGCCGCATGCCGCCCGACATCTGGTGCGGGAAGTAGTCCTCGAACTCCGCGAGACCGACGAGCCCGAGGTGTCGCCGCGCCAGGGCCCGTCGCTCCGCTGCCGGATGGCCCGCCAGCTCCAGTCCCAGCTCCACGTTGGCAAGGGCCGTGCGCCAGGGGAGCAGCGCAAACTCCTGGAACACGAGCGCCCGCTCCGGGCTCGGTCCCGAGACCGGCGTGCCTTCGAGCGTGAGACGTCCCCGGGCTGGCCGGAGAAGCCCGTTGACGGCGAGGAGGAGGCTCGACTTGCCGCAGCCCGAGGGACCGATGACCGCGACCAGCTCCCCCGCGTCGACCGTGAAGCTCACCCCGTCCAGCGCGACCAGCTCCCCGCCGTCGCCCGGGCGCCGGTACGCGACGGTGAGGTCCTCGACCACGAGCTGCGTCACGGCCCGAGCGCTGCTAGGGCGGAGCCCACGCGTCGAGCGTGAGGTAAACGCCCGACCGGAGGAGGATCCGGAGCGCCCCCTCGACACCGCCCTCGCGCACCAGCCGGCACGCGTCCCCGTACTCGCATCCGGCGTGTGCGAGCAGGCGCCGGTATGGGCTCGGCGGCCAGTCGTAGACCGCTCGGCGCAGCAGCGCCAGGAAATCGGCTTCGCGGTGCGCGAGCCGCCCGCGCAGGATGTGCCGTGCCTCCTCCTGCGTCAGCGGGTGGCGGAGGAAGCCCGGCAGCCGGCGCAGGAAGGGCGCCGCCATACGGAGGTCCGCCGCGGGGACGAGCGAAGCCACCCGGCCGACGCCCCCGCGAGGAGCCCCGCGCTTCAACCGACCGCACGCGTCGCCGGCACGCCTCGGGTCCCTCGCTGCCGCGCGACGCGCGGCACGGTCACCGTCCGCAGAAGAACGGCGGCCGCTCGTCGACGGGCGCGGACACGCCCTCCACGAGATCCGGGGCCTGGGCGCGCTCGGCAGTCAGAGCCCGCCCCGCACCGGCGAGCTCCAGCCAGTTGGTCGAGGATCCGTCCGGCGTAGCCGGGATGCGCGAGGGGGCGATGGCAAAGGCGGTGGTCGACATGAGTGCCGCTTCCCAGCCGTCTCCTCCCCAGGCTCCTGGGGGCTGGCAACTGACCGAGGCCCGATTCTACTCGGACGACCCGCGCGCCGTCGACGAGTTCTGGACCTGGCCCCCACGATACCACCCATGGATACGGTGGCGTCTGCTACCATCGGCCCGGAAACGACCGCGCGCGAGGTGAGAGAACGCGACTCGCCACCAACCTCACCCGTCTGGACCTGATCGCGGGCGCACGGCTCCTCCTCCACCTTCCCGGCTTCCTCGCACGCCGGCCGGGGGAGATGGACGCTCGACAGATCCTTCGCGAGCGCCTGGCGACCCGTGAGGCGCGCTTCCTCGGTTTCGTGAGGCGCGCGGTCTTCGAGCAACCCGGCAGCCCGTATGCGAGCCTCTTCGCACGTGCGCGATGCGAGAGCGGAGACCTGGAGCAGCTGGTCAGGCAGAACGGTATCGAGGGCGCGCTCCTCGAGCTGTTCCGGGCGGGAATCTACCTCAGCGCGGACGAGTTCAAAGGCCGCCGACCGGCGCGGCGCGGCGCCGACACGATTTCAGTCAGCCCCGAGCGCCTGGTCAACCCGACCGTGGCGTTCGACTTCCTGACCCAGAGTAGCGGGAGCCGAGGAACGCGGACGACGGTCCCGACGGACCTCGACTGGATCCGCGAGCGTGCGGTCAACACGTTCTTGGCTGTCCAGGCGCGGGGCGGGACTCGGTGGCGCCACGCGCTCTGGAATGTGCCGGGCGGCTCGGCGCTGTCCGTGCTCCTCCAGTACGCCCACTTCGGCCTGCCGCTCGGTCCGTGGTTCTCACAGGTGGATCCGGCCGCTGCGGGCCTCCACCCGCGCTACCGTTGGAGCGCACGCGCCGTGCGCTGGGCAAGCGCCCTGGGCGGCGTCTCCCTGCCTCGCCCCCGGCACGTTTCCGTCGACGATCCTCTCCCGATTGCCCGCTGGGCGGCCGAACTTCTGCGAGCCGGGCACACGCCCCATCTGGACACCTTTCCGAGCGCGGCCGTGCGGCTATGTCGGGCGGCTCTCCGCCAGGGCATCGACGTGACGGGCCTTCGCCTCCGGCTCACCGGTGAGCCCGTGACGGAGGCGCGGCACCGCGTCGTGCGGGAGGCTGGTGCCGAGCCGTTCCCGCTGTACGCCGTGACCGGCTCCGGGCCGATCGGCCAGGGCTGCTTGGCTCCCGCGCACCCCGACGAGGTCCATTTGCTGCATGACCTCCATGCCCTCATCCAGCCGGGGCTGGCCGGCGCGACGGATCTTCCCCGCCCCGGGGCCCTCCTGGTCACCACCTTCTCGCCTGCCGCTCCGTTCACGCTCATCAACGTTGCGCCCGGCGACGAGGCCGTCCTGAGCGACCGCCGGTGCGGGTGCCCCTTCGAGACGCTCGGGTGGACCCGGCACGCCCACACCATCCGGAGCTACGAGAAGCTCACCGCGGCCGGAATGACGTTCTCGGACGTCGACGTGACGCGCGTGCTCGACGAGATCTTGCCAGCGCGCTTCGGGGGGACGCCCACCGACTATCAGCTCGTGGAGGACGCCAGCGACGACGGCGCGCCCCGCCTGCGGCTCCTCGTGGCCCCTACAGTCCGTGTCTCAGACTTGGCAGCGGTGGCCGAGGCCTTCTTGGCCGGGATCGGGAACGGCTCGGGCGCGGAACGGATCATGGCCGACGTCTGGCGCCGGAGCGGCGTCCTCCACGTGGAGGTGCGGGAACCGCTTGCCGGGCCTTCCGGAAAGATCTGGCACGTCCACCTGAGCCCCCGCTCGCAAGTCGGGGTCGGGCCGTCCGGCTGACGGCAGGGAGGCGAACGCATGGAGCGCGGCGGTGGTCGGCGGACCGGCCGGACCCTCCGGCTTGGTGTTGTCCTGGGCCTTCTGTTTGCGGGCGGGGTGCCTGCGGACGCGTCAGGCGTGGACGGGGTGCCCGTCGCCCAGGCGGGCGCGGGCGGCCCCCGACTCGGGCCACCCCGACCGACGCTCCGGCTCGGGCTCTCAGTACCGTACATCAACTACCTCCCGGCCTACGTAGCGAAGGATCACACCTTCGAGGCCGAGGGGCTGGACGTCCATCTCGTGGCCTTCCGCGGGAGCGCTGAACTGGCCCAGGCACTGGCGTCCGACTCCATCGACGTGGCCGCCGCCTCCGTCAGCACGGTGGTCAACCTCGTCACGGCCGGTCACGCGGTCAAGGTGTTCTATGGCGGCGTGTACGGGTCGAACTGGGACTGGCTCGCCACCGCCTCGATCGGCACCTTCGCGGACCTCCGCGGGAAACGGATCGGCGTCTCGGCTCCCGGGTCGCTGGTGGACTGGTTCACCCGGCACGCCCTCCGCCGGCACGGCCTGGACCCGGATCGAGACGTCCAGATGATGTCGGTCGGAGGATCACCCTTCGCGTACCAGGCGTTGCGCGCCGGCCGCATCGATGCCGCCATGCTGGCAGCGCCGTTCAAGTGGCAGGCCGCCGCCGCGGGCTTTCGGGTGATCGGCACGGCCGCAGCGGAGGTCTCCCCAGAGTGGCCGACGGTGGTGCTATTCGCGAAGGAAGCGTTCTTGGCGACCCAGGCGAACCGCATCCGGGCCCTCCTGCGCGCCTACGTGCGGGCGATCGCTCGTGCCCGCGCGGATCGGGAGGCGACGTTGGAAACGATCGTCAGGTGGCTCAAGCTCGAGCGCCCGGACGCCGAGCGCTCCTACGACGAGGTCATCGGCACCCTGAACGAGCGGGGTACCCTCCCCGCCCGGGGCATGGTGGTCTTCTGGGAGCTCGCGCAGACCGTCGGGGAGGTGACCGAGCCCTGGCCGGAGGCCCGCTACCTCGATCGCCGGTTCATCGACACGTTCGACGCCTGGGCGCCCCGGTAGGACGAGCGTCCCCGGAGGGCGAGGCGTGCGGCACCGTCACCGGCCGCGAAAGACAGGCGGGCGCTTCTCCGTGAACGCGCGGACCCCCTCGGCGAAGTCCTCGCTGTGGCTGCTCTGCGCGATCGCCTGGCTCTCGTGCTCCATCTGGGTCTCGAGGCTCTCGGTCGTCGAGAGGTGGAGAAGCCGCTTGCCCCGCCCGAGCGCCAGGGTCGGCCCCTGGGCGAGCTCCGCGGCCAGGGCCCGCACCGCGCCGGGAAACTCCGCGTCGGGGACGGCCCGCGTCGCGAGCCCCCACTCCACGGCCTCCCTCGCGGTGAGGACGCGGTTCGTGTAGAAGAGCTCCATCGCCCGGCGGATGCCGCAGAGCCGCGGCAGCCAGTAGGTCGACGACCCGTCCGGCGTGGCGGCGATGCGCGAGTAGGCCATGGTGAACCGCGCGGACTCGGCGGCGACCACGAGATCGCCCGCCAGCGCGAGCGCCAGCCCGCCGCCGGCGGCCACGCCGTTGACGGCGGTGATCACGGGCTTCGGCGTCCGCACGAGCCGCGAGACCACTCCGTGGATGAACGTCGTCAGCTCCTTGATCAGGATCCCGATGCGCGGCAGGCTCTGCGTGAACTCCTTGACGTCCCCGCCGCCGCAGAAGGCCTTGCCCGCTCCGGTGAGCACGACGCAGCGCACGGCCGGGTCCTCGTCCACCTCGAGCACCGCGCCGAAGAGCTCCCGGCCGAGGGTGAGGCTGAGCGCGTTGTAGGCCTCCGGGCGGTTCAGCGTGATGGTGGCGATACCCTGGGCGACGTCGAGCGTGATCGTCTCGTAGCGCATCGAGGGTCTCCTCTCCGGGGTCAGGCCCGCCATGCCCCACCGTCCATGGAGCTCGGAGCACGCGGGCCGCTTCGGGGTCCGACCCGCAGCGACGGCCGCATTCTGCCACGCGCGCCGCGCCGGCCGCCAGCGTGTGCGCCGGTCAAGGATCGGAGAATCGGCGGTAGAATGAGCGCGTGACCCAGCGCCTCACCTGGTTCGTCGCCGTCATCCTCGTGGCCGCGCTCCTCGTCCTCGGGGGCATCGTCTCGATCCGCATCGACGTCCACCCGCCGCGCTGGGCGGCCGCCGAGTTCTGGACGAACGCCCCGAAGGACGGACCGCTCATGCCCGCGTACCAGCTCTGGGTCGACCTCGCCAAGGCGGCGCGGCCCGCCGTCGTCAACGTCAGCACGCAGGCGCACGTCTCGGATCCGCGGGCCGAGTTCTTTCGCCGCTTCTTCGAGGGCGGGCCGCCGGGCAGCAGCCCGCGGTCGAGTCTCGGCTCCGGCTTCATCATCTCGCCCGACGGCTACGTCGTGACCAACAACCACGTGGTGGCGAGCGGCGGCGACATCGTCGTGCGCCTCTCGCGGGGCACCGAGCACGCCGCGCGCGTCGTGGGCACCGACCCGCCGACGGACCTCGCCCTCCTGAAGATCGACGCCTCGACCCTGGCGGTGCTCCCCCTGGGCGACTCGGACCGGCTGCAGGTCGGGGAGCCCGTGATGGCGATCGGCAACCCGTTCGGCCTCGACCAGACCGTGACGACGGGCATCGTGAGCGCCAAGGAGCGGTTCATCGGGAGCGGGCCGTACGACGAGTTCGTCCAGACCGACGCGTCGATCAACCCGGGCAACTCGGGCGGGCCGCTCCTCGACAGCCGCGGCGCGGTCGTCGGGATCAACAGCGCGATCTTCTCCCAGTCGGGCGGCTCCATCGGGATCGGCTTCGCGATCCCGATCAACCTCGCGAAGACCGTCCTGGTGCAGCTCCGGGACCGGGGCGCGGTGGTCCGGGGCTACCTCGGGGTGGCCGTCCGCCCGATCACGCCGGAGGCGGCCGAGTCCGCCGGGCTCAAGGAGCAGAAGGGCGTCGTCATCGAGAGCGTCGTCGAGGGCTCTCCGGCCGAGAAGGCGGGCGTCCAGAAGGGCGACGTGATCGTCGCCGTCAACGACCAGGCCGTCGCCGTGCCGCAGGAGCTCACCCGCCGGATCGTCGGGACCGCGCCCGGCACGCGGGTCGAGCTCTCGCTCGTGCGCAAGGGCAAGCCGCTCAAGCTGCCCGTCGAGCTCGGCCGCCTCCCGGCCGAATGATCCGTCGTCCCGGAGGCTGTCAGCCACGAGGGGTTGCCGAGCCGCAGTAGGCGTCGCAGTGGCTGAGGGAAGTGGCTGAGGGACGTCGTGAGCTCGAGCGGAGACGTGACGCTGGCCGGCACCCTTGACGACCTGGCGCGACGGGGGTTCGGCGCGCGCTTCGGGGTGATCGGCGATGGGCTCCGAGCGAACGAGGGCGGCCGGACGTTCAGGGCCGACGAGCTGACGATCCGCGAGTTCCACCGCTTCGAGGGCGTCTCCGATCCCGACGACATGTCGATCGTGTACGCCATCGAGAGCCGAGACGGCACGCGGGGGACGCTGGTCGACGCCTTCGGGGTCTACGCGAACCCCGCCGTCGGCAGGGTACTGGAGCGCGTCCCGATTCGCCGGGCGGTCTAGTACTCCGGCGGGGCGTAGACCGTCAGGAAGAAGAGCGGGCTCGGGCCGACGCTCCGCACGTGGTGGAGCGTGCCCGCCGGGATCACGACGAGCGTCCCGGGCCCGGCGGCGGCGCGCTCCTCCCCGATCCGGACCTCGGCCTCGCCCTCGATCACGTAGAGGATCTGATCGGCGGCGTGAGTCTCCTCCGGCCCCGCATCCTGCCCGGGGGCGACGGTCATGACGGCGGTCTGGCTGCGCGCCGTCTCCTGGAGCACCCGGAAGAACTCGCCCCGGTGGTCGCCCGGCCGGACGACGAGGGCGCCGCGACGCATCCCGCCCTTCTTCATCGCGTGCAGACGATCTTGCCGCCGATGTTCTGGCAGTTGGCGAGGCTCTGCCACGGCCAGGCACGGGTCACCGTGCCCGCCCGGAGCGCCACGTGGTACGGGGACGCGATCGTGAGCCACGCCGCCTCGTCGGTCCACGCCACCCCCTCCCAGCTCGCCGCCTCGACCTCGGCGGTGACGCTCGCGAGCGACCGGCCCGTCCGGAGGTCGAGCGCCTCGTAGGCGAGCCGGTTCGGCCGCTCGAGCGCCTGGAGCAGGGCCACGCCGCCGGAGACGGCCCGGGCCGTCCAGCGCGGCGCGGTCCCGCCCGTCGACCCGAGCGGCTTCTCCCAGAGCACGGCGCCCGTGCCGAGGTCCATCGCCCAGAGCTCGTCCCGCACCGTGCCGCGCTGGCGGGTGGCCCGGAGGATCAGCACGCCGTCCCGGGCGTCGAGGACCCGCGTCTCGTAGCCCTCGGGCACCGGCAGGGACCGCAGCCGCCCCGTGTCGAGGGCGAGCGTCCAGACCGCCCCCTTGCCGCTCGCGCCGGCGCTCGCCTGCCCCAGGGAGAGGCCGCGCCCGCTCGCCGCGTACCACGGCACGCGGCTCTCCTCGATCCGCACGCCGGGGCGCGGGAGCGGAGCGTGCCAGACGAGCGCGCCCCGCCGCAGGTCCCAGGCCTCGAAGCAGGACGCGGTCCCGGCCCGGCCGAGGGCGAGGACCACGCGGTCTCCCGCGTACTCGGCCTGGGTCGTGTCGACCCACGGGCTCTCCTGCGCGCACCCAGGACGGATCCGGCGGACCGGCTGGCCGGAATCCGCGCGAAGGAGGAGGAGCTCGACCACGCCCGCGGCCGGCCCGCGGTCGACGACGCCCACGAGATCGCCCGCGATCTCGAGGTCGGGCGCGGTCGGCCGGTTGAGCCGCGTCTCGGCCCGCCAGAGCGCGCGCCCGGTCGCCCCGTCGAACGCCTGCGCCACCCCGTCGGCGGCGAGGACGACGATCCGCCCTCCGCCCAGCGCCAGGCACTGGCGGCAGGCCCCGTGGATCGCGTCGGACATCGTCGCCGTCCACAGCGACGCCCCGGTGCCGAGCGCGCGCGCCTCGAGCCGCTCGCGGAACGCGACGAGCACGCGGTCGCCGTCGAGCCAGAGGCGCACCAGACCCGCGTCCGGCCCCGTCACGCCGTCGAGCACGAGGTCCCAGCGCGCCTTGTCCGCCGGCGGCAGGCCGATCCGGGTGAGGTACACGCGCGCCGCGCCGGACTGCCTCGCCCCGAGCGGACCACCTCGGCGACCGGCTGGGCGTTCTCCTGGCTCAGGACGACGGCCCCGTCGGCGAGCGGGAGGACGGCGCCCCGCGCGACCCGGCCGCCCTCGAAGAAGAGCGCCCGGAACTCCGGCACCCGGAAGAGCGTGCGGTAGAGCCCGAGCCCGACGCCGCCCGCCAGGAGGATCGGCAAGCCGATCGCGACCACGATCGCCATCACGAGCCCGAGGCCCAGCAGGCCGCGCCGACGACGGACCGGCGGGCCGCCCGGGCTCCCCGCGTCTCCGGTGGTGATGCGGATCACCGGCATCGCGAGACGCTGGTCTTCGCGGCGCCGCCGACCGGCGCGTCACCGAGCTCCGCGAGGAACCCGCGGATCGCGGCGTTGACCGGCACGGGCTGCTCCAGCTGGGGAAAGTGCCCGGTGCCCGGGATCTCCAGCAGGCGCGCGCCCGGAATCGTCTCCGCGAGGAACCGGCCGTACCGGAGCGGCGTCAGACGGTCCTCGGCGCCCGTCACGACGAGCGTCGGCGTCCGGATCCCGGCGAGGCGGTCCCGGACGTCGAACCGGTCGCAGGCGAGATAGTCGCCGAGCGTCACGAGCGGCACCCCCTCGCGCAGGACGCGGTCGACCAGCTCGACGCACTCCCGCGGCGCGGCGGCGCCGAACGAGAGGTCCTGGATGAGGCTCTGCCCCTCCCGGGGGTGCTGGCGCAGGAGGTCCACGATCCGCGCCAGCACCCGGAGCCGCGCGCCCGTGCCGATCAGGATCAACCCGGCGAGGCCCGCCGGCCGCGCGAGCGCGAAGATCTGCGCGACGGCGCCGCCCATGGAGTGTCCGACGAGGACCGGCGGCGCCTCGCCGAGCGCCCCGAGAAAGCCGCCGAGCCACTCCGCGTACGCGGCGACGCTGGGCTTGCCCCGGCCGCCGAGCGGCCCGTGACCGGGCAGGTCGGGCGCCACGACTCGCGCGACGTCGGCGAGCCCGTCGAGCTGCGGCTGCCAGAGCTCCGCGGATCCGCCGGCGCCGTGGATCAGGACGAGCGGCGGGCCTGACCCCGCCTCGAGCCACGCCGCCGGCTGCCCGTTGACGGACCGGGTGCGCCGGGGCGGCCCCGTCACAGGACCGCGCCGCGCGCGGTGATCGGCCAGAGCGCCTCGACCCGGCCGCCGCGCACCGCGACGTACCAGTCGTACAGGTTGATCGTCGGGTCGCAGTGACCGGGGATCAGCCACACGCGGTCGCCCAGCCGGAGGCCCTGGCCCCCGCTCCCGACCCGCAGCACGCCGTGCTCGTCCGACGCCCGCTGGAACTCGACGTCGGCCAGGCCGTGGACGCGGGGCATGCCCTTGTCGACCGAGAGCGCCTTCAGCCCGGCGTCGACCACCGCGCGCTCGGGGGCCGCGCGGCTCATCACCGTCGCCAGGACGAAGAGCGACTGCGTGAACTCGCGCGGGAATCCCTCGACGAGGCCGTACTCCACGTCCATGAAGCAGTAGGAGCCGGCCTGGACCTCGTTGTAGACGCCGCTCGCGGCCTCCCAGCGGTAGCTGCCCGTCCCCGCCCCCGAGACGATCTCGCAGCGGAGCCCCTGCCGCTCGAGGAGGCCGATGGTCCGCCGCACGTCGGCGATGCCCGTCTCGATCGCCTGCGCGGCGCTTGTCCACCTCGTTGATGTGCTGCGCGCGCCCGTAGTAGGCCTGGAGTCCCGCGAAGCGCAGGCCGCGCTGCGCGGCGACGTGCCGCGCCAGGGCGACCGCCGGCTCGCCGGGGGCGACGCCGCAGCGGAGGTTGCCCACGTCGATCTCGACCAGGACGGGCAAGCGCACGCCGGCGGCGCGCGCCGCGGCGTCGAGGTCGTCGACGTTCCGCGGGTCATCGACGCACACGGAGACCTCGGCCTGCCGGGCGAGGCCCACCAGGCGTTCGATCTTGCGCCGGTCCACGATCTCGTTCGAGACGAGGACGTTCCGCACGCCCCCGGCGACCATGGCCTCGGCCTCGCTCACCTTCTGGCAGCAGGATCCGACGGCGCCGCGGGCGATCTGGTGAAGCGCGACGACCGGGCACTTGTGGGTCTTCGCGTGGCCGCGGAGGCGCACGGGCGTGCCCGCGAGCGAGGCGGCCATCAGGTCCAGGTTGTGCTCGTAGGCGTCGAGGTCGACGACG
Source organism: uncultured Candidatus Rokubacteria bacterium (assembly GCA_963749975.1). Lineage (GTDB taxonomy): Bacteria > Methylomirabilota > Methylomirabilia > Rokubacteriales > DASRDR01 > DASRDR01. Next base: position 12,177 of record CAVVOZ010000011.1, on the reverse strand, counting down.
AGCGCGGGGGTCTCGATGTCGGCCACGGACATCCCGACATCGGCCGGCGGGCGGGTGGTCATGATGGGCGCTCCGGGGCGAGGGTGACCGGCCGGGGCCGGGAGCCGCGCGTCGACGCGCGGCGGGCGTGGGCGCTCGAGCGAGACGCCGGGCTCACAGGCGCGGGAGCACCTCGTCGACGAGGAGCCGCATGGACCGCATCCACGCCTCGCGCGGCTCCCACTCGTGGCCGACGACGAGGAGCGTGCCGAAGTCGCCCACCTCCTCGCGGAGGGCCTGGATGCGGCGGACCACCTCGTCGGGATCGCCCACGAGCCAGGTGTTGTCCGCCAGGTACTCGAGCGTGACCTTGCTGTCGGGCATCGAGGGATCCTGCTTGAGCACCTCGAGGCCGCGCCCCTTCTTGACCAGCGGGAAGAAGTAGCCGGTCCAGTCCCGGGCCATCGGCCCCGCGAGCGCCTGGCGACGCGCCTCCGCCGTGGTATCGGCGATGAAGACGTCGCGCGCGATGCGCCAGGTCGCGCGATCGGCCACGCGGCCCCCCTGCCGGGCGCCCGCCTCGACCGAGCTCCAGTGCGTCTTGAGGACGCGGGGCGGCACGAAGTTGATGCTCATCGGGATGTAGCCGCGCTCGCCGGCCAGCATCAGCGTGTCCGACTTCTCGGTGACGCCCGCCACCGCGATCGGCGGGTGGGGCCGCTGGTAGGGCCGGAGATGGAGCCGGAGCGCGATGTCCTCCTGGGGCTCGGGGACCCGGAAGCGCCAGTGCGGCGCCTCGTAGATGCCCGGCTTCGGGTCGTTCCAGAGATCCAGGATCAGGTCGAGCGCGGCGCGGGTGACCGTGCGGTGCTCGCCGGCCTTCGCGTCGAGCTCGAAGAGCTCGAGGTCGCCCGGGAAGCCGCCCGAGCCGACGCCCCAGAGGAACCGGCCCTGCGCCATCTGGTCGAGCTGGGCGATGCGCTGGGACAGCATCAGGGGGTTGTGGTTCGGGAGGCAGGACACGCCGGTCCCGAGCTTCATCCGGCGCGTCAACCCGAGCGCCTGGGCGATGAAGAGGTCGGGGCACGGGATGTTCTCCCACTCCGCCGTGATGTGCTCGCCGACCCACGCCTCCTCGTAGCCGAGCTGGTCCAGGAAGACGAGCTGCTCGAGGTCGTCGGCCATCGTGCGGCCGGGATCCGCGCCGGGCGGGTGAAGGGGCATCGTGAAGTAGCCGACGCGCATCGGAGCCTCCCTGTCTCAGGAACGGAGCGCTCGCCGCGCGCTTCCGTCAGGACGCGGCCAGCCTATCATGGGACGAGGCCCCAGCGGCCCGAGGGCCAACCGATCCCGGCGCATCGGTGCCCGCTCAACCGCGAGCTCCTCGACTCCGCTGATGTTGACTGGCCCCACCCTCTCGGCTACTCTCCGCGCAGTGGCCGCCGGGGCAGGCCTCGCCGCCCGGGTCGAGCTCCGGCGTGCTGCGAGGTGATGTCAATACCCCCCACCGAGGAGCGCAAGCTCGTCACGGTCCTCTTCGCGGACCTCGCCAGGTCCACGGAGTTGGCGGTCGGTCGCGATCCCGAGCAGCTCCGCGCACTCCTAGCCGCCTTCTTCGACGAGATGGCCCAGCACGTCCGCGCCTACGGCGGCACGGTGGAGAAGTACGCTGGCGACGCCATCATGGCGGTCTTCGGAGTGCCGGCCGTTCACGAAGACGACGCCGAGCGGGCGGTCCGCGCGGCCGTGGCGATGCGCGAAGGCCTCGCCCAGCTCAACACGGCCTTCGAGGACGAATTCGGCGCTCGACTCGAGTTGCGGGTGGGCATCGCGACCGGCGAGGCGGTCGCCGCCACCGATGTTGCCCGGGAGCTGCTGGTCACCGGCGAGGTGGCGAACCTGGCGGCGCGCCTGCAGACCGTGGTGCCGGGCATCGTCGTGAGTCAGGAGACGCACCGGCTCCTCGAGCCCCTCCTCGAGGCCGAGCGCCTGGACGCCGTGGTCGTCAAAGGCTTTCCCGTTCCCGTCGTGGCGTACCGCGTCGTCACGGTCCGCGGCGGTGGTGCCCCCCGGGGGATCCCCGGGCTGTCGTCGCCCGTGGTCGGACGCGACCAGGAACTCGCGCGGCTGCGACAAGCCGCGGAGGAGCTCCACCGCGGCCGTGGCCAGATCGTATCCATCGTAGGCGAGGCCGGTCTCGGGAAGTCCCGGCTGAAGAACGAGCTGCGCGAGCACCTGCCGGAAGGGCTTCGCTGGCTCGAGGGCCGCTGCCAGGCGTACCTCCAGACGACGAGCTACGCGCCCTTCATCCAAATCCTGCGTGCACTGTTCCGGCTCACCGGCGGCGAGCCCGACACAGTGGCGCGGACCCGGCTTCGGGCCACGCTTCGGCCGCTGGTCGGGGACCGCCACGAGCAAGTGCAGCCGGCCGTGGCCGCCCTCCTGGGCATCCCCATCGAAGTATCGGATGCCACGGCGCTGCCGGCCGATCCACGGGCTCTCCAGTCGCACCTCCTCCTGGCCATTCGCGCCATCGTCGAGGGCCTTGCGGGCCGGGCGCCCGTGATTCTCGCCGTCGAGGACGTCCACTGGGCGGACACCGGGTCCATCGAGCTCCTCACCCTGCTGATGGAACTCACCGACCTCCAGCCGTTCATGATCCTGGTGACGTCCCGGCCCGAGATCGAGGGGCGGTCCTGGGACCTCCGCTTCCACGCGCAGCGCAACTACCCCCACCGGCTCGACGAGATTCAGCTCGCCGCGCTCCCGCCGGACTCAGCCGAGCGGCTCGTCGAGAACCTCCTGCACATCTCCGAGCTGCCCGACGCCCTGCGGGCCCGGATCCGCGAGCGTGCCGAGGGCAACCCCTTCTACATCGAGGAGATCATCCGGGCGCTGATCGAGCAGCAGGTGCTCCGGCGCGCAGGTGAGCGGTGGATAGTGGAGGGCGCGGCCGCCTCGATCCCTCTGCCGAATACCCTGCGGGGCGTCATCGCCGCACGGATCGACCGCCTACCTGCCGATGCCAAGCGGGTGCTCCAGCACGCCTCAGTGGTGGGTCGCTTCTTCACCGCTCGCGTGCTCCGAGCGACCGGAGACCCGGACGGCGGAGCGCTGGACCGGGCGCTGGCGCATCTGCTCCGGGCAGAGCTGATCCGCGAGTGGGCGCGCCTGCCCGAGGCGGAGTACCTCTTCAAGCACGCCCTGACCCAGGAAGCCGCGTACGCCAGCCTGCTGGCCGAGCAACGTCGCGCGCTCCACCGAAGCGTGGCGGCCTATCTGGAGCAGACAGCAGCCGCCGGTGAGGGGCAGGCGGGCCTTCTCGCCCGCCACTGGCTCCTGGCCGAGGAATGGGAGCCGGCACTGCGGTACACACTCCAGGCCGCCGAGCGCGCGCGCAAGCTCTATGTCCGGCCGGAGGCGATCGGCCACTACTGGCAGGCGCTGGAGCTGCTCGATCGACTCCCGCCCACGCCCGAGCGGCGCCGCACGCATCTCGAGGTCGTGCTCGCACTGCTCCAGCTGCCGGGCTGGATGCGGGGGCCCACCGACATCGATCGGGGGCGCGAGCACCTCGAATCGGCGGTCCGGGAAGCCACCGGGACCCGCGACATGGCTTCTCGCCCTAGGCTCGAGTCCATAGAGGGGCTGCTACTCGAGGACGAGGGACTCCTCACGAGTGCCCTTGCGGGGGCCGAGGAGTCGAAGGATGCGCGCGTCTGGGCGGAGGTGGCATGGCGGTACGTCGAGTTCCTGGGCCGGCGTGGCCGCTACGAGGAGGCCCTCGCCTACGTACCGAGGGCCATCGAGATTCTCGGAGAGCTCGGCGCGCGCTCCGAGCAGGCCGGCTTGATGGCCTACGCGGGACGTTGCTACTGCTCTCGGGCCGGCCGGCTCGACGAGGCGTTCCGCTACGCGGCCTCGGCGCGGGAGGTTGCCACGGCGGTCGCCGATCCGCGCCTCCTCGCCTGGGGCGCAATGGAGGCCGAGCCATATCTCTATCGGGGTCTATGGGCCGAGGTCGTCGCGGTGGTGGAGGCGGGCCTGCCCACGTCCTGGGAGATCGGGGAGTGGTCGGCGTTCCTCTTCCCGTCGGCGTGGGTCGGTATCGCCTACACGAAGCTGGGGCGACTCGAGGACGCGCGGCGCGTCATCGGGCGAGCCCTCCGCGAGGGCCAGGCGCGCGGCTACCCGCCGTATCCCCTCACCTATCTGCATCTCGCGCTCGCGCAGCTCCACCTCGCCACGGGCAAGCTCGACGAGGCGCTGGCAACGGCACGCGCCGCGTTGGAGCTGGCGGAGCGGAGCAGGTTTCGCCTCGAGATCGGGGCGGCGCATCGCGTGCTGGCGCAAGTCCACGCGGCGCAGGGCGGCCAGGCCGAGGCGGAGGGAGCGTTCCGCTCCAGCCTCGAGATCTTGGAGGAGATCCAATCGCGCCCCGAGCTGGGGCAGACTTTGCTGGCCTACGGGCGGTTCCTCGCCAGATCCGACGCCCCCGCCGGTCGCGCGCTCATCGAGCGCGCGTTCGGCCTGTTCGAGGACATGGGCGCGACCGGATGGAGCGCCGAGGCCCGCGCCGCCCTCGCCGTCTAGCGCGGCTTTCGTACCAGGTTGGGCGCCGCCGTGACGGGCGGTGGGCCGAAGCGGTAGACTACGCGGGTCCTGATCGATCACCCTCGATTCCAAGGAGCGACCCTGATGGCTGAGACGGGCAGGCTGGCGGCGTGGATGGGCCTGGGCAAGGGCTTCGAGATCCGCGAGTACCCGGTGCCGGATCCCAAGCCCGGCGCGCTCCTCGTCAAGGTCGCGATCGCGAACGTCTGCGGCTCCGACATGCACTACTGGAAGGGCGAGCAGGACATGGAGAAGCGGGGGCGGAAGCTCCCGCTGAATACCGGCCACGAGCACATGGGCACGGTCTACCGCCTCGGCGCCGGCGTGACGACCGACTCGGCGGGCCAGCCCCTCCGCGAGGGCGACCGCGTCATCTACCGCTACTTCCTGCCCTGCGGGCGCTGCCGCGCCTGTCTGCGCCGTCAGTTCAAGTCGTGCCCCACGCGCCAGTCGAACTGGAGCGTGTCCTGCGACGTGTGGCCGCACTTCCAGGGGGGGTACGGCGACTACTTCTACCTCGGGCCCAATCACGCGATCTTCCGGATCCCCGACGAGATCACCGACGAGATGGCCGCGGGCATCAACTGCGCGTTCACCCAGGTCTACGCGGCCCTCGAGATCGCGGGGTTCAAGGCGGGGCGGACGGTCGCGATCCAGGGGGCGGGAGGGCTCGGCGTCTACGCGTGCGCGGTCGCTCGCGAGATGGGCGCCGCCAAGGTGATCGTGATCGACGGCGTCGAGGAGCGCCTCGCGCTCGCCCGGGACTTCGGCGCCGACGACCTGGTGGACCTCCGCGAGTGCCCGACGCCCGCGGCGCGGATCGAGCGCGTGCTGGAGCTCACGGAGCGGTGGGGAGCCGACGTGGTGATGGAGCTGGTCGGCAATCCGAACGTCGTCGACGAGGGGCTGCGGATGACCGCGCCCGAGGGCGCGTACCTCGAGGTGGGCAACATCAACGTCGGCTGGGAGACGCGGTTCGACCCCTCGTGGATCCTGTTCGGCAACCGCCGGATCATCGGCGTGGCCCACTACGAGGCCGAGCACCTGAAGGCCGCCCTCGACCTCATGATCCGGACGCGCCAGCGATACCCGTACGACCGCATCCTCTCCCACAAGTTCCCGCTCGTCGAGATCAACGAGGCCTTCCGGCAGCAGGAGGACGGCCACGTCACGCGCGGGGCGATCGTCCCGAACTGATCGGCAGCGCTCGGCCGGCACCCGGGTCCGCGCCGGGCGCGATATACTCGGGGAGCATGGAGGGTCCCGTCGGCACGCGCTCGAGTGCGGCGGACGCCCGATGCGCGACCCGGGCCGCGCCGCAACTCGGAGCGTCGCGTGCCACGCGGGCCAGCCTGCTCTCCGAAACGCAGCTGGCCGCCCGGTTCCTCCGCGGGCTCCCACGGTTCCTGCGCCGGCCGCTCACCCCCGGGCAGGCCGGCGCGATTCTCCGGCAGCGCCTGGCCCGACGGGAAGTCGATTTCCTCGAGGTGGTGCGGCGCTCGATCTACGAGCACCCGCCGAGTCCCTACCGCACGCTTCTCGAGTGGGCCGGCTGTCAGTACGGCGACCTCGCGCGCCTGGTCGAGCGCGAGAGCGTCGAAGGCGCGCTGTCGGTTCTGCTCCGGGCCGGGGTCTACCTGAGCGTGGACGAGCTCAAGGGGCGGCAACCCGCCGTGCGCGGGGCCAAGGCGCTCACCGTCGAGCCGGGCCAGCTTCGCAATCCCTGCGCGTCGCTACACGTGTCGGCGCGGTCGAGCGCCAGCCGCGGAGCGGGCACGCCGATCGTCAACGGGCTCGACTCGCTCCGGGACCGCGCCGTCAACACCTGCCTGACCCTGGACGCGCGCGGCGGCATGGACTGGGAGAAGGGCATCTGGGCGGTCCCGGGCAGCCTCACCCTCATGCTGCGGTACGCCGCCTTCGGCGCGCCGCCGACGGGCTGGTTCTCGTGCGTGGATCCGAACACCCCGGGGCTCCACCCGCGCTACCGCTGGAGCGAGCGCGCGTTGCGCTGGGGCGGTGCCCTTGCCGGCGTTCGGATCCCGCCGCAGCGCCACGCGCCGCCCCATGATCCGGCGCCCGTCGTGCGATGGATCCGCGCCGTGCTGGACCGGGGCCGCATCCCTCACCTCTGGGCGTTCCCGAGCGCCGCGGTGCGCGCGGTGCAGGCGGCGGCCGAAGCCGGGGTCGACATCCATGGCGCGCGGCTGACTGTGACGGGTGAGCCCGTGACGGCCGCGCGGCTGGCCGCCATGCGTGCGGCAGGGGTCGACGCCGTCCCGGACTACGGAAGCGCGGAGAGCGGCGGGGTCGTCGCCTACGGCTGCCTCTCGCCGGCAGCGCCCGACGACGTGCACGTGTACCAGGACCTCCACGCGGTGGTCCAGCCCGGTCCCGGGGGCCCCCCTGCCCTGCCATCACACGCGGTGTGCCTGTCCTCTCTCCGACTCACGTCCCCTCTCATCCTGCTGAACGTCTCGATGGGTGACCAGGCGGTACTGGGATCCCGGTCGTGTGGCTGTCCCCTCGAGCGGCTAGGCTGGCGGACGCACCTTCATGCCATCCGCAGCTTCGAGAAGCTCACCGCCGGGGGAGTGACGTTCCTCGACGCCGACGTGGTCCGGGTGCTCGAGGAGACGTTACCGGCACGGTTCGGCGGGGGGCCTCTCGACTATCAGCTGGTCGAGGAGGAAGCGCTGGACGGTCGGCCCCGGCTGCGCCTGCTCGTGCACCCGGGACTCGGCTCCCTGCCGGAGGGCGTGATCGCCGACGCGTTCCTGGACGCCATCACCGCCGGGAACGGCGCCGCCCGCGTCGCTGGCTCGCTTTGGCGAGAGATGGGACTCCTGAGAGTCGAGCGTCGGTCGCCCCTGACGACGCCGGGCGGCAAGATCCTGCACGTGCACGCCGTCCCCCCCGCCCGTCCTGTGTCCGATGGTTAGCCTCCGCGAGATTGCCGACGTCGCGGCGGTCCCCGGCTCCGGGCGACCGGCGTTCCTCCTCGCGTCGTCGGCCAGGTTCGGCTACGGACACCTGGCGCGGTGCCTGAAGATCGCCGGCGCGCTGGTGAGGCGCGCGTCAGTGACCGCCTACGTCGTCTCGCCGCTACCGGACTTCGAGACAGGCCTCGACGATCCGCACGTTCGGCGGGTCGCGCTCCCGTCATTCGCGCTTCGCTCCACGGCGTCGCCGCGCCGCTGGCCCATCGCCGATGTCGTGAGCACGCTGCCCGGCGTGCCGGCCGACGCGCCTGAGGGCCCACCAGGGCCGGCTGCTCGGCGCGCTGGTCCGACGGCTGCGGCCCGTCGGGGTCCTGCTCGATCACTTCCCGTTCTTTCTCGAGGAGGTCTTCTACCGGGACGCCCTGGCCACGTTGCGCGAGACGTCGCCGGGCGCGCTGACGTGCTCGGGCTTTCGAGGCGCCGCCTCCCGCCGGTACGCTCCGAGGGAGCGAACGCGCCTGCGGACGCTCCTCGAGCGGCACGTCGACCTCATGCTCGTCTACGTCGGGGCGCGCGAGCGCGAACGGGTTCTGCGACGGCACCCATTCCTCCGGGGGCTCGCGACCCCCCTGCGCTTCGTCGGCTATGTCTGCCCGCCACCCGCGCGGACCCGTCGCCACGGGCAGCGCATCCTCGCGACGTTCGGGAGCGGCGTCGACGCCGCGCCGGCCATCGACCTCACGTGCGAGGCCTTCAGGATCCTCGCCGAGCGACGGCCCGGCTACACGCTCGACGTCGTGACGGGGGGCCGGTTTCCCGCTGGCCTGTTCTCGAGGCTCGCTCGCCGCCACGCCGAGCCACGCCCGGGTCCGGATCGTTCGCTTCCTGCCCCAGCTGGGGACCCACATGGCTCGGTACGCTCTCGTCGTCGGGAGAGGTGGGTACAACACCCTGACCGAGCTGTACCAGAGCGGCACGCGGGGCATCGTCTTGCCCCGCGTTTACCCCGGCAACGACGAGCAGCGCGTCCTCGCCTTCCACTTTCGCACCCGGGGTGGCGTCGACCACGTCGTCGACGAAGCACGATGTCGCCCGCCCCGCCTAGCGCGCCTCATGCACGAGACGCTGACACGGGCGCCGGCCCTGCGTCGTCCGCTCGACACGGAAGGCGCCGAGCAGACGGCGGCGATGATCGAGAACGAGCTGCGGAGACGACGCCTGCTGCGCCCGTGAGACGGCGAAGCCACTGCCCGCGAGAACCCGCCGCGCCCGACCCGGCGCAGGCGGTCTTCGGCCGCGGCGTCGCGGGGGCCGGATCCCCTCGGTGATCGAGCCTGCGAGACGGCTAGACGCGCACCCGTGACGCCACGCGCGTCAGGAATCGCTCGAGTCCCGCGAGGTCGTATGGCGGACGGGCCGCCACGATGAAGTGCGTGACGCCGACGGCGACGTACTCGTGGAGCCGGTCCACCGCCCGACTCTCGTCCACGGGAAGCAGCGACTCCCAGACCCACGCCCGCAGCCGCGCCTCGAGCTCGGCGGCCGGGACGCCCTCCCCCTCGAGCCGCCGGCGCTCGGCCACGAGGTTCGGATTGTTCATGCGAACCATCGCCTCCCACATCGCCTCGGCCTGGGCCTCGCTCCGTAGCACCACGGAGACCCGGATGTCGTCGGGGTTGCGGCCGACCGCGCGGCAGTGCTCGCGGAGCACGCCCAGCTTGCGGGCAAACGCGCTGGGCCCGACCTCGCCGTTCCACTCGTCGGCGTGCTTCGCGACCACCCGGAGCGTCAGCCGCTCGCCGCCCCCGCCGATCAGGACGGGAAGGCGCCGGCCGCCGTGGGGCTTGGGCTCGCAGAGCGCGTCCTCGAGACGGTAGTAGCGCCCGGCGAAGCTGGCGCGGGGCTCGGTGTGGAGCCGCCGGATGACGGTCAGGGCCTCGTCGAGCCGCTCGATGCGCTCGCGCGTCGTCCCGAACGGGAGCCCGTAGCCGTCGTGCTCGGATTGCATCCAGCCGGCGCCGAGCCCGAGGGTGAACCGCCCGGCGGCGACGTGGTCGAGGCTCGCGGCCATGTTGGCCAGGACCGCCGGATGACGGAACGTGTTGCTGAGGACGAGGGGCCCGACGCCGATCCGGCGCGTACAGGCTGCCACCGCGGCCAGCACGGTGCCGGCCTCGAAGCACGGCCCCGCCGGATCACCGTAGCCCGCGTAGAAGTGGTCGGGCACCCAGCCCGTGTCGAAGCCCATCTCGTCGGCGCGGCGCCAGACCTCCAGCAGATCGGGCCAGGTCGTCTGGGCGACTCCGGTGAAGACGCCGAAGCGGATCGGATGCGGCGCCGTCATCCGACGGTCTCGCGGAAGCGCTCGAGCGCGGCGAGCGTCGCGTCGAGCGTGTCGCCGCCGCTCCAGCCGATCACCTCGGTGAAGCCGACGTCGCCGAGCCGCCCGACGTCGGCGCGCACCTGCGCCGCGCTGCCGCAGAGAACACCGCGCTGGCCCTCGGGAAGGGGCGCGCCCGTGATCTGGGCACCCGCCATGTAGATGACTTCGAGGTGGGCCGGATCGCGCCCTGCCTGGCGGGCGAGCGCGTGAAGCTGCGGCACCATCTGCTCGACCGCGGCAAGCGGCAGGCTCGATGCCAGCCAGCCGTCCGCGAGGCTCGCCGTCCGCCGGAGCGCCGGCGCCACGTAAGCGGCCAGGTAGATCGGTGGACGGGGTCGCCGGACGGGCTTGAGTCCCACGATCGAGCGCGCCACCCGGAAGTGCCGTCCCTGGAACTCCACCGGATCCGGCCCCCACATCGCCTTCAGCACCCCGATGAACTCGTCGGCTCGCGACGCCCGCATCTTGGGGTCGGCGCCGACCGCCTCGAGCTCGTCGGCCGACCAGGCCTGGCCGAGGCCGACGCGGAGGCGCCCGCCGGACAGGACGTCGAGCGTGGCGAGCCGTCGCGCGAGCACGACCGGGTGGTAGAAGGGCATGTTGAGGATGCTCGTCCCGAGGGTGATGCGGCGCGTGTGCGCGGCCGCGAAGGTGAGGGCCTCCACTGGGTCCATGCAACGCTTGAAGTACTCCGGCAGGGAGCCGTCGGGGGTGGCCGGGTACGGGGTCCGCGGGGCGAGCGGATACAGGAGGCGGTCCGCCACCCACACCGAGTGATAGTCGAGCGCCTCGGCGCGCTGCGCGACGCGCGTCAGGGCGTCCGGCCCGGCGAGCGGGCCGAGGGTGGGCAGCATGCAACCCAATCGCATCGAAGGCCTCCCCGTCATTCCGACACCCGGCGGTGGGCTCGTCGGGTCACTCGAGGTTGAATCGGCGAGCCGAGGTGGCTCGCCTTGACAGGCGCTGGCGGCTGGCCCCAGACTACTCGCCGCATCCGAACGCCGAATTGGATCCTAGCACGCCCAAGGAGGGTGTCATGGACGACACTCGGTTCACCCCGCGCGTCGACGCCGTCTCGCGCCGCACCGTGCTCCGCCTCGGGGGCGCCGCCCTCGCGGGCGCCGCCACGGGGCCGTTCGTCTTCACACCCGCGCGCGCCCAGGGCTTCAACTGGAAGCGCTTCCAGGGGAAGGAGCTGTTCTTCCTCTTCTACAAGCACCCGTGGGTCGACGAGATGGTGAAGTACATCCCCGAGTTCGAGTCCATGACCGGGATGAAGGTCAAGTACGAGATCCTGCCGGAGGTCCAGGGGCGCCAGAAGCTGGTCGTCGAGATGACGGGCGGCTCGGGCGGCGTCGACGGCTTCCACTCGTCGACGCACGTCGAGAAGCGTCGCTTCTGGAAGTCGGGCTGGTACCAGCCGATCAACAAGTACCTCGAGGACGCGACCCTGACGCCGCCCGACTTCGACTGGAACGACATCCTGCCGGGGGCGAAGCTGGCCGTGCAACAGCCGGACAAGTCGATCAGCGGCATCCCGACGTTCGTCGATCCGTTCGTGCTCTTCTACCGGAAGGACCTGTACGACCAGAAGGGGTGGAAGGCGCCGAAGACCGTGGCCGAGATGGAGAGCCAGGCCAAGGCGCTCCACGGTCCCCCCGGCATGTACGGCATCGTCTACCGCGGGCTCAAGAACGCGAACGCGACGCCGTGGGCCTACCTCCTGTTCGTCATGGGCGGCGACTACCTCACGCAAGGACGGCAAGTCCGCCATCAACACCCCGGAGTGGGTCAAGACCATGGACCTCTACGCCGGGCATGCTCCGCCAGTACGGGCCGCCGGGTGTCGTGAACTTCAACTGGTACGAGTGCTCGGCGGCCTTCATGCAGGGCCAGGTCGGCATCTACTTCGACGGCGTCAACTTCGCCAACCAGTTCGAGGACCCGGCCAAGTCGAAGATCGCCGGCAAGGTCGCGTACTCGGTGCTGCCGGCGGGTCCGGGCGGCCACTACACGTGCACCTTCACGAACGCGATGGCCGTCTCGTCCCAGAGCAAGAACAAGGAGGCCGCGTACCTGTTCTGCTGCTGGTCCACGAACAAGCAGAACGCGGTCCGCGAGCTCCTGGCCGGCGTCGGGGTGGGCCGCGGCGTCGACCTGGACGAACGCCGAGGTCAAGGCCAAGCCCAAGATGCCGCAAAGCTGGTACGACGCCTACCTGGAGTCGCTCAAGATCGGCAAGCCTGGCCTCCCCGAGAT